>JADJFB010000004.1 GCA_016708845.1 Bacteroidota bacterium | reverse complement strand
CGTTTGATTCATTTTATTGGAAAAGATAATATTGTGTTTCACTGTATTATTTTCCCAGCGATGTTAATGGAGCACGGTGATTTTATTTTAGCAGATAATGTGCCAGCCAATGAATTTTTAAATTTAGAAGGTGATAAAATTTCGACTTCTCGTAATTGGGCGGTTTGGTTACACGAGTATTTAATTGATTTTAAAAATCAGCAAGATGTATTACGTTACACTTTATGTTCTAACGCTCCAGAAACTAAGGATAACGATTTTACCTGGGCAGATTTTCAAACCAAAAATAATTCTGAATTAGTTGCAATTTTAGGGAATTTTGTAAACCGTACTTTAGTGTTGACTCACAAATACTACAATGGTTCTGTACCTTCTGCTGACACTTATACTAAAGAAGATTTATTGATTTTAGAGCAATTGGCCGCATTTCCTGATAAAATATCAGCTTCGATTGAAAACTTTAAATTTAGAGAAGCCTTAGCTGAGATGATGAACTTGGCTCGTTTAGGAAATAAATACTTAGCTGAAACCGAGCCATGGAAATTGATTAAAACGGATGAGCAACGTGTAAAAACGATTATGAATATCGCTTTACAAATTACTTGCAACTTAGCAGTCGTTTGTGAACCGTTCTTGCCTTTTACATCAGCTAAATTATTTACGATGTTAAATATGCCAATTTTAAAATGGCATGCGGCTAAACAAACTAGCAACATGGCTGCAGGACATGTAATTAATAAAGAAGAATTACTATTTGCTAAAATTGAAGATACAGAAATTCAAGCACAGATTGATAAATTAAATGCCAGCAAAAGTGCGAATGCTTCGGCAAATGCCGTAACTGAAATTGCACCAGCTAAACCAGAAACTAGTTTTGATGATTTCAGTAAAATGGATATTCGCACTGCTACTATTTTAGAAGCAGAACGCGTTCCTAAAACAGATAAATTATTAAAACTAAAACTCGATACTGGTCTTGACGTGCGCACTGTGGTAAGTGGTATTGCCGAATGGTATAAACCTGAAGATATTATTGGACAAAAAGTGTGTATGCTGGCAAACCTTGCACCACGAAAAATTAAAGGTATCGAAAGTCAAGGAATGATTTTAATGGCTTCGAATAGCGCTGGGGAATTAAGTTTTATGACAGCAACCAAACCTGATTTTAATAATGGTTCTGAAGTTAAATAACATAGTACTTCTTGCTTGTTTGATGTTTAGTGCTACTTGTTTCTCACAAGAAGACGACACCAAACCTCCTAAAGTAAATAACTTTAAAGAAGACTCCTCTTTTATTGCATTTAGCAAATACCGCGAAAGTGTTGCTAAAGCACAAATCATTTCCTTAAAAAATGGAGGTGCTTTATTAGTACGTTTAAAAACCAATGCGAACACCATTAACCGTTTAAAAGCAGCTGGAAGCATGGATATGGCAACACAAATGGAAAGAGAAACGAAACTAAATAATAAAGCCATCATTAGAGCCTACAGCAACGAATTTAAATTTTGCCCCGTTTATTTTTTTAATTCAGATTGCTCTGACTCTGTAAAACATAAAAGTTTGGCTGGCATTTTTGTGGACTCTAATTTAGTTGTTAATTCAAGTATTGTTTGTGACGTTCCATTTTATTTAGTTGCCGAACAAGGTACTATTTATGATTCATCATTAGGATTAGTGTCTGAAGTGCAAGCTAGTAAAGCATCCGAAAAAGGCACTCCTGCTAAAGAAGTATTTATGGTAATTAAAAATCGATTTTTTATTCAACTAAATAAACCATTTCCATATTACCAACAAGGCTACTCATTAAAAAAATACTCAGACTACGTTAAAAAAATGAATACAAGTTTTTCAGATTTTTACAATAAAAATAAAACGTTTGTAATTCCTACGGAAGTTAAACAATATGTTTATTAATAAATAGTCTTACATTTTAATTCTAACTAACAAACTATTTTAATGTGGAGAAGTTTATTGCATTTTCATGGAGTTTAAAAGTATCTTGTATTTACTTTATAATTTTTAAAATATCCATTTTAATCTATAGCACGCTCTCTTATTTAATGCAATATCCTGGGTGGTTTTGAAAAAAAAACATTATTGGTGATTGGAAATATAACTATATGAAGTTAATGCAATTTATAGTACGATTTAATTAATTCCAATTGAGAATATTATGACAGTTAGGATTTAAAAAAAACTACCATGGTCCATCTCTATGCTCATCCTAATTCAGCTAAGGAAAAATTATTTCTTTTGACATAACTCTGTGATTTATTGGACATTATAGCAATGATTATCAAGGGTCAAATTCCATGTAAGAATAATTACATTGTATTAAACAATTTTTAATTTTGAGAAAAGACTTCTGCGATGGATTAAAATTACAAAACTAATTATAATAACATCCACACAAATTCAAATTCACTTCGAATAATTTGATTTAAAACTCCGCAATAACAGTTTGTGAACCCGTTACCACATCACCAATTTTAATTTTCAATTTTGCGTCTAATGGTAAATACAAATCTACTCGAGAACCAAATTTAATAAAGCCCATTTCTCCGCACTGCGTCGCTTTATCGCCTTCTTTGCTATACATCACAATACGACGTGCTAACGCCCCTGCTACTTGTCTGAATAAAACAGATTTACCATTGCTAGGATGTTTCACGACAACGCTCGTGCGTTCATTCTCAGTACTTGCTTTTGGCAAAGAAGCTACCATAAATTTACCCGCATGGTATTTTGCATAAGTCACGTCACCAGCAATTGGGTAACGGTTTACGTGCACATTAATAGGCGACATAAAAATAGATACCTGAATACGCTTGTCTTTAAAATATTCACCTTCTTCTGTTTCTTCAATCACTACTACTTTACCGTCTGCTGGCGCAATAATAGCATTATCATTAATGGTATGCACACGACTTGGGTGGCGAAAAAATTGAATCACCACAATTAATAAAAATCCTGATAATGCATATGCAAACCAATGTGCAATGGCAAATTCAGGAAATGCTAATTTGGCAATACTAATAATAATAGCACTAAATAATATGGTAACTAATAATGTAGGATAACCTTCTTTATGAAATTTCATAGTATAAAAAACTGTAAAAATAAGATATTAATAATAATTGTGGTAGTTATTTTACTTCAACATCATCAGGCCAATGCTTGGATTGTTGTTTTGAAAAGCGGAGACCTAACATTAACTCATGTGTGCCCGAAGAGTAATTTTTAAGATTAGTTGTTGTAAAATCGTAAGAGTAACCTATCATTAAATAATTTTTATACATAAAGCCAACTAAAGCTGTAAGCGCATCATTATGTCTATAACCAACTCCCAACCAAACTTGCTCCTGATAAATAACACGAGCTCCAACATCCACCTTAATCGGCGCTGGATTTGCATATTTAGCTAAGAAAGAAGGTTCTACTTTAAAATCATCATTGATATCGAATTTGTAAGCTCCATTTAACATGAAATGAGTCACCAATGTTCCTTTATGATCTCCATCTGGATACAATTTAATAGGACTTTGATATAATTGAGGCGCACTAAATCCCAAATACCATTTGTCATTATGAACATATATACCCGCTCCAAAATCAGGAACAATTCTAGTTTGATATTGCGTTAATAGATTATCATCACCTGCATCGTGTAAATGCAATTTATGTCCGTCAATTCCCCATTGTTGTATTCCTGCATTCAGTCCTAATGATACCCTCGTTTTTTCTGCAATCTTAATATGGTATGCATAGGCTAAACTAATACCTACTCGTCTGGTTGGCCCAACAATATCAGTATAGATATGTGTTCCTAAACCCATGTGTCGATTTTTTAAAGGACTATGCAACGTCAACATATAAGTTCTAGGTGCATCTGTCATCCCTACCCATTGGTAACGGTTATTAGAACGCATATCTGCAAAATTATCTTTCCCAGCTACCGCAGGATTAATTGCCAAATCATTTAGCATATACTGCGTGTATTGAGGTAGTTGTTGGGCTTGTAAATTTGTTACAAGCAACACGATAACCGTTATGTATAAAAATTTCTTCATCTTTTATCTAAATATGGTTAATGGGCTTGTGTATGGTGTTGGGAAATTAGGATGATTCAACTTCACAACATAATAATACGTTCCAACTGGTAAATTTTTTCCTTTGTACTGTCCGTTAAATGGTATAGCATATCCTTTAGAGTAGAACAATTGTTCTCCCCAACGATTATATACTTCCACTTCACAATCAGGGAACTGATCAATAAAATCAATTTGCCATACATCGTTTTTACCATCTCCATTTGGAGAGAATCCATTTGGAATTTTAATTTCAGGGTAAACATAAACTGTTACTGTATCAGAATTAAAGCAACCGTTCACATCAATAACTGATACCGTATAAATAGTGGTAACGGTTGTACCAGATACTGGGTTTGTTCCTAATGGATTATCTAATCCCGTTACTGGCAACCAACTGAATGAACGAGCCTGTAGCACAAGTTGGATTACCTCCAATAGTTCCTGAGCCAAATAAAGGAATACTAATCACTGGTCCAGCATCGACATTTGGAAGCGGATTTGAATTAACTACAATCGTATCACTATCAATACAAACGCCATTAGTTGCAACTAAGACATAAGTAGAGGTTCCAACAGACGGTGAAACATTAGTTGAAACTGAATTTGAAAAGGCTGCAACCGCTGGCACAACAAACCATTCGTAAGTGTTAGTTCCAAAAGTACTAGTTGAATTAGATCCATCTAATAATAATGTTCCATTTTGACAGAATAAGGTATCATTACCCGCAATGGCATCTACACCTAGCGTTGAATTTATAGTTAAAGCTGAATCAATAATACAACCAAAATTATCCGTTAATGTTAAAGTATAAGTTCCTTCTAACACACCTACTAAATTTGGAGTAACAATAGATCCAGGCATCCAATTGTAGCTATATGGGGAAATACCGCCAGTAACTGTTGTCGTTATCGCTCCGTTTAAAGCTGAACTACAAGTTGCATCTGTAATTGTAGCTGTTAACGTTAATGTTGGAGGATTAATTAATGAATACATATTTGAAGTAGAACAACCATTAGCATCTGCAACAGTAATAGAATAATTTCCAGTACATAAACTGTTAGTTGTTGCTGTATTCACATTATTAGGAGTCCATGTAAATGTATATGGCATAGTACCACCTGCAGGAATAGCAGTTAACGAGCCGTCGCAAGCATCATGACATTGAGGACTATCTAAATCAGGAATACTAAATGCAATTGGCGCAACAGTAGCTAACGAGAAATTACGAGTTGCTTTACAGCCAGCGGCATCTGTAACTTCTACAGAATAATCTCCTGCACATAATGCGCTGATACTAGAAGTTGTTACTCCATTTGACCAAACTGTATTATAGGTTGGAGTTCCTCCTGTAATAGTAATCGCAATATTTCCATCACATAAACCGCTACAAGAAATATCTTGTTTTGTTGATGTAATTATTGGCGCATTGATTGATTGAATAGTAAATATTTCAGTTTTAGAACAATTACCATCACTAACGGTTAGCGTATAAGTTCCAGGAGCCAAATTACTTATAGTTGGTGTGTTTCCTGCAGGAAGCCATGCATAAGTATAAATACCAGTTCCGCCAACTACGTTTACAGTAATTGAACCTGTAGAAGAAGAACAAGAAGATTGAGTTACTTGAGATGAGATAGTAAATGTGGTTAATGCTCCAATAACAACACTTGCTGTTCTAGAACATCCATTTACATCAGTCATATTACAGAAATAAGTTCCAGCACATAATCCAGTGATGTTTGGTGAAGTTGAATTATCATGAATCCAATTATAGGTTATTGGGGCAACCCCGCCTATTGCGGAAACATTGGCAGCACCATCACACACACTTGCATCACAACTTACATCAGTTGTAACGATGGTTTCTCCTGTAATTCCACTTGAGCTATTAATAACAACGTTCGTTGTATTGACACAACCATTACCATCCGTAATTTGAACTGCATAAACACCAGAACATAAATTAGTAGCGGTATTTACAATTTGATTATTACTCCATAAGAAACTATAAGGCGCTGTTCCACCAACTGGATTTACAATAGCCGAACCATCACATTGATCGCAACTTGGTTGTGTAATATTTGGTGTAAATGTTACTTGAGAAATAGAACTAATAGTTGCAGGCACAGGATTAAAACATCCATTAGCATCTGTAATCGTCGCAGAGTAATTACCTGTACACAATCCGCTAGCTGTATTTCCTATTTGTCCAATAGGATCGTTCCATTGAATCGTATAAGGCGCAACGCCACCAGCAATATTGGTTGCAGTTAAAATACCATTACAGTCGTTAAAACATACATTATTAACCGCCAGTGTTGAAGCTGTTATAGTAGTTAAGCTTGGTACATTATAGTTAAATACCAATGCGCAACCTTGAGCGTCAGTAATTGTAGCTGTTTGTGGGCCAGGGCATAAACTAGTAACAGTTCCTGTATTAGCTGTTGGTGACCATGAATATGTATAAGGTCCTGTTCCACCCGTAGGCGTTAAAGCAATAGATCCATTACAATTTCCAAAACATGCTGCACTTGTAATTACTGAATTATCTATGATTGCTGTTGGTTCTGTAATCACAAAACTTGAATCTACACTACAACCATTTGCGTCTGTAATTATCACACTATATGTTCCTGCGGTTAAACCAGTAATATCTTCTGTTGTGGCATTTGTAGGCGTCCAACTAAATGTATAACCTGATCCTGGAACACCGCCAGTTACTGTTAAATTAATAGAGCCTGTAGACGTTGCATTACAATTTGCATTGGCAACAATTGCTGTTACAGTAATTGTTGGCGGACTTGTTAATGTATATGTTTCTAAAGCTGGACAACCATTTGCATCAGTTACCGTTACTGAATAATTCCCAGCACATAAAGCATTTGCTACCGAAGTAGAAGACGTTGCTACTGCCCAATTAAATGTATACGGTAAAACTCCACCGCTTGGAATAACTGTAATAGCTCCATTGCAATCATTATTACATAAAGGATTATCAACATCCGGTGTACTAAATACAATCGGTGTTACGGTAGATAATGAGAAGTTTCTAACCGCACTACATCCTGCTGCATCGGTAACTATTACCGAATAAGCGCCTGCACATAAAGCACTAATACTTGGAGTTGTTGCTCCGTTCGACCAAAGCGTGTTATAAGCTGGTACTCCTCCAGAAATAGTTAAAGCGATATCGCCATTACATATTCCGCTACAAGATATGTCATTAGTAGTAGAAGTAATAATAGGTGCACTAAACGAATTGATAGCATAAACTTGTGTTTGAGAACAGTTACCATCACTAACGGTTAGTGTATAGATGCCAGGTGCTAAATTTGTTATAGAAGCTGAGTTTGGAGCTACTGGAATCCAAGTGTAATTATATATCCCTGTGCCTCCTGTTACATTTACTGTAATAGAACCCGTACTAGCTGAGCAAGAAGATGGAATGATTTGCGGTGTAATCGTAAAATTAGTAGTTGCTCCAATTACTACACTTGCTGTTCTTGTACAACCATTCGCGTCTGTCATATTACATAAATACGTTATTCCAGCACATAAATTAGTCGCCGTTTGTGACGTTGAATTATCATGAATCCAATGATAGGAAATAGGCGCTACACCACCTACGGCGATTATATTTGCAGTTCCGTCACAATTTCCAGAACAAGTAACATCAGTTGTAACTAATGTTTCTCCTGTTATTCCAGATGAGCTGTTTATAACAACACTTGTAGTATTGACACAACCGTTACCATCTGTAATTTGCACAGCATAAACACCAGAACATAAATTAGTGGCTGTGTTTGTAGTTTGTGAAGGTATACTCCATATATAAGTATAAGGCGCTATACCTCCAACTGGATTAACAATCGCGGAACCATTGCAAAGTCCACAACCTGGTTCAGTAACTACTGGCGTAAAAGTTACAGGGCCTGTTGATCCAATAGTTGCTGGTATTTGACTAAAACATCCATTTGCATCAGTCACAATTGCCGAGTAACTTCCTGTACATAAATTGATAGCAGTGTTTCCGGTTTGGAAATTTGGGTCATTCCAATTAATGGTATAAGGTGCTGTTCCTCCCGCGATATTAGTTGCTGTTAAAACACCGTTACAATCATTAAAACATAAATTATTTACCGCAAGTGTTGAAGCTGTTATTGTTGTTAGGCTTGGAATATTATATACTGCTACAACAGCACATCCTTGCGCATCTGTTATAGTAGCTGTTTGTGGTCCTGGACATAAGTTAGTGATGGTAGCCGAATTTGGAGCTACTGGCGACCATGAATACGTATAAGGAGCAACGCCTCCAATAGGATTTAATGTGATAGAGCCATTACAATTACCAAAACAAGTTGCGCTTGCAATAATTTCTTGACCATTTATTGGTGCTGGTTCAGTAATAACAAAACTTGTATCTACTACACAACCATTAGCATCTGTAATCTGAACACTATATGTTCCCGCAGGAAGGCTCGATACATCTTCTGTAGAAACATTGTTAGGTGTCCAGCTATATGTATAACCAGCACCTGGCGTACCACCTGATACTGTTAAATCTATAGCTCCATTTGTTGCACCATTACAATTTACGTTTGTTAAAACAGCTGTTACCGCAATTGGCGTTGGCCCTGTTAATGTATATGTCTCTTGAACAGAACAGCCATTAGCATCTGTAACTATAACCGAATAATTTCCAGAACATAAAGCGTTAGCAGCAGATGTTGTAGATGTTGAAACAGCCCAACTGAAACTGTATGGTAAAGACCCTCCAATTGGTATAGCAGTTATCGCACCGTTGCAATCATTGTTACATAAAGGATTATTTACATTTGCTGTACTAAATACAATTGGAGTTCCAGTTGTTAAAGAGAAACTTTGAACAGCTTTACATCCTGCGGCATCTGTTACGGTATATGAATAAGGACCTACACAAAGTCCATTAATAGTTGGCGTTGATGCTCCATTAGACCAAGCAGTAGTATACGCTGGCGTTCCTCCATTGATAGTTAATGAAATACTTCCATCACAAAGCCCTGAACAACTAATATCACTTTGAGTAGCGGAAACTATAGGTCCATTAATTGAATTAATAGGGTAAACTTGAGTTTGAGAACAATTACCATCACTAACGGTTAGCGTATAAATGCCTGGCGCTAAATTTGTGATTGAAGGGGAATTAGGTGCTGCTGGTATCCAAGTGTAACTATAGGCTCCAGTGCCACCCGTTACATTTACTGTAATAGACCCAGTACTAGAAGAACATGAAGAAGGTACAATTTGTGGAGTAATGCTTAAACTTGTAACTGCTCCAATTACTACACTAGCCGTTCTTGTACAACCATTCTCATCTGTCATGTTACATAAGTAGGTTACTCCGGCACATAAATTAGAAGCAGTTTGTGAGGTTGAATTATCATGTATCCAATGATACGTAATAACTCCAGTTCCGCCAATAGCAGTTACATTTGCAGTTCCATCGCAATTTCCTCCACAGGTAACATCCGTCGTAACAATTGTTTCCCCAGTAAAACCGCTTAAACTATTTATAACAACATTTGTAGAATTCACACAACCATTTCCATCAGTAATATCAACACCATACACGCCCGCGCATAAATTAGTAGCTGTATTTCCAGTTTGGTTATTAGTCCACGAATATGTATAAACTGGTATTCCGCCAGATGGATTAACAACAATTGACCCATCACATAAACCGCAGCCAGGTTGTGTAATAACTGGTGTAAATGTTACAGGAGAAGAAGAACTAACGTCTGCTGGTATTTGACTAAAACAACCACTAGCATCTGTAACGATTGCAGAGTAACTTCCTGTACATAAATTGATAGCCGTATTTCCAGTTTGGAAATTTGGATCATTCCAATTAATGGTGTAAGGGGCTGTTCCACCAGCAATATTAGTCGCTGTTAAAACCCCGTTACAATCATTAAAACATAAATTATTAACTACAAATGTTGAAGCCGTAATAGTTGTTAAACTTGGAATATTATATACTGCTACAAAAGCACATCCTTGCGAATCTGTTATGGTGGCTGTTTGTGGTCCTGGACATAAGTTAGTGATTGTAGCTGAATTTGGAGCTACTGGCGACCACGAATACGTATAAGGACCAACACCTCCAGTAGGATTTAATGTGATGGTTCCATTACAATTACCAAAACAAGTTGCGCTTGAAATAACTTCTTGTCCATCTATTGATACTGGTTCAGTAATTACAAAACTCGTATCTACTACACAACCATTAGCATCTGTAATCTGCACGCTATAAGTTCCTGCAGGTATACTTGATAAATCTTCTGTAGCAACATTATTCGGCGTCCAGCTATATGTGTAACCAGTTCCTGGCGTGCCACCAGATACTGTTAAATCTATTGCTCCATTTGCTACGCCATTACAATTTGCATTAGTTAAAACTGCCGTTACAGTAATTGACGTTGGTCCTGTTAATGTATGTGTCTCCTGCGAAGAACAGCCATTAGCATCTGTAACTGTAACTGAATAATTTCCAGAACATAAAGCATTTGCTATGGATGTAGTTGATGTTGAAACAATCCAACTATAAGTATAAGGTAACGCCCCTCCGCTAGGTATGGTTGTGATAACACCATTACAATTATTATTACATAATGGATTGTCAATATCAGCCACACTAAATACAATTGGAGTTCCAGTTGTTAAAGAGAAACTTTGAACAGCTTTACATCCTGCAGCATCTGTAACCGTATATGAATAAGCCCCAACACAAAGTCCATTTATAGCTGGAGTTGATGCCCCATTAGACCAAGCAGTTGTATACGCTGGCGTACCTCCATTAATAATTAATGAAATACTGCCATCACAAAGCCCTGAACAACTCACATCATTTTGAGTAGCTGTAACAATTGGTCCATTAACTGAATTAATAGAATATACTTGAGTTTGCGTACAGTTGCCATCAGATACAGTTAAGGTATAGTTACCAGGGGCTAAATTTGTTAAAGATGGAGTATTTGCAGCAGCTGGTATCCAAACATATGTATAAGGACCACCAGTGCCACCAACAACATTAACTGAAATAGAGCCATTGTTTACTGAACATGAGGATTGAGTAATTTGTGGAGTAATCGTAAAATTAGAGGTCGCTCCAATAACAACACTTGCTGTTCTTATACAACCATTTGCATCTATCATATTACAGAAATAAGTTCCAGCGCAAAGTCCATTTAATGTTTGAGATGAAGAAGCATTATGTAACCAATGATATGTAATTGGTGCGGTTCCACCAATAGCCGTAACTGTTACCGAACCATCACATAAACCACTACAGGATACATTTTGTTGTATAATGGTTTCGCCAGTAAAAGTAGAAGAACTATTAATAATAACATTTGAGTTAGTGACACAAGCGTTAGCGTCTGTAACTTCTATACCATAAACACCTGCGCATAAGTTAGAAGCCGAATTGATTGTTTGCCCATTTGTCCAAACAAATGTATAGCCAGCTGTTCCACCAATAGGAGTAACAATAGCAGAACCGTCACACAAACCACAATTAGGTTGAGTAACAGTTGGCGTAAATGTTATAGCTGAAGGTGATGTAATTATTGCAGGCATTACATTACGACATCCATTTGCATCTGTAATCGTTACCGAATAGTTTCCGTTACACAAATTACTTGCTGTAGATGTTGATTGTCCAGCAGGATCTGACCAAGAAAAAGAATATGGAGGTAATCCACCAGCAACATTCGTTGCTAAAATAGTACCGTTACAATCACCAAAACACGTATTATTAGTTGCAAAAGTACTGCTAGTAATGGTTGTTAAACTAGGAAGAATATAATTGGCTACCAATGTACAACCTTGAACATCTGTAATAGTAGCAGTATAAGCACCTGGGCAAAGATTAGAAACAGTTGCTGTAGCCGCTGCTGGCGACCAAGAATATGTATAAGCACCTGCATTTCCACCAGCTGGATTTAAAGCAATAGAGCCATTACAATTTCCTAAACAAGCTGCGCTAGTTATAATTTCATTATCATCAATCGTTTGTGGCTCTGTGATGACTACTGATTGGAAAAATAAACAGTTATTAGCATCTGCAATTTGTGCAGTATAAGTTCCAGCACATAAACTTGAAATAGAAGATGAAGCAGAAACTGGATTAATCCAACTTAAAGTATATGGCGCTGTTCCACCAAGAGGATTAGAAATATCTGCTGCTCCATTACATTGTGAATTACAAGTTACATTAGTTGAAGTAATTGTTGCTCCCGTTGGTCCATCTGCATTACTTAAAGCAATAACGCTAGTGGTAGAACATCCTACATTATCAGTTACCACAACCGTATAAGAGCCAGCAGGAATATTTGTAACCATGGTATTCGTTGCTTGTCCAGCTAATATAGCATCTAACCAATTATAAGTATAAGGTGCTACACCATTAGATGCCGTAGCATTAATTGAACCATTAGAAACACTACAAGTTGCTGGTGCTAATGACGGATTTATAGTGATTGCTGGCGGATCGGTTAAGGTTACTGTTTGAACTGCTTGACAACCATTAACATCATTTAAAGTAAGTGTATAAACTCCAGCACATAAACCTGAAACAGTTGTGTTTGTATTAATAGCTGGTAAAGCCCACGAATATGAGAATGGTCCTGTTCCTCCAATTGGATTTGCAGTAACTACTCCGTTACAGCTTGCATTACAACTAGGATTAGTAAATGATGTGTTTGCTAATAAAATAGCAGGATCCATTAATGTTACCAAGGCTTGTCCGGTACACAAACTATCATCTGTTACCACAACTGTATAACTTCCAGCACAAAGTCCTGTAGGATTTGGAACTGGTCCTCCACTTGCAATCCAATTATAACTATAATTTGGATTACCACCAGTTACAGTGGTTGCAACACTTCCATTACAAACTGCATTACATGTTGGATTACTTACCGTAGCGGTAACCACAATAGGTAAGGGTTGTGAAATCACAAAACTATTTGAACTTATACAACCATTAGCATCCGATACTCCACCTGTGTAGGTACCAATACATAAGCCTCCAATAGTTTGAGTCGGTGTAATTGGTGTTGTATTATAATTATACGAATAAGGAGCAACGCCACCAGCAGCTGTAATAGTAGCCGAACCATTGCATTGCCCAAAACATTTCTGATTAATAGAAGTAATAGTAGATGTTAGCGCAATTGGTTGTCCAATATCTATTGTTCCTGTAATTACACATCCATTTGCATCACTTGCACTAACAGTATAAATCCCTGAACAGATATTAACTAATGTGTCGATATTAGATCCTGCAAAAGGTGGCGATGGTGTCCAAGTATAAGTATATGGACTTGATCCTCCTCCAACAACAGCTCTAACTCCTCCAGTACATTGCCCATTACACAATACATCTTTTTTATTAAAGCTTAATGTTAATGCAGGAGGCTCCGTTACCAAATAAGTATTTGTAGTGACACAACTATTTCCATCTGTAATGTTAACGGTATAAGTACCTGCGCATAAATTAGTAGGATCTTGGCCTACACCCGCTGGTGACCAAGCATAAGAATAAGGCAAAGTGCCACCCGAAGGAGTTAAATTTATAGAAGCAGTACACGATGCGTTACAAGGGTCATTAGTTACAACACCATTCGCTACTAATTGCGTTGGCTCAACAATACTAATAGTTTGATTGGTAACACAAGTATTAGCATCTGTAATAATAGGTGTTGTAATACCAGCACATAATCCAGATAACACGGTTGTATTGGCAGCAATAGTACTTCCATTTACAGAAAACGGTCCCGTTCCAGCAATTGTAAGCGTTGCCGATCCAGTACAAGCACCAAAGCAAGTAATGGAGTTTGAAACCGCAGTTACTGTTGGCCCTGTAGGATTACTTAATGTAGTTGAAATAGTTTGAGTACAACCAGCAGCATCTAAAATACTTAAAGTGTAAGAACCTGCGCCAACAGGACTTAAAGGGTTTGATGTAGATCCATTAGACCATGTAAGAGTATAAGTAGGAAGTCCTCCTCCAATAACAGCCGTAATTGAACCATCAGAAGAAGTACATGTAGAAGGATTACTAGGAGTAAATGTTGCGGTTAATAAACTATTTTCGATGATGGTTACAACTTGCGTTTGGGAACAACTATTTGCGTCGGTTGCTGTAACTGTATAAGCGCCTGCGCAAAGACCATTGATAGAAGAAGTAACTGCGCCTGTACTCCATAAATAACTTATTGTTCCGGTACCACCTATTGCTGTTGCACTAGCTGTTCCATTACATAAACCACTGCAATTCACATTCGTTTGATTAACGGTTAATGTTATCGCGGGTGGATTTGTAAAGGTCACTGTATTTGTACTTGAACAACCTAAGGCATCAGAGACCATAATAGTATGAGTGCCTGCACATAAGCCATTAGCAGTTTGAGTATTTTGAATTGGAGCAACAGGAGCTGGTGTCCAAGTATAAGAATAAGGCGCTACTCCTCCAGCAGGATTAGCAGTAGCAATACCAGTACACGCTCCGTTACAAGCAAGAGTGCTACCATTGGTAGTAATTAAAGTAATAACTGTTTGATTAATTTGAACAGTTTGTGTAGTTGTACAGTTTTTACTGTCTGTAACCGTTAATGTTTGAATACCTACGCATAAATTATTAGGTGTCGCTCCTACTTGTCCGCCGGGTGCCCAGGAATAAGTATATGGCGGCGTACCACCAATGCCATTAGCTGTAGCTGAACCAATACACACATTACAACTAGGTTGAACATTTCCAATAGAGGCAGTTAAAACAGTTGGTTGCGCAACAGCTGCTACCGTAGAAGCTACACAACCTAATGCATCTGTTACAGTTACAATATAGTTTCCTGCAATTAAACCAGTAGCAATTGCTGTTGTTTGAGTAGGAGCTGTTGGCGACCAACTATAAAAATAACCAGATGTTCCACCTGTTACGATTACAGAAACTGTTCCATCATTGGAGCCTGTGCAACTTACTGTTCCGTTAGTTGGTGTTAATGTTAGAGCTTGCGGAGCTGTAATAGCAACAGTTTGTGTTTTTATACACCCAAAAAAATCGATGACTGTTGCTGTATATGTTCCTTGACATAAATTATTAATGATATTTCCCGAAGCACCATTACTAAAATTAATCGTATAATTAGGTGTACCGCCACTTACAGATGTTGTTGCAATACCTGTACATTGAGAATTACAATTAGGATTTGTTGGTACAATGCTTACTGTTAAATCGGGAAGAGAAGTAATCGTAATAGTAGTTGAAGCTTGGCAACCTTTTACATCTGTTACTGTAGCAGAATGAACGCCTGCACATTGATTAACCTGTGAATTGCCTGTTCCAGATGGGCTCCATGTAAATGTATAGGGTCCAGTTCCTCCACCAACAACTGTAGAAATAGTTGAATTACAAGCGTTAAAGCAATTAATTGGAGTAAAAGGTAAAGCTAAGGTAATAGGATTTGGTTGAGTTAAATTGATAATTTGAGTTCTCACACAGTTTAAAGCATCTGTAATTAATAAAGTATAAGAACCTGCGCATAAATTAGTAAATGAACTATTTGCCGAAGGCCCAGAAGTTATTGGAGCTCCCGAAGATTGTAACGTATAAGTATAAGGACCAGTTCCGCCGCTAGGCGAGGCAGTGATGGAGCCATTACATACGCCATTACAAGTTGGAGAAACGGTTGTAACATTTGCTGTTATTGCAGTTGGTTGTGTTATTACAAATGTTTGAGTTCTTACACAATTATTGGCATCTGCCGCTCTTGCGGTGTAGGTAGCAGGACACAAGCCTGTTACATTTGGCGTTCCTTGGCCAACTAACGGCGCAGTTCCTGGTGTCCAAGTATATGAAAAAGCACCTGTACCGCCAAGCATAGTAGCATTAGCCGTTCCATCACAAGCACCAAAACAAGTAACATTAGTGCTAGCAACTGTTAAAGTAGTAGCTGGTGGTTGAGTGATAGTAATGGTATTACTTGATTTACAACCTAACGCATCTGTTACAGTATAACTATAAGCACCTGCGCATAAATTTGTAATCACAGATGTGGTAGGAGCCGCAGGAACCCACGAATAAGTATATGCACCTGTTCCTCCAGAAGGATTAATATTAATTGCACCAATACATGCAGCATTACAAGCTAAATTTGTTTGTGTTGGTGCTGTTGTTAACGTTGGAGGGGATAAAATAGAAACAGTAATTGTTCTTATGCAATTGCCATTATTTGTGACTGTACAAGTATAATCTCCTGCACATAAACCAGTTGCTTGCAAACCTGTGCCGCCACTTGGTGACCAAGAATAGGTAAAAGGCCCTATACCGCCCGTGGCAGTTACAGAGGCCGATCCATTGCATACATTACCACACGTTAAATCTACATGGTTAATTGTTAATGTAACAGCTGGGGGCTGCGTAATTGTAGCAGAAAACGTTGCTGTGCAGGTTTTACTATCTGTAACCGTCATAGTTACAACACCTGGACATAGATTTCCTATGGTTTGCGTAGTAGCTGTTGATGGTGTAGATGCTGCAGATGTCCAAGAATAAGTATATGGAATTGTGCCTCCAGTTGGCGCCACTGCGGCAGAGCCATTACAAGCTGCATTACAAGTAACACTACTACTAGAACCATTAGCTTGCAAAACTGCTGGCTGAACAAGTGTAGTTGTAAACGTGTTCACACAACCATTCACATTGGTTGCGGTTACCGTATAAGTACCTGCGCAAGCATTCTTTAATGTATCACGGGTAATAATATTATTATGTGTTACATTAGGTGGATTCCAATTAATTGACAAAGGAATAGCACCTGTTAAAACAAAAGCTCTTATTTGGCCATTACACAATCCATTGCAAGTAGGTTGCGTAAAAGAAAAATTTAAAATTGTTGCTGGGGGATCTACCATCGGAACAGGAACAGCTACTTGTTCTCCTAAAGAATTTTCAAACAACACTAAATACTGGCTAGAGCAACCACACAGTGTATTTACAGAATAAGTAGTACCTACATATGCTCCTTCAGCCGGAGGCAATGTTGAAGGGCATGCTCCGTTAATCCATTGAATAATATACGGAGAATTACTACATCCACTTAAATCAAAAATTGTGATACCGTCACAAACGCCCTGACAGGTAGGAAAAACAATCGTAGGAGATGGAACGGCACAAGCTTGCGGTGATATTGGCGTTATACTTACATTAGAAATATTTGTTAGCGATTGTAGTGTAGAAGCAGGAAGATTATTTTTTTGACAAATAATTTTTGATTTTACCGTACTTGTATTTGTAATTTGAGAATTATTGATTGCCAATCCATTAGAAGCCTGAATAAGATTGTTCGATAAATCAATTTGAGAATTAGTTAATATTAAATCATCAACAAGTATTGATGAGTTTTTTAATTTAAAATTTCCAGAAATAATTAATGTTTTTTCAGTATTCAAAACCCCTAATTCAACGTCTGATTGGGAGTTTAAGTATATGTCGTTGTTAAATTTATTGTGTGAAAATTGATACTTTGTGGCAGATTGAGGATTTAAATTAATTTTTCCATTTAATTTAAAATAAAAATATTCGTTCAAATTAACTGCTCCGGTAATTGTTAAGTCAACATTTGGAGAGCCAATGACATCTATCTTAAAATTTGTGTTTTCAGAAGTAATTGATTTAAAATTAAAGCTATGTAAAGCATGTATTGTAAAATTTGAAACAGAAGACGCATTATCAAAAATAACATTAGCATTTGATGAAGGAATGGCATTAGCCGGCGCACCACCACTCATATAAGACCAGTGCACTGGGTCGTTCCAATAACCAGAACCGCCAACCCAATACATTGTTTGAGCATTTAAACAACCAGTTACAACCAGAACAATAAAAAGTAGCAGTTTTCTCAACATAACAATTTTTAACTTTTACGAATTTAATGTAGATTAGGTTTCTAAATATAGGAAAATAAGCCTAATATTAACAATTCAACTGTGTGAAACCTATGTTTAACTGATTGAATAAAAATTTAACATATTATGAGCGCTGAAAACCCATTAAATACTTGGAAAACACTATCATCGGAGTTGGTCTACGAATCAGCTTGGATTGCCGTAAATAAACACCAAACGATTAACCCAGCGGGCAAACCTGCTGTTTACAGTGTCGTAAATTTCAAAAATTTAGCTATTGGCATTTTGCCGTTAAGTGATGAAGGCTATACTTGGCTAGTGGGGCAATGGCGTTATCCTTTGAATGCTTATAGCTGGGAGATTCCAGAAGGTGGTGGCCCTTTAGGCGAAGCGCCTATTGAAACGGCCGTAAGAGAGCTGAAAGAAGAAACAGGCATTGTGGCTCAAAAATTTGAGGAAATTATGCAATTGCATTTGAGCAACTCTGCCACCAACGAGCATGCATTTGTGTTTTTAGCTACTGATTTAACATTTGAAGAAGCTGAACCTGAAGAAACAGAAGATTTAAAAGTTAAAAAAGTTCATATAAATGAAGCTTTTGATATGGTAATGAAAGGTGAAATAACAGATGGTATTAGTGTTGCCGCTATTTTTAAAGTGAAATTCTTGATTGATAATGGCGATTTGAAGCTATCTTAAATTAGTTCTTGACTAACACTTCGACTCCGCTCAGTGTGACATCTCGAATTAACAAATTCTACCAGCCAGTTATTTCCCAAGTTCCTTGCGAACGCATCACTTGTTCTACAACATCACGTACACATGCTTCGCCCCCATTACGACTAGAAATGTAGGTGCAAATCTCTTTTATTTCATAGGCAGCATTAAACGGGCATACTGCTAAGCCCACTCTTTTCATTACTTCATAATCAGGTAAATCATCACCCATGTACAAAATTTCATCTTCTTTTAAATCATGTTCGTTAATGTAATCTTTATAGCATTGTAATTTATCGTGTTGCGATAAAAACACATCTTCAATACCTAAACCATGTAAGGCATTTTTCACAATCTGGCTATTACCACCTGTAATGATAGCAATACGATATCCTTTTTTAACGGCTAACTGCAAAGCATAACCATCTTTAGAATTCATGTTTCTCACAAACTCTCCGCTTTCCATCAAAAACACTTGTCCGTTAGTTAAAACACCATCCACATCAAACAATAAAGTTTTGATACGCGTTAATTTTTGTTTGAAATTTTCCATCCTGAGCCCGTCGAAGTTTCCATTGAGTTAGTCTTGATTTTGTTGTCTCATAATTAAATCAGAGATTACAGTATATACATGCGACAACTGTTTATCTTGTTTCAATAATTGTAAATGCTTTCTCATCACTAGTTTATCGTTACGCATAGCTGGGCCTGTTTGAGCTTTTGCAGGATGAACGGTTTGTAATTTTTGAAACGACTGCTGCATAATAGGCAACAACAATTCTGTATCTTTTTTTCTTAAATTATTCTCAAGCAATTCAAAAGCTGCCACATACATGGCGTTTGTAAAATTACAAGCAAACACAGCAGCTAAATGAATTTGTAGCCTGTTTTTTGAGTCAACAACTTTTACTGTTTTAGAAACAGTACTCGCTAATTGCTTCAATTTTGTTACAGAAGATTTTGTATTGGCTTCAATTAACAAAGGCGTAGTATTCCAATCAATTTTAGCTCCTTTATAAAAAGTTTGTAATGGGTAATATACGCCTGTAGTTTTGGAAACATTTTTCAATACATTCACTTCAACACTTCCAGAGGTATGCACAACCAATCCATTTAATTTTAATGGAATTAATTGTTTTACCACCTCAGATATTGCATCATCTTTAACGGCAACAATATATATATCCGCTGTTTGATGAATGGATTTATAATCAGTAACTAGATCACATTGAAACTGCTTTGAGAATAGTTTAGCTTCTTTTGAATAACGATGATTAAATACTTGAAGAAGGTTAACTTTTGTATTTGATTGAAAAGATTGAGCAATATGATAAGCCACATTGCCAGTACCTATAATTACTATTTTTAAAGGCTGACTCAAAGATTACTGAGCTTTTAATTTATTTAAACGTCGTCTTTCAATAATAGCAACTATAGTGCCTATTACCATTACCAAACAACCAAGCCATAACACATTAATAAAAGGAAACATATAAGCTTCTAACACCACAAACTCTTTTGTGTTACTTACTTTTTCACTCATTTGAATTTCAACACTTCCTTCGTTTGGATTGATTTTCCAAAAAATAAATTTCAAGCCTAACTCATCTAAAACAAATTCATCTGGCAATACCATGTTTTGTTTTAATATATATTTTGGTGTTGCTCTATAAACTTTACCATTAATATCTGTAGCTTTTAAAACAGCAGTAACAATCAACAAACTATCATTTTTAGAGTACTCATCTTCCGTTATATTTGTGGTGATACTATCAATTTTTATAATGGCGTTGTCTGCAAAAATAGTGTCGTTCATGTGTCCAACAAAATTAGTTGGTTCTTTATAAGCATCTTTTTTAGTAACGGTGTTATCTGCTAAATCAGCATAAGTAATATGGGTATAAATATCATTACTTAAAAAATGCTTCGTATCAGGATTTGATGCCTGTCCCATACGTGGGTTATCTTGCACCATTGGACTTAATTCAAATGCCTTTATTAATTTACCATTAGCATCTTTCGTAAAATAATCCATGTTAAAAAACACATCAATTCCTTTTCGTTCTTTGCCTTTATAGGTCACTAAATAATTACCCATTGGCAAAGTGTCGCCTTTGGTAAGCACTAAACTTTTTTGTGCATTAAAATTTTCGCCTAAGCTTGCAACGTTCTTTTGAGAAGTGTTTTGAGAAATAGTTTGCTTTTTTGAAGTAGAAATTAATGCTCCTAATAAAATCAATGCAAAACCTATGTGAGCAATAGATGCTCCAGCATGACGCATCCTGCCTTTTAAAATACGCATCCAATAATCTAAATTACAGAACACGGCAAATAAAGCAGAAATAAACAACAAGCCATAAGAAATTAAATTCCATTTATCAATTGATTTTGCTAAAGAATAGTCTTTTAAAAAGTATAAAGGAATTACTGCAGATAAACCAAACACAACGGCTAATATTCCCGACAAACTAATGTGTTTTAAAAATAGTTTTGGGTCCGTTTTTTTATACTTAAAATATTGGGTTACAGCTACCAACAGTAATACGATAATGGTAAATGGTATCATCCACAAATTATAGTCAGCGATTTTTATAGGTGCTTTCTCTAAATTAAATAATTTAT
Source organism: Bacteroidota bacterium (assembly GCA_016708845.1). Classification (GTDB taxonomy): domain Bacteria; phylum Bacteroidota; class Bacteroidia; order B-17B0; family Aurantibacillaceae; genus UBA4416. Next base: position 230,502 of record JADJFB010000004.1, on the reverse strand, counting down.
TCATCACTGGAATAGATGTGAAATAGGTAATTACCAATGATGACAATAAAAACACTAATGAGCCAACAAACATCCAAAACTCTCTCGAATACAAACTTTCCTCTTCTTCTTCTTTTGGAAAAAATTTAATGTAAGAATAAATTGTAATAATAAAACTTAGGGCTAACCACGTTAGTAATAAATTAATTTTATACCCAAATGTAATGCCAGCAAACAGCATTAATAAAGAAATCATTACATAAGATACTCGAATTAATTTATCGTGTATCAATAATACAACACATATAAATACGAAAGTTAAAACATAAATCACTAACTGTCCTTGCATCCCTAAATCCGTAAAAGCATGAACTGAACTATTGCCTAAAACACCGCTTCGAGTTAAAAAGGTTGAATACAACACTAATAAGAATGAAGAGATAGCCATTAAGTGAGTCATAAATAATGACCCACCTTTATTTTTATTGATGATCATCACATGCCCCGCGCCCACCATCACTAGCCAAGGCACTAAAGAAGAATTTTCTACAGGATCCCATGCCCAAAAACCACCAAAACTTAATGCTTCGTAAGCCCAAGCACCACCCATTAAAATGCCGGTGCCTAAAATCATGATGCTAAAAAACGTCCAAGTTAATGCAGGTTTTTGCCAAGTAGTAAAGTCACGCTTCCATAAACCTGCTATTGCAAATACAAAAGGAACTAAAGTGGAAGAGAATCCTAAAAATAAGGTTGGCGGATGAATCGTCATCCAATAATTCATTAACAAGGGATTTAATCCACGTCCATCTAGTTTCTCTAAATAGTTCTCCATTTGTACAAATGGCAAGTTTGCGAACTCCGGATTTTCTCTCAATAAAATAAAAGGATTCGTTCCTAATTTATAATCGCCAATAAAAACACCCAACAACATACTAGCGATAAACACTTGCACTAATGCAAAAATGGCCATCGTGGGCGCTTCCCATTTAGCATCAATTGTTTTACGAAGTATATTTCCAAGTACAACATTCCAAAAAGCCCATAGTAAGAAACTACCTTCTTGTCCTTCCCAAAAGCAAGACATAATATATTGCATAGGCATTTCATTATTACTATGCTGCCACACATACGAATATTCGTAAAAATGATTGAACAACATATAAAATAATGTTGCTGCAATGCCTATAACAGAAATAGAATGAATTGTAAATGCTGTGTTCGCAAATTTCTTCCATTCGGAAGTCAACGTTTCTTTAGCATAAAAATAATAGCCAATTCCAGAAAATAATGCCGCAATTAAAGATAAAACAATGAATGCATTTCCCAACTGTCCTACCCAAAGATGTTCGCCTACATAATTCATTCGTTTGTTATTGTTTTTAAGAAATAAATACTATTTTTTGTTTTTGTCATCCCATGCCATAGCTTCCCATAGCTCTAATTTATTTCCTGCAGGATCCATTATCCATGCAAACACTCCGTTTTCGTGATATTCAGGACCCTTAACAACCTCAACATTACCAACTTTTAGTTGCTCAAGCATTTCAGCCATATTATCAACACGGTAATTAATCATAAATGATGATGTGCTTGGTTCAAACCATTTTGTATCAGAAGGAGCAACACTCCAAACGGTTAAGCCTTTATCTGAGGCTTGGTCGTTTGGCCATTTTATGATAGAACCGCCCTATGCTTCTAATTCCAATCCTAAGTTAGTTTTATACCACTCTGCTATTTCTTTTGGATTTTGAGTTTTAAAAAACACACCACCTATACCTGTAATTTTAGCCATTATTTTTTATGATTTAAACTTTTGGTTTTCCATCGTTGTATTTACTTGGACACTTCATTAGGATTTCCTCTGCCTCAAATACGTCTCCATTCATTTTTCCTATTAATACAATTTGTTCTGATTTTTGAATGTCTTGAGGAACACTTTTATGAAGTATCACTTTTTTCTCAATCCCTTTATTATCATACATCATGAACGAACACTGGTCTGCATTAATTTTTGGATCGTATTGCACAGGAACTGTTTTGTTTAATTTTCCAACCACATGATATTCGGTTTCAGGATTAGCACCTGCCTCTGTAAAATCTGAATAGGTTGCGCTACTTTGCAATGAAGTAAAAATAACTCCAATAGCAACTGCAATAACTACTATTCCTAATATGTGAATTTTTTTCATTGTGTTTTTTATTTAACCGCAAAGTGCGCAAAGATATGGCGCAAATTTCGCAGGGCTTTTAATTATTTTTTTCTAGTTTTCTTAATTTCATATCGATGAAAATCAAATAGCTAATCAAACATATAAAGATGATTGAGATAACCGCTATAACAACGTATATCTTTCCTTCACTTCTAAAAGTATCTGCCATTTGTGGTTCAACAGTCGCTTCTTGTGCTATTCCGAAAAACGGAATCAATAAACTTGCAAGTATTAATATAATTTTATTCTTCATTTTTTTTATGAGTTAAAATTGCTAAACGTTTTTTTACATCTAAAATCCAAAGACTTAATAATACCCAACCAATAACGGCTGGATAAAATACCATTCGCATATCGTTGTCTAAATCATATTTACCAAAAGCAGGATTACCACCATTACCTGGATGTAAAGAATCTGTTAATCGAGGTAAAATCATTATAAATACAAACATCATCACAAAGGCAAAAATATTATACACCGCAGCAATACGCGCACGCTTTAGTTCATCATCAATTGAACTTCTTAAAATAAAATAGGCTAAATAAATTAAGATGGCTATGGCAACTCCATTTAATTTTGGATCTTCAAAAGTCCACCAAGTTCCCCATGTAAATTTAGCCCACATACAACCTGTAAGCAAGCCTGGTAAAGCAAAAAATAATCCCGTTTGTGCAGCTTGGTTGCTTATAATATCCGAACGTAAATCATTTTTTGATAAATGCCTAATTGCAAAAACAACTGAGTATCCCATTTGAAATATCATAGCAAACCAGATAGGCACATGGTAAAATAAATTACGGATGGTTTCGTATAAAATATTAAGCTTTGGCACAGGCGCTAACATACCCCATACTAATGTGTATAGGATAAGAATAACCGCTGCTATTTTCCACCATTTTATCATAAACTTATTCTTTCCAAAGGTAATTAAATAATAGCGTTGCCAAAGCAACTACCACAATATTTAGCATGATTAATATTAGAAGGTATTTATAGCTAACACTCCAAGCTAAGCCATCAATAGCATGCTTGCTCAACTTTACAGACACCAATAATAATGGCATTAATACAGGAAAACTCAAAATAGCCATTAAACTAATATTATTATTAGCTTTTGAGGCAATAGCACTCATTAAACTTAACACGCCCGAAAAGGCTGAAGAACTGAATAACAAGGCCAATAAAAACATGCCAAAATCTTGAACCATACTCCCAACAAACCATGAATAAAAGAAAAACGTAAGCATACTTAAAGCCGCCATCAATAGCATATTGTAAATAATCTTACTTAAAATAAAAGTTCGGGCATTATAATAGAGGTAATTATATAAGCCTTTTCCTTTAGTTTCCTGCATAAAACTTTTGCTAGAAACATTAACGGTGATAAACATAAAAATAACCCAAAATAAAGCGTTCCAAACTGCTGGTTGAATTACCTTTTTGAAACATAAAGCCGAAATGAAAACTGTAGCAACTATATAAACTAAAATTCCGGCAAGAGTTGACTTTTGCCGGAATTCTAGTAAAAATTCTTTTTTAATTAGTTGAGATAGTAATTGAGTATTCATTGAGGCGCAAATTTACGCTCAATAACTGAAAATCCCAATTTTATCGCATCAATTGCACATATCCTTTATAAATATTAGGTGTAGCCAAAGGAACACTTAATATGAAGAAATACGTGCCATCATTATATCCGCCGCCGTTCCAATCATTTTTATAGTTATCCTGTTCAAATATCTTTTTACCCCAACGGTTAAAAATTGTTAAGTTGTTACTTCCAAGCACTTCTAAATTCTTAAACTTTAAAAAATCATTAGCGCCATCTCCATTTGGAGTAAACACATTTGGAATTTCCAATACAGCATCTACAATATAATTGACAGTATATGAATTGGCACATCCGTTTGAACCTGTTACCGTTAATACAATTGGGAAAGTTCCAGCTGTAGTATAAGCATGATTCACATTTACGCCACTTGATCCATTACCATCTCCAAAAGTCCAAACCGAACTTGTAATAGAGCCAGTAGCAATAGTTGATGTGCTTGTAAAATCAATTAATATAGTTGGTGTAACTGGTGATGGAGGTGTAGAAGTGAAACTTGCCACTGGTATTACATCATCCACAACAGCAATTGTATTAGTTGCTACGCAACCTTGAGCATCAGTAAATGTAACAGTAACTATGCCATCCGAACACATTAGAGTTGAATCGCCAACAAAAGCATTATCATTTGACCAAGCATACGTAAATGGCGCATACGAAGATGCTCCTACCGCTGTAATTTCAGCACAATCATTAGGACAGATAACTAAATCTGGCGAAGATAATGTAACAGATGGCGTAGATTTAACAGTTGCAACTGTTGCCGTACCCACGCATAAATTTGCGTCTGTTACTAAAACCGAATAAACACCTTGATTAGGAGTTGTTGCTGTAGAAGCTGTTCCTAAAGCAATAGGAGTCCAAGAATACGTATATGCTGTTTGGCCGCCAGTAACCGTTGGCGCTAAAGTAGCATTTGAGCCATCACAGAAAACAATAGGTGTTGCCGACATTGCCACTGTAGGGTTTGCCGCAGTAACTACGTTACATGAATTAGAAATAGCACTCACGCATCCAGAAGCATTATTAGTCACTTCTAGGGTTAATACCGTTGCAGTAGAAATGGTTAAAGAACTTGCATTTGAACCATTGCTCCATGTGTAAGTATAAGCGCCAGTTGGCGAAAAAGAAACCACCGCTACCGTTGCACTAGAACCTGAACACATACCAACGTTAGCTGGAATTACAACTGTTGGCGTAGGGTTAATGGAAACATTGATTGATGCCGTTGAAACACAATTATTAGCTGATACCGTTACTGAATATACACCGCCAACATTAACTGTTGTTGTTTGAGCTGTTGCTACATTTGACCAACTATAACTAGTTGCACCAGAAATTGAAGCTGTTAATGTAGAAGTTCCTGTGCCGCAAATAGAAGCTGGATTAGCTGTAATACCAACTGTTGGCGTACTTGTTGAAATAGTAAATGTTGTAGAACCCGAACAACCATTAACATCAGTTACAGTAACCGTTCTTACGCCACCTGTTAATGCTGCTGTTGCTGTATTAATAGGGCCAGGCGACCAAGTATAAGTAGCATATGCCGCCATGCCCGCTGTTGGAGGATTTAAAGATAAAGTGGTGCTAGTAGCTGGTGCACAATAATTTAATGGGCCAAATACTACTGGAATTGGATTAGGGAATACAAAAATAGAATCGGAAGAAGACTTAAAGCATCCGAACTTTTTAACGGTAACAAAATATACACCTGTTGTATTAGCCGCGGTTGAGCAGCCATTGGCACCGTTGCTCCAATACACATTATCAAAAGCTGCGCAATTTGATACTGTTAAAGTTGCGCCAGGTGTAGCACAAACTGTACCTGCTGGCGAAGAAACGATAGAGGGTTGCGGAACAGTTAAATTTTCGATTTTAATAAAATACGTGGCTGATGAAGATAGTGGCGGTGTTCCATTATCTGTACCAGTTACTACTACAGTATGAACTCCTGTTAATGTTGGACTAGCTACCACCATCCAAGCATACGTTGTAGTTCCTGCAGAAGTTGTAGTAACACCTAAAGGTTGAAAATTTGCACCTAAAGTTGGGGCACTTCCGTTTACTGTAATAGATTGTGTGCTTTCTGGAGCTAAGAAAGTAGTTGTATAAACAAGCGTATCTCCTAACGAACAAATTCTGATAGTATCTCCACAAGCAGAACCACCACCTGTTGCATCTTGAATAATTGGAGGTAAGTTATTATTTGTACCACAAGAGTTAAAGAAATAAGATTTATTATCTAAAAATGAAATACCATCATTTAAACCATAAGGACCATCATAAGAAACGCCCGCTTGATCAAAACGACCAATTTGAACGAAATTTACACCATCTCCTTTATTTACACCAACTGTAGATGGAACACCACCAAAGCCACCAACACCTTGAGATGCCGAACCTGTAGTCCATTGCATATCACCATAACAGAAGGCAATATTATTTCCGTTTGGCAATAATGGATCAGAACCATCTGTTAAAATTAATTGGAAATCGTTTAATTTATCTGTCATTGAACTATAGTAACCTACATTACTCCATTTTACAATTAAAGACGTTGCTGTTTGTTTAAAATACACTAAACCACTAGCCGCACCTCTTGTATCAACATCTCCCCAAAAAGGAGCAATCATTACAAAACTTGGATCAGGAAATGAGTTTGAACTAAATGTAGAATATGAACTACCAAACGATACATTACCATTATTATTAATAAATAAACTATTGTAAGTAGTACCATAAAAGCAAAAACTAAACCCTAAAGGAATTGAGTTTGACGATCCATCATCATTTCTGTACGGTGTTGTATAACCACTCATAGGAACCAATGTAAATGTAGGGTCAACTGGCACCATACACTGGCAAGCACCTGTACTACTAGTTTTAGCAGCCGAAGCTGAACTTAAAGTAACATCGGCAACTTTTGGATTATTAGAAATAGAACCCGCATTTGCAGGGCTATTAACCATTTTATAATTAGCAGTTGGAATTAATTGTCCGTTTGCTTTTAAATTTTGGTAATTTTGCTCCGTTGTTAAAATAGTTTGTGCTTTAACAATTGTAAGCGCAAATAACAATGCAAATAGTAGTCTAAACTTTTTCATATGATTTTTGTTTTAAGTCCAAGATTCAAACATAATAATTAATTAATTAGAAATCAAATCTCTACGCCCTTTAAACCTGCTATATGAATAAACTAATCATTCTAATATCACTCATTTCATTAGCTGTAATTTTATATGCTTTTATCGGTCGAAAAGGGGCGCCAACTTCATCCATTCATCAATTTAGCGCAAAAAGCCTTGAGGGTGAGCCAGTTAACTTCTCGTCCTTTAAGGGCAAAAAGATTTTAATTGTCAACACAGCGAGTAAGTGTGGCTTTACACCTCAGTACAAAGATTTAGAAACTTTATACGAAAAGTACAAGGATAAAAATTTTGTGATTGTTGGATTCCCATGTAATCAGTTCGGAAATCAGGAGCCAGGAAACAGCTCCGACATTAAATCATTTTGCACCAGAAACTACGGTGTTACATTTCCAATGATGGAAAAAGTGGATGTTAAGGGTGATAGCATTTGTGACATCTACAAATGGTTGACTGCCAAAGAAAAAAATGGTGTAGAAAGTAGTTCTGTGAAATGGAACTTTCAAAAATATATGATTGACGAAAATGGATTTTTAGTGGGTCATGTAAATTCATTAAAAAGTCCTAATTGCGACAAGATTGTCGATTGGATTGAAGGGAAGTAAAGCCCTCATCCCCAACCCTTCTCCCATAGGAGAAGGGAGTGCTTCCCTCTCCATGAGGGAGAGGGATTGAGGGAGAGGGGTCTACCTCAATACTGTAGTGGAATTTGCCTGAATAGTTGGCATAATTAAAATGTCATTAATATTAACATGCGCTGGGCGAGATGCCATCCAATAAATGGTTTCGGCAATATCTTCTGGTTTTAAAGGCACAATGTTTTCATACACTTTTTTGGCACGTTCTTCATCTCCATCAAAACGTACAATACTAAATTCGGTTTCTACCATGCCAGGATTTACTGCCGAAACTTTAATGCCGTGAGGTAATAAATCAATACGCATTCCTTTGTTTAAGGCGTCAACTGCATGTTTGGTAGCGCAATACACATTTCCATTAGCATATACTTCTTTTCCTGCAATAGAACCAATATTGATAATGTGGCCTTTTTTATTTTGAATCATGATTTGAGAAATATGTTTTGTGACATACAACAAACCTTTGATATTAGTATCAATCATTTGTTCCCAGTGGTTGATTTTTCCATCCTGAATAGTTGACAAACCTGCTGCTAAACCAGCATTATTAACCAACACGTCAATTGCTTTAAAATCTGATGGAATAGAATTAATAGCATCAGCCACTTGTTTTTCATCACGAACATCAAAACATAATTCTAACACATTAATTTTAAAGTCTTTTACTAAGGCTGATTTCAATTCTGCAAGTCGCTCTTGTCTTCTACCTGTAATTATTAAATTATATCCGTGTTTAGCAAACTCCAAAGCGGTTGATTTTCCAATACCCGAAGTTGCTCCTGTAATTAATGCGATCATAATGTGTTTTTATATTTCGTAAAGATAAATATAAAAAAGTAGCCGTGTATAAAAGTTTACTTCAGTCAAAAAATGATGTAAAATATTAAGTATATTTATCCAACTCTTTTTTGAGGAAATTAAGTTTAATGTTCTAGTTTTTGCTTCTCGACTAACACTTCGACTACACTTGGTGTAACAGCTCAAGTGACAAGAAAGTAAAAGCTACTAAATATATATAATATGGCATGTGGTACCTGCTCTACAGGAGATGATAAAAATGGCGGAATCCCCGCAGGATGTAATAATAATGGATCGTGTGGCACTGGTGGTGGCTGCAATAAATTAAATGTATTTGACTGGTTAGGAAACATGAGTTTGCCTGAAGGTCAAGCACCATGCGACGTTGTTGAAGTTCGTTTTAAAAATTCGCGAAAAGAATTTTACCGTAACGTCAATAATTTAACCTTAAACGTGGGCGATATTGTGGCTACGGAATCTTCGCCAGGACATGACATTGGCGTAGTGTCTATTACAGGTGAATTAGTGCGACTTCAGTTAAAAAAGAAAAACATCAATTACGCAAGCGAAGAAATTAAAAAAATATATCGCAAGGCTAAACAACAAGATATTGATAAGTGGAAAGAAGCGCAGGCTTTAGAGGTGGAATCGATGTTTAAATCGAGAACATTAGCTCTAAAACTTGGCTTGCAAATGAAAATTAGTGATGTAGAATACCAAGGTGATAAAAGCAAAGCGGTATTTTATTACACTGCCGATGGTCGTGTGGACTTTAGAGAATTAATTAAAGTAATGGCCGACACCTTTAAAGTGCGTATTGAAATGCGTCAAATTGGTGCGCGACAAGAGGCAGCTCGTTTAGGTGCCATTGGTTCATGCGGAAGAGAATTGTGTTGCTCAACTTGGTTAAATGATTTTAGAACAGTTTCTACTTCAGCAGCTCGTTACCAGCAACTATCGTTGAATCCCTTAAAGTTAGCGGGACAATGCGGTAAACTAAAATGTTGTTTAAATTACGAGTTAGATAGTTACCAAGATGCCTTAAAAGAATTTCCTGAAATTGATAACCGACGTTTAGCTACTGAAAAAGGTTTTGCATTTCATCAAAAGACCGATATTTTTAAACGTGTGATTTGGTGGAGTTATACCAGCGAACCAGATGTATTTATTCCTTTATCGATTGCTCGTACAAAAGAAATTTTTAAACTGAATGCAGAGAACATTAAACCTGCCGACTTATTAGAACCAAAACAATTTAAAGAATTAGAAATTGTAAAACAACCTGATTACGAAAATGTAGTTGGTCAAGATTCGTTAACTCGTTTTGATAGTTTAAAAAAGAAAAACAACAACAAACCAAAACATCACAACAATAATAACCGCAAGCCTAATCCTAATCAGAAGCCACAGGCTGAGGGCGCTAAAAATAATGCGGAGGGCAAGGAAAGACCGATTCAACAGCACAAACCACAAAACCCGAATCAAAATAAACCAAACCCGAATCAAAATAAACCTCAACATAAACCGCAAAACCCTAACCAAAATAAACCGCAAAATAATGGTCCGTTAAAACAACCACCACAAAAAAATGCGCAACAAGGGCAAGGACCAAAACCACAACATAAAAAACCAGTTCACAATCATAAACCAAAACCTAAACCTGATGGTAACAGTAATGCGTAATTTTTTTGTGCTAGCAAGCTTTTGTTTGTTAAGTGTTTTATTGGCGAGCTGCAACAAAAATGTAGTGTTTAGCGAGTACACCAAAATACCTGAAGAAGGCTGGAAAACAGAAAACAAATTAACGTACACTGTTGACATTGCAGATAACAAACCCTATCACAATGTGTTTTTAACGGTTCGTCATGCCGATTCTTATCCGTTTAGTAACCTCTTTGTGTTTTTAACCACTACTTATCCTAATGGCAAAATATCGGTTGATACTTTAGAGTGTATTTTAGCAAACAAAAAAGGCGAATGGCAAGGTGATGGTGCAGGCGATTTGTGGGACAATAAAATTCCCTTGAAACAAAATTTAATATTCCCTCAAGCTGGTAAATACACTTTTACTTTTGAGCAAGGTATGCGTACTAATCCATTACCATTAATTTTAGATTTTGGAATGGTGATTGAGAAGGTTGATTAATTTTTTGAAAACAAAAAGAGTATAAAAATCATCTTTATTTTTCTAAATTAGCCATATAAGGATTTTAAATTCAGCCCTATAGTAAGTTATATGTCAGCGCAGGACAAGTGACATAGAAACTAAATTGCGACAACAAAGTATGAGTTCTTTTAATAACATTTCCAATTCGGTGGCGACAATTTATTAGAAACGAAAATTATTTAGCATCTTGCTGACCGCACAAAACGTATCGACCTATGCGCAGACAAAGGAATTAAACACCAAAAATAATCATTCAATAATTTTATCATGAAAACACTTTTCTTTATTATAGTTGGTCTATCATCTTTTTCGAGAAAATTGTAACAAAACCAATAGGTGCGTAACAGAAACTCTAAGTCATTTTCCAACGACTACAGTATCTAATAAACAAATAAGCGCAATCTCTAAAACAAGTGCGACAAAAAATGCAAATAAGTACGACCAAAAAATGTTATGGAGGTGAAACAGACATGATTGTAAGTTAAATAAATAAATAATAAAGCGCCGAACATAAAACACTCCCTTCTTCGTAGTCAAAAAATCAAGCCTTCTCCTTCTTTGCAAAACTATAATTTAAGCCAACGCTAATTCTTCCTGCGCTTTTTAAATACCCATCTCTTACCTCTTCAAATGCTGTAAATTGCCAGGATGTATTTAATGAAAATGATTTGTAATAAATATCTAAGCCAGGGCCAACTAGTAAAGCATTTACTTGAGAGTTTTCAATCAATTTATTCTTAACCTTTAAACCTTCCGTAAATTCGTAATTTGCTTGCACTGATGGGTAAAACGAAAAATCTTTGTATTGTAGTCTATAAAACACTGAGACAAAATCGTTATGGCTATTACTCAGTTTTTCTTGATACCTATTTTTACCATTGGCTTTATAATTTAAACTGATGCTAGCGCCAAGTTTTTTGGTCATGCACACATAATTGATATACGCAAAGCCATCTGTGCTGCCAGTACCTGGTTGCATTTCAAAAGGTAAGCGGTCGCTATTATTATCATGAGCATAAAAATTACCAGTAGGCAATTTAATGCCAGCGCCTACAATTAATTTATGTCGAATTTTTTTATCGGCTTTTGGCGTCATAGCATGAAAACCCGCATTAAAAGAAATATCTCCAAAACCTGTGTAATGATTATACACATCGTTGCTTTTAGATTTATTATTAATTAAAGGTAAAAACGCATTGAGTTCCAACCGTTTTAATACAAAATATTTTAAACGCAATTCAAAAATCTTAAACGACTCAAAATCTTTTTTTGAATAGTTACGATTGATGACTTGCATAGAATCTTCCTCGCCACCATGCATCGTTCGGTAAGCTGATTTAGGAAAAAATTGACTTTGTTGTTGATAGTTTCTGTAGCCATTAAACACACGGTAGCGATGCAAAAACGAAATACTGCTTTTGTTATCGTAAGGTGTAATGCCCATATAGCTGCCGCAAATATCGCAAGCAGTGGCTTTAAAGAAATCATCAAACAACTAAGCACAATACATGCTTTGATTGTTTTCATAAAAAATTAGTGAAGTTTTAGTTCGTAACAAAATTAAAACCACATAGAGACATAGAAAAAGCAGTCTACGTTTCTATGTGGTTAAAAATAACGCTAATCGTTATGAATATGCTCAACCGTAAACATATCCGCATAATTATCTGCATACGTTTTGAGCTGCAGTGATGCAGGCATATAACTTTATGGCATTAAAGTACTAAAGTCTACGGTATTGTTGGGGTTTTAAACCATTCTAATAAATTATTTTTAATTGAATTATCGGAGTTATAGAACTAGTTACTTTAGCTGTATCTATTCAAAGAATGGAGACACAATTTTCATTGTTTTGTTTGCTCCTCCAAATCCACCAATGTGATATTTTAAATTTTGTCCAGCGCACCAGATTGAGGTAGTTCCTTCAAATTTAGCCATGATGTAGCCAGTGCTCCAGCTCCAAAACATACCATTAGAAACATCTAATGCGCCAGTTTGAGCGCCTGAATTATTTCTAGCGCTATCTACGCCAATCATAAATTCAATTGCTTTGTAGTTAGCAAAAGGCACATTTGCTAATGTAATTAATGTAGACGCTAGATTTGAATGATCAATTAAATGGTAGCTATTTGATTCAGTCCAAACTGAATTATCCATTTTAGTAATTTTAATATTACTAATATAATATTTATACATACTTACGTTAAACGTATTACCAGCTTGATTTGTATATGTAGTGTTAGCTGTACCAAATTCTAAAGCAGAATCGCCAACCATGGCTTCAAATTCTATTTTTAAACTTCCTGTTGTTGCAGGTGTTGTTGGCGTTGGCTCTGGCTCTGGATCCTTGTCTTTATCTTTTTTACAATTAGTTAATGTTAATGCAATTAAAGCAATGGCTGTAAACTTAAATATATTTTTCATTTTAATAATTTTAATAATTTAATTCGTTATTTAATAATTTATAATCTATCCAGTTTCTTAAAGCTACTATAGGTTTTAAGATAACTAACGTAATTTTTTGAAGAGTGGTTCTCTCGAAATTGTTTTCGTGTGCTTTGACGTATTTTTTTATTAAACGGTATTCGTTTAGCAAAAGTAATACTAAAGCAATAACAACATATAATACAATGTTCATGATACTTGTGTTAATTAATGAATCTATAAATAGAAACACATTCATGTATAATGAAAGTGCAAATTAATTAAACTACAAACTTGGTGGATGAAAAACGGAGGAAGATATATTATCAGGAAGAGTTCCTGATTTTGATAAAATTAGTTATTTTGTTACTAAAGCTGGTGCAAATATAAAGGTCAATAATCCTGTTCTTAACTCAGATTTTTCTGTTTTATCTTTTATAGGAGAGGAAGAATCTGACTGACGCTTATCTTCTTTTTTAATTTCTTTTTCTAAGTAACATTTGGCTTCGCAACAACTTTTAGGTTTATCCTTATTTTCACAAACCGTTGCTGCTAGCTCTTTTTGGTTGTATTTAAAGTTTAAATATATTACAGAACGCGCTGCACATTGCCAACTAAAGCTTATCAGCAAGAAAAAGGAAAATAAAATATGTAATCGCTTTTTCATTTATTCTTGTAACAAAGGTACAAATTAATTCAATTGTTTCCACAACATGTCTTTCAGCTCCTGAAGGTTGTAACCTGTTTGAGAAGAAAAGAAAATGTAAGGAATTTTGAATTTGCCTTTCATGCGCTTATTCAAATCTTTTTCTAATTCCATAATCAATTCATCATCAATGGTATCGCATTTAGAAATAGCTAAAATTCTTTGTTTGTCTAACAATTCGGGATTGTATTGTTTTAATTCGTTTAATAAAATTTTATACTCTTCGTAAATATTATCACTTTGGCAACTTACCAAAAATAATAAACTAGAGTTACGTTCAATATGTCTTAAGAAACGAACGCCTAATCCTTTTCCTTCACTAGCACCTTCAATAATTCCAGGAATATCTGCCATCACAAAACTTTTGTAATCACGGTAAGGAACAATTCCTAAATTAGGTGTTAAAGTTGTAAAAGGATAATTAGCAATTTCAGGTTTAGCAGCAGAAACCACTGAAAGCAATGTAGATTTACCCGCATTCGGGAAACCAACTAAACCAACATCAGCCAATACTTTTAATTCTAAAATTTTCCACTCTTCTTTTCCTTCTTCACCTGGCTGAGAATAACGTGGTGTTTGATTGGTTGGAGATTTAAAATGTGCATTTCCTCTTCCTCCCATTCCACCGGGCAATAAAATAAATTCTTGTCCTTCTTCGGTAATTTCGCAAATCAATTCGCCTGTTTCTAAATCACGGGCTACAGTTCCTAAAGGAACATCTAATATTTCATCCTCACCCTCTTTACCAGATTTGTGAGAAGAACCACCATCACCACCTTGAGTAGCAATAATATGTTTACGATATTTTAAATGGATGAGTGTCCAAAATTGTTTGTTGCCACGTAAAATCACGTGTCCTCCACGTCCGCCATCTCCGCCATCTGGTCCACCAAAAGCCGTTAGTTTATCGCGGTGCAAATGCGTAGAGCCTTTACCACCTTTGCCGCTTCGGCAACAAATTCTAACGTAATCAACAAAATTATTATCCACCTTTTTTGAATTAAGATTAAAGATGAATTAAGATTTAAGAAAGTACATTCATCTTAAATCTTGCTCCTTTATAACTATGTACTTATTTTTCTTTTTAGTTACTCTTTTAGAAGCAACTTTTTTTACTACTTTTTTAGGCGATGATTTCTTCTTAGCAACTACTTTTTTTGCAGCCACCTTTTTCACTGCCTTTTTTGGAGCAACTTTTTTCTTAGCAACAACTTTCTTTATTGCTTTTTTTGGAGCCGCTTTTTTAGCAACCACTTTCTTTACAGATTTTTTAACTACTTTTTTTGGAGTTATTTTTTTAGCAACAACTTTCTTCGCTGCTTTTTTTACAACCTTTTTCGGAGCAACTTTCTTAGCTACTACCTTTTTCTTTGGAGCAGTCTTTTTAGCCACTACTTTTTTAGCCGTTTTCTTAGGAGCTGCTTTTTTCACAACTGCCTTCTTAACGGTTTTCTTTGTTGTAGGTTTAGTAGTCGCTTTCTTAGTTGCGGGTTTTTTAGCTATTGCTTTTTTAACAACCACCTTGGGTGTTTCCACTTTTTTAGTTGGCGGAACTGCTTTTTTTACAGGCTCTGTATTTCTTACTTCTTCAATATCTTTTTTCAATTCATTTGATATCTCAGTAGCTACTTCAAAGTCATTGATAGTTAAATCTAAATGTTCGATATCATTTTCTAACATCGTTAATTCAATTTCAGCATTCACAAAAATGATACGCTCCGTTAATTGATTAAAGATAGATTCGATGGAACCAATTCCATTAATTGAATGGAATTTAGCTTGCTCTGAATAATATTTTTTTAACGGCAACGTTTTGTTGTTGTATTCGTTTACACGATTTCTAATAATATCTTCGTTAGCATCATCAGGTCGTCCGGAATCTTTACCACGTAACAATAAACGTTTTACTAATTCTTCGTTATCAACTTCTAAAGCCAACATAGCGCTGATAGCAGTGCCTTTCTTTTGCAACAAATCATCTAAAGCAACAGCTTGAGCTTGTGTGCGAGGAAAGCCATCAAAAATAAAACCATTTGCATTTGGGTTTGCATCTAACTTAGATTCAATCATTCCAATTACAATGTCATCACTTACTAAATCTCCACGATCCATTATTTGTTTTGCTTCCATACCAAGAGCTGTTCCTCTTGCAATTTCGCTACGCAAAATATCACCTGTAGATAAATGCACTAAACCATATTTTTCAATTAACTTCTCAGATTGAGTGCCTTTTCCAGCACCTGGAGGTCCAAATAAAACGATGTTTAACATGTTGCTCATAGTTGATGTTTTTATTGTTATTTATTATTTTGATTCAAGTACAAAAATTTCTTTCATATTTCTTCCTAATCCGTCGTAGTCTAAGCCATAACCGACAACAAAATCATTCGGAATTTCCATGCCCACGTAATCTACTGCTATATCTTTTTTATACGCTTCAGGTTTTAATAAAAATGATGCTACTTTAATTTGCTTCACTTCTTTTTTCGTTAAAAGTGCCACTAGTTTTTCTAAAGTTACTCCAGTATCTACAATATCTTCCACTACAACAACGGTTCTTCCTTTAATTTCTTCAGTTAAACCAATCATTTCAGTAACAGTGCCAGTACTACTTGTGCCATGATACGATGCTAATTTTATAAAAGAAATTTCGCAAGGAATAGTTACCTCTTTTAATAAATCGGCAGCAAACATAAATGAACCATTTAATACCACTAAAAACAAGGGCATATCATTTACCAAATCGGTATTTATTTTTTGAGCCAATTGTTTTACGCTTGCCGAAATTTTATCGGAAGTAATGTATGGAACAAAGGTTTTATCTTTTAAAGTAACACGTTGCATCAATTATTTTTTGAAAGCACAAATATAACAACTATTTAATGAGGAAAATAGGGCAAAAGTAAAATATAGCCTATAAATAAAGCAGATTTAGCTAGTCTTAAAATGTAATTTTACAGCGTTCTTTTGCGAAAAGATGTCTATTTGAATCTACCTCAAGCAATGTTTTAGCATTATGAAGCTCCTTTTTGTAGGTGTTTTTTAATTCCTTTCTTTTTATGGCTTCTAAAAAACGACGAGCATCGTCTTTACTCTCTAAAATCAGGCCTGGCACTTGAGTTACATGACCATTTTCATCCTTTGCCACCATCGTAAAATAAGAGGTATTGGTGTGTTTTACGGTTCCAATTTTAAAATCTTCGGCAATCACTTTAATACCTATAACCAGCGATGAGTTTCCAACATAGTTTACAGAGGCAAACATCGACACCATTTCTCCAACATCTACTGGCTGCAAAAACTCTACATTATCCACAGAAACGGTTACACAATAGTTACCTGCATGTTTGGAAGCACAGGCATAGGCAACCTTATCCATAAGAGATAACAAAATTCCGCCGTGAATTTTCCCGCCAAAATTCGCGTAAGATGGTATCATTAATTCGGTAAGTGTAGTTTGAGAATAACTAACAGATTTGAAAATGTCGTCCATAAGATTTAAAATATGTATCAAATTTAAAAATATTGGATTAAACTCATCTAAAATTAGTCTCAATTAAATCAGTAGATTTGCAGCCCGTGAACAATTCGCTTAAAAATACGCATCTTAAAGACACCATTTCTTTGTCAATTCCTTTGGTAATGACCCAAATTGGGCATATAATCACTGGGATGGTAGATAATATTTTTTTGGGGAAATTAGGAAAAACCGAACAGGCCGCAGGAATTTTATCGAATAATTTATTCGTTATCCTACTCGTATTTAGTATTGGGATGAGCTACGTATTAACACCTGCAGTTACTGACGCTCACGTCAATCAAAACGAAAAAGAGAAAGCCTCCCTATTTAAAAACTCTTTATTTATCAATATGGTAGTAGCTGTTTTGTTATTTATCATTTTATTTTTTTCGTCACCGTTACTAGCTTACATGCAGCAACCAGAAGATGTGGTAGTTTTGGCCATTCCATTTTTTGATGTATTAATCTTTTCGATTATTCCAGTGGCACTATTTTTTGTGTGCAAACAATATACCGAAGGCCTTAGCAACACCAAAGCTGCTATGTATATCAGTGTAATTGGCAACATACTAAATATCATTTTAAATTATTTATTGATTTATGGGTATTGCGGCTTGCCTGAATTAGGCTATATGGGTTCTTGCTGGGCAACCTTTATTGCTCGTGTATTTATGGGAATTGGGTTCTTAATCTTTGTATTCAAACATAACTCCGTAAACTCTTTTGCAAAATATTATCAAGAAGCCAAAATAAATGCTCAACATTTTTGGCCATTGTTTAAAGATGGCTTAGCTTCAGCCTTACAATTTACTTTTGAGGTAGCCGCCTTTGCTATTGCTGGTTTATTGGCCGGTGTATTTGGTAAAGAACAAATTGATGCGCATGGCATTGCATTAAGCATGGCGGCATTTACATATATGTTTGCCAGCGGTATTGGAAGCGCTACCACTATTAGAGTTGGGAATTATTATGCAAAACATGATTTAACCAATTTGAAATTAGCCATCAAAACATCCTATAAATTAGTGATTGTAACCATGGGTTTTATGGCGCTTGTATTTATTTGTTTTAATACCGTTTTGCCAATTGTATTTAGTAACGATGCAGAAATTATTTTAATAGCTTCAAAATTATTGTTATTCGCCGCCTTATTTCAATTATTTGATGGGACTCAAGTGGTTGCAATTGGCGCATTACGTGGCTTAGAAGATTATAAATATCCTACCTATATTGCTTTTATAGGTTATTGGATTATTGCATTACCACTATGTTATGTATTTGGTTTTATGATGAACTACAAAGTTTATGGAGTTTGGCTAGCCCTGAGTATTGGTTTAGGATTTGTGGCAATAGCTTTATCTATAAGAATTCGTAATTTGATTAGATTAAAATCTATATCATCACAAAATACAAACTAGCTAAAAAAAACAAACCAAATACCGTTAATAATCCATTAACGCTTAAATGCTTATTTACTTTATAAATAAAAAAGCCTAAACATAAGGCAAATACTATCACGATGAAAGAAGGGTAAGTATAAATGTGCCAAAAAGTTCTATCATCAAAGCCCAATTTTACCTTAATGATTTTATTGAATAATAAATCTCGTCCTACATAAAACCCTTCAAAACGTTTTGGCAATTGATATATCTCACTCGTTTTAATTGGCACCACTAATCCATCGATGGCTGTAATTTGTAATTCTGTTATGGTGCGTGCATTTACACTACGGTTAAACTCTCCATAAGAACAACTAATACTTGATACATAATTTTTTTGCCAATGACAGCAAATTAAAATACTCAATAAACAATAAGATAAAAAAGCAACCAAGGCAATATTAATACGATTGAATATTTTATAAAAAGTAGTCTTTTTTAAATCTTCAATGCGCTTGAGTTCTTTTAGAAGCTTAATTTGCTTTACATAAAACAACTCTTCGGTAGATAAAGGTGTGCGAGGTTTTCTCCGAGGCTGTTCTTCTTGCATTTCAATTATAAATTATGAAGGAAACTATAAATTAATTTTCTTTTCTAATAAATAATTATTTCTATCAGGTGAATTTCTTAAAATTAATTCTCCAATAAATCCTGCTAAAAACAACATGGTTCCTAAAACCATAGAGGTTAAAGCAATAAAGAAAGAGGGGCGTTGAGTTAATAAACGAGCCGGAACATGAATAATAAATGCATGGTAAAATTTATCGGCACCTAAATAAAGTGTGGCACAAAATCCTACCATAAACATTAAAGTTCCTATTAATCCAAAAAAGTGCATGGGGCGTTTTCCAAATTTAGATAAGAAGGTAATGGTCAATAAATCAAGAAAACCATTGATAAACCTATCCCATCCAAATTTACTAACGCCATATTTACGAGCTTGGTGTTGCACAACCTTTTCGCCAATATTATAAAAACCTGCGTTTTTAGCTAATACGGGAATGAAGCGGTGCATCTCACCATAAATCTCAATGCTTTTAACTACTTCTTTTTTATAGGCTTTTAAACCGCAATTCATATCATGTAATTTAATACCAGATATTTTTCGATTAGTCCAGTTATATAATTTTGAAGGAATATTTTTAGTAAAAGCATTATCATAGCGCTTTTGTTTCCAGCCACTCACTAAATCATAATTGCCCGAAGCAATCATTTTATATAATTCAGGTATTTCATCAGGAGAATCTTGTAAATCGGCATCCATAGTAATCACCACGTCACCTTGTGCTGCTTCAAAACCAACATGTAAGCCAGGAGATTTGCCGTAATTACGGCGAAACTTAATAGCCTTAACGCAACGGTTTTTAGCTGCAATCGACTCAATTACTTGCCAAGATTTGTCTTTACTACCATCATCTACAAATAAAATCTCGTAAGAAAATTGGTTTTCATCCATTACACGTTTAATCCAGTCGTGAAGTTCTGGCAACGATTCTTCCTCGTTAAATAATGGAATGACAACTGAAATGTTCATATAATGCGGTTAATGAAAGCATAAATATAACTAACATATAAATTTTATCAAAATTATGGTAAATATGGAATAATTTGGTACTTTTGCCGCGGGTAAGTCTTTCACGACCAGCTCCTGTCAAATCCCCCAGGATGGGAACATAGCAAGGGTAGATGGTTGAGCGGTGCGATGAAAGTAGCTTACCCTTTTTTTGTGCCCAAAAACTAGGTATATAATAAACTGCGAAAAATCAGTTTTTTATCATTGCAAATTATTGTAACTTGTATTTCAAAGTATTAGTAGAAATAATAAACAATAATAACATCTAGCTATGAAATCTACAGACGAAGACTACGAAAAGTATTATGATCAAGCAAGATCGCTTCAGCATCAATACCGTAATTATGAAGACTTACGTGATGTTCTTATGAAAAAAGGAGCTAGCGACCTATTAGCTAGTGAAATTATTTCGCAACTCAAAAAAATAACCCACGCCAAAAATAGAACTACAGGCACGCAAATTTTACTTTTTAGTTGTCTACTTTTATTAATTGGCTTCGTGCTTACTGTTATTTGCTTTTACAGTAATACCTCCTTTAACGCCGTTATGTATGGTTTTACATCCATTGGCTTAATTGGAATATTTATTGGCTTATTCTATATATTTAATTAAGATTACTTACTTAAATATAAATTTCTCTCGCTATAAATATTCTGGAAATACTCATCATACAAATCATCAATAAAGTAAATCGCTTCTCCCGTTGATTTCATTTCTGGGCCTAATTCTTTTTGAATTTCAGGGAACTTCTCATAACTAAATACTGGGATTTTTATCGCATATCCTTTTTTCTTAGGAGCAAAAGTGAAATCTTTAACTTTAGCGCCTAACATTACTTTGGTTGCATAGTTTACATAGGGTTCATCGTATGCTTTAGCAATAAATGGAACCGTACGTGAGGCACGAGGATTTGCTTCAATGATATAAACGATCTCGTCTTTTATAGCAAACTGAATATTTAATAATCCAACTGTGTTTAAAGCAACAGCAATCGTTTTGGTATGTTGTTCCATTTGCTTAATCACATTTTCTGATAAATCAAAGGTAGGAAGAACAGCATAACTGTCTCCACTATGAATACCTGCAGGCTCAATGTGTTCCATCATTCCAATAATGTAAACGTCTTTTCCATCACAAATAGAATCAGATTCTGCTTCAATCGCATTTTGTAAAAAGTGATCTAACAATACTTGATTACCAGGTAAATCATGTAATAATTTAACCACATGTTGTTCTAACTCTTCTTCATTAATTACAATCTTCATGGATTGTCCACCTAATACATAACTCGGACGAACTAATAAAGGGAAACCTAATTCTTTAGATAAAGTAATGGCTTCTTCTGCATCAGTAATTACTCCAAATTTTGGATATGGAATGTTATTTTCTTTTAAAAGATTAGAGAATCTACCTCTATCTTCCGCTAAATCCAATGATTTATAATCAGTTCCAATTATTTTGATACCGTAACGCTCTAATTTCTCTGCTAATTTTAAAGCTGTTTGTCCACCTAATTGAACAATAACACCTTCTGGTTTTTCATGTAAGATGATGTCGTAAATATGTTCCCAGAAAACTGGCTCGAAATATAATTTATCAGCCGTACTAAAATCTGTACTAACGGTTTCGGGGTTACAGTTAATCATAATAGTTTCATAACCCATTTCTTTGGCTGCTAAAACTCCGTGTACGCAACTGTAGTCAAATTCAATACCTTGCCCAATACGGTTAGGCCCAGAGCCTAAAATAATAACTTTCTTTTTATCCGTTCTAATACTTTCGTTTTCATCTTCAAACGTTGAGTAATAATAAGGTGTTTTTGCTTCGAACTCAGCTGCACAAGTATCAACCATTTTAAATACACGGTTAATGTTCATTTCCTTACGCTTATTATAAACTTCACTTTCTAAACAACGTAATAAATGTGCTACTTGTCTATCAGCGTAACCCATTTGTTTTACCTCATACAATAAGTCTCTTGGGATATCAGCTAATCTGTATTTTGATACTTCATGTTCTAAAGCAATCATTTGTTCAATTTGCTCAAGGAACCACATATCAATACGTGTTAACTTTTGAATGGTTTTAATAGAGATGCCTAATTTCATAGCATCATAAATCATAAACAAACGATTCCAACTTGGACGCTCTAATCCTGCTAATAATTCAGCTTGATTCGTATTTTCTTTTCCATCAGCTCCTAAACCGTTACGTTTAATTTCCAATGATTGACAAGCTTTTTGCAAAGCTTCTTGAAAAGAACGGCCAATCGCCATTACCTCTCCAACCGATTTCATTTGGAAACCTAATTCGCGATTACAACCCTTAAATTTATCAAAATTCCAACGAGGTATTTTTACAATCACATAATCTAATGTTGGTTCAAAGTAAGCCGATGTTTGTTTAGTGATTTGATTTTGTAATTCATCTAACGTGTAACCAATAGCTAATTTACTAGCAATACGTGCAATGGGATAACCAGTGGCTTTACTTGCTAATGCTGATGAACGAGATACGCGTGGATTAATTTCAATCGCAATGATTTCTTCTTTTTCATCATCACTCACTGCAAATTGCACGTTGCAGCCACCAGAGAAATTACCAATACTGCGCATCATTTTAATTGCCATGGTACGCATTTTTTGATACGTACTATCACTTAATGTTTGAGCCGGTGCCACAGTAATACTATCTCCTGTATGCACGCCCATTGGATCAAAGTTTTCGATAGAACAAATAATAGCTACGTTATCGTTTTTATCACGTAACAATTCTAATTCATATTCTTTCCAGCCTAAAACTGCTTTATCTATTAATACTTCGTGTATAGGCGAAGTTTGTAACCCTCTATTTAATAAATGATCGTAGTCTTCTTTTTTATAAACAACCGAGCCACCACTTCCACCAAGGGTAAACGAAGGACGAATAACTAAAGGAAATCCAAATTCTTGCGCAATAGACTTTCCTTCTAAAAATGATTTGGCAATTTTTGATGGGGCCATACTTACTCCAATTTCGTTCATACGAATTCGGAACAAATCTCTATCTTCTGTAACTTTGATAGCATCAATATCAACACCAATCATTTTTACCCCGTATTTTTTCCAAATGCCCATATCATCACACTTCAATGCAAGGTTCAAGGCTGTTTGTCCGCCCATGGTAGGCAATACGGCATCAATTTTACGTTCTTCTAATATTTTAATAATTGACTTAACTTCTAACGGCAATAAGTAAATGTGGTCTGCAGTTACTTTGTCAGTCATAATCGTTGCAGGATTAGAATTGATCAATGTTACTTCAATTCCTTCTTCGCGAAGACTTTTTGCAGACTGAGAACCTGAATAATCAAACTCGCAAGCTTGACCAATAATAATAGGACCGGAACCAATAATTAAAACGGATTTTATAGATGTGTCTTTCATAGATAAGTGAGTGAGTTTGAAATTTAGAACACAACAATATGTTACAAAAAAACAAACTTGGTAAAGATAGTGCTTTGATAGACTTTTACCTTATTAAGATTTTAACATTTAATTAATAAAGCATGGTTTTGTTTTAATTTGTAAGTTTGACTAGTGTTTACTTTAAAAAATAGATGGCTTTCCGCACTTTTAGTGTTATGTTGCTTATTATCAAAGGCTCAGGACGATTATACTGGTCCGAAAGCGAGAGATTATAGTAAAAAACCTGCCAAAAATGCTGCGTTTATTGAATTAGGTGGAAACGCAGGATTGTATTCCTTAAATTTTGACAGAATATATCTTTATAAAGAAAAACTGAAGCTAAGTGTCCGACTGGGTTTTGCACCACACTTTAATGGCATATATATAGAACAAGAGTATGTTTTAGAAAACAATTTTATCTTATTTACAGACCCTCATCATTTAGAATTAGGGCTTGGGGCAACGATGCAGCGAAGATATAACGAAAGACCTAACCAAATTGACAATTACTTTTGGGAAAACATTGTATTTGGAGTTGCCCGCTGCGGTTACCGATACCAAAAACAGGATGACGGTTTTTTTGTGAGAGTAGGATTAACTCCTATTTTTATGAGTAAAGATGCAGAAGGCTTTCACGCCAACTATTTTCAGTTTTGGGCTGGCGTGAGTTTGGGAGTTAGTTTTTAAGATAAAAAACTATTTTTATTTACAACTCCAATCACTTCACCTTTTAATTCTTTACCAATAATTCCTGAATTTTTATTTGCAGCAACAATATGTGATTTACCAAACACGTATTTTTTTGTTGGATTGAACAAGGTTAAGTTAGCCTCAACGCCTTCTTTAACACTTACAGTATCAAGTCCTAAAATAGAACGAGGATTTTTTGTTAAAGCATCTACTATATTCTCTAAAGATAATTTTGAACTTAAAGCTGCATTTAATACTCCAAAACAACTTTCTAAGCCAACCATTCCATTATCAGCATGGTCAAATTCTAAATCTTTGCTTTCAATATCTTGTGGTGCATGATCACTCACAATCACATCAATAATTCCGTCTGCTAATCCTTTTTCAACGCATCAATATCTTCTTTTGTTCTTAACGGAGGGTTTACTTTATAATTGGTGTCAAATCCTTCTAATTCAGAATCATCTAATAATAAATTATACGCCGCTACACCACAGGTGATATTCAACTTTTTAGCTTTTGCTTTTTTAATTAGTTCTACACTTCCTTTAGTACTAATGGTAGGAATGTGCATTTTACCGCCAGTATATTCTAAAATTTGAATGTTACGTTGCAACATAATTTCTTCGGCTAAAGCCGGAATTCCTTTTAATCCTAGTTTTGTAGAAGTTACGCCTTCGTTTACTAAACCATCGTGGGAAATAGTTTATCATCACAATGTGTAATAATAAAGCTATTGATATTTTGAGAATATTGTAACGCTCTTAAAATTAAGCCTGCATCTTTGGTTGATTTTTTATAATCACTAAAAGCCACAGCGCCAGATACTTTCATGTCGTACATTTCCGACAAATCTTTACCTTCTTGATTATGGCTTAATGTTCCAATAGGTAATACATCTACTAAATTATCTTTTGCTCTATTTGATACATATTCAATTTGCGCTTTATTATGCAAAGGAGGATTTGTACCACTCATTAAACAAACACTCGTGAATCCGCCTTTGGCTGCCGCGCCGCGAAAAGCCCAAGGCCACGAATTTTTTTTATTTTCTTGTTTAATTTCCAATCAATTCATGCGTTATTTATTTATTAATCTTATAATTAAAATTTCTGCCGCTAAAAACACCAAGGCTAAAATTAAAAACAATTTCCATAATTTTTTACCATCGTTTGCTTCTTGTAAAGCATTTGTTAATGATTTTTCATTTAATTCAATAACGGATACATTTTTTAAGCCTTTTTCATCAATTTGTTTTTGCAAATCTTCTTGAGTCATAAAATTCATATCCGATTCTTTTCGATCGAAATTGAAAGCTAAGTCTTTTATTATCACATTATTTTCTTCCACATTATAATGACCAGCTTCTGTAATTTGATTTTGTGTATACAATGCTGTTGTGTTGTTAAGCAAACGATGCTCAGGAATCACATCTACTTTTTTGTCAACTTTCAAAATGTGTAAAGGTTTATCAGAAAAATTAGATGTACTGTTTAAAGAAATCACCTCATTGATGGCTGTTTTATAATACACTGGCGAAGGTTTTAAGCTCAAAATCGCCATTTTAATTAGTGTTGGAACAAACAAGGCGTGCTTTAATAAATTAGAACTTGTTTCATCAGAAGGAATAGAAAACACATACACTTTTCCGTTTCCTAATGTGTTTAACGAAATTAAAAACTGTCCATTTTGCAATAATACTAAACCTTGCGAATTGCTATTGGTTGTTTTAGTGAATTCAAAATGCTCAAATACTTTTGGTAGATCCATTCGCTGATCGACTTTATCAAAAACCCTTCATATAAGCCTTGCTCGAAATTAATGCTCTGTGTTTTAATATTAGTAGTATCTAGTTTTATAATTTGTGGCAATTGTAGAGTTTGAAACGCGGTGTTATAAGATATAATATCGGATTTTTATTCGGAAAAACTACCACGCTACCTCCTGCATTTACAAACTTCTGCAATTCGAAGTTAAACCAGAAGTAATAGTGTTCAATTCATTTAAAACAATAATATTTGTTTTTGCAAATACACTATAATCAATCGAGGCATCACTATTTTCTTTGTAAACAAACAAACTATCATTTTGCATTAACGATTTAAAGTTGCCAGCAGTTTTGGTATCTTTTCCATTAATGACTAACGCATTTATAATAGTTTGTGCATTGAAACTAAAATAAAAATTATCGTCGTAAGTAATTGGATAATCTTCAATTTTTAAAACCCCTTTATTAATTCCTTTCACTTTTACGGTAAAAGAAATACTCACATCTTTTTTGTTGCCAGCACTTACATTAAACGATGCTAAAGAAACTTGTGCATCATTGATGTATAACTTCAAACTACCATTTTCAATGTCCTTGTTGCTTTTGTTAATGACAACAGCATGAATGATTTGTTGCGTTTCATATTGCTGAACAGGTGTTTCAAACCAAACACTGTCGATATATACATTGTTAACTTCCGAAGATGCAATTGGAATGCAACTAATAGCAATACTAGTGTCAATATCTGTTTTAGAAATAACAGATGTGTTTTTCTGAAAATCGCTTAATAAGAAAATGCGCTTATTTTTTGCAGAAGAGTTTTGTAAAAAATCTTGTTGGCGTTTTATCACATCACTTATACTCTTTGTTGCAGAAGAAATTTTTACATCGTTTAATTGCTCAACAAATTCTTCTTTAGAAATAAAACGTTGATGTTTTCCTTCAAAATCATTCGTTAATAATTGAAATTTATCGCTTGCATTAAATGTATTGACAATTTCAGTAGCCAAAGTTTTAGCATTTTCTAAAAGTGTTCCCTTTTATTAGTACTTTCCATACTAAAGCTATTATCAATATAAATACTGATGGCTTTTTCACCTTGGATTGTTTTTACTTTTCCAGGGAATAAAAGGCTGAGCAAAAGCAAACACCAAACAAGAGATTGCTAAAATACGCATCGCTAAAATCAGCCATTCTTTTAGCTTGGATTTACTATCGCTTTCTTGTTTTAATTCTTTTAAAAACTGAACATTAGTGAAATACACTTTTTTGTATTTCCTAAAATTGAAAAGATGAATGATAATAGGAATGGCTATTGCTGCTAATCCGATTAAAAATGTAGGAAATAAAAAATTCATCAGCTGTAAAAATAACATTAATTTTGGAAATTACTATTGAATATAAGTAATCACCTATGAACAAATCCAAACAAGTTTTAATGCTTTTTTTAGCATCGTGTTACTCGGTATTAGGCCAGATAACAATCGAAAATGCAGAAAGCCCGGATCTTAAAGTACGTCATCAATCTTTACATGTTATCATTTCGGACACGTCATTAAAAAAACACTATTTAAGCGCATTAAAAAAAATCAAATTTTTGATACTATTATTTTTATTAAGGAGAAAAAATTTCTCAGAGAAAATAGAGCCTGAAAGGTTTATTTATCCTCTATGAAATTCATTCTGCATCTAACTTCAAGCGGAGAATTCGATTAATGAACTATTTGATTCTTTTATTCCATCAGAAAATCTATCCAAAGACTTAAGACAGAAAACGCAATTAAATAACTGATTTAAAAGAATATGCTTATTTTCCACTAGAGCCAAAAACATCGATGGTATTAAACGTTATAATTTTGCAGTTCTGAGAAATAATATTCAGCAGTTAGAAAATTCCATGAATTTAAGGACGGATTGTAAATTTTATAAAGATTTTATCGATAACAAAGCAATTTCTAACCTTAAGAAAGACACATTGTTTATAGTTTGTGATAGACTAACAGACACAACTTCTAGTTTATTCAAAGTGAATTATCCTTATAAATATGCTTTTATTACAAGTAAAGTATTAGAAAGTAAGGTGGAAAATATAATTAAACCTTTTATTACATGCATTTTTCATTTCCGATGAATATTATCAAAATCAAATTAGCATTGTAAATGCATATTCAGGTTCTGAAATTTATCATAATAAAATTATGAGTACTTGAACTTTTGATTTCTGAGAGAATTCTAAAGGCAACAGTTGCTGAAATAGAAAATTGATTCAACTAGAGTGCTTTCTTAAAGATTTTGTCATCACCCCTCCTTTTTGAAAAATTTTTCAAAAAAGTAACTTTTTTACTTGCACCCCCCCTTTTTTTGATATAATTTTGGCGAAAAGTTACAAATTTTCAATTTACACCCCTATAAAACCAAAAAAATATGAGCACAAGACGCATTTTAGCCATGCAAGATGTTGTAAAAAGAACTCCAGTTGAGTTTAGTAACAACAATCAACAAGTTTCACAATATTACGGATCAAATGTTTTTGGCTTAGATGCCATGCGTGAATTCCTTTCAGAAGAGGCTTTCAATAGTATTCAAAACTCTATGCACCAAGGAACGATTGTTGAACGTAAAATGGCTGATCAAGTAGCAGCTTGTATGAAAGCTTGGGCTCAAAGCAAAGGAGTAACTCACTTTACACACTGGTTTCAACCTTTATCTGGTGCTACTGCCGAAAAACATGATGGCTTTTTTGAACCAATTGAAGGTGGTCGTGCTATTGAACGTTTCAGTGGAAATGCTTTAGTGCAGCAAGAACCAGATGCATCTTCTTTCCCTAACGGAGGAATTCGTAATACATTTGAAGCTCGTGGCTACACAGCTTGGGATCCAACATCACCAGCTTTTATTTGGGGCGAGACTTTATGTATTCCTACTATCTTTATTTCTTATACAGGCGAATCTTTAGATTTTAAAACGCCTTTATTAAAGTCATTACACGCTGTAGATAAAGCAGCAACTGATGTTTGCCAATACTTTGATAAAAACGTGACTAAAGTAATTGCTACTTTAGGCTGGGAGCAAGAATACTTTTTAGTAGACCTGAGCTTTTATAATATCCGTTGCTGATTTACAACAAACAGGTCGTACTTTTATTTGGTCATGCTCCTGCTAAAGGTCAGCAATTAGAAGATCACTACTGGGGTTCAATTCCAGAAAGAGTATCCGCTTATATGCGTGATTTTGAGTATGAAGCTCACTTATTAGGAATACCAGTTCGTACTCGTCATAATGAAGTTGCTCCCGCTCAATTTGAATGCGCCCCGTTTTTGAAGAAACAAACTTAGCAGTTGACCATAATTTATTGTTGATGGACGTAATGGAGAAGGTCGTATCCGTCATAACTTCCGCGTATTAATGCACGAAAAACCTTATGCAGGTGTTAATGGAAGTGGGAAACATAATAACTGGAGTTTAGCTACCAACACAGGTAAAAATTTATTATCTCCAGGTAAAACGCCTAAAACAAACTTACAGTTCTTAACTTTCTTTGTTAATACAGTAAAAGCAGTTTATGAACATGGCGATTTATTACGTGCTTCTATAGCTTCTGCAAACAATGATCACCGCTTAGGTGCTAACGAAGCGCCACCAGCAATCATGTCTGTTTTCTTAGGAGAACAATTATCAAAAGTATTAGATGAACTAGAAAAATCTGTTCACTCTGGCAAAATGAGTCCAGAAGAAAAAACAGCTTTGAAAATGAATATCGGTCGTATTCCAGATATTTTATTAGATAATACCGACAGAAACAGAACTTCTCCATTTGCATTTACTGGAAATAAATTTGAATTCCGGTGCTGTTGGTTCTTCTGCAAACTGTGGTGGACCAATGACGGTATTGAATTCGATTATGGCTGAGCAATTAGTAACTTTCAAAAAAGATGTAGATGCTTTGATGAATAAAAAAGTGGAGAAAGACGAAGCTATTTTTCAAGTATTAAAAAAATACATCATCGAAAGTAAAAAAATTCGTTTCGAAGGAAATGGTTACGGAGATGCGTGGAAAGCTGAAGCAAAAAAACGTGGATTAAATAATATTCCAACTACACCAGGTGCTTTAGAAGCGATGATTTCTAAAAAAACTTTAGCGATGTTTGAATCTCAAGGTATTTTAAATCACCGTGAACAAGAAGCCCGTTATGAAATTGCTTTAGAAACTTATACGAAGAAAAATTCAAATCGAATCTCGTATCATTGCTGATATGGTTAGTAATCAAATTATTCCTGCAGCATTAAACTACCAAAAAGTTTAGTAGAGTCTGTAAGAGGAATGAAAGAGATTTTATCACCAGCAGAATTTAAAGTGGTTGCAAAAAGTCAGTTAGAATTGATCAAAGAAATTTCTGAAAAAGTAACCATCATCAAAACAGAAGCTGATTTAATGACAGAAGAGCGTAAAAAAGCAAATAATTTAGATAATGCTAAAAGCAAGGACATGCGTATTGTGAAAAGTTAGCCTTATTTTGAATCGATGTGTTACAATGTAGATAAATTAGAAGGCATTGTTGATATGCTACTTCCATTACCAAAATACCGTGAAATGTTATATCTGAGATAACAATTCACTTATTTAAACCTCAATTATACTTTATAATTGAGGGTTTTTACTTTACCGATTTTCTAGTTTAACGCAGCCCATTTAAACTGACAATGATCATTATAACAGCGTTAAGCTTCCTATTTACAACTGATTTGCATCAAAAACCTGCCAATAATTAGCTATTATATAGTATTTTGGAGCAAAAAACAACATGATTATCTGTGAAAATAGGGTTTCTTTTAGACGAAATGGGCCAAAATAATGTTTAAAATTTTTGCAGTTTTAAAAAATTATATATCTTAGCAACTTATAAAGTTTAATTTACCTATGAAAAACTTAAAAACTAGCACTAACCACTATCGCTATTATGGCGTTTGTATTTTCTGTGAGCGCACAGAAAAACTATTTAAAGGATGCTGATGTGGCATACGAAAATCATCAATACTTTAATGCTATTGAGCTTTATAAACAAGCTTATACTAAAGTAAAGAAGGCAGATGCTAAATCAAGAATTTTATTTAGAACTGGTGATGCTTACCACCAAATTAATGATTTAAAAGGTGCTGAAACATATTACAGCAAAGCTATTAAAGCAAAATATCCTGATCCAATTGCTATTTTAAACTTAGCAGATGTATTAAAAGCTCAACAAAAATACCCAGAAGCTATTGTAGAATATAATAACTACAAAAAAGAAATGCCTTCTGATGTTCGTGGAGAAAACGGTGTTAAATCTTGTGAGTTAGCTCAACAATGGAAAGATGCAAAAAACACTCCTGAAACTCGTTTGAAAGTTGAAAACATGGCTTTGCTTAACTCTCAAAGAGTCAGATTTTAGCCCAGCTTACGCTGATAAAAAATACACTTCATTAATCTTTACTTCTACTCGTCAAGGTGCAACAGGATCAATTGACATTACAAATGGTCAAAACCACTCTGATTTATACGAAGCCAAATTAGATAAAAACGGAAAATGGAGCACACCAGCACCTTTAGCTACAACAATTGTATCTAAAATGAATGAGGCTTCTGTTTCAGTTTCTAAAAAAGGTGATGTGATGTTTATGACTCGTTGCCCAGAAGCAAAAGGAAAAGTTTTAAAATGTCAATTATACGTTTGTAAAAAACAAGGTCCATCTTGGGCAGAGCCTGAGCCTTTACCATTTAATGTTGATTCAGTAGCATTTGCTCACCCAGCAATTAATGTAGCTGGAGATGTTTTATACTTTACATCTAAGCTTGCTGGTGGTTACGGTGGAAAAGATATTTGGATAAATACTTACAGCAAAAAAGATAAAGCTTGGGGTCAACCAGTAAACTTAGGGCCAAGTATTAATACTTCTGGTGATGAGATGTATCCATATATGGCTGATGATGACAAAACTTTATACTTCTCTTCAAACTACCACTTAGGTATGGGTGGTTTAGATATTTTTAAAGCTGAGAAAGCTGCTGACGGTAAATTCACTAAAGCTCCTGAAAACTTAAAATCACCAATGAACTCTGCAGGTGATGATTTCGGTATTATTTTCGAAGGTAAAAAAATCAAAGGTTACTTTACTTCAAACCGTGAAGGCGGAAAAGGAAGTGATGATATTTATTCTTTCATTTGACCACCATTAAACTTTAACTTAACAGGAACAGTTGTAAGTGATGAAAATAATGAGCCAGTTCAAAATGCTGCTATTCACTTAAAAGGTTCAAACGGAGATATGTTTGAATTTAATACTGGTGCTGATGGAAAATATAACTTTAAGTTAAAAGAAAATACGTCTTACGGAGTAACTGTTGCAACAGGAAAAACTACAGCTTCTAAAAGCTATACTTTAGGTTTCTTAGCTAATAAGGACATGGGTAAATTAACAACTGTTGATGAAAACGAATCAAAAGACTTTGTAAAAGACTTTGCATTAACTCCTGTTAAAGCTGAAATTCGTTTCCCTGCAGTATTATATGACTTAGGAAAAGCAACTTTACGTCCTGAATCAAAAGACTCATTAAACTTCTTATACCAAACTTTAATTGATAACCCTACTATTGTAATCGAATTACAATCTCATACGGATAGCCGTGGTTCTAATACAGCCAATCAAAAATTATCTGAAGAGCGTGCTAAATCTTGTGTAGTTTACTTAAACGAAGAGAAAAAAATTCCATTAGCTCGTTTAACTTCTAAAGGTTGGGGTGAAGGAAAATTATTGATTAAAGATGCAGTAATTAACAAAGCAAAAACTAAAGAAGAAAAAGAAGCATTACACCAAAAAAATCGTCGTACTGTATTCCGTATTATTAACTGGGATTATGTAGATCCAAATGCTCCTAAATCAGACAAACCAGTTTTCAAACCACAAGTTAAAGGTGAAGAAAACTCTGAAGAAGTAGAGACAAACGAAACAAAATAATTTAAATAGATAATTAAAAAACCTCTCAGAAATCTGAGAGGTTTTTTTGTTTAATAATGATTCATCAAATTTTGTTAATTCACCTTTGCATATACAGTAGCAAAAATAAATAACGTAATTTTGTATAGTAAAAAAAATAGAAATTGTGCGCGATATAGTTTGGACAATAATTGTGATTTGGTTGATTTGGAAAATTTACGATACCTTTAAAAGTATGTCGAAATCAAAAACACAAACTCAAGGCTTTAATAACAAATCATCCTACCAAAAGGAGGGCGAGGTAAAGATTGAAAAAAACGTAAATCTTAAATCTCATTTCAATCCCAATGATGGTGAATATGTAGATTACGAAGAGGTAAAATAATGCATAAGTCCTATTTATATATACTCGTACTTTGCATGCTTGCATTAAAAAATTACGCTCAAGAAAATCCAACACCTGCTCCGCCTCCTCCACCAATAAACAATCAATCACCCGTTGCGCCAAAAGACTTTAATAGTTTTAAGGAAAGGCTATATGTAGGTGGTAATGGGGGCATGGTTTGGCCAAGTACTTATATTAATATTTCTCCTTTGGTAGGCTGTAAGGTTGCAAAGAACTCTCGTTTGGTGTCACAGGAACATACAACTACTTCAGCCAAACTTATAATGGCCAAAAATTTGTGTCAACCATTTATGGCGGTGGGGCCTTTGGTAGATATTGAGTTTTTGAGAATTTCTTTGCCCAAGTTGGTGCCGAAAGATTAAGTGTCTTGGATTACACATCCCCAGTTCCTAATAGCAGAGCATGGGTAGATAATATTTTAGTTGGTGGCGGTTACCGTCAAAAATTTTCGGATAACGGAAGTTTTGTAGCAGCTATATTTTATAATGTGAATCAAACGCCTTTATCACCTTATCCAAACCCAATTATTCAAATTGGATTTAATATTGGATTATAAGTATATAATCAAAAAATAATTATCATTTTTGTGTTTTAAATTACTCTAGTGTTTGTTTCGACTGATGTCGAAAGTATTCATGTCCGGTGTTGGAATGGTATACAAGTACGCTTGAGGTGCGTATGTCGCAAGACGTGGGAGTTCGAGTCTCCTCCTGGATACTGAAGGGGACTTTTCAACGGAGGTGTGAAAAGTCCCCTTTTTTGGGCCCTCTAAATCCCTTGATAACTGCCGAATGAGCGAAAAAATAGGATTAATTTCAGTGGTTCGATATTCGTTATTTTTTGCATCGAACCAAATACCTGCAGGGAAGATTAGTTTTGTAATCTTTGTTTTGATAAAAATCCCCGACATCCCAGTTGACGAGGCCTTTAGACTTAATTGCATTGCGAAATTAATAAGTTCAGACGGGTTCGATAAATTGTAAGCATGTTCTTCAATAGCGTCTTCAATTTTACGGGCTTCCGTCTTAAATTCTGTGTAAACTTGGTAAATATGTCTCTATCAATGTCGCCTAAAGCATGGCGCTTTTCAAGACTGTAAATTTTATCTTCTATATCTTTCTTCTTCTTTGCGAGAGAAATCTTCTCACCTACTTTATTATCATTAAATAAATCCCAGGTTAACATGAG
The DNA here is from genome assembly GCA_016708845.1 of Bacteroidota bacterium. GTDB lineage: Bacteria > Bacteroidota > Bacteroidia > B-17B0 > Aurantibacillaceae > UBA4416. Next base: position 195,818 of record JADJFB010000004.1, on the reverse strand, counting down.
TTGTCTTTTTAATGGAGCGACATATGCACTTGATGAAGAAAATTCAGACAGTAACTCACAAAATTTTTTATGCATCATTTTTTGGCTTCGGTTCACTCCTACTCCTATTTTATTGACCTTATAATAGTATAAGCCTTTTGATTTGACTATGTATCCGGTAAAAACCTCATTGGTTTCATAGTCCCTTACAAATCCCTTTAGTGGAAGATTATTATCGGCTTTATTACTATTTGTCTCTCTACCTTTCTCGAAACGATTAACTTGTAGGAAAAGCTCCTCGCTAATTAATGGTGGATGATTTCCTTTAACGACTTCTCCCTTTAAAAAATTATGTGATAAATAGCCGATGTAAAAAGGGTTCTTAAAAATCTTGCTCAAAAACTGCTTAAAAGCTTCTATCCCATGCTTTTTTAAATAGTCGCTAATCTCATTATAGGAATGGCCCGCTGCTCTCATTTCGAATGCATGTTTAATATGCGGACCATTAGAATCAATAATGATAGTTTGTTGCTTTGAATTTGGAGTGTAAGAATATCCCTTCGACAATTTCCCAACCATTCACCCTCTTTTAGTTTAGCAGTCATCCCATCAATACTCTTTGCTTACGAATGTCATTATCATATTTATTAAATACGAAATGAATGTTTTGTTGAAATGCTCCAGAGTGAGTATCTGTATCCATATACTGAGTAGTGGATAGAATGTTTACTCCTATCTTTTAATTCAGAAGAAATGAAAATGGCACTATCTCCAGTTCTACTGAATCGATCTAAACTATATACTATAATGTATGAAATCTTATTTTCCCCCTTTTGAGCTTTCACAAACTTGAGCATGCGGTTAAATTCCTTTCGCTCGTCACTCTTGGCACTTTCATATGTTCCCCCAAAGTATCCACGAACAACGTATCCCTTATCCTGTGCAAATTTATCGCAAGCTGTTCTTTGCCACTCCAAGCTTTTGTTGTTATCCATTTGCTCCTTTGAAGAAACGCGTGTGTATACTACTGCACTTAAAAGCATCTCCAACTTATTCTTAAGTGAGATGCCTTTGGCAAAAAGATTAAGAATATCGATATTATCTTTCATGTTTGTTTCTTTTATGTTCGGTGAATAATTCAAATAATATTCGTGAATAGCTTTCTAATGATGCAATTGCAGCATAGCCTTCTTTTTCATCTATAGATTCTAAGCCTGGGTACTGCCTAAGTTCATCTAATGTTAGTCGAGATTGTTTAGCATCATTCGGAATTACAGCCTTATCAACTCTTTGATTTTTTGCCAGCGAACTTATCACTATAGTAACATAGTATAATTACAAATAGAAAAATAAATTCTAAAATAGTTTCTTTTTTCATGTGGTTATTTTTTTAATAAAAGTACTGCTTACAGGTTTTAGTAAGAAACTCAGATATTCACAAGACTCAGTATTTACGGGTATTACATAACACTAATGTTAGGTTTTGAACTCCAAAAAATTGACATATTTTTTTTAGTAAAATGAAATAACTTACTGAACCTTAACTGAAAAATTTCACAGATTTTACAATGAAATCAGCATAGTTTTGGCTTATATATTTTAAAAAGTATGTTGAAAACATTTGGTCGTGCTCTAGCACTACTCTGTTATGACCTGTAATTACTGTTTCTCCAATGGGTTGAAATACTAAGGCATTTCTACCTCTCCAAATGCGAGGATTAAAAGTTCCAGCTATTTCAAAACTAACAGTTTTGTTATTTTTTGTGCCGGCTGCCATTTTTGTTTTTACGGTTATCAATAACCCTTTTATATCTATTTCAGGAAACGGAGACTTGAACGCTGGTTTGTAGATCAGATTCTTTTTCGGCTCTATCCAAATGTTTGTAGAACCCGTTCCGTCAGTATTAATTTTCCAGTTTTCATAATCAACATAATAGTTCTTAAGCTGTGGCTTGATTCTAATTTTGTTTATTAAAATTCCTGATGCATGCCACTAAAAAAGCATCATGTAATCTATTTCTTCCTTATTATTTTTCATACTAAGATGTTTTCAAGGTTAAATCCTAGACGGAATTTACCGTCATGATACTCATTGAAGTATGATTCAGCCGCACTATCAAGATAGCTTAATGGCAATTGGGAGGTAGCCGTTATTTTAATAATTTTATCAGCTAAAGCCCAATAGTAAAATACTCTTTCAGAAGCCTTGTCCATCAAGGCGTGCAGAGCAGGTAACTCTGTATCTAGAATATCTTGAAAATTGTCGATGCTCATGACCCGTAATTTTCTATAAATTCAATGGGTTCTCTATTTTGGATTGTTTCTCTCAATGTGGGTAAGAATATCAAATTTGATATTTTAGGGTCATCATTATCGGCTACAAGAATTTTATCTAGAATTGATTTGAGGAAACCTCTTTCTTAAAATACAGTCCAATGCGAATTTTGCTCAATAAATCTCCAGTATTTATTTTTATAGAAAATGCTGTTTCACGAAAGTCATCGCGATTAAGAAAAATTCTTTTAGTTTCCTTTTTGTTGTCCATCAATTGAAAGTGAAGATCCACAAACGCCCAATCAAAATTTTCGATGATATTGTTACCTCTTAAAGACAGAGTTAATCTTAGATTTTCTTCGAACCTATTCTTCGGAGATATTGTTGTAAAAAATCTATTTGATGTAAGTAGAGAAGAGTGTTCTATTTTCATTTGATTTAGTTTTTGTAAATGTAATTACTTTTACCAAAAGTAACCGTATGTGGTTACTTAATTTTTTTGCTTTTTTTTGATAACTTTGGAATCAAATGGAGAAAACAACATTTACTAAAAAACTAGGTAAGCGTATTTCTAAGCTTCGAGAAGAGCGAAAACTATCCCAAGTGGATCTCGCTAGATTGTGTAACAAGCCTAAACAGAACATCAATAGATTAGAGGCGGGGGCAATAAACCCAACAGCATTCTATCTTCATGAGCTATCAAATGCACTAAAGGTACCTATTGAAACACTATTTGATTTTTAGAGCACATGAATTAAAAAAAACATTATTGGCCTCGATTTTCGAATTCGTCATTTTTGTATCGGTTAAATGTGAAAACCGATGAAATGCGGTGAAGTTTGTTGAATGCCGTTGAATACCGCTTAATTGTGTTTAACCTTGTTGAAATTCGATTTAAAAAGTTGATTTCGAGTATTGAAATTTGTATTGAGGTCGTTAAAAGACCACGCTCCATCAAGCAAAAACACAGAAAAGTACTCAATTAAAAGTTTCATTGGTTTGGCGAGTAATATTTTTTATTAAATAAGAGAAGCCTAAAAGGGCAATTAAATACATGAAAATTTCAGCTGCTATTAATGCATTACATCCGATATCTGTACTTCGTATATTTCTAAAGAATGAATAGGGCGCATTTGGATCAGCTAAAATTTCAACGTCTTCCTTTCTAAAGCGCCTATGTTTTTTTGCAACCACAATGGCTACAATAATCATAATTATTATAATCACTATAGCGGTAATTGTTTTTGATTTTACATCTGTTTTTTGGAGTTCGCCGCTTTCCGTTTTGGGAGTTGGATCTTTAAATTTCACTCGATCGTCTTCGGTAAAAACGTTTGCGCGTTTTAGAATCTTCACTCTTTCTTCTTTAAATTTTTGTTTGCGGATTTCCTCCAATAGATCTGTGGAATCATTTAATGGGTTTAGCTCTTCTATGGTTGAAATATCTACTAGTGTAGGTTCTAAATTTGGGGGTAAGTTTTCCATTTACAAGTTTGTTTTTACAATTGTTAAATTATCATCATCGATTTTAAGTAGTCCTAAATTTCCAATTGGCAAGACCGATTTTGTATCATCTTTTTTGTATGGTATTGGTTGTCCAAAAGATTTAAAATCAAGTCCCATTTTGGTAAGCAATTCTGGTTTTGGCCTTATTTCTCTTTTATCTAGTAGGCATTTCAGAACCATATAGGACCACAATGCTTTTGATGATGCGTTTTTTCCAAGTGCCTTAATGGCTAATTTTCTTAAATAATTCTTTCGGTTCTTACAGGTGTCTTTGCCATGTTTATGACAACAATCCGCCAACGGACTTATTGCTTCAAAGGATTCCATGCAATCTGGATTCTTACAGATTCTGTGACGTTCGAACATTTTTTTTTAAGATTTATAATTAATACGGAGTAGATGTACAAAGATTTACACTGTAAAATTAATCTATTTATCAGTGCCAAAGCCTCAAAACCCCCATCAATTAGGGAAGGAGAAGGTTTCACTAAAAACATTTTATTCATTTTTTTTAGTGAAATTCTATAATAGACTGATAATCAAAATAATTTTTTCAATTTTTTCAATTTGTTAAATCGGATGAAAAATGAGTGAAATGCAGAGGATCTTGATAAGGAGTATTGTTGAAAATCCGTATTTAAAGGTTTTAAAGTCATTTACTCCTCCAATAACATTCGCTGCTGAAGAGAGTAGCTGTTTTTCTCAATAATGATAGGATTGGGGGCTAGTGTTAAATCGGAACCTGTGTAATAAATAGCCTCGTAAACAGTCAATACCTTAGTTAAAATTTTAAAGGCCTTAGAAATCAGTGTTAAAGACTTTTTTTTCGAAGGCTTTGAATAATAAACTCAAAAAACAGTTAAAAGTTTTATCTAAAAAAAGTGCATTATTTTTTTAGTGTATCTCTTAGATAAATTGACCTTCAGTAATTTAAGTTTGTAAATTTTTTATAAAAAAAACGCCAACTGTCGGTTCTACATTTATAAAAAATCAATTATTTCCTTTCGTTGTTTTAATCCCAAGTCTTGCAAAGCTAATAAATCTAATCTATAAGAAATAAATATCATTTTTACTTGTTGTATTGTTTCCTATTTTAATGATTATAATCATAAAATTAACAAATTGATAAAAGTAAATTCGTAACGCCATTTCTTCATTTTTATTAATTTTAGGGAAATAAAAGATCTGTTTATGCAAATTGATGCTGATATATTAATAACATGGGGTGCTGTCGCTAAAAAATTCAAAAAAGGCGATTTTATATTCCATGAAGGCGACCAACCTAGATTTTATTATCAAATAATGGAAGGAACTGTTAAAATGTTTAATACAAATTTAGATGGGAAAGAATTTACTCAGTCGGAATTTAAAACTGGACATAGTTTTGGCGAACCTCCCATGTTCATTGATGAAAATTACCCTTCTTCTGCTGTAGCTTGTCAAGACACAATTATTTTGAAATTATCAAAAGAGAAATTTTTAGAAATTTTAGATGAATATCCTGTATATCAAAAACAAATGATTATTCTTTTTGCTAAGCGAATATATAGTAAAGCTACAACCGCCAGAGAAATTATAAACAATACGCCTGAGTCAAGAATAATAGGGTTTCTGAATGATTTTAAAAAGAAAAACAATCGAGAAAGTGAGAAGGTTGAAATCCCTTATACTCGCCAAGAGATTGCTAATTATACTGGATTAAGAGTAGAAACGGTTATTAGGACTTTAACAAAAATGAAAACTAAAAAAATAGTTCAGATAATTGAACGCAAACTAATATATTGATTATGTCTTTTAATATTAAATTCTGGTTAAAAATATCGCTAATTAATTTATTGATTGTAGCTAGCCTTGGTGTTTTAATGAGGTATAAAATCGGCTTTGATTTTCCATACTTCAGTCAAAAACATACAACATGCCCATTCTCATTTTGCATTTGCTGGTTGGATTACACATGCTCTATATGTGTTAATGATTCACTTTGTTTTAAAAAAACTTCCACTTACAGATACTAAAAATTACAAACGAATTATCATTGCAAATTTGATATGTTCATATGGTATGTTATTCTCATTTTCTTATAATGGCTACAGTACTTTATCCATTATTCTCTCTACAATTACAATTGTTATAGCCTGCTTTTTTGCATTTTTTTATTTTAAGGACTTAGAAAACATTGATGATTCAAATCCCTCCAAACCATGGTTTAAAGCAGCACTATTTTTTAATATTTTTTCATCAATTGGCACATTTTACTTAGCATACATGATGGCTTCCAGGAATTTTAATGAGCACTGGTACTTAGCCTCTGTTTATTTTTACCTTCATTTTCAATACAACGGTTTTTTTATATTCTCATGTCTTGGTATATTTTTTAGCGAATGCAATACAATATTTCCTCAGTTCAAATACGACAAAGAGTTTTTTAAATTATTTTATATGTCGTTTGTTCCTGCCTATTTTCTATCAACATTATGGGCAAAATTACCTATTTGGCTATATATCATTGTTGTAATTGCTGCTTTTATACAAGTATTTGCATGGATAAAGATTGTCAAAGCCATTAAAATAGCTCTTGAGTTGGGAGGCACACATTAAATAAATTTCAGACTTATCTATTTTTATTTGTTGGCATTGCATTTACAATAAAACTATTATTACAATTAGGCTCAACTATTCCGGCAGTAAGCGATCTTGCATTTGGATTTAGACCGATAGTTATTGCTTATTTACACTTAGTTTTATTAGCGGTAATTTCTGTATTCATTCTATCATTTCTATATACTTTTAAATTAATATTAGTTAATACACTAACCACTATAGCATTTAGCGTATTTATTATCGGGATACTTTTAAATGAATTAGTTTTAGGTGTTCAGGGAGTGGCAGCTTTTAGCTATATAGTCGTGAAATATGTAAACGAAACTCTTTTGGAGTATCTTTATTATTTTCTTCTCAGGCACTATATTAATGGGCTCTCCAAAGAAAAATCATTAGAAATATAATACAATTAATATTTAATGAAATTCTCTTAAAAGATAAAACTTAAATTCATTAGAAAATTTCGTCCGAATCTTGGTACACCTCCAATATCAAGATGTTCTCTATAGTTAGCATCGAAAATGTTTTCACAAGCTACTGTAAGTTGCAGAACGGTAGATTTAATTCTCACATTTCGTGATGCTCTGAAATTAAATAGATTAAAATATGGCGTTATTTTATCTCCATAATCGCTATTAATTCGACTTTGAGTCGCTGCATAATCATGTTCAAATTGAAACTGAAAAAGTTTATAATTATAGCGTAAAGCATGCTGTAATTTAAAAGGAGAGATCAGAGGCAAAGGCGTTCCTTCATTAGTTTGCGCATAAATATATTTCGCAGTAGCTATATATGACATCTGACTTGTAATCTTTGCTTTTAAATTTGCTTCAAATCCCTGACTAGTTGCATAATCAATATTTTTATAGGTTTTTAATCCATACGCACCAATCGTCATCTGACTAAATCCTACTAATTGGTATGAATAAATATAATTTTGAATATGATGATAGAAAAAATTCACAGAATACTCAACTTTTTTAAACTGTTGCTTAAATAACAATTCCATCTGGTAAGATTGTTCTGGATTAAGGTGGATGTTTCCAATATAATCAAACTGATCTTGTCTATTAAATAAGTAATACCCGTATCTCTCATTACTGGTAGGTATTCTCTCTCCGTACCCAACGCTAAATTGCGCTGTAATTGTTTCTTTAACCCTTTTATTATAAACAAGATTAAAATTTTTCAGAAAATCAGTTTTAGTTTCAGTTACATCTGTATTATACACTTTCCACTGTTTTGAGCCGATTCCCTTAGATGCATATTGATTGTAATAATCTATTCTACCATTAATATTGAGTTGTTGTTTAAATTTAAAATTAAATGATTGATTGATCGCTATTCCAATGTCATTTAAATAATTTTCGGGTAACGTTTGCATATACATAATAGCTTCTCCAGAGGGATACATAGTCATATCAGCTCTAGTATAAACATGATGATAATCTACCCGAAGTTTAAAGTTATTTTTACCAAACAATTCATTAAATGCTCCAAATGTTTTGCTCCAGCCAGGCATGTCCATATGCATGGGCGCATCAATTCTCCGTGTATCATCCATTTGGTGAATAATATCATTGTAATAAATTTTAAGATTATTTTTTGCAAAATAACCCTTTCTCAGTTCAAGTTGATGAGCTAGAGAAAATATTTGTGCGGATGCAGTCCCCACATCCATTGGTAATGCAGGATATCCAATGTTTTTTCCCCAATCTCCAATATAATCTAACTTTAAAATTTGAGATTGAGTTATTTTAAATGAAATAGCTGCAGAAGTGTTTAATTTTTGATATTCTGAGTGTTGAATTAAAGTATTTGAACCTGCCCTATAATTATCAGCTTTTCTGAAAGTTCCGCTGACACGATAAGCCACTTTTTTATAAGATTGCTGTAATGTTAGCGATGAATTATAACCATTATTTACAGTTAAATAGGATTGAGAAAACTGTCCGTTTAATTTTGAATGACAAGTGAATGTCGGCTCTTTTAGTTTCATTCCAATCTGACCTCCAATTGTACTTCCATCTAATGCGCCAGAAGCACCATGGGCTACTTGAATAGATTGTAAATTTGCTGGTTCAATATAGATAGATACGGGATCCATTTTATCTGTACATGCACCATAAATGCGCATTCCATCTATAGTTACATTAGATTGTCCAGTACTAAAATTTCGTAAAGTTGGTTCTAATCCATAAGCTCCTCTTTTAATTAAATTAACACCTTGCATTCTACTTAGAATATCTTCAGTACTTGCTAATTTACTATTTTTATAAAAGTCAAAAGCATGATTATCATTGTCATAATTTTCAGAAACACATACCTCTTCCAATTGAACTGATTTAACAGCAGAGTCACTAGGAATTATTTGCCCTAATAAACTCTGCTGAAAAAGAATCATTAATAATATGATCTTAAATCGAAACATTACTGTAGTGTTGTTTCAAAATACTGATCACTACTAATAAGTGTTCCATTTTTATATAATTTTAAGTTAATTCTCCATAAGCCTGTCATTGTAAAATTAACTTTACCCACATAGTGACCATTTGATGTTAATATAGGCTTTACATTGTTAGGAGAACCGTGTCCCATACTTGGCATTTCTGGAATAATTTCAACAGAATAATTATCAATTGCAGGAAAAGACATCATGCTCGCCTTCTTATGAAGAGTAATTTCAAAATCATTAATCCCTACTTGAGGATTTAAAAGACCTACTAATGATATAAGTACGGATGAATTACTATCAAGACTCAATACAGTGCTCTTAAATCTAGCTGGAGAACTTGAAATAACATTTACACCTAAAGTTCCACTTCCCTCTAAACCATTTTTATGATTATGGAAATTCAAATTAAGTGACCATTCAGATGCGGTTCCAGGCATGGAAAAAACTACAGCAGTTTTAAAATAATTATCAGTAGTAGTAGTATCTGCTGTATTTTCTACTGGACAACTATGTTGCATCATTCCCATATCCATCATCGGATTAATATTAAAGTGTCCGGCTGACAATCTGCTTCCATCGGTAGAATCAAATAACGCAACATAAACAACATTATATCCTGTTTCAAATGGTTTAGCCGAATAAATAATGGCTTTAGCATTTGCTCCAATAATATATGTTTCTCCAATCTGAATTAAATTAGAAGTGGGATTTGATGTAGGATTTGTTTCTTCGTCAGGTGCTGTGTTGTTTTTTTTACAAGAAAAAGTAAATGCGATTACGCCAGCTAATGCTAGCATCTTAAATATTGATTTCATAATAGAGTTTTTAAATTATACACAATCCATCGATAACACTGTTAAAGAGTAATTGTATTAGTTGAATAATAAATGAATTGTTGAAAAACTTGATAATCACCTTTAAGAAAAAAAAGATTATTACCTAAATAAATATAGTCTAAACTGTAGGTGGATGAAAAACCGAACGAGATGTGTTATTAGTTTCTCCATTTAAATATGTCCAATTAGCAAGGTTTGATATATAAATGAATCGTGGTAAAACAGTATTGTCGTATTCAGAACAAAATTGGGCTTCATCTAGATTTTTTGACAAACTTTTTGCTGGAGCTTCTTGTTTTTCTTGCTCTTTCAATTGCTTTTTTAAATGACATTTTCCATTACATTTTAATTTTGGCTTGCTTTTATTTTCGCAAAAATTCAAGGTAATTAACTCTTTATTTAAAAGGTAGTTTGAGATTAATACTAATTTTCCAATAGACTGAGTTAGAATGCCAAAGATCAATGCTATTGCTACTAATTGTTTCACTATTACTTTAGATGAGGATACAAATGTAATGTATGAACTGTTTTATAAATGTGATTATAATCATAAATAAAACTTTATTATATCCTTTAAAAAGTTCAACTAATTTCTTAAAACAACAGATAATTTTGTGTTAAGAGAAGAAACATTAATTGTATTATGTATTGAGTTTTCTATTCCTGCTAATGTTTCTGTATCGTTCATAAATTTTTGAAGGTAATAAGATCCTTTATAATCAAACTTTTCTAAAACATTTATCATTTTTTGAATGTCATTTTGAACCAAAAGAGATGAGTGAAGCGTTGTTCTTACTTCAAACGGAATATTACTGTTAATTAATAATTTAAGACTACAGATAAATTTAGAATATAACTTAGAGTTTGTTATTGATTCGAACTTATCTGTTGGCGCCTTAAAATCAAGTGCGACATAGTCTATTAATTTTTCATTTATTAAAGTTTCTAATATTTTGGGAGCTGTTCCATTTGTATCAATTTTAACTAATAACCCCATTTTTTTTATTTCAATAACAAGTTTAATACAATTTTTATGAAGGGTACATTCACCTCCACTTAAAACTACACCATCCAATAAATTTATTCTTGTTTTTAAAAAATTTAAAGCTTCTTGAAATGATAATTTTCCTTTACCTAAAACTATATCTGGATTATAACAATATAAACATCTCATATTACAGCCTGCAAACCATAAAATGCAGGCTGTTTTATGAGGGTAATCCAATAAAGTAAATGGAGTGATGCTGTAAATTGGCTTAGCTACATCTCCTCTCATTAAATTGTAATCGTTGCTTATGTTCACCTTTTTTTCCAATATTAAAACTTTCTACGGGTCTGTGATATCCCATTACTCGGGTATAAACTAGGCATTTTGTGCGTTGCAAATTATGACTTTGCAATAACTGATTGTTGTTGTGAGTGTTCATGTGTCGTATGATTAAGGGTTAATTTTTCTAATAAAATTTCGTCGCATTGTGGACAGTATTCATGCTCACCCGATAAATATCCATGAGTGGGACAAATACTAAATACTGGCGTTATAGTAATATAAGGTAATCTAAAATTTGAAAGAACCTTTTTTACTAAATTTCTGCAAGCCTCAGCTGAGCTTAATTTTTCTCTCATATATAAATGCAAAACTGTTCCTCCAGTATATTTGCACTGCAATTCGTCTTGTAATAGTAATGCTTCAAATGGATCGTCTGTGTGGTTCACAGGAATTTGGGAACTATTTGTGTAGTAAATATTATCATCGATGCCAGATTGAATAATATTTGGAAATCTTTTCTTATCTTCTTTTGCAAAACGATACGTTGTACCTTCTGCAGGAGTTGCTTCTAAGTTATATAAGTTTCCTGTTTCTTCCTGATAAAGCTTCATTTTTTCACGAATATATTCTAATATTTGACCAGCAAATTCAATCCCAGTATCTGTTGTAATATTATCTTTTTCTTCAGTAAAGTTTAATATCATTTCATTGATTCCATTTACTCCTATTGTAGAAAAATGATTTCTAAAATGACTTAAGTATCTTTTTGTATATGGATATAATCCTCTATCATACATATCTTGAATAAAAACACGTTTCTTTTCTAGTGTAGATTTTGAAATTTCAAGCAGAAAATCTAAGCGCTCATATAAAGCATTTATATTTCCTTTATATAAATAACCTAAACGAGCCATGTTAATTGTAACAACACCAATACTTCCTGTCATTTCAGCACTTCCAAACAATCCATTACCTCTTTTTAATAGTTCTCTTAAATCGAGTTGTAATCGGCAGCACATGCTTCTAACGGCATTTGGCTTATAAGCCTTATCGTTTTCAATCTTATTTCCTTCATCATCTAAAATATATTGACTACCTATAAAATTTTGAAAATAGGAAGATCCAATTTTAGCAGTGTTTTCAAATAATAAGTCGGTATTTTCCCCATACCAATCAAAATCTTCAGTAATATTTACAGTAGGAATTGGGAAAGTGAATGGTTGACCTTGAGAATCTCCTTCTGTCATTACAGTATAGTAAGCCTTATTTATCATGTTCATCTCCGTTTGAAAATGCTCATATCTCATATCTATTAGATTATCAACTCCTCTTGCATTTGCAAGTTTAATAAGTGTCTGATCATTTACTGTTTTAAAAAGATGATTATCATTTCTTGTAGGAATCTGTTCTTTTAAATCAGAGGGAACTACCCAATCTAAAGTAATATTGGTAAAAGGCGATTGTCCCCAACGTGCTGGCACATTTAAATTATAGATAAAACTGCGCACAGCTTTTAATACTTCTTCAAAAGATAATTTATCTTTAAATACATAAGGCGCTAAATAAGTATCAAAAGAACTAAAGGCTTGCGCACCTGCCCATTCACTTTGAAGTATTCCCAAGAAATTAGCCATTTGCCCTAATGCCTCTCTAAAATGCGAAGGAGCCTTGCTTTCTACTCTTCCTCTAATTCCATTAAATCCATCGTTTAGTAATGCTCTTAAGCTCCATCCCGCACAATAGCCAGTTAAACAATCTAAATCATGAATATGAATGTCTCCGTTTCGATGTGTTGCACCTTCTTCAGGAGAGTATACTTTATCTAACCAATAGTTAGCAATAATTTTACCAGCAACATTATTTACTAAACCAGCATTTGAATAAGCCGTATTTGCATTAGCATTAATTCGCCAATCTGTTTGGCCTATATATTCTTCAATAGTTTGTGTGCTATTAATATATGTTGTATTACTATCAATACTATTGGTTAATTCTCTTTGTAATTTTCGTGTATGTCGATATAACATAAACGATCTCATTACATTAAAATACTTTCTAGCAAACAAACTCTTTTCAATAATATCCTGAATCTCTTCAACACTCCATGTATCTTTAGAGTTAAGTTCAAGAATAACTTCATCAAAAATTATTTCTTCAAATTTTTCATTTACACTTTGAAATCCTTTTAAAATTGCATCCTTAATTTTAAAAAGATCTAATGGCTTATACTCGCCGTTTCTTTTAATCACATATTTTTCCATTATACTTATTTTAGAGTAACTTTTTATTTATTTTCAGACAATATAATTCCACCCTAATTATTTAGGTTTTTAAATTCAAAAATTAAATTTGATTGAGTAGTTCGATAGTTAAAACTTAACAGTCAATAACTTCTGTAAGTTTATTTAGTTTTTCAAACAACTTAATCCTTCTATTACACTATTAGACATTCCATCTAGAGTTGTTTTTTCTAGCATTTCTAATATATCCCTTTTAATATGTTTATATTTATTATGAACCGGACAAGGACTTACCTCAGAACATTTACTTAATCCCAAAACACATTTACCTTCGGGCAACGAACCATCAATCGCAACCACAATTTCAATTAATTTTATTTTTTTAATCTTTTTTAAATCAGCTTCAAATCCACCTGTTGAACCCTTTACTGAATTAATAATATTATTTTTTACAAGTGTTTGCAATATTTTTGCTGTAAATGCTATGGGAGAATCAATCTCTTTAGAAATGCCTTTTAAACTTGCTCTATTTCCATTAATAGATTGTTCCGCAACATAAATAGCTGCTTTTATACCATATTCACAAGCTTTCGAAAAAATCATAATAAATTAACTTTTAAGCAAAAATATAATTAAAAGAAATATATCGGACAAATATATCCGAATAGTTATAAACAAATATTTGTAAATACAAATCAAACAAAAAAACAACAATATGATTTAACTCATATTGAAAGAACATGAAATTAATTAACATTACAAGTATGTCAGTATTATATAATAATATCGTATTTGGACCAATAGTAAGTAGACGTTTTGGCGTTTCATTAGGAATAAATTTATTGCCGCTTAAGAATAAAGTATGCAATTTTAATTGTATATATTGTGAATGCGGTTGGACGGATTTAAAATCCTTTAAAGTAGAATATTTTGATGCAAACAAAATTATAACAACGATAGAACAAAGATTTGAAGAACTAGCAGAAAACAAAATTCATATTGATAGTATTACTTTTGCTGGCAATGGCGAACCAACAATGCATCCTGATTTTTCGGAAATAATTGATGAAGTCGTTCGGTTGAGAAATAAATTATTGCCCGGAATAAAAATAACTGTTCTATCAAACTCTACACTACTAGGTGTTCAATCTATACGAGAAAGTTTGCAAAAAGTAGATGCAAAGGTTATGAAACTAGATGCAGGAACAACCGACATGTTAATAAAGGTTGATAAACCCATGTCTTCCAAAAACATCGACTGGTATATTCAAAAATTAACCGAATTAAAAGGAGAGGTAATTATTCAAACCATCTTCCTAAAGGGCCATCATGATGGAGAATACATTGACAATACAACACCTGAAGAACTATCTGCCTGGATCAATGCATTAAAAAAAATAAAACCGAAATCTGTTATGATCTACACAATTGACAGGGATACTCCAGCTAAAGATTTAAAAAAAATACCTATCGACAAATTAAATTCTATCTGCAATATGGTTTTAGAAAATGGCATTGATGCCAAAGTATATAACTAAATAAAATAAAACCTATGAATAATAATCTCCGAAAAGTCAGAAACATGTATGACCGAAATTATATACCAGAATGATACTATCCCCATGGTAATTTTACAGGGAGAAGTGTTGGTTAAGTGGATGGATATAGCATCCGCAATTTCTGCTCAAAATAATGCCGAACATATTTATGTTACAACATCAACAGGCAGCGTGAAATTAAAAAACCTTCAAAAGTTGATAATATCTTACCATTAAATAAAAAATGACCGACTAATTTAATTCTTAAATGAAAATATTTCTACAAGCTCGAGCAAAGAAAATATTTAGCAAATGAAGCTTACTTTGCTTTTGTAACTCTTTATAATAATATAAAACCAACAATTGTAAAAGCAATAAAGCCCAATTCATAAATTAAAAAAAAGAAATATCCAATACTTCAAAAAAAAAGAAAAAACAACCGATTAAATAAATAACATTATGAATAGTATTCCAAAAAAAATAGTAGATTTTTTACAAGAAAATAAAATTTCTACCATCTGCTTTATTGACCTTGAAAACCATCCATACTGCATTAATTGTTTTTACACATTTGATGAAGAACATCACATTCTAATATTTAAATCGTCAATAGGAACTACTCATCAACAACTCACAAAACCAACAGCATGCATTTCTGGAACTATTTTGCCAAATGTGATTGACACATTAAAATTAAAAGGAATGCAATTCACAGGAAAAATTATTGAGAATGAAGAAATTGATAAGTTGCAACTAAATACAAAATATCTAAAGAAATACCCTATGAGCATTGCTGTAATGGGTTATATATGGGCCGTGAAATTAAATTATTTAAAATTCACAGATAATACGCTAGGATTTGGAAATAAAACTACTTGGACATCAAAATAATCATGATTAAGAAAGTACGATAATTGCTAAAAGCATAAATATTCCAATTATGTAGGAAATAAAAATTGATGTTAATCCAACAACATGGTGATTTTTTCCTTTAAAACCTATAGCATTTATATATATCCCTAAACCTATACATGTTATAATCCATAATAATCCTAGTAAAATATAGTATACAAAACTCATGTTGAATGATTTAAAATTTGGCTCTTCTATCTATTTCTTTTTTTAATCGCTTAACTTCGTCAATTATTTGCCCATCAATTGACGAATTCTCTTCTGATCTTCTAATTAAATATGGTATTGCTTTTCTCACCTCACCATAAGGCAAATATTTTGAGGAATTATAACCATTTATACTTAGATTAAACGTCAGGTTATCACTCATTCCGTATAATTGTGAAAATCTTACTTTTGAATAGTGATTAGTAATATGATACTTATGTATGCAATTAATAGCATGTATTGTGCTATCACTATTATGAGTAGCAATACAAGAATCTACTTTTTTAAATTCTCGCAAACATATTTCAACAGCTTGATTAAAAGAATCATCTGTTTCCTTTTTAGTGTCAAATACCGGAGATACTATGCCATCTTTTATAGCTTTTTCTCTTTCCTTTTCTACATAAGCACCTCTTACTAATTTTATACCTGGAATATAATTTTGTTTGTTAGCATTTTCAATTAAACTATTAAGATATTCTAGTCTATCTTTTAGGTACATTTGAAGTGTATTAAATACAACTGCATACTCTGTATTGTATTTTTCCATCATAGTTTCTGTAATCTCATCAAAAAGATCTTGCATACATCTGTCCTCAGCATCAATAAAAACGATAACTTTTGATGCATGTGCCGTTTTACATATTAAATCGATTCGGTTTATTAATCTATCAAATCTTGGCAATATAATTAAATCATTAACTAATTTCATCCCATTACAATAAGTTAAAAACTTAGGGTTTTCTAATCCAGTAATTTTCACACTCACATAATTACCTGGACATTCCTTACCTAATCTAATAATATTGGAAACAATTATATTAGTATTATTATCAAATGATTCACTATTATTTTCGCCCTCAGAAACATAATCCAAAACAGATTTTACTTTAAATTTTTCTAAATATTTTATTTTCAAGAAGGCATCATTTATGTCTTCCCCGGCACAAAACACATTAAAAACTGTTTTTTTAATAAATATTTTAAATGGCAAATTATATTTTAAAATACCGTTAGTAAAAGCTATCAATAATTTTACTAATTTTTGATTTTGTAAAATATTAAAAATAAAATAAGTGAATTTTAATTGTCTGTTTGATTTATAACTGTATGCTGTTTCTAAATCTTCTAAGTTTACATTATTTTTCATTATAAAAATATAAATGGTTTTTACATCATTTGAGTTTGTTTTTTCTAGCAGTATTAATTAAAATAAAAGCGAATGAACTTAAAGTTAAGAGTAGACCTAGACCTGCAAAAGCAAATGCAATAAAATATGGTTTTATCGATTCCATCATTTTAGAATAACTTTCTTGATGACTGCTTAATTGCCAAATTCCTTTTTGTATTCCAGCGCCATTAAGTGATAACCAAAATACTAACAAGCTGATTTGTAATAACCAGAATAGATAATTTAAATTTCTAGATTGCTCTTTTTTATTAAAAAACTCGAAGCATGCTGCTAATAATATCATAGTGTTTATTCCTATTGTAGTTCCCATTGCATGCGCTACGGTTACATGTGTTCCGTGAGTGTAAATATTTATCGCTGGTATTGACATCAGTATGGCCTGACCCATATTAAGAAAAACCCATATGTCTGCAGCCATAATAAATCGATAAGGGAAATAGTAATAATTTTTCTGAATGGTATTAATACTAGCTCGCCAATCATAAATGATTTTAATAAAAAATACCCACTCCGTCATACTAACTATATATCCTATATATCTAATATAGTTTTCTGTAGGAGAGTGTAAATATGGTGCCCCCAATTAAACATAAGATTGAATAGTCCTAGAAAATACATAGCAAAAGCAAACTTATTGGCTCCTGTATTTTTACTATTGGATATTTTATCCATTAAAAAAACGCGTGCCATATAAAATCTGATTCCAGGAACCAACTAATGAACCATTTACTTTCCATTGAATTGTCATGTCAGTGATAAAATGTTCTCTGAAATATGGAAATAACCATAAATAATTTTCCGAAAAAGTAAATAGGAAAAACAAAACACCAGTGAGCCACATCCATATATAAACAGGCCAGTTTTTTATTTTTTTTACTAGCGAATAAAAATTTACTAGAAATAACATCCATGCAATTGCTATTGGTAAAGCCCAAATAGGATTAAATTCCCAATATTCTCTACCACCAAAATCTTTATTAAAATATGAAATCACAATACCTATTATGGCAACAATCCATAATACCCATTGAATAAAAGCGATTTTGTATGTTGTAGCTTCTTTTATATGTTGCTTTAATCCATTATAAATACAACCAGTAGCACCTAAAATAATCCAGAAAATAGCTGATGTAACATGTAATGGCCTCAATGAAACAAACCCTAGTTGATGTTTCAAGAAATCAGGAAAAATATAGATTGTAGCTGCTAAAATGCCAAAAAATAGTCCTAAGACTAACATACATAATGAAGTTATTAAAAAAAGATTTCCGATATTAAATTTACTTAGTTTCATTTTTCCTTATCATTCCAAAATTATCTATACTAAAATTTCTTAGATCAGCTTTTCCACTTGCATCAGTAGATTTCAAAAATTCAATGAGCGCATTCATTTCATGTTCAGTTAAATTAAATGCTGGCATTTGCTTAGTTCCTGATTTAACTAGAGCTCTAACTGTTTTCTCACCCTTATCAGGATTAGAAATGATATTAGTTAAATCAGGACCAAGGTATCCACCTAAGTTGTATAATTGATGGCATGTTTGGCAATTGTATGACTGCCATACAAGATGGCCTTCAGATGACATTTTTTTATTAAACCTTTTATCTTCTTTAGCGGAATAAGGTTGAATGTATATACTAAAGGAGTAACCTATAAAAATTGCACTTAATAATATAAAAATAGTTCGTGGTCTCATTCTCTTATTTTTCAATTCTTATCCGAGCATCTACGGCTACAATTTGTTCCATATTAGCCTTAAAAGGATTAATATCAAGTTCTGCAATTTCTGGTGCGATGTTAACTAAAGAAGCTATTCGCATAATAGCATCAGCATAAAATTCTTCATTAACACCATTTCCATTTCTGTAACCCTCAATTATTTTATACCCTTTTAATGAGCGTATCATTTTTAAGGTTTCTGACGTATTTAATGGCGCAATTCCATAAGAAATATCATGTAAAACTTCCACAAAAATGCCACCTAAGCCAGCTAAAATTAAATGCCCAAAATTCCCTTGTTTTGCTGCCCCACAATACAATTCAATCCCTTCAATCATAGGTTGTATGATTACTCCTACTGCGCCCTCAATTTTCATCATCCGGTCAAATTCGCATATTAAAATTTCAGTTGTATTTATATTTAATGTAACTCCATTCACTTCGGTTTTATGAATTGGCCCCATAACTTTCATTACTACTGGGAATTTAATATTGGGTAAAATAGAAGTAAGGTTTTCAATTGAATCACAGTTATATTCTTGAACCATATTAATACCAGAAGCTAACAATAACTCACGGCACTGTTCTGCAGATAAATACCCATTTGAAGCTTGGTTTATTATTCCTCTAATAGTAGCAGTTTCCATGTCCATAAGATGCGTCATTCCGAAGGTGGGCTTTGGACAATTATATACATGCGGCAGAGCTCTACCCAAAACAAGTTCATCAGAGAAATTGACATGCCCATTCGTTAAAAATCCTTTAATTTCATTTTTTGCATTAATTAATGAAGGAAGAACAGGGAAAATAGTTTTCTTACAATGTTGCATCTTATTATTTAAGACTTGATAAACATCTTTAACATTAAATAAGCCTGGGCTTCCAAAAACTACAATAATCGCGTCGATCTCTTCAAGACTTTCACAAAAATCAATAATCAATCCTAATTGTTCAGCGGTACCAGTTGCTAAAAAATCAATAGGATTTGCAACAGATGAACCAGGATTTAATTTTGATAATAATTCTTTAGATTTTTTTTCATTAATAAATGGAACTTCCATGCCTCTGCTGCATAAAGCATCGGTTAACATAACTGCAGAACCGCCTGCATGAGTTATAATTGCAATTCTTTTCCATGAACTTCCTTACTTTGAAGAACGCATGCCACCGAAATTAATTCATCTCGTCCACTACAATAAATAATTCCAGCTTTATTAAACAATGCTCTTATTACAACATCTGAAGTTGCTAGCGCTCCTGTATGAGACGATGCTGCTCTTCCTCCTTCAGCTGAATATCCGGATTTAATAGCCGCAATTTTACAACCTTTTCTAATAAGAGAGGTTGCATGCTTCATTAATTTAACTGGATTATTTATACTCTCTAGATAAAGCAATTTTACCTTCGGACTATTTTCATTAAAATGTAAATCCATATATTCCAAAATATCTTCAGCAGAAATTTGTGAAGCATTACCAATAGAATATACATTTGAAAAACTTAACCCTGTTGATAAAGCAGCCTCCATTATAAAAACAGCCGTAGCGCCAGAACTTGAAATTAGCTCGCATCCTTGAGAATTGTATGAAGGAATAGGCGTTGTAAAAACTCCTTTGTAATTCTCATTCATAACACCTATGCAATTTGGACCCACTAAGCAAGCATTGTATTTTGTTACTAAATCAACAATCTTTTTTTCTAAAATCTTACCTTCTTCCCCCGCTTCTCCAAAACCAGAAGAATAAACTATAAAAGCTTTCGTATTATTCTCTAATAATTTTGTTATCACCTCTAAACAATAATTTGCAGGAATTGCAAGAATTGCTAAATCAACTTGTGGCAATTTATCTATATGAGAAATATGCTCCACGCCATCAATATTAAGTGGGTTTGGATTTACACCATACACTTTTCCAATAAATCCACCTTTAATAAGATTTATTAATACTTTTCCACCTGGCTTTGAAGATTGGCTTGATGCACCAATAACGGCAATGCTTTTAGGTGAGATTAGAGCCTTGTTAATCATTTAATAGTAGCTGTTTTAAAGTCAACAATAAACTAGAAATTTAGAGTTAGAGTTTTTCAAATTTTGCTTGAAAAAATCTAAGGTATTTTGGTTCGTAAATCATTTTTAAACCCTTAATAGAGTTTCTTCTATCATAAACTGCTGCTGCTGATTCCGCTATCACATCCATATGCGCTTGAGTATATACTCGTCTTGGAATTGTAAATCTTACTAATTCAAGTTTCGGGTAATAGTTTTCACCATTTGATTTTCTTCCTGCTGAAACTATTCCTCTTTCCATGGTTCTAACTCCAGAATCTATATACATTTCTGCAGCTAACGTTTGGGCTGGAAATTGATCTTGTGTAAGATGAGGTAAAAAAGCTTTAGCATCAACAAATATACCATGACCTCCAATTGGCTTAACAATTGGAATTCCGTATTCCATCATTTTATGACCTAAATATTCTACCTGACCTACTCTAGCATGTTGATGATTATCATCTAAACTTTCTGCAATTCCAATGGCAATAGCTTCCATATCTCTGCCAGCTAATCCTCCATAAGTATGAAGTCCTTCGTAAACCACAACTAAATTTCTTGCTTCTTCAAAAACATCCCATTCATTTGTCGCCATAAAACCACCAATGTTAACTAAAGCATCTTTTTTAGCACTCATGGTTGCACCATCAGTTAATGAACAAATTTCAAAAACAATGTCTTTAATGCTTTTTTTATCATATCCTTTCTCTCGTTGTTGAATAAAATATGCATTTTCTGCAACTCTAGTCATATCATGTATGATACGAATTTTATGTTTTTTAGTATAGGCTCTTAACTCCTTTAAATTAGCCATGCTAACGGGTTGACCTCCTGCTAAATTTACATTAGTTGCAAGACTTACATAAGGAATTTTTTTTGCACCATGTTTTTTAACTAGCTTGTCTAGTTTATTTAAATCTACATTTCCCTTAAATGGATGCTCGTTTAATGGATCATGTGCCTCATCAATAATAATATCGGCGAAAATACCACCCGCTAGCTCTTGATGTAACCGCGTTGTTGTGAAGTACATATTTCCAGGAATTATGTCACCTTTTTTAATTAAAATCTTTGATAAAATATTCTCTGCTGCTCTACCTTGATGTGTTGGCACTATATATTTATAACCATAATATTTTTTTATAGCATCTTCCAATTTGTAATAACTTTTACTTCCAGCATAAGCTTCGTCACCAGTCATAAATGCGCCCCATTGTCCATCACTCATTGAGTTTGTTCCGCTATCCGTTAGTAAATCAATATACACGTCTTCTGATTTTAAAAGAAATGTATTATAGCCAGCTTCTTTTATTGCTTTAATACGTTGTTGTTTGGTTGTCATTTTTAATAATTCAACCATTTTCATTTTATAAGGTTCTGCCCAAGATCTTTTAACTAATTGTTTCATAATTGTATTTTTATATATTAATTATTTACTGAATAATTTACCTACCTAATTCTTTTAAACGTTTAATGTGCGATACCAATGCGCTTGCGAATGATGGCTTCAAATTGTACACTAATCCAAACTGGATAGCCGTTCTCTCAACTATTGGAGATAATTTTCGATAATGGACATGGCTAATGTTTGGAAATAAATGGTGTTCTATTTGAAAATTTAAGCCGCCAACAAACCAATTTAAAAAATTACTATCTCTACCAAAATCAGAGGTAGTATTAAGCTGATGAACAGCCCAATCAGTTTCAATAATACCATTTTCATTTGGCATTGGTTGCAATGTACCTTCAACAACATGGGCCATTTGAAACACAATACTTAATATTGCGCCCGTAATTAAATGCATAACTACAAAGCCAATAATAACTTGCCACCAAAGAAAATCAGTTAATAATATAGGCAATCCAACTATTACAAATAAATACGCTATTTTATATATAACCATTTTAACATATTCCACTGTTGGGTTAATTCCATTTTTTTTAGTAATACCCAGCTTATTATACCTAGCTAATTGAGGGAATTCTTTAAACAATTTCACTATTGTCATTAATGAATAAAAAAAGAAAGCGTATATGTGTTGAAATTTGTGTATTTTTTTTAATTGGGCGTGTTCGCATAATCTAATTGGACCTTTAGTATCAATATCTTCATCAATACCTCCAACATTAGTATGCGTATGATGCATAATGTTATGTTGAACCTCCCAATTAAATACGTTGCTACCAAGTAAATAAAGAGTGCCACCAAATAATTTATTTACCCATCTTTTTTTTGAATATGATCCATGAACAGCATCATGCATAATTCCCATTCCAATGCCAGCTACAGCAATTCCCATTATAACTGATAAAGATAAACCAACCCATGCACTCATCGGTATTAATAATAAAATAACAAATGGTACGACATATAAACTCAACATAATAATAGTTTTAACTACTAATGTTGTATTACCCTTTGGCGAAATTTTATTTTCGGTGAAATAAGCATTTACATTTTTTCTTACGTTATACGCAAACTGCCTTTGTTGATCATTACTAATAAATTTTATGTTTTCTGGCTTCATATTATAATAATTTTAATGTGAAATTTATAAGCTAATTAATTTTAAGTTGTGGCAGTAGATTTAATGAATTCTTTAAATCAATAAGTTGTTGTCTCACATTATTTTTTAAATCGCTATTATTTTGTTTAATTTTTGGCACTAATTCTTCATAATAATCTATACCTCTCAACAAATTATTTTTAAAAGTTTGAAAGTATGTTAATTTTTTTTCAGTAATAACATTGAATTGATCTTCAATTTCTTTTTTTAAATAATCAAAATATAATTGCAACTCGTTCACAAAAATATTAGGTCTATTTAAGTTATTTAAAACATTTAATCGTCCGTATATATGATCAACCATTTGCTTCAGAGAAAATGTATCAGAAAAATATGCCAAATTAGGGCCTGGGCAAATTGTAACTGCACTTAAATTATGAGAAAGTTTAGTCTTATTTTTAAGTAAAGCTGAAGCCCCAAGTCCTTCACATAAACAATCTTTTTCTGTTACTTTTTCAATTTCATGTTCTAAAATTTTAACATCAGTAATTTGACTTTTAAGTTGTTTAATTTTTAAGTTTTGATATTCTCTAGATGCAGTGCAAATAGGTTTATCTGTAAATTCTTTATCCATAGAAAGAAATTTTTTGAAACAAGGGCTTCCAGGCCTATTCCTATCTATTCTCATCTTACGTTGTTCTTCTGAACTACTACTTCTGAAATTGCTAAATGGAACGCCTAAAGGAGATGAATGACTAAGATAATAATCTTCTTTCTTAGCAGCTTTCAATTTGTTTAATGTTTCAATATCTACATTAGTTGCTTCTGGCACTAATAGAAAAGGACTGCCCCACCCCGTTGAATCTAAATTATAATAATCAATCAAAAAACTATTTTCTTCACTTGTTCCGATACCGCCTTGTGCAGTAATTTTTAGTTCTGGTTTAATGATAAAAGGGTTTCTGCCTAATATCTTTAATGCATTTTCACATTCTACTAATAATTCATTATATAACTCATTTCTTTTATTTTTAAAATCTTCTAATATTGGACCTAAAGGAATTCCATTAGAGATAAATGCGTGTCCCCCGCAATTGATACCAGATTCAATCCTAAACTCGGAAATCCATAATCCTTTTTTTGCAAGATATTTACCTTGAATTAAAGCTGAGCGATAGTCACTTACTTTTAGTATAATTTTCTTATTAATATTTCCCTTTAAATCAGGATAAAAATCTTCGAATGTTTCGCAGTAACTAAATAATCTTGGATTTAAACCCGCAGAAAAAATAATAGAGGAAGATAAATTACTGTTAGAATATCCTCTTAATGCTGATAATGCATCTGAAAATTGTGTTGGTAATTCATTACCTTCTGCGTCATAATTAGTTTTATCTAACTTTGTCATGATATTAACGTCAATTTTACCTGGTATAATTAAATGACGAAGTTGCTTTTGTAATTTTTCTTTTTCATGTGTTTGGCTTGCGAGCATTTTATTATATAATATTTTTATTTCTGAATGATCTGGCAACATTTCGAAATACTGAATAATATGTTTTCCCGTATTAAAATCTTCACGCTTAATTTCCTCAATTTGTTTATCAATTATCTCTTGAATTAAATTTAAGTAAGCGGTTATTCTTTTAGCTCTATAATCGCGATCAGTTGTGTGAATTTTTACATATTCTATATGTTCATTTTTACAAATGACCTCTCTCATTTGTTCAATTAAATAATCTTCAATTATCGACACAACCGAGGTAATACCATATTTGGCAACTTTTATAGGTGTATCAATTGTGTAAGCTAATCCCATAACAGGGATGTGAAAAGTATGCGGTGTTAAATTTTTCATGGTACAGTTATTTTTTTTGTTTTGACAAATATATTCACTTTATTTTCAAATAAGACAATTTTATCCGAATTAAAAACATATTCTCAAACTTATGATTTCAATCATAAACTCATAAAAACTAACTCGATAATTTTGAAGAAAAATATATTTATGAAAACAACATTAAAATACTTATTAGTAGCAGGATCTATTGGATTATTCTCTTGTGGTTCACAAACAGAAGCCAAAACAGAAAGTAATAGTGAAAATAACACAGAAGCAACTGCCACTGAAGCTACAGGAGCAGGTCAATCTGGTGTTCAAGATGCAACATCTAATCCCAATATAGTTCAAGTAGCTATTGGAAGTAAAGATCACACTACTTTAGTTGCAGCCGTTAAGGCTGGTGAACTTGTTGACGCATTAAGTAATGCTGGACCCTTTACAGTTTTTGCTCCAACAAACGCAGCTTTCGATAAATTACCAGCTGGTACTGTAGATGGATTATTAAAACCTGAGAAAAAAGAAGATCTACAAAATATTTTAGGATACCACACCTATGTTGGAGCTTTAAAGGTAGAATACATGAATGATAATCAAGAATATGATATGGTATATGGTGGTAAAGTAAAAATAACCAAACAAGGTGATAAAACATTCGTAAATGGCTCTGAAATTATAACATCAATTACTACAGCTAACGGTATTATTCACGTTATAGGTGACGTTTTACTACCAAAATAAAATATATTAATCAAAAACAAAAACGTTATGATTTACTTTTCCGCAACAAATAGTAAAATTCAAACCAAATTTGACACCGAATAATATTTTACTTTTTTCAAATTAAGTTTCGGTTTTTTTGATTAACAAGAAGGCTACCTCACAAGGGTAGCCTTCGCCAATTATATATCACTCTTATATGATTATAATCATTATATGTACAACATAAATTCATAATCTTTGTAAAAAAAATATGGAAATTAGTGTCTTGCATAACATTACTCAATCATATAATTATGAAGAGTATAAAAAAATGGTAATTAAATATGCTGAAGAGTATACAACTTCTGGAGAACAATTAAAAGAACGGATTGCCGCCACTTTAATTAACGCTCAACGAATGAAACGTATAGATAAACAATGTATTATAAATTACAATTTACATACATTAACAAGTCAAATAAATAAAAAACAGAAGTGGTTGCTAATTTCAGAAACTTGGTGTGGAGATAGTGCGCAATGCGTTCCTGTAATTGCTAAAATTGCTGAATTGAATGAGAATATAAAATTAGAAATAATTTTCAGAGATGAACATTTAGATGTAATAGATTCTTTTTTAACTAATGGATCACGATCAATTCCGAAACTAATATCTATTGATGAGGAAACTGAATCTGTAAATTTCATTTGGGGGCCTCGACCTCAAGCCATACAAAATAAAGTATTAGAATTAAAAAATAGTGACAATGAAATCACACATGATGAACTCGTGAAAAATATACACTTATGGTACGCACAAGACAAAACTAAATCTATTCAATCTGAATTTATTGAATTGTTAAATAAAGTAAATTTAGAATAACAAATAACTTGTATGATTCAAATCATTAATTGACGATTATCCCTTGTCTAATTTTACGCCTGAAACATAAATAATTTAGAAAATGGAAACAATCGAAACATTAGATGTAACAATCATAGAACCAAAATTAAAACACCCAACTATTTTTCAGAAATTTGATAATCTACAAGAAGGAGAAGCGTTTATTATTCATAACGATCATGACCCAAAACCTTTATATTATCAATTAATTGGAGAAAGAGGAAATATTTTTTCTTGGGAGTACATTGAGTCTGGACCAGAATACTGGGAGGTTAAAATAAAAAAAAATAATTTTTCTTCCGAGCCTACAATTGGCGAACTAGTAGCAAAAGATTTTAGAAAAGCAGAAATATTCAAGAAATATAATTTAGATTTTTGCTGCGGAGGAAAAAAAACAGTAACTGAGGCATGTAACGACAAAAAAGTTGATTACATGGAAGTTGAAAAAGAATTAAATACTCTTGATGTGATAAACACAACGCCATCACAAAACTTTGATGAATGGAATTTAGATTTTTTAGTGGACTATATATTAAATACACATCATGAGTATGTCAAAAAATCTATTCCATTATTGATTGAATATACAACTAAAGTGGCAAAGGTACATGGTGGAAACCATCCTGAAGTAATTAACATTTCTCAAAAATTTGCTGAAGCAGCTGAAGAGTTAAATGGGCATATGTGCAAAGAAGAACAAATTTTATTCCCATATATTAAACAACTCGTTTCAGCAAAAACTAATAAGTTAAAAACTCCTTATACAGCTTTTGGAACAATTAAAAACCCTATACAGATGATGGAACATGAACATGATGCTGTTGGGGACATATTTAAAGAGATTAGAGAGCTATCAAATAACTATACTCCTCCGCAAGATAGTTGCGCCACATATAAGGTTTCATTTTTGAAGTTAAAAGAATTTGAAGAAGATTTACATCAGCACATTCACTTAGAAAACAACATACTCTTTCCTAAAAGCATATCATTAGAAAGTCAACTATAACAATTAACCAAACAGACCCTAAACGGGTCTGTTTTAATTTAAAGTAATATGTATATAAACGAAAACACAAAAATATCAGTTTTAATAAATTTCAATCCCAAATCAGTAGATGCCATTGTATCAATATCAAATAATTTTGATAAACTTAAAATACCAATTTTAAGAAAGGTTTTAGCATCAAGAGTTAGTATTAAACAAGCTGCTAAAATTGGCGGATCAAGTGTAGATGAATTTTATAGTAAACTAATTCCACTTGGTTTCAAAATCAAAGAAAATACAATTAATTCAAAAAAGAATCTAGTTGAGCCTTCTTCAAACCACTTTCAAGAAATAAACGAAGAGAATGTTGTTGATTTGGATGTTAGAGAAATGCTAAAAGCAGGAAAGGATCCATTTAATGTAATTATGAATGCCTTAAGTAACCTTTCAACTAATTCCGTTTTAAAAATTATAAATACATTTGAGCCAACACCTCTTATTTCAATTTTGTCAAAAAAGGGTTATGTACATAACACTATTGTTATTGAAAAACAATTAGTACACACATATTTTAAAAAAGATAGCGCTATTATATTTGATAATAAGGAAATAAGTGATAATAATAGCTCCGAAGAAATAACTATAGTTTTAAAATCTTTTGGCACCAATATCAAAGAGTTAGACGTAAGGCATTTAGAAATGCCTTTACCAATGGCTATGATTTTAAATGAACTTCCTTCGCTACCTGATGATTACATTTTATTGGTAAACCATAAAAAAGTACCAAAGTTTTTATTTCCTGAGTTAGCAGAAAGAGGCTATCAATGGAGAATTCAAATAATCTCAGAAAATAATGTAAAATTATTTATATTTAAATAATGTTGAATCCAGGTTTAAGAGATAATTATATTTATAGAATTATAATCGCTCATTATATTTCATCAGCTCTTTTTCTATTAGTTATACCGATTTTACTTATTTTTTCTACTGAGGCTTTTTTAGGTCATTATTTTCATCCTAAAGTTCTTGCAATAACACATTTAACAACTTTAGGATGGATAACCTTAATCATTATAGGATCCTTGTATCAATTAATTCCCGTTATAACTAATAAAAAAATATATAGTCCAATCTTAGCATTCATAGTGTATGTATTAATATTACTTGGAACAGTACTACTATCAATTTCCTTTTGGATTTTTGATGTCGGATTTTTAATTGAAATAGCTACCTGCTTTTTATTTTTAGGTATTACTCTTTTTTTGGTTAATATTTTGCTTACCGCAAAGGATTCTAAAGAAAAAAGCATTGAGATTGATTTTATTCAAGCTTCTATGTTGTGGTTTTGGCTAACAGCATTTATTGGTTCATTATTAGCATTTAATTTTAGGTTTATGTTTTTACCAAAAGAACATTTATATTATTTAAAAATTCATGCACATATTGGATTAATTGGCTGGTTCCTATGCTTAATCATTGGTGTAGCATCCAAGTTAATTCCAATGTTTCTATTGTCAGGAAAACTAAACACTAAGATTTTAACCTATTCATTTTATTTAATTAATCTCGGTTTACTAGGATTTATAATTGACGCATTATTTTTTAACGGAATGAATAGGGTAATAGTTTATTTTATAATTATTTTTTTAGCACTATTACTATTCTTGAGTTATATAGCAAATGCATTTAAAACAAGAGCTAGAAAAAAATTAGATATTAATTTAAAATATACTTATATCTCATTTTTCTTGATTTTCATTCCAATTATTTTGTGGGTTATTTTAAAGATTGGTCTAATTTCAAACAAAGGTATTGAGCAGCAAATTTCTACTGCAATAGTGTATAGTTTGTTATTTGGTTTTATTACGTTTCTTATTTTAGGGCAATCGTTAAAAAATTTAGCCTTTATAGTTTGGTTAAAAAAATACCAAGAAATTAGTGGTAAAGGAAAACTCCATTACCGAAAGATCTATATTCGGAGAAAATTGCCACGGTGCAATTGTATATATATGTTATAAGCTTCGTTACAATATTGAGTGGAATCTTATTGTCGAATCCCCTTAGTATTGAAATTGGTGCTATTTTCATGATGACTTGTGCCGTAATATATAATGTTAATATGTATAAAATAATCTCACATAAAGTATTAATACAACATTAGTTTAACTATACATTTAAATTTTTATGGACTTATATTCAGATAAAGAGAAACGCGAAATTGAAATCTTACAATTCTTAAAAGAAGTGATTGATCCCGAGTTAGAAATTAATATTATTGATATGGGCTTAGTGTATAAAGTTGATTATAATGTAGAAGGTAAAATCACAATTAATTTAACCCTCTCAACAAAAAATTGTCCTATGGGTGATGTTATTATAAATGGCGTTGAAAATTGTTTGCAAGGGCACTTTCCAAAATTTGAAATTGTAATTAATATGGTTTGGGAACCTCAATGGTCTAGAGATTTTTTAACGTCTACTGGTAAAAAAGAATTAGGGATAGCTTAATAATTATAACAAAAAAATGCCATTGCTATTTGCAATGGCATTTTTTATTTACTCAAATAATTTAAAACCTAAACTAATAAATTATTTTTTCAGTAAATCTCTTACACTCTCTATAGTACCTTCAGGCTCTTGTTCTAATCCATTTTGCTGATACGTAATTAATCCTTGCTGATTAATTACATGTATCGTATTTGAATGATCAAATCCTCCACCGGAGAGTTTCTTAACTTTAACATTCAACACATTTGCCATTTCAATTGTCGCATCTTCACTAGAGCTAATTAGCGTCCAATTAGTATTCAACTGATATTCTTTAGCAAACTCAGTACATCTTTCTGGAGTGTCTCTTTCAGGATCCATACTTATTAATAAAAAATGAATATTCTTCAGTTCTTCAGGAGTAAATGATTTCTCGATTCTTTGAATATCAGCAACAATTCTAGGGCACGCTCCCTCACAATGTGTAAATACCATAGCGGCTATAGTAACCTTCCCTTGAAATGACTGAATTTTTAAACTCTTGTTCTCTTGTGTCTTCCAAACACTTGTGAGATTAAATAGAGACTCATCAGGAATTTCACTGCTTATCTCGACGTTTGTATTTGTTTCCTTTTTACAACATTCTTTTTCTTCTAAATCGTTTTCTGTTTTTTTACCGTCGTGACAAGCCACAATTATAAATGAACCAAGACAAACAATAAAACTATTTATTATATTTTTCATAATATTATTCTTTAATTATCTATTCTATTTTTTTGTTTTTACACATCTAAATCCCAAATTTTGAACACTGTACTTAGCTTTCACACTTGATCTCATAGCAAATCTCATGAAGGATGCGTAATTATTTAAATCTTTTGATCCAAAAGAACCTCCTCCGCAGAAAAAAGTATTATCTAAACTGCTATTCCCTCTCGATTCACCAGTTGTAAGAGCATTATTAAAATCATAAGTCCATTCCCAAACTAAACCATGCATATCATATACGCCATAATAATTTTTAAATGTACTTCCAACATTTGGCAAAATAGCTGGGGAGTGTTTAGTGACCCAATTTAAAACCCATTGATTAAATTCTTTTGATTTACTTGCATCTGCATGTGTTTGGTTTGATTTTGCAACTATCTCCCATTCTGCATTAGTTGGCAATCTTTTTCCTTGACATTCACAATATTTTTTTGCTGCAAACCAAGAAACATTCACTACTGGACTTTTTGCAATATTCATATTAAATAGAGTATCAGCTACCCAATGTTTTAAATACAATGAATCAGCAAATAATCTTTTTATTTTACTTTTAGCCCATGTGCTATTACTTTTAATAAATGCTAAATAATCAACATTAGTTACAGGATATATATCCATGTAAAATGATTTAACAAAAACTTTCTGACTATCTGAGGAATATAAAGGGAGGTATTCTCCTCCCTTTATAAGAGCCATTCCTTTAAAGTCATCTTTACCTTGTGAAAAGATTGTTTTAAATGAAATACAAATTAATATTATTAGCAAATGTTTCAAGTTCATTATTATCTCAATTTTTTTACATCAGCAGGTGTAACATCTCCACCTTTATTTCCAAAACTATTTAAAACGTAAGTAATAACAGAAGCTATTTGTCCATCACTTAAAGTTTGTTTCGGCATCACACCGTCAAACGTTTGTCCATTAACGGTTACTTTTCCAGATAATCCATGTAAAACAGCGCTAATAGCTTTGTTTTTATCAGATTTAAAATAATCAGATGATGCTAAAGGAGGAAACGCTTTTGGTATACCTTTTCCATCAGATTGATGACAAGCTTGACAAGTGCTTTCAAATATATTTTTGCCTTGAGCTATTTTTTCTTCTTTGGTCAAAGGTTTAGAAGGAACGTTAGCTGAAGCATCATCAGGCATTGTTTGCACAGCACCACCTTCGCCTTGATATATTCTGTCATCTTGCTGTCCAGAATAGATAGATTTATTCTCATTACCTTCAACTTTCAACATGCCTAAAGATCCTTTATTAAATGTTCTAAAGATAGAGTGGTCTACTAATATTAAAGTTGCAGGAACATCACATTTAAATTCAGTAATTGCTGACCCTCCAGCTGGAACCAATGTTGTTTGTACATTATGGTTTAATGTAGTGCCTCCTTCAGGGTAAACATTGTCAAAAATTTCTCCAATCACGTGAAAACTTGAAACTAAATTTGGACCACCATTTCCTACGAATAAACGTACAGTTTCTCCAACTTTTGCTTTAAGTGCTTTTTCTCCAGTTAAGGATCCAACTTTACCATTGAAAACAACATAATCTGGTTCTTCTTTTAACGCTTTCTCCATATTAAATTGCTGGGTACCTTCCTCTCCATAAGAGCCCTTTGTATAAAAATCTCCTTGACAAACATAAAACTCTTTATCAACTTTAGGCAATCCCTCTTTAGGCTCAACTAATATCATACCGTACATTCCGTTAGCTATATGCATACCAACTGGAGCTGTAGCACAGTGATAAATGTATAGACCTGAGTTTAATGCTGTAAAAGAAAACTGAGTTTCGTGACCTGGTGAAGTCATTGTAGCCGCAGCACCACCACCTTGTCCAGAAACAGCATGTAAATCAATATTATGTGGCAATTTATTATTAGGATTATTCTTTAAATGAAATTCAACAAAATCACCTACTCTGACTCTGATAAATTTACCAGGAACACTTCCTCCAAAAGTCCAAAAATTATATTTAACACCATCCATCATTTCCATTTCTTTTTCAATCACTTCAAGATTAACTATCATTTTTGTAGGATGTCTTCTTGTTATTGGTGGCGGAACATTAGGAGCATCAGTTAGCACAGCAATTTCTTCTCCTTCCATTTTTTCGGAGATAGTCTCAGTATTTTCTTTAGTTGGCGCTTCATTGTTATTACAACTTGTAATAACACATGACAAGAACAAGGTAGAAGCAACTACCATTGCTGTTTTTGTGATTTTTTTCATAATATAAATTTAATTGGTTGAACTTATTTATTTGATTACATCTTTAAGCCTACTTTAGGCCATTTAACTGTTCCAGGTCTTATTATAACCATAACATAAGCCCAGTTACTAGTGGGTGATAATGACGATGTACCTCTTAACATTTGCAAGCCTGTTGCTCCAAAAAATTGCGAATAACCTCCTTGAATTGATACTCCGTCGGTATAATTATAACTCATCGTGAAATCAACTTCTCCTCCTAAATGATTCGATGTTAGTTTGTCAGTAACACCTTTACGTCTATCTCTTATTTCAGTCGCTGCATTAAAGTAATGACCACTTAATCCTACTAATATTTTTTTATATGTATAGTGTACTTTTAAATATCCATCCATTAAACCCACTGTATTGATATGGTTTCCAACATAGAAATAATCCATATAACCATTAAAACGATGGTTAGTACCATATAATGGATTAAAAGAATGATTAATTTTATTTGATGTATCAGTTTGGCTTGTGCCAGACATTAACTCAGCACCTAGTGATAATTGAAGCCCCTTAATAGGCTTATATCCAATTTCTGCGCAAGCATCAAATGCGCTTAATTCTTTGTTGGCATTATCTTTTCCTGTTTGATAATAGCCATAAATTAACCCGTTTAATTTATCACCCTTATATTCAGTTCTTAAACCAATAGTTTGAGAATAAAGAGTAATAGAGTCTTTTTTCAAAGTAGCAGCATCAACTTTTGTATAAGCCATCCCATTATTTAAAAACAAGAAACTAAAATTGAATTTTTTATATACTTTGTTTACCCACAAGTATTCAAACTCTTTGTAATTATTTACTGTATATTGAATAAATTTATTAGACTCTGAATTTTGATTGTATGCAGCGCCTACATGAACAGCCCATGTACTATCAGTATATTTTAAAACCGCCGCATCATGTCGTCTTCCCTGCATAGCCCAATCTAATGAGCCAAAAATTCGATCATCATCATAAGAAATAGCTTGACGACCAATCTTCGCATTAAACTTTTTCGAAAAATTTAATTCGCCATAAGCCTCATAAATTGAAAATAGGCCTTTTGTATCAATTGCACTATTTGCAATACTACCCCATGTTCTTATATCCTGAGCTGAAATATGCATTTTAAACTTTTCATGCTTATACTCGGCAGAAATACGAGCTCTTTGGGAAATAAAAACAGCCCCTTTCTGATTAGTATCGGCCAAGGTTTGATATCCATGTCGATATTCTCCTCTTGCCATATATTGCCCATTAACTTGAAATTGAGCATTCGCACTTTGTGAAATAGCTACTCCAAGAACCAATCCGCAAAACATTTTTTTAAGTTGCCATGTAGTTTTCATAAGATTTAAATTCAATGATTAAATGTAGATTAACATTTATTGTGGTTTTACGGGACAAAATTAACGTTTATTATCATCTCGGACAATTTTATCCGAATACAATATCTATGATTATAATCATCTTTTAAAAATGACATTAATCAATAATATATAAAAGAAGATTATATAAAATTACACGTATTACAAATACCGAATAAGTATATAAGTAAATACAAAAAAAATGTTTAAACTATTTATCTATTAAACAATTATTATGAATTATAAAACAATCATTGAGCCTTTTAAAATAAAAGTGGTAGAACCAATAAAGATTACAACAGTTGAAGAAAGAAAAGCCTTTTTAAAAAAAGCTAACTATAACACCTTCCTACTAAACTCAGAAGAAGTGTTGATAGATTTTTTAACTGACAGTGGGACATCGGCAATGAGTGCAGATCAGTGGGCGGGAATCATGCAAGGAGATGAATCATATGCTGGATCATCAAGTTATCATAAAATGCATAAAACCGTTTTCAATTTAACTGGGATGGAATATATTTATCCTGTTCATCAAGGAAGAGCAGGAGAGCGAATATTATATTCGTTGTTAGGAGGAAAAGGAAAAACATTTATTAGTAATACGCACTTTGATACAACGCGTGCTAATATAGAGTTTTCTGGTGCTGAAGCTATCGATATTGTAATTCCAGAAGGTTTAAATCCAATGCAATATCATCCATTTAAAGGAAACATGGATACTGAAAAATTAGAAAATTAATTTTAGAAAAAGGAAAAGCAAATATAGCAGCTGTTATTTTAACTGTTACTAATAATAGCGGAGGTGGTCAACCTGTTAGTATGAAAAATGCAAAAGAGGTATCTGCTATTTGTAAGAAATATGGCGTGAATTTATTTTTAGATTGTTGTCGAATTGCCGAAAATTCATATTTCATAAAAGAAAGAGAAGAAGAATATAGAAACATTTCTAGTAAGCAAATAGCTATCGAAATGTTTTCACTATGTGATGGAGCTGTTATGAGCGCAAAAAAAGATGCATTAGTAAATATGGGTGGATTCTTAGCAGTAAAAAATAAAGAACTATCAGAAGCTTGCAAAAATCTCTTAATCATTACTGAGGGTTTTACTACTTATGGAGGTTTATCTGGAAGAGATATGGAAGCTTTAGCAATTGGGTTAGAAGAAGTATTTGATGAAGGGTATTTAAAATACAGAATAAAAAGCACTAGCTATTTAGGTGATAGATTACATGCCATGGGTATTCCATTAATTTGGCCAATTGGGGGACATGCTGTATATATTGACGCCAAAGCTTTGTACTCAAATATCCCAGTGAATCAATACCCAGGTCAATCATTAGTTTGTCAGTTGTATTTATTAGGTGGAATTCGTTCTTGTGAAATTGGATCTGTCATGTTTGGAAAATATGATGACAATCACGAGTTAATTCCTGCATCAATGGAACTAGTAAGATTAGCTATTCCAAGAAGGGTATATACACAAAGTCATATTGAATATGTGATAGAAGTATTTGAAAGAATTTTATTAGAAAAAGAAAAAGCATTTGGAATAAAAATAACAGAAGAACCAAAATTTTTAAGACACTTTACTTCAAAATTTGAACCAATTTATAAAAGTAAATTAGAAAATGATATATTAAAAAAAAGGATGTTAAATTTTTAATATCCTTTTTTTATATTGTATAAAAAAGTGTTTTAAATAAAAATATAATGCTACTAATAAATAGTATCAATAATAGACTGAATACTTTCCAAAAAGCATGCGCCTCTTTAATTCCCATAAAATAAAATACAACTAATATAAATTTAATTGAAAACAATCCTATAACAACCAATCGAACAGAACTGATGTTATTTAAGAGTAATGATATTAAAGTTAAACTTATTAAAATAAGCCATACAACTACTGTCTTCATTTTAAAATAATAAATAAATTACTGGAAATACTATTAACCATATTAAATCGCACATATGCCAAAATGCAGCACCACCTTCAAAATCATCGTGAGCTAAAGTATTGTTTTTATTAACTCCTCTTAGTAGAAAACCGATAATAACCAAGCCAACTACAACATGAATATAATGAAAACCTGTTAGTAGCCAATAAAAAGTAAAAAACACATTTGTATCTAATGTTAATCCAGCCGAAAACTTATGATAAAATTCGAATCCTTTTAATACACAAAAAAGCATTCCACTTAACAAAACTAACTTCAAATAAAGTTTAACTTTAACATAATCATTGTTTTTGAAATAATTTGCAGCAACAGCCATAAAAAAACCACTCGTCAATAAAACAATAGTATTAATAATACCAAGGTTTGTATTTAAAAGTAATCTAGAAGAATGAAATAATTGCGGGTATTCTTTACTAAAATAAACCAAGGCAACTAATGCCATGCCAAAAGTTAATAGTTCCAACGTGATGATTATCCAAAGCAATATTCCTCCTGGAGGATAGTAAATGCTTTTATTATTTATATTGTGTTCACTCATAATAAATACATTTTTCAAAATACATACGACGATTAAGATGATTTATAAGCAATTGGATGAAATGATTTTTTGTGTGGGCCTAAAAATATCCTAGCGTATACTCTTAAAACTGATAATTCAATGAAAACAAAACTCAAAGATATCAATAGAATTAAAATGTATTGTTCTTCAAAGATATGAGTGTACATTAAGTCTACTCCTATAAAAGATGGGGTAATTGGAATACCTAAAAGACCTAAACAAGCTAACAAAAAAATTATTGCTATTGTTGGTTTTTCATAATTGTATCCATGAAATTTATTTAAATTGATATCATTATCAATTTTTTTTATTTTAACTAAACATATATAACCAGTAATTGCAGAAATAATTGCACCACTCATAAATATGATTGTCTCGTTAAAATTAAAGGTATCATTTAAAGACACGGACAATGCAATAAAGAAATGACTGCTCAGTATTAACATCCATGACCAAATTGCATCACCTCTTTTAGTAAAAGCTTTTAAAACAATTAATAGAGAAAGAAATGCGTAAAAAACAGGCAGCAGTTTATATATAGAAACAGGGATTAAATTCTGGTAATTAAAACTTAAAATCCCTAAGGCATATATGAGTAATAATAAACCCATAAACGGTTTAGCGTTTAAAATTTGTGATTTATTTCCAATAAATTTAAATGGGTTCCATAGTAACTTATTAATGTACAAATCAAGATTCCATTCTTTAAGGCATAAAATATAAAACGAATTATTAAGTGTTTTAAAAAAAGGCTTTTTACTAGAAAAATTTGTACTTTTAAAATTAAAAAACATATTATGTATACGATAACCTAATACAGATGGGGAAACGAGTAATTGATATGTTCTAAAAAAAGCATTACCCGCAAAATGAATCAAGGCTAGAGACTCAAATCCAAAAGCTACTTCAATAAACATTAATCCAATTTGTGCAATAGATGAATATGCAATTTGAGTTTTAACTGTTGATTGAACTTTAGCAATACCTGTTGCAATAAGCGCTGTAAAAAAACCAATTGTAATAATTGATACTTTTATGCCAAGTAAACTTTCCCAAAAAGGATATGTACGAAGTAATAAAAAAACGCCAAGATGTAACGAAAGAGATCCGTAAAAAATGGCGCTAGAAGAAGTCGGACCCTCCATTGCCCTGGGCAGCCATGATGAGAATGGGAGTTGCGCAGACTTGACAACTGCCGCAATTAAAATCATTACAGCAATAAAAATACCGTATGAATGATGATGTCTTAAGTAAGCATGAACATATATACTATCATGAAGTTCAGAAAACGTAATATTGTGGTGCCATAAATGATGACTCATCCACATAACTAAAATTAAACAAACATCACCTAAATTAAATAATGAAAATACTTTTATTGCGTTTTTAACTGGAAGGTATCGATCCCTATAAAATGCGATTAATAAAAAGGAGCATACTCCAACAATTTCCCAACCAATAAATAAGGTTTCCATATTTCCTGAAAATATAACGATATTGTAACCTAGATAGAAAAGTAGTATTATCGTAAAAAATCGTTTGAATCCAGCTTCTCTATGAAGATAAAAATGGCTAAAAACCGTAACAGTAAACATTAAAACAAATCCTACTAACGAATACACCGCAGTGATTTTATCAAAATATATGTCAATAAAAAAATCAAAAGCTTTTGACTTATAAGTCTCCATTTCTTTAATTTCAATTATAGAATTACCTGTATAAATCCAGTATATTAATAATAATATGAACAACAATGAATGTGTACTAACTGTAATAATAGCAGTAATTGAAATTGTTCTCTCTAGTTTCCGAGGAATTAGTAAACTAATAATAAATCCAAAAAATGGTATGATAATTAATAGTTGAATTAGTATCTGTAGCATAATTTTTTAATTAATTAAGTAAACTGGTAAATTTTCTTTGGTTGCATCTACAATATTATTTGTTTCCATCAATCTTGCCGTTTCAATAATATTAACAATATCCGTGGTTCCTTCTACTGTTTCTGTCATCGTTCTGTATTCAATAAATTCTTCATTTTTAAAATAATAAATTTTATTAGTTTCAGGGTGAATAACTATTAAGTGAATCCATTCATTTAAATACCAACTATACATATCTGGCACACTCTTTATAGTTTCAAGTACAACAGATGGAAAGTGTTCAACTATAACTAATAAGCGAACAGGATCGTGAACTTCAATCATCTGAAGAGGTAATCCCGTTCTTAAATCACCATCACAGCTATTAGCAACACCAATTAAACCCATAACATTGTGAGGTAGTTTTGTACCAGCACCTAGTTTGTAATTATCAACTCTTGAAAAATAATATTCTAGATTAATCCCACCACAAACTGGACCAATAGGTTTCATTACATTACACAATATACTTCCGTCCTTATCTGTTCTGTAATTATATGAGTTTAAAAAAGCTCTTCTGTCTAAAAACAAATCTTTTGTTAAAGCTCTATTTCCAATAAAACATAATGAATTTGTTCCGTGGCCCAACTCAGGGCGTGGTTCAAACATTGAAACTGACCTTTTTTCAATTGAACTACGAACTTTTTTAAGATTAAATTTTGTATTTATTGATGCAAATCTTCTTGATCTTTCTTTTGCGTTATTGTCTAGTGCGTTATCAAAAATTATTTTATTTTTAGAATGAAGTTGAATATTCGCATCATGCAAATTATGTTCATCATAATATGCTATTAAATCACTTGCTGTATCATGAAGACTACCAACAAATTGAGTGTCGTTAGGTATTTTTATGCCTTTAGAATTTAATAATTCTCGAACCTTAGAATGGTTAGCCATAAACGCAAAAACTCTTGCGTTTACAGAGCCAGGACGCCCACTACATGCTCCGCAATCGTGTGCACTATGGTGAGGATTATTTGCGCTACTTGAGCCGTGGGCAATTACATAAATTAATTTTGAAAAATTATCAATTAAACCAATACTTCTTAGTAGTGATTCAACTCTAATAGCCATTTCTTCAATTGTAAATCCAATTTGTAAATTATTCTCTATATCAGAAATATTTTTATTTTCAATTGTTAATTCAGAATCTTTATCCATATGCTTAAATGCATCTGAAATAGACGGACTCATTTTAGGTCTTAAAATAGTGAGTAGTAATTTTATAATTGCCAAAAAGCCAAGAGAAAAGGTATAAAGAGTTCCAAGAATTAAATTTGGAACATTATCAGTATAAAGAATTTCATGCTCTCGTTTGTTATTTGAGTTAATTTCCTTAATCAAATATTTTGGTGTAACAGGTGCAGGACAAAGCTTTTCATAAAATTTACCATTCTCAGGTTGAAAATAAAACTCAACACTAAAAAAGCCTGGGGTGCCAAAGGTTTCACTATTAGAGTCAGCTTTTTCGATATGCCTCCTAAAAGAACACTCTCGTTCATCGATGCATAAAATTGCTTGAAAATTTTTGACACTTTTTAATTTTTCATTAGCTATTGAATTAAGTCTTTTAGAAATCTTTTTTTCATTGTCCAATTTGATTCCTGCCAATACTTTATCATAATAACTCCATTCAAATCCATTTTGCCATAATGCAAAAACTTCGTTTAATTCTTTGTATTCCGAATCTTTAAATAAATCAATTGGTTCAAAATCTACTTTACTAGTTAAAGGCTTCCAATCTTCGCCAATTTCAGAATCAATGGCATCAATTTCAAGTAACAATTCAAATAGAATTAAATCTCTTAGGTAAATTTTTCTTAAATCTAATAACGACTGCGGAGTATTCTCAATAGAAGAAACTATCCCCGACCATCCTTTATGAGTGAATTGTTGATCAAATAAATACTGTTCGTAATATCTTTCATCATCTCCAACTAATATTTTAAGTAAATCTGTAATTTCTAATCCCTGTTTAAATAAGAGAGATTTAGCTCTTTTTGACTTAAAGAAACTTGTAAAGCTACTCTCTTCAATTTCCTTAATAGCATTGAAAAAACCGGTATTACTATTTGGAAATTTCCATAGTGAAATTCCTTGATCAAGATAACAACATATAATCCTAAATAAAATTGGCTGCACTAATGAATCCAATGCGATATGAAATTTTTGTTTCCAAACTTGTCGCAATATTCCTATTCTTGCAGTATTTGTAGCTTCATATTGTTTTTCTAATAATTTTTCCTTCCAGATTTCCAGATTTGTCAGTCCTTTTTTCTCAACAATAACTCTTTCTAGAATACTCTTTTCAATTCTTCCATTTTTAAAAAGTTCACGAAATTCAGTCAACTGCAGAGTAGCTCTAAATCCAAAAATATCAGACGCTTTAAAAATAGCATCATAAAATTTCATATCCTGAAAAGCATGTAATGTGTTATGATGCACAAAATCTTTTAATGGGGTTTGCGATGGTAAATAATGCTTTAAATTATGCAATACAGTTTTTTCGTTAAAAAAAGTATTTTTAATTTTAGTCGAATTTTCTAAAATATCTAATTCTGATATCATTTTAATAAATTTAAATTATGAGCTTATTACCAAGAAATGTTTTTATAAATATTCTTAATGCCCAGATGAAACATTGTACAAGTTGTCAATTTTATATATTTCTTTAAATCCTGCTAATTGACATTTAATTTTTTTTGTAGGGCATTTAATGTCTCTAAATTCCTTTATTAATTCCAAAACATCAAAGTCGATGTATTTAGTATTAGAAGCATCGATTAAAACAGTTGCGTTTTCAGGAATATGATCAAGAGTAAGTCTTAAACTTGCTTTATTTAAAAAAGAAACCTCTTCGGATAGATGAATTTTTATTGTATCATCTTTTTGATAATTTTCTTTATGAAAAAAATACGAATTTTTTAAGTTACCATGTAGTATGGCACCTACTGCTGTAATTAATCCAATAACAACTCCTATCAACAAACCTTCTCCTTTAAGATGTGGGATAATTCCAATTAAATCAATTGCCAATATAACACCTAGTGTAACAAAAAAGGGTATATATTGATATTTACCATTACGATATATTTTTTTAAAAACAGATACCTTACACAACTTGTAACCCGTTAATAGTAAAATAGCAGCAAGTGCAGATAAAGGTATTTTATTTAATAAACTCGGTATAGCAATTACACATCCTAATAATAATACTCCATGAAATATAGCTGATATTTTAGTTTTTCCACCTGCATCAATATTAGCACTACTGCGAACAATTACACTTGTTATGGGTAATCCACCAATTAATCCCGAAACAGCATTTCCAACTCCCTGTGCAATCAACTCTCTATTAGTATTTGTTACATTTCTTTCTGGATCAATATTGTCAACAGCTTCTATACTTAAAAGAGTTTCGAGAGTAGCAATGATAGCAATCATAATCCCAGTAATAATAACTTGGCTATTTGCAAAGCCACTAAAATTTGGAAGTGTAAAATAACTCAAAAATTCACTAGGGCTACCTGCAATTTTTAAGGTTACTAAATGACTAGGTTC
The DNA here is from genome assembly GCA_016708845.1 of Bacteroidota bacterium. Classification (GTDB taxonomy): domain Bacteria; phylum Bacteroidota; class Bacteroidia; order B-17B0; family Aurantibacillaceae; genus UBA4416. The sequence goes on along the minus strand of JADJFB010000004.1, from coordinate 153,239 downwards.
AATTAATAATGGGCTATTATTTGCTTTTAAAATTTCACTAATAATTACAGATATAACAACAGCTACTAATGCCCCAGGTATAAATTTAAATCGTTTTTTTATAAATGGTTTTTCCCAAACTAACATAATTATTATAGAAATAATACAAATAAATAAAACTCCAATATCAATATGTTTTAAGGGTTGAAATATTTCATGAAGATCTCCAAAAGGCATTAACTCTGTTAATAAGCCTTCTTCGTTTTTATCATACCCTAAAGCGTGAGGTATTTGTTTAGCTATAATTAATATACCTATACTTGTTAGCATTCCTTTTATAACACTTGAAGGAAAATAGTTAGCTATACCACCTAAACGAGCTAAGCCAATTATAATCTGTATTATTCCCGCAATAAGCACGGAACATAAAAACAATGAAAAATCACCAATATTTGTAATTGCTGCTAATACCAAAGCGGCTAAGCCAGCTGCTGGTCCACTTACACTCAATCTTGATCCGCTCAAAAATCCAACTATTACTCCTCCAATTATTCCAGAAATGATGCCACTAAAAAAAGGCGCGCCACTTGCTAAAGAAATACCTAAACATAATGGCAAAGCCACTAAAAATACTACTATTCCTGCCGAAAAATCGGTTATTATTTTTTTATTAAACATATATTACAACTTAATCAATAAATACTTTATACGATTTGAATAATGATAGTTTGTTTGCTACAGAACTATCAATATGATCCTTGATCATTAAATTGTATTAGGAGGAGGGACCTCTATATTATCAAATGCTGGGGGCAATTGGAATTTATAATATAAAATAATAAAAGCCGGAGCTTCAGATAAATTAAAGAAGATGAAATTTGAAACTTGATAATAACATTCTTTTAAACTTCCATCATCATCGTCGGTAAGTAAATTATTTTCATCTTCAATATCGCTAATTGAATTCGTAATTATATCTACTGATTTGATATAATTTCGCCAAATTATCACCAATGTAAATTAGAGTAAAAAATGTTATAAAAATTATTTTAAATATTCTTTCCATTAATTCGTAGTTCAGGTTCACATATTATTCTTAACTATACAATTAAGATTGATTTTTAATTTTTTCATACAACTTAACCATGGATTGCAACAACTCTCTTGGTGTGGTAAGTATTTGATGATTGCCCTGCCCGAACATTTGTGGCAAATAATACTTTGCTTCTTTTTCGATAGCTAAGGCATAAGATTTAATTTGTCGTTCATGTAATTCTCTCAAGGCTTGTCTTACATCATTAATCCCATATTTCCCCTCGTATTTATCAAAATCATTAGGTTTACCATCCGAAATTAAAATAACCCATTTGTTTTTGGTATTTCGTTTGTCCAATATAGCGCCAGAATGTCTCAGGGCAGCTCCAATTCTAGTATAGCCTTGTGGCTCTACAGCACCGATTTTGTATTTTGATTTTTGCCAATCTTCGTCAAAAGCTTTTAGTGTTAAGTATGATGAGTAATTTCTTGTTTTAGAATAAAAACAATTGATGGAAAAATCAATATTAAATTCATTCAAATTTCTCCAAATAAAATAGAAACTTCTTTTTCAATATCTATCACTCTATTACCATCTGCATAGCCATCGCTTGATAAACTAATATCTAATAACAATAGAATAGACAAGTCTTTCTCTTTTTACGATTTGAAATATAAATCCGTTCAGATGGCGTGCGTTTTGAGTGAATATCAACTAGTAAATCAGTTACTGCATCTATATCAAATTCATTTCCTTGTATTTGACGATGCTGCTGTTGCAATTTGTTATTTACATTAGCCAGCATTTTGCGCAACCCATTAAGTGTTGTCGTGTTTTTTGCTATTGCATTTTATAATATTGAGCGTCTGTTTTTAATTGTGTAAGTGGGTAAACTTTGCAGAAATCTTCTTTATACAATCTTTTAGAAAAATCCCACTCGTCATACTTCAAATGAAATCCTTTTTCGTCAACTTCTGAGCTCTCTGATATTGTAGTATTCTCAATAAAATCTGCTTGGTATACTGAATGAGCAGCATCATCTACTCTTACAGTAAATTTCATATTTAACTCGTCAACAGCATCTTGATGATCTTCTAATTCATCTTCGCCATCAAAATCCCTCCATGCACCATTAAATTCATCAGCTGTTTCAACTTTTTCAAAATTATGTGTCATAACATAATCTTCCTGTTGTTTTTTATCCACTTCAATACTAACAATACTTTCTACAGGCTTAGCCTTAATAATAGTTGTTGGTTGTTTTTCTGCAGATTTTTTAACTTTATCCGAAAAGTTTTTCAGTTTCTTATCATCCGCTTCTTCCATCTCATTCTTCATCCACTTTCCATATAGCCAAGTAAAATTTGGATTATTTTTTTGTGCGGTATTATTTATGATTTGTTCTTTAAATGATTGATGTAGCTCTTTTGTTACTGGATATTCTTCGTAAAGAACATCTAAAACTTGCTGTGAAGTTTCGATCGCTTTTTGTTGTGACAACTCTGCTGATTGTTCATTAGAATTGTCCCAGTTTAGGCTTAATTTTTTTTGTACAGATAAATACAAAACACGATACAAATAATAGGACAGATTTAGTTGTTTTGTTGAAAATTCACAAAATGAAATGGGTAAAAAGAAACTATCATTTTTATAGCCTCCCTCTTTTTCAGCTGGAAATATTTGAATTGCTCTGCCCGTAGTTGCTCTCGATAATATTGTTAGTTTTGATTTAATGTCAATAAGTGACACAGATCGTTCGACAATATCATTTGAGTACTTTTTATTATTCTTAAAGTAGTTTGCAAATTTTCCGAATATATATTCGTCTAATGGCATTATATCATGAGATTACATAAATCAGTTAATGCTTCGGAAACATCTAAATCATCTGTTAAAGGTTCAATGATTGCAACTTTAATTGCTAATCTTTTAGGTAAGCCACTATGAATTAATTTTGCAGCATCAATTAACAAACGTGTTGAAACAGTTTCTGAAAGACCTAACTCTGTTAGGTTTCTAATTTTAGAAGCAATTTGAACTAATTTCTTGGCGTCAGATTCGTCAATTGAAGTTTCTTTTACTAAGATTTCAGTTTCTATTTTTGCTTCTGGATAATTAAAAGAAAGACCAATAAATCGTTGACGAGTAGATGGTTTTAATTCTTTAAACCCTTTTTGATAACCAGGATTAAATGATGCGACTAACATAAAATCTTCGTGGGCCTTAATCGTCTCTCCTAATTTATCAATATAAAGTTCTCTGCGATGATCGGTTAAAGAGTGAATAGCAACAATTACATCTGGCCTTGCTTCCGCTATTTCATCCAAATAAATAATAGCTCCCTCTTTAATTGCTTTAATAAGAGGACCATCTAACCAAACAGTTTCTGCTCCTTTGATAATAAATCTACCTATTAAATCTGTTGAAGATGTTTCTTCATGACAGCTTATGGTAATTAACACTTTACTGAGTTTGTGAGCCATGTACTCAACAAATCTTGATTTGCCAGAACCTGTTGGGCCTTTTAGCAGTAAAGGAATCTTATTTTTGTATGATTGTTCAAATACTTCTATTTCTTTACCAACAGAATGGTAATAGGGAACTTTTATTATCATAAAACTTATTTAAAAAAACAGCACACAGAATCCACTTCCTACACAAACTCTGTGTGTGTTTTTATTTATATAATTTTAAATTATATGTTCGTTATTATTTAGCTTCTTCAACTAACGCCTCATCATTAGGAGTGCCATATTTTATAAATTCATAGATATAACAAATGATGCCTGATGTAAATAGAGTGGCACAAGCTACAAGTACAAAAAAGTGTGGTTGAATTTCTGTTTGAACGTCTCCAAACTCTAAGCCTACTTTTCTTTCAAGATACACTTGCGCTACACCTGCTACACCAAAAGCTGCTGTCATACCTATCATTCCGATGTTTGATAACCAAAAAGCTAATTGACCAGTCATTGTATCAAATAATTTACGACCTGTTAAGTTTGGCAAAGCATAACTAATAATGGCTAAAACAATCATCGCATAAGCGCCCCAAAAAGCTAAGTGCCCGTGCATAGCTGTAACCAACGTTCCGTGTGTATACATATTTACTCCTGGCAATGTATGAGCTAATCCTAATAATCCTGCACCGACAAAAGAAACTATTGCTGTTCCTAATGTCCAATTTAAAGCAATTTTATTTGGATGTTTCTTTTCGCCTTTTCTATACATCGACACTGCAAACAATGCCATTGCTAAAAATGCAAGCGGCTCTAGTGCTGAAAATATACCTCCAACTATTAACCAAACCTTACCAACTCCTATGTAATAATAGTGATGTCCTGTTCCTAAAATTCCAGAGATAAATGTCAATCCAACAATGACATACAACCACTTCTCAATTACTTCTCTATCAACTCCAGTGATTTTAATTAATAAGAAAGCTAAAATACCACCCATAATCAATTCCCAAACACCTTCTACCCATAAATGAACAACCCACCATCTAAAAAACGAATCCATAGTTTGGTTGTCAAACCAAATCATTCCAGGTAAATAAAGTAAGGCAGCAAATACTAAACCCATAGTTAAAACTAACGATGTAGTAGTACGTTTTTTACCTTTATATAGTGTTGCTACTATAATTCCAAGAAATGTAAGAACGTTTACCACAACCAAAAAATCTAATGGTCTAGGGATTTCCAGAAATTTCCTTCCCTCCCAGTAATTTAAATGAAACCCTACAATAGCAATAACACCAACCACAGCCAATGAAATTAATTGAATGTATGCTAATTTTACACTTACTAATTCTTGTTCTGCTTCTTCAGGTATAATATAATACGCTGCACCCATAAAACCAGATAATAGCCAAACCACTAATAAATTTGTATGCACAGCTCTTGCTGCATTAAATGGAATTATACTGTGAAGTCCATCAAATCCCATATGGGCAAATCCCATAATGAAACCATATATTAATTGTAACGATAATAGTAACATTGATAATGCGAAAAACCAATACGCTACTTTTTGTGATTTATATTTCATGATTATATATTTTATTGGTTAATTATTTTTTTAATTCCGGTTTTGCCGGAAAGCCATTTAAATCAACTTCTCCTATCCATTTTAAAAATGCAACAACATCATTTGCGTCCTGTTCAGAAAACCCATAAGCAACCATTTTACGACCACGTGGAGACCAAGGTGTTTTTGACATTAAAGCTGCTTTGATATATCCTTCGCCTCTTCTTTCAAAAACTTTTGTTAATTCGGGGGCATAATATGCGCCCTCTCCCATGATAGTATGACAGCCCATACAATTATTTGCTTCCCATATCTGTTTTCCATGAATTACTTGAGGAGTAATATTTTCCTCATGAGTTTTCTTTGGAACATCATTACTTAATGAATTCCATGAGAGGGCTAAGAATACTCCAAAAGTAACAACTGTTCCTCCTAGAAAAAAAGCCCTTGCTTGCGATTTCGATAACATAGTTGATTGTTTTAAAATGAATAAATAATTTCTTTCTACTTAAGTATTAACTTATTTCCGAAACAAAAGTATAAAAAATATAATCTCGGACAAATTTATCCGATATGATATTTGTTTAATTATGAAATATTTTTTATGATATAAATCATTTTGAGTTTCAGAAAGGAGGTGTTCTAGGATTTAAGTATTTGCATTTGCATAACCGTAGCAATATTTGAAGCCTTAAGTTTTATTAAATCGGCTTTTTCTCCATAAAATAATTCATCAACAGATTCATTGAAAAGTTTCGTCCACTTATGAAAATCCTTCATAGATAATGGAGTTTTTGCATGAATTTCAAAATGCTTGGCCATTGGATTACCACTATAACTTCCAGTATAGAATACAACGTTTTCCCAAAACTTATACATTATTTCTAAATGTTTGTCCCAATTAAAATCCTCTTTAAAAAAAGGACGAATGATTGGATCTTTTTTCACTTTTTCGTAAAAAAGATTAACTAATTTTTCAATATCTTTTTTGTTTAGAATGTCCTTTTTCATATTACAAGTCCTTTCTTTTAAATTTTAATAGAGAAATCCAAAATGGAATGATAATCCATAGTAATAAAATAAAAAATGCTATAACTATACCTAAAGAGGTGCCAAAAAAGTCTTTAAAAATCGCTCCAGTATATCCCATCATCGCAGATACATCCAAGTGTAATAATATTAATATTCTAGCTAAATCAATAGGATTAAAGGCTGTGACAGCAACCATCATTTTTTCGATAGGATAATCAGCAAACTGGAATAAAATAAATAAAATAAGACCATCAAAAAGTAAAGCAAAAAATAACCAAAGCATTATGGCTATACCTATTCCTTTAGCCTTATCTCTTGTAATAATTGAACTTAAAAATGCAATAGCAACAAATACAGTTGTAATAAAAAAACCAACTAATAACATCATAAGTCCAACATCAGATGGGGCATAAAATAAAACGGGTATTCCAGTTCCAATAAAAAATGATAATAATAAAGATGCGCTTAACCCGAAAAATAAACTCCACCAAATCTTACTTCGTTTTATTGGTTGACTTAAAAGCAACTCAATAAACTCAGAACTGTTATAAATATAAATAGTTGAAAACACAACAGAAACCAATGGAACAGTTAAAAGTATGACATTTAAAAGTGTTAATAGTCCCTTTGTACTATTGTCTTCTAAACTAAATACACTCCACGATAATATTGACAAAATTATCGTATATACTAAAACAATTTTATTTTTAAGTATATCTAAAACAATAAATTTTATAATTCTATTCATTGTTTCTGTCTTTTAATATTTTGGCAATCGCTTTTGAAATTCGTTCTTCTCCTGTTGATGATTTTAAATCATCAATTGTTTTATGGAATTGTACAACGCCATCTTGCATAAAAATAATCTGTGTAATTAAATCATCCAACTCACTTAATAAATGTGATGTAATTAATATTAATTTTCCTTTTTGTTTTTCAGTTATAATTTTGTCTTTTAAAATTTCAGAGGCTAAAGGATCAAGCCCAGCTGTGGGTTCATCTAGTATTAATACATCAGGGTTAAATAAAAACGCTAGTGTAGCACTTACTTTTTGAGTTGTGCCGCCAGATAGTGTACTCATTCTTTTACTAAATAATTCTTTTAGTTTAAATTGATGTAATAAATCCTCGTCTAATTGCTCCTCAGATTTCCTAATTTCTTTTATCATTTCTAAAATTTGTCCAATCGTCATATTATCAGGATATCTACCAATTTGAGGCATGTAACCAATATGTTTACGGTATTCAAAACTTTTTGAAATAAACTCTTCCTTAAATTTTATAGTACCTTCAGAAGGAATAACCATTCCCAAAATACTTTTTATTAGAGTTGTTTTACCGCAACCATTTGGGCCAATAAGTGCAATACACTCGCCTTGTTTGCAAGATAAATTGACACTATTTAAAACCTTGAGTTTGCCAAAGCTTTTTGATAAATTATTTATTTCTATCATAATTTTAAAGAATGCATTAAAGGTGTATTATCTATAAAATTATCAGGAGTTAAACTGGGCATTATTTTTTCGGATTTATCTAATAAGGTAACCATAAAGCTCCTAAACAATAGCATTGCAGGAGGATTATTTTCAACGATTACAGAAAAAAGGCTAAGTGGATGGTAAGGAACATCTCCAATTTTATTTTTATCTAAATCATAACCTTCATATTTATCCCAATAATTTCCATTAAAAGTGTTGAGTACCAAAGAACCATTAGTGCTAATATCAAAGGTATTTCCTATAAAGTTATTTGATACAATTTCGTTATCCATACAACTTGCTTGAATTTTCATTCCCCAACCATTTGCTTCAAAAACATTTTTTTCAATTTTAATTCTACTGGTTCCTTCCATGTGTATACCTTCTGTGTTTTTATGAAATTTATTTCCAAAAATATAACTATCAGATATTTCTTTTAAAAATAAGCCATAAGCTGCATCCCCCCAGTTCTCGGTAAAAGTATTATTAAACATTTTTACTTTTTGTGTAAACATAACAGCTACTCCAGCACCATTATTCTTAAATACGTTTGATATATAAGAATCATTATTTGAAAACATAAAATGTAAGCCATAACGGATGTTTGCTTTTGAAATGTTTCTCCATATAATAGAATTTGTTACAAACTCAAAATAGATGCCGTCTCTATGACCAGTAACTGTATTGCCTATAATTTGTAAGCTATCGTTTTTCCAACAATGTATACCATTACCAATTTGTTGTTCCTCGACACCATATGCGGTAATGCGATTGTTTTTAATGATACAGTTTTTACAAAATTGTAAATAGATTCCAAAAAAATTATCATCAAGAATATTATTCTATGATAATAACATTTCTAGCATTATAAATTTTTATCCCACCTGGATCTTCTAAAGTTGCAAATCCAGAATGTTGAACTTTAAACCTGCAACTAAATGTATTAGCGGCTTTAATGGATAGTATTTCATATTTTTTTGTCCATCTAAAACAGGAAAATTAACTCCAATTAAATTAACTGCTTTACTAATAATTATATTGCCTTCTTTGTAAATACCTTCATAAACATAAATAGTATCTCCATTTGGGTTTTCTCAAGGGCACTTTTATGGTTTTATATATGTATTTTTCCAACTTCAAATTTTTTGCACATAAAACATATGAAATTGAACTAAATAATAATATGGCAATTAATGGTTTCATTATTTGTTTATTGCATTCCAGTCTGTAAATTCTGCTGATAAATCCACTGCGTATGTATTTGCACTTTCTCTATCATTAAAAGCGGCAATATTACCACCCATAGGACTTTTTACGTTATCTCCTTTAATATAAATCGCAGTTTCTACAGGTAATAGTTTATAATCACTTAAAAAACTTGCCACGTATAATCCAGCATTAATTGCTTTTTCCTTATTATCATTTTTATAATCCAATAGGCAGGAAATATCATCAAATTTATATGTTCTTCCTTTAGTTGTAAATAACACAGCTGCAAATTTTGGATTTGATATTGTCATTCCACAATTGTCGCAGTTGTCAGAATTTAATTTGATAGGATCTGGATCTTTTTGTCCACAAGAGAAAAAAGAAAATAGTATAATTGGTAGCACTACTGCCATCATATTTTGTTTCATCATTTTTTTTGTTTTCATAAATTCTAAAATTACTGCAGCTGCCATTAATAACCCACTTACAATAAATAACCAACCACCAATATCTGGAATTGAATAGGCTCCAAAATTTAATAATTGTTTAAAACCAATTAATGGTGGTTGATATGCCATACCCGGGACAATAATTGCAGCCGTTGGATCTAAATTATGCCCATAATTATATTCCCATCTCCAAAAATCTACCATGGCAATAATTCCAAATAATAGGAATGCACCAAATAAAATATTAAGCGCTTTTTTTCTTTTAATAAAAACTACCAATAAACAAGCTAGTGCATAGCCGCTGATGATGTATGGTAAAATAGTAAATTCAATAAATTCATCAGCATGAAGTGTTTTCATTCCTATATAATGATTTAATCCATTAATAATATCCACTTCTCCACCCATTTTATTGGCGTGAATAGTTAATGCTAATCCTTCTGGATATTGTGGAGCATCTAATTCAATTCGCCAAATTGGATTGAATAAAGATACAACTAATAGGATTGCAGCAATCACTAGTAGTACTTTGGAAATTGTTCCAATATTTTTTTCAGTTGAGTTCATAAAATCTAATAATACTTAAATAAAAAGGGAGCAGAAAATGACTTGTCTGCTCCCTTTACTATAACAAAAAATTATTTATTATTTAGAAGCAGCAGCTACTTCTGGTTTAGTTACACCTGTTCCAAATTTAAGTGGGACATTACTTCCTGCTGGAGACACTCTAACGTATCCTGTCATTTCTTGATGTAAAGCACTACAAAAATCTGTGCAATACATTGGAGAAATACCAACTTTTGTAGGTACCCATTTCAATGTTTGAGTTTCACCTGGCATAATTAGTAATTCTGCGTTATCAGCTCCTTTAATTGCAAATCCATGGGGAACATCCCAATCTTGCTCTAAATTAGTTACATGAAAATACACTTCATCACCCATTTTAATTCCTTCAATATTATCAGGAGTTAAATGAGAACGAATAGCTGTCATGTAAACATGAACCTTATTGCCTTCTCTAACCACTTTTGTTTCTTTCTCGCCTTTAGCAACATAAGGATGTTGATTTTCTTCGATTTTAAACATTTTAACAGACTTATCTTTAATAACACTTGCTGAAACGGCTTGTGCATAGTGAGGCTCGCCAATAGTAGGAAAATCTAAAATTAATTTCATTTTATCTCCGCTAATATCAAACAACTGTGCGCTTTGAGCTAACTCAGGGCCAGTTGGTAAGTAACGATCTTTAGTGATTTTATTGTAAGCTATTAAGTATTTTCCTGCTGGTTTTTTGTATCGCCACCAACTACGCATAAGTGACCAATTGAGTAATAAGTAGGCTGTCTGTCTAGCACTTTTAAATCTTTAATGTTCCATTTAACTACTTCAGAAGATACAAACATTGATGTATATGCATTTCCATTATCATCAAATTCAGTATGCAAAGGCCCTAATCCTGGTTTTTTTACTTCACCGTATAGAGCTGATTCATATTTAATAACTGGAATTCCTTCGAATTCGCCATCAAAACTTTTTGCAGCAATTGCTTTCAACATTTTATCATAACTAAATACTGGAATAAGCGCAGCTAATTTTCCACTACCTACAATATATTCACCTGTTGGAGAAACGTCGCAACCATGAGGTGACTTAGGGCAAGGAATGAAATAACAAATATCTTTTAATTCTTTAGAATCTAATACAATAACTTCAGTTTTTATTTCCGAAGTTGCACTGTGAGTTTTTTCACTATATGTATTATGCGCATATCTTACAGCTTGTTTTCTTCCTTTACCTGCTTTTAAATACTCTTCAGCTTTTTTCCAATTAACCGCCATGATAAAGTCTTTATCTTTTTGTGAAGCATTAACTTCTAACAACGTGTTTGCTTGTTCTGTATTATAACAAGAGAAGAAAAACCAACCATGAGAAACACCTTTGCCAGCGCGACTTAAATCGAAATTAACTCCTGGACATTGAATTTGAAAAGCGATGTCCATTTTACCATCTTCTTTAGCCACACTAATAAAACTTAAAGTTCCTTTAAAGTTTTCTTTGTATGTATCAATAGCCACATCGCCATTTACATCATCTGGTGGCACACTAAAACGGGTTCCAGCAACAACATACTCAGTATTCTCAGTAATAAAAGGAGAGGAGTGATTACCACCACTATTTGGTAATTCAATAATTTCTTGTGTACGGAATGTAGTTAAATCAATACGAGCAACACGAGGAGTGTTATTAGCATTACCAAAAACCCATTTTCCATCATATTCACCGTTTGTTTTAGAAAGTTGAACGTGATGTAAATCATCCCAAGGAACCATGCCGTGAGAGGTATTTAACATTGGTTTAGTTTCTTCGCTATATCCCCATCCTTTTTCAGGATCTACTGAAAATACTGGAATTACTCTTAATAAACGCCCTGATGGTAATCCGTAAACACTCATTTGTCCACTAAAACCACCACTCACAAAGTTGTAAATTTCATCATATTTCCCTGGAGCTACATAGGACTTTATACCCGCATCACCACTCACTGCATTTGCAGTATCTTTTGGTTTACATGATTGGAAACCAGTAACAGCAACTAAACCAGTTAATGCTGCTATTTTAAATAAATTTTTCATATATATATTTTAATTTGCTTATTTCAAACCATCATTCTTTCTCATATACTCTAGAATCGCTCTAGCATCATCGTCTGTTAAACTTTGATTAGGCATTCTTACTAAACATAATTCTAGCATCGCTTGAGCTTCTGGATCTTTATCTAACATAGGATCTGGATTTGTGATAAAATTCATAATCCATTCTCCTGTTCTACGAATAGTAACACCTTGCCATCCTGGTCCAACCAATTTTTCATCACTCATTTTATGGCAAGATGTACATTTTACATTTGAAGCATCTTCGCCTATTTTTGCTTTCGCCTCATCTAATGCACTGCCTAAGGCTAGTGATTCAGCTGTATATTTGCCTTCTCCTCTTTTTGGATCATATGCTTCTGGATCTTTTACCATACTTTGTGGCTCTTCTTGAGCTGCAGTTTCTGTTTTTGGTTTATCTTCTCCGCCACATGAAGAAAAGAAAGTTGCTATCATTAGTGAAGCAAGTACTGTAAGTGTTTTCATAATAGTATTAATTAATGTTAATTTGGGTGTAAAATTCTAGGTAAAAATAACGATTTTTTATGACTACAATCATAAAACAATAAAAAGACTCACAGAATGAGTATTATCATCTATTTCAGCGGAAACATATGATATTTATCATATTTAAGGACAAGTGGGGTTTTATTTTTTGTAAGGCTTGTTCAACTCGTTGAAGGAGAAATTTATGAGACCTTGAAGATAGTTGAAATGACAAAATGCTTTATTTGTAAAAACTAACTTATTTACTTGCTTTTCTTTTTTTCGGACTTTTTATCCGTGGCTAATTCTTTTAATTTGGAAATATCTTTAATCGCTATTTCTTTACCAACTAGCTCAATGTATTTTAGTTTTTCAAATTGCTAATGTTCTTATGACAGTTTCGTATGTAGTGCCAACCATATTAGCAATATCTGCTCGAGATAAAGTAAAGGATAATAAGTCACTCTTTTTTATTGAAATCCAAAACAATCAATTAATTTTAAGAAGAACTAATGCAATTCTTTTTTGGGATCAAAATTTATTCTTCTGCCTCGCGCAATTCTTCAATAAAAAAATTAAGAAGATAAACTGCCATATTAGGATTAGCTTTTACGATTTTTAGAAATATATTAATAGGTAAAAAGGTTAAAGTTGTGTCAGTTAAGGCCTCTGACGAAATGTGGTAATGCTTATAATGAATGCCTCTATGACCTAGTATCATATCATTACTAGCAATACGTATAATTTTCTCATCTTTTCCATTAAATCCTGCTAATACTTTCACCTTTCCTCCTTCAATAAAATAAACTCCTTTTACAGGATCTCCTTCATTAAAAATTCTCTGTTTAGGCTTAACATGAATAGTTGATTTATTCAAATCAAATATAGGTAACCACTCCGCAGAACAATATTTTTTAAACAATTTATTTGAAAACATAAGGTAAATTTAATCTATTAAACGTCAAATTTATGTATATCCTGCTAATTTTTAAAATGAATTCGAATTTTGTAAAATCAAGGATTAATGCTTTTTAAAATTTTTTTAACAAAATTAAAAATAATGAATAAATCATATTTGGAATTATAAGAACTTCTGAATATCTAAAAACTCAATTAAATTAAACGCTGTCTTAAAGATAAATAACATTTACTGTAATTAGCTTATCGCTATTTAACTCAAAACTTGCCTTTGAAAAATTTGGACGGTTACTAAATCCAATAGATTGAAAATTTGAAAAACCAATTCCTTCTATTGGCAAAATAAACCCTTTGTCTATTTCACCATTCTCATTTTCATCATGAAGAATATTTACTGCATATTTCCCTTGAGGAATATTAGTAAAAGTTACTTTTGACGAACCGTTTTGTATTTTTTCTTTCAATATCTTACAATACTTTTTGTATTGTTCATCAGGGATTGTTCCATCCTTATTGTATAAGGCAAATTGAACAACACCTTTGCAATTTTGCAACTCTTTTACTTCCACAGTTAAAGAATAGGTTTCTCCCTTTTGGTTATTAAATGAAGAAAAGGTCAATAATGATATGCTGACTAGTGGAAAAAAAAGTAGTTGTTTCATTTTAATTCGTTTTTCTATTTGCAATTTTTTCTTTTAATCTGTCTACTAAATAATAAACCATTGGCACTAAATAAACAGTTAATATCAATGATGAAAAAAGTCCACCAATAATTACCCAAGCCAATCCGTTCTTCCATTCACTTGCTGTTCCTTTGCCAAGGGCAATTGGCAACATTCCTATAATCATTGCTATGGTTGTCATTAAGATTGGACGCATACGACCTTTTCCTGCAATTATTAATGCTTCTTTGAAATGTTTTCCCTCCGCTTTCAATTGATTTGTAAAGTCTACAATTAAAATGGCGTTTTTTACTACTAATCCCATGAGCATAATCAAACCAAGCAAAGCAAATAAGCTAAGATTATTTAATGATAAATTCAATGCCAAAAACGCACCAATAGCAGCCACAGGAATTGAAAACAATACCACAAATGGGTAAACGAAACTATCATATAAAGCCACCATGATTAAATAAATCAATAGAAACGAAATTAATAGAACAGAACCTAATGCGCCAAAACTATCATTTTGTCTTTTGATATCACTTCCCCAAGTCATTTGAATTTCATCGGGTAATGGATTGTTTTTAAGATAAGCTACTACATCATCGGCAACTGTTCCCGAAGGTCTGCCAAGTGCGTCAGATGTAAGTGTTACAGCTGGCTGACGATCTTTTCTTTCTAATAAGGATGGGGAATTATCTCGTTCTACCGTTGCAAACTGCGATACTTCTACTGGTAACCCCATTGGATTAACAATTGAGAGGCGTTGTACATCTTCATAGCTTTGTCTACTGTAACCGTCAAACCAAATTCTTACAGGATATTCTGTTCCGTTTTCTGTTAATGTTGCATCATCATTTCCGGTAAAAGCTGTTCTTAAATTCATGCCAACATAAGCAGTCGTTAAGCCTAATCGTTGCATTTTATCTTTGTCAGGAATTATTTTATACTCGGGACTTCCTTGTTCTACTGATAAACGAACATTATCTGACCCCGGTATTTTTTCAATCACAGATTTTAAATCATTACCAGTTTTCATTACCAAATCTAAATTGCTTCCGCTTAAGGTAATTTCTATTGGGGCTGAACGAGGTATCAATCCTAATGCAGCCATTGAATAATTTATTCCAGGGAATTTCATTTTTAATTCCTCCCTAAGTTTTTTCATAAACTCTTCAGTAGGTTGCTTATGTCGTTCTTTTGCAGATTTTAACTGAATAGTAAATTCAGTTTTATTTGCTGATCCCACACCTAAACTTCCAATGCCAGTACTCGGACCACCTATGTTACTAAATACAGTAGACACATCTGCTTGCTTGATAATATAGGTTTCTATTTTCTGAGCGATTAAATTGTTTTGTTGAATGGAAGTTGATTTGTCAAACTCTAAAGCCATACGAAATTTACCCTGATCACCAGTAGAAATAAGTTCTTTACCAATGATGCCTTGTTTCATTATTCCCAAAGTAACCGCAAAAAGTAAAAAAACTATTCCTGTAAAAATTAACTTATGACTAAGTATCCATTCTAATTGTTTGCCATACCAATTGGTGAATTTTTCTAATTGATGCTCAAATCCAAGCAAAAAACGATTGAAGAAGTTGGTAGGTTGTAAATCTTCTTTCTTACCTATTCTTGATGCCAACCAAGGTGTAAGGGTAAAGCCAACTAACAAACTAGTTAGGGTTGACGTTACAACAACTACTGAAAATTGTTTGAGCATATCCGCAACAAATACTTGTAAAAACAATATCGGTAAAAACACAACCACGTCAACTAATGTGATCGACAATGCGGAAAATCCAATTTCCATACGTCCATCCATTGAGGCAGTACGTTTTTCTTTTCCCATATCTAAATGCCTTTGAATGTTTTCCAATACCACTGTAGCATCATCAACCAAGATTCCAATAATTAAAGACATGGCAAGCAAGGTCATTAAATTTAAAGTGTATCCTAAAAGCCACATAACTGCAAATGCTGTAACCAACGAAGTAGGAATAGCGATGATAACAATTAAAGAGTTTCTGAAACTTCTTAAAAATAAAAGCATTACTAAAGAAACTAAAACAACTGCTAATCCCAAATCAAATACAACAGAATTAACAGCTGCAATTGTATTGTCGGTGCTATCATCTGCAATGATGAATTTTACAGATGAATTACTGTTTTGTGTTTCGATACTTTTAAATTTTGCACGAACCATTTTTGAAACATCAACGGCATTTGCATCGCCTTGTTTTTTTAATAGAATTCCAATACCATCTTTTCCATTGTATCTACTGATCGATGTTGTTTCTTTTATTCCATCAACTACCTGAGCAACATCTTTTACATAGACTGGGCTGCCGAGCATTGGCATAGCAACTTGAACATTTTTTATGTCATCAATTGTAGCAAATTTTCCTGTTAAACGAACTGAGTTATTCTCCTGATCCGTTTGTACTTTCCCGGCAGGTAAGTCTAAACCTGAACGATTAATTGCCTCAACAACCTGATACAATGAAATCTTATATAGTTTTAATTTATCTCGGTTTGCTTTAACCTGTATCTCTCTTTCTTCTCCACCTAAAATCGTAAGCTCTGCAACCCCTTTTATTTGTTGAATTTGTGGAAGATACTCGTCTTTCATTTTTTGATAAAACTCTGTTGCAGGCAAGTTACTTGTTGCACTAATTGACATGATAGGTAAATCATTCGGAGAAACCTTACTCATTACAGGACTTAAAATATCCTGCGGTAAATCTTTGCGAATATTGTCAATGTAGCGTTGAGCATCTTGCATGGTTTTATCCAAATCAGTTCCGTATTTTAAATTAGCAATAATGATAGATGCGTTTGGCAATGATTTAGTTACCAAATAATCCACTCCTTCTAGGTTAGATAAAGCATCCTCTATTTTTCGTGATACCGAAGTTTCTACTTCGTTGGGCTCTGCTCCGGGATACACAGTTTTAATAACCACAACAGGTTGATTAAAATCAGGCATCAATTCATAACTCAAGTTTTTATATCCGATAACTCCCAATAAGGTAAGTACGCTGAAAAGAACAATTATCAGCGAAGGACGTTTGATTGATATTTCTGTAATATTCATAATTCTAATATTTTATTTAACAGTTACATTCGCATTGTCAAATAGATTAATAAATCCATTTGTTACAATCACATCACCTTCTTCTAATCCCTTTGATACAACAGTTTTATTTTTTATTTTTTGCGCAATAGTTATGTAATGCAAAACAGCCTTTCCATTCTTTACTTTATATACTTGTGGTTGACTTGAAGAGCCTATAATGGCAGAAGACGGTATAATAATTCCGGTTTTTTGATTGTCACTTTTCAAATTTATTTTACCAAACATTCCTGATTTGATTTTAAAATCGGATGTGTTACTTACAATAAACTGAACAGGAAAACTACTGCCCATATTGGCTTTACTACCTATCATTGTTGCTTTACCCGATAATAGCACATCCGAATAAGCATCTGCATTAATCGAGAAGGTTTGATTTAATTGAAATGAACTCAAATCATTTTCAGAAACATTAACGGTAAATTTTAAAACTGAAATATCTGTAATTTGAAGCAATGGCACACCCGGTGCAGCAAATGCTCCCTCTTCAGTAAGTTTAGCAGTAACTACTCCATTAAAAGGTGCTTTGATTGTTGTTTTATTAATTTGTTCAAGTAAGGTTGCTCTTTGTACTTTTGCCGATTTTAAACCTAATTCTGCTTTTTCTAATTGTACTCCTTGCACGGCGTCTGCATTTGCTAAAACTGTAAATCGTTTCACATCAGCTTCTAAGCCTTCAACTTGAACTTCTGCTGACTGTAATTGAAGTTTTAATAGTGAATTATCTAACTGAATTAACGATTGTCCTTTTATTACAACAGTTCCAATGTCCACTAAAACATCGTTTACCTTCCCCTGTATCTCCGCACTTAGCTTAGTCTCTTTATTAGGTTCAAATGTTCCTGAATAAGCGAATTCCGCTCCTATTAATTCCGATTTGATTGTATCCACCTGAACATTAATTGCTTGCTCCTTATCATATTGATAAACTTTATCTTTTACGATTTCTTTATTGCTTTTTAATTTTATGACTACAATTGCAATTAATGCCAATGGTATGATGATGTATAAAACCTTTTTCATTATCTGTTATTTTTAATTATTAATTTATTTCGTGTTTAAAATATTTCCTGATACTTTTTTTAGTTCTAAGTCTGCCTTCATCACATCCACTAATGCCGACAAATAATTTTGTTGCGCTTCCTTTTGGGTATTATCTGAAAGTAAAACATCTGTTAATGAGGCAACACCCTCCTTTTGCTGAATAAGTGTTTTAGAATAAATTGTTTCTGCCAATGTCAATTGCGATTTGGAATTTAACAGATTAGAACTTGCAACTTCAAATTGCATTTGGGCATTTTCTATCTGAACGTTTTGTTTATCATTTAATAATTCTAATCGAGTTGTATTTTGCTTTATCTCTTCTCTCTTTTGAAAAACCTTATGTTCTAAAGTAGTACCGGAGAATATCATCCAAGACATTTTTACCCCGGCAAATCCAATGGGGTATGTTTTAAAGAAATCATTTGTACCACTGTAGTTTCCAAATCCGGTAGTTCCATAAGTACCATAAAGTGAAAAAGAAGGTAAATGTGATAGTTTTAAAGTTTTTAATTCAGATTTCAAGAGTTGTTCTTTAGTATTAAACAATAATATATCAGAGGTTGGTTTGGTTGTATACTTTACCACTTCTGATGATGTGCTAAACGTTTCTTCAATTGTAATTGGTCGGGATGGTGTTATGCCTAACTGAAGCTTTAATAGATTTATGATTTGTTGGTACTGTGCATTAGCCTTACTTAATTGTGTGTTTAGCTGACTTTGCTGAAGTTTAATTTTATCTACATCTGTACCCTTTGCCATTTGTTGTGAATAGAGCAATTGAATATTGCTAAGTAGTTTTTCGCTATTACTTAATCCGTTTTTGATAAACACAATCTGATTTGATACTAACTGTGCATTGTAATACAAATTAGAAACATCAAATACCACTTGCTCCTCCGTTTGTTGAAACTGGATTTGATTTAATTCTTTTGCTCTTTTTGAAACAGTAATTGCTCCAATAGTTTGAGGATTGTATAAAGGCACATCTAGAGTTAAGTTTGCATTTAAGTTGTGTGGTGTGCCGAATTGCGCCTCTTTGTAAACGCCTGCCGGTCCACCAAAAACGGATGCAGGGAGTAACTGATACGGAAGATCGGTGTAGTACCGATAGTCAACATTGCCATACAATTTTGGCACTAAACCACCTTTTGCTTCCTTGTTCCTCTCATTGGCAATCTCAATATCGCCTTGTGCAATTTTCAACGTTTTATTATGCACTAATGCTGTATCAATACATTGCTTTAGTGACCAATTTTGAGCCTCAGAATTGGTTGTAAAAATTAAAATGGTGAGAACCATTAATAATTTCAATTTTAATAAGTGAGTGTTTACTAACATAATTACACAAATTTTTTTATTTGATTAATAGTAATTGAGTGTCTTCTATTCCTTCTACCCAATGTTTTACGTTTGGCTCAATGTTAACCATGTCACCACTTGAAAGATTTTCTGTTACCCCTTTTTCATTTTTAAAAACTACATTGCCATTAATACAAATAAGTAATGCAGGAACAGTTGTTATATGTTCTTTTAATGTGCCGTTCGCTTTGATTTGTAAAGCAGTAACATTTCCTTCAGTTGTAGAAAATAATTTCTTTGCGCTGACAGGCTTTTCTTCTGTATGGAATGATTTTATGTTCATGATAATTGTTTTAAAACGTTAATTTATTTTTTATTTAGTGAATCCCATTTATTATACCAGCTATCACTAGATACATCATTATCAAACAAATAACTAGCGATTATTTTTACTTCTTCTTCCTTGAAATTTTGTTTTGGCATTAAACTGAAATTTCTGACCGCTCCTGGCATAATTGACAATTCTTCAGAAGGGTTTTGTACAAATTTCCAAATGGCGTTTACAAATTCAACCTTAGTAATAGAATCTGAAAGATAATGCTCTCTTACCTTAAAAATTGGAGGAGCTAAACGGTTATCAATTTTCAAATCAGGATTATGACAACTAAAACATTTATTATTTATCAATTTAAGTGTGTCAATTTCCCTTACCACTAAAAGAGAATCAGATGTTTTGATTACCTTTTGATTTTGTGATTTATTATCGCAACTGGATAAGCATAGGCTAAAACAAATAGCAAATAAAGTAAGGTATACTGTTTTCATGTTACTCAAAATATATATTGAATGTTTTATAGGAAGCCACTATTTCTTGTAAGGTGTGCAATGCCTCATCGTTATTTTTTGATTTATTCAGTTTGTCTACCATGTCAATGTATGGTAGCAACCATTTATGTAATTCGTCATGCGCTTTTCCTTCCATAGTACAATTAGAAGTTAATAGATCAATATTTTTCTGCAAGCTAGCTCCAAGTTTATTGAAATCATTTAATTCCATGTTTTTAGCTTCAGCTAAACGATTAATATCTGACTCCATATTTCTAATATGTTTCATCATATCTGGAACAACTTTCCATTTAGCTCCGTTATTAAATTCAATGGAGTCACTCTCATCGTGGTGATGTGTAATCTCCTCTGTTACTTCTGATTGTTGACTTTGCAAAGTTTCGCTATTATGCTCTTTTACTGAACTATTACAACCATAAATAATACCCATGAGAATCACAGTTGATATTGCCAAATACTTTTTCATTATGCTGTTTTTTTTGTTATAAAATACCATGATATACCTGCAAATGCTCCCGTAATGGCAATACGTGATAACATAGCTTTAATAGTTTTATGCTCATAAATTCCACCAGAATTAGCATGAATTAAAAGCCCAATAAAACTTACAATTAGAATTGTTGTTGTAATTAATAGTAGTTTTGTAGACCATTTCTTTTCAGTAAATAAGCCATATGCACCTAGCAGATACATAAATGCGGCAATGAAATTAGAAATCACTACAAATAACACATAATTACCTTCCTTCTCTCTTATCCCAAATAAATCAAAGATCACAGATGTACTCATAAAAAGAGTAATTAATGCAAATAAAGTAAGTATTGTTCCCGAAATTTTTAAAATAATTGTTTTCATGTTTTTATTTTGTTTCTATCATTTTTAATATTCCGCTCAATACTTTATTGCCATCTTTAATTAAATCTGAATTATGACCCGATAGTTTCCATTTAAGTACCGTAATACGCATACCTCCCATGATAATGGTTGTTGTTATTGAAACGCCCACAATCTTACTAAAAGAGTCATTTGCCTGACCCTTCTTTACTATATCTTCGATATGATTCTGCATTAATTCCATCATAGATGAAACAGTAGATGATAGCTCTTTATTGAACTGAAAAATACCTTCAGAAAAAATCACACTAACCACCGAAGGCTTTTTGACAAATGTTTTTAATTGCGAATCAAAAAGATCTTTCAAAAGTTCTGATGGGCTACGATCTTTATTAGAAAGAATTAAACCAAGCCTTTCTTTCATTTCTTCAATAAAATAAGTTAGTAAGCCTAGCAAAATTTCATTCTTGCTTTTAAAATGACGATATAATGCAGCTTCAGATAAATTTAAATCAGCTGCGAGGGTTTTAATAGTTAAATCCTGAATGCCATGCTCATCAATTCTTTTGGTAGCAGCCTCAATGATTTGAATTTGTCTCTCTGTGAATTTATTTTTGTTCATTTTCAATTTTCATTTTATAAAAGGATATTCCTAACCAAATAACAGACACTGTCATGCTAATTGCACCAATAAGAACAAAAACAGGTGGTGCGCCAAAGTATACTTCTAATAATATTCCTATTGGCATTAATAAGCCTATTAAGCCTAACCAAGAAATTACCGTTGTGTTTTTAAGTTGATTTTTAAAGTGTAATAGCAAGTAGCCTATTAAAATATTTAAGAATGCAAATAAATTACCGTGTACGTGAGCTAATCTAGTTTCAAAATGCTTACCAATTGAATAAGAATTAATCCACTCTTCCTTACCTGGAGCGAAGTCTCTTAAATAAATAAGTATAAAGCCGTATGCCATAAATAATCCCATTACTAGAAATCCGATAGCTATGTTATTTTTTCCTTTCATAATTTTTAATGTTAGTAAGTATTCACTTACAAATGTATTAAACATTTTAATCCCCCACTATTATTTTAACAATTTTTTAATATGATTTAAATCACTTTAGCTAAATACTAGATTCATATCGCGTAATCTGCCAACAGCCAATGAATTGCATAACAAAAAAGACTACATTTGATTTGAAATTATGGCTAATACCAA
This sequence comes from Bacteroidota bacterium, assembly GCA_016708845.1. Classification (GTDB taxonomy): domain Bacteria; phylum Bacteroidota; class Bacteroidia; order B-17B0; family Aurantibacillaceae; genus UBA4416. The sequence continues at coordinate 130,928 of JADJFB010000004.1, read as the reverse complement.
TCCAACAGAATTAGATTTTGCAACTGTCTTTAAAGATACAAGCGGCATCATCATTATAACGATGAAGGATTATCGAAAATTGGATCAATACGATGTTATTAATATCAATTTAGCAATAAGACATAAAGCAGACGGTAAACGTGCCTTAAAATTATTAGATGCCCGTGCCAGTTGGAGCATGGATAAAAAAGCGAAAGAACAAGCAAAACTTGAACATTCGGTTTCTGTTACCAAGGCTAGGGCAATTGTTGTTTCTAACTCTATTACCGTTGCATTTATGAAATTTTTGGATAGTTTTAGTAAAAATGATTATCCCCAAAAGATATTTTCAGATTATGATAAGGCTTATAAATGGCTTATGACTTTTAGATAATTAATAGTGGATTAAAATCTTCTCAGAAAAATACTAAAGGATTGACATGCTCTTTTGAAAAGTTTACAAGAATCTCACAATTTCAAAAATGACATTTTGGGTATTATTATATACCTTTTTATTAAAGCTCTCAAAGAAGCCTTCCTATTTATAAGTTACACCTCAATTTGTCTTACGGGGATGTTTTGAGGGAATAACCATAAAATACAACTCAAAAAATAATAGACTTTATTTTTAATTATTAAACTTAAGTAATTATAAATCAATCCATTAAAATACGCTTCTGTATTCGCCTATCGCCTTTAAACCAAAGGCAAAGTTCGATAAATTTAGGTCTTCGGATACAACTCCAAAGAAAGGCAAATTCTTTGGAGTTTTTTTATACTCTCATGTATCTTTTAGCTAATGCTGATGTTATACTAACACAAATCTGTTTAAAACATCGCTTATGGTTTAATTTACTCGTCTCTTTCTAAGGTAACTTCGTGTAATTAAAAAATAAGCTCTATGATGTCATTCATTCTTCAAATAACACCTACAGTTGCAGGAGCAATTGCAGATACAGCTGCGGCAATTCAACCCGCTGTAACAGGCATACAAACCGCTACAGAACTTCCTCCAAACGAAATATCATTATTTGAAATGGTAGCCAAAGGTGGTGTTATTATGATTCCCCTAGCCATTTTATTACTAATGTCTCTTTATGTCATGGTTGAGCGTTTTTTAACAATTTCAAAAGCATCGAAGAAAAATGCCACCTTATTAGCAAGCGTGAAAGATATGATTAACAGTGGCAACTTAGCGAATGCTCGTAATATGTGTAAAAGCGTCAATACACCTGAGGCTATTATGTTAGAGCAAGGTATTTCTCGTATTGGACAAAGCATGCAAGAGATTAGAGAAGCTATGGATAAAGCGGGTTCTTCTGAATTAAATCGCTTAGAAAAAAATATGAGTATTTTAAATATTACTGGTCGTATTGCTCCTATGTTTGGTTTCATTGGAACTATTATTGGGGTTATTAAAATTTTCTATGATATATCTGTTGCTAAAACAGTAGAAATTGAAGTTATCTCTTCGGGTTTATACCAAAAGATGATTACCTCTTGTGGAGGTTTAGTTGTAGGGGTTTTAGCTTTCGTATTTTACCATTGGTTAAATGCACGTATTGATAAACTAGCTCATCGCATGGAAGAAACACAAATCGCGTTTTTAGACATGTTAAACGAACCTTCAAAATAGTTTCAAGTTTTTTGTTTCGGGTTTAAAGTTGATAAACCAGAAGCAACAAGAAACTTAAAACATTAAACCAAAACTTAAAAAAATGGGATTACGTAAAAAAGCACATAGAGACGCAGAGGTAAGCACAGAGTCATTAAACGACATCATGTTCTTCTTGCTGTTGTTTTTCCTTATCTTATCAACCATGGTAAGTCCTAATGCTATTAAAGTAAACTTACCAAGCGCAAAATCTAATACTCCTGTAGAGAATAAGAAAAAACCTATTCACTTAAACGTTTCAAGCGATCGACACTATTTTGTAGAAAGTGACCCTGTAGATTTTTCGGTTTTAGAATCTGTTTTAGCTGCAAAAATTGCTGGAAATCCAGAACCAACTGTGGTATTACAAATGGATAAAGATTTGAGCATACAGGATGCTGTTGACGTGATGATTATTATTGATAAATTAAAATGCAAAATGGTTTGGGCAACTAAACCTTCTAACGGAAAATAATCATGGTTTTATCACAAGCCGAAGAAAATAAAAATAGACTGATATCAATAGGAATTTCCTTATTGATATTTGCTCTATTATTATTATTTCTTATTCTTTATATCATCGTTACTCCCAATCCTCCTTTCCCTGAAGCGCCAGGTGGTGGTGGTGGTATTGAATTTAATATCGGTAATTTTAATGAAGGCACGGGGAATGTAGAAAATAATGGGATTGGAGATGCTGTTAAGGTGGTAGAAAGCACAGAAGTAACTCCTACTCCACCAACTAATAGTGCTGAAGAAATTGTGACTTCTGAAAATGGAGTTGATATTAATGTTACCAAAACAGAAACTAAACCTAACACCACTAATCAAACGGTTGTTATTCCTGTTCAACCAAAAGTTAAAACAGCTGCTGAACTACTAAAAGAAAAATTCGAAAAAAATAAAGGCAATAACGGCGGTGGCGGTGATGGCAATAGCGGACATGCTGGCAATGACGGACGACCTGATGGCAATCCTAATACTCATGGCAATGGAGGAACTGGCGGCGGCGAAGGCGGCGGCGATGGTCCTGGAAAAGGGCCAGGCAAAGGTCCTGGTAATGGAGGTTATGGATTTAGTTTATCAGGTAGAAGCATTATGACACCTCCAGTATTATCAAAAGACACCAAAGAGGAAGGCAAAGTAGTCGTAGAAATTACAGTAGATAAAAATGGCAAGGTTATAAAAGCTGATCCTAACGGACGTGGAACAACCACCAGCAGCCCAATGTTAAAAGCAAAAGCAAGGCAAGCGGCTTTGGCAACACAATTTAATGTAAGTGGTGAATTTGAAGAACAAAAAGGAACCATCACTATTATATTTAGTTTTTAAAATTCTATGCGTTTTTCTCTAAGTCATAAATCCTTAATGCTTAAAGATGTATGACCTACCAACAAACACTCGATTACTTATTTACAAAACTTCCCATGTACCAACGTGTTGGAGCAGCAGCATATAAAGCTGATTTAAATAATACCATTGCTATTTGCAAAGCTTTAGGTAATCCCGAAAAAAAAATAAAATGTGTGCACGTGGCAGGCACTAATGGTAAAGGTTCTTCGTCACATATGTTAGCCGCTGTGTTGCAACAAGCTGGTTACAAAACAGGTTTATACACATCGCCACATTTAGTAGATTTTAGAGAACGTATTAAAATTAATGGGAAGGAAATTCCTAAAACCGAAGTCGTAAAATTTGTAGAAGAAAATAAAAAAGTATTTGAAAATATTGAGCCTTCCTTTTTTGAGTGGACCGTTGGATTAGCTTTTGATTACTTTGCTAAACAAGAGGTTGATGTTGCCATTATTGAGGTAGGGCTTGGCGGAAGATTAGATTCAACTAATGTAATCAATCCAGTTGCATGTTTAATTACCAACATTAGTTTTGATCACATGAATTTATTGGGAAATACATTGCCATTAATCGCTCAAGAAAAAGCTGGCATTATAAAATCAAGAGTTCCAGTTACTATTAGTCAAACACAGTTAGAAGTCATATCTGTATTTAATAACAAAGCAAAAGAACTAAAGGCTCCAATTGAGTTTGCTGACAAAAACTATAAAGTAATTTCAACTTCTCACCAAAATAATTTTCTATCACTTGAATTACTTCATAAAAAAACAAACACCAAGCAAACTTACAATCTTGATTTACAGGGGAGCTATCAAATAAAAAATGTGATGGGTGTTTTAAACACTATTGAAATATTAAAAGAAGAAGGTTTTTTAATTGAAGAGGAAGTGATTCATAAAGCTTTGTCTCAGGTTCAAAAACTAACTGGCTTGCAAGGTAGATGGCAGATTTTACAAAACAAACCTTTAGTCATTGCTGATACTGGGCATAATCAAGACGGCATCAAAGAAGTGTTAGAAAATTTAAAACGTTACGATTTTAAAAAACTTCACTTTGTATTGGGTGTTGTAAATGATAAAGATATTTCTAGCATTTTAAAAATGCTTCCAAAAGAGGCTACCTACTATTTTTGCAAAGCATCCATTCCAAGAGCGCTAGATGAGAAAGAACTAAGTATACAAGCAAAAAAAGAAGGTTTATCTGGCAAAACTTTTAAAACAGTAGAAGAGGGCTTGATTGCAGCTAAAAAACAGGCTAAGACAGCTGATTTAGTATTTGTTGGAGGAAGCACATTTACCGTAGCAGACATTCTTTAAAAAATAAAATCAATAAAAAAGCCATCCGTTAGTGTTCGGATGGCTTTTTTGGTTTTAGTGTAATACTATTTTATTGAAATACGTTGATGGTTCCTTGTTTATCATATTTAACTCCATCTAAACCAGTTGCAGTAAGGATGTAAAAATAAGTACCATCTGTTACCGTTTTTCCTGATTTGTTTTTTCCGTCCCATCTAATGTTGCCAGTATCGGTAGCTTCAAACATTTTTAATCCCCAACGGTCGAAGATTGTAATGGTAATTTCTCCCATATTAATCGCATTAAAAGTAAACACATCGTTTTTACCATCACCATTTGGAGTAAATACATTTGGTACTTCAAATAAAGAAATGATATCCACTTTAATGTATCTCATAGCAGTATCTCTGCAGAATCCGTTTGTTGCGGTTAATATAACAGGGAAATTTCCTGGAGTATTATAAAGATGATTTACGATTGTATCATTTGAATTTAAACTATTGCCATCTCCAAAACTCCAAGAATAAGTTGTTCCAACTGGGTTAGTTCCAAATATACTTGTGTTTGTAAATGTAACCGGCAGCGGCATTAACCCTTGGTATGTATCTGCAACAAATGAAGCATTAATAGATTGCATACTGATTGCTTGTGTAGCTGTTGCCGTGCAACCATTGGCAGTATTTAATGCCACAACTGTATAAGTATCAGGCGATGTCACAGGGAATGACGTTCCAGTAAAAGTGGTTGAGCTAGGTGTCCAACTATAAACATATGGACCTCCAACCGAACTATTTGCTGTTAAAGTTTCAGAACCGGTTGCGCATGTAATTAATGTGGATGATGCATTAATATTAACATTAGCAACTGTATTAGAACTTACTGTAATAACTGATTGACTTTTGCAACCTAAACTATTAGTTGCAATTGCTGTATAAGAACCACTTGCTGTAATTGGCAGTGGATTTGTTGTTACAGTAGATGTTCCATTATTCCAGCTAATTAATACACTTGGAGTAGAAGAAGCATTGGCGCTAATAGTTGTAGTAGAACAGGTTAATAAATTATTACTAGGCGAGGTTAACACGTTAATTGTAGGAATAGATGTTGGAACGGTATAGGTTTGTAAACATCCATTATTAGGGTTAAACGCTGTTAATGTATAAACTCCAATTGCAGCTGATGTTGCTGGATTACCAATGGATGTTGTTGGAGTAAATGGTGTTATCCAATCTAACTCAATACTAGGTGTTGATGTTGCGGTTAAAGATATCATGTTAGCGCTACCGCAAACTACAGTATAAGAAGCAGCTGCAGGTATAATAGTATCCGTTGTTACAACTACGGTTCCAGATACAGAACAAGTACTAATAGTATTTAAAGCAACGTACGAATAAGTTCCTGCAGCAGTAGCAGTTACAACAGTTGTTGTTCCTGAAATAATTCCCGATGGACCACTCCAAGATGTACTTGTATTTGTATTTGTTGGAGCAAAAGTTAATGTAGTACTTGGCGAAGCACATGTAATTAATAACGAAGGATTATTACTTAAGGTGTATAACGGAGCGCCTGAAAACGGGTTAACTGAGAAAGTAGTTAAAGCTGTACAACCTGCATCATCAGTAACAGATACTGTGTAATTTGTTGCCGGCGGTAAATTAGAGTTTACCGTATTTGTTGGAGCAGCAACTGTTGGCGACCAAGAATACGTGTATGGAGCCGTACCATTTGCAACACTTACGGTTGCACTTCCTACTGGTGATGCACAGCTAGGCTGAGTCAATGAAGAAGTTAAAACAGGTAAGTTCAATGAACCAGTAATATTTATACTTCCGGTTAATGAACACGTACTAACCGTATTAATTGTTGTATATGTATACACTCCTGGCGCAGTAACCACTACGTTAGTTCCAGTTATCATTCCTGAAGGTCCTTGCCATTGATTAGCAGTGCTTGTATTTGTTGGCGCAAAAGTAATGGTTGTACTTGGCGAAGAACAACTTAAGCTATAACTAGGACTTACATTTAATGTATAGGCTGGAGCTGGCGGGTATGGATCTACTGAGAAAGTTGTAGTACCAATACATCCATTATCGTCTTCTGCTGAAACTGTATATGAAGTTCCTGGAGGTAAATTCGCATTCACAGAAGAAGATGGTGCTGCCGGTGTCCAAGAAAAAGTATATGGTCCAGTTCCCCCATTAACAGTAATAGATGCTGTACCTGCTGGTAACACACATATTGGCTGAGTTAATGATGCTGTGACAGTTGGATTTGGTGCCGAGTTAAACGTTGAATATAATACAGGGCTGAATGAACAAGTGGTACCTGCAATTCCCAAGGTAACTGAGTATGTTCCATTGGAGTTTGTATTTACACACTGACTTGTTTGTCCCGCCACACCTGGCCCTGTCCAACTATACGTAAAACCAGGAGGTGCGCATAATGTATTAGTTGTAGCTGCACCACAAAAGGAGTTATTTGTTTGTCCAATTGGAATATCTGTACCGTTTAAATTTAATGTCATTGGACTGCAAGAAGCATCAATATAAGCATAACCTCCATGTGCTCCTTGAGAAGCAACACAACCCGCAACTGTAAATTCTAAGTTTACACATTGTCCTATATATGATGTTAAATCAAAAGCAGCAGTTGTCCAATCTTTATAAGCCCAACTTCCAGAAGTAATAAAAGATGGATCTCCACTTGAACAAGAAGAACCAATTGCTGTTACATTGTACTGACCACACGGAATAGGATTTCCAGAACAATCTTTAAAAGAAACATTAAAAAATGGCTGTTCAGAACAATTATGCGGTGCTTTATTTAATAAAACAGCATACTTATAAATGAAAACTGAGTTTGCAGGAGTTACTGTAAAACTTTGAGATAAACGATAAGATGTGCCTCCGCTAGAAACACCTGTTGGCCCTAGACGACAAGTAAAATTACCTCCTCCAGGAGGAACTCTTTGAATAGCTGGTACATTTGGATCTGTTCCTGCCGTTACAATTACAGCTTGAGACGTTGTGTTTGGGCAACAACCAGCCATTGTTAATGAATTATTATTTGGTCCTTGAGTAGCTGTCCAGCCTGCTATAGTACCTGTTTCAAAATCTGGATTCGAACAAGGCCCTTGAACTTCAGGTAAAGGAGCTGTTTTTGAAAAACCATATTTAAAATCAATAAAATTTCTCTTTAACACAGCAACAATACGCTCTTGACGCCATGCTTGATCTGTACTCATTTTAGCTTGTTGCCAAGCCGCTTCTTCATTAAATCCTTTTAATGAATCTTTATCAAAGTCTAATGGTAGATAAAAATTATCAATATGCTCATGATTATGCTCGTTTGAAACTTGAGGCTGTTGAGCTTTTAAAGTAAAGACGCTGCTTATAAATAAAGCAACTAATAATTTTGTAGAGTTCATCTTCATCCTATTTTATTTAGTTTTAATTATCATCTTAATTCAAAAATTTAAGATGATTAGAATGATAAATATAAAAAAAAAGCTCGTAGGATTACAATAATATCTGATTAATAGAATCATACTGTCTAAAAAACTAAAAACTAAAAAAATTAGATGCTATGCATTCTTTAAAACCAAAGAACTAAGCCCAAACTTTAGTTCCCTCGCTGCAATTTTTGCAAATATCAATCTCTTGCCTTGATTTTAAAATCGATTGTCGAAAGTTTTGATATTTAGTAGACTTCCATAACTCCTTAAATGATTCTGTTTTTAAATCTCCCAATTGATGCTTAGCGTCTTTGTCAAAACAACAAGGCACCACTACTCCGTCCCATGTTACTACACAACTGCTCCACATGCGCCAACATTGATTTAGCAATTTGTTTTTTATAGAGTATGTTCCATCTGCATTTTTCTTATAGCGACTGTATTTTATGTTTTCAGGAATTAATGGATTACCTTTTTCAAAATCATATACTTGAGCTGTTTTAAAAACTACTTCATCTACCCCTAAATCAAGAGCTAATTTTTTAACATCTTCCAACTGATGTTCGTTTGGTTTTACAACCAAAAACTGAAAGACTATGTGCGGCGTATTAGATTTTAATTCTCGTTTTGCTTCTATAATGTTTTTGGTACCTTCAATCACTTTTTGTAATTGTCCGCCAATACGGTATTGTTCATAGGTTTCTTGAGTGGTGCCATCAATCGAAATAATTAAACGATCCAATTTACTTTCAACCGTTTTTTTAGCCTGATCTTTATTGAGATAATGTGCATTAGTAGATGTAGAAGTATAAATTCCTTTATCTGAAGCATACTTCACCATTTCCAAAAAATTAGGATTTAAATACGGTTCTCCTTGAAAATAAAAAGTTAAATAAATTAACTCCTGATAAACTTCATCAATTGTTTTTTTGAAAAATGATGGTTCCAACATGCCGATTGGCCTTGTAAATTGGCGCAATCCACTTGGGCATTCAGGGCAACGCAAATTACAACTCGTTGTAGGTTCAATGGCCATGCTAATAGGAAAACCAATAGACAATGACTTTTTTGTGCTTTTTGAAACGTGGTAACTTGCCCATACTTTAAACGCATTGTATAGCTTTTTAAAGCTGAGTTTTCTCAGTAATTGTATGTTATTGGACAAAGACACTATTTCAAAGATAAAGATTATAATTTATTATTAAATTTAACCTGTTTTTATTACAACCACTTATGACAAATTTTACTAATAGCCTCGAATTTGCTAAACAACTAGATTCTCAAGATTCATTACGTTTATATAGAAATAAATTTCATATCCCTCAACACGAAGGGCATGATATGGTTTATTTTACTGGTAACTCATTAGGTTTACAACCAAAAACAACTAAAGATTATTTACAACAAGAACTAAACGATTGGGCTACTTATGGCGTAGAAGGGCATTTTTTAGCCAAAAATCCTTGGTTAAGCTATCACGAAATTTTAACGGATAAAACCGCTAAAATAGTTGGCGCATTGCCTTCTGAAGTGGTTGTAATGAATCAGCTTACGGTAAACTTACATTTACTAATGGTTTCATTTTACCGCCCAACAAAACAACGTTACAAAATTTTATGTGAAGCAAAAGCATTTCCAAGTGATCAATACGCTTTACAATCGCAAGTTAAGTTTCACGGATTTAGTATTGATGATGCTTTAATTGAAATTGCGCCGCGCGAAGGAGAATACGAAGTTCGTCATGAAGATATTTATAAAGCTATTGAAGACAATAAAGACGTACTAGCACTTATTATGATTGGTGGCGTGAATTATTTTAGTGGACAAGTATTTGACATGAAAGCCATTGTGGAAGCAGGGCATAAAGTTGGGGCTATCGTAGGATTTGATTTAGCGCATGGTGCCGGGAATTTAAAATTACATTTACATGATTGGAATGTTGATTTTGCCGCTTGGTGTTCTTATAAATATTTGAATGGTGGGCCTGGTTGTGTGGCAGGTGCATTTGTACACGAGCAACATCATAAAAATACCGACATGCCATTATTTGCAGGTTGGTGGGGACATGATAAAGCAACTCGTTTTAAAATGGACAGAGAATTTGTTCCAATTCAATCTGTTGAGCGTTGGCAATTAAGTAATGCTCCAATTTTATCAATGGCTGCCTACAAAGCATCTTTAGATATGTTTGACGAAGTTGGCATGGATAAGCTGAACGAAAAAAGTAAAGTATTGACGGAGTATTTAGAATTTGTGGTTGGAGAGATCAATAAACAAAAAAATAATTGCTTAGAGATTATCACACCTAAAGCCAACAGAGGTTGCCAAATTAGTATTGTGGCTCATGGACAAGGAAAAGCATTATACAACAAATTAATTGAAAATGGCGTAATTCCAGATTGGAGAGAACCAAACGTGATTCGTTGTGCACCTGTACCAATGTATAATTCGTTCGAAGATATTTATAGATTTGGTGAAATTTTAAATCGATTACTGTAGACCTCTAAAACATCAATAAAATAAGGAAAACTTAAAATAATTTAAAAAATAGTTGTTTGATTCATTTTTTTTAAATTACATTTGTCCGAACAAAATGAAAAATTTTAATCAAATACATCATCATCATTTTTATGCTGCACAGGTAAGTGTAGGTGCTGATGCTATTTTGTAATTTATATAAATACTATCATTATCTAAAGGCTTACCAATTGGTAAGCCTTTTTTATTTTCAAAAATTAATTTCAAAAATCTAAACAAATGCAAAAAAAATTAAAAATAGCCATTCAAAAATCGGGACGCTTAAGCGAAAACTCTCTGAAACTTTTAAAAGAATGTGGGATCGATATCGATAACGGTTTAAATAAACTAAAGACTGAAGCCTCAAATTTTCCCATCGAAGTCTTTTTTTTAAGAGATGATGATATTCCGCAATATGTAAAAGATAGTGTTACTAATATTGGAATCGTTGGAGAAAACGTGCTGTTGGAAAAAAACAAAAACCTAAAAGTAGTTGACAAACTAGGATTTGGAAAATGTCGTTTATCATTAGCTATACCAAAAGACCAAAATTATAAATCCATTAAAGATTTAAATGGTAAGCGTATTGCAACAACTTACTCTACAATTTTGTCTAAATATTTAAAATCTCAAAAAATAAAAGCAGAGATTCACGAAATAAGTGGGTCGGTTGAAATTGCCCCTAGTATTGGATTAGCAGATGCAATTTGTGATTTAGTAAGTTCAGGAAGTACTTTGTTTACTAACGGGTTAAAAGAAGTAGAAGTTATTTTAAAGTCGGAAGCTGTTTTGGTGGCAAATAAAAAATTAGGGAAAGAACAGCAATCCATTTTAGATAAATTATTGTTTAGAATGAATGCTGTTAGAAAAGCAAAAAACACTAAATACATTTTATTAAATGCGCCAAACAATAAACTAGAAGCGATTTGCAAAATATTACCAGGCATGAAAAGTCCCACTATTTTGCCTTTAGCAAATAAAGGATGGAGTTCTGTTCACTCAGTTGTTGAAGAAAATCAGTTTTGGGAAATTATTGAAAAATTGAAAGCTGAGGGAGCTCAAGGAATATTAGTTGTACCAATTGAAAAAATGATACTATAACATGGAAACTATAAAATATCCAAATAAAGAAACCTGGAAAGATATATTGAAACGTCCAACCATTGATACAACGTCTTTGGAGGCCACTGTTCAATCCGTATTATTAGATATTAAAGCGAATGGCCAATCAGCAGTAAAAAAATACACTTTACAATTTGATAAAGTGGATTTAGAAAACATTTTGGTAAGCAATGATGAATTTTCGGTAGCAGAGAAATCGATTTCAACAGAATTAAAACAAGCCATTCAACTAGCTAAAAGCAATATTGAAACATTTCACTCTGCACAAAAAGAAGAAGTGAAAATTATTGAAACGATGCCTGGTGTGAAATGCTGGAGGAAATCCATCGCTATTCAAAAAGTAGGCTTGTACATTCCCGGTGGCACTGCGCCCTTGTTCTCAACTGTTTTAATGTTAGGAGTTCCGGCAAAATTAGCTGGCTGCGAAGAAATTATTTTGTGTACTCCGCCAGATTCCAATGGTAATGTCAATCCTGCCATTTTATATACAGCACAACTCATTGGTATTACTAAAGTCTTTAAAGTTGGTGGTGTGCAAGCTATCGGAGCGATGGCTTATGGTACCGAAATCATTCCGCAAGTTTATAAAATATTTGGTCCAGGAAATCAATATGTAACCTGCGCTAAACAATTAGTTAATAAACAAGGCGTGGCTATTGATATGCCAGCTGGTCCATCAGAGGTAGCCGTGTTAGTTGATGATACATGTGTTCCTGAATTTGTTGCAGCTGATTTATTATCACAGGCAGAGCATGGTTCAGATTCTCAAGTTATCTTAGTTTCTACGAATGAAGATGCTATCCAAAACATTCAAACTGAATTAATAAAACAATTAGCGCTTTTGCCAAGAAAAGAATTTGCAACTAAAGCACTTGAAAACAGTAAAGCAATTTTAGTAAAAACAACGAACGAAGCTATTGACTTATTAAACGAATACGCTCCAGAGCATTTAATTATTGCATGTGCAAACGATGAGCAATTAGCAGAACAAGTTGTAAATGCAGGTTCAGTATTTTTAGGAAATTATTCCTGTGAAAGTGCAGGCGATTACGCTTCGGGAACTAATCATACCTTGCCAACCAATGGTTACGCAAAAGCTTACAGTGGCGTTTCATTAGATAGCTTTGTAAAGAAAATTACCTACCAAAAATTAAGTAAAGAAGGTATAAACACTATCGGTCCAGCTATTGAATTGATGGCAGAAGCAGAAGGATTACAAGCTCACAAAAATGCAGTAACGTTAAGATTAAAAAGTAATTTATAAATCATGTTCAATTTAGATTCTATAACAAGAGACAATGTAAAGTCACTTCAATCCTACAAAGTATGGAGAGATGATTACTTGGACAATAAAGAAGCCATCTTTTTAGATAATTGTGAAAACAATTTTGGTTCGCCGATAGGATTAGGTTATGAGCGATACCCTTCTTCTTCTCAAAGCAAAGTAAAACAAGCCATTGCAACATATAAAAAAGTAAACTTAAATCAAGTGGCTATTGGTAATGGTAGCGATGAATTAATAGACTTACTAATTCGTTGCTTTTGTGAGCCTAAGCAAGACAATATTTTGATTTGCGAACCAACTTTTGGGATGTTTAAAGTGTATGCCCAATTAAATAATGTAGAAGTTTTAAATGCACCATTAAAAAAAGAAAGCTTTTTGTTTGATGAACAAGTCATTTTAAAAACTACGAACTTAAGAACGAAACTCGTTTTTATTTGCACTCCAAATAATCCAACAGGCACTAGCATCTCGATAGAGCAATTAAAAACAATTGCTTCAAATTTTAATGGTATTGTTGTGGTTGATGAAGCTTATATTGATTTCTCTGAAAAAGACTCTGCCCTTTCTTTAATTACTGAATTTGAAAATATATTGGTTTTACAAACCTTTTCAAAAGCATGGGGATTAGCAGCTTTACGTGTTGGAGTCGCTTACGGGAATCCTTCCATTATTGAAATTCTAAATAAAGTTCGTCCGCCTTTTAATATTAACTCCAACTCTCAAGAATTGATATTAAAAGCCTTGAATAAATCCGCAATAAAAGATACATTAGTAGAAAGCATTTTAAAACAAAAAATATATTTAGAAAACGAATTGCAACAATTGCCCTTTGTGAAAAACATTCTTGAAAGCGATGCAAATTATTTTTTAATTGAAGTATCTAACGCGAGTGATATTTGTAACTATCTATTAGAAAAAACTATTTTAATCAGCAACCGTTCCAGCTTATTAAATTGTGAAAATAGAATTCGCATAAGCGTTGGAACAGAAAAAGAAAACAAACAATTAATCGACACATTAAAACAATATAAGTAACATGCAAAAAGTATTATTTATTGATAGAGATGGAACCTTGATTTGGGAACCACCCACCGATTTTCAAATTGATAGTTTTGAGAAATTTAAATTTTTACCAGGGGTCATTACTTGGCTTGGAAAAATAGCTAAGGAATTAGATTATGAATTAGTGATGGTAACTAATCAAGATGGATTGGGAACTCCTTCATTTCCCGAAAACACGTTTTGGCCCGTGCATAATTTAATGGTTGATACTTTAGCAAATGAAGGCATTGTGTTTGAAGACCAATGTATCGATAGAACATTTGAAAAAGATAATCAACCAACGCGTAAGCCAAACACGGGTATGCTAACCAAATATGTAAATGGCGACTATGATTTAGCAAATTCGTTTGTGATTGGTGATAGATTAACAGATGTTAATTTAGCTAAGAATTTAGGAAGCAAATCCATCTTCATCAAAAACTATGATAAGGAAACTGGTTTTGAAAGTGATATCAATAAAATAGTTGAAACCTGGGAGGAGATTTATAACTACTTAAAATTACCTGAAAGAAATATTACACACACCAGAACTACAAAGGAAACTGATATTACTGTCGCAATTAATTTAGACGGCAGTGGTAAAGCAGATATTAAAACAGGGCTTGCTTTTTTTGATCACATGTTGGAACAAATTGCTAAACACGGTAATATCGATTTATCCATCAATGCAAAAGGTGATTTACATATTGATGAACACCACACCATTGAGGATGCCGCTATTACATTAGGTGAAGCTTTTGCAAAAGCATTAGGAGATAAAAGAGGTATTGAACGATATGGTTTTTGCTTACCAATGGATGATTGTTTAGCTCAAGTAGCCTTAGATTTTGGAGGTAGAAACTGGATTGAATGGCAAGCAGAATTTAAAAGAGAAAAAATTGGAGATATGCCAACAGAAATGTTTTATCACTTTTTTAAATCATTCAGTGATGCATCTAAATGTAATTTAAATATTAAAGTAGAAGGACAAAATGAACACCATAAGATAGAATCCATTTTTAAAGCCTTTGCTAAAGCTATTAAAATAGCAGTAAAAAGAGATGCAAATAACATGAGTTTACCAAGTACTAAAGGCGTTTTATAATGAAAGTATCCATCATAAAATATAATGCGGGCAATGTGCAATCTGTTTTGTTTGCATTAGAGCGAATTGGGATTACTGCATTAGTAACTGATGATGTTGAAGTTTTGCAAAAATCCGATAAAGTTATTTTTCCTGGAGTTGGCGAGGCAAGTTCTGCGATGCACTATTTAAAAGAACGAAAATTAGATGAAGTGATTGTAAATTTAAAACAACCAGTATTGGGTATTTGCTTAGGCATGCAACTCATGTGTAAATCCTCAGAAGAAGGAAACACTGAGTGTTTAGGCATTTTTGACAATAATATTAAATTATTCTCAGGGGACGTAAAAGTTCCTCAAATTGGTTGGAACAACATTTATGATTTAAAAACCGATTTATATAAAAATGTTAAAGAAAATGAATACATGTATTTAGTTCATAGTTACTATGCAGAGGTTAGCGAACACACCATCGCTAAAACAAATTATGGATTAGAATACAGTTCTTCTCTTCAAAAAAATAATTTTTACGGTGTTCAGTTTCATCCTGAAAAATCAAGTGACGCAGGCCAAACAATTTTAGAAAACTTTATCAAATTATAAGTATGCAAATTATTCCGGCAATAGATATCATAGATGGTAAATGTGTGCGATTAACACAAGGAGATTACGCTCTAAAAACAATTTATAATGAGAATCCATTGGAAGTTGCTCAAGAATTTGAAAGCATTGGTGTTACTCGTTTACACTTAGTAGATTTAGATGGAGCTAAACTTGGCAAAGTGGTAAACTACAAAGTTCTAGAGAAAATAGCTAGCAACACAAAACTGTCTATTGACTTTGGTGGAGGCATCAAAACCGATGATGATATAGAGACAGTATTTAATTATGGTGCAGATTTAGCAACTGTTGGAAGTATTGCCGTTAAGAATAAAGACCTATTTTTTTCATGGTTAAAAAAATATGGGGCAGATAAAATATTCTTAGGGGCAGATGTCAAAAATGAAAAAATAGCAGTTGGAGGTTGGTTAGAAACAACCAATGTTTCCATCTATGATTTCATTGAAGAAAATTTGAAAGAAGGAATTAAACATGTGTTTTGTACAGATATTTCAAAAGACGGCTTATTGCAAGGCCCATCTGTTGATTTATATAAAAATATGATGACTAAATTTCCTCAATTAAACTTAACAGCAAGCGGAGGTGTTTCACAATTGAATGATTTACACGAATTAAAAAACATTGGATGTTCAGGAGCCATTGTAGGAAAAGCTATTTACGAAGGTAGAATTACGATGGATGAATTAAAAACTTTTTTAAAATGATTACTAAGAGAATAATCCCTTGCTTAGATATTAAGGACGGACGAACCGTTAAGGGCATCAACTTTGAAAACATAAAAGATGCTGGAGATCCAGTTGAACTTGCTATCGAATATGCCAAACAAGGCGCTGATGAATTAGTGTTTTTAGATATTACTGCTACTAATGAAAAACGAAAAACATTATCAGAATTAGTAACTCGCATTGCCAAGCATATTAATATTCCGTTTACTGTGGGTGGTGGAATTAGCTCAATTGAGGACGTGTCTGCTTTATTAAATGCTGGTGCAGATAAAATCTCTGTTAATACCTCTGCTGTTAAAAATCCTCAACTAATAAAAGATTTAGCCAATCAATTTGGAAGTCAATGTGTGGTGCTAGCTATCGATACTAAATTTGAAGATAATGACTGGTATGTATACTTAAACGGAGGTAGAGTAAAAACAGAATTAAAAACACTTGACTGGGCAAAACAAGCTGTTGCTTTAGGTGCTGGAGAAATATTATTAACGTCGATGAATAATGATGGAACAAAAGATGGCTTTGCCGTTGATATTACTAAACAAATTTCGGAAGCAGTAAATGTGCCAGTGATAGCTAGTGGCGGAGCAGGAAATATGCAACACTTTAAAGAAATTTTTGAAAACGGAAAAGCAGATGCGGCTTTAGCAGCAAGTGTTTTTCATTATAAAGAAATTGATATACCGGAATTAAAAAGATTTTTAAAATCAAACCAAATAGAAATTAGATTATAAATAATATGAAACCAGACTTTACAAAATCACCAGACGGATTAATTCCTGTAATTATACAAGATAATATCACTAACGTAGTATTAATGCTTGGCTATATGAACCAAGAGGCATTTGATAAAACACAACAAGAAAAACGAGTGACTTTTTTTTCGCGTTCAAAAAACCGTTTATGGACTAAAGGAGAAGAAAGCGGCAATTTCTTAAATGTCAATTCACTTTTACTTGATTGCGACAATGACACTATTTTAATTAAAGCAACTCCCGCTGGACCAACTTGTCATACTGGAGCTGACACTTGTTTTAATGAAAAGAATGTATCTACTAATTTTCTAACTGAATTGGAAATGATTATTAGAGATCGAAAAAATAATCCATCTGACAAATCTTATACCGCCTCTTTATTTGCTAAAGGCATTAATAAAATTGCTCAAAAAGTAGGGGAAGAAGCTGTAGAGGTAGTTATAGAAGCGAAGGATAATAACGATGATTTATTTAAAGGAGAAGCAGCAGATTTATTGTTTCACTATTTAATATTGTTACAAGCTAAAAACTTTACCTTAAACGATATTATTAGCGTTTTAAAAAGCAGGCATTAAGGCAATAATTATCAAATAATTGTTTATTTTTAGCCTAATGAACTTGGGCCGCCCTAAATACATTTCTTTATTGTTTTTCTTAATCTATTCATGCTTAAGTGTAGACTCGTTTTCTCAACAGCAAAAATTTGACAGCTTAAAAGTTTTGTTGAAAACAACAACAGCACCTAAAGAAAGAGCAACTCTTTTGGTAGATATTGCTAAAAGTATTTACAATTCCATTCCAGATTCCTCTATAGGTTACTGCGAGGAAGCTGAAGTATTAAGTAAAAAATATAATTTAGAAATTCAATTAGCGTACTCACTTCATTGCGAATCTCGTTACATCTTATTAAAAGGTGATTTAAAGACCACAATCGAGAAATTAAACCAAGCAATCTCAATTTTTGAAAAAAATAATGAATTAAAAGGATTAGCAAAAGCCTATTCATTAAAAGCATTAACACTAGGAAGATTAAATAAAGACAAAGAAAGAATTGAACATCTAGAAAAAGCAAAAGAAATATATACTAAACTCAATGATAAGGATGGGCTATCAAATGTTTACCTAAATATAGCAAATGCCTATATTGATGGTGGTAAATATATTCAAGCTCTAAGCGTTTTAGGAGAAAGAGCAAACCTTAATATTAGTGACGGTGGCAGTAATTTTTATGTTGAAATTTATTATGGCAATATTTATTTCCATCTTAACCAAATAGACGAAGCTATAAAGCACTTTAAAAAATCTGTTTTAATAGCAAATCAATATAAAATGTTGGATAGCGAAATTACTGGCCTTACAAAACTTGCAGAAACATACCAAAAACAAAAAAACATTCCAGAAGCAAAAAGTTATTACTTCCAGGCATTGGACCTAGCTAAACAGAGCAATTTAATGGTTGAAGAAGCTGATGCCTTAAAAGGCATGACTGATTTATATGAAACTGAGCAAGATTATAAAAACGCATTTACCTCATTGAAACAATATAAAAAAATACAAGATTCTATTTTTAATATTGAAAAAATAAAAAAACATTAATGATATAGAAAACAAATTACAACTAACCGAAAAAGAAAAAATCATAGCTGAGCAAAGTCTGTCGTTAGAAAAAGAGAAAGTTGCCCTTGCCTCTTCAAAAAACAACACCTTATTGCTTATTGCAGGATTAACCATTGTGGGTATTGCCTTTCTGTTTCTATTTTACTACAATGGCAAAACCAAAAAACTATATTCTTTAATTCAGACTCAAAAAAAGGAAGTAGAACTTCAAAAGGAAATTATTGAAATCAAAAATAAAGATGTAATGGATTCTATTCATTACGCTAAATACATACAAGGAAGTATGTTGCCTTCTACTAAGGCTATGAATAATTCATTCTCCGAAAGCTTTGTTCTTTATAAACCAAAAGATGTTGTAGCGGGCGATTTTTATTGGACAGAAACTATCAACAACAATCCTGTGCTTGCTGTTTGCGATTGCACTGGTCATGGCGTTCCTGGAGCTATGGTTAGTATTGTAGCATGCAACGCTTTAAATAGAGCCATCAACGAATTTAAATTATCCAGTCCTTCTTTGATTTTTGATAAAGTGAACGAATTGATGCAAGAAACATTTTCGAAAAGTGATTACGAAGTAAATGATGGAATGGACGGCGTACTATGCGTGTTTGATTACGAAAACATGAAACTTCATTTAGCGGCTGCCAATAATCCTATATGGGTTGTATCACCGCCTTCCATTAAAACAGAGCTTTGGCAAGAACCTTGGCAGCTATCGCAAATAACTCCCGACAAACAACCTATTGGAAAATACAAAGAGGAGGTCTCTCCATTTAACTTAAAAACAGTGTCTATTGAAAAAGGAGAAATGATTTACCTATTCACTGATGGTTACGCTGATCAATTTGGCGGTCCAAAAGGAAAAAAATTCAAATATAAACCCTTTCAAGAATTACTAATTTCTATCGCCCATTTACCCTTAGATGAGCAAAAACAGGTGTTAGACTCAACTATCGAATCTTGGAGAGGCGGTTTAGATCAGGTAGATGATATGTTGGTTATTGGAATTAGGGTTTAGTTCCTGTCACCCTAAGCGGATTGGATGGCCATTTAACTTGGCTTCGACTCCGCTCAGCCTGACAAAACATTCACGATCTTTCTTTTTAAATTTCAAAAAAAACTCGTAATAATGATTAAATTTGCCCCCGATTATGGCAGATAACCAACCAGAAGAAATGTCGATGCAAATGTCCTTTATGCAACACTTAGATGCATTAAGATGGCATTTAGTGCGCAGTGCTATAGCCATTTTTATTTTTGCGGTAGGATTATTTATGTTCAATAATTTTTTATTCGACACCGTCATATTTGGTCCATTAAAACAAAATTTCATTTCTTATCGCGCTCTTTGCTCACTAGGTCATAGAATTGGAGCAGGTGATGTGATGTGCATGACGGTTAAAGAACCTCACTTACAAACACTATCTGCATCTGAACAATTTTTTACACACATGTGGATTGCTTTATTAGGAGGAATTATTTTAGCCTTCCCTTATGTGCTTTATGAATTATGGAAGTTTATAAAACCAGCGCTTAAAGACACAGAGTCGAAACCCGCCAAATGGTTTGTAATTGTTGCCTCTATTTTATTTTTAATCGGTATTTTCTTTGGCTACTTTTTATTATTCCCAATGTCCTATAATTTCTTAATCAACTATCAATTATCGGATAGTGGCATTGTGCAAACCAATAATACCTTAGAAGATTATATTTCTTTGATCTCAACGATGGTATTGGTTTCGGGCTTGGTGTTTGAATTACCTGTTTTAGTTTATTTCTTAACTCGCTTAGGAATATTAACGCCAGGTTTCATGCGTAAGTATCGTAAATATGCTGTGGTTATTATTTTGATTGCCGCTGCTGTTATTACGCCTTCCCCAGATGTAACCTCTCAAATGGTAGTAGCTGTGCCAATGTATTTACTTTACGAGATTAGTATTTTTGTGAGTGCCTACGTGATTAAAAAACATAATTTAGAAGTATAATATGTCAAATCAAGTTAAAGAATTCAACGATTACCGTTCGAAAATGAATGATGTTATTTTAGGTAAAGATAACCTAGTAATTAAACGTTTATTTAATTTAGACACGCAAACTTATTCTGACGGAGCTTTAAACGTTAAAACAAAAGAAATGCTTGGCTTAGTAGCTAGCATGGTTTTACGTTGCGACGATTGCATTAAATACCATTTACTAAAATGCCACGAACAAGGCTGTACTACTGAAGAAGTTTACGAAATTTTTGCTGTTGCGAATATTGTTGGCGGAACGATTGTGATTCCTCACACTCGCCGTGGTGCTGAGTTTTGGGAAGAGTTAGTGAATAAATAATTCTCTGTAACTTTTTTTAACATCTGCGTTATCCATGCAGATGAAGATTCAAAAATATATCATTCCCGTTTTTGTTAGCACTAATTTATTGGCGCAAAACGACGACCGTTTATTTCCTGACTTAAGTTTTGGCATCACACATTCTACTTACAGCAGTATGTGTTTTCAAAAATCAATAGGCAATCCTATATCAACTAGCGAAGGGCATCTGTTGCAAAACAAATCTAAAATTACAGAAATACAATATGGTTTTGGACTTGGTTTATTTTTATGGATGCCTTTAAATGAAGGGATAGTTTTTAAACCAAAAATAGAAGGCTCTTTCTCTAATAGCTGCTTAAAACAAAGTTCTAGAGTGTTTGCCACTTCATTTGATTTAGCTGTATCGCATGGCTTTGTCATTGCGTTAAGCAAACCTGATAAAGAAGGTATTATTTATGTTGCCAGAAATATGAGCTGTTACTTGCAAAGCAAACAACCTTACTTATTAGTTGGCCCAAAAATAAATTTAAAAAAATACGACAAAGGCTATATTAAAAAAGGTTTTGAAAACGAATTCACCTTTGGTTTATTTTTAGGTTACGGTATTAACTATATCTTTCAAGGCAAAAACTTTGCTCCCGAAATATGTTATAGTATCTCCTCTACCTCACAAAATAAAATAAATGATGCCCGAAAAATAACTCACAGCATTTCACTAGCCGTCAATTTCTTTTAAAAATTAACTAATACGGTGCAAATTACAATCCTTTGGTGGACTTATAATCATCGGAAATTTTTCAATTTTTACCGAGCTACTATCTAATCCAAATGCTTTTGCTTCACTTAAACTGAAACGTTTCAAGAAGAAATAAGCATTTAAAATAATCTTCTCAAATAATGGTAATTCGTTTTCGTAAGACAAAAATTTCTCAATCACCACAAATTTAAAATCACCAATGATATTGTTTTTGTTTAATGATTCGTAGCGGCTAGTAATATCTACCTCTTTATTTTTCACTAAATCTTCCACTACTTTTCTAAACATTAAGTTCACTCTTGGCGCAACTCTAAAACCTAATCTAAAATCTACACGAATAATATCATCAGCAGCTACGTGAGTTACTTTATAATCCATACGATAAGGCTCATCCATAACGTCAACATGCACAAACCAATAAATATCGGCACGTTTAGGGCGTTTTTGTAAGATAGAATAAATAACTTTCGATTCAATTTCTTCTGGGTTATTAGCTCCAGTCATATACACTAAATGTGTTGCATATTTAGGAATAGAGTCATCATTACTTAAATCCACTAATTTTTGTTGATGATCTGCTAACTTAACCACATCAGCATAGCGGTTACGAATTTTCTTTGCCAAAAACCAAATAGCCATTACCGACATTAATACAGAAGCTATTAATAAAGTAATCCAACCACCATGAGCAAACTTACTCAAGTTAGCAGCCATAAAAGCAAATTCAATCACTAAGTATATAGTAATAACAACGTATATAAATATTGGATTATAACGTTTCATGTGCATATAGAAATTCAACAAAGTTGTTGTCATTAACATACACAACACAATCGCTAAACCATAAGCCGCCTCCATATTTATAGATTCTCTGAAATACAATACAACACCTATACAACCAGCCAATAATAACCAATTAGTTGACGGGATATATAACTGCCCTTTCATTTCTGATGGATACTTAACTCCTACTTTTGGCCATAAGTTTAATCGCATGGCTTCATTAATTAAACTAAACGACCCACTAATTAATGCTTGTGATGCAATAACTGCTGCCATTGTAGCAATAACAATTCCGTAAGGCAAAAAGCTTTCGGGCATGATAGCATAAAAAGGATTGCTAGATTTAAATGAATCTAAAGTTTGACCTTGATGAGCAATTAACCAAGCGCCTTGCCCAAAATAGTTTAACACTAACGTTGTTTTTACAAAAATCCAAGAAATACGAATGTTTTGCTTACCGCAATGTCCTAAGTCAGAATATAAAGCTTCGGCTCCCGTAGTACAAAGGAAAACAGCTCCTAAAATCAAATAACCTGAAGGATGTATTTGTAATAAATGGTATGCATAATAAGGATTTAAAGAACTCAATACACTCCAATCGCTGGTCATTTGATAAATACCTAAAACACCTAGCATTACAAACCAAAGCGACATCATTGGTCCAAAAAACTTACCAATAAAACTGGTTCCAAACTGTTGAATAAAAAACAAAGCACATAAAAT
This sequence comes from Bacteroidota bacterium, assembly GCA_016708845.1. GTDB lineage: Bacteria > Bacteroidota > Bacteroidia > B-17B0 > Aurantibacillaceae > UBA4416. The sequence continues at coordinate 107,854 of JADJFB010000004.1, read as the reverse complement.
ACCTATAACAATAGGCACTGTATTTAACTCGGGATTATATACTTTTAAACCTTCGATGGCAGAAGAAACCGAAATTGGAGGGGTAATAATACCGTCGGCTAATAAAGCGCTACCACCAATAATGGCAGGCACCAATAACCATTTAAATTTGGTGCGTTTCACTAAAGTAAATAAAGAGAAAATCCCTCCTTCACCTTTATTATCGGCTCTCAATGTTAAAATTACGTACTTAATAGTAGTTTGTAATGTTAAGGTCCAGAAAATACATGAAATTCCACCTTTAACCACATCAGCATCAATAGCGCCTTTTCCAACAATGGCACTCATTACATAAAGTGGTGAAGTACCAATATCGCCGTAAATAATTCCGAGAGTAACAATTAGACCTGCAAGAGTAACCTTGCTCATTTGACCATGATGATGAGAGCTCATTTAAATAGGTTGTTAAAGAATTGTAAAATTACTACTAATACAAACGCTAAAGCACATTTTCGACGAAATAATTATAAAATAAAAACGTTAATTAATTTGTCTTTTTCATTCTAAAACTGTTTACTTGCAAAAAGGGAATTTTAGCGCTCATTTTAAATATTTTTCCCTATCTTTAAATACTAAAATTTTAGGGTTTTAGGCGTTTTATAAGCAATTATTGTATTCTGAAAAAAAGTATTTATATAATCGTATTGAGCTGTTTGTTTTATTCTATAAAACTTAACGCAGCATATAGGGCTGGTAATATTACCTACACATGGTTATTTGGTTATACATACCAAATTAAGTATACAACCTATACTACAGATCTTAATCCTGATCCTTATTGTCAGATTGACTCTATGTGTTTTGGTGATGGACTCGGTGGAACATTATATAGAAATAATGGATTGTGTTCAAGTTTTTGTTCTCCTGGGTGTGATGGAGTTCCAATAGATTTAAACACTAGAATGAATGAGTATACAACAACACATACTTATCCTGGCCCGGGTAATTATTTAATTTGCTTGCGTCAACCAAATAGAAATGCTGGAGTTATTAATATTCCCAATTCAGTTAATCAAACGATGGCTTTTTACAGTTATTTGGTTATTCCATCATTTGGCTCTAGCAAAAATACATCATCTGTTTTTGCAAACCATCCTATTGTAAGTGGCTGCTTAATTAATGGATGCGTAACATATAATCCATTAGCTACAGATGCAGATGGAGATAGTTTATCATATGAAACACAAATGTGTAATAGTAACTCAGGCACCATTGCTGGTTATTCATACCCTTATGCTGGTGCTGGTGGCTCTTTCAGTATCAATCCCATAACGGGTTTACTTAGCTGGTGTACACCACAATATGCTGGAGATTACAATGTAGTTATCAAAATAACAGAATGGAGAAAAGATGATGACGGCGTTTATTATAGAGTTGGATATGTGGAGAGGGATACCGAATTAAGTATTGGATTATGCACTGGTATTAATGAAAAAACCTCAATAGAAAACATTATCAGCGTTTCTCCAAATCCAGTTACCGAAAATCTTACCGTCACGCTCAACCAAAATACTGGTGAGTTGTTTACCATTGAATTCTTAGATGTAACGGGGCGTAAAATTAAAACATTCGCAAACGACGAATCACTCTCAAAAGAAAATAAAATTTTACTGAACTTAGAAAATATTCAAACTGGTATTTATTTCCTTAAAATAACTGGAAGTAATAATACTAGCATTACTAAAAAAATTATTAAACAATAAAATTTATCATGTTCAAGAATCGATATTTATTATTCACTATTTTGTGCTTAGGCTTTTTCCTTAGCTCAAAAGCTACGCACAATCGTGCGGGAGAAATAACCTATCGTTGGTTATTTGGTCTTACATACGAAATAAAGGTAACAACCTACACCAATATTAATGGAACCAACTTAGCTGATAGATGTGAAGACACTGTTTATTTTGGAGATGGAACAAGAGCTGTTGTTTTAAGAAGCAATGGTGTTTCAGGCTTGTGTTCTCCTCCTGCTTTAAATGGCGTTCCTTTAAATTCAAATATCAAACTAAATGAATATGTAACTACACATACTTATCCAGGTCCAGGCAATTATAAAATTAGCATGGAAGACCTAATAGAAATGCGGGGGTTATCAATCTTCCAAATTCTGTAAATCAAGTATTTTATATCGAATCGTTTTTAGTAATTCCTACTTTTGGAACTGGAAAAAATAGTTCTCCAATACTAACTTTCCCTCCTATTGATGATGGATGTGTTTACAAATGTTTTTTACACAATCCAGGTGCTGTTGATTTAGATGGCGATAGTCTATCTTATGAATTAACTCAGTGCAGAGGAAGTGGAGGATTTCCAATTGTAGGTTACACCTATCCACAAACTGGCGGAGGAACTTACAATGTAAATGCTACTACCGGCACATTAACATGGTGCAGTCCTCAATTACAAGGCGAATATAATTTAGCCATGATTATTAAAGAATGGAGAAAAGACGATGCGGGCGAATACTATTTAGTTGGATACATTTTAAGAGATTTACAAGTAGATGTTGGTCAGTGTAGTAATAATCCTCCTAGCATCCAACCTATTACAGATACCTGCGTTGTTGCTGGCAGTATTATTACAAAAACAATTACTGCAACAGATCCTGATAATGATTTTTTAACTATGGAGGCTAATGGCGGACCATTTAACGTGTCCCCAACAATTGCTACGTTTTCGTCTCCACCAGGATTTACGTCTATCAGCGGGTTATTTACATGGCAAACCAATTGCAATCACATTCGTAAAACACCATACCAAGTTACTATCAAAGTAAAAGATACTGACCCTACTGTTAGTTTAGTTGATTTCAAAACGTTTAATATCACTGTTGTTCCGCCACCACCATTAAATGTGGTAGCTGTTCCTTTAGGCACTAGTATTAAAATAACTTGGACAAAACCAAGCTGTCAATTAACGACTGGAAATAAAATTGCACAGTATTGTGTGTATCGTAAAGAAAACTGTACGCCATGGACTCACGCCAATTGCGAAGTAGGTGTGCCCGCTTCCACCGGTTATGTAAAAGTTGGTTGCACTGCCAGTTTAAATGACACCACGTTTTTAGATACAAATGGTGGTAATGGTTTATCACAAGGCACAAATTACAATTATATTGTTGTTGCCGTTTATCTAGATGGTTCAGAAAGTTATGCCTCTAACCAAACTAACTGTATTCAACTAAAACGTGATGTACCAATTTTGGTTAATGTAGATGTACAATCTACTGACTTAAATACGGGTTCCGTTTTTGTTCGTTGGGTTAAACCATTGCTAGGCATTAACAATCTTGATACCACCGCCATTCCTGGCCCCTATGAATTTCGATTGATGCACCATGCAGGTTTTTCGGGAACATTTACTCAAGTATACTCTGTTAATAAACCTTACTTTGCGGCGTTAAACCAATTATCGGATACCACATTTGTGCATACAGCCATTAACACACAAAGCAATTCTAACACATATAAAATAGAGTTTTATGCAAACGGACAATTTATTGGTAACGGACAAAAAGCTTCTTCCGTGTTTTTGTCATTAACAGCAAGCGACAATCAATTGAAACTAAATTGGCAACAACAAGTGCCTTGGACAAATAATAAATATTATATTTTCAGAAAAACATCTTCTCAAACCGTATTTACATTAAGAGACAGTACCACCCTTTTAACCTATACTGATACTGGTTTAGTAAACGGTGCGCTTTATTGTTACAAAGTTCAATCGAAAGGGCAATATTCAGATCCAACTATTTTCAGTCCTCTCTTAAATTTTTCGCAAGAAGTTTGCGATAAACCAAAAGATACAACGCCTCCTTGTGCTCCTAAATTGGAAATTGTATCGGATTGTTTAGTTCCTAGTTTAATGCTGACCTGGAATAATCCGAATAACACTTGTAGTGATGATGTTGTGAAATACCATATTTATTTTGCAGAAACGGAAGATGAAGTATTACAATTAATAGACTCTGTAAAAACTCTAAGCGACACTATTCTGGCTTTTGATAACTTAACTTCTATTGCTGGTTGTTATGCCATTACGGCGGTTGATTCGTTCGCGAACGAAAGTAGTCAAAGTGCAAAAGTATGTGTAGATAACTGCCCAGAATACGAACTGCCTAATGTTATTACAATAAATGGCGATGGTGCCAATGATTTCTTTAAAGCCATAAAAAATAAATTTATCAAAGACGTTGATTTGAAAGTTTATAACCGTTGGGGAACTTTAGTATATGAAACGACCGATCCAGCATTTTTATGGGATGGCAAAGTCATACAATCAAAATTACAAGCCACAGAAGGAACATATTTTTATGTGTGTCAGGTAAATGAAATAAGAGTAAAAGGGATAGTACCAAGAGATTTAAAAGGCTTTTTACAGATATTCAATAAATAGATGTTGTGTCTAAACGAACGAGTTTCATATTTTTTGTTTTAGTCGGCTACATTGTTTTGCAATTTTTATGGTGGGAAGTTTTATTGGTAAGACAATCTAACAACATCATTTCCTTAAAACAAAATTTAGCCGCCTTATCCTCAAGCGACGACCAAATTATCTTAAGAGACATTGATGCTTTACAGCACAAAAAAACGGCTCAAGTATACATGATTGTAGGCGAAGGCACTGTGTTTTTATTAATTCTATTATTTGGAGTATATCAAGTACGAAAGTCTATTCGTCGAGAAACAGCATTAGCGCATCAACAAAGTAATTTTATTTTAAGTGTCTCACACGAACTCAAAACACCTATTGCTGCTACTAAACTTCAACTACAAACTTTATTAAAACACGAGTTAGATAGAGACAAACAAAAAGAATTATTAAATAATGCTTTAAACGAAACTGGTCGCTTACACAAGTTGGTTGACAATGTTTTAATGGCCAATCAAATTGAAAACAACAATCTAAGCATTCAAAAAGAAAAGTTGAATTTAAGTGAATTATTGGAAACAACTGTGAAACGTTATTTTTCAGCCCAACTCGAAAATAACACGATTCAATTACACGTAGAAAAAAATATAGACTATGAAGGCGACAAAGAATTGCTCCCTTCTATTATTATTAACTTAATTGAAAATGCGATTAAATATTCTTTTGATCTGATAAATATTGAAGTGATATTGAAAACAATAAATAGTAAACCACTATTAGAAATAAAAGACCAAGGATGTGGAATTTCTGACAACGAAAAAGAACAGGTATTTCAAAAGTTTTTTAGAAGTGGTAGTGAAAATACACGCAAAACCAAAGGCACAGGCATTGGTTTATTTATTGTAAAAAGCATTTGCGATTTACATCAAATTGCTATTAAAATTAGTAATAACCAACCAAAAGGAACTGTTTTTCAATTTCAGTTTTAATAATGTCACGCTGAGCGGAGTCGAAGCGAATTAAACAAATACACAGTCTTAAAATTTATTGATATATTTGTGCCTACTAGTTCTTTACTATATTTCTTCATCAACCGAAAAAGGCTTTACTTAGCTGTAAATTAAAAGGGAATCGTGTTTAAATCACGAACTGTCGCGCAACTGTAAGTAACAAAAAATGTTACAAGTCAGAAACCTACCTATTTCGAATTGACAATGCTTTCGCGAAATGAAGCTCAAGTCAGGCCTGATGTGTTAAACTACATGAATTTACATTCTGTTATAACACATTTTCCTTCCTTTTAATTTTATTTTTTTAGCATTGCGAAATAAAGCAAAGCAACAACATACATACGCTTATGATGCTAAAAAAAATAATTCTCTTTATACCGCTTTTGCTGATGCTTTCTTGCGCGTCAACAAATGAAGAACAACAAGCGAAAAATACATTGACAAGCGTTCCGCTTTCTTACGCTAAACGTTTTACCATTAAAACTTCCGCTGATTTTACAGTGCTCGAATTACATGGTAATAAAAATGATAGTGCTATTACTGCTTCCTTTGTATTATACAAACATCAAAAACCTAATTATACAAAAGACGCTTACTACATCAAAACACCTATCGCTCGCGTTGCATCCATGAGTTCTATTTACACAACTATGATCGCGCAATTAAAATGCGAGGATAAAATCGTAGCCATTGATAATGTAGATTATTACAACAATACATTTATTCAAGAGCAAGTAAAAAAAGGCTCTATCATCGAATTATCAAAAGGCCCACAAATTGATATTGAAAAGACCATCGCCCTGCAACCTGATTTATTTTTAACCTTTGGTATGGGAAGCCCGAAAGATGACGTGGATAAAAAATTAGTGCAATCGTCTATGCCTATTGCCGTTAGTATTGACCATTTAGAAGAAACGCCCTTAGCACGCGCCGAATGGATTAAATTTTTTGCTTACTTTTTTAATAAAGAAAGTGCAGCGGATTCTCTATTTCAAATCACTGAAAAAAAATACACCGATTTAAAAACCCTTGCAAAAACAAACCTTAATAAACCTAGTGTGCTAACGGAAATTAAATATGGTGATGCTTGGTACATACCCGCAGGTAAAAGTTTTATTGCGCATTTAATTGAAGACGCTGGTGGCGATTACTTTTGGAAAGAAGACTCTAAAACAGGAAGCTCTGCTCAGTCCTTTGAAACCGTTTATGCGAAAGCAAAGGATTGCGACATTTGGATTAACTTATATAACCTCAACTCTAAAAAAGAATTACTGAGTTATGATGAACGTTACGATTTATTTAAAGCCTGCAAAAACAATCAATTATATAATAACAATAAAACACAAAATGCATTAGGTTACAGCAACTATTGGGAAACGGGTATTACCAATCCAGATGAAGTATTAGCAGATTTAATTGCTATCTTCTCTCCTACTCTATTACCAAATCATGAGTTTACATTTTATAAAAAATTAAAATAAATTGGAACGCGGATCCAACAGACACAACTGATTTACACTGATTATTTATTTAAAGTCATACAAAATTAATCCGTGCTAATCTGCTTAATTCGCCAAATCTGTGTTCCTATTACTAAACTTAAATATTAAAAAAGAAGTGTAAATTTGAAAGATGCCAAAATCTAAATTCATATTCACAACCCTGATGCTACTGCTAGTTTTAGCAGTGCTTGCTATATGTGATTTATGTTTTGGAAGCACCAATTTATTTTCTATCGAGACATCTAATCCCATGTTCTCGTCTATTTTATACGACATAAGATTACCAAAAACACTCACCTCTATTATTGCAGGCTCTGGTTTAGCTTTATGCGGATTGTTGATGCAAAGCTTGTTTCGTAATCCTTTAGCGGGGCCTTATGTGTTAGGTGTAAGTAGTGGCTCTAGCTTATTTGTAGCCATTGCCACCATGATGATTTCCTCCATACATGTTTCTGGATTTTTTATTATGGGAAAAAGTATCGTGACTTTATTCTCCATCATGGGTGCGTTTTTTGTGACACTTATTATCTTATTAATCTCCCGAAAAAATAAAAGTAATGTTACTGTTTTATTGGTAGGTTTAATGCTTGGGCAAATATTAAGCGCCTTGCAAGGATTAATAGAATACATGAGTAATGCTGACAATTTAAAAACCTTTGTGATGTGGGGCATGGGAAGTGTGGGAAGTACCACCTTACAAGATTTGTATTTTGTGATTCCTATTTATGCTGTAACCATTATAGCGAGTTTCTTTTTTATTAAACCTCTCAACGCCATTTTATTAAACGAACAATACGCTCAAAATTTAGGAGTGAATGTTAATGCCTTGCGATTATCTGTTATTATTATTTCTGCGGTGCTAGTAGGAGTTATCACTGCTTTTTGCGGACCAATTGCCTTTGTAGGAATTTCGGTGCCCATTGCTTCGCGTTTGTTTTTTAAAACATCGCATCATTTACATCAAATGACTTTTTGTTTATTGTTAGGCGCTTGTGTGGTATTAACAGCCGATGTGATTTGCCAAGTATTAAATAGCCAGTTCATGTTACCAATCAATACAGTAACCACCTTGATTGGTTCGCCAGTAGTAATTTATTTATTATTCAAATCTAAATTAAGTATAGGATGATAGAGATTACGAATTTAGAAATAGGATACAAAAGCAAAGGCAAACACAACAGCGTGTTTAAAGATATTAACTTGCACGTGCATACCGGCGATTTAGTAGGATTAATTGGAGATAACGGCATTGGTAAATCAACACTTTTAAAAACCATGACGGGGAATTTAGCGCCCTTAGCAGGAGACATAAAAATTAATAATAAACCTAGTTCTCAGTTTACGACTCAACAATTAGCACAATTATTATCTATTGTTGTTACCGAAAAAATTGGCGGCTTTAATTTAACCGTTTGGGATGTAGTGGCAACAGGCCGTACTCCTTACATTAACATTTTTGGAAAACTAACACCAGAAGATGGAGCCATTGTAACAAAAGCGCTAGAGCAATTAAACCTATTGCCTTTAAAAGATAAATTGATTGATGAGCTCAGCGACGGGCAACGCCAAAAGGTAATGATTGCAAAATCTTTAGCGCAACAAACGCCTATTATTGTACTCGACGAACCAACTGCTTTTTTAGATCATACCTCCAAACATCATTTGTTTGCAACCCTCCAACAATTGTGTGCTGAACAAGGTAAACTCATCATTGTTTCCTCGCATGATTTAGAGTTAATGAAAACTTATATCAACCGCTCGGTGACGATGGCTGAGGGCAATAAGATGGAGGCACTTTAGTTAAAAAATTGGGCGTGCCCCTTCGGGTCGGGCTGACCCGCTGCAATCTTTTGTTCGTTCCTCACAAAAGGATTTACGCTTGCATCCCTCACGCGGGAGTTTACATTTCAAGGTTCGGAGTAACCTTTTCGATCTTACCACAAAGCTGCGTTTGGGAAAGTAGCGAAAATCCTTTTTGTGTTCCTTTACAAAAAGATTATAGCGTAAAGCCCAGGCCGAAGGCAACGCCCAATAATTCTACTAAATAAAAAATCCCTTTGCTAAACAACAAAGGGATTCAATTTATTAATTCTAACGAATCTTATTTCTTAACTCTCTCTACATAAGTAGCGGTGCGAGTATCAACTTTTACTAAATCGCCTTCGTTACAAAATAAAGGAACGCTTACTGTTGCTCCTGAATCTAAAGTAGCTGGCTTTAATGTGTTAGTTGCTGTATCGCCTTTAATTCCAGGCTCTGCATACGTAATTTCGCAAACTACAAATGTTGGTGCTTCTGCTAAAATTACCGTATCACCTTCAAAAGAAATTTTCACTTCCATTTCTTCTTTTAAAAATTGGAAACTATCTCCAAATAATTTTACTGGAACGTATACTTGCTCAAATGTTTCTTTATCCATTACTACTGCAAATTCACCTTCTTGGTAAATGTATTGCATTTGTTTAAAATCAACACGAACCACATCAACGCCTTCGCCACTTCTAAAGCGGTTTTCGGTTTGTTTACCATTTAATAAGTTACGCATTTTAGCTTGGTAAAATGCACGTAAATTACCTGGTGTGCGGTGTTGCCATTCTGTAATCACTACTAATTCATTATTAAATCTAATAATCGATCCTACGTTAATATCACCTGTATCTGCCATTTGTTCTAAATTTTATGATGTTATAATTTTTTAATTTTCTAATTCATGAACCACACCCATGTTGCTGAATTTTTCGATACGAGCATTGATGCGTTCTTCGGGTGTTTGTTTTTTTAAGGTTGCTAAGTGTTTTAAAATTTCTGCTTTCACGGTTGCAAACATCGCTGCTTGGTCGTTATGAGCGCCACCTAATGGTTCGTTGATGATGCCATCAATTAATCCATTTTTGCTCATATCATCTGCTGTTAATTTCAAAGCTTCAGCGGCTGTTTCTTTAAAGCTCCAGCTGCGCCATAAAATAGATGAACATGATTCAGGAGAAATAACAGAGTACCACGTGTTCTCTAACATTAATACTTTATCGCCAATACCAATTCCTAATGCGCCACCACTTGCACCTTCGCCAATGATGATACAAATTACAGGAACCTTTAATTGGGTCATTTCTAATAAGTTTCTGGCAATCGCTTCCCCTTGTCCGCGCTCTTCTGCTTCTAATCCTGGGTATGCGCCTGGAGTGTCAATAAAAGTCACAATTGGTTTATTGAATTTTTCGGCCATCTTCATTAAACGTAATGCCTTGCGGTAACCTTCAGGATTAGCCATACCAAAACGACGTATTTGACGCATCTTGGTATTAATTCCTTTTTGTTGACCAATAAACATTACTGTTTGTCCATCAACGTCACCAAATCCTCCAACCATCGCTTTATCATCACCAACAGTTCTATCTCCATGCAATTCAATAAATGAACTATTAGAAACAGCGTCGATATATGCTAAAGTGTAAGGTCTTTCGGGGTGACGACTTACTTGTACTCTTTGCCATGCAGTTAGGTTAGAAAAAATCTCAACACGTTTTGAATGAATTTTAGCTTCAACTTCTTTAACAGCTTTGCTCATATCCACTTTGCTTTTTTCAGCAACGCTTTTTAATTTCTCTAATTCTTCTTCTAACTCCTGAATTGGCTTTTCAAAATCAAGATAAATCATGTAGTGTTTGTGTAATTAGTTAGGGGGCAAAGATACTAAAAATTTGAAAAAACGCCACTTGTAAGTTGCTGGTTTTCAATGGCAATTATATGAAAATGGCGGAGAAAAATGATTTTTTTCAAAAATCACGGTGTTTTTACTTTTCTTTTTCCTTGACGAAAAGAAACAAAAAATCAAGGCAATTCGCCAACCTCCATTAGCCCCGCAAAAACTTCCCAGAATGGCGGTTCGCTCCGAATTGCCAAAACCAGCCGCACTATTACCAACGTATGAGCTAGTTTTAATATTTGTGATGATTTTCATTTCATTAAAATGTATAGTTTTACAAAATGATATGTTTCCCTAATGCTAAAATAAACCTTGGATTAAATATTACTGAAAAACGCGCCGATGGTTTTCATAATATAGAAACTGTTTTTTATCCTATAGGTTGGAATGATGCTTTGGAAATAATTGCCCCTTCGACTCCGCTCAGGGTGCAAAAAGATGAGTTTAATTTACATTTAAGTGGCTTGTCCATTTCTGGAAATATAGAAGATAACTTACTCTACAAAGCCTATCAAATTATTAAGCAAACCAAAATAGTTCCTGCTATTGATGTGTATCTGCATAAAACATTACCCATGGGCGCTGGCCTTGGTGGCGGAAGTGCAGACGCTGCTTTTTTTATTAATTTGTTGAATGACCAATTTCAATTAAATTTTACAGAAACAGAACGCATTGATATTGCTCGACAATTAGGAAGCGATTGCGCTTTCTTTATAAAAAATTCTCCAGTATATGCTACACAAAAAGGCGATGTATTTACGGACATCAAATTAAATTTAAGTCATTTATATATTGCTATTATTTATCCTAACGTTCACAGTAATACAAAAGAGGCATATAGTTTAGTAAAACCTCAACAGCCAAGTAAATCTTTATTGGATGTGATTCAGCAACCAATTGCAACATGGAAAACTGATTTAGTAAATGATTTCGAGAAATCTATTTTTAGTTTATATCCTATTGTAGAAAAAACAAAACATGATTTGTATGAGCTCGGCGCCACCTATGCTTGCATGAGTGGCAGTGGTAGCGCCGTGTTTGGGTTATTTGAAAAAGAACCAGATATTAAACACTTAGCACAATTTCCACACTGGACTGGGAAGATGAAGTAGTTGTAATTGGAACGCGGATAACACTGATTAAACTGATTTGCACAGATTATTTTTCGAGTGTTCTACTTCCATTATTAAAAAAATCCGTGAAAATCTGTCAGATCTATTTAATCCGTGTTCCCTTTTGAAACAAAAAAGCCTCAACATTAATTGTTGAGGCTTTTTAAATAATGATAACAGAATTAATTCTTAACTACTTTACTTGTTTTAAGTACATCACCTTGTTTATTTTTGATTGTAACTGTATAAATACCGTTGGCGTATTTCGAAATATCAAATTCTACATGCGTATCAAAAGATTGAGTTAGCATTAACTTTCCAGTAATATCAAAAATTTCAACAGATGATTTATCGTTAGTATTCATGTATACGTTTAACACATCGGATGTTGGATTTGGTCCTACAAAAACACTAGCAATATCTTGACCTAATTCATTAGCACTTAAATTAATATCTTTTGTGTTGGTTCCTACTTTATTTAAAATCCAGTTATTTGGGTCAACGCCGATACTGGTTACTGTTCCAGTTAATGCGAAACTATAATTTTCAATGGTTTGCCCATGATATAATCTTACAATCGTATCTGGCTTAGCCGTTCTACTAATTCTGTAATCAACATGAGTCATAAATAATGGCACAGAAGAAGGAAAGGATTGAGCTTGTGTAGATTTTAAATAAAACACACCGCTACCTTGATTCCATGAAACAGAAAATGTAGGATATCCTTGTCCGTAATACCATTGGTTAAAAAACTGGGTGAAATTCAATCCACTTTGTGCTTCCATAAAGTTTTTAAACTCTATAACAGTTGCAGTACTGCCACCATACGTAGCTTGAAAAGCTCTGATAGCAGGAAAAAACACTGAGTCATTATTAATTTCATAACGTAACGAATGACAAACTGCACTTCCTTTATCATAAGTTAATCTTGAACTAAATATTCTAGTAGCATTCATGGTATCAGCATTTGTAAAATAACAACTTCCGCCTGGCTGCGACATCACGCTTGTGTGTACATCTAACATTTTCTGTGTAGCCGTTGTTCCTGTACCTGTCATATATTGGTGACATAAATACTCAGAATAACTAGCCCACCCTTCGTTAATAAAAATATCTTTCCAAGAGGCACAAGTTACATTATCGCCCCACCATTGGTGACCTAACTCGTGCGCATCTAATTCAAAATCAAAAAAGCCTAAACTTGTCATGGTTTGATGTTCCATACCTCCACCAAAGGGAGCCATACAATGGCCGTATTTTTCTTTATGAAAAGGATACATACCAAATAGTTTAGATTGCATTTCGATAGTTGGAACTATTTGATTTAAAGCCGTTTTTTGACTTGCCCAAGCTGTATTATTAATGGCGTTGTCATAAATAAAATTTTGAATATAGATGGAATCATTTACTAAATATTGAGGTTTAGCATATAAAATATATGGTTTATATTTTGCTGTTGATACCGAAATTAAATAATAATCAATAGGATATTTTGATTTCCATTCGTAACGCTTTTTGTTTTCAATGGTAACTACATTTTTTAACAAACCGTTAGATCCTACCATATTTGTAGAATCTGTAGTTGCATAAACCCAAGAAGAATCAATTTTATCTCTTAAATCTTGCTTACAAGGAAACCAGTGGTAAGCACATAAACTTTCACTTAAACTCCAAGTAACTTGATTTCCCCAAGAGCCAGATGTTCCTACATTATAACCATCTCCGATAGCTGCTGCTCCACCAGTAGGCGCTGTGCCTTTATAATAGACGATAGCAGTAAATAATTGATTTTGTGCAATAGGAGTTCCAGCAGTTGCTAAGGCTAAACTATCTCTTCGCACAAAATTACGTTTAGCACCGTTTACATATACCGAATCGATCGTATGATTTTCGTGAAGCACAAAAGCAAACGAATCTAAAGAAGTTGTAACAACTTTAGCAATACTTTTAACATTACCACTTACATACAAAGTGTTGCGCTCAACATTTATATTTAAATGATAAAATTTTAAATCATACATATTTTCTTTAGGTGCAATAGTGGATTGGGCCGTTTTTGCAACAGCTGCATTCATGGCCATTTGCTTATTAAAACGTTGTGCTTTATGATCAGCACAATAGTGGGTTTGAGCATTGATAGATGCAAAAGCCGTAAGCGTAAATAAAAATTGTAATACTTTTTTCATTGATACAGTGGTTTTAGTTCGTGATATTTTGATTGTAAAATATTGAATATCTAAGCTAAACTATATAAATGTTAAACGCACTATATTTTGTCGAAAAATATATAAACGGTAATTTTTATATATAATTTTGTTTAACCTTTGCTCAATTATGAAATATTTCTGGATTTTTATACTGTATTCGTGCTCCTTAGTTCTTGATATACAAAAAGCTTTCGGACAAACTGATACGTTGCATTTGTACCAAGCTTACTATTCTTTTTCGAACGAAGAAAAAGCTGAATGGACAGCTTTTGAAAATAATTGGAACTATGTAGAATATACTGAACTCAAACAAAAACAAAAGATCAAAAAATTAAATTGCAAAAATTGCGGGAGTTTTTATGCAGATATTTATTTAGAAATAAATGCCTCTGGAGAGTTAACATCCGTCATATTCAAAAAAGGAAAAATATGCGGAGAAACCATTTTAAACGATAGCTTAATCAAGATGTTTGAAGAGTCTTTAAAGACACATAATTTCAACTATTTAAAAAATAAGCAATTTATTGCCAGATTTGGGCATATTTTAAAGTGCTAAATTGCCGAAACCTATTAACTTTGCGCTGCAATTATGGTAACTTATAATCCAAAAGACTGGTTTACATTAATTATACAGTTTCACAAAAGTGATACTTTCAGAAGACTATTTTGGTCGCTTGTAAGTATAGGCATTTATGCTGCCATTATCGTTTTTTCTGAAGCTCACTTTTTTCATTTAGAAACAAAAAACCCAACGGTGATGCATTCCATTTTAGGTTTTGTATTATCGATGTTGTTAGTTTTTAGAACTAATTCTGCATACGACCGTTGGTGGGAAGGAAGAAAAGTTTGGGGAAGTACCGTCAATAATTCTCGAAATTTGGCTTTAAAATTATCTGTGATTTTAGTTCACGAAAAAGATAAACAAGAGATAAAACATTTAATTACAAATTATGTGTTTGCGTTCAAAAATCATTTGAGAGGAAAATATATTCAAGAAGAGTTTACTCAAACAGACAATATCAACTTATCACAATTTGCTGATGCCAATCACAAACCTAATTTTATTGCAAAATCATTATACGCTAAAATTAATACCTTATACTTAAATAAGGACATAACTGGAGATCAATTGATTGTTTTAAATGAAGAGTTAAAATCGTTTACTGATAATGTGGGCGCTTGCGAACGTATTAAAAACACACCAATTCCTTATTCCTATAATATCTTTTTAAAGAAGATGATATTTTTATATATCATGTCTTTACCAATATTTTTTGGTAGCGAATTTGGTTATACTACTGTTCCCATTTCAATTATTGTATTATATGTATTTGCAAGTATTGAATTAATTGCCGAAGAAATTGAAGATCCATTTGGAGAAGACGACAACGACTTACCATTGGATGATATTTGCGGAAGAATAAAAACAAATCTTAACGAAATTTTAAATTAATTATGTATCAAAACGATTTAATACTTAGAGCAGCAAAAGGCGAACATGTTGAACGTGTGCCTATTTGGTTAATGCGCCAAGCAGGACGTATTTTACCTGAATACAAAGCTACTCGCTCTCGTGCAAAAAACTTTATTGAGTTTGTCAAAAATCCAGAATTAGCGGCAGAAGTAACCATTCAACCAGTTGATATTTTAGGGGTTGATGCTGCTATTATCTTTTCGGATATTTTAGTAATTCCAGAAGCAATGGGATTACCTTATCAAATGATTGAAGCTAAGGGGCCAAACTTTGAGAAAACAATTAAGTCACAAAAAGATATTGACGATTTGCGAATTGCAGATGCTGGTGATTTAGATTATGTGATACAAGCTATTAAATTAGCCAAAAAAGATTTGAATAACCGTGTGCCTTTAATTGGTTTTGCTGGCGCACCATGGACACTAATGGCATACATGGTAGAAGGTAGTGGAAGTAAAACCTTTAGCCAAGCAAAAAAATTCTTTTATCAAGAGCCAGCTTTAGCACACCAATTATTAGAAAAAATTACTCAAAGCACCATCAACTATTTAAAAGGACAAATAGCTGCTGGCGCCGATATGATTCAAATTTTTGATAGTTGGGCAGGCGTTTTAGGACATGAACAATATTTAGAATTCTCCTTAAAATACATTTCAAAAATTTGTGATGCTATTGAACCTTTAGTTCCAGTTACCGTATTTGCTAAAGATGCACACTTTGCATTAGCAGACATGGCAAAATTAAATTGTAACACCATTGGTTTAGATTGGACCATTAATCCTCAAGACGCTCGAATTATTATTGGTCACGAAAAAACTTTACAAGGCAATGCCGACCCTTGCATGTTATATGCTGATGAAAAAACCATTGAAGCTACTGCTCGTAAAATGGTAAATGCATTTGGCAAACAACGTTACATTGCCAACTTAGGTCATGGTTTGTATCCAGATTTAGATAAGAATAAAGTGAAATTCTTTATTGATTGTGTAAAAGGATTATAAAACAAGGAAGGCTTACAATATTTGTAAGCCTTCCTTGCTTTTACATCTTCGCCAATTGATGATTCGTTAATTTGCAATTCACCCATTCTCCGTCTAAAGTGGCATCATACTTTTTATAAAACTCAATAGCTGGCGTATTCCAATCTAGCACTTGCCATTCCATGCGACGAACTTTTTGTTCTTTACTAACTTGTACTACTTTATCAAACAATAACTTTCCTAAGCCTTTCCCTCGTTGCGATTCAGTAACAATGATATCTTCTAAAAATAAACATTTTCCTTTCCAAGTACTGTACTTATAATAGTATAAAGCTAAGCCAACAATCACATCGTTTTCAAGCGCCACAAAAAAATCAAATTGTTTGTCAGTACCAAAACCCCATTCTGTCATTTCTTCAATGGTTACTTCTACTTCATCAGGCGCTTTTTCGTAAACTGCTAATTCTTTTACTAAATTCAATGCAAATGGAATATCTGCCTTTGTACCTGTTCTAATAACTATGCTCATACTATTTAGAATACTGTTGTTTTAAAATAACTTTTTGTAGAATGCGTTTGATGATTAATTCAGCTAAAATTTGTTGGAAGTTTTTTTCAGGATGACTAGCAGCCTCTTTTTTTATTTGTAGCTCAGTTACATCAATTCTATACAACAGATTTTGGATAGAAGAAGAATCTTTTTTTTCAATAATCATCACAGATTTCAGTACTTCCTGAAAGATATGTTCTAAATTATTTGAATTTAACTGCGGAGCAATATCCGAAAATCCGCTTAATTCAAAATCACGGTGTAATTGAGTTTTAAATTTCTCAAATAAATCAGGTTTTTGTAAATCTTGTTGGCGGTCTATTTCCATTCTTTTAGCAATAAACGTTCTACAGGTGTTTTATTTACAATATGCGATTGCACAATTTCAGTAATATCTTCTTTTTTTACACCAACATAAAAAACACCTTCTGGATAAATGGCTATGGTAGGTCCAAAATCGCAAATCCCCAAACACCCGCTTTTATTGGCACGCGTTTTTATCCCTACGTTTAAATCTTTCAGTTGTTTCTTAAATTCTGCAACTAGATCTAATCCGTGAACTTCACCACAACTTAATTTCTCAGAACCTGTGCGTTGGTTTGTGCAAACAAAAATATGTATATCAAATATTGAAGCCATAATTGTATTAACTTTAAACAAAGTTACAGCTAAATTGTAATTTATACATCATGGCAGTTATATTAATATCAGGCGGAACAGGTTTAGTTGGAAAAGCTTTAACTCAACGTTTAATTACAGAAGGACATGAAGTAAGAATTTTGTCAAGAAATCCTCAATCATCTTCTCAACTCAAATCATTTTATTGGAATGTAGAGAAAAATGAAATTGATGAAAAAGCATTTGATGGTGTTGAGCATATTGTACATTTAGCAGGTAGTGGCATTGCTGATAAACGCTGGACAAACGCTCGAAAACAAGACATCATTGATTCGAGAGTCAATAGTATGAAGCTAATTACAGATGTTGTAAAAAAGAAAAACATACAACTAAAATCTTTTGTTGGAGCCAGCGCTATTGGCATTTATGGCATGACAACTTCCGAAAAAATATATACCGAAACCGATAAAGGCGAAGATGATTTTTTAACACAATCTTGCACCCAATGGGAAAACTCCTATCAGCAAATTCAACTGGTTTCTAAAA
Organism: Bacteroidota bacterium; assembly: GCA_016708845.1. GTDB lineage: Bacteria > Bacteroidota > Bacteroidia > B-17B0 > Aurantibacillaceae > UBA4416. The sequence continues at coordinate 89,739 of JADJFB010000004.1, read as the reverse complement.
AAAGTTCCATCATAAGAATTGGAGTTGTATTGAGTAAAGAAGGTGGTGCTTTAAAAAAATTATTACCCTTGTTTCAATTAGGATTAGGCTCCGCTGTTGGATCTGGAAAACAATATATGCCCTGGATTCATATTGAAGATTTAGTGTCTGTTTTCTATGAAGCGCTTTTTAATTCAAATTACAATGGAATTTATAATACAGTTTCTGCCGAAAAAACAACCAGCAACTCTTTTTCAAAGCAACTTGCTAAAAGCCTTTCAAAACCATTTTTCTTACCACGAGTTCCTGCTTTTGCCCTTAAATTACTGTTTGGCGAAATGGCCAATGTATTATTAGAAGGTTCCCCAATAAGTAACCAAAAACTTATCCATGCAGGTTTTCAGCTCAAATATCCTACTCTTTCAGAGGCTTTACAAGAAATAGTTTCAAAAAAATAATTCTTGATTTTATTGTGATTTCAGGCAATATTTTCGCAAAAAAAGAGTTATATTAGCCTAGTCTTTTATAGAAAAATTATGTGTGGAATTGTAGGATATATTGGAAACCGTGATGCGTTTCCTATTTTAATTAAAGGTTTACAACGTTTAGAATACCGTGGCTATGATAGCGCTGGTGTAGCAATGATTTCGCCTGAAGGAAGTTTAAACGTTTATAAGAAAAAAGGGAAGGTTTCTGATTTATTAGAGTCTTGCAAAGACAAAGATAAATCTGGGAATATTGGAATTGGGCACACGCGTTGGGCTACACATGGTGAGCCAAATGATGTAAACTCACATCCTCATTATTCTCAAACTAAGGATTTAGTAATTATCCATAACGGAATTATTGAAAATTACGCTTCCATCAAAGAAGGTTTACAAAAACGTGGTCATACTTTCTTGTCTGAAACAGATACAGAAGTGTTGATTCATTTAATTGAAGATATACGTACACACGAGCCTTCCATGAAATTAGGGCATGCTGTAATGGCTGCTTTAAAACAAGTAAATGGTGCTTATGCCATTGTAATTTTAAATAAAAATGATCCTGACACATTAATCGCTGCTAAAAAAGGTAGTCCGATGGTAATTGGCGTTGGTAAAGATGAATACTTTATCGCATCAGATGCTTCGCCAATTGTAGAATACACTAAAAATGTAGTTTATATTGAAGATGAGCATGTAGCAATTATTCGCCGTGGAGAAGAATTAAAAATCAGAACCATTCGCGATAAAGAAATTACACCTTATGTTCAGGAATTAGAAATGGAATTAGAAGCTATTGAAAAAGGCGGCTACGACCATTTTATGTTGAAAGAAATTTATGAGCAACCGCGTTCTATTTTTGATAGTATGCGTGGGCGATTAAATTCAGAAACTGGTCATTTAAAAATGGGCGGTATTGAAGAACATGAAGGTAAATTTAAAAACGCCAAACGTATTTTAGTCATTGCTTGCGGTACTTCGTGGCATGCTGGTATGGTTGCTGAATATTTATTTGAAGAATATGCACGTATTCCGGTTGAAGTAGAATATGCATCTGAATTTAGATACCGTAACCCAATTATTTATCCTGATGATATTGTGATTGCTATTTCTCAAAGTGGAGAAACTGCAGATACATTAGCCGCCATTGAATTAGCAAAAGCAAAAGGGGCGACTATTTTTGGTGTATGTAATGTGGTTGGTTCTTCTATTGCTCGTGCTACTCATGCAGGTTCATATACTCATGCAGGACCAGAAATTGGTGTAGCTTCAACAAAAGCATTTACAGCACAAGTTACTGTATTAACATTAATGGCTTTACATGTTGCTAAAGTTAAAGGAGCAATTGCAGAAAGCAGATACCGTCAATTATTATATGAGATGGAATCTATTCCTGCAAAAGTAGAAGAGGTTTTAAAAATGAATGACGCCATTAAATTAATAGCTGCTGAATATAAAGATGCATCAAATGCATTATACTTAGGAAGAGGTTACTCTTTTCCAGTTGCTTTAGAAGGCGCTTTAAAATTAAAAGAAATTTCATACATACACGCTGAAGGTTACCCTGCGGCAGAAATGAAACACGGGCCAATTGCTTTAATTGATGAGGAGATGCCTGTATTTGTTATTGCAACCAAAGGACCTAACTACGAAAAAGTAGTGAGCAATATTCAAGAAGTAAAAGCACGTAAAGGAAGAATTATTGCCATTGTAACTGCTGGAGATACGGAAGTGAAAAAAATGGCAGAACATGTGATTGAAATTCCAGAAACAGATGAATCTTTGGTTCCATTAGTGTCTGTTATTCCTTGGCAATTATTATCATACCATATCGCTGTGATGCGTGGTTGTAATGTAGATCAGCCAAGAAATTTAGCAAAAAGCGTAACAGTTGAATAACCGATATAAATAAAATTAAAAATCCCCGCCAAAACAGGCTTTTTTTTATTTCTTTTTACTACTATAAGCCTGATAAACGGCATCTAACTCTTCATACCAAGCATCGCCATATTTTCTAATCAAAGGTTCCTTTAAAAATTTATAAACTGGTACATTTAATTGTTGGCCACACTCACAGGCTGGTTTACAAATATGCCACGAATGATAATTTACGGCGTCGTATTCTTTATATTCTTTAATACGTATTGGATATAAATGACAAGAGATTGGTTTTTTCCAATCAATCTTCCCATCCAAATAAGCCTGCTCAATAGCGCACTTCGCAATATTCTTATCATCAAAAAACACGAAGGCACATTCTGCTCCATCACTTACTAAAGTAGTTGTGTAATCTCCGTCGCTATCTAAAGTGTAAGTTCCGTTTTTTTCAACCGCAGCAATTCCTTTTTCATTCATATAAGGCTTAACAGTTGGATATACCTTATCTAAAATTTTCAATTCCTTTTTATCTAATGGAGCGCCGCTATCTCCCGAAACACAGCACTCCCCTTTGCAGGCATTTAAGTCGCATACAAATTTTTTATCAAAGATGTCTTCCGAAATAAGGGTATGGTTTATGGCTATCATAAAGCAAAGGTACAATAAATAAAATCTGATAAAAAAGAATTGATTAAATTGATAAAAGCTATATTTGAGTAGCTAAAAATCATGAAGAAAGTACTCATTGTTTATTACACTCAAACAGGCCAAGCAAAACAAGCTTTAGATGCTACTTTAAAACCATTTGAGGATAATAAAAATTATCAATTAGATTATTTATTGGTAAAACCAAAAAATGCATTTCCTTACCCTTGGAGTTATACTCAATTTTTTGACGCCTTTCCAGAAACGGTGCATGGCATTCCATGCGAGTTAGAACCATTATCTATAGACACTTCCATTAATTATGATTTAGTGGTGATTGTATATCAACCTTGGTTTTTAAGCATCTGTGTGCCTATTAGTAGTTTTTACAAACTCCTGAAGCTAAACAACTATTAGCTAACAAACCTGTGATTACCATAATTAATTGTCGCAATATGTGGTTGGGAGCTCAAGAGAAAATGAAAAAACGTTTATTAGATGTAAAAGCAAACTTAGTTGGTAATATAACTTTTGTAGACAGATCTTCTAATTTAGTAAGTTTGGTAAACGTATTAGCTTTTGTTTTAAAAGGAAAAAAAGAAAACTTTATGGGTATTTTCCCAAAATATGGAGTAACTGATAAAGATTTAGCTCATGCACCAGTATTTGGAAAAATAATTCTGGATAATTTTGAAAATAATCAATTGCAAAATATCCAGCCTCAGTTAAACCAACAAGGCGCATTAGATATTAGAGGAAATATTTTATTAATGGAAGGAAGAGGAAGAGCCTTATTTCCATTATATGCTAATTATATTTCTAAAAAAGGGACACAAGGTAGCGAGCAGCGTAAACTCCGAGTTCGAATTTTTGGAATTGTTTTACCAACAGCTATTTTATTATTATCACCTATTATTACCATTCTTTCTCGTCTAGCTCCTTTATTAGCAAAAACCAAATTTGATAAAGAAATTGCCTATTACTCTCAAAATACGTTAAGAGAAAAATAACGGAACACTTTTTGTTTTAATTTTGACTATCAAATCCTACAAAATGAAAAAAACTACTTTATCTCTCAATAGCTATCACAGGATTATTAATTACATCTTGTGCTTCAAATAATAAAGAGGAGGACGATTCAATTGCTCCATCAACAGATCCAAGAGAAAAATATGTTGCCTACTGGAATGCGAATGAAAATAGTGCAGTGGCTGGGACAAACACTCACACCGTTAATATTATCAAATCAACTACAAATTCAAGTGAGATTATTATCAATAATTTTTCTGGCCTATCCGTTTCTGCGAGAGCAAGCGTTAGTAATAACATGCTTACAATACCACTTCAGGCAATAGGATCGCCTAATCCTATTGGCTTTACTCAAGGCTCAGGCACATTTAATGGTTCAAATAGTATAGCTTTTACATACACAACTACTATTAGTACAAGTAGAGACAGTTGTTCAGCAACTTATACTAAATAAGTTTCCAATTTTAAGTTAAAACATACCACTTACCAAGTCATACTAACCACATCCAAAACGGATGTGGTTTCTTGTTTTAAGTCGATATACTTTTACATCAGCAAACCATCTTAATCGCGAAAAAGAAAAGTTTGAAAGCAAAAAGAAGTATAAACCTTATAAAATAAAAGTTATGAATATCTTAGGAAACAACTCCAGCAAATTAAATGAAGTGATTTTTGAAAACAGAAACAAAAATTACGGTGCTTATGCTATCAGACAAAGTTATAATGATTCACTTATGAAATCTATCATTTGTTTAAGCAGCATCATTGTCTTAGTATTTGGATCTGCTTTTGCCTACAACAAAGCAACCAAAACACCTTCAGAAGAAAAGTTAACCATTTTCAGCGATCCAGCATTAGACCCAATTGAGTATACAACTAAAGTTGATTTAACTCCAATTACTGAGCCCGTTGAAAATACTGCTGCAGCTGCTGCACCAGCAGGTGTCACTACTGCAACAACTATTATAGATGATGCTCCAGAACCAACTAAACCTACAAATTTAACTAGTCCTATTACCGGAGTTGGAACCGAAACAGCAACAGGTACTTCTCCAGAAGGCACCGGAACTTTAACAACTGTTAATCCTTCTATTGCTTCACTTCCTTATACTACGCCAACAGAAGCAGTTCCATTTGCTGATGAAATGCCTGAATTTGATGGAGGAGCAACTGGTTTAATGAAATATGTAGGACAAAATATTGTTTACCCATCTGTTGCAAGAGAAATTGGTATAGAAGGTACAGTTTATGTATCGTTTGTAGTAAATGAATTTGGGAATGTAGAAAGCGCTAAAGTGTTAAAAGGTATTGGCTATGGTTGCGACGAAGAAGTTATTCGAGTTGTAAATAAAATGCCTCGTTGGAAAAAAGTAGGTAAAAATGCAGGTCATCCTGTTAAAGTTAGATTTAATATACCTGTGGCATTTAGATTACAATAAACTCATTTAAAAAGAAAACCCCATTCACTAAAGAGTGAATGGGGTTTTTTATATTTAAAAAATTAGTTAAGCGTCTGGTGCAGCTTTCTCAATAATATTTTTAGCTGAATCATACATCTTTTGGATAGCTTCTTTTCCTAAAGGCTCGCCGTCTGTTGGAACAACATCTTCAAACACATAATTATTGTTTCCAATTTTTTTAATTGTGTAAAAGTGATACTCAGGTTTTGTAATAGCACTTTCCCACATAATGGTTAAAGGCTCCTCTACAACAAATGATTTGAAAATATTTACATCGTTTGATTTAATGTCACTTTTTCTCAATTCAATATCTCCTGGATCTTCAGTAACTGAGATATGGAAATTTTTTCCAACTCTAATTTCTAATGCTCCCCAGCTTTGTTCAACAACTTCTAATTTTGCTGCTGTTGTATCTGGAACAAAAATAGAAAACTGTTTTCCAAACTTACTTAAGTCTAAAGCAACCATTCCTGCTGGTGCTTCTATATTTTGTTTTGTGCCTTTATCACCACAAGAACTAATTGCTAACGATAAAGCTAATACTGATAATACTGTAAATAATTTTTTCATGTCTGTTTGTTTTTTTGTTGAACAAATATAATGTAAACACACGTGTTACAAAAATATAAATGCCACTATTTTAGATAGTGGCATTTGTGTTCGTTGATTGTTTAATTGAATTAAGGAAAAGCCTTTAAACAAAAAACCCCGCTAATGCGGGGCTTTTATTACTTTTTCTTAGCTGCTGCTTTTTTAGGAGCTGCTTTTTTAACCGCTTTTTTAGGAGCTGCTTTTTTAACTGCTTTTTTAGCTGCTTTTTTAGGAGCTGCTTTTTTTACTGCTTTTTTAGCTGCTTTTTTTGGAGCTGCTTTTTTTACTGCTTTTTTAGGAGCTGCTTTTTTAGTTGTTGCCATGGTTTTTTGTTTTTAAGATTTTTGTTACTACGAAGTAAATAAAATTATTAACGCTAACTAATTTCCAAGCAGTTAATTTATTAACATAAAATTGTTGAAATTGTTAATACCGTTTTTCAATACCTCAACCAAAATTAACAATATGAAAAAATAAAACATCAAATAAAAAACAAACACTCTGTATGCATTGATTTTAAAGGTGTTTAAAGAGGTCGTGTTTTTTTATAAAACATCATTCACAAAAATAAATTTTATTTAAACGGAAAATGAGATGAAAAAATGAGATGAAAAAAAATTAATTATTTTTTAAAAAAAGAAGAATCAACTCTTATTTCACAATCCATTCGTTTTCAATTTCCCAACCTGCTAATAATTTTATAGCGGTTGTATTTACAAAAATTGTTTCAGGTTGTTTGTTTAAAAAATAATCACCCATGTCGAAAAGCCTATTTTTATTGACATCTTCAACGATCTTAATAAAATAATTTCCTGGAATTAAATTTTTATAGGCTATTATTTTCTCTGAAGTAGAGTTTAAAGAGAATTCTACAAAACTTTCGTTCACTAATTGTTCTTTTTCATTTAATAGCATGATTATATAGTTTTCTTTCTTCGGAAAGAACAATTTCATATTTAACTGAGCATAATCATCTATGGCAGTTGTTTTAAATTTATAAGTGATAGAATCATTCATTCTTTCTGCATTATCAGTAAACGCAGCCTTTTCAACAGTTAAAGTATAACTTGTTTCTGGTTTAAATTCAGCTTCTACTCCAATTAAAGTAGTTAATTCTTGGCGAACAGATAAATTAAAAGGTATATTCTTAATAATAGTATCCGTTTTTTCAATTAACTTGATTTTATCCTTATTAATATTTTTAGGATCGATAGGGAAAGATAATTCGAAAGAAGGATTACTGTAATAAGGTAGAGTTGAACTTATATTAGTTTTAAGTTCGTACTTCACCCCTTTGTTTTTCGTAACCCTATCTAGACCAACTGCAGAAACTAGCTTTATATATAGTGTATCTGTTTTTTGAGAATCATACCTTATGTAGGTTTCTAATGTGTCGAACTTATTTTTGTAATAAAGAGTAAGTGTATCTTTTAAGGAATTTAATGTATGGTATACGAGTCCTTTAGCTATAATTTCTTTAATACTTGTTTGGGGCTTGTTATAAATTACATATGCTTTGCCATATTCTGGTGAAAATGACTTTTTAATAAAGCTCTTATTTGGAATTTCTTTAAATAGAGTTAATTCAATGCGTTGGCTGTCCCGTGCACTTATCAATTCTTTTGTAAATGCAATTTGTTCTTCGGAGCCATCATACAATAAATTTTTATTTTGATCCTTCATCCCAACTATCTTAAATTTAGAATCGGGCAAATAATTGAAACTAAAATTTCCGGCGCCATCTGTTTTACTAATATATAATGGTTTGTCCTTATATATAATACTATCATTAGCACCTGCTTTATATAAGCCAATTAAAATTTGTGAAGCAGGTTTTTTATCTGTAGCGTTTAAAATTTGTCCCGATACCTTTAAACTATCAATGGTTGAGCCTGTACTAAATATGTATTCGAAGTTTTGTAACACATTAGCTTCGTTTAAATCTGTTACTGAATTGCCAAAAGCCATTTTATAGGTTGTATTTGGCAAAAGTTCTTCATTAAAGGTAATTTTCAATTTTTTACCAGATGCTTGAATATCTGGCATCTCTTTAGTTTGTGGTGTAATAATAAATTGATTAGCCACATCTTTTAACACAATGTATTCGTTAAACTGAACTTCAATAACCTTGGTGTTAAAATTTAAAGAAGCATTTTCTGGTTTATAAGTTAAAACCTTGGGCGGCGTGTCGTCTTTTTTACCGCCAGTTAAAGGCGTTACTTGAGCACATTGCGCACACAAAAAAACAATACATATATATATGAGTAATTTTTGCAATTTTTTTATACAAAGAAAGCGATTTTTTTGTTTTGACAACAAAACCAAAATACCAAATAATGATAAAAGGAATCCAGCGCACTAACCCACATTTTTAAAATACTTACGTATTTTTTTTATATCTTTATTATATAGCTTATTAATAAAGACAGTTTTGAAAAAAACAAAATACATATTTCAATTAAGCCTTTTATTATTCTCTCATTTACTGTTTACTCAAAACAGTATGGTGGGCGATGGCTTTGGTGGACGTTTATGGTATCAACCTACAAATTATACAGTTGGTTCATATTCGGGATACAGTATTTGTTATACGGGACCATGTAGTAATGGAGCCAATCAATTGTATGGATGGGGCTCAAATTTTTCTGAACAACTAGGTTATAGCTCATCAATTATACCAACTGGCGTAACAACCCCTACTCCTATCCCAAGTATGACTAATGTGAAATATTACAGTACTGGCTATATTATGGGTGCTATTAAAAATGATAATTCGGGTTGGGTATGGGGCTCTGGTATTGGCGCCACTCCAACACAAGTGATTACTAATGCTAAATTTTTAGATGCCAGTTCCACTAACATAAGTTTTGTAAAATATGATGGCAGCGTTTGGAGTATAGGCAGCAACACTTCTGGAAATTTCGGAGATGGATCTTACAACAGTGCTAATACAATTCCTATTCAAATGCAAAATATTACCAATGCCGTCAGGGTTGCTAATAGTTATTACTCCACTACTATTTTATTAGCAGATGGCACCCTTAAAACAGTTGGATCAAATCTAATTGGCACTTTAGGTATTGGAAATGCTTCTATTACTGAAACATTGTCTCCTTCTCCCATTCCCTTACTTTCCAACATCATTGATATAAAAGCCACCACACAAAATGTTATTGCCTTAGATGCCAATGGTGATGTTTATACTTGGGGGCTGGGCGACGGTATTGGAGATGGAGATAATAGTACTGAATATAGTCCAAAAAAAATAACTACGCTGAATAATATTGTTGCTGTTTCAGGTTGCGATGATGGTTATCATTTTATGGCGTTAGATGCAAATAAAAATTGTTATATGTGGGGATCAATTAATCTTATTAGCACCTCACCCGTTCTAACACCTTCTTTAGTAGCAACCAATGTGATTGATATTATGGCTGGAGAAACCTTTTCCTATATAGTAAAAGCAGATGGTACCTTATGGTGTTCGGGTTGGAGTAATGGCGGTTCAATTTGGTTAAATTTACCAGATCAATATACTGATACATTTAAATTATTAAATCCTGCACTAGTTGCTGGTGCTTGCAGTGTTTCATCTGCCTTAGCAAATACAACTCCTGCTTGTAATGTTAATGATGGTAGTATTATTGTATCTCAATCAGGAGGACAAGCTCCTTATACTTATAATATAGGTAGCGGTAACCAAAGCAGTAATGCGTTTACAGGATTAACTGCTGGTAACTACACCGTAACCATTACAGATAATAACGCTTGCGTTACAACTATAACTTGTGCGGTTAGCACAGGAAGTGGGTCATCACCAACCATTACAGTTAATAGTCCAACTATTTGTGCTGGGACAAACACCATCATAACAGCAAATGGTGCCGTAAATTATTCATGGTCAAATGCGTCAACACTTAATTCAGCTTCTGGATATTCGGTTGTGGCAAATCCTACGGTTACAACCATTTATACCATTACAGGCACCAGCAGCAATGCATGCGCTGGCTTTAATACATCTACTGTTACCGTTATTGAAAAACCAATGATTACTAGTACTACTAATTCTATTTGTATAGGAAGTTCTGTTATTTTTACTGCAAGCGCATCTGGCACACATTCATGGTCGCCCTCCAATACTTTAAACACAAGCACGGGAACACTTGTTGTTGCAACTCCAACAAGTAATACAACTTATACCATACAAAGTACAAATGGTATTTGTTCATTTACAAATACCCAAACCATTATTGTAGATAATGTTATTCCAATTGCCAATTTTAATGGCATTGCAGATTTAAATTTAACTACGGGCACCATTTTGCAGTTAAATAATTTAAGTACTAATGCCACTTCTTTTAAATGGGTAAGCTGTGATAATGCTATCTCAACCAATAGCATTTTAACTTTACCACTAACTACAATTGGCGATTGTTGTATTTCGTTAATTGCCTATAATAATATATGTACAGATACAACTACAAAATGTGTAAAGGTATTCTCTGAATTTGAACTTTTAATTCCTAATGTATTTACGCCTAATGGCGACCAAGCAAATGATGTCTTTAAAATTACAAGTAAGGGACTAAAAACATTGCACTGCGAAATATATAACCGCTGGGGAATGAAGTTATATGAATGGGATGATATCAATGGTTTTTGGGATGGGAAAACAAAAACAGGTCTAGCGCCAGATGGTACCTATTTTTACATTGTCAACTATACTAATAATGAAAATGAAACGAAAACCGAGAAAGGTTTCTTAAGTCTTTTTAGAGATTAGCAATTAACCCTTTACATTTTTATAATCTTTACTGACGAATTGACGTTAAAAACTTTTTGGCATTCATTTGGCTTTACCCAATCCAACAAGTATATTTGTTTAACAACTAAAACCCTCAGATTATGTTTGATCAAAATGAATTTAAAAAATACGCCACTAAACATGTTGGCATCAATAGCTTAACTTACGATAGTTATGTATCTGCTATTACTCCTGGAATTAGAAACTTAACTCCAAATATTATTGAAGAAAGACAATTGAACGTTTCGGTTCTGGATGTATTCTCTCGTTTAATGATGGACCGTATTATTTTCTTAGGAACTGGTATCAACGACCAAGTTGCTAATATCGTTCAAGCTCAATTATTATTCTTAGAATCAGTAGATCCGAAAAAAGACATCCAAATTTACTTAAACTCTCCAGGCGGATCCGTATATGCTGGTTTAGGTATTTATGATACCATGCAAATTATTAAACCAGATGTAGCTACAATTTGTACAGGTATGGCTGCAAGTATGGGTGCTGTATTACAGTGCGCTGGTGCTAAAGGAAAACGTGCTGCTTTAAAACATGCACGTGTAATGATTCACCAACCATTAGGTGGAGCTGAAGGACAAGCATCTGATATCGAAATTACAGCTCGTGAGATCCAGAAATTGAAAAAGGAATTATATGAGATCATCGCATTGCACAGCGGACAAACTTATGAGAAAGTTTGGGCAGATAGTGATCGTGATTACTGGATGATTGCTCAAGAGGCAAAAGACTACGGTATGATTGACGAAGTATTAATGAAAAAATAATCCTTTCTTTATTAAATTAAAAGGCCCGCTATCGAAAGATAAGCGGGCTTTTTTGTTTTTTAGTTAATAGAACACTGATAACAAAGATGATTATGATTAGAAAACAGGAACACGAATCGGACGGATAAAGCTGATTTGCACAGATTTTTTATTAGTCAATCTGCATGAATTTTTCAATCTGTGTAAATCTGTCTTCCCGATAACTATCGGGACCATTTCATAAGCGTTCCTATCAAAAAATGAGAAACTAATCTTCCGCCACAACAATAATAAAATCTTCTTCACTAAATTTTACTGTGTTAGCTTTATGAGGATTTAATGCCACTCCAAAATGCTTATCCGAATCTGAACTTAAAGAAGAAATTCTGTAACCAATAGCTGTTTCATTTAATTGAGCAGCACTTTCTAATACGGTATAAAAATTAACTGGCTGTCCAGTTTTTACATATCGGCTCACTGGTTTTAAATAAATTTCAGAACCTTCGGCTTCAAATAATACATCGTATACTTTTTTCAGATCTTTGTTTTCACTTAACTGACTAAGCATTAAACTAATTAAGTTATCGCCAACAATAAAGTCATCTGCTTTAGCAACAACTCCTAACTCTCTATTTCTGATATCTAACATTTCAGATACAATGCTATAATCTTTATCCGCTTTTTCGCTTAAGTTGCGTAAGTGTAATAAACAGATTAATGTTTTTGCATCACTTTCCTGTACATCAATATCTGTGTAGCTTAATAAAATGATATGATCGTAAATTTCTGTTTTTAAATTTACTAAAGTCGTTTTATCGTTAATATCTCCTTTTTGATAAACGATTTTGATTTTAGAAAGTGATTGCTTTAAATCTGCCAAATCATCCGCCATATCAACTCCATCTGCTACAATCATTACTTCCGAACCTGCTGCAACGTAATTATCTAACTCTTCAATAATTCTTGTTCCTCTCGCATTCCATCCTAATATTAAAGTACGCTCAATGCTCGCTGGCTTATCTGCCATTCTATTAAAAAAGTTTTCTTGAATATCAAATTTAGTTTTGCCACTTAAAACCACTGTATCATCATCTTCAGAAATAGCAATTACTGAATCACCTGCGTTAAAAACAGTATCCATTGGCGGATTAATTAAGGCTTTTTCATCCTTCGTTAAAATCCCAATCACCGTTGATTTATCGTAAGCAAACAAAGTGTCTTTATAGGTTTTACCTGCCAATTTTGGTTCTGCTTGAAAGTAAATTTCATCGCCCTCAAATTGTAATAATTCGCTATACACCACACTTAATCCAGATTGGCGACAGGTTTGAGCTGTAATACGTGAAATTAAATCGGCTGATAATACAAAAACGGTTTCATCGTTCCCAACTAATTCGGCCGCTTCCATATTCTTTGGATCTTTGATTTCAGCAACAATATTGAATGCTTCTTTTTTTCTGCTTTTTCCGTTTGTTAATGCTAAAACAGATTTAATCACATACGTATCTGCATTTGCTTCTTCGTTAGCTAAAACAATAATTGAGCGCGCTTCATTAGGACTCACCACAGCAATATCCGAAGATTCTAAAGGACTTCCACTTCTGATAATAACTTTCGTGTTTTTTAGACTTTCGATTTTACTTCTAATCTCATCTTCCATTTCCACTTTATCTCTATCAGCCAAAATCACAATACTTGGGTTTTTTTGATTAGAGTTTGCTTCGATAATTTCCAATATAATAGAAAATACTTTTTCTGACCAACCCAATATCAAAGTGTGATTTGTTTCTAAAACACGTGAACGACCTTTTTTTAATTCTTCTAATTTTTCATCAATGCCAGAAGAAATGGTACCAATTAAAATAGAGATTAAAAAGATACCTCCTAATGTTGCAATAAAACGAACAGCTCTGAATGCCCATCCTTCATCTCCACCCATGGTACCTGAATCTAATGTAGCCATTAAACTTTGCCAAGCACCTTCAATAAATCCAAGATTTTCGGCATCTGGCTCAGGTGTACTCTTAATACCGAATACTAAAATAATAAGCCCTAAAATTAATACCATAAACAATGAAAAAATAGCAAGCCATTTAATAACGCCAGCAGGACCAGCTGACATGGTATTCTCAAAATAATAACGTGTTTTTTCGCCAAAAGATGGTTTTTCATAAAATAAAAAATTTAAAATTGTATTGTAAAAATAGTAGTTTATATGAATTTTCAAATAAACTAAAGGTTAAACTTTAAAGAAATACCACTAAATCAATTTACGATAAAAGATTATTAAACTCTTTTAAAACTACCCACTCCTCTTTTTGATGTTTTAGTAGCGAGAAAGAATGACATGTAAATGTTTCAGAAAATGATTTGGATTTATATTCTTCCCAAGCTTTATAGAATATTGCTTTTTTCAAATCTCTAAAAGCAATGGTAATATGAGGATGAAAGCCCCGCATGTCATCTGATTGATTAAAGATGTTTAAATGACGTTTGACATGACTCACCAATTGCTTTTGCAAATCAAATAATTCTGTTTGTTCTTGAACATTAATAAAAATAACGCGAGGCTCAAAACAATCGTAGTTATTTAAGGAAATAGGAAATTGTGTTTTGAATTGAAATTCGCTCAAGCATTCAATTAATTTATTCTCTTTACTTTCATCAAAAGAAAAGGGCATGTGAAGAGTAATGTGTCCCGGAGAACGCAAGGCTCCTTTTGACTGGTAATTATCAGAAATAGATTGCTTGATGTTTTGAATATCAGACAATAAGGGTTCGGGAGGAACTATGGCAATGAAATATTTTTGTAACATTAAATCTTCACTCCAATTACTAATACATCATCCACTTGTTCCTGACTACCTTTCCAATCTAAAAATGCTTTGTTAAGTGCATTATACTGATCATCGATAGGCAAATGTGCCGACTGAATTAAAATGTCTTTAAATTTATTGTATTTAAACTTTTTGCCTTTTGGTCCGCCAAATTGATCCGCGTAGCCGTCTGTGAATATATAAACACAATCATCTTTTTGAAGTTGAATCGTATGATTTGTAAAAATATCAGCAATACCATCTTTATTATTGCCAATGTAATTTTTATCCGCTTTAATTTCCATTAAGTCTGTTCCATAAAATAACTCTCTATCCGAATTAACTTTGTATGTAGTAGAAATGTTTTTTCTTAAAAGCCACAACGAATTAAATACTCCTGCATATTGTAAGGTTAGTGTTTTATAATCCAAACTACATAGTGCTAAGTCCATTCCATCTTTAACAGCATTAGGATCATAAGACTGACGTAATGTATCATTCACCCCTGCATCAATGTACTGCAAAATATCTGCTGGAACATTTAGTTTTTTATCTTGAACCGCTTGATTTAATAATTTTAATCCAATCACACTCATCATAGCTCCTTGTCCGCCATGCCCTGTGCAATCTACCGCTGCAAAAAACACTTTGTCTTCCGATTCATCTACCCAATAAAAATCACCGCTCACAATATCTTTTGGACGATAATAAATCATACTTTTTGGCAAAAGAGATTTTACATGTTGTTGAGTGGGAATAATAGACAATTGAATTCTTAAGGCATACCTAATACTATCCATTACTTCTTGTTCCTTATGCTTTAAAGCAGCCGTGCGCTCTTCAACAACTCTCTCTAACTCGTTTTTCGCTTTTTTTAAACGTTTGTCTCTTAGTTTAAATAAAACAAAAGCTATCAATGCAAAAAATATTAATATTTCAGTTATACCTATTTCATAAGAAACAGCAATATTTAATTGTATAAATTCTAACAGCATCAATCAGTAAAAATTAAGAAATGTAGCAAACTATTTACTACTATATTTGTATATAAAAATAATCAAATTTACTTAACCACAAAACAATATATTACCAATGGCAGAAGATCTTCAAATTAAAGGAAACACTAAGGAGGAAAAATATCAGTCAATTATTCCGCAAATAAAAGCTTTAATAGATGGGGAAACAGACGCTATTGCCAATATGGCAAATATTTGCGCTGCCTTAAAATATGGATTCAATTTTTTTTGGGTTGGGTTTTATTTAGTAAAAGATAATCAATTAGTGCTAGCGCCATTTCAAGGGCCAGTAGCTTGTACACGCATCCATTTAGGAAAAGGTGTTTGTGGAACAGCATGGAAAAACAATGAAGTGATTATTGTGGATGATGTAGACAAATTTCCAGGGCACATTGCTTGTAGCTCATTATCAAAATCAGAAATTGTATTGCCAATCTATAATTCTAAAAATGAAATTATTGGTGTATTGGATATTGACAGTGATGAATATGCCACCTTTGATAAAACAGATGAATTGTATTTAAATCAAATTCTTAAATTGATAGGGCAATAATTTTTAGCCTCATATTTGTATATTCATTTTAATTTGATAATCTTTGAATAACAACTAATTTTTACTTTCTAAAAACTAAACTATTATATGGAAATTACTCGTGTATTTGACATTTTAGAATTATATAAAACAACTTATAAAAAAGAAGACGTTTTATCTGCCAAAGAAAACAAACAATGGAGGAAATATAGCAGCGACGATTTAATTACCAAAACTAACTCTGTAAGTTATGGCTTAATGTCGCTTGGATTAACCGAAAAAGATAAAGTTGCCATTATTTCAAACAACCGTCCTGAGTGGAACTTTTGCGACTACGGTTGTCAGCAAGCTAATCTTGTAACAGTTCCAATTTTTCCAACAATTAGTAATACGGATTTAACATTTATATTAAATCACGGAGAGGTAACCACCATTTTTATTTCTGATAAATCCATTTATGCGAAATTAGTTGCGATTGAAAAAGAAATTCCTAATGTAAAACACATCATTAGTTTTAATCCTATTGATGGCGTCATGTCTTTTGCTGATTTTATAAAATTAGGGGAGCAAAACGCCAACCCTCAAAAATTAGCTGAAACAAAAAAAGCAATATTACCAAGCAATCTTTTAACTATCCTTTATACATCAGGAACAACAGGTACTCCAAAGGGCGTAATGATTACGCATCATAATTTAGTGTCTAATGTTACAGCTTGCCAAGGATTTGCTCCATTTCAAAGCACCTGGAAAGCTTTAAGTTTTTTACCTCTAAATCATGTGTACGAAAGAATGGTGAGCACCTTATATTTATATAAAGGTATTTCTATTTATTATGCCGAAGGTTTAGAAACGATTGGCGATAATTTAAAAGAAATAAAACCTCAGATATTTGTTTCTGTACCTCGACTGATTGAACGCGTGTATGAAAAAATTACCGCTACTGGCGAAAAATTAACAGGCTTTAAACGTAAAATTTTTGATTGGAGTATGCGCATTGCCAATACATACGAGCTTAATAATAAAAACAGTTTGTGGTATAAAATTCAACATAAAATTGCCGATAAACTTGTATTTAGTAAATGGCGCGAAGCAGTTGGCGGCAATTTAGTTTGTATCGCCTCAGGTGGGGCGGCATTAAATCCAAAATTAGAACGTATTTTTTTATGTGCCAATATTGTATGCTTACAAGGTTATGGCTTAACAGAAACCTGTGTGGTTGTAAGTGTAAATAGATACGGAGAAGATAATATCCGCATTGGAACTTGTGGCCCTGTAATTAGTGGTGTAGATGTAAAAATTGCTGAAGAAGATGGAGAGATATTAGTGAAAGGACCTAATTTAATGATGGGTTACTACAAAAATCCAGAAGCTACTGCCGAAGTAATGGACAGCGAAGGATGGTTTCACACAGGAGATGTAGGAACTTTTATAGAAGGACGTTTCTTGAAAATTACAGATAGAAAAAAGAAATTTTTAAAACAAGCTCTGGGAAATACATTGCTCCTTTAATGATTGAAAACAAAATTAAAGAATGCCGTTTTGTAGAACAAAGTATGGTTGTTGGCGAAAATCAAAAATTTGCCTCCGCTATTATCGTTCCTTCATTTGTTAACTTTAAAGAGTATTGTAAAGACCATAATATTACTTGGACTAACAACGAAGAAATGAGTGCTCACGAAGAATTAAAAAAACTCATTAACGATCACGTTAAAGTGATGAATAAATCGTTAGCACCGTATGAACAATTAAAACGTGTAGGGATTTTAAATAAAGAATGGAGCATTGAAGGTGGAGAATTAACGCCAAAAATGAGTTTAAAGCGTAAAATCATTAAAGAAAAAAATATAGACGCTATTAATAAAATTTTTGCTGTAGAGGACTAATCATTAATGCACCAATCTCTGATAAACTAATTTCTTGGTACAAAAAAAACAAACGCGATTTGCCTTGGCGTAATATTAGCGATCCTTATAAAATTTGGTTATCAGAAATTATTTTACAGCAAACACAAGTTGTTCAAGGTTTAAATTACTATTTAAAGTTTACAGAAACGTTTCCAACGGTTGTTGATTTAGCAAACGCACCAGAAGATAAAGTGATGCGACTTTGGCAAGGTTTAGGTTATTATTCAAGAGCCAGAAATTTGCATGCGGCGGCAAAAGCTATTAAATCAAATCATAAAGGAAAGTTTCCAAACACTTATGAATCGATTAAAGCATTAAAAGGTGTTGGAGATTATACGTCAGCGGCAGTCGCATCTTTTGCATATAACTTGCCTCATGCCGTAGTTGATGGAAATGTTTACAGAGTGCTATCTCGTTTATTTAATATAGATACGCCTATCAATTCTACTCAAGGCAAAAAAGATTTTCACTTACTGGCAGATGAGTTGTTAAATAAAAAGCAACCCGCCTTGCACAATAGCGCCATCATGGAATTTGGAGCTTTATGGTGCCGACCACAAAATCCAAAATGTGAAGAATGTCCATTGCAAGCACAATGCTTGGCCTTTCAAAATAAAACAGTTGCACAGCTACCGGTAAAGGATAAAAAAATAAAAATAAAAAACAGGTACTTACATTACTTCATCTTCAATTACAAGAATTACGTTTACATTCAAAAACGAACCGAAAAAGATATTTGGCAAAATCTATACGAGTTTTATTTAATTGAAACAGCTGCGCCAGAGCCAGCAGAGATAGTATTTAAAGATAAAGCGCTTAAAAAATTAGTTTCAAACTTTAAAGTAAAATCTGTTATTCCAGCCAAAAAACACATATTATCGCATCAGCATTTGTATGCTACGTTTTATGAACTAGATATAAAGACTGAACTCACACATAAAACCTTATCGAAGATAAAACGGGCCGATTTAAACAACTTTGGCTTACCACAGCTCATCACAAAATACTTAAATCAATAGTCTCAAAATCCTGCTAAATTGGGAATAACTGCTTAAAACATCTGTCAACAGTCCTATTGGTCTGCGTTAAAATTTTTTATATTTGACAGTTGAAAAATCACTATTTAAACTTTAGTTTATAATCAGATTTTACAACTAAATGTAACTTTTGTGAGCAAACAGGATTCTATTTTACATACAGAAAACGACTCTTTAAAATTAAAAGGGATACACACAGAATATTATCCATCTGTGTTTTCAGGACATTCCCTTAAAATTGTTCACCCTACTCCCATGCTCAAAATTACTGAGTCAACATATTGGCAGGGCGTTGTTTTGTTTGTCATTTTTTCAATCTATGTTTTAATACGAGTTTCTGAACCCAGAAAAATATTGAAAGTTTTTACCTCTGTATTTAGTCTTCAAGAATCTAAACAACTGTTTAGAGAGGAATTTAAACTCACCAAAAGGGTTGTCTATTTTATTAGGAATTGGTTTTATATTGGTTGTAGCTTTTTTAATCCAATTCACTAATCAATACTTTGGACTTATCCTCCATGATTACTCTCACTTACAACAATATGGCTTTTTTGTAATGGTTGTTAGCCTTGTTTATTTGGTTAAATTTTTTGCCAATTATGTTTTAGCATTTATCTCATCCAACAACGAATTATCGAGGGAATATTTGTTTAATGTGTTTGTTTTTGCTCAAACCATAGGCATTGTTATCTTTCCTTTAATTATTTGCCTGCAATTTACAAAATACCCAGCCGAGTGGTTTTTATACCCAGCGTTGATTATTTGTGCTGGATTTTACGGTTTAAGAATGTTTAGAGGCTTTATTATCTCAACCACTGAACAAAGCATAGGAATTCTCTATATTTTTTTGTACCTTTGTGCCTTGGAAATTTTACCAATGTTAGTATTGATAAAATTTCTTTTAGTTAATTTTAAGCGTCGATTTTTATATGCCTACAAAGAAAAAAAAATCTGTTAAAGCGTCTTCAAAAAAGGTAGCTTCTTCAAGCAAGAACAAAAAAGTAGCACGTCCAGTTGCCGCTGCTTCAAAGAAAACAAAAACTAGCGTGAAAAAAAAAGGCATCAAAACCAGTCTTGGCAAAAAACAGCTACCAAAGCAAATAAAAGCTTCAGTGCAAAGCCCAAACAAAACGATTATTAAGAAGCCAGTTGTTAAACCAAGCAAAGAAGGTAAAGTTCCTGCTAAGAAAAAGGCAAGTGTAAAAAAGGTAATAAAAAAAAGCAGCTCCGTCTAAAAAACCCTTAGCAAAAAACCGTAAAAAGAAAGTGCTCCAGTTATTGTAAAAAATGCGACACCTAAAGTTGCCTCAAACTTAACTTCCAAAACAGAATTACCAAGTACAAGTACCGAAAAATTTGTAAAAGTTGGGGTTAAAACAAAAAAACAATTAGTAGCCGTAGCACCTCAACCTGTTATTGAAGTATCTAATTACCCTAAACATAAAGTTAAAACTATATTAATTTCTCAGCCTAAACCTGAGAATGATAAAAATCCTTATTACGAACTTTCAAAAAAATATAATTTAATTGAAACGTTTCGTCAGTTTATTAAAATAGAAGGGATTCCTGTAAAAGATTTTAGATCACAACGTATTGATATTTTAGAACATAAAGCGGTAATTTTAACTAGCCGTATGGCAGTTGACCATTACTTTAGAATGTGTAACGAAATGCGTGTAACTGTTCCTGAATCAATGAAATACTTTTGTATTAACGAGGCAACAGCTTACTATCTGCAAAAATATATTCAATACCGTAAACGTAAAATTTTCTTCGGACATCAAACAATTCAAGATTTAGTAGATGTTATTAGAAAAAACAGAGAAGAGAAATTTTTATTACCTGCAGCTGATGTTCACAAAGAACAAATTTGTGAATTCTTAGATGCTATTAATATCAAATACACGAAAGCTGTCATGTACAGAACTGTAAGCGCTGATTTATCTGATATTAAAAACTTAAATGAATTTGATATATTAGCATTCTTTACACCTGCAGGGATTAATTCGTTAAAGCAAAACTTCCCTAACTTTAAACAAGGTAATACGCGTATTGCATGTTTTGGCGCTGCTGCGGCAAATACATTAAAAAAACACGGTTACCGTTTAGATATTTATGCGCCTAATCCTAAAAACCCAAGTATGTCGGGGGCTTTGGATGAGTACATCAAGGAAGCGAACAAACGTTAATTTTTTATTTTCTGATTGTTAGGTTAATTTAGAAACATGGATAATCATAACTGCAAGCATCTGTGCAAGCCAATTACATCTCAATTACCCGGATTTTTCCTAAAATAGAACGTTTGTGTAGCAAAAAAGCTATCGACGATTTATTTGCCAATGGTAAATCCAAAAATCAATTTCCTTTTAAATTAATTTACAAAAAAGCAGAATTTGAAAGTCCCTTTCCTGTAAGAGCGATGTTCGTGGTTCCTAAAAAGAAACACAAACGGGCCAACAAACGAAATGATATTAAACGCCGTATGCGCGAAGTGTACCGCCTACACAAACATACTTTATACGAATCCCTCAAAACTCAAAAGCTAGACATTATGTTTATTTGCTTGAGTAATGAGGAACTAGAATACGCTACCATTGAAAAAAGTATGCTTCAATTAATGGAGACTTTAGGGAAGATGGAGTTTTAAATTTCTTAAATCCATTTTTAAGCCAAAAGGATGAAAAAAAGAGCCGAAAAACCGAAGAATGATAAATTCGAAAAAGTCTTTCATATACTACTTCCCAATCTCGTCCAAACTCTTCATTACCTTTTCTTTCAACTCTTCTTTAAATAAAACAAGTTTATCAAAGATAGCTTTGTCTTGGCAACCTAAAATTTGAGCCGCTAAAATTCCTGCATTTTGAGCAGCATTTACTGCAACCGTTGCAACAGGTACGCCATTTGGCATTTGCACAATAGATAATAATGAATCCCAACCATCAATAGAATTACTTGATTTTACAGGAACACCAATAACTGGTAATGGCGTTAAAGAAGCTACCATGCCTGGTAAATGTGCTGCTCCACCTGCCCCAGCAATAATAACTTTAAAGCCTTTTGCGTGAGCATTCTTTGCGTAATCAAACATGCGCTCTGGTGTGCGATGTGCAGATACAATCGTTACCTCGTGAGGAATATCCATTTTCTTTAAAAAATCTGCTGCATCATTCATGATTTTTAAATCACTGCTGCTTCCCATTATAATACCTACCATATCTTTACTGTTTAAATGTTTATTGTTTCAGGTTTCTGTTGCTAAAAAAATGTTTACTGCTTCTGCCAACAGTATTAACTTATTACCTTCACTAAATCTTTTACGGTTATTGCTTTCTTCTTTGCTAAATTCAAATCATCATCTATCACGGTGATGTGTCCCATTTTACGGAAAGGCTTTGTTGTTGTTTTTCCATACAAATGAATGTACACACCTTTGTATTTGATGGCATCCGTTAAGCCTTCATATTTTGCAGCACCTTCATGATTTTTTTCGCCTAATAAATTAATCATCACTGCTGGCTTAATAATGCTTGTGTCGCCCAAAGGTAAATTTAAAATAGCTCGCAAATGTTGTTCAAATTGCGACGTAATATTTCCTTCAATCGTTTGATGTCCGCTATTATGTGGACGAGGTGCTACTTCGTTTACTAATACTTTACCATCTTTAGTGACGAATAACTCAACGGCTAAAATTCCAACAATATTCAATTTTTCTGCAATCTTAATTGCAATTTCAGTGGCTTGTTTATCAATGCTTTTTTTAATGTTAGCTGGCGAAAATAAAAACTCCACCAAGTTTGCTTCAGGGTTAAACTCACATTCAACCGCTGGAAAACATTTAGTTTCACCGCTTTCGTTGCGGGCAACAATCACGGAGATCTCTTTATCAAAATCCACTAAGCGTTCTAATACACTTGGCACTTCAAAAGCATGTTCAATTTTATTAGGATGCCCTAATTTCACAACGCCTTTGCCAGCATAACCGCCAGTGCGCATTTTTTGAAAGAAAGGAAAAAAGTCTTTATACTTTTCTATTTGTGCTTTGTTTTCTACTAGAAAAAAATCAGGGCTTGGAATATCATTACGTTGATAAAACATTTTCTGTAATCCTTTGTCTTTGATAATTTCAATGACTTCTGGTTGAGGGAATACTTTTTTTCCAAGCTTTTGTAAATCTTTTAAAGCTTCAACGTTTACGTTTTCAATTTCAATGGTAATGATGTCTTTATCCTTACCAAATTTGTAAACGGTATCATAATCAGTTAAGCTACCTTTGGTAAATTCGTTAGCAATAGCTTTGCATGGTGCATTAGCATCAGGATCCAAACAACAAATATATAAGTTGTAATTGATGGCGCTTTGTATCATCATACGGCCAAGCTGACCGCCGCCTAAAACGCCTATTTTAATTTTATCGGGTTGAAAATAGTTCACGGATTAAAGGTAAATATTTTTTAGTAAAATTAGGTATTTAGTGCGGTATAGATTTTATGGGCGTGCCCCCGCATAAGAGGCGGCGGGGGTCGGGCTGTCACTACAATCTTTTGCAAGTACTTCGGCAAGCTCAGTAACCTGCAAAAGGATTTCGTTTGCATCCCTCACGCGAAGGAAAAGCTCATAAAAAAACCGCTACAAGAGCGGTTCCTTTAATTTATTTAGCTGCTTTTTTAGCTGCCTTTTTTGGTGCTGCTTTCTTAGCGGCTGCACCCGCTGCTATTTGCTCTGCTGTAACTGCTTTAGTTTTTTTACGTGGACGAACTTTTCCAAATGAACCTACTTGAATTTTTCCACGTCTTGTTTTTTGATCGCCTTTTCCCATAATGAAATGTGTTTTAAATTAATATTCTCAAAATTAGCTTAATAAATGGTATTTTCAAACATAAATTTTAAAACAAGCACTAAAATCTTTTATTTGGATTAAAAGGTTTGTTCGGTTTTTCTATTGTTGTTAAAATAGAAGTCATTTTTTGTTTGTCACTCAATAATTTTTTCGCTTCATTCACATCAGTATCGTACTTCAATGCCGTTTCGATTCTTCCTTTTTGAAACGTAAAACGTGATGCTAATTCCTCTTCAATAAACTGTTTAATTTCAGGCTTAAAACGCATTAAGTCATCTTTTTTATTCGATTCCATTTTGTTTAACAAAGCCTCATATTCTGTCTTGATACTTTCGTAGTATTTTTCATTTGACGCATCTAATTTTAAATCTTCTAAAGCAAAATCGCTTTGTGTTTTGTACTTGTAATCTTTATCTTTTAAATAGCTAATAAAATCATTATAATCATTATCCGAAAACGTAGAAGTTGCATTAAATTGGGGATGTTTTAATATATAAGAATTCACATAAGTAAATACATGATTTCTATTTAATAAAGTCGCTAAAATATTACTGTATTTGATGGGAGTTGTTTTTACATCTGGTAATATACCAGCTCCATCATAAATAATACGCCCGTTTTTAGTTTTAAAAGCCGTGATTAAAGAATCTGGAACTTTCTCTACTCTACCATCTTCGTCTTTATGTGTATAATCTAATGCTTGAATACAACGGCCACTTGGAATGTAATATTTAGCCACTGTTACCTTTAATTTAGTGTTGTACGTTAAATCTCTGGTTTGTTGCACTAAGCCTTTACCAAAAGAACGTTGTCCTAAAATCACGGCTCTATCTAAATCTTGCAAGGCACCTGAAACAATTTCTGAAGCGGAGGCCGAATTATTATCTACTAAAACTACTAAAGGCATTTGTGTATCAATGGGCGCATACAACGAAAAATATTGCTTGTTCCAATCTTTTACTTTTCCTCTTGTAGAAACCACTTCGTTATTTTTTTCTACAAACAAATTCACAATGTTTACAGCTTCGTGAAGCAATCCGCCTGGGTTACCGCGTAAATCTAAAATTAAAGATTTACAGTTTTTTTCTTTTAATTTTAATAAAGCCTCTTTTACTTCGCCCGAACAATTATCTGTAAAGCTGGTTAACTTAATATAACCAACTTCTGCGTTTAGCATATCAGCATAAGGAACCGCTTTTACTTTTATTTCTTCACGAACTAAACTAACTTCAGAAGAAGTGGTTTGACCTAAACGAATAATTTTTAATTTAATTGGTGTGCCGGCTTGGCCCTTTAACATATTAGTAATTTCTTCTGTTTTTTTACCAGAAACATTTACGCCATTTACTTCTATAATTTCATCGCCCGCTCTTAAGCCTGCTTTATAAGCTGCAAAAGTTTCGTAGGGCTCAGTTACAGTAATCTTATTATTCACATCTTGTATTAAAGCCCCAATACCGCCATACTCACCAGTAGTCATAAAGCGATAATCTTCAATGTCATTTTCGGTATAATAATTTGTGTAAGGATCTAAAGATGCTAACATAGCTTCGATACCTGTTTTCATTAATTGCCCAGGCTTTGTTTCATCCACATAAGCAATATTTAATTCGCGATAAAGTGTATTAAATACATCTAAGTTTTTAGAAACCTCAAAATAATCTTGAGAAAAATTAAATGCAAACACAGAAGCGATGCATAAACAGCCGATGATGATATATTTCTTCATAATAGTGATATAAGTATCAATTAAACATAGGGATACATAAAAATACTGTAAAAAATGCATTAAAATTTAGCAATTAGCGTTTTTTATACAACAAATATGTGAACGGCTTGTTTAGTAAACTATCGGCTTTACTAAGTCAATGTCGGGTTTCACCCATCTGTTAAGTTAATGGCACGGTTTTTCATTAACTTTGTTTCAGTATCCCCGAGTTAATTTATGTAAACCCATTAAAAGATAAAAAAATGGCAACACAACAACTCACCATCCCCATGTTTCCCCTAAATATGGTATTGTTACCAGGCGAAACAAAAACCCTTCATATATTTGAAGAGCGTTATAAGCAATTAGTGGCCGACTGTTTAGATAACGAAGCCCATTTTGGTATTCCATTCATGCATCAAAAAGCGATGGGTGATTATGGTATTGAAGTAAAAATTAGCAATGTGATTAAATTATACGAAAACGGCGAATTGGATATTGCTATTGAAGCTATTAGAGTTTTTAAAATCATTGAATTTTCGAAAGTATTAACGCCAAAATTATATGGTGCTGGTGTTATTCAATTTGAAGAAGAAATTACTGAAAAACCTTCTCACCTGCTTCAAGAATTAACCAAAGAATATATGTGGATGTCTCAAGAAAATATAATTCCGATTGACGCTTTTGATAATACAAACGTTTATGGTATTGCAAGATTATTAGATTTATCGGCACCCGAAAAATATGAACTCATTAAAGCAAAATCTGCTATTAACAAAGAAGAGTATTTAAAGCCAAAAATTAAGTTATTTATTCATTTGATTAAAACAGAGAATGAATTGAAATCGAAGTTTGTTCTAAATTAACTATTTTTCTTTTGGGCGTGCCGGTGCAAAGAGCAGGCACCGTCGGGCTGTCGCTGCAATCTTTTGCAAGTACTTCTGCAAGCTCAGTAACCCGCAAAAGGATTTTCGCTTGCATCCCTCACGCAAGTTTACTTTAAGTTTAAAACTTTAACTTCGATTTTAACGAAAGCTTCGCGTGAGGGATAGAGGCATCTGTTTGAGCTCTTTTTATTTGCTCCGTAGGACAAATAAAAAAGCGAGTGCCGAAAGCCCGACCTGTAAGGACACGCCCAAATAAAAAGCCTCTCTCGTTTCCGAAAGAGGCTTTTAGTTTTAAGCTAATCTTAAATTATTTTTTAGCTGGAGCAGCATTTGTTTCAGCAGCAACTGCACGAGTTGTAGTTACAGAAACAACTGATACGTTTTTAGCATTTAATAAAGTAGCACCTTCTACTACAATATCACCTACTGCAATTGAATCACCGATATCTAATTTTGTAATGTCGATAGAGATTGTATCAGGCAATGTAGCAGCAATTCCACGTACTTTTAATTTACGCATTTTCAATACTAATTTACCCCCTTTTTTAACACCATCAGATTGACCTGTAATAACGATTGGAATATTTGCTGTTACTGGTTTACCATCTTGAATTTCTAAAAAATCTGCGTGAATTAATTTATCATTGATTTTGTGATATTGTGCTTCTTGTAATACAGTTTTGTAAACTTTACCGTCTAAGTCGATTTCAACGATGTGTGCATTTGGAGTGAAGATAACTGGTTTGAAAGCACGAATATCTGCTTCAAAGTGAATTTGCTCTTTTCCACCATAAATTACACATGGCACATTTCCTTTTTCTCTAACCGCCTTAGCGTTTACCTTTCCTACGTTCGCACGTAACGAACCGCTCAATTGTACTGATTTCATTTGTTTTGGTTTAAATTGTTTTTAATTGTCAAATGCAGTTCGCTCCCGCTCGTGTCATTTGTTTTGTTTTTTGTGATGTGTTTAAAATGCTCGCTTCATTTCTTGACATCTGTTATTTTTATTTATTTAATGCGAGTGTAATTACATAATAAAATTGCTACTGATAGACTCATAGTTTTGTACACTATGAATTACTTTAGCAAATAATTCGGCTACTGATAATACTTTAATTTTCTCACTCTCTTGTCTCAATGGCACTGTATCTGTGACAATCAATTCCGTTAGTTTAGAGTTTGCAATGTTTTCGTAGGCTTTTCCAGATAAAATAGCATGTGTACAAACAGCTCTTACACTTAATGCGCCGCGTTCCATCATCATATCAGCAGCTTTACATAAAGTTCCACCTGTATCTACTAAATCATCTACTAATACAATATTTCGTCCTTCAATATCTCCAATAGCAGTCATGTGATCAACTACATTAGCTTTTGTACGCTGTTTGTAGCAAATTACGATTTCTGATTTTAAATGTTTAGCATAAGCGTTTGCACGTTTACTGCCACCCATATCAGGTGCTGCAATAGTTAAGTTTGGTAAATTTAAACCTTGGATATATGGTAAAAATATAGAAGAAGCGTATAAATGATCTACTGGAATATCAAAAAATCCTTGAATTTGGTCAGCATGTAAATCCATCGTCATTACACGAGTAGCGCCAGCTAATGCTAACATATCAGCTACTAATTTAGCGCCAATAGCTACACGAGGTTGATCTTTTCTATCCTGACGAGCATAACCAAAATAAGGTAACACGGCAATTATTTCTTTGGCAGAAGCGCGTTTAGCAGCATCTAACATCAATAATAATTCCATTAAATTATCAGCAGGAGGCATGGTTGACTGAATAGCAAACACGCTTTGTCCACGAATACTTTCATCGTAAGACACCTGAATTTCTCCATCGCTAAAGCGATAATGAGACATTTTGCCTAAATCTTTACCATACGATTTTGCAATCTGTTCTGCTAAAGTGTTTGTAGCGCTACCTGAAAATATTCTAACGTCTGTTTCCATGTTGTGTTTAAGGGACGCAAATATAGTGTTTTTAGGCATTTTGACAATATTTTTGTCTGTTTTTTTGATAGAATATTGGTATAATTAAAATTCTGATTACATTTGCAGCCCTTATTGTTGGGAAACTAGCAAAAAGGAGTCTAAAATGCCCAGCTGGCGGAATGGTAGACGCGCTGGTCTCAAACACCTGTGGGAAACCGTGCCGGTTCGAGTCCGGCGCTGGGTACAGAAGCAGACTATTTTTTAATAGTCTGCTTTTTTGTTTCTAAACCCCAGTAGAATCAAGCAATTTCAAATAAAAAATCATTTCGATATTTTAGTGGTTAAATAATCCGAATTTCTATTTGTATTGATAATGAAGCAATTGCGAGTTAGAGTCCGGTTCACCCAAAATCTTAATAAAATATGATGAGCACAAAACCTAAAAAACGATTAAGTATTACTGAATTAAAATCTTATCCCGGATTTGAAAATTATACTGATGAAATGGCAGAAGAAACGATAGCCAGTCTTGAAATTTTATCAATTCTATTTTATGAGCATTATCAAAAATCTATTAAAGAGAAAGAAAGGTTAAACTCGCTAATAAAAGAAGAAGCGGAGTAATTACCTTCTGTCGTTCACCTTTTGATTTTAAATATTTGTTTTTATCTCAGTTAGGTATTTAGATTATAACATTCAAACCCTTACTCCAATTAAGCAGACATCATCAACTTGCTCCAAATTTCCCTTCCAACTATCAAAAACATCATTTAGTTTTTGTTTTTGTTTCTCCATGGGCTCCTCGCTAATTGATAATAATAATTCTTGCAATTGTTTGTACTTAAATTTCTTTCCGTCTACACCACCGAATTGATCTGGGAAACCATCTGTTAAGACATAAACGACATCTCCTTTTTGTAAGTTTAATGTCTGTAAAGTAAATGGTTTTTTATCATTATCGTGTTTTCCTATTGGTAAACGGTCTGCTTTTATTTCAACAAGTTCTTTACCTCTTATTACCCAAACAGGATTGTTTGCAGAAGCACAATACAATATATTATTTGTAAAATCAAAACTCAATAAACTTCCATCCATTCCATCTTTTCCACCTTCTGCACTTCCATCATTTTTTAAGTTTTCAATAACCAACCTTCGCGTTTCATTCAGGAATTCATCTGGTCTTGTGATTCCTTGTAACAAAGCTTCCTTTAAACAAGCAATATTTAAAATACTCATAATTGCTCCGGGTACACCATGGCCAGTACTATCAGCTGTTACAAGTATAAAGTTCTTAGCTCCATTCGCGCCAACAGTTTTGGCAGCCCAATAAAAATCTCCACTAACTACACCTTTCGGTTTGAATAAAACAAAATAATCTTTCAAATTTTCATCCAGCAATTTTTTACTTGCCAACAATGCACGTTGTATCCGTTCAGCATAATTTATACTATCGGTAATTTCTTTGTGCTTTTCTTCTATTAAATGTTTTTGCTCTTTAATTTCAATAGTTGCTTCTTCAACTTTAATTTTTAATTCTTTTGCTCTTTCACTTAATCTTTTTCCATTCCACCAGACAATGGAAAAAATTATGGCAATTGCAAGTATTCCATAAATGAAATATGCCCACCAGGTTCTCCACCACGGTGGATGAATTACAAACGAATACTCAAATGTTTTACTCCATTTATTTGCCGACCCAATAGCTTTAATTTTGAAAGTGTATTTGCCGTATGGAATATTTCTGTAATCGGCTTTGTCATCAGAGATTAAATTGCTCCAGTCGGGATCGAGGCCTTCTAGTTTGTATTGGTATTTCAATTTATGAGGAGCATACCAATCAATTGCAATGAAATGAAATGTTAAGTGATTCAAGTAATAGGGCAATTCCAATTCGTTAGGATAATTATAATAATTTGCAACACCAGTAAAATTTACTTTTTTCAACTCTTCATTTTCATTTGTAACCAAGCTATCACTTATCTCTTTTTGAATATTTCTATAATCCACAAAATTTTCTTGTAGACCGATATTTTCCAATTGTATTTGCGGACGTTTGTCATTCAGTTTAAAAACATTCATATCAATCATACTGAGTGCTTTTCCAGTACCCCACCAAATTCGATTTTTACTATCCAGAAAAACAGAATTCTGACAAAAATCATCTGCTTTTAGTCCATCTTCTTTGTGAAATGTCAGAATTTTTTGGCTGTTTACTTCTTCGCCATTGTATGATTCTTTGGTGGGTAAAGTTTCCCCGCCAACTGCAAAAAAGTTTAATCCTTTATCTGTACCGAACCAAATGTTTCCGCTTTTATCTTCTAGGATTGACCTGATGTAATTACTGCTCAGACCTTCCTGTTCGGTATAATGTGTAAATGTTTTTCCATTGTATCTGATCACGCCTCCGCCATCTGTACCAAACCAAAAATTTCCGATTTTATCTTCTAAGATGGATCTCACTGTATTGTTGCCTAAGCCTTCCTTGTCAGTATAATGTGTAAAGAATTTTCCATCGTATTTACTAGCACCTCCACCAAATGTACCAAACCAAAGATTTCCGATTTTATCTTCTAAAATCGTAAATACATAATTACTACTGAGACCTTCCTTTGTAGTATAACTTGTGAATGATTTTCCATCGTATTTACTCACACCTCCGCCATATGTACCGAACCAAAGATTTCCACTTTTGTCTTCTATAATTGAAAAGACTATATTGTTTGTCAAACCATCTTTGTCGGTATAATTTGTAAATGATTTTCCATCGTATTTACTCACGCCTCCATCGTATGTCCCGAACCAAAGGTTTCCACTTTTATCTTCTAAGATTGAAAAGACCGTATTGTTGCTCAAGCCTTCCTTGTCAGTAAAATGAGTAAATGAATTTCCATCGTATTTACTCAGGCCTCCGCCAAATGTACCGAACCAAATGTTTCCGCTTTTATCTTCCAAGATTGACAATATGGTGCTGTTGCTCAAGCCTTCCTTCTCAGTGTAATGCGTAAATGATTTTCCATCGTATTTACTTACACCTCCACCATATGTGCCAAACCAAATGTTTCCGCTTTCATCTTCCAAGATTGACCATACGGTATTGTTGCTTAAACCTTCCTTGTCGGTATAATGTGTAATTGATTTTCCATCGTATTTATTCACGCCTCCTCCAGATGTACCGAACCAAATGTTTCCGCTTTCATCTTCTAATATTGACAAGACCGTATTGTTGCTTAAACCTTCCTTGTCAGTAAAATGAGTAAATGATTTTCCATCGTATTTACTCACACCTCCGCCATATGTGCCAAACCAAAGATTACCGCTTTTGTCTTCTAACATTGACCACACGGTATTGTTGCTCAAGCCTTCCTTGTCTGTTATATGAGTAAAGGATTTTCCATCGTATTTACTGACACCTCCGCCAGATGTCCCGAACCAAAGGTTTCCACTTTTATCTTCTAAAATCGTAAATACGTAATTACTACTTAGACCTTCCTTTGTAGTATAACTAGTGAATGATTTTCTATCGTATTTGCTAACGCCTCCGCCATCTGTACCGAACCAGATGTTTCCGCTTTTATCTTCTAACATTGACCAAATGGTGTTGTTGCTTAAACCATCCTTGTCGGTATAATATGTAAAGGATTTCCCATCGTATTTACTCACACCTCCACCAGATGTGCCGAACCAAATGTTTCCGCTTTTATCTTCTAAAATTGACAAAACGCTATTATTGCTTAATCCTTCCTTGTTGGTATAATGCATAAATGATTTTCCATCGTATTCACTCACGCCTCCGCCATCAGTGCCGAACCAAAGGTTTCCGTTTTTATCCTCTAAGATTGACCTTACATAAGAAGAATTCATGCCTTGATCAACATCAAGATACTGAATATCGCATATGGCTGCGTCTTTCGTACGCAACGGTAAAGAAAGAATGGGTTTGGGCTGTTTTGCTATGAAAGTGCTGTCGATGGCAAGCACAACTTTGGGTAAAGAAAAAGTATCTGTTCCAGGTGTGATAATTCGTGATTTACCAACTGCTACAACTTCAGGTTCTCCAGTACTATGAACATTTAAATTGGTAGTGACAACTTTAGGTTTACCAATTGGTGTTTTTTTGAGTTTACTTTGGTTTATGGCAATTACCTTAGGCTCAGCCATGCTGTCTTTTGGAACTAAGTAGCCTTTAGCTTCTGTTACTTTTGGTGTGCCAGAGGCCTCCTGTTTTTTTTCTTTGTTATTGCAGGCCAATAAAAAGACAAATAAAAAAAGCGTGAGAAATTTATTCATATTCTATAAATATAATTAAATAATTTAATCGACAAGACAACCTGTTGATAATGACAAATAAACTGCTTGCGGCAACCGTTTACTACCCGCACATATCAGTAATTGGCGCTTACGAAATGGTAGAAAGTTTAAACTATGATTAATAGTGATGGACAATTGAGTATTCTAATCGCCATCTTTTAGTTACTTTGAAGCTTTGGTTAATAGTTTTATTAATACCTTTGATTCAATGAAATATAAGAGGCGATCTTTTGAATTAAAGGAGCGATTTCGAACTTAGAGAGTTCATTAGAATTCTAAGCCGTTGGAAATCATCCAAAAAGTTCGATATTTGCAACCCGTAGGGTACGGATAAATGAAAAAGGGTTAAAGCTTTGCTTTGACCCTTTTTTTGTTTTCAGTCCGACGTCAAGCTTTGCTTGAATGGGTTTGGAAAAACAAAAAAGCAGAACTGCGATAGCGTTATTGGCTTTTCTAATTCAATATCTCCTTCCACAAATTCGTTCCCACAAGTCATTAAAGGTTTCTTTAACATCCATATTTTTATTATTGGCTTCTAACATGCCCATTGTTTCGACGCCATTTTTTTGATAGAGTTTGTAATGAAACACAAATGTTTTTTGCAATTCGCTTTCTTGCATGTTTGTTCGGCCAAACTTTACAGCATACATATTTAAGGTGTCGCCATTACTTTGGGCAATGGTGTAGGGGTCGCTAAACCATCTTAAAATTTCCACATCTTTTTTGCTTTTGCATTGTTGCATTAAATACTGATTACGCGGATAGCTGTACCAAGTCATAGGATTTTGCTTGTGTAACAAACTGAACTCTCCAATAAAAACAGTGCTATCGTTACTGCCAACCGTATACCATAATACATTATTCAACATCGTTGGATTCGTCATATAATGAGTAGCGGGAATGTTATTTTTTGCAATTGATTCTTCAACTATATTGTTTGCTTGCGCTTTATTAATAAAAGTCAATCCCAAATAGGCGAAACAATAGATTAAAGCGGCTCGTGATAACTTATATCTTCTTGTCTCATTTTTTCTATAAAAAACAGCAATTACAACCGAGATAAACATGGGCAACGTAAATAATAAATCAACAATAGCCAAAGTGTTTAAAGAATAATTTTCGTTAGTAAAAGGCAACAATAATTGAGTTCCAAAATTGGTACACCAATCTAATAATGAATGTCCCCACAAACACGCTAGTAAAAAAAGGAGCATGCGTTTATAGGACACTTTTTGCCTAAACAGTTTCACTAACAACCAGGCTATAGGTATAGCGTAAAGTGTTTCAATAAATAAGGAATGTGTATGAGCTCTATGATCGCACATATAAGCTCGAGGATCTGTTAAGCCAGTCACAAACAAATCAAAATCAGGGGCACTTTTAGCAATGGCTCCTAATAACATTCCCCAACGGCCGATTTTTTTTCCAAGAAAGACTTCGCCTATGGCAGCGCCAATAACAATGTGTGATAGAGAATCCATTTGGTTTTGTAAGCTTCAAATATCTGAAAAACTTGTTACATTAACATCTCAATAACAAAATACCTTCCAACAATATTTAACTTTATTGTTATGAAAATTTTAGCAATCCTATTTCTTAGTTTAAGTTTTGTAATAAGTTATGCGCAAGCACCTGAATTTAATGGGCGTACTTGGGAAGCGCCGTATCATCTTTCGAGTCCAGCTAATTGGGGCGTTGAGCGCTTTCCTATTCCTATTGGTTTTGCTCCAAAGATTTCTTATAAGGGTGTGGAAGAGATTCGCTTTACGCCAGACTGGGCTAAAGCTGCGAGTGATGAGTATTGGAGTTATGACTTTTTATGGTATTTGGAGGGCGATGTGAAAACGGACGCAAAAATTATTGAGAACAATTTACAACAGTATTATCACGGCTTAATTACTGCAAATGGCATTGACACGTCAAATGCAGTTATAACCACTTTTAAAGAAATAGCAAAAGACACCCACGATGTGAAAACATTTAATGGAACCATTCAGATGTTTGATTATATGGCAAAGCAAACTATAGTAATAAATTGCAAAGTGCATGTAAAAATTTGCAAAAACAAAACTAAAACGTTTATCTTTTACGAGTTATCGCCAAAGCCTTTATCTCATATTGTTTGGCAAAGCCTTGATGCCTTATGGACGGATTTTAAATGTAAAAAATAATACATAAGTTTTCAATTTCTTTAGTAATTTTATTTTTTATAAATTAAAATGATGTCAAATAAAAAATCAGTTTTAGTAATAGGAATAGATCCAAAATGTATTGATTTTTCCTCTCCCGAATTTGCGGCAATGCCAGGCATTACTGCCGAAAAAGTATTCATGGGAATTACAGGTTCCATTAATGCACTCAATGATATTGGCTACGATGCCGAATTGTGTTGGACAGATTTAGGTAAAACTGCTATTGAGACTATAAAAACACATTTGCAAAAAAAGACCTTTTGATTGCGTATTAATTGGAGCAGGAATTAGAAAAGTAGATTCAAATTTTAGCTTATTCGAAAACATGATAAACGTTGTTCATGAGTACGCCCCAAAAGCCAAAATTTGTTTTAATACAAATCCAATGGATACGGTACAATCGGTTCAACGCTGGGTTTAACACCTTGCCATTTTTTTCTTTTTGCCAAGTGTTCCTTTATCTTTTACTTTATTAATATAAATGGCGGCATCTGGCACTTTACATGCTGTGCCATCGGTATTAACTTTTACAGCACCAATTTTTTTAGAAGCATTCATCGCTGCATCTGTTAATGCTGGCACAAAACATCCTGCTGCAATCACAAAACCATTCATGTTTGAGCGTACTCTGTTGCTCACAGTATGAATTTCTTTTTCTACTCGTGTAATTAATTTTTTTAAGGCAGGAATATCTAATTCACTATCTGGCTTAATTGACATTACACTTGATAACGTTGCCCAGCCAGCGGTTGCAACATGCTCTGTTTTAGAATCAATCCACTCTAAGGCTAATTCATAACCAAAATGACTTTCAGCGGCAATCCATGGCACGGTATATTCACTAATATTAGTTGACTCTGCTTGTTTTACCCAAAGCGATAAATCCTTCTTGGTCATTTTATCTTCATCAGCAATCAATCCTGCTAAATACATAGCATCAGCATTGCCAGTAGCATAAAGATCTTTAGCCAGCTGATAATCTTTCTTCACTTTTTTCTGAATCACTTTCAAGTATTCAATCTTCACACCAAAAAGAGGTTCTTTAACACCATGTTTCAAAAATATATTTTTTACACCTACGTTTCCTTTGGCTTCTAATTCCGCCATAATCTCTTTTACAGTCATTGTTCAGATAATTTTATACTTATAAAACTAAGAAATTTATTTTTAAATTAGGCTATTCTTAATTTAAATACCCATTGAAACCACTTGTAGATAAACTCTATCTTTTAGAAAAATTTCCTGGCAAAGGCGGTTGGACATTTACTCGGATTCCCGAAATACCGCAGGATAAAAAAGCCCATTTTGGTTGGGTAAAAGTACGAGGCACCATTGATGGTTATGAAATTAGAAAATACCATTTAATGCCCATGGGAAATGGCATGTTATTTTTGCCTGTGAAAGCAGAAATTAGAAAACATACCAAGAAAAAAGAAGGTGATTTTGTACATGTGATTTTGTATCCTGATAACGAACCTTTAGAAATTCCAGATGAAATGTTAATGTGTTTGCAAGACGAACCAGAAGCCTTACGTTTTTTTAATTCCATCTCCGAAAGCGAACAGAAATTTTATATTCAATGGATTTACTCCGCCAAAAAAGAAGAAACAAAAATCGATCGATTAGCAAAAACTATTAATCGTTTACAAAAAAAGCTAAAGTTATATGATAAAGAAAAAGCTGAATAGATAATGATAAGTATACAAACCTGTAATTATAAAACACACTATATCATTTGTTAAAGTTTCTCTAAAAGCAACTGAAACCAATAAATTTAATACTTTTGTCAACTTAATTAATCTTATGAAGAAAAGCAATCATATATGGAGTTTCTCTACTGTTGGTGGGGTAAAACGTGTGAATTTAGAATCTGGTTCAGATTTAATACATCTTGAAGAATTGGATCCAAAATTATGGACAGCCTTAAGCTGCCCTGTAAATGGATTAGAGATTGATAAGAAAACATTAGAGATTATTGATGCTGATAAAGACGGGCAAATACGAGTGCCAGAAATTATTGAAGCGGTAAATTGGATTACATCTATTTTAAGAAACCCTGATGATTTATTAAAACAAGAAGCAGTGTTTTCTTTAACATCTATCAATGATTCAACCGAACTAGGAAAAAATCTTTTAGACTCCGCAAAAATTATTTTAAAAAATTTAGGTAAAGAAGGATCAACGATACTAACCGTTGAAGAAACATCTGATACAGAAAAAATATTTGCTGGCACAAAATTTAATGGTGATGGTATTATCACAGAAGACTCAACTTCTTCAACTGAATTGATTGCTCTTTTAAATGAAATTATTCAAACATCAGGCTCAATTGCTGATAGAGGTGGTAAGCAAGGTATTACAGCTGAAAATTTACAACTATTTATAGAAAATTGCGAAAAGTATTCGGCTTGGTACGCCAAAAAAGAAGCGGATATAAAAACCATTTTCCCATTAGGAGACATCACCGACGGAGCGTATCAAAATTTTGTATCCATCAAATCAAAAGTAGATGATTATTTTATTCGTTGTCGTTTAGCGGCTTTTGACACACAATCTACTGAAGTATTAAACTTACAAGTAGCACGTGTTGAAACAATTACAGCGAGAGATTTATCGAGCTGCATTGAAGAAATTGCTGCTTACCCTTTAGCAAAAATAGAAGCCCATAAATCATTGCCTGTATCTACTGGAATTAATCCAGCATGGGAAAAAGCCATTAGTGATTTCAAAACTCTAACGGTGAGTGTTTTATTTCCAAATAAAGATACGATCACAGAAACTGAATGGAACAAGATTGCTGAAACCTTTGCACCCTATGCACAATGGAAATCAGAAAAAGAAGGAGATCTTGTTGAAGGATTAGGAATAGAAAGAGTTCGTGCCATTTTAGTAGGTACTGAAAAAAATCAGTTGCAAACTTTAATTGAACAAGATAAAGCTTTAGAGCAGGAAGCCACAAATATTATTTTAGTAGATAAATTGGTTCGCTACCACCGCGATATGTTTACCCTATTGAAAAACTTTGTAACCTTTTTTGATTTTTATACGCCAGGTTCTAAAGCCATTTTTCAAGCAGGTACATTATACATCGATCAAAGAAGTTGTGATTTATGTATCAAAGTATCAGATATGGCTAAACACGCAACTATGGTGTCGTTTAGTGGCATGTATTTAATGTATTGCGATTGTACATCAAGAGCAACCAACGAAAAAATGACCATTGTTGCTGCCTTAACTAACGGTGACATTGATAATTTAGTGGTTGGTAAAAATGCTTTATTCTATGATAGAAATGGATTAGATTGGGATGCAACGGTTATTAAAATTGTAGATAATCCAATTAGTATTCGTCAGGCATTTTTCTCTCCATACCGTAAAGTATCTCGTTTTATTGAAACACAAGTAAATAAAATGGCAGCGGCACAAGATGACAAAGTAAATGCTGATTTAACAAAAGGTGTAGAAAGTGTTCCAGTAAAAGTAGAAGAAGCGAAAGCAAAAAAAGATCCACCAGCACCATTTGACGTTGGTAAATTTGTGGGGATTTTTGCAGCTATTGGATTAGCCGTTGGTGCAATTGGAACTGCCCTTGCATCGGTTGTAGCAGGTTTCTTAGGTTTAACTTGGTGGAAAATGCCAATTGCCTTTTGTGGGTTATTGCTTTTAATTTCTGGGCCATCGATGATTATTGCTTATTTAAAATTACGTAAACGTAACTTGGCACCTTTATTAGATGCTAATGGTTGGGCGATTAACGCGAGTGCTGTTGTAAATATCCAATTTGGAAATACACTGACGCACTTAGCTGAATTACCAAAAGGTGCAAAAATTAATTTAAATGATCCATTCACTAAAAAGAAACAACCTATTCTTCCAGCAATATTTATTTTATCATTATTGGCAGGAGCTGCGCTTTATTTCTTATGGAAACTAGGATATATTCATCTTCCGTTTTAATTACTCTAGCAATATAACAAAAGAGCCTTTCTGCCGATAGCTATCGGGAGAAAGGCTCTTTTGTTTAACCTAGTAATGTTATCGACTACCACTTCGACTCCGCTCAGTGTGACAGCTCGAACTGACAGTTAACAAACTTTACTTAACTTCAAATTCATCTCCATCAAGCATCACGGGAAACACTTTTCTAAATTCCTCCTAATAGGAAAAAGATAAATTCAATGTTTCTGAAACATCTTCGTGTGCTTTGGTTTTACTGATGATTTCTCCGCGAGGATTAAGTATGCAAGAATCGCCTGAATGAGTAATCGCATTTCCATCCTGTCCAATTCTATTAACTCCAACTACATAGGCTTGATTTTCGATAGCTCTGGCAATCAATAATTGTTTCCAAGGATAAGAACGTACTTCGGGCCAATTTGCCACATATACTAAAACATCATAAGTATTCTCTTTTGTATTTCTGCTCCAAACAGGGAAACGTAAATCGTAACAAATTAACGGACAAATTTTCCAACCTTTATATTCAACCACAAACTTTTTAGATCCTGCTGTGTAATGTACATCTTCTTTTCCCATTTGAAACAAATGGCGTTTATCATAAGACTGATAGCTTCCATCGGGCATTACCCAATATAATCGGTTATAAAATTTTTCTCCATCTTTTACCGAAATACTTCCAACTAAAACACAGTTTTTTTCTTTCGATTTTCTCTGCATCCATTGCAAGCCTTTATCTCCGTGCGACTCTGCTAAAACTTTAGGATTCATTGTAAAGCCCGTCGTAAACATTTCTGGTAATACAATAATATCGGTTTGCTCTGTCAGCGCATTTAATTTTTCCTCAAAGTGAACTAAATTTTTATCAATATCTTGCCAATATAAATTAGTTTGTATCGTTGTAATTATTAAATCATCCATGTTTAATTTTTCGATAATTGATTATAAAGTTCCGCTACTTTATCAGCGTGTTTAACCCGTTTCAATTTATATTTAAAAGATATTATTTGTGATGACACTGCTATGCCAGCACTCAAAATACCAGCAAAAGCTGCAAGTGACGCATCGTTTGAATTTGAACTCGATCCGCCAGCTATTGCAGATGCATATAAGCCAATCCCACCAATAATGGCCCCACTATAGCCTATAGAATATTGCATAACTTTGTATTTTTTAGAAGCAATAACATTTAACTCTATGTCGGTATTTTTCCAAAGGTTATTCTTTTCCAAAGCCATTAAAAACACATGTCTATCAGATAGAAGATGCCCTTGATACTTGTATGTACCTCGTCGTATGGAAGGCTGAATTTGATTAAAATCGGGTGCAATGTATCTGGGATTTACAAAAACTACGTTTGGTGCTTTTGTCCCCTCTTTTAAAACCATAAATGAATCAATGGTTCCATTAGCATACTTAATTTTTTGAATCTCATTTTTATTTATGATAAACAACGGCCCGTCCAATAGATCCAATCGCTTATAGGAAATCTCTTTAATATTTACTTCTGAGATTTTTGCAGGAATAACAAGTCCAGTTCTCTTATAAATACTGTCTTGCGCATTCAAATATAATTGAACAGCACAAAGTATAAATATAAAAACGACTCTCATTTTGAATGTTTTAATAAATGTAATTATAAAATATCATTATTATATAAAAGTGCAGCTTTACGAATGTGCTTATTTTTTATGGATTTATATATCTGAGCTGTGATGAGAGAAACAACACAAACGCTAAACCCACTAATTAAAAAAGTTCTTAAAATCATCTTCTGCCTTGGGTCATTGTAACGATGTTGCCTTGCAAAATAAATACCGCCAACTGCTGCTACTGGAGCAATAATATTGAAAGCAATCTGCCCGTTACGTTTACTATCCGCATCCACTAGAGCGCCATTCAATTCTTCTGAATTTAATTGAACATCTCTTTTCATCATTATTTTATAAGCTGCTTTATGAGTGATATCGGTATTATTAATAGCAATATGCTTTCCTTCCACGACGAATAAATTAAGTGGTGATGTAGCTCCTGATGTTTTTTGTTTTAATTGAAATTTAGATTCCTCTTTGCCGTTTTCGTATATAATTTTTGCAATCTGTTCATTACTGAGGCTTCTTATAATGCCATCTGGATTATAATAATTTTTATATGTCACTTCTGTTTTAGAAATCTCTAATACTCGAACTAAAAGGATTTGAGAAGTATTGGTAAAAATAGTGTCCTGTGCAAAAGCACTTGCACTTAAAAAAAACAGAAAAAATAATCTGAAATAATTATTGATTGTAATAATTAACAAATTCGTTGCGTTT
This sequence comes from Bacteroidota bacterium, assembly GCA_016708845.1. Taxonomy (GTDB): domain Bacteria; phylum Bacteroidota; class Bacteroidia; order B-17B0; family Aurantibacillaceae; genus UBA4416. Next base: position 48,656 of record JADJFB010000004.1, on the reverse strand, counting down.
TTTCTTTAAATTTATATTAATAGCAATAGAAGTGCCACCTAAAATAACAGCCAAAGTGCCAAATAAAACTGGTGGCGCTGCATATATAGGATCTACGTAGCTACCAAAACTAGCAGCACTAATCAAGGAATATACGGCTGCGCCTCCAATAGCAACTCCTCCAAAAATAATAGCCCCCGTTCGTGTTCCATCTTGATGTCTCTTTAAACTTCTCATAGCACGAGCGTCTTTCATTAACTTATCGTGCCTAGATGGATCAGGATGTCTATCCACTAATCTAATTAATGAATTCTGACTACGCTTTGTGTCTGAATAAGTGATTTTCTCATAGTTAAGATCAGCTGGCGATGAATATGTTACCGTAAAAGGTTGATTAGAGTTGCCTATGGTAGTTTCAACAACAGGTGCTTTTATTTCTTCTGTAAATCCATTTTTATACACGATTTTTGCGATATCATTTTTATCAATAATGTACATTGGCCCGTCTGGCATTTCCACTTTTTTGTATTGTACTTCCGTTTGCGAAACTTCTTTCACAAACACGACAATACTGCCCGCTTTCTTGTAAAAAATAGTGTCTTGCGCAAAAACTGTCACTGAAATATTTAAAAAACAAAGAACAGATATGATTAATTTAAGAGCTATTTTTTTTGTCATGACTAATTATTATAAAGGTTGGCGATATCTACTCGTTTTTTTGTTCGTTTATGTTTATTTATTCCAGAAAGTACTGCGCCTGTAATACCAAAAGTAGCTCCAGCAGCAAAGCCAATAGCAAACGGCACTCCGTCGTCGAAAACAATCGACGACATTAATCCAATGTATGGCAATGCTAATCCCGCACCAAGACCCACAAAACCAAATAAATATTGTCGCTTTTTGTAAGACTTCATTACTAAATATTCTTTGTATAATTCAGCTTTTTTTTCGGGAATAGGTACATTTGATATTAATCGAAACAATCTTGCTTCTCCTACAGCTTTACCGTTATGAGATAATCTACTACCTGATATCAGTATTTTTTCGCTGCCATAAGCAGAAATTGGAGCACTGTAACCCGTCAACGTTTCGGGTGCTTCCGTTTTTAATTTACTAGCTACTGTTATCGAATCAACAAGTCCGTTGGAATATTTAATATATCTAATTTCATTTTTACTTGCAACATATAAAGGACCATCGAGATTATCAAAACGATGGTACTTGATTTCATCAATGCCAACTTCGGCAACTTTTACAGATTGAGGAGCCTTACTAATAAATTGAATGGTATCTTGCGAATAAGCAAATGTTGCAATTCCTAAAAGATACAGTAAAATAGAAATCGACTTCATAAACAACATTTAGTGTAGTAAATATACCAATTAAAATTTACAAATAATCTCTGCCGCTTTTTCTAGAGTCTCTTCTTTTTTAGCAAAGCAAAAACGCAATAATTGCTGTTGTTGCTGATTTGTATAAAAAACAGATAATGGAATAGAAGCTAATCCTTTTTCCTTAGTTAATCTAACCGCAAAATCCGTGTCTTTTTCTTCAGTAATATTTTTGTAACTCATCAATTGAAAGTAAGTACCTGTGCAAGGTTCCATTACAAAACGAGAACCAGAAACTAGTTTTCTAAAGTAATCTCTTTTAGCTTGATAAAATTGATGCAAGCCTTTATAAGTAGAATCGTCTTTTAAATAATCGGCTAATGCCAGCTGAAAAGGGTGGTTTACACAAAACACTAAAAATTGATGTACTTTTCTAAATTCTATCATTAACTCTTTTGGCGCTGCTATGTAACCGATTTTCCAACCAGTAGCATGAATGGTTTTTCCGAAAGAAGAAACAATAATAGATTGAGCCGATAAGTCTTTAAAACGAGCCGCACTTTGGTGAGGTTTCCCATCAAACACCATGTGTTCGTACACTTCATCACTCACTACAATAATATTTTTCCCAGCTACTAATTTTTGCAATTCTAACAAATCACTTTCCAAAAGAGTTGTTCCACTAGGATTGTGAGGTGAGTTAATAATAATCATTTTAGTTTTATCGGTAATCGTATTCTTTACGGTAGTCCAATTAATGGTAAAATTTGGGTACTCTAACTGAATTGGTTTTGCAATGCCGCCGTGCACTTCTATCGCAGGAATATAGCAATCATAAGCAGGTTCAAATACAATCACTTCATCTCCCTTATTAATAAAAGCAGCAATACTGGTATAAATACCCTGTGTTGCTCCAGCCGTAATCGTAATTTCAGAATCAGGATGATAAACAGCGTCATAGCAATTTTGCAATAATTCGCTTATTACCTCTCTTAAAGGCTGTGCCCCAGTCATAGGAGAGTATTGATTAAAACCAGCCACCATATGTTTTTGGGCAAATTCTAATAATTTAGCATCACAACCAAAATCGGGAAAGCCTTGAGAAAGGTTAATGGCATTATATTCTTTAGCCAAACCACTCATAACCGTGAAGATGGTAGTGCCAATATTTGGTAATTTTGAATTTATCTGCATATTTTTTATAATAATTAGACTAAGTTGCTAAAAAAATCTTATTTTTGCTACCCGTTCTTGGATTTTCATTAAAATAATAAAACCAATAACAAATTGGTCCTGTGGCCGAGTGGTTAGGCTCAGCTCTGCAAAAGCTGCTACTCCAGTTCGAACCTGGACGGGACCTCTAAAAAACCTCCAAGAAATTGGGGGTTTTTTGTTTTTAAACCCCGTCTATTATTTATACATTAGTGTATGCCATTAATTAAACACCTTTCTTCAATCATTACAGTTTCGCCAAATTTAGCTGAAGAGCTAAAGAAGGTAACTATTAAAAAAACGGTTGCAAAAGGTGAGGTAATTGTTAATTGCTACGACCGTTGTGATAGCATTTATTTTATTGAAAAAGGATTAGTGCGTGGATATTATTTTAATGAAGATAAAGAAATTACCAATTGGTTTGCACAAGAAGAAGAATTTGCAACTTCATTTTATGCTTTTATCACCAAAAAAACAACCAACGAAAACATTCAGGCTTTAGAAGATTGTACGCTAATAGAAATTTCCTTTTCTGTATTACAAAATTTATATACCAACTTTCATGAAACAGAAAGATTAGGCAGAATCATTACCGAAAACTATTACATTAAATTAGAAGAACGTATTTTAAGTTTACAATTTAAAACAGCAAAAGAACGTTATCAAAAATTTGCCCTATCAAAACCTAGCTTATTGCAAAGAGCTTCATTAGGACAGATTGCATCTTACTTGGGTATCACGCAAGAAACCCTGAGCCGAATAAGAGCTGAAAACTAAAAATTAGTTAAAAATTTATTTTTTGACAATTGTCAAAGAGTCCCTCCTCTACTCTCTCTACTTTTGATCTCATAATTTTAAAACTAAATTTATGAATCAAAAACCATCAAATGCTTTTATCGGTGCCTCATGGGTTGCCTTATTAGCGGGAGCAGTATCTTACAATATCGGGTTATGGAATGCCGAAATGATGCTAAATGAAAAAGGGTATTATTTTGCAGTATTAATGTATGGATTATTTTCAGCCGTTTCACTTCAAAAAGCAGTGCGAGATGAACTCGAAGGAATTCCTGTAACTTCCATTTATTACGGCATCAGCTGGTTCTCTACTATCCTTTCTATTTTATTATTAGTAATTGGATTATGGAATGCTGATTTAATGCGAAGCGAAAAAGGTTTTTACGGCATGTCGTTTACCTTAAGTTTGTTTGCAGCGGTTGCTGTGCAAAAAAATATACGCGATAGTTCTTCTGCAAAAAAACAAAATCGCTTGCGTGAAGAAAAAACAGAGTTTAATGAAGTTGTTAAAATAACTACATTTTTAGCGCACCCGACGTTGGAAGGGCTGGTTGGCGAAAGAGGCGAACACATTTTAGGTGGCACTGGAAGACATTTTGAGGATAAAAATTGGAGTTGGTCTTTCGCCTTGATTTGGTTCTTTTTGTTAAGAAAAGAAAATGAAAAATCTAAAAAAAAAACATGCTAGCAACCACACAATCAAAAAACAGATTCCTGTTAGGTATTACTATTATGGTGATGAGTGCTTTATTTTTTATAAAGCCAATAGCTCAAAATCCTAACTACCATTTGTTTGCCGACCAACGAACCATTCTATCAGTAGAACATTTTTGGAACGTAATATCTAATATTCCTTTTTTTGTGTTTGGTTTGCTTGGCATGTTTTTTATAATTAAAAAATACCATGCTATACAACTTAACATTAATAGTTTTGTTTTTTATTTAGGAATCTTTTTAACTGCCCTTGGCTCTATGTATTATCATCATCAGCCATGCGGCCAAACATTGGTGTGGGACAGGTTACCCATGACCATTTCTTTTATGGCTTTTTTCTCCATCATCATTGGTGATTATATTTGCTTAACTACTGGTAAACGAATGCAGCTTCCATTAATTTTATTAGGAATTATTTCTATCATTTATTGGCAAATGACAAAAAGCAAAGGTCGTGAAGATTTACGCTTTTATGCACTCATCCAATTTTTACCCATAATTTTAATTCCAATTGTTTTAATACTATTCAAAAATGATAATCCTTTAACAAAAACCTATTGGCATATTTTAATGGTTTATGTTATTGCAAAAGTATGTGAAGCAAATGACGAATTTATTTTTCATCACACACAATTTATAAGCGGACATAGTTTAAAACATTTAGCCGCAGCCTTAGCGCCCTTACTTTTATTGCACACCCAATACAAATTGACATTAAAAACCTAAAAAAAGCTTGAGGATGTTTGAATAAAGAATAAATTTGTTTTTGATGGCAAAACACTATTGGAAATACGTAGTTCTTTTTTTGATGAGTATTTCTCTTCATGCTCAAAATCCAGTTGCTTTTCAAATAACCTCGGAAGAGGGCTTGCCTAATCAAACTATTTATAGCATCATACAAGACGATAAAGGATTTATATGGTTAGGAACTGATGCTGGATTATATAAATATGACGGCATACGTTATTATGAATACAAGCATCCTTTGCAAAAATCACGTTCTTTAACTGGACTCGAAAAAGCGATAGATGGTAAAATATACATGTATAATTTTAATGGTCAGATTTTTTATATTGAAAACGACTCTTTGAAATTATTAACTAGCTGGGATAAAGGATCAGTTTCAAACATCTGTATTGACAAAAACAGTAATCTATGGGTGAGCTATAGCGAAGGCATTACCTCACTATCGAATAAAACTAATAAATGGTCGTATTTTGCAACTACCCCTAAATATCCAACAGGTAATTTCACGCACTCCTGTTTTTTTGATAATAATATATTTTGGTGTATTGGTCCAAAAGGTTTAATTCAAATAGACAATGGGGTTGAAAAATATTACCCTTTAAGTTGGTCTGAGGGCAAAGTTTCTGGCGAATATCAATTAGCATTTCACAGTCAGCAAAAATTTATTTTTAGTAGAGTTGATGGAGAAATATTTCACCTGGTTGCAGGGAACATAAAACCTTTTTATTCCAAAAATTTAAATCCACTTCTTAAAGACAAAAAAATAACCAGGGTTGAAGAAGACCACCAAAATCGTATTTGGATATACACCTTTAGTGGAGTTATTGTTTATGATATTAAACAAGATGCCAGTGAATTGTTGTATGAAGACATCGCTTTTTCAAGCGGTATAAAAGATCATGAGCATTCGTATTGGCTCAGTACACTCCATGATGGCCTACTGAGAGTGCCTGAATTATCTTACAAACTATGGCTTATAAAGGATAATGAAAAATCTAACATTAAAACTAATAAAGTAGTACGCGCCACTTCTTCCGTTTTTTTTAGCACAGTAAAGGGCAATATTGGTGAACTATCTATAAAGGCTAACGCCATAAAATTAATTGAGCTAAACAGTAAACAAGATATTCAATGCTTAGCATTAACAGAAGGCAAACAATCCATATTATTTAGCCTTCAAAATAACACATTTAAAATAAACCAAAATAAACCACAAATTGTCTCCGAAAACTTCCCTCCTGCAAAAGATATATTACAGATAGAAAATAATTATGTCATTGCCACTTCAAAAGGTGCATTTTGGTATAGCCCTGAAAAGAATTCAAAAACTGAAGTGTTAAATAAAAAATGGACCAGATCAATTGCTTATGATAAAACTAATCATCAATTATGGCTTGCTACAAATAGTGGGATTGATATCTACACCTATAAAAATCAACATTGGGAATATATAAGCACACAATTAGATAGTGTTCAAATTATTTCACTTTCCATATCCTCCAAAAACAAAATACACGCCTTATCTTTTAATGGCAACATATATGAACTATCATATAACCAACCTTCTTCCCTGCTTACATCTATAGATCAAACAATTATTGGCTATCAAATAAAAGAAAATGATGAATGCCTATTTTTAGCCACAAACAAAGGGCTTTGGATATATAACTTACAAAATAAAAAAATTCAGGTGATGAACCGATTATCAGGTTTAGCTTCCAATAATATAGATGGCTTAGATATAGATGATAAATACATTTGGTTAGCTACTTCAAAGGGTATTCAACAAATACCATTGCATACTCATAATAAATTAACATCTTCAAAAATATACCTGAAAAACATTTCCGTAAATAATGCCATCGTTAATTACAAAAATGAATTATCGTTAAACTATAACGATGAACTAAAAGTAGAATTGAATGCCGTTGCTCTTAGTTCAGAAAATCAATTTCAATATGCGTATCGTTTAAACAATAACAACTCTTGGATATATTTGCCAGCAGAAATTAATCAAATTGAACTTCCTACTTTAAGCGCTGGTTCTTTTAATTTAGAAATAAAGTTAGTAGATCACTTAGGGAAAGACTCTGTAAATACTGTTGTTATAAAGGGAATAGTAAAACCTCCATTTTGGCAAAGATGGTGGTTTTATCTTGTTATCGGCATCACTTGTTTATTAATTGCACTTATTGTTTTTAAACAACGTGTTAAAATTATTCAGAAAAAACAAGCAAAAGAATTAGAGCGTATTAACCTTGAGCATCAATTAAAACTATCGCAAGAAACTGCTTTAAGAGCGCAAATGAATCCGCATTTTATTTTTAATGTCTTAAACTCAATTAAGAGCTATATCTACGAAAATGACAAAAAGAAAGCCGCGAGTTATCTTCAACGCTTTTCTGATTTGGTGCGTAAAATATTAGAACAAAGCTCCATGTCGTGGGTAAAATTAGATGAAGAAATAGAACTATTAAAACTATATATCGAACTGGAGTCGATGTTGTTTATTGATGAATTTAATTACTCTATACAAATAGATGATAATATAGATACTAGCCATACTTCGTTACCATCACTTATATTACAACCCTTTATAGAAAACGCTTTTAAACATGGATTAAGACACAAAATTGGAGAAAAGAAGCTCGATATACTTTTTGCGATGGATCCTACAAACACTTTATTAAATGTGACGATAACCGACAACGGCGTTGGACGAAATCAATCGAAAATAATTAATGATAGCAATACTAAAAAACATCCCTCTTTTTCAACAGATGCCATTAATAAAGTTACTGTTTTAAATCAAAATCAACCTGGTATTATTGCCATCAATTATTTAGATTTATACAACAACAATAATAATGAAAGTATTGGTACTTCGGTAGTAATTAAAATTAAATCAAATGACTAAACTTAAAGCGATAATCATCGACGATTCGCCTCAGGCTCGAAAATTACTTTTAATGATGTTAGAGGAGCATTCAAATGACTTAGAAGTAATTGATGAAGCTGAGCAAGCCACACAGGGTTTAGACTTGATAAAGCAACATCATCCGGATGTGGTGTTTTTAGATATTGAGATGCCCGGAAAATCGGGCATACAATTAGCTGAACAATTACTAATTGAGAAAATAAATCCAGCAATTGTTTTTACAACTGCTTATAACGATTATGCTTTAAAGGCATTTCGATTAAGTGCCATTGATTATTTATTAAAGCCAATCAATGAAAATCATTTAGAAGAAGCCATTGAGAAAATAAAAAAATTACATCCAAAAGCGGAAGAAGAAAAAAAATTAAAAACTTTTATAGATAACTACGACGATCAACTTCCTAAAACCCTAAGCATTCCTTCGGCCTCAGGATATATTTTTATTAAGATAAATGAGGTACAATATATAAAGGCAGATGGATCTTATACTCACATTTATTCTGCATCAGAAAAAGCAATTACGGTTTCTAAAAATTTAAAATATTTTGAAACAGCACTTGAAGGGTATTCTCAATTTGTGAGGGTTCATCGTAGCTATTTGATTAATATTTTTCAGATGAAAAAATTTGACAAACAAAACCGTGGCGAAATTGTGATGAATGATGGTGTATTGATAGATTTGGCAAGAGATAGAAGAGATGAGTTTTTTGAAATTTTAGATAAACACATGCTATAAGTTTTTGTAAAACGAATCTAATTGCAAAAACTATTTTACACAATGCACTTACAAAACATGCAGTTTACAAACCCAAATGCGCTACTTGCAAAACAAAAAAAATTTGTATTATAATCTTTAACACCTTTGTGTAAAAGATTATAACATGATAAAAAAATTACTTTTAGTTGCAGCCATATTAGGAGGAGTGCTAACAAAAACGAAAGCTCAAGTAGGAGCTGCATTAAATTTTGATGGATTAAATGATTATGTAGTAGCTACTGGCTATTCGGCATTTAACGAATATACAGTTGAAACATGGGTTAAACTAAATAACATAAACGACCAAAATATTATCGCTGGTACAAATAGTTCTGGGCCTCTTACTTCGCTATCACATAATTTAAGGCTTGTAGGCGGTCAATTTGTGCATGCTCTATATGATGGGGCAGGCAAAAATTTAGCAAGTACTGCAACAGTAACAACAGGTGTTTGGTACCACGTTGCCATCAGTGCTAAAAATAATAACGTTATGAAAATAACGGTAAATGGTGTCGAAACGATATCAACTTTTTCTATTGGAACATCTTGGACTGGTTTAACCCAATTTCGTTTCGGAGGAAATGCAATTGCATTAGGGCCTTTTAATGGTGAATTAGACGAGGTTCGTATTTGGAATCGTCAGTTGTGTTTAGCCGAAATTACAAATAGCATGAATGGTGAAATTGCTACTACTGCCACAGATTTAATTGGGAATTATCATTTTAATCAGGGTGTTGCTGGCGCTAATAATTCTGGAATTACTGCTTTAACAGATGTTTCTGGTTTCAATCATAACGGAACTTTAACTAACATGGCATTAAATAATACAACTTCAAATTGGGTTAGCCCTGGAGCAGTTGTATCTGGAACTACCGTTCCACCATTTACTAGCCCTGTTGTAAGTATTACCGGTAATACATTAGTATGCAGCGGCGCAACAACAACATTAACTGCATCTGGAGCAACGAATTATGACTGGACTTCTGGACCAACTACATTAACAACTACATCAACTTATGTTGCTGCATCAAATACTATCACCACAACTTTTTCTGTTGCTGGATTTGTAAACAACTGCCGTTCTAATATTGCAACAATTACAGTTTCTATAGCTCCAAACCCAACTATCAATATTGTAGACGCTTATGCTTGCAGTGGCATTAGTTACACATTTAATCCTACAGGAGCTAATACTTATTCTTATAGTTCAGGCTCAAGTGTGATTACTCCAACAGCAAACACGACTGTTACAATTACTGGAAGCAGTAGTGTTGGCTGCATAAGTACTAAAACTATTTCTGTGTTTACGCAAGTTTGCGGTCAAAGTGGAAGTTCATTAAGTATGGATGGCATTAATGACGTTGTAAATACTCCTGTAAATTTCAACTCAACAACTTATCAAAATTGGACCTATGAATGTTGGGCAAAAAGTCCTTCTGCACCTGTATCCAATAATGGATATGATGGGCCAATGTATGGAGCAAATATGGGAATTATTTGGAATCATGGCTCACCATCATTTGCTGGTGCTGCTTCAGTTCAATCTTCAAGTGGCACATATTGGGAAGCAACTTATGGAACATTATTAGGCAATACCTGGTATCACTTAGCAGCAACTTATGATGGAACAGTTTTAAGAGCATATAAAAATGGCGTATTAACAGCATCTGTAACTACCACTGGAGGTTTAGCTAATGTTGCTGGCAGTTTGATGATTGGAAGACATCCAACCCAATTACACTTTTGGGAAGGTGCAATTGATGAAGCAAGAGTATGGACAGTTGCTAGAACTTGCGCAGAGATTAATCAAAACATGAATACAGAATTAACTGGCAATGAAGCTGGATTAAAAGCATACTACAAATTTAATGAGGGCATTCCAATGGGCACAAATACTGGCATTACATCAGCATTAGATGCAACTGCAAATGCCAATACGGCATCAGTAATTAGTTTTGCATTAACAGGAAACAGTTCTAATTATTTTTTAGGCGCTCCTTTCAATAACTCAACAAATCCAGTTTGTTTAACAACAAGTGTAGGTGAAATAAATATGAATGTACCATTTTCAATTTACCCAAACCCTACATCATCTATCTTAAACATCGAAGTAAAAGAACAAACACAAATTTCTATTCTTAATATTTTAGGAGAAGTTGTAAAAACTGAAACTATTAACGGAGCAAGCAAACTAGATGTTAGTGATTTAACTACTGGCGTATATTTTATACAAGATTCAAAATCTGGTAAAGCCATTAAGTTTATTAAAGAATAAGTTTTATAGTTAAAACAACAGAGAACGCTTGTCGGAATTTTTTCGGCAAGCGTTTTTGTTTTTAATACAATCCTAAAATTGTGAAGGTGAAATCTGATTTTTATAGTTTATATTTATGACAATTATCATATACAAGGCATTAATACCTTATTAAATTTGATTGGAGCAATTTGCTTAACCCATTAATATTAAAGCCATGAATAAAATTTTAGTTCCCTGCGACTTTTCTGATACATCAAAAAACGCATTAAGCTATGCGATTGAATTAGCTAAAAATTTATCGGCCGATTTACTATTACTACATGTAGCTCAACTACCTGTTATGAATTCAGAATTTGGTTTAACCAGTTATTCTATCCCTAACAATAATGCTGATAACAAAGCATTATTAGAAGAATTAGCTGCTAAAATAAAACAAGAGCATTCCACTATCACCAACGTTACTTGCTATGCAGAAATTGGAAATGCTAACGATGTAATTGTTGAATACAGTAAAAATTACGATATCACTTTTACAGTAATGGGCATTAGTGGGCACGGAAATAAATTGATGAAAGCTTTTTTGGGAAGTACTGCCGTAAATGTTTCTAAAGAAACAATGACACCATTAATTATTGTACCGCCAGATGCGAGCTACAAAAAAATTGAAAATATAGCCTTTGCCTGCGATTATGACGAACATATTGAAAGCAACACCTCTCTATTACAAGTAAAAGCGCTAAACAGTATTTTAGGCGCTACACTAAATGTATTGCATGTCGTTCCCGAAAATCACAATTTAAATTTTAAAGAATCGCACATTGATTCATTCGTGGAACATTCTTTAGAAACTGCTACTCATAAAACATTTATCATAACTGATAATGATATAAGCGAAGGTTTATTAGAATTTGTGGAATACCACGATATTGATGCCATCATTATTGAACCAAAGAAACATTCCTTTTTTCATACGCTATTTTACCCAAGTATAACAAATGAAGTAGCATTTAATAGTCCTGTGCCTGTTATTACTATACACGGTTAAATTTTAAAATCTTTACCGTAAGTCAATCGTTTCCAAAGCCATTCTAAAGGACCCATTTTAAAGAAGCGAAGATAAATAGTGGAATATGTAATTTGGATAATCCATATACATACAACAAATAGTAACAACCCTTTGGCATCATACTCTCCATAATGATTTAATCCAAAACCAAAAAAGTACAAGGAACATAAAATAGTCTGCATGATATAGTTAGTTAATGCCATGCGCCCAACATTAGCAAACAAAGTTAAAAATGATTTTAACCAATTAACTCTGCATAATAGCAATATAGCAGAGGCATAACTCACTGTTAAAACAATTCGTCCTACACCACCAATATGATTAATACTAAAAATTCTAGTTTCTAAGGCTTGTATTAATTCAGATTGTGTATATACCATATTTAATACTGACATTCCACACAATATAATTCCAATAGGGATTCCAATAAATACAAGCCCTCTGTAAACGTTAACATGAATTCTTCCTTGAAAAAATCCAAATTTAAATAGAGCCATGCCTAATAAAATAGTAGCAAACGACTCCCACATCTCCATAAAAAAATTTTGAGTATGATAAGGCATTATTTCCTCAGCATTTTGTGAAAAAATAGTAGGGTAATCCGATTTCATTTTTATTTCCCTTTTATAAATGTCTTCCGTAACATTGTGGATATGGTTTTTAGAAAATGGTAAAAAGGTTCCTAATGTTTCTTTAAAACCATCATAAGCCGTTTGCTGCTCCTCACTAAGTGCTTTGTTCTCTTTTAATAATTTCTCCGCCGCTTTATATTCCAAGTATGTCTCTTTCCGATCTAAAAAAGGACTGCCGCTAACATATATTGTAACCGATAAAATTAGTAATGACATTAACAATAAATTACGAGGTTTCATGGTGCGAAAAGCAAATGCAAAAATTCCACACATGGCATATTCATATAATACATCTCCTCCCCACAACAATATATAGGCATCTACTAAACCAAACAAAATCATCCACGTCATTCGTTTAAAATATAAATCTGCTACGCGTAAAGAATTATCATTTTTATTTTCGATAAACAACATTAAGCCCGCACCAAATAAAAGAGTAAATAAACCTCTCATTTTTCCATCAAACAATATCACACTAGTTTGAAAAACAATGCCATTAGTTGTTGTTTCACCTCTCAAAGCATCGCTCCAAAATAGGAAAAACGCATGAGTAGCAAAACCTGGAATATTCATTAATAAAATACCCAACACGGCAACGCCGCGCATCACATCCATGGCTTGAATTCTGTTATTTAAATTGACTGAAGTGATTTCTGACATAAAAAGAGTACCTCTAATGAAAACGTAAGTTAGCATTAAAAATTGTTTGCCCCCTAAAAAGATGTGATATTTAAATAAAGTGTGTGAGAAATGTAAATTATGTAATCATTTGTGCTTGTTAGGTTTTAAATAATGACAGGTGACTTTGTTTTTACATTTCTCTAATCAACTTTAAAAAGTCATCCAATTTATGAGCATCAGTCACCTCTTTTTATCAAATACCATAAAATATTTAAAGTTGTTTCCTGATTTGTGTTCCCAAGCTTTACCTAATCGAATTTTTACTTCACTGTCAGAATTATCTCTATCATCACCTTTAATTTCTAATACAATGGTTTTATTATTTTTGGTGTGAATAATAAAATCGGGATAATGATTTTGGAAAGCATTTATTTTAAACTGTTTTTTAGAAATATTTCTTGTCCAGAAAGCAATATTAGGTAAGTTGGCAATTTCATTAATAACCTTCTCTTCAAAGCCATTCATCTCAGCCTCTTTTTCATAAAGCGATTTGGTAATATCTTTACTAGTATTGCCTGGAGCGATTTCTTTTTGAAAACTATAAATAGGCTTCATGAAAATTTTATCAGTATCTAAAAAATTTCTGAATTGTTGTTCAGCATATACTGCCGACAATTGTTTTATTTTTTCTTTAATTTTAGAGGTGTAGCTATAATTGTGATTTAAAAAATCATGGTACTGTTCATCTGTAAAATCCTCTACTAATTTAAGAACGTATTTTTTTATCTCCTGCTCTGTAATAGGATACATATTGCCGATAATATCCATGATTTGAGCCGTTAAGTTTTTAGCTCGACTTTCTTTTCTGGATGGATCTAAAATATATTCCATCAATTTATCTCTCACACCACCATCTAATTTCACAAAGCTTGGCGTATAATCGCTTTTCGTTTCATCTAAATCTACTTTGTATAATTCTGATGTTACGCTATCAAAAGCAATGTTCGAATCGCATTTGCTTAACTGAAAACCTTCTAATAAATCTTCTTCGTTTAGTAAATGTTCATCATCACTAAAAATTTCGCCTGATGGTTTTTTAATAAAAAACTGCGGCAATTGTATGTGTGAAGCCTGCTCCACAAACACCTCTTTCATTTTGTATGTTTTCACAAGCGATTGTAATTCGGATGGTAAAGAAATACTTTGCGTGGATTCTAATTGAAGAATCGTTTCTTCATATTCCTGTTCTTGTTTTAAAGCCGTTTGTTCTATCTCTAATAAAATAGGTTCATCTTTAATTTCTAAAGTGATATCCGAAATTCTCGAGGCATCAATATCATCTACTACACTCGCTTCTTTATCCTCAAAATCAAGCTGTGGAGTTTGTGTTAATTCATTTAAAACTTTATTGTCACCCTGAGCGGAGTCGAAGGGTGTCGAAGTAACAGTTTCCGCAACTTTAAAATCTTTGCTACTAAACCCTGCTTTGTTCAATCCTTTCACAATATTATCTAACGTACCTAAAAACTTTGAAGAAGCCGTTAACACATAACATAAATTTAATAAAGCAGAATTGTGCTTAGTCACATAAGGCTGACGCAACACACGTCCCAAAATCTGTTCTACATCCACCGCCGAAGATTTATCTGCTAATGATGCCAAGATATAAGCAAAAGGGCAATCCCAGCCTTCCTTTAAAGCATTAACTGTAATAATATATCTTACAGGACAATCTTTAGCCGTTAAATCAACATCTTTTATTTCGTTGATGTTAGCTGTTTTGATTTTGATTTGTTCGGCAGGTATTTTTAATTCAATTAATTTTTCTTTTAGTTTTTCAAAAGTGGTGTTATCAGATGCGTTTTTTGGTTGTGCCTGAAACAAGACTATTGGTCGGATATAACGTCCTCCGTTTTTTTCTTCTTCTTTTGCTTGGGCTTCTAATTTACGTTGTAGTTGTAAAGCCGAATTAATTACTTCTGTTTTATCCTGATGATTGTAAACAATCACTGGCAACTTTACCATGTTTTCTTTTTTCAAAGCCATGGCATCCACAAAACTAATAATGTTACTATTCTTACGAGGCGTTGCTGTTAAATCCAAGATAAAGCAGGGATTCAAATTCGTCAACATCTCCACACTTAAATCACTTTCCGCATTATGACTTTCATCTACAATCAATACAGGATTCAAAACTTGTATCACACGCATTAAAGAAATGTCTTCGTCATTGCCCAACATCGTACCAAAAGATTGTAGATTACCATTTTCTTGATATACTTTTCTATCTTCTTTATTTTTAGCGCGTAAACTATCAAAGCTTAATACAAAAATGCTTAACTGCTCTTGCACACTGGTAGCGTTAAAACTACTGCCTTGTAATAAGGCTTGTTTATCATACACTTCTACCTTATTGCCAAAATGTGAATTTATTTTTTGACGGTAAGGATGATTGGTGTTTTTTAAATTCTTAATGGTTTGATCTAAAATGGTAATAGAAGGCACTAACCACACCACCGCTTTTTTTCTGTCATAATGAAAGGCATCAAAAATAGTTTTGATAGCATTACAAGCAATAAATGTTTTACCGCCAGCTGTTGGTACTTTTACGCATACATGAGGTACTTGCGGAATATTATTTTTGTAAGGCTCAATGGCTTTTCCGGGAAAAGGTTGCAATGGCGTTTTTGGATGCATGGTCCAAAAATCAGTAAAAGCATCTGCTACATTTTTAGTTTCCTGAATGGTTTCTAAAAATAAACTTAAATCATTGATGACTTCCTGTTGATAGGGCTTAAGTTCCATGTTTTAAAATTTGGTAATGTCTCGTGGAATTTTTTTGAAAATAATATGGTGCTTGGTCATAAATTCTTTCGTCAACAAACAGTTATCTGCATAAATCACATACTGCTCTGCTTTGGTTTTGATGGTACTTAAAAAATCATGGTTTAAGGTGGTGACCATATCCTGCTCGTAATAAAAATAGTAAGCGGTGTCATTGTGTTTACGCAACAAATACTCGTTATCCTCCTCCGTCCTACGGACACCTCCTCCAGAGGCGGATAAGGTACACTTCGTTTCGGTGTAATACATATACTGACGTAATTTTTCAACGCCCACTAATTCGTTAATCTCATTATCTCCATTAAATAAAGCAGGGCCTAATTCATAATAATCAAAACTTCCTCCTGTGCCTTCTTTATCTCCATAGCCGTTGATTACTCTCTTTACTCTCTCTGCTGTAATGGTTTCTGCGTAGTCTTCCATTTCAATGCAAATGAATTTGCGATTGCCTCCGTCTTGTTTATTTAAGTTTAAAACGGCGTGAGCAGTTGTTCCACTGCCAGCAAAAGAATCGAGTATGATGGAATTTTCATTAGCTTTTGCAACCTTTAAAATTAACTCGACTAATCTTGTCGGTTTCGGACTATCGAAAGAATGACTAGGCAATATATCTTTAATTTGTTGATTGGCTTCGTGATTATGACCAGCCTCATCATAAAGCCATATTGTTTTTGGTGTGACACCCTGCTTGACCTCACTTAAATAAGATTTTTTTGCAGGTACGTTATCTCCTTTATTTCCAAACCATACACAGCCATTTCTAATGTCTTGTAGGAACCTTTCCTTTGAATACATCCAACTCCTGCCTACAGGTGGGGATATTTTTCTTCCAGATGGAGTTTCTATTTCATAGATATAAGCATCACTTGGAGATTTTACCGTAAGAGGGGTTGCCTTCCAAGGCCCATTGATATCATTGTCGGGGTTTGTATATGCACCTAATTGTTTATCGTTTCTTGGAAATAATCCAATTTGCAATAAAGGTTTTTTCTTAGCATAGCATAAAATGAAATCATGTGTGTCAGATAAATATTTAGCATCATTACTTTGGGTATATTTCTTCTGCCAAATAATATTATTTAAAAAATTCCCTCCTCCAAAAATTTCATCACATACTAATTTCAGATTAGCTTGTTCATTGTCATCAATTGAAATAAAAATAGCGCCATCCTCCGCCAATAATTTATGCAGCAACTTTAAACGAGGATACATCATGCACAACCATTTATCGTGGCGTGTTAAGTCTTCTGCTTCTTTACCAACTACTTGCCCTAACCATTTTTTGATTTTTGGGTCGTTTACATTATCATTATATACCCAGTTTTCGTTACCTGTATTATAAGGGGGATCTATATAAATGCATTTAATTTTTCCTTCATATTCGGGAAGTAAAGCCTTTAGTGCTTCAAGATTGTCTCCGTGGATAATTTTGTTCCCTCTTTCTTGTTCACCATTAAAAGTATACTGATGATCCAATACACGATAGGGCACGTCGAGGTGATGGTTAATCACCTTTTCTTTTCCTATCCAATGTAATGTGGGCATACTTTTTTGTGAATTCCAAATGTATACAAATTATATACATTATGCCAACTTTTAGTAAACTATGTCGGAATCGATTATATAGCAGAAAGCAGCAACTTTGCTTTAATGGCAAAGGCAAGCATTCATATTGGAAAGAAAATCAAAGAAGTTTTAGACAAGATGCCTATCAGTGTTGTAGATTTTGCTAAAAGCATCAACTTAACACGAAATGGTGCTTATAAAGTGTTTGATAAAGAAACCATTGATACAGGTCAACTACAAGCCATCAGCAAAGTCTTAAATCACGATTTTTTTAATTACTACGAACAAAATCCATCAAGTTCTGCTAAAGAAACAAAAGGAGAATACGGCTATGCCACAAAATCTGAAGTTGCCGATTTAGCTCACGCCATCCTCAAACTCACCAAAGCCGTTGAGCGCATTGAGGAACAGTTGCCAAAAAAGAAGGTGGCAGTTAAAAAAAGAGCTGGGAAGAAATAACGTTCGAAACACCTGTCTGGTTTTAAAAACCTGACAGGTGTAAAACTAAACCCTCACGCCAATTACACACACATCATCTGTTTGTTCAAGGTTTGTTTTCCAATTTTCAAACTCATTGTGCAACAACTCCTTTTGTTGATCCATGGCTTGCGTGTTTATTGCAATTAAAGTCTCTTTTAGTTTTGAATATTTAAATTTTTTGCCCTTAGGTCCGCCAAACTGATCGGCAAAACCATCAGTAAACAAATAAATACTATCTCCTTTTTCTAAAGCTATTGTATGATTTGTAAATGGCTGCATCGCTTCATGAAAGCCAATGGGCTGTTTATTTGCTTTGACTTCAATAAGCTCAGGCATAGCATTTTCATTTGCCTTTAAAATATAGAGCGAATTATTTGCACCCGACCATTGCAGTTGTTTTGTTTTCATGTGGTAACAAGCTAAAGAAATATCCATACCGTCTTTACTCTCTCCATCTTTCCCTTTTTGCCCAAGTTCTTTCACAATTTTATCTCTCAATAAATTTAAAATTTGTGCTGGCGATAACACCTCAACACTTGCCGAAATTTCGTTTAAAAAAGCAATGCCAAGCATACTCATAAACGCACCTGGCACGCCATGTCCTGTGCAATCAGCAGCAGCTAAATACCAATAATCATTTTTTTCGAAAGCCCAATAAAAATCTCCACTCACAATATCTTTTGGTTTAAACAAAATAAAATGTTCGGGCAAATGTTCACTAATATGATCCTCTTCTTTTAAAAGGGCTTCTTGAATTCGCTTAGCGTAATTAATACTATCAATAATGTCTTTTTGTTTTTCTTCAACCATTAATCGTTGATGTTCCGAATGGTCTTTTTGCAACTCAATAATCTTTTTTTGTTTTTGTGTTAGGCTTAATGATCTAAAAATAAAAATAGTAAACACCAATACCAAACCTAAACCTGTTACAATAAAAGCAATTAATAAATTTTGTTTACGGCTTTTTTCGTTGGCAAGTTCTTGCTGATTTTCTAATTCTTTTTTATGTTCTGCTGCTGCAATCGCATCTTTCTTTTCAAAATCATAAGTCATTTGATTTTGTATGGTTTTTTCACGAGTTTGTTCGTTATTTAAACTATCACGGTATTGAACAAATAAGATGTGATTTTCATAGGCTTCTTTGTAATTTCCTTTAGCGTAACTTAACTCCGTTAATGCCTTGTAGGTTTGTCGCAAGTTTTCGCGGTAACCAATTTGCTGTGATAATTTTTTCGCTTTCTCTAAATACGTTTCAGCTTCTTGATATTGTTTTTGTTTAGCGTAAATTTCGCCAATATTACAATATACTCCGGCAATTCCCGGTTCATCTTCAATCACTTCTTTTATTTTTAAGGATAAAAAATAATTTTTCAAAGCCTCTTCATAATTATTTTGATTATAATACACTAAACCAATATTATTATAAGAACCAGCGACGCCTTTTTCGTCGTTTATCTCTTGCCTAATTTTTAATCCCTCAAAATGATTTTTTAAAGCCTCGTCATATTTTTTTTGCTCCGTGTAAACTAAAGCAATGTTATTATAAGTTGTAGCAATACCTTTTTTATTATCAATACTTTGCATGATTTTTAAGCATGAAAAATAATTCTTCAACGCTAAGGGATAATTCTCTTGGTCGTTATAAACATTTCCAATATTGCCATAAGAAGCGGCTATCCCTTTTGTATCTCCAATAGATTCTCTCAATTTAAGCGCTTCAAAATGCTGCTTTAACGCTTCAGGATAATTACCTTGTATATAAAATACCATTCCTAAGCTATTGTAAACATTGGCTTCTCCTTTTTTGTTTCCTATTGATTCAAATGTTTTAAGAGATAATTTGTAATTTTTTAAGGCGTCAAAAAAATCACTTTTATCATCTGCTAAAAAACCGTAATACATGTAAGTAATAGCAATTCCTTTTTTATAATTTGTCTTTTGAGCTAGCGCTAAGGCTTTGTCTAAATAATCCTTTGCCTTAACCTCATCTTCAAATTCATACTCCAAAAACAGTTGGTTGTAAGTATTTACTTTCGTTGAATCTTGAGTTGTTGTTTTTAAAACATGTTGTAAAGAATCAATGATGATGTTTTGGGAATAACAACATAAAAAATGAGTAAAGAAAAATAAATTAAAAGCTATAATTTTTTTCATATACCTAATATACAATTAATTTTCAAAAACAGGGCAGCCACAAACATTATTATTAGTTTTGTAGACATGGATCTATTCTCCGATAACCAAATAACAAACCTTTTACCCTATGATGGCACAGTGTTGTATTACGGAACGGTGATGACGCAAGCGGAAGCCAATCATTATTTTAATGAATTGTTTAATAGTATTGAATGGAAAAATGATGAAGCTATTGATTTTTGGAAAACATATTTTAACCAATCGTAAAGTAGCTTGGTATGGCGATAAGGATTTTGATTATACGTATTCCAACACTACCAAAAAAGCCCTGCCGTGGACAAAAGAATTACTGGCGCTTAAACAACTGACGGAAGAAAAAACGGAAGCCACTTACAATTCTTGCTTATTAAATTTATACCACGATGGAAATGAAGGCATGGCTTGGCATAGCGATAGTGAAAAAATGTTGCAAAAAAATGGAGCTATTGCATCGTTTACCTTTGGTGCCGAACGTAAATTTGCCTTTAAACATAAAGCAACAAAAGATAGTACTTCCCTAATTTTAGAGCATGGTAGCTTATTGGTAATGAAAGATGAAACCTAAACTCATTGGCTGCATCGCCTTCCGCCAACTACAACTATTAAGCGCCCTCGCATTAATCTGACTTTTAGAACAATTATGGAATAAATTTAATGCCTCCCCTAGGCACAAAAACCTATAAGTCACTATAGCGCCTGCCGTTAAGTTAAATCGAGAACTAACCTTCTAAATTTCTCGTTTCAAATCACTAAATATTTTAGAGAAAACTATCGTTTTTATGGAGATTTCATTATATTCGTATCTGTGCTTAACGGAAACGATATACAACAAGATGTAACTTTGAAAATTCAACAGTTAACTCATCAATCTATTGAGTTGTGTAGAAACAATCCTGTTGAAGGTATTAAACAAGCTGAAGAAATTATTGCACTAGCCACCTCCATTCAATCTGATTTGGATATTGCCGTTGGTAAAGCTTGCAAAGGTTCTTGTTTAGTTTGGTTAGGGCATTACGATACTGCCTTACAAGCCTTATTTGAAGCGCTACCTCAACTTCAAGAAATAGGAAATAAAAAAATAGAAGCACATGCACGTTATCATGTATTTTGTAGCTACTACTTTTTAGCAGATTATGATAACGCTTTAAAATATGCGCACGAAATGTTACACCGTGCTGCCCAAAACGAAGATTTATTATCTCAAGCAAATGCCTACAATGCCATTGGAACCATTTGTTATACAACTGGTGAAAATCAAAAAGCATTAGACGCTTTATTGAATGGCTTAACTATTGCAAATACATTAGACGACAAACATTTACTAGCACGTATTTTAGACGGTATTGGCACCGCACACTTTAACCTAAAGGATATTGAAAAATCAATTGAGTTTAAAAAGAAAGCTTTAGAGGTTTCCCGTTCCATTGGTTTAAAACAAATTGAATCGTATGCCATTGATGGCTTAGCAAAATTATATTTAGATGCAAACGATTTAAGCAATGCCGAAAAATATTTGCACGAATGTTTAGCCATTCGTCAAGAATTGGATTTTAAATCAGGCATTGCCGAAAGTAATTTTCAATTAGGTGATTTGTATTTAAAAATGAATCGCTTAGATTATGCTTTATCACATTTAAACAACGCATTAAAAATTGGAATAGAAACTAATACAAATGAAGTAGTTTACAAAACACATAAATCGCTTTATAAACTTTACGAAAAACAAAATAACCATACTAAGTTTATTGAGCACTTTAAAAGTTATTATACCTTAAAAGAAGAATTTTTTAGCGAAAAAAATAAACAGAAATTGAAAGGCGTAGAAATGCAAGCTAGCATTTCGCAAATGGAGAAAGAGAAAGAATTATTGAGCGAAAAAAATAAGCAATTAGAATCTCTTTCAAACGACCTAGTGATTTTAAGTGATTTAGGAAAACCATTACCTCTTTACTTTCTATTGAAGCCGTTAACAAAACTGCTTACGACATTATCAATAATATGATGGATGCCCATGGTTTTGGGATTGGTATTGTATCTGATAATAAAACAATTTTAAATTTCCCTGGCTATATCGAAAAAGATGTCGTGCTTAGTTCTTCGGGCTACGACTTAAGCGATGAAAATAGATTAGCGACTGTTTGTTTTAATAAAGAGCTAGAAATTGTAATTAATGATTATGAGTTAGAGGCAGGGAAATTTATTCAGAAACGATTAAAACCCGTTGTTGGAGAATCTGTTCAATCTATCATTTATCTTCCCTTAAAATTAGGTGAAAAAAAATTAGGTGTTTTAACCGTACAAAGTTTTAACAAAAATGCTTTTGACGATTACAAGGTAAATCTAGTAAAAAACTTAGCCGTGTATTGTGCTATTGCCATTGAAAATGCCACACTATATAAAAAACTAGAGGAACGTGTAGAAGAACGCACACAAGAACTTATTACAGCCCAAGAAACCACACGTATGCTAAGCGTGATTGGTAAAGAAATTATTTCAACAACCGACTTTGATTCGATTTTTCACACCTTGCACCAAAAGGTAGGGCAGTTAATGAATGCCGATTGTTTTAGTGTGAGAGTGTATCAAAAAGATAGACATGAAATAGATTATAAATATTCGATGGAAAAAGGAAAATTAAAAACTCCTTTATCCGTATCGATGAACGACATTGATAATTACTCGGTATGGTGTGTTACGCATAACAAAGAAATTTTTATTAATGATAACCTCAACGAATATCATAAATACACAAAAAAAATAGTAGTGCCTTCTGGCGAAATGCCAAATTCATTATTGTTTTGTCCTTTAACAATAGGCGATAGGGTAACTGGCGTTATCACCGTGCAAAGTTTTGAAAAAGATGCTTATACTCCATTTCACATGGATGTATTAAAAACATTAGGCACCTACACGGCTATTGCGTTAGAAAATGCAAACCTTGTTGAAACACTTGAAGAAAAGGTAAACGAACGCACTTCTGAAGTTGTAGAACAAAAAGAACAACTCGAAAAAAGTTTTAGAAACAGTAAACTTTTAAGCGAAATTGGAAAAGAAATTTCTGCTACATTATCCGTCGACGAAATTATTTCTACTGTTTACACACAAATAAATACATTGATGGATGCTACCATTTTTGGAATTGGTATTCATCGTCCCGAAAGCAACGATTTATATTTTTCGGGCTCTATGGAAAAAGGAGAAAAACTAAACTCATTTGCATTTGATTTAAAAGAAGAGAAAACAGCAACTGTATGTTTTTTACAATGTAAGGAGTTTGTAATTAATGATTGGGAAAACGAATACAAACAATACATTCAAAAAGCCTACAAGCCAGTAGCTGGAGAAGCTCCAGAATCGCTAATTTACATGCCTTTACTTTCAAAAGGAAAAGCAATTGGCGTAATTACGGTTCAAAGTTTTACAAAACATGTTTATAACGATCATCACTTAGATTTATTAAGAAGCTTATCTGTTTATGTTGGTGGCGCCATTGAAAATGCCAACTTATACAAAGGTTTAGAAGAAAGAGTAGTTGAAAGAACCAAAGAAGTAATGCTTCAAAAAGAACAAATTGAAAAATCGCACGAAAACACACGCTTACTTAGTAAAATTGGTCAGCATATTATTTCAAATATAAACTTTGATGACATCTTTGGAGAACTGCATGAAAACATAAGTAAGCTAATGAATGCCGATTGTTTTGGCGTGCGAATTTATCACCCAAAATTAAATCAAATTGAGTATCGCTACGAAATGGAAAATGGCGAATCCTTTGAACCAATTAGTGTTTCGATGGATAACGACGATAACTACTCAGTATGGTGCGTAAAAAATAAAAAAGAAATTTTCATCAATGATAACCTCAACGAATATCATAAATACACTAAAAAAATAGTAGTACCAACAGGTGATATGCCAAGCTCATTACTATTTTGCCCCATGATGATTGGCGAACGTGTGGTTGGTGTAATTACGGTTCAAAGTTTTGAAAAAAACGCTTATGTGCCTTTGCATATGGATGTTTTAAAAACCTTAGGTACATACACAGCTATTGCTTTAGAAAACGCGAACTTAGTTGAAAACCTAGAAGAGAAAGTAGAAGAGCGAACTAAAGAGGTTGTAAAACAAAAAGAAATTATTGAAGAAACCAATAAGCATATTACTGATAGTATTAAATATGCTAAGCGAATTCAGGAAGCATTTTTACCTACCGAAAGTATGGTGAATGCGTTTTTAAAAAGTGCTTTTGTATTATACAAACCAAAAGATATTGTGAGTGGCGATTTTTATTGGATTGAGAAAAAAGACAATAAAGTGCTTTTTGCAGTAGTTGATTGTACTGGACATGGCGTGCCTGGTGCCTTTATGAGTATTATTGGATTTAATGCTATAAATCAAATTGTAAACGAATACAACTACACTAAGCCATCTGAAATTTTAACGCAATTAAATAAAAGTATCAGTACAACGCTAAGTCAAAAAGTTGAAGACTCTAAAATACGTGATGGTATGGATGTGGCTTTATGTTTATTAGACTTAGAGAATTTAACTTTAGAATTTGCTGGTGCATTTAGTCCGCTATTTATTTTACGTGATGGCGAAGTTTTAAAAACAAAAGGCGACAAACATCCTATTGGAAATTTTGTGGGTGCCGAAGATTTTGAATTTACCAATCACGAAATACAATTAATGCAAGGCGATAAATTGTATATTTTCTCTGATGGTTTTGTGGATCAGTTTGGGGGCGCTGGCGGTAAAAAATTAAAGTATAATGCTTTCCGTAATTTATTAACTGAGAATCATCAAAAAACCATGCTCGATCAGAAAACTGCCATTAACGATTTTTTTGAAACATGGCGTGCAGGCTAAGAGCAAATGGATGATGTGTGTATGATGGGAGTTTTGATTTAAACATGATCATTAATTTAGACATAGACTTACCTACATTTATAACTGGGTACTTGTGTTTTGTTCTGGAAATATTTAAAATTTAATGTTTCTATATGATTAAATTTTCGTTCCTTGTAAACATTATTACTTTCCATCTGTTGTTTATCCTGTCACCTAATAAAAACTGCTCTCTAAGTTACAAGCAAGCTTTGTGAAAAATTTATACACTTCTGACTTAACTAAATCAACCTATGATGCAATTATAATTGGATCAGGCGTAGGTGGATTAACTACAGCGGTGTGTTTAGCAAAGTCAGGCAAAAAAGTGTTAGTCCTCGAAAAGCATTATGCCATTGGTGGTTTTACACACACCTTTAAACGTAAAAAATTTGAATGGGATGTTGGCGCGCATTATATAGGTCAAGTAAATAATCCAACCTCACTCATTCGTAAAGCCTTTGATTATATTACCAATAGCAAATTGCAATGGGACGATATGGGCGATATTTATGACCAAGCAATTATTGAAGGGGAGACGTACAACTTTAAAAAAGGGTTGCAAAATCAAATCGATCAAATGATTGCTTACTTTCCAAATGATGAACAAGCGATATTCAAAACAAACCACTCACGAAGTATTAAGTAGTTTAACAAAAAACGAAAAACTATTTTCGGTGTTATGTGCTCAATGTGGTAATTATGGCTTAACTCCTAAGCAAAGTAGTTTTGGTGTTCATGCTTTGGTTGTCACTCATTACATCGAAGGGGCAGCTTATCCAGTTGGCGGTGCAGCAAACATCCATAAAAGTATGGAAGACGTGATTGAAAAGCATGGCGGCATGATTGCTATTAAAGCTGATGTTAAGCATATTATTATTAAAGACAATACGGCCATTGGCGTTCTCATGCAAAATGGCGATATGTTATATGCTAAAAATATCATCAGCAATGCCGGCGCTCATAATACATTCAATAAATTAATTTTACCAGAATTACAAAAAGCAGAAAATACGATAGCGTTGAATAAAGTAATGCCATCTGTTTCGCATGTTTGTATTTATGTTGGTTTAAATGCCAGCGACGAAGAACTAAATTTACCAAAATATAATATTTGGCTCTACGAAAACTATAAGTTTGATGAAACGAGAGAACTGCATTTAAAAACCAAAGACAGTATATCGCCTGTATTTTATATTTCATTTCCTTCAGCAAAAGATAGCGAATGGCCAAAAAAACACCCGGGCACTGCAGCCATTCAAGTATTAGGTTCCTATCCATTTAATTGGATGCAAGAATGGGAACACATGAGGTGGCAAAAACGTGGCGTTGATTACGAGGCTGTTAAAGAAGAGTTGAAAAACGTTTTTCTAGAAAAACTATACAAAACCTTACCACAAATAAAAGGTAAAGTTGAAATTTGCGAACTCTCTACTCCATTATCTACAAAACATTTTAGCAATTATGATAAAGGAGAAATTTATGGCTTAGAACATACCCCTGAACGATTCGAACTAAAACAATTACGCCCTAAAACAAACTACAAAAATCTGTACCTAACCGGGCAAGATATTATCGCCGTGGGAGTTTGCTCAGCTATGTTTGCTGGCATTATCACATCCATCAATATACTAAACCGTAATGTTTTGTGGCGAATCGCTCGCTATAAACCTTAAAATCAAATACTTAAATTTTATTCTTTAGGTCTTAAAATTCAGAAAATAACTTTATATTTGATAGTTGACAGTAAACTATCAAATATCAAATGACGGTAAAACAAAATATAGAAAAACTATTAGATGTTTATAACGAATTATCTGTTAATGAAATCGCTAATAAGTTAAATGTATCCAAGCAAATGGTGCATGTGGCCATTAAACAATTGTTGGATAACAACATCATTATCAAACTTGGGGCTCCTCCAAAAACTATTTACCGCAAATTATCTGAAAAAAAAAAGCAAAGGAAATTCCTAATTTAAATTTAACTGAAGACGAATTAATTTATTTAACTCAAAATTTTTTAATTGTTACAGATGTTGGAAATTTATTAGATGGAATTGAAGCATTTAGCTATTGGTGCCAACAGCGCGATTTACCGATTGAAAAAACAGCAAAAGAATTTATAATAACAAAAGATAAATACAAAAAATATTATGATAAATCAGGTTTTATTGATGGCACAGATAAGCTGGTAAATACAAAAGATTATGAAACCATTTGGCTTAACAAACTTTATTACCTTGATTTTTATGCGATTGAACGATTTGGGAAAACACGCTTAGGAACTTTATTACATTATGCTAAACAAGGGCAAAATAAATACCTAATGCAAATTATGATGAACGAAATTGAAAAGCAAATCAAAGATTTCATCAATAATCACAAAGTAGATGCTGTTGCGTTTGTCCCGCCAACGGTAAGGAGAGAAGTACAAATAATGAAATACATTCAACAAAAACTAAATTTAAGTTTACCGCATATAGAGATTCAAAAAATAAGTGGCATTATTCCAATTCCTCAAAAGTCATTATCAAAAATGAATGAGCGCATTAGAAACGCCGAAAATACCTTTGCAGTTGTGGATAATCGACACTTTAAACACGTTTTGCTAATTGATGATGCCGTTGGTTCAGGCTCTACTTTAAATCAAATAGCAGAAAAAATTAAAAATAAAGAAGTAGCAAAAAGGTAACTGGACTTGCGATCGTGGGAAGTTTTAAAGGCTTTGATGTGATTACCGATGTTTAATAAACAATAAAATAGAACGCTAGAATTTAGAACTATTCCAAATAAGGCAATTTTGGTCTATTTGTAAACCTAATTGGGCTTAATCTTGTTATTTAGTTAATAAAAGCGCAAAATAATATTGGATTAAATGCTTCACAATTATACATTTGCCAAGTAAAAACTAAACACATTTCTCTTATGAGCAAAGGATTCTTAAAATCTTCCATCGGAAAAAAAGTAGTTATGGGCCTTACAGGTTTATTTCTTATTTCTTTCTTAGTAGTACACTGCTTTATTAACTGCCTTATCTTTTTTAATGATGGCGGTTTAACGTTTAACATTGGGGCCGATTTTATGGCTCACAACTGGTTAATTAGAGCAGGCGAAATCGTATTATTTGCAGGCTTAATCATGCATATTGTACAAGCCTTAATCTTAACTTTAGAAAACAAAAAAGCTCGTCCTGTTGGATACGCAAAAATTGATGGTGCCGCTAATTCATCTTGGTATAGCCGTTCAATGGGTTTATTAGGAACATTATTATTAATGTTTTTAATCATTCACTTAGTTCATTTTTGGGTTAAATCTCGTTTCACTGGCTTACCAGGGCACGATGCAAACGGAAACGAAAACTTATACGCAGTTATGCAAGAAACATTTAAAATGTCTTGGGTAGTTGTATTGTATGCTTTGTCAATGATTTCGCTAGCATACCATTTATTACATGGTTTCCAATCAGCTTTCCAAACATTAGGATTAAATCACAAAACCTACACACCAATCATTAAAAAAACGGGTATAGCGTTTGCAATCCTTGTTCCTTTTATTTTCGCATTAATGCCAATACTAATGTTCTTAGGCGTTATTAAATAATTAAAAAATTCAATCTTACATTCTTAATTTTTCGATATGAGTAAATTAGATTCAAAAATTCCTGAAGGAGCGATAGACCAAAAATGGTCGAAATACCGTTCAACAGTTCATTTAGTAAACCCAGCTAACAAACGTAGTTTAGAAGTATTAGTTGTTGGTTCTGGTTTAGCTGGTGCATCAGCAGCATCTTCTTTAGCAGAAATGGGATATAAAGTAAAAGTATTTTGTTTTCAAGATTCACCTCGTCGTGCTCACTCTATTGCAGCGCAAGGTGGTATCAACGCAGCAAAAAATTACCAAAATGATGGTGACTCAACTTACCGTTTATTTTACGATACAATTAAAGGTGGAGATTACAGAGCACGTGAAGCAAACGTTCACCGTTTAGCAGAAGTGTCTTCAAATATCATTGACCAATGTGTGGCTCAAGGTGTTCCTTTAGCTCGCGAATACGGCGGCTTATTAAGTAACCGTTCGTTTGGTGGTACTCAAGTACAACGTACATTTTATGCAGCTGGACAAACTGGTCAACAATTATTATTAGGTGCTTACTCAGCTTTACAACGCCAAGTTGGTATGGGTGCAGTTGAATTATGTGCTCGTCACGAAATGTTAGATGTAGTAACTATTGATGGCATTACTCGTGGTATCATTGCTCGTAATTTAATTACTGGCGAAATGGAAAAACATTTTGGTCACGCGGTGTTATTATGTACAGGTGGATACGGAAATGTTTTCTACTTATCTACTAACGCTATGGGAAGTAACGTAACAGCTGCATGGAAAGCTCACAAAAAAGGAGCATTCTTTGGTAATCCTTGTTACACACAAATTCACCCAACGTGTATTCCAGTTTCTGGTGATCATCAATCTAAATTAACCTTAATGTCAGAATCGTTACGTAACGATGGACGTATTTGGGTTCCAAAAAAGAAAGATGATAACCGTAAACCAACAGATATTCCTGAAGAAGAAAGAGATTATTATTTAGAGCGTCGTTACCCTGCATTTGGTAACTTAGTACCTCGTGATGTGGCTTCTCGTGGAGCTAAAGAGCGTTGCGATGCTGGTTACGGTGTTGGTAATTCTAAAATGGCGGTGTATTTAGATTTCGCATTTAATACAGCGCGTTACGGAAGAACAGAAGCTACTAAACGTAATATTCAGAACCCTAGTCAAGAAGAAATCATGCGCTTAGGTAAAGAAGTAGTAAAAGAAAAATACGGTAACTTGTTTGATATGTATCAACAAATTACTGGCGAAAATCCTTACGAAGTTCCAATGCGCATTTATCCAGCAGTTCACTACACAATGGGTGGTTTATGGGTAGATTATAACTTAATGACAACTGTAAAAGGTTTATACGCATTAGGTGAGGCTAACTTCTCTGATCACGGAGCTAACCGTTTAGGTGCTTCTGCTTTAATGCAAGGTTTAGCAGATGGTTATTTCGTAATACCTTATACATTAGGTGTGTATTTATCTGAAGAGGTTTCTCGAATGAGTGCTGAAAAAGATAAAGCAGATTCTATTGATAAATTAAAAACAAAACATCCTGCGTTTGATGCGGCTTTAAAAGAGCAAACAGACTTAATCAATAAATTCTTAAACATTAAAGGAACTAAATCAGTAGAAAGTTTCCACAAACGTTTAGGATTGATTATGTGGAACAAATGTGGTATGGCTCGTAACAAACAAGGCTTAACAGAAGCTATTGCCGAGATACAAGCATTGCGTAAAGAATTTTGGAGTGATGTACGTGTATTAGGAAGTGCAGATGAGTTCAATCTGGATTTAGAAAAAGCGGGTCGCGTAGCTGACTTTATTGAATTAGGTGAATTAATGTGTAAAGATGCTTTACACCGCGAAGAAAGCTGTGGAGGTCACTTCCGTGAAGAACACCAAACTGAAGATGGTGAAGCAAAACGTGATGACGTTAACTTTGCTTATGTTGCCGCTTGGGAATACAAAGGCGAAAGTAACTGGGAATTAAACAAAGAAGAATTAAAATACGAGAATATTAAAATCGCACAACGTTCTTACAAATAGTGATTAGTGAATAGAGTTAAGTGATGAGTAAAATTAATTCTTTTGAAGTTGGGCAACGATTAGACACCAACACAACACCCCAAGACCCCCCCCCCCCTATTTTAAAAATTTTTTGGGGGGCTTAATACGCAACTTCTTTTGCAGTAGGTCACAGGAAGGGGTATTATCACCTTGGACAACTGTGAACTAAAGAGAATTATTGAAGCGAATAGACGAAGAAAAAAAATGGCTTAGTTTATCCAACCTGCCACAATAACTAATCACTAAATAACTATGGGATCAGGACACGGAACAGAATTGAATCTAACTTTAAAAGTTTGGAGACAAAAAAACACAAAAGCTTCAGGTAGCTTTGAAACACACCAATTAACAGGCATTTCAACAGATATGTCGTTTTTGGAAATGTTTGATGTATTAAACGAAAAATTAATTAGCGAAGGTAAAGAAGCTATTGCATTTGATCATGATTGCCGCGAAGGTATTTGTGGTATGTGCAGTATGTACATCAATGGCCGTCCACACGGACCAAAACAAGGTGTGACAACTTGTCAATTACATATGCGTTCTTTCAAAAACGGAGATACAATTGTTGTAGAACCTTGGAGAAGCGCTGCATTTCCTGTAATTAAAGATTTAGCAGTTGATAGAGGTGCATTTGACCGTATCATTGCAAGTGGTGGTTATATTTCTGTAAACACAGGTAATGCACAAGATGCCAATAATATTTTAATTCCTAAGCCAGATGCTGATGATGCATTTGCTGCTGCAGCTTGTATTGGTTGTGGTGCTTGCGTAGCGCTTGTAAAAATGGATCTGCTATGTTATTCGTTTCAGCAAAAGTTTCTCAGTTAGCGTTATTACCTCAAGGACAAGTTGAGCGTAAAGAGCGTGTATTGAAAATGGTAGCGGCAATGGATGAAGAAGGATTTGGTAACTGTACAAACACTGGTGCTTGCGAAGCGGAATGTCCTAAAGGAATTTCTTTAGAAAACATTGCTCGTATGAATCGCGAATTGACAGCAGCAAGTTTTAAATAAGATTTGAATTATAAGGTAAGCTTTTAAAGAAATGTTGGAAGGCTTTTTTTTGTTGTGTTGGGGGAGGGGGGGCGCCATTCCGCCCGCCGGGCGGGACGGGCCGGCAAAGACTATTAAGCAGGGCGATTAATCAACTCGTTCGTTTTCATAATCAAATCCATAAATAAAATTTTAGGATTCGCATTACGCTCTACATGATAAAAAGCAGAATTGAATTCTTCTAGGAGTTTTTCGTAATTACGTTGATGCACAAAACGAGCAAATTTTGTAATGAATTCTTTTTCTTCGCCAGAGTGTCTTACTAAATCAACACTTCCAAAATTAAACATTAAACAATCTCTAAAAATTTCTAAACCGTATTGCAAAAATTGTTTTTGTTTTTCTCTTCCAATACGGGCATTTTCATCAACCCAAGCAACCGCTTTAATGGCATCAAACTTTAAAGCAATTAACATAAAGGTTCTGAAATTTTGCAGATAGGCTGTTCCTCCATCTAAATGCTGTAATAGTAATTGCGCTTCTCTATAACTACCATCACTCAATAGTGCAGCTTGTTTAGCTGCTATTGGCTGGCAATCAAATTGTTCTTGCAACCCTTTTACAATATCTTCTGTGTCTATTTTATAAAACGGAATTTGTTGTACACGCGAAATAATTGTTGCCAATAATTGATCGGGATGATTACACACCAATAAAAATAAGGTTTGCTCAGGCGGTTCTTCTAATATTTTTAAAAGTTTATTGGCTGCCGAAGTATTCATTTTTTCGGGCTGCCATATAATCATAATCTTATAGCCACCTTCGTAACTTGTGTAAGACAATTTTTTTAAAATATCATTGGCTTCATCTGTTGGGATAGTTGGTTGCTTATTTTCAGCACTTAAACTATCAAACCAATCGTGAACAGTAATATAAGGTGTTTCAATAAATACTTCTCTAAACTCAGGTAACAAATCATTACTCGTTCTAACATGCTTGCTGAGAGGAATTGGAAATACTAAATGTAAATCGGGGTGAATTAATTTACTCACTTTTAAGCACGAACCACAAACTCCACACGAATCGTGTTGCTGTTTGTTTTGACAAAATAAATATTGGACAAAAGCAAAAGCAGCGGGTAAATTACCACTTCCTTCGGGGCCAGTAAACATTAAAGCATGCGGCACACGACCATCCTGCAACATGTTTAGTAATTTTTGTTTAACGGGTGTTTGCCCTACAAGGTTCTTAAAAAGCACAGGCTAATTTACATATTTAGCTGATTAAAAAATGCACAATAAATCGAAAATGATGTTTAATTTTGTTTTATGCATATTGGTTTGTTTTTTGGGTCTTTTAATCCAGTTCATGTGGGACACATGGTGCTAGCAAACTATATGGCTTCATTTACTGATTTGGAGCAGGTTTGGTTTGTAGTATCTCCGCACAATCCATTAAAAGAAAAATCATCTCTTTTAAACCAAAATCAACGCTTACACATGGTTAATTTAGCTATTGGCGACACTAATAAACTAAAAAGCAGTAATATTGAATTTGGGCTCACTCAACCTTCGTATACCATTAATACATTGGCTCATTTAAAAGAGAAATACCCAAAACATGAATTTTCATTAATTATGGGCGAAGACAATTTACAGTCTTTTACTAAATGGAAAAACTACGAGGAAATCCTGAAAAACCACAAACTATATGTGTACCCTAGGCCAAATTCAAATTCAGGAGACTTAAAAACGCATCCAAACGTTATTATGACAGAGGCTCCTTTAATGGAAGTTTCCTCTACCATGATTAGACAAGCGATAAAAGACAAAAAAAACGTCTCTTTCTTTGTGCCGCAAGCAGTTTGGCAATATTTGGATGAAATGAATTTCTATAAAAAATAGAAAAAGCCCCTTTCTAGGAATCCAATAAATTACTCAATATTTAACAATATCAGATTCTCTTTGTTATCCTTTGCTCTAAAAGCCTTTTATATTTTATTGAGTGGCCATTTTACTGCTATTTTGAGCGTTTTTAATGCTTTTTTTAATCAAACTAAACAGAGTTAGGAATACCATTTATTATCAAATAGCATTATTATTTTAGGTTTTAGTTTCATAATATTGTATTAAGAATTAATTAATAATCAGATAAACCCTATACGCATGAAAAAACTTTTACTTATAGCATCAACCTTATTTATTGGATTATCCAATTTAAATGCGCAAACATCCATACAGTTAACTAATAACTCAACTGGCACTCCAATAACTAATAATATTGTTTTTTTGGAGGACGTTGCAACTGGTGGACAAAGTCATGTTTATATTCAATTAAAAAACATTAGTTCGTCTTCTGTAACTTATGCAGTTAAAAAAACCGAATTAGTTACCAATGCTGGAGCTGACATTTATTTTTGCTGGGGAGGACAATGTTTCCCAACAACGACTACAGTAACTCCATTAGCAAACTATGTAACATTAACGGCTGGCCAAACTTATGCTCCTCAATCGTTTTATTATGATGAAAACGTTGCAGAAGGTTATTCAGAAGTTAAATATGAAGTATATGACGTAAATAACACAAGTGATGCTGTTAGTTTTATCTTTAAATTCAATCCAAATTTAGCGTCTGTTAAAGATAACGGTAGTTTATTCACTTCGATTTCTGATGTATACCCTAATCCATCTGTAAATAAAGCGCAAATTATCGTTAATTCTAAAGTTAACACTAACAATGCTTCTATTAGTATTACAAATGCATTAGGTTCTATTGTTTCAGTAAAAAGTATTGAATTATCGGCTGGCAAAAATACTATCCATTTAGATTCTGAGAATTTAAATTCAGGAATTTATTTTGCTACTATCTCTTCTGGCAACAATAAAATTGTAAAAAAATTCACCGTAAATAAATAATAAATAACTACTAACCCAAACACATAATCATGAAAAAACAATTACTAACATTACTAGCAGCTGGAGCCACAGGTTCTATGTTTGCTCAATTACCGGTAAGTACAACGCCGTCTAATAAAAATATCGTTTTAGAAGAATTCACAGGAATTCACTGCGGATACTGCCCAGATGGCCATGTTGTAGCGAATAATATTTACAACAATAACCCAGGAAGAGTAGTATTAATTAACATTCACTCAGGTAGTTTTGCTACTGCGGCTAATGGAGAACAAGACTTAAAAACAACGATGGGAACTGCCATTGATGCCATGCCAGGTATGGGAATTACTGGTTATCCAGCTGGAACAGTTAACAGAACAGTATTAACAGGAACTGTTATGTCTGGTGGACGTGGTTCATGGACAGGTTGGGCTAATACTATTAAAAACCAATCAGCATATTGTAACGTAGCTGTTGAAGGAACTGTTGATGCAACAACTAGAGTATTAACTTATACTGCTCAAGTATATTATACAGCTAACAGCCCTGTAGGTACAAACTCTTTAACAGTAATGTTATTAGAAGATAAAGTATTAGGTATTCAATCTAATTATGGTACTCCAACTCCATATAATGCAGGAAACTATAATGCTGATGGAACGTATAATCATAACCACGTATTACGTAAAGGTTTAACTACTGGTAATTTTGGAATTACAATTCCTGTAACTACTTCAGGTACTACATTCTCAACTACTGGTACTTATACAATTCCTGCTACTTATGGTGCGGTTAATAAAACTACTCCTTGTTTATTAGGAAATATTGAATTAGCAGCTTTTGTTACTCAAACAAATTCGTTAACAATCAATGGGTCTTATGGTCCAATTTCAATTACAAACGTTGCTAATGTTAGAGATGGCGCTGTAAGTAATTTAGTGGCTGATGCTGAAACTTGTGCTGGTAACTTACAACCAATGAAATTTAACCTATCAAATAACGGTAGTGCAAATATGACATCTGCTTCAATTTCTTATTCCGTAAGCGGTGGAACTACTATGAACTACAACTTTACTGGTAACTTAGCTCCTTTTACACAAACTGTAATTACATTGCCAGCATATTCTTTCCTGCATCTGCAACTAATACTTTAAATATTGCAATTACTAGCGTTAATGGTTCAACTGATCAAAATGCAGTTAATGACGTCGCTGTTAAATCAATTCCTTTAACAACTAAAGTGGCTAATACTCCTGCTACCATGTCTATGATTTTTAAATCTGATCAATATGGTTCTGAGTTATCATGGGAAGTAAAAGAAGAAGTATCTGGTACTGTAGTAGCTTCTGGCGGACCTTATCCTGATTTAACTGCGGCTGGTGTTACAACTCACCCAGCAGTAACTTTAAATACAAAGCTAATCCTAGGTACATGTTATAAAACAGTAATTTGATTCTTACGGTGATGGATTCAACGCTGGATTCGGCGCTGGTGGTTACACAATTACATCTGGAGGAACTAATGTTTATACTAAATCTGCAGCGTTTGCTAGCGAAGATATCGCTTTATGGAAAACTGCTACTGTAACTAGTATTACTGATTTAGGTTCATCTATTTCTAATATTTCAGTTTATCCATCTCCTGCTAAAAACGCGGCTACTCTTTCTTTAGAGTTAGTTCAAAACGAAAATATTTCTATTAGTGTTGTAAACACAGTTGGTCAAGTTGTATATACTGAAACTTTAAACAATTTATCTGCTGGAAATCACGTCGTGAATTTCAATGCTGAAAATTGGGCTTCTGGTATCTATAATATCAACATCTCTACTAACAACGGAACAACTAACCGTAAATTAGTGATCGCAAAATAAATTAGTTTTTTTATTGTTTAATAAAAGGCTTGGTGTGAAAACATCAAGCCTTTTGTTTTTAAGTCATTTTAACTAAAAATAGCATTCTGTTACCCAAATTACTGCTCATGAAGGC
Source organism: Bacteroidota bacterium (assembly GCA_016708845.1). GTDB lineage: Bacteria > Bacteroidota > Bacteroidia > B-17B0 > Aurantibacillaceae > UBA4416. The sequence continues at coordinate 12,108 of JADJFB010000004.1, read as the reverse complement.
TATTTTTTAATTAAAAACCCTATTTTTGTGGGGCTTGACAAAAATGTCAGGCCTCACTATTTTTATACTATGCTTAAAAAAATACTTTACTTATTGTTTCTTTCGTTGAGTTTACAACAATCGTTTGCTCAAGTTATCTACAACGAACGATTTAATAACTTAGCCTTAACCACGGCAACCAATAATACTTCGCAAACATATTTGTATGCCGATGTTCCTACAGGCATGTTTTCGATCAATAATGGGAACTTAATTGCTGATACTTTAAGCGGTAACTTTCCTTTTAGAGCAAACGGACAAAAACAAAAGCTTGGTTAAGCTATGTACCGTCTACAAATCCATCAGATACTTTTGCAGTTTCTACTTCTTGGCTAAAACCAATAGGTACTGCAAGTGCTTGGTTAATTACACCAACCATTACTGTTGCTGCCAATAGTGTTTTAACTTGGGAATCTATGTCGCCAGATGTAAATAATGCGGATGGTTACGAAGTGTATGTAACTACAAGCACAGCTCCTACTCCGCTATTAAGTGATTTTACAAATTTAATATATAGCAAAACAGCCGAATCTAATACATGGCAAACAAGAGGCCTATCATTAGCTGCATTTGCAGGACAAACCATTCGTATTGCTTTTAAAAACAATTCCACCGATAAATACCAATTATGGTTAGATGATATTAAAGTAGAAAATATTAGTAAACAGTTTGACGCAAATCCAGTGTCACATAAAATATACAAATACTCTTCTATTAATATAAATAATGATTTCTCTGCTGTGTTTAAAAATAACGGCTATACTCCCATCACAAACCTAACTATTAACTATAAAGTTGGTAATGGGCCAACGGTATCCGAAATAAAGGTATTGTCCCCACCGTTAAATTATTTGGAAAGCAGAGATATCTCGTTTACTACATTATATAATTCTTCAGTTCCTGTTTATAATAATTTTAAAATTTGGACAAGCGCCATTAACGCACAAGCTGATCAAGTTGCTAGCAACGACACTATCACTGGTTCTATTACCGTATCTTCGTCGTCGCCAACAAAAAAAGTATTGGTAGAGCAGTTTACTGGACTCCAGATGGTTATACAAACTTAAAATCAATTGTTAGCACGAACACAAACGTAATTGCACTGCATTACCAATAATGATGGTATAATATATCGACAGCTAATGGTGATTTTTTAGCTAATGAATACTCAGGATATTTCTTTACGCTATAATCGATCGTTATTATTTTCTGCTTCTTCAATAAAGCCAGACTTAACAATTGAATAACTTTTATTGCTCAACGTTTAGCAATGAAAGTGCCTGTTACCGTTACCATTACAAATATCAGCTATAATCCAACAACTAACAAATTGATGCCACCAGTATCTAGTAATTTTGTTGGTGATGTAAAAGGCGATTACCGAATTAACTTATACGTTAAAGAAAATAATGTTTATGGTTCATTTAGTGATAGCACAGATAATAAATGGAATCAGTACAATAATTCTTTTAATATACCATCATCACCATTTTACCAATATGGAAATTTAATTGGCACTAATTATGTGATGAGTGCTGCCTCATATAAACATAACCACGTCATTAACGAATTTATAGATGGTTGGATGGGAGATCCTTCGGTTATTCCAACAAATAGTTCTACTATTGGACAAAATTATAGTAAAACATATTCATATACTCTCCCAAATTCTTTAACTAGCGCATTTAGATACAATGCTGATAATATTTATTTGATAGGCGTTATATCAGAATACGATCCTTCATATTATAATGGTATTGCCATCTTAAACGCTGCAGAAATAAAATTAACATCCAATCCTGAAGCTATTGTTGGAATTAAAGAACACGAAAAAACAGCTATTCAACTAAACGTATTTCCTAACCCAACAAGCGATGTTTGTCATTTGAACTTCTCATTAAAAAATGATGAGTTTGTGAAAATCAACGTTTACAATACTTTAGGCGAATTAGTTTACATCGAAACTAAAAACGTATCGGCTGGCAATGTAGATTATATTTTAAATGTAAACGCATTACCGTCTGGAAACTACAGTGTTCAGGTGTCGTTTAAAAATAATACCGTTACAAAAAAATTAACCATCATTAAATAATACAATGATTGTCATTACAGGTGCCGCAGGCTTTATAGGAAGTTGTTTAATTAGCAAATTAAATAACGAAGGATTAGAGCATTTAATTTTAGTGGATGATTTTTCGCAAGAGCAAAAAATTGATAATTACCACACTAAAAACTTTGTGCAAAAAATTGATCGTTCCGAATTTTTAACATGGTTTGAAGAACACGCTCCAGAAGTGACATTTGTGTTTCATATTGGAGCTCGCACAGATACCACAGAGTTTAATGTGGAATTATTTAACGAATTGAATTTAAATTACACTAAATCTATTTGGAACACCTGCACCAAGCATTTTATTCCTATGGTATACGCTTCTTCGGCTGCTACTTATGGTTTAGGGGAGTTTGGCTATGATGACGACGAAACAAAAATAAATTTATTAAAACCACTAAATCCTTACGGAGATAGTAAAAACGATTTTGATAAATGGGCTATTGCACAAAAAACGTGTCCTCCAAAATGGTCGGGCTTTAAGTTTTTTAATGTGTACGGGCCAAATGAATTTCATAAAGGACGCATGGCTTCTGTGATTTTTCATTCCTTTAATCAAATCAACGAAAAAGGACAGGTGAAATTATTCCGTTCTCATAATCCTAATTATACAGATGGCGGACAATTACGCGACTTTGTGTATGTAAAAGATTTAATTGATGTATTATATTTTGCTTATGAAACACCATTAAAAAATGGCATTTATAATTTAGGAAGTGGAAAGGCTCGTCCTTTTTTGGATTTAGCAAAAGCAACCTTTCAAGCTCTTGGTAAAGAACCAAACATTGAATTTATTGATACACCCATAGATATTAGAGATAAATATCAATACTTTACGGAAGCTAACATGAATAAATTGATTGCACAAGGTTACAAAAAACCATTTACTAGCTTAGAAGACGGTGTGCATGATTATGTAACTAATTATTTAATTGGACATCGTTATTTTTAAATAACTTGTTTTAATTAAAAAAAGGAGCTATTGTTTGATAGCTCCTTTTTTGTGTCACATCGAGATTGATATTACTTCTGCAAAATAATTTTTTCAGTTTTAATGCCGTTTGCACCTTGTATGGTCACAAAATAAACTCCGGCACTATTGCCTGATAAATCAATGTTTTGCGTGTTATTAGCGTCCATTTTTTCTGATACAATTAACTGTCCTAAACTATTAGTTACTTTATACGTAAACTGTTCTTCTATTTGTGAGCCAATATATAAATTAAATATGCCACTAGTTGGGTTAGGATAAATAGTAGTGATGTTTTCGAAAGTGTTTTGATTAATTCCTGTGACTACATTGGTACAGATAGATAATCCCCAGCCTGCTAAGGCACCGCCATCCTGATTGGCATCATCCACAACAGTCAATGTCCAAACTCCAGCAGCTAACTGCCCATTAAAAGCACTTAATGCTGCTTGAGATTGATAAGTGCCTCCAGTGGTTGGAGGACAAGGAATTGCGCCAGCAGCGGCTGCATCATCTAAACTTAAATTAAAATCATTTTGACTTGTACAAATTCCTGAAAATAAAACCACGCTAGTTCCTGCTGGGCTTTTTAATGTAAACGCTAAGTCGCTCATATATGAATGCGTTCCATTTAAACCAACTACATTTACATCTGTAATAGTACCTGTTGTACTTACGGTTAAAGTAGAAGTCACCGTTGGCGTACCTGTTGCTGAAATCGTAACTGGTACATTCACACTGGTTAACATATTACAAGAATTAGTCGTAAATGAAAATGGTGTAGAATAAGCCGATGAACCACAAGCATTCATGGACATTACTCTCCAATAGTACGTCGTTGAAGAAAGTAATGAAGATGATGAATAAGAGTTAGTCGTTAATCCAGAAACGTTATCTACAATGTTTGTAAATCCAGCATCCGTAGCAATTTGAATTTGGTACGTAATCCCTGGTCCTGCAACTGCTGCCCAACTTAAATTAGCAGAAGTGGTTACACCTGTTGCTAAATCTGCTGGCGAAGATAAAGACGTTTGATTTGGTGTAGGAGACAATACATTTAATGTTAGTGTATTTGTTTTTGTAACGGTGCTTGCAGTTCCAATTGCCGAAACAGCATAAGAACCAGCCATGCCAGCCGTTAATCCACTAACTGTCATAGTTACAACCGTGTTGTTTGATGATGTTGAAGATGGACTAAACACAGCTGTTGCACCAACTGGTAAACCTGTTGCCGAGAAAACCGTTGTTTCGTTAAATCCTAAAAACGTATTATAGGTAAATGTATAAACCGCATTATTTGGAGGACAAACACCTGTTGATTGTGTATTATAATTCATCACAAACTCTGATGCTTGTATCGTAATATTTGTATTATTGATGTCATAAAAAATATTTCCTGCACCTCTTACCATCACACGTGCCTGAGTTGTTGTAACAACTGGCACGGTAATAACTTGCAGAGCCATTATTAGGAACGTTAGTCGCTAAAGTGATAGGGTAAGTGTAACCACCATCAGTAGACATATAAATATTGACATTAGCGGCATTAACTGGCGCTGCTGTTGTATTAGCTACATTCCACGTAATGGTTTCGTTAGCTCCCGAATTCCATGTAGTAGCTGTACCTTGAGAGGTCACAACAAATGGACCTGACCCACCATCAACCGTTACTAACATTAAATCAGAAGCAGTTTGTCCGCCATTAACATCGTTATCTCTAACAATAAAAGAGAAATTCATAGTACGAGCAACAGAAGGTGTTACTTCCCAAGTAGAAGCCAAGGTATTAGATAATACAGTAGCAATAGCTGGCATCCATCTGTTAGGAGAAACTGATGGAGGAAGAGCACGATATAACGGTCCTACCGCATAGGTTGATAATGGCGCTGCATTTCCTGGGGATTGAGCTGGGTCATTTTGACTCCAGTTATACGTTAATGACGCATTTCCATCTGGGTCATTACCAGTTCCTTCTAAAATATATGCGGTACTTTTTGGAATTATATAATCATTCCCTGCACTAGCAGTTGGAGGATTATTTGTTAAGGTTGTAATTTGAGCGCATGTACTGCTGTTTCCAGTTTTTACATTTGTGCTAATGTCTCTAATATTTACATAATTAAAATCATCATGGCTTTGGTTTTGAACGTTTGTTCCACAAATACCAGCATAACCCATAATGGAACTTCCACTTGCTGGTTCAACTTCGGTAGAGCCATTTCCGCTTCTGCTACATGTATTCATCACGTGATAACCACCATATTGATGTCCCATTTCGTGTGCTACGTAATCAATATCAAATGGGTCGCCCGTTGGGTTTGTACTTCCAGTATAACCACGTCCTTTGTGTGTACCAGTTTGGCTTGTACTTAAACATACACAGGCAAGACAACCAGCGTTACCACCACCTGTTGTGTTAAAATTATGTCCAATATCATAATTTGCTACGCCAATAGCCGCATCAATCGTTTGTGCTGTTTTTGTATTCCATTCATTACTCCAAGGATCAGTAGTTGTACTTCCGCAATAAATAATTAAATCGTTATTAGGTACAAACTCCATGGTGATGGATAAATCTCTCTCGTAAACACCATTTACACGATTAATCGTTAAAACCATTTGCGCTTGGATATTGGCTTTTTGTTGTGCTAAAGTTCCTGTTCCTGCAAAAATATTTCCATACTCCGCATTGCAAGATTGCGCTAATCTATACGTTCTTAATTTTTGATCGTCGATGTTTAATACTTTTGCCACATCATTTGTGAGAGAAGGTAACTTCACCTCTTCATCAGTTAAACAAGAAAAATTTTGTGTGTTAGCGCCTAAGGATTTTTTATCATACACCATATACACATTTGATGTAGTTGTATAAGGATCAATATAATTAGCGCTATGTAAACCCGATAAAACCATGGTGTGTAAGCCAAATTGCGTGATACTAAAACGCATCGTCGCTGTTGGATCATCGATACCTTGTGCTGCATACGTTTTTATCATAGGGTATTTCGCAGCCAAAATTGGATGCATGATAGGTGATTCCATCACACGGAATTGTTCTAACTCACCATAAGCATTTGGAAAACTAATAATTAAATTAGATTGGCCTGTAAACTGCCCTCTTACTGGAGCGCCAACTAATTTAGTTTTTAGCAGATTTAAATCTAACTGATAATACTCTGCTTTATCTGGGATCGCATTTCTGCGAGCCTTAGGATCGTTGCTGTATTTTTCGGGAGACGTTTTTACCCATAATTCATTTTGAGCCGAAAGGCATAGTGAAATAGTTGTAGCAAAAAACGCGAAAACAATTTTTTGTAATTTTATAGTCATGAGCTTGTAATTTATTTACTACAAGATAGCACATAAAATCACAAAAATCAAGGTTTTTTTAAGGGATTATTGAAAGCTTAAAAACTAAAAATTATTTAGTACCCGTATGCCCAAAACCACCAGCACCTCTTTCGGTTTCATCTAACGACGAAGTTTGTTCCCAAGTGATTTGTTCATGTTTTGCAATAACCATTTGGGCAACACGCTCACCATCATTAATCATAAATGGTGTGTTAGATAAATTTACCAATAGCACTTTTATTTCTCCACGATAATCAGCATCAATAGTGCCAGGAGAATTTAAAACGGTAATGCCATTTTTAAATGCTAAACCACTTCTCGGACGAATTTGAGCTTCGTAACCTTTATGCAATTCGATAAATAAACCGGTTGGCACTAAAGTTCTTTCTAAAGGCTTTAATTCAATTGGGGAATCAATGTTCGCTCTTAAATCTAATCCTGCAGATAATTCCGTAGCGTATTGAGGCAATTCGTGTTTGGATTGGTTTACAACTCTTATGATCATGATTCTAAATGTTTTAATTTCTTTAAATTATCAAATTCTAATTTATAAAATATCAAGGCAAATAAAGCCAATAAAATATTATTCAATATTACCTTTATGTAGATATTTTCCATAGATGAATAAATCGTTGAAATAAAATAAAAACCAAGGGCTAAAAAGGTGAATACAAAAATACTTCGCAGATTATATTTTATGGGATAATGCTTTTGTCCTAATAAATACGAAGCAACCATCATTGCGCCGTATGATGCTAATGTAGCCCAAGCACAAGCCATGTAACCAAATTTAGGAATGCCCACAAAATTAATCACTAAAGTAATTACTGCTCCCATAACGGTTATGATGGCACCAAATTTTGTTTGCCCCGTTAGTTTAAACCAAATAGACAAATTCCAATAAACACCCACACACAAATTAGCTAGTAATAAAATAGGCACAACGCCTAAGCCTGACCTGTAATTTTCGCTCACTACTTTTTGCAGCCAAGGTAAATTCATCATGGTTCCTAAAAACAAAAACAAACAAAATAACACATAGTACTTCATCACCATCGCGTTTAATTTTTTTGAATCTTGACTTTTGGCATGATTAAAAAAGAATGGTTCTGCAGCGTATTTAAAAGCGGTTGTAAAAATGGTCATGAACATAGCAATACGATAACAAGCACCATAAATACCTAATTGTGTTTTTGCAACATCTTCGGGAAGCAAATACTTTAAAATAAATCGGTCAAAGGTTTCGTTAATCATACCTGCAAAACCTAATATTAATAAGGGCCACGCATACCTCAGCATTTGTTTCCATAACTCTTTATCAAACACATATTGAATTCCGATAAATTCTTTTGTTAAAAATAACAAGCTCACCAAATTAGCTAACAACCCGGCTAAAAACATGTAGCCTACTCCTACTTCTGGATTGTAAAATTTTGCAAAAGCAGAATCTGGTTCATTAAAATATGCAGGCTTACAGATGTTGAAATAAAAAATACAGATTAAGATAAACACAAACACATTTAATAATTTGAGCATTCCAAATTTCCTTGCTTGATTATTTAATCGTAAACGCGCAAAAGGAATAGCCATCATGGCATCCGTAGCCACAATTAATACACACCAAATTATATAGTTAACATGGTCGGGTTCTTTTATAAAATCAGCTATAGAACCAGAAAACAAAATAAACAATAGGGATAATCCTATGCTACTTCCAAAAATAGAGATGATGGCGGTTGAATAAACTCGAGATTTATCATCTATTTTATTTGAAAAATGAAAGAAAGCCGTTTCCAAACCATAGGTAAATAAGATGTTTAAAAAACTAATATAAGCGTAAAACTCTGTGTTAGCAGATAATTGAGAGGGCTGCTCAAAAATGTAGGTTAATACAAAAGAATATAAAAAAGTAATCACACGAGGAAGAACACTTCCTAAACCATAAACGGCGGTTTGCGATGCTAATTTTTTAAGTGGGTTCGACAAGTTTGTAATTTAATTTACAAAAATAGGTTATTTAGCCTGATTTGCTTTATGCTAAGCATTAAGATATTAACGGGTAAAAGTGTTCATAAAACAAAAAAGGCTTTCAAATTTCTCTGAAAGCCTTTTTAATTGTATCATTTCAATTATCTAAACAACGTTACATAACCTTGGTTTTTAATCTCTTCGCCAACAGCTCCAGAGGCTCTAATGATATAAAAATACGTTCCATCATCCGCAGGAGATCCATTAACTTTACCATCCCAAGGATTTGAAATATCCGAAGATTTAAATACTAATTTACCCCATCTGTTAAATACTGAACACTCGAAAGATGTAATGTTTGTTCCTTTAACCGCAAAGAAATCATTGGCTTTATCTCCATTTGGTGTAAATACATTTGGCACTATAATCTCAGGAATTAAATCAATCACTACAATTGATAAAGTGTCGCGAGCAACACAGCCTGTAGAACTTGTAGATGTAAATATTACTTGGTAAGTACCACCTATTTGATAGGTTTGTGGCGTAGGATTTTGTGAAGAAGACGTGCTGCCGTTTCCAAAATTCCAATTAAAAGTATTACCGCCGCTTCCTAAATCAGCAAAATTAACGGTTAAAGGTGCGTTTCCAATTAACGAATCAGCCACTATATTAACTACAGGTGGAGGATTGCTAGCTACTGTAAACACAGCTGTTGCCGATGGTAAAGTACAGCCATCTGATACTGTTAAAACATAATTTGTACTTGTTGGTACTGATCCATAAACCATAACAGTTGGTGTTGTTGCACCATTGCTCCAAGAATAAGTATATGGCCCGCCATTTCCTGGGCTAGTTATTGTTGGAACTAAAATCAAAGAATCTCCTACACACATTGCAACAGAGGAGGATACCAAATTGAAACTGTTTGTGTTTGAATACAACCATTTAAATCAAGAACTGTACAAGTGTATTGTGCTTGTTGTTGGTGTAACTATTGCATTCGACCCGCTTAAATTACCTGGATTCCATGTGTATGAATACGCAGGCGTTCCTCCTGATGCAGAAGCAGATAAGTTTGTTGAATTTCCAGAACAAATAGTAGCATTTGAAGATGTCGTTAAAGTTAATACCGTTGGCTCTGATACAGTTACAACACTCGTTGTAGAACAACCATTATTATCTAACACTAATACCGAATAAGTACCAACACCTACTCCTGTTACAGTTTGTGTTGTTTGTGTAATAGTTGGCGACCAAGTAAAACTAAATGGAGGATTTCCGCTAGTTAAATTTGCAACTACCACACCGTTTGATTGCCCATTACATAATGGAGAAGTTACACTAAAAGAAGTAATACTTGGTGGTGGATTGTTAGCTATTTGAACAGTTTTAGTAACTACACATCCACCATTTGACATCGTAACTGAATAGGTGGTATTGAATGGAATATTAGTTTGAATATTACTTGTGTTACCTGTTGGCGCCCAAGAATAAGTTAAACCAACGGTTGATGAAGAAACTGAAACAGTGGCTGTTCCAAACCCACTTGGACCAGCACAACCTCCACCAGAGGTTGATAGTGAGGAAGTAATGCCTGGAGTAATATTAATAGTTTCGCTATGTACAGCCATACAAGATCCATTCATAGATTGATGGGTAACGACGTAAACTCCTGGATTATCAAAATTGGAGAAAACATTGGTCCCGAGCCAAAGGCTGGCGTTACACTCGTTGTAGGACTCACTGTCCAAATATCATTTAAGGATGGTGATACTGCCATATAATTAGCAGTTGAGCCTGCGCAAAGCGTTGGCGGACCAGCAAACAAAGCATTAGTGTTGGTTACAAAAACTGTTATGTTAGGATTGTAAGGAATGCCACATCCTTCTTTAGCAACGGCGCTGCAGGTATCAAAAGACAAAGTGTAGGTTGTTGTTGAAGTTGGATTTACTAAGACGGTTAATGTATTGACGGCAATGACCCCACTAGGGTCCCGCCAGATTATGGAATCACAGGTGGCACAACCTGGAATTAAACTTTTTAAAGGACTACAACCTTGGGGTGGAGTAAAGGTGAGCAGCACTGGGCCACCGCAAGATGGATTTGATAACGATGTAACGGGATTAGAAGAAATAAAACCTGGCACTTCAGGAACAGGTGTGCCTGGAACGGTAAACGAAACTACTGGTCCAAAAGGCCCAGGAGAACCGAAGCCTCCAGTAACAATCTCTCTGCAAGAAAAATAATACACTTTACCTGGACATAAATCCGTGAAAGGAATATACGTTGTATGATATGGTTCTAAGGCACATTGGTCGGGCCAACTTGATGCTAAATTGTAATTTGGAACATTTAACAAAGTGTTATACCAAGGAAATGAATTATAATTAACTCCAGTACCCGTCCAATTTTGTAAAAAGGTTTTGATACATAAATCTGGAGGAGTATTTGAAAATGCTAAAGGGTTACAAGAAACCTTTGTTTGCATCCAAAACGGACCACTACCACAGGTAGCAGCGTCTGAAAAAGCTGTAACTGTAATGCCTGCTGTCCCCACAGTATATGTAGCATTTACAAGAGGTAAACCGTGACTTGCTTTTAATAGTTGTGAAAATGAAATTAAAAGGCTTAACAGAAAAATAATACGTATTGATTTTTTCATAGTATAGATTTGATTGAATTTCAAAAATATACCAAAAAACTACAAAAATCAGTTTCCTAAATAATTGAAAGAGCAGTTTCACTCAATATAAAGTAACTAGGACTTCATTTTTTCGATCAATTTTGTGGTAGAAAAACCATCCACTAATTGAATGGTCATTACTTTTCCACCTTTGGCTTTTACAATATCGTAGCCTACAATATCTTCAGCTTTATAGTCGCTTCCTTTTACTAAAATATCTGGTTGCACAAAATCAATTAATTCAAGAGGAGTATCTTCATCAAATAAAATAATTGCGTCTACACATTCTAAGGCAGCTAAAATAATGGCACGAGTATTTTCTGAATTGATTGGTCTTTCAGGCGATTTACCCAAACGCTTAACTGAAGCATCTGTATTTAATCCTAAAATCAATTTATCTCCCAAATCACGAGCGTGACATAAATATTCTACGTGGCCACGATGCAAAATATCAAAACAACCGTTGGTAAAAACCAACTCTTTATTTTCAGAATTCCATTGATTTAAAAGTGTTTTTAAAGACTCTTTTGTATGAAATTTTTCAGATAATTTTTTATGATACGACATCACTTTTATTTTTATTAATGATCGGTAATAAAATAAGACTTATGATTCCTAAAACAACCACCAAAATAAATTGAGATGTCCAGGCCATCCAAGGAAAAGCCACTGCTGATATTATTTCGACATGATAGGTAGCAGTTAACAATGCTGTAATAATAGCAGGATAGGCACCTAAACCGCCTGGAGAAAACACAACGCCAAACGTTCCAAATAATAATAATACTAAACATTCTGAATGTCCTAAATCTGATGTACCTGCAAAAGCAAAAAAACAAGCGTACAAACTATAAAAATAAGATGCCTAAATAGCAATACTTAAAGCAATGAATTGAAATTTTTTGTCAATGTCTTTTACAGAACTTAGTCCATTTCCAAAACCTTTGATAATGTTTCCAAATTTACCTGTTAATGCTTTTGCTAATC
>JADJFB010000003.1 GCA_016708845.1 Bacteroidota bacterium | reverse complement strand
AAAAAGCTGCTCAAGAAAAAATAGTTGCAGAAAAAGCAGCGGCCGACAAAATTGCCAGTGAAAAATTAGCTGCCGAAAATTCGAAAAATCAAACTGGAATTATTACGCCAATTAATACGGGAGCTGAAGCCGGAGATGGAAAAATTGGCTCGAAAGACGCTAAGCATGCCGTTTTACAATCTATAGGTGGTGAAAATAAATACAGGGAAAGTATTAAACGTGGTGATGAATTATTTAAGATGAAACGTTATGCTGAAGCAAAACCAGTTTATGAAGAAGCATTAAAAATTAAAGCTAACGATCCTTATGCAACAAATAAATTAGCTGAAATAGAAAAATTAACTAAAAAGTAATTCTTTAGATGAATAAAAAGGCGCTCGTTATATTTTTTAATTAGTTTATTCCTGCACTATTTTAAATGCACAAGAATGGACACTGAAATTGAGAAGTTCTGTAGAGTTACGTACTTTTAAATTGACAAATAAAGTTGATATCTCTGAAGAAAAATTAGCTGGAGCAACCATTACACTTTCTAAAGGTGCCACCACTATTAGTCAAATGCAAAGCGATGGAAGTGGTGATTTTGTAATTGATGTTCCGGCAAATGGAGATTACATTTTAACAATTTCTTATTCTGGATGTAATCCCAAAAAGTTTGCAATTTCAACTATGAATGTTCCCGAAGAACTAGCAAAAGATAATTATAAGCCAACATTTGGAATTGAAGGTGTTATTATGGCGAAAGCTTTTCCTTCTATCAATTATTCTGTTTTACAGCAACCTCTCGCAAGAATTGTTTATACGCCTAATGGTAAAAAATTTGATGACGAAGAAGGCTATACAAATCAAATGTTAGCAGAGCTTACTAAAATTAGAGAGGCTGAAAATGTCTTGATGAATAATTTTACTTCAACTAATAATACTGGAGATGTTGCATTGAGTAAAGGAGATTGTCCCTTAGCAAAAGCAAGTTATGAAAAAGCAATAACCATTATTCCAGGTGAACGTTATCCAAGCGAGCAATTGCCAAAAGTAGGTGACTGCTTAAAGCAAAAAGAGTTAGCAGAAAAAAAAGCAGCAGACGAAGCTAAATTAGCAGCTGAAAAATTAGAAGCGGAGAGATTAGCCAAAGAGAAAGCAATACAAGAAAAATTAGAAGCAGATAAGTTAGCAAAAGATAAAGTCGCTCAAGAAGCAGCAAATAAAGCTGCTCAAGCAGAGGCTGAGAAAGCTCAAAAAGCTAAATTGGCAGCTGAAAAAGCAGAAACTGAGCGTTTAGCTAAAGAAAAAGCAGCACAAGAAAAACTAGAAACTGATAAGTTAGCTAAAGATAAGATTGCACAAGAAGCAGCGGCTAAAGCAACTAAAGCTGAGTCAGAAAAAGCACAAAAAGATAAATTAGCTAAAGAAAAACTAGAGGCCGATAAGATTGCAAAAGAAGCTTCCACTAAGGCAGCTGAGAAGGCAGCTCAAAGTAAAGTCACCAAAACTAAAGAAACCCCTAAAGAACCTGTAAAAGAAAAAACAACTGCTCCAGCAAAGGAAACTACAGGAGCAATTGTTCCAAGTAGCACAAGTTCTTCTGAACCTGGTTCTGCAGGAGTAGGGAGTGGAGATGCAAAATATAGCATCCCTCAAGCACTAGGCGCAGATAAATATAAAGCAACCATTAAACGTGCCGATGAATTATTTAAAATGAAACGTTACTCAGAGGCAAAACCAATGTACGAAGAAGCATTAAAACAAAAACCTAATGACCCCGCTGCAACTAATAAGTTGGCTGAGATAGAAAAGTTGACTATAAAGAAATAAGATTAAATCTCAATTCCATTAAGATCTGTTGTTAAAACTCACCATGTAATCAAAAAAGGACGCATGTGTTTAAATGTTTTATTTGCTTCATTAAAAAATCATCACTCAACACTTCGTTATCAGTAAATTTTCTGATTAGTAAAAATTGCTTATAACGCAATAAGTCAATAGCCTTACTTTCCGCATCAAACCCTTTAGGTGTTGTTTTTAATTGTTCTCCCTGTAAGGTTCCAAAAGTGGAAATGAAGTTTTTACTTTTTAAGATCTTACGCATGTTAGCATCATCAAAATTAAAATCATCTCTTATGCGTTTTAAATCTTCGGGATTTGGACTCCAAAAACCGCCAGCAATAAAACTGTTCCCCGCTTCAATATGAAAGTAATAGCCACCGCGGCGATATTTTGTGGCTCTTCTAAAACTTCCACTCCAATTAGTTTTGTATGGTGTTTTTTCTTTCGAAAAACGCGTGTCTCTGTAAATACGATGCAGACTCTTTTTACCGCTTGGCGTTTCAATCACGTCGTGAGTATTAAGTTCCATTAATAAAGCATCAGCAAATACTTCTATATAATGTTGTTCTATTAAAAATTGGTCTTTATTGGCATTAAACCAATCTCTATTGTTATGTTTTTTTGGAAACAACTTTAGATTCTAAAAAATTCTTTATCCTTTATAAACCTAAGGATATTGTTAGTGGAGATTTTTACTATGCTATTTCTCATCAACACCCAGGTAGCGATGTAGAGAAATTTTATTTATGTACGGCAGATTGTACAGGACATGGTGTACCTGGTGCATTTATGAGTATGCTTAATATCTCCTACTTAAATGAATCTATTATTGAGAAAAAAATAGTAAGTTTTAATTTAGTGTTGGATCATATCAGAGAAGAAATTATATCTTCTTTGAATCCAGAAGGAAGTGAAGAGGAATCGAAAGATGGAATGAATTGTATTTTAGCAGCCTTTGGCTTTACTAATAATGTATTGGAATATGCCGCAGCTAATAACAGTTTTTATATTGTAAGAAATGGAGAATTAATTTCATGTCCTGCCGATAAAATGCCTGTTGGTAAGCATAGTGATATGAAGCCATTTACTTTGAGAAAAATGGATTTACAAAAAGGGGATATTGTTTATTCTTTAACGGATGGTTATGCTGATCAGTTTGGTGGACCAAAAGGAAAAAAATTCAAATACAAGCCATTAGAAGAATTATTGGTTAATAATTATAAATTACCAATGGATGAGCAAAAGCAGATTTTAAATGAAAGATTTGAAGCTTGGAAAGGCAATTTAGAACAAGTGGATGATGTGCTTTTGATTGGAATAAGAGTGTAATTTACTTAAAGTGCTAAATGTTTTATTTTACCAAACAGTCAAATTGTTAAAACATTGCCTTTTTTGTGATTAAGTTTTCCTAAAATCTGGCCTCTAAATTTGTAATTTTGCTTTAATGCATTAATTTGTAATCAATAACGTAAATATATATACAATGGAAGTAACAGGACAATTAAAATTAAAGTACGACACGCAGAAAGTAAGTGACAAATTTCAAAAGAGAGATTTCGTATTAGCAACTGATTTAAGCACACCTTACCCACAATTTGTGAGTTTTCAAGTAACTCAAGATAAATGCACCATGCTTGATTCTTTTAATCAAGGTGATGAAATAAAAGTACAATTCAATTTGCGTGGACGTGAGTGGAATGGACCTCAAGGTATTAAATATTTTAATACATTAGAAGCATGGAGAATTGAAAAAGTTGGCGCTGGACAATCTTCTGCTCCTGCTCAAAATAATGCTGGAATGCAAGAAAATACAGCTGCGCCTGTTTTTAATAGCAGTATCTCTGATAACGACGATTTACCTTTCTAATAAATTAACGACTAATTAAAGCCTAAGATAAATTCTTAGGCTTTTTACTTTATGGCAAAATCAAAACCTTCTATTCTTCTCATCTATACAGGCGGCACCATTGGTATGATGCAGGATGTTCGAACAGGCGAATTAAAGCCCTTTAATTTTAAAGCTTTAACCAAACAAATTCCTGAGTTAGAAAAATTCGATATTGAATTATCTTCTATTTCTTTTAAACATCCGATTGATTCTTCAAACATGCATCCACGTGTGTGGATTGAATTAGCAACGATTATTAAAGACAATTATGCAAAGTATGATGGTTTTGTAATTTTGCATGGTTCTGATACAATGTCTTTTACGGCTAGTGCTTTGAGTTTTATGTTAGAGAATTTGGCTAAGCCCGTTATTTTAACAGGTTCTCAGTTGCCAATTGGAATAATTAGAACAGATGGAAAAGAAAATTTAATTACTGCTATTGAAATTGCCGCCGCTCAAAAAAACAATAAACCTATTGTAACTGAAGTGTGTATTTATTTTGAATATAAATTACATAGAGGAAATCGCACTTATAAATATAATTCAGCACATTTCGATGCCTTTAAATCTCCTAATTATCCTGCATTAGCAGAGGCAGGCGTTAATATACAATATAACCAAACAGCTTTATTAAAACCATCAAAAAAAGCGTTGGCAGTTCATACCCAATTAGAGAATGATATTGCAGTATTGAAACTATTTCCGGGATTAAGTAAAAGAATCACCTTATCAATTTTAAATACAGAAGGTATTAAAGCAGTGATAATCGAAACGTTTGGAGCTGGAAATGCAAGTACAGAAGAATGGTTTATTCAAGCTTTGAAAACAGCTATTGATAAAGGTGTTATTTTCTATAATGTCACTCAATGTGCCGAAGGTAAAGTCATTCAAGGAATGTACGAAACAAGCAGTCAGTTGAAGAAAATAGGGGTAGTCAGTGGTTTTGATGTTACTTTTGAAAGTGCTATTGCAAAATTAATGTACGTACTTGGTAAAAAAATACCTGTTTCGAAATCAAAACAATTATTGGAAACAAACTTACGAGGAGAAATAACAGTTTAATTATAAATATAGAATTTATGAAGAATCAAATCAACGTAGAAGGAATTAGATTATATGCATATCATGGTTGCCTACCTGAAGAAACAAAAATAGGAGGAGAGTACATTGTGGATGTTTACATGGTGTATGATTTTAATGAAGCGGCCGTTAAAGATGATTTAAATTTAACTATTGATTACTGCACCGTGTTTGAAATTTGTAAAGTTGAGATGGCTATTCCATCAAAATTAATTGAACATGTAGGTAAACGAATTTATGATAAAATCATTCATGCGTTTCCAAAATTGATTGAAACAAAAGTAAAAGTAACCAAACTATTACCTCCAATGAATGGTCCGGTAGATAAGGTTTCTATTGTGATTGAGGATTAGATAATGTTGTAGTTTACTTCGATTGTTATTAGCAAAATGCATCTTTCATGTCACAAATCCATTGAAATGATTTTTGTTAAAAATTGGAACACGGATTTGGCGGA
Organism: Bacteroidota bacterium; assembly: GCA_016708845.1. GTDB lineage: Bacteria > Bacteroidota > Bacteroidia > B-17B0 > Aurantibacillaceae > UBA4416. The sequence continues at coordinate 262,092 of JADJFB010000003.1, read as the reverse complement.
TAAAACTGATAACGCTGTAGCGTTACGGTTTTTTTCTATCTGTGTAAATCTTTGGAATCTGTTTCATCCGCGTCGCCGTTAAAATGAACTAAGAACTAAAATAGTTTTTTTATTTGTGTTTACATAGTAAGTGCAATCCAAAGAGATATTGATAGAAGTATAGTATAACACTACGCATCAACCTTCCTCTTTACTAATAAATAGTAATTTCCTTCAATAGGTAAGTACCCAAATTCATAACAAAAGAAATAATTTTTGCCTTCTTTGGTTGTCGTAATATTAGTGTGGTAATTAAAATTAAAGCCTTTATCTATTAACTTTTGTTGAGATACTTTAGCTGTTTCTCCTGTCAAAAGCTCCGTCATAATTCTTCTGTTTTTGCGTAAGATGTTTGTGATGTTGCGAACGTAGTTGGTACTATCGCTGTTTAATTTATTGTTGTGAGAATTGCGACATAAATCACTGCAAAATTTTTTGTCAACTCTTCCGTTAAAGGCTTCTCCGCATTCTAAACACAATTTCTTTTCCATCGGTATTATTTTAAAAAGTCTTTTGGTATTAAACACACTGGTATAGCATCCATTTTATGTTTATTGGCTCTATTTCGGCTTTGGTAAATTTGCATAGCTACTTTTGTCGTTCGTTTAATTCGTAGCTTTCTTTGTTCTCAATATATAACATAGCCCATTCTAATTCGTCGTATGTTGCACCAATTTGATCTTCGTCTGTTCTTCCATCCGCAAATAATCCATCTGTTGGCCTTGCATTTAAAATAGAATTAACCACACCTACTTTTGCAGCTAAAGCATACACTTCCGATTTCATTAAATCTGCTATAGGACTTACATCAACACCACCATCACCATATTTTGTGTAAAACCCAATCCCAAAATCTTCTACTTTATTTCCGGTACCTGCTACTAATAATTTATGGTGGCCAGCATAAGCATATAAAGTCGTCATTCTTAATCTGGCTCTAGTATTTGCCATCGTTAAAAAATCTTGAATATTTTTATCGTAGGTGTTTTCCATCTCTTCAAAAATGGAGGTTAAGTTTATTTCAGCGCTGCTAACATTGGGATATGTACTTTTTAACCATTCAATATGCTCGTTTCCTCTGTCGTATTCTGTTTTATGTTGACGGATGGGCATATTTAAACAAATTACTTTTTTGCCAGTTAAAGCACACAAAGTAGATGTTAAAGCAGAGTCAATGCCGCCTGAGATACCAATTACAAAACCCTCTGTTTTTGAACTCTCAGAATACGTTTTTAGCCAATTAACAATATGTTGTATGATGTCGTTGTGTTTCATAGATAAGGTAAATATAAAAATAAAAAATCCCATCCGCCAGCTGGCTAATGGGATTTTTTATTGATAGATTATTATTTAGAATAAAATACCAACGTTAATTCTAATGGCATTCATTAATAAATTTTGTTTTAAAAATGAAAAAGTTAAGGATCCGTCAGAATAAGATTTACTGTCGTACGCCATATATTTTGACTCTTTTTTCATTAGGTTAGTAAATGAACGGAAGTAGTTAATACTTAAGAATGCAGAAGTTGACCCAGATAAACGGTATTCTGCACCTAAACCAACATTCATACCAACCCTTAATGGAATTAAGGAGCCATCTTTGTTAATATTAATATTTGAGTTTGTTCCAGCTCCATTATTTACGTTAGATCCATAAGTAGTACTGCTAGTATATTTATCTGTAGCTCTTGCCTTAATACGAACTCCAATTTCTCCACCAAATACACCAAAATATTTAAAACCGCCAATTTCCTTAGTCATCATTTTTAAAGCTAAGGGAATAGTAACGTGAGTTGTTTTGATTTTTCTTTCTGTGATCCCACTATAACTAACATCTCCGGCTTGAAATAAATCAGTTGATGCCATTCCGTCTTTTATCTGTTTTAATTCACTTGACCCATCCAATACATATCCTACGTCATAAGGGGTTGCCGCTAAAGGCTCGTACTTGTATTTAATTCCACCATTTTCAAAATCACCACCAATACCCGTTACAAAATAGGCCGTTTTTGATAGCCTAAATTCCATAGCTAAGCCAAAACCAAAACCAAAACCAGTACTTGATCTTGTTGTGTTATTATCTTTAGATGAAAACCAAGTAGGTTGAGCAGCTACTTTTAAGCCTAATCTAAATTTTTTATCATCATCACTTTCCTGCGCAAAAAACGAATTAGCTAACAATAAAGTGCTTGAAACTAAAAGTAAAATCTTTTTCATGTGTTTTGTTTTTTGTATAATTTAACATGGTAAATTTAATATAAATTTTGGTATGAATTACACTTTAAAATTTCTTGCAATCCTTTTATTTGTTAATTTTTTGACAGGCTGTAAACACAATCAATTAGATGTAGATACTAGTAATGTTGCTTTGGATCCTATTACCTTTAAGCGATTAGATAAAGATGTGTTTTCTTTAACGCCTGAAAATTGTCAGCTAAAAATGGGAGAATTTGAGAAAAAGTATTCTACATTTTATATGCGTTATATTTCCTCCATAGTTAATAACGGAGGCAAAATCGATTCATTATATTCTCAAACTTTGTTGCGTTTTATTGCAAATAAAGATATTCAAACCGCCTACAATGATTTAAATAAAACTTACTCTGATAATGATATTGAATTGATAGGAGATGAAATGACGGAAGCTGTTAAACGCTTTAAAGTTTTTTTTCCGAAACGTAAAACACCAAAACAATTTGTAACCTTTATGAGTGGTTTTCAATATAATGTCGTTTATGTTGATTCTACTTTAGGTATTGGCTTGGATATGTATTTAGGAAGTAAAAATCCTTTTTACAGCATGATGCAGCTGCCAAATTTTAGAACTCGTACGATGAATAAAGAACACGTTTTATCAGATGCCGTTCGCGGTTGGGTAATTACCGAATTTGATAACGCTGATCCTGTGAATAATTTATTGAATCACATGATTTTTTACGGTAAACTATTTTATGTATGTGATGGCTTATTGCCTAATGTGCAAGATTCTATAAAAATGGGATATACAACTGCACAAATGAACTATTTAGATAAATATGAAAAAAATGTGTGGGGTTTTTTTGCTAAGGATAACAAACTATATGACAATGATTTAAAATTAGTATCTGAATTCACTAGCGATGGACCATTTACAAGAGCCATTAGTAAAGAGTGTCCACCAAGGGTTGCTATGTGGTTAGGTCAACAAATTGTGAAATCCTATATGGAACATAATAGCGAAATAACTGTTGAAGATTTAATGAACGAAAAAGACGCACAGAAAATTTTATCAAAATCGAAGTACAAACCTTAAAAAAGTATTAAAAGAAGTAAGATTAAAGATATAAGATTTAATAATCTTTAATCGTAGGGCTTAATCTTTTATCTTGCCTCTAGAATGAGTCTCCGCGAGCAACAAATACAACGTAATTCGGAAATATTAAGAAAATATATTCCTGAGTTTGCCGTCGTTCAAATTGCTGTTTGGATTATTGAATTTGATTTTAAATTAAAAATTACCAAAGAACGTAGTACGAAATTAGGCGACTATACCTCGCCACGAGATGGATTAAATCATACTATTACCATTAATCATAACTTAAATCAGTACTCGTTTTTTATTACCTTGGTTCACGAAATTGCGCATTTACATACGTTTAATAAACATCGTAATACCGTTGCGCCTCACGGACAAGAATGGAAAGAATCATTTAGAATTTTAATGACACCTTTTTTAAGTACAGATAATTTACCAATAGATGTATTGTATGCCTTACGTAAATATTTGCAAAACCCGGCAGCGGCTAGTTGCAGCGATGCAACTTTAATGCGTACTTTAAAATTATATGATACGCACGAAACTAACGGACATTTAATTCTATTAGAGCATTTGCCTTATCGTACACATTTTTTATATAATGGTTCTCGTATTTTTGAGAAAGGAGAGAAGCTTCGTAAACGTTACCGTTGTAAAGAAATTAGTACAGGCTCGGTGTATTTATTTAGCCCACTTGCCAGAAGTTGAAGTTTTGAATCGAATAACTAAGCATTTATTTTTTCAACATTGGTAATTATTAAGTGTTTAGTTTAGAGTGATTTAAGCTTGTCATAGAAAATTCAATTTGTTAATAAATCCAACACTTTCGGCACTTTTATCGAGTTATATTTGTTTAACACTGTTTTATAAAATTAGAAACAATGAAACTTTAAACAAGAAACACAATGACCGATACTTCTTTATTTTTTAAAATTGCTGCTGAGTTAAAAGTTGATGCGAAGCAAGTTAAATCCACTGTTGAATTATTAGATGAAGGTGCCACCGTTCCATTTATCTCTCGTTACCGTAAAGAGGTTACAGGTAGTTTGGATGAAGTTCAAGTAATCACCATTAAAAATGAGATTGAACGATTACGTCAATTAGAACAACGTCGTGAGGCTATTTTAAAATCGATTGAAGGCCAAGGGAAATTAACACAAGAATTATCAGATAAAATTTTAGCAGCCGAAACGCTTTCGACCTTAGAAGATTTGTATTTACCATACAAACCTAAACGTCGTACCAAAGCAACTGCTGCTCGTGAAAAAGGATTAGAACCTTTGGCACAATTAATTTTAGCGCATGAAACGAAAGAGTTATTTCCTGAAGTTTTAAAATTTGTGAATAAAGAATTAGGTGTTGAACATCCTGATGACGCTTTAGCTGGTGCAAGAGATATAATTGCAGAGATTATTAGTGAAGATGCCGTGGTGCGTGAAGGTATGCGTGTGCTATTTAAAAAATCGGCTATCATTAAAACAAAAGTTATCAGAGGAAAAGAAGAAGAAGGACAAAAGTTTGAGGATTATTTTGAATGGGAAGAACCATTAATGTCTTGCCCAAGCCACCGTATGTTAGCGATGCGCCGTGGAGAAAAAGAAGATTTTTTGATTTTAGATATTATCATTGACGATGAACAAGCGCATGAACAAATCAAAAAACAATTTATTAAATCACGTAACGAATGTGCTGAACAAATTACTTTAGCAATTGAAGATGGTTATAAGCGTTTGTTACAACCAAGTATTGAAGCAGAGATGCGTTTGTTTACTAAACAAATAGCAGATGAAAAAGCCATACAAGTATTTGCCGATAATTTACGTGAGTTATTATTAGCATCGCCATTAGGACAAAAATCTATTTTAGCCATCGACCCTGGATTTAGAACAGGTTGTAAAGTTGTTGCCTTAGATGCCCAAGGTAAATTACTAGAAGAAACGGTTATTTATCCTCACGAGCCTCAACGCCGTGTGATGGATTCGCAACATGTGGTTATGGCAATGTGCGCTAAACATGAGTTAGAAGCTATTGCTATTGGTAACGGAACAGCATCAAGAGAAACAGAACAATTTATTAGAAGCATTGAAGTATTACCTAAAACAATTCCTGTGATTATGGTAAGTGAAGCAGGCGCTTCTATTTACTCAGCATCAGATGTAGCGCGTGAAGAATTTCCTGAATATGATTTAACCGTGCGTGGAGCAGTTTCTATTGGTCGCCGTTTAGCAGATCCATTGGCGGAATTAGTAAAGTTAGATGCTAAATCCATTGGTGTTGGTCAGTATCAGCATGATGTGGATCAAGTAGCGTTAAAAAATAAATTAGATTCAGTAGTGATGAGTTGTGTAAATGGAGTAGGGGTTGAGTTAAATACAGCATCTAAACAATTACTATCATACGTATCGGGTATTGGTGAAGGTTTAGCGAAAAATATTGTAGATTATAGAAATGAACACGGGGCTTTTAAATCGCGTAAAGAGTTATTAAAAGTAAATCGTATGGGCGATAAAGTGTTTGAACAATGTTCAGGTTTCTTGCGCATCAGAGATGGTATTCATCCATTAGATAAAAGTGCTGTGCATCCAGAGGCATATCATATTGTAGAAAAAATGGCAAGCGATTTAAATTGTAGCATTGATGATTTAATTAATGATAAAGACTTGCGTAAAAAAATTAATTTAATGTCTTACGTAACGGACGCTATTGGTTTGCCAACGTTGAAAGATATTATGAGTGAGTTGGAGAAACCAGGACGCGATCCTCGTAAATCGTTTGAAGTCTTTAGTTTTGACGAGCACGTGCATAGTATTGAAGATTTAAGAGAAGGGATGCGTTTGCCAGGTATTGTGACTAACGTAACCAATTTTGGTGCATTTGTGGATGTGGGTGTACATCAAGATGGATTAGTTCATATTTCTCAATTGAGTGATACTTTTGTGGATGATCCAAATATGATTGTGAAAGTTGGCCAACAAGTGTGGGTAAATGTAACGGAGTGTGATGTTAAACGCAAACGAATTGCTTTATCTATGAAAGGTGAAGCTTCGGTAAGTGCACATAAGCCAGCACCTAAAAAAGAAGAAGTAGCCTCTTACGATCCTAATGATATGATGTCGGCTTTGGCAGCGTTAAAAGGGAAGTTTAAGAAGTAGGTAATGTTCTGTAACAAAAAAAGGTGTTGAGAAATCAACACCTTTTCGCTTATAATAACAAAGGGGGGCCGCTGGTTGGGCGGCCGGTATCGTTTTACTTTTTCTCTGTTTTTTTTCTCTTCTTGTGGGCTGTTTGGGGGTTATAAATCTCCATAATATCACCTAATATTTTTGGGAAATCAATTTTAAGGTCGATGAGTTTTCCGGTGTGGATATCAAATACCCAACCATGCACTATTAAACCTCTTTCTTTATGAGCTTCTTGCACGGCTGCGGTTTTAATAAGATTAACGCATTGTTCCTGCACATTTAATTCAACCAATCGTTCATATCTTTTTTCTTCATCTTGTATCGCATTTAACTCTGTTTTATGCGTGCGATATACATCTCTGATATTACGTAACCAAGGATTTAAAATACCCATATCTTTTGGTTGCATAGCTGCTTTTACGCCTCCGCAATTATAGTGTCCGCAAACAACCACATGCTTCACTTTTAAATGACGTACTGCATAATTTATAACTGACATCACATTTAAATCCACATTGTTTACCAAGTTAGCAATGTTACGATGAATAAAAACTTCACCTGGTTGCACACCCATTAAATCTTCGGCAGTTACACGGCTATCCGAACAACCAATGTATAAAAATTCAGGGCTTTGTCCTTTCGATAAATTCTCGAAATAGTTTTCATCTACTGCTAATTTTTCGGCAATCCAAGTTTTATTGTTTTCAAATATTTTTTCGATTTTACTCATTATGTTTTTTTATTTGATGTAAATTACATTTATTTTTTTATCCCACAAAACCATTTTTGGTATGTGTGCCATCGCAATACGGTTTATTGGATGAAGCACCGCATCTGCAAAAAGCAGTGACTTTATTTTTTTGAACGGTTTCACCATCGCTATGTTTTACAGTAATGTTACCATAAACTAATAGTGGCCCGTTTGGCATGGCTTCTACAATGCTCTCTGCTTGAGTTTCAGTAGTTTTGTTTTGCTCATTATTATAATAAAGCTAATGGCATTCGATGGACAATTATTTACGCGTTCAATGATTTCATTTGTTGTTGCACCTTCTGGTTTTATCCAAGGTTTTTCAGAAGGATTAAATACTTGTTTTAATCCTTTTTCGCCTTTCCAGCATAAAGTGGAATGTATGCAAACCGATGGTTTCCATACAATAGTAATATCCTCATTACTATATTTTTTTGTGATCTCTGTCATGATAATGTGGTGTGAATTGAAATGGAGCTATTGAGTATTTTGTGAATAGGACAATGATTGGCTATGTCTAATAATTTATGGGTTTGTTCTTCAGTAAATTTCCTTTTAAATCAATGGTTCTTTTAAAGGTTGATATATCATTGTTTCGTTCAATATCAACCATTACTTCAATGCTTTCTAAGTCCCATTCTTTTCTATCGGCATACATGCGTAAAGTAATACTTGTGCATGCGGCCAAAGAGGAAGCTAGTAATTCCATCGGAGCAAATCCTTTTCCCGTTCCTCCATGAGAGGTAGGTTCATCGGCTATTAAAGTATTAGTAGCTGATGAAATTTGAGTAGCGTAATGCGCTTTATGTATGAGTGCTTTTACCATTTATTTAAATAACCAATTATGTAATAGTTTTTGTAAAGTAGGTATTAAAATAAATACCATGGTTGGTACCGCAATTAAAGTAATTATGAGTGTGCGTAAAGGCAATGGCTCAATTAAGATTAATTGTTTACCCAATAATGCAAATATTAGGGTGATGAGCGGGTAAATGGCTAGCCAAATTACCACCGCCATTTTCCATTTTTTAGGAGGTTTCATTAGTAGGTTTTAGAATTTATTAAATTTAAAAATAAGTTATATAAATACAAAAGGAGAAAGTAAATACCTTCTCCTTTTGGTAAAGTTAATAATGTTTAAGCTTGTTTTACTAATTGAATTTCAGCTTGTACTTTTAAATCTTCGCCTACTAATAAGCCACCAGCTTCAGTAGCCGCATTCCACTCAGTTGTAAACGATACTTTTGAGTTTGCAAAATTATCCCCATCAGTTTCTGCAGTCACATTAAAATTGGTAAAACTTCCTGTAACGTTTGAAATCATCATGTGTTTAATTTTGAAATTAATTTCGCTGTGTGTTGGGTCTAATGCCCATTTAGTTGTGCTCATGTTTATTTGTTTTTTTTTTGTTTTTTATTTAACCGCAGAGTTCGCAAAGTGTTTTCGCAAAGAACGCGGAGGGATTTTGTTATAATTAAACCGTCATTGGGACTTCCATAATTAAGAACTCCGAATCGCTATCAGCTTTTAACGTTACTTTATCAATATCCCAAACGCCAAAGCCATCTCTGGTATTTACTACTTGGTCGTTTACCATTAAAGTACCACTTAAATTAAAAATGTATAAACCGTTTCCTTTTCCTTTGATGGTATAGTCGGTACTGATGCCTTTATCAAATTTTCCTAAGTGAAACCAAGCGTTTTGGTGAATCCACACACCAGCATCATTTGCATTAGGCGATAAAATTTGTTGTAATTTATTATGTCTGTCTTCTAATTTTAAGGTAATTTGATCGTAACGAGGTGTCACATTTTTTTTATTTGGGAATACCCATATTTGTAAAAATTTTACTTGAGAGTCTTTATTTTTATTGTATTCGCTATGTTGAATCCCTGTTCCTGCGCTCATCACTTGTATGTCGCCATTTTTAATAACAGTTGTGTTTCCCATACTATCTTTGTGCTCTAAGTCACCTTCTAAGGGAATACTAATAATTTCCATATTATCGTGAGGGTGCGTTCCAAAACCCATGCCTGCTGCCACTGTATCATCGTTTAAAACACGTAATACACCAAAATGCATTCTTTCTGGATTATAATAGTTTGCAAAACTAAAACTGTGTTTACTGTGTAACCAACCGTGGTTAGCATCACCACAAGTATCTGCTTTATGTAAGATGGTGTTTTTCATAATTGTTGATGTTGTATTTGGTATGTGATTAAATCCTATTACTTCTAATTCTTTTAGTTCGTCGATATCGTTTTTTATAATATTACCCAGAGCGGAAGAGGCAACAAACATTCCTGTTCCTAGTAGGCCTTTTTTTAAGAATTCTTTTCTGTCCATAGTTATTATTGTTTTATAGGTCAAAGGTATAGATAGAAAACTTTCTGGCTCTTGACCTATGATAAGAAATTGAGTGAGTATTAAAAATTGGAACACGGATTAGGCAGATGCTGCGGATATCCACTGATTTTTATCTGTGTTAATCTGTTATTCTTATGCTATCTGGACAGTTACATTTATATTCCAAAAATTGAATTAATTTATTTTTGAGCAATGATAATTAAATCAATGACTTTTGAACCATCAGTCGTAGGGTAATTTTGACGTTTTAAATCAATGGTTTTGAATCCGCTGCTGTATAATGCTTCTCTTAAATAATCTCCTTCATGAAAGTACATAAATAGTTCGTCGCCACTACTGCCTTTTTTGAATTCTGATTTGCTGTAATCATCTTCCATGGTGCTAATGTATATCACACCATCCTTTGCTAAAATTTTTGCAGCATCAGCAATTAATTGAATGGCTTCTTCTTTAGATAAGTATGGTAAGCAAAAGCCACACATTATGGCGTCATACGTTTTATTTAAGTTGGTAATAGCTCTCGAATCCAATAACTGAAAACTAGCTTGAGGATTATTGATTTTTGCCAACTCAATCATATTCGGCGCTAAATCAGTTCCTAAGATATTTAAATCGGGACGTTTTTTTAGTAAGTATTGCGTAATGTTACCAGGACCACAAGCTAATTCTAATACACTTGGGTTTTCTTTTTTTATATGACTACAAAACACATCAAAACTATCATGGTATAAACTTACATCCATAAATTTATCCTGATAGCCTTGCGCTAGCTTATTGAATATTTCTACAGCTTGTTTGTTTTTGTCCACACGTTTATTTTATATATTTTTTATATAAGAGTTAAGGATTGAGGTAAGCTCAGTTTTGTCAACTTCTGATAATTCATATTTATAGGCAGCATTTATGATGTAAAAATGATTTACTTCTAGATATTTAGCCTGATCAGCAGAATTAATAATGTTTAATGTAAAGGATTCATTCCCATCTTTAAAGGTGAAAAGAATGGCTTTTAGGTCGTTGGTATTAAGTTCTTCTGTGATAGAAATTTTCGTTGCTTCTTCAATTTTTGATTTATTTAGTCGAATAAATATTGGCTTGAAATCGTCGATAATATTTTCAGAGAGCGTTTTATCTGTAAATTCTATGGATTTTGTATTTTCATGAGGAGGGTTTTGACCAGGTAAATAGTATAATCTTATGGAGATTAAATTAGAGGTAGTGAATTCAAATTTATCTATCTTATGGGGGAATTCTCTGTCAGATATATCTTCAGCGGTTGGTGTTTTGTTTAATAGAAAGCCTCTTAATAGTAAATCTTCTCCGTAATTTATTTTTATAGTATATTCTGGTAGTCCTCTCGTTGCTCCAGAAACAAAAGGGAGTCCAACTCTTATTATTTTATTGATACTATCATCTAAATAGAATGATTTATCTTTTTTCCATGTATTGTAATCAGGTAGTTCATATTTATCGACTGCAAAAATGTACTGATTAAAGTAAAAATCAAACTGACTAATTGATAGTTTATTTATAGTCGCTAAATCAAAATAGCTGACAAATTTTTCTTTGTCTTTGTTTTTTAAGGCTTTGAATGCATCATAAACTACATGGTCTATCCTGTTTTTAGGTTTTTCTTCACAAGAAAAAAAACCAAACACAATTAACAAAAGTATTATTTTTTTCATGGAGCTTAACCTTTCTTTTCTCCCAATTTCCAAGCTATATAAGCCATTGGTAAATAAGCACCTGCTAAATCTAATATTGTAAACCAAAACGGAGATGGTAATTTAATCACCATCATAAAACCCCCAACTAAAAAAGCAATACCAATAGCCATGGCAAATCTTAATTTATGTTTAGCCGCGATTTTAACTGCTATAAATGCACCAACAAAAGTCCCTATTGCATGTGCTAAAAATGGAAAAATAAAATGCTTTGGCTCCATTAAATGCATACTAGCTTTTAAACCTTCTTCAGTTGTTAAATCAACACCTTTAGGTGGAGGAATAATATGCCCACTCATCATTATAAATAACATATTGACGACACTTCCAATAATAATACCTGTTACTATGGCGAGAATGTTTTTTACAATTGGATTCATGTTTTGTTGGGTTTAAATTACATTAAATAGCAGGTAACAACTTCGCTTTACATTCGCCAAAGCCAATGCGTGTTTTGTTGTTTGTACAGTAGCCTCTTAAAATAACCGTATCATTATCATTAATAAATTTACGCTCACTGCCATCATTTAATTTTAAAGGCTTTGTGCCTTTCCAACTTAGTTCCATCATACTGCCATACTCTTTTGGGTCAGGCCCGCTTATTGTTCCACTGCCCATCATATCGCCAACATTTACATTACAACCATTTACCGTGTGATGTGCTAATTGTTGTTCCATGGTCCAATACATGTATTTGTAATTTGAATTACAAATTACAGTTTCTGTGCTGTTTTCTGGTTGTATGGCTACTTCTAATTTAATATCTACATTTTTATTCCCTGTATATTCTAAATATGGAAACACTTTTGGTTCTTGAACATAACCTTCTGTTCTAAATGGTTCTAAAGCGTCTAGAGTGACAATCCATGGTGAAATTGTACTAGCAAAGTTTTTAGATAAGAAGGGCCCTAATGGCACATATTCCCAAGTTTGAATATCACGCGCACTCCAATCATTAAATAATACCATTCCAAAAATATAATCGTCTGCTTTTTCGGTACTAATGCTTTCGCCTAGTTTACTTGCTTTTCCAATAATAAAAGCAGTTTCTAATTCAAAATCTAATAATTTACAAGGTCCAAAAGTTGGTACTTCGGCATCTGCCGGTTTCATTTGTCCTTTTGGACGGTATAAATCTGTTCCGCTAACAGTAATGCTACTTGCACGGCCATGGTAACCAACCGGAATGTATTTCCAGTTAGGCATCAAAGCATTTTTAGGGTCACGAATCATGGTTCCAATATTTGTAGCATGATCAATACTGCTATAAAAATCAGTGTAATCTCCCACTTTTACGGGTAATAAAAGATTAATGCTATTGTTCGCTTTAAAAATAGATGCGAACACTTCTTTATTATCTTGCAATTCTTTGTTATTACTGTCTAATAGTTCTGATAAACGGTCTCTTAAAGCACGAGTGGCATCTTTACCTAATTCAATAAAATCATTTAAATACGCTTTATTAAATACTTCTTTATCGATATTTAATTTTGAAAAAAAGCCGCGACTCGCTAATTCATATAAATCAATAGCGTAATTACCAATGGCAGAGCAGGCATGGTGTTTTACTGTGCTATCCGAATAAATGCCAAAAGGTAGGTTTTGAATTGGGAAATCGGAGTTAGCATCAACGGATATCCATGAAGTAAGGGCTGGGTTGTTAGCTTTTATATTCATTTTTAGTAAAGTTAAAAAGAGTAAAATTGTATTTAATGTGTATTATTTATTGGTATATAAACATAGTAAAATTATATATTTATGGCATGCAATTTAAGAAACTTATTCTTCTTTTTTTAATTCATTTTTCTTCCATTTTAGTAGGTCAAAACCCTAATGATTTTGCTTTTGTGTTGAGCGAAAGAGCCGTTAATAAGGTTTTTACGGCTATTGGCGAGATTAAAGGGAAAAGTCAGTATGAAGTACTAGGTATTATTGATGGCCATTATACCTGGAAAGTCCTAAATCCTAAAATTAGTTTTAAACCTGATAGCAGCGATTTTACCTGCGAAGCAAAAGTAGAAGTAGGTCCTTTTGGTTACAAATCGGAAGTATTAGGGCATGTAAAGATTGGATATGATGATCAAAAAAATGTGATTTCAATTAAAATTACCGATGCAGTATTTGAATTATATACGATGGTATTAAAGAAAAAAATTCACATAAAAGACATACATTTAGAAGATTATTTTAAAGATCCTTTTTTGTTTGAAGGACCAAAAAGTATAGCAACTGATATGTCATTTACCATGCCTGATAGTACAGTAAAACAAATTTACATACAACCAACAGTTTGTGTCATGAAGGTTGTAAAACAAGCTATCAAAACCATGTGCGATATTGCGGCTCAAGATAAACCATTCAAAAAAGACGTGAAAGTAACACCGCCAATTCAACAAACTGAAGTAAAAGAAAAAAAGAATACGGCACAACAGGTTCGTTAAGCAAACAAAATTGAAAGCATTAATTAAACATAACATCATTTATATTCTTTTGTATTTACTACTATTGGGTATTATTGGTTATTTGTTATTAAATGCAGGAAAAGTGCCTATTCATAGAGAAATGAATACCTATGTTGGTAATACGTTTGTTGATCAATTTTTAGCCTACGCTACACATTTAGGAGATGGATTATTTGCTGTTTTAATTGCGATTGCTTTTTCATTTCAAAATGTGCGTGTGTCATTATACATCTTGTTTTCGTATGCTGGAGCAGGTATTATGTCTTATATTTTAAAACATTGGGTGTATTATGAAGTTACTCGCCCGCATTTTGTGTTTCAATATTATGTTCGCGAGCAATTAAAATTAGTAGATGGAGTTGATGTTGTTGCATTTCATTCTTTTCCCAGTGGCCATGCGCTATCTGCTTTTGCTTTATTTTTTTGTTTGTTATTTGTAAGTAAAAATCATTTTTCGAAAATGGTATTTTTTTATTAGCCATTTTAGCGGCCTATAGTAGAGTACATTTATCTCAACATTGGCTTATTGATGTATATGTGGGATCTATTATTGGCGTATGTTTTTCTATTTTACTTTATGTGGTGTTTTATTCTACTAGTAAATGGCCTCATTTAAATACCAATTTATCAACTTTACTAAAAAATAAAAATAAAAGTGTTTAAACTATTGAATACAGATTTTAAAGCTTATGCTTTTATTTTTTTAGCGGCCTGTTTGCTATATATACCTTTTATTGGGAATATGCCTTTATTTGATTGGGATGAAGTTAACTTTGCAGAGTGTGCTCGCGAAATGTTGGTTTCTAATAACTATTCGGAGGTTCAATTATATTTTCATCCCTTTTGGGAAAAACCACCTTTATTTATTTGGTTGCAGGCAATGAGCATGAATGTGTTTGGTATCAATGAATTTGCTGCACGATTTCCTAATGCTTTATGCGGTGTAATTACACTAATGGTATTATATAAAACAGGAAAAGAATTAAATGATCGGAAATTTGCCTTAACCTGGGTGTTTGTATACGCGTCTACATTATTGCCTCACGTGTTTTTTAAAAGTGGGATCATCGATCCTTGGTTTAATTTATTTATATACGTGGCAGTGTATTATTTACTACAACACACCAATAACCCAGTAGGGAAATTTGGATACAAAACGGCTATTATTTCAGGATTTTTTTTAGGATTGGCTTTATTAACGAAAGGCCCTGCCGCATTAATTTTAGTAAGCATAACTATTACTGTATTTTTTGTATTAGGACGATTTAAAAAAATATCGTCTTTTAAATTTATGGCAGCCTTTTTCTTTGCCTTTTTAATTACAGGCTTAAGTTGGTTTGCCGTTATGTATTTAAAAGGTAACGGACAAGTGATTAAAGAATTTATTGATTATCAAATACGATTATTTAATACAGAAGATAGCGACCATGGCGGACCATTTATTTATCATTTTGTAGTATTATTGTTAGGTTGTTTTCCCTCATCTTTATTTTTAATATTGGCGCATAAAAAATCAGCTACTGATACACCTTATCAAATACATAGTAAGCGTTGGATGATGAGTTTGTTTTGGGTAGTATTAATTTTGTTTTCGATAGTGCAAACTAAAATCGTACACTATTCATCATTGTGTTATTTTCCCTTAACCTATTTAGCAACCTATGCTATTCAAAAGTTGTTTGCGGCGCAGTATAATTGGAAAAAAGTATTCCATTTGTTTTTTGTCTTCATTAGCACTTTACTTGGATTCGCTTTTGTATTGATAGGTTGTGTGCCAATTTTTAAGCCTTGGTTGCTCACAAGTGATTTAATTGCAGATCCATTTGCAGTTGAAAATTTAAAGACTAATGTGCATTGGAGTGGTTATGAATGGTTAATAGGTATCGTGTTTTTAGGCTTGGTTCATTTTAGTTTGTCTAAAATCAAGATAGGAAGCTATAAATATATTTATTTGCTTTTCTTAGGTTCCTTATTTTCGGTTTACAGTTTAATTATAATTGTGGCGCCTAAAGTCGAACAATATTCGTAACGAACAGCGATTGAATTTTATAAACAATGTGCTAAACATGGGTTTAGTGTAGAGTCTATCGGTTTTAAAAGTTACGCAACGTTATTTTATGGAGAATTGGAACCTTCATTTGAAAATAATCAATCGTTTAAAGATTATCTTAAATTACATCGTAGCGAGTATGAAAGTCAAAATATTAATATTGATATTTCATACAGTTTAATTCGTACTAATTGGATGAGAGATATTCAATCAAGTAAGCCTTCCTGTTTTGTAGCAAAAATATTAGATGAGGAAGTTATAAAAAGTTCTAGCCCTTATTTAAAGGAGTTGTATCGTAAAAATGGATTTATTTTTATATCCGTGTATTTGATCATAAATAATAGTAGTAGCCGACAGGTGTAGTTTTTTACGTTAACGACGTTTTGCAATTTTGTTTCCTGTACCTCTTTGTCGGTTACATTTAAATCGCAAAGCAGTTTTATCCCTTAAGGCCAGATGTTTTGTTTTGCGAGATTTCATTCGTTTGCGCCACATTTTAAAGCTTGATGGCAACGAATGCTTTCTCATAAATTCAATCACCTCTTTTTCTCTTAAACCAAATTGATATTCAATGGCTTCAAAAGGAGTTCTATCTTCCCAAGCCATTTCAATAATTCTATTAATATCTTTTTCAGATAGGATAGATGATTTATTTTTAGAATCTTCTTCTTGTATTGCTAAATAAGCTAGAGGAGAAGGTAAATCACTGTAGTAACACATTAAATTTTCGGTAGCCATATCTATTATTGTTGATGCTGGAATAGATTAATTTAAATTACGCTAAGTGTTTTTGTTTTTGAGTTCTGCATTTGTCACTGCAGTATTTTACGTTATCCCAATTTTTCTCCCATTTTTTTCTCCACGAAAACGGTTTTTCGCAGGTCACACAAATTTTTGAAGGGAGATGTTGTTTTTTAACGCCTTGCATTATTTATAAAACAAATAATGCGAATGAATGTTTAATTCAAATACCAAATAGCACCATTTAAAACACTGGCAAAACTTACCCACATTAAATAAGGTATTTGCAGGTAGGCAGCTGTTTTATCAATCTTTGTAAATGTATAGATCATGGTGGCAATGCTTATCCACATGATGATAATTTCAATAAATGAAATAGCTAACATTTGAAATCTAAAGAATAGAAAACTCCAACAAAAATTTAATACCAATTGAATACAAAATATCAAAATAGCTTTTCTTTTCAGTTCACTATCCTGCGATTGTAATATCCGGTAAAAAGATATGCCCATTAAGATGTAGAGCATCGACCAAACTGGACCAAATAAATAATTGGGCGGATTAAAAAAAGGTTTATTTAAACCCATGTACCAAATATTAATACCTGAAGCGGTAGCATATCCAGAGATTCCTCCAATTAATAAAGGTAATAAAATACAAAGTGTTAATTTTAGATAGCGATTCATTTTTTTACTCTTTTAGTTAAATGTGATTTAGGATTACTCACATGTTTTTGTAAGATACGCATTCCTTCTTGTTTTACTTCGTCTTTTTTTCGGTAAGCCCAAACCGCGTCACTAGCATATTTCCTAGTTTCTTCAATGTCAACAATGGGTTTTGGGTAATCTTTACCAATTTCGCAGTTATAAAGTTGTTGTTCTATTAACGATAATTTCCAAGGTTCATGAATTAAATGCGCGGGAATTTCCTTTAATTCAGGAATCCATTGCTTTATAAATAATCCTTCTGGATCATGTTCTTCGGAGTTTTTTATAGGATTATAAATGCGAATTGTATTGATGCCAGTAACACCCGATTGCATTTGTAATTGAGGGTAATGAATACCAGGTTCGTAATCTAAAAACTGACGTGCCAAAAAATGCAATTCTCTCCAATCTTGCCATAAATTAAATACAAAAAAAGAAACCACCATCGCTCTCATCCTAAAATTAATATATCCTGTAGCTACCACACAGCGCATACAAGCATCTACAATAGGTACACCTGTTTTACCCTGTTGCCATGCTTTTATATAAACTTCATTTTTAGGTTTTATTAATTGGTTATATGCTCTGTTGATGTTCTCAAATTCATAACGACATTCATCTTCAAATTTTTGCATAAAATGACAGTGCCAATGTAGGCGAGATACAAAATTGGTGAGTGCTCTTTTATTTTCGGCAGTATTATAATGTTGTTTGGTATATTGATACACCATGCGCATGCTAATATTTCCGTAAGGTAAATAAGGCGATAGTCTGCTACAGCCTTTCGGCTAAGTAATGGTTTGCTAATATGTTTGCTGTAATTTACGTAGCGCTCTTTTATAAAACTATCCATATAGCGCCAAGCCCAATATTCGCCACCTTGTTGAAAGTTTTTATTTCTGGTGGTGATTTCATTTGGCAATGAAGCTCCTTTTATTGTATTTAAAACCGATGGATTTAAAGCGAGTATATGCCAATTGTCTTCGTTCACTAACTTCGGAAGCTCAGTCATTTTTTGCTGCCAACGTTCTTCCCAATTTGTGCGTGATTTTAATTTTCGAATAACACCGTGCATTTGATATTCTTTCCATTTGATATGATTGCTTTTACAAAATCCTTGGATTTCTATATCTCTATCAAAGGTGAGTTTATTACCAATTTCTTGATGCGAATAAATGGTGTTAATCTCATAGTGATTGGCAATCGCTTGAAAAACGTTTAACGCTTCGTTGTGGCAAACATATAGTTGAGCATTTAAGTTTTTTAATTTCGTTTGCATTTCTTCAAGCGATTCATAAATAAATCGCCAATGCCTTACATCGCTATCATCGTAAGCCATAACAGATGGCTCAAAGCAATAGAGTAATAAAATTGGTAAAGATTGTTGTTGTGCAAAAAATAGTGGTTCGTGATCCGTAAATCTTAAGTCGCGTTTAAACCAAACAATATTAATTGGTTCTTTATTCAATGTAACCTAATTTGCCTAATGATGTTTCTTTATTTGCCTTCGCATAACTTAGCCTTGATAATCGCTCTGTTTTGTGATAACTATCTAGGCCACTACAGGTAATACTTTCGGCTTTTTCTATGTCTAAGAAACCATCATCACATAAACAGTTATTCGGAAAATACACTTGATTAATTTGACCGATAACTAATACGGTATTATTTGTTGTAATATTAATACGTTCTTTAAATTGCACGCCTAATTGAATATGACTTTCTTTAACAAAGGGTGCTTTAAATCCTAATTTGTAATCAGGCGTTAAATGAGTGGCATCAAATTCTGATATTTCTCGTGAGTATCGAGCAGAAGTTTGGTGAGCTTGATGATAGATTTTTTCATTAATATGATTAATGGTGTAATAACCAGTTTCCATAATATTTGAAAGGGTATGTCTGTCAACAGAATCAGGCCTTGAAATAAAACCTATATAAGGAGGGTTTGCTCCAATATGAATGAGCGAATTAAAAATAGCTAAATTCGTTTGTCTTTCTTTATTATTCGTGCCAATTAAAGCCACACTTTTAAATCCAGTGAGCGAGTTTACAAAGGCTGCACGATAGCGTTGCTCTAGTCCCATTAAATCAACAAATGATAAATAACGCTGTGTTTGATGTTCCATTTTATTAGCTTTTAATAGAAGACATGCCTCCGTCTACATGAATCACTTGTCCTGTAATCCAAGATGAATTTTCTGACAATAAAAACTCAGCTGTGTTTGCAAGATCCATAGGATCTCCAATACGTTTAAGCGCATGTCGATTGTTACTTGCTTCTAATTTTTCGGGTGTATTAATTAATTTTTCTGCCATCGCCGTTTGTGTTAAAGATGGTGCAATACAATTTACTCTGATCTTTGGAGAAAATTCAGCTGCCAAAGCTTTTGTTAATCCCTCAATGGCTCCTTTACTAATTGAAACAGAGGAGTGAAATGGCATACCAGTTTGCACGGCTACAGTACTAAATAATACAATAGAAGGTTTTTTTGACTGTTGTAAATTTGCAGTGTATGCTT
Source organism: Bacteroidota bacterium (assembly GCA_016708845.1). Classification (GTDB taxonomy): domain Bacteria; phylum Bacteroidota; class Bacteroidia; order B-17B0; family Aurantibacillaceae; genus UBA4416. The sequence goes on along the minus strand of JADJFB010000003.1, from coordinate 242,254 downwards.
GAATTGCTTTGATGGCACCTAATACATTTAATTCCAAATCATCTAAAAAATCTTGTTTTTTTAATGTACGAAATGGTTTCAAATTTATAGAGCCAGGGCAATACACCAATCCATCAATAGTACCATTTAATGTTGGCATTTCTTCGTTCGATAAAATATCGTGTTGGTAAAAATGACTAAACGAAGCGTCGGGTAAATTTCTAGAAATTGAAATAACTGTCTCTCTTTGTTTAATCAGTTTGTTAGCGAGTGCTTTTCCTATACCTGAGGATGCACCAATAATTAAAGTTGTTTTCATTAGTGTTAAAACAACTTTTGCAACACTATTGTTTAAATTATTTGTTAATCCACTATAATTTTTTGTGAGGTGATAATGTTATTCACATTTACATTCACAAAGTAAATACCTTTACTAATATCATTCACAGGAATAGAAATACTGTGGTTCCCATTTGTAAATGCTTGTTTATGTATTGTTTTTACAGTTTTTCCTAATACATCGTGTAAGGTAATTTCAACAACTTTATCTTCTAATAAATCAAAAACAACAGATACTTGGTCGTTAGATGGATTAGGGAATACTGAAAGATTTAAAGCGTGATTGAATTGTTCGTTTATACTTGTAATGGTAGTTAAATTGATATCATCTAAATAAAAATTATTAGAAGATCCCAATTCGGTTACTAATCTAAATCTAAATAATACATTAGTTGCAGAAGATAGTGTTCCAAAGGTAATTACTTCCTGTTGAAATTGATTAGATGTTGGAACAAAGTTTCCATTCACTACACCACTTACACCAGCAACAGTTGATTTTATGGTTTTGCTGAAACGTGGAACCCAAGTTGCACCACAGTTGGTAGAGAAAAATAAGCTAAACACATCTCCAGAAGTGCTCGATTGATCTCTTTCGGCACCTGCCCATTTAAAGGTTAATGCATTATAAGGCATGGAACTAAAATCGTAGGTTGGCGAATAAATATCAATCGTTGAAGAAGGTGCTACCGTTTCACTTACATAAGCACTGTTGTTGCCCGATGCAAAAGCCGTATTGGTTTGTTGCCAGTTAGTATTTGTGGTTGACACGTTTCGTAACATCCAAGTGGAGTTTGGTAAAGTACTTGTTTCAAATCCTTCAGCCAATGATGAAGAAATAGGGGCAGGTAAAACCGTAATGTAACCTGTTTTAATTTCAGGGGCAGATGATCCTGCTGTATTACTTGAAATTAATTGCACGGAGTAAGTACCTGGCGTATTATATGTAACGGAAGGATTTTGTGCATTAGATGTATTTGGTGTACCACCTTCAAAAAGCCACGACCAATTGTTTGGTGTGGAAATATTACTTAAGTCAGTATAATTGATAGTTTGTCCTAAACAAATAATTTGTTTATCAGATTTAAATAATGCTGCAGGTGCACAAACAGCGGCAGGCGTAATACCTGTTGCAGCTAAATTTGCTGAACTACTTAAATTATTTCGTGCCCCTGCACTAGAGTTAAGTGCATTGGTCATTCTTGTACATTGTTGTTTGGTAAACATAACACAGCAATATGAATAGTCCATGTAGTTTTGATAATTTTCGGATATACCAGGATTGCAAATTTGAGAACCAATTAATGAAGAGCAGGATGTATAGCCTTTTGTGTCTGGTGTGTCGCCTACTTGGTCGTCACCACAAGCAACATTTGGGTTATTTGAATTTCCCCAAGTGTGTTGTAAGTTTAACCAATGCCCGATTTCATGTGTTAATGCTCGTGACTGATTTACATTTCCAGTTCCTATACTTCCGACATAGTTTTGTAAAATTACAATACCATCCATTGGATCTCCTGGTCCAAAACTTCCAGGATAGTAGGTGTACCCAGCCGCTCCAAAAGAAATATTTTTCACAACATAAATATTTAAATACATGGTTGGGTCCCAAGAATAAATATAGTCTTGAAAATCACCTTCCCAGCTATTGGTTTTGGTGTCAAAATAACGATTGATACCGCTAGTGCAATTCCCGTTTGGATCTCGCTTTGCTAGCTCAAAAGTAATTTTAGCATCGCCTATTGCATTTTTTAAAGGAGCAATAACTACCGATGTATCTGCATTTTGCAAATTAAAGTCTCTGTTAAAAATAGCCATCTGATCTTGAATCTGTGCATCTGAAATGTTTTCGTAGCCATTTACATGTAATACATGAAATACTACTGGGATGGTATAGTTAGCTACAGCCGTTTTTCCAGCTTCATTAGTCTGACTCATGGCATTCAAATTATTTTGAATAGACTCAAATTGTTGTCTTAATTCGGGATGCTTTTTAAAATTGGCTTCCATGGCTTCGATGGAGCCACACCAATTTTGATTAACTTGAGCTAATAGGCTATGACTTAATAGGTATATTGAAAATAGACTGTATATAAATTGACGCATGATATATTTTTTTTTATGAATATCTAAGATACTGATATAAAACAGTTATACAAAGAGAATGTTTTGATAAATCGTATGCTCATTTCAGAATATTCTCTTATGTTTATGTTTCAAAATATAGGTAAATGATAATAGATTTAAGAAGTGATACAGTAACAAAACCAACTAAAGCCATGATGGACGCCATGATGACTGCGCCCGTGGGAGATGATGTGTTTAATGAAGACCCAACGATATTAGCATTAGAACAAAAAGCTGCTAAACTATTTCATAAGGAAGCTGCTTTGTTTTGCCCTAGTGGCACCATGACCAATCAAATTGCCATTAGATGTCATACTGTGCCAGGAGATGAATTGTTGTGTGATGTAAATTCACATATTTATAATTACGAAGGCGGAGGAATTTCTTCAAACTCTGGCGTGCAAGCTAAATTAATAAAAGGTGATAGAGGACGTATTACTGCCAAACATATTGAAGATAACATTAATGCTGATTATGATTGGTTAACACGAACATCGTTGGTGTGTTTAGAAAATACCGTTAATAGAGCAGGAGGGAGTTTTTACGATTTACAAACGATTAAAGATATAAAACAAATATGCCAGCAAAAACAATTGCCTTTGCATTTAGATGGCGCTCGTATTTTTAATGCTTTAGTGGAGAGTGATTATACCGCTGCCGATATTGGTAATCAATTTAATTCTGTTTCTATTTGTTTAAGCAAAGGTTTAGGTGCGCCCGTGGGTTCTTTATTAATTGGTACAACGGCATTTATTAAAAAAGCACGACGTGTGCGCAAAGTATTTGGTGGCGGTATGCGCCAAGCTGGTTTTTTAGCAGCTGCAGGAATTTATGCTTTAGATAACAATATCAATCGATTAAAAGAAGATCATGCTCGCGCTAAACAATTAGGTGATGTATTAAGCACATTATCTTATGTAGAAAGCGTGATGCCTGTTGATACCAATATTGTTATTTTTAATTTATCAGATAAATACACTGCCGCTAGTTTTGAAGAAGCTTTAAAACCTTTTGATATTAAGTTAGCAGCTTTTGGCAAACAAACCATTCGTTTTGTAACACATTTAGATTTTACGGATGATATGTTGACTAAGGTGATTGAGGTGTTGAAGAAACTTTAGCTTTCATTTTTGTTTATTCGTTTTTTGAAAAACAGATTTCTTTGTTATAAATTGCCTATTTAAAAAATGCGCTTATATTTACTCTTAAAACAAAAATAGTATGACTAGAAAAATTTTAATTATCGTACAATTACTCACTTTTATGGTGTTGTTGGGTTGTAAAAAAAAGGTGGCTGATGTTAATAAAGATTTTATTGGCGTATGGTATAACGCCGCTAAATTTGAAGGAAGTGGTGTAAGCACAGGATATAAAAGCATTGAAATTAAAGATAATTCTGCTGGCGAATACTCTGATGTTGGAGAATTTGGTAATACAAATTTTACTGGTAAGGCTAGAATTAAAGGAAGCGTTTTGAAAATTGGACTTAAAAAGTTTAAAATTGATTCTGAACCAAAGTTAATTGGGAATCTTGGTAATATTTGGACAATGACAATTAGCGGCGAAGCTTATTACACAAACAGAGATTCTCAAGATGGCATTGGCGTTTACTGTTTTAATGAGCAATTAACAGTTATCAATACTGGTACAGCAGTTATTCAGGCTCAAATGGATGGGCAACCTGTTAATCTATTGCCTAATGCCACCATCAAATCTGATATTACTTGTGTTGGTTGCCAATCTCTTTACACAGATAACAGAGGGAATAATTTTTCGTTTTATAATATTGGCTGCATTAATACTTTGCAAGTTCAGTAATGAGTGATAGGTAATTACCCGCCGCTGTTCCGCAGCATTACAAATGCAGCAGAGCAGGTATCTTGTAAGAAATGTTTTTATAATCTAATTTAGATTTAAAAACGCCATGAAAAAAACGCGCAACAGCTAATTCCTTTATTTGAGAGTTTTATAAAGGATATGAAAAAAGGCCATCGCCTTCAAAAAAATGGATTTGTTATCCGTCAATCAACCATAGATAGTTATGAAACTCTTTTTAAACATCTGCTAAATTATCAAGTCATTAGTCAAACTACGCTTTGTATTAAAGATTGGGAACGATTAACGATGAGGGATAAAACCACCGAGACAAATTATTGGAAAAAGTTTTATCTAAATTTTACTGATTATTTATTTAACCATTGCAACCACTTTGATAATTATGTGGGCGCCAATATGAAGTTATTACGGGCTTTTTTTGCATGGTTACAAGATAATATGATAGTTAATGTAGGGCCTTACTACACTCGGTTTTATAAAACACACGAAGATATCCCTGTGATGGTTTTATCGCCGGAACGATTACACTTTTTAATTTATGATAAGGATTTTGAAAGTAGTTTATGTAAGCGTTTACAAAAATTAAAAGACTTATTTGTGTTTGGATGCACTACAGCTTTGCGTTATAGCGATTTAATAAATTTGAAACCAACCAATATTGAAGTGATTGGCAATAATACCTATGTGTATGTCCGTTCTCAAAAAACACAAACCTATTCGCGTATTTATTTACCAACTTATGCTATCAATATTTTATGGAAATACCGTCGTCGTAAAACAACTTTGTTTCCGCCAATATCAGGTGTAAATTTTAATTTAGCCATTAAAAAAATAGCGCTCTTAGCTGGTTGGACTGAAGAAATACAAAAAACGCGAAATAAACGTGGACAGCCTCAAACCATTTTTAAAGAATTGGAACATCAAACAAACTATCGTTTTTGTGATTTAGTAAGCTCACACACTATGCGCCGAACCGCTATAACAACAATGTTGCGTATGGGCTTAAACGAAACAAACGTGAGGTTAATATCTGGTCACACAGCACACAGCCCTTCATTTTACCGCTACGTTTATTATTCCGATTCGTTTATGGAAGAACAGTTGGATAAAGTTTATGCTAAATTGCGGGCTATTGGCCAGTAAAAATAATAGTAAAAAGCTTCTCATTTGTTAGAAGCTTTTTACTTTATTATGTAAAATGTATTATTTTATCATACAAAAGTTCTTTGAAAGCCTTACTGTAGTAAGGATGCATTTAGATTGCCGTTAGAGTACATTTGGTAGCCCAACTCCTAATAGACATTACTCTAATTCTACTAACTATAGATACGGGTTTAACGGGAAAGAGAATGATAATGAGGTTGTTGGAACAGGTGAAGGTACACAAGACTACGGCATGCGTATCTATAATCCAGCCTTAGGACGGTTCTTGAGCATTGACCCTTTAGCACGAAATTATCCAATGTTAACACCATATCAGTTTGCGTCAAATAGACCGATAATGTATATTGATATAGACGGAATGGAAGGTGATAAACCAAATGCAAATGGAAAAACCGATGACCAAATTCTCCAGGCAAACGGTTCTGTAATTACTACAACTGATAAAAACCCAACTGGAGGCACTACACAGTTCGCCCAGACCAACCAAATTCATCGTCTATACAGCCATTAGATTTAGCAACATTGAGCGGAACTCCACAAGAAATGGGTAAGCAAATTACAAATCACTTCTATAAGATGATAGAATATCAAATATCTGACCCTAATTCCGAATTGAACCTATTTGGTTCTGTTGCGGTAAGTTCGATTTTTTCAAATATTGGTTCTTCAAACTTCCCCTTGAATACGCCTATTAATACTACTTATGAAGTAAGTCCTGGAAATGAAATTAATGTGCAGCTTTCATTGAACGGATTGACGGGCAGTCCTGTTGAAGCTATGTCATTAGGAAACATAAATCATAATTCAACTACAAATGGTAATAATGTTTCGTCGTCAACAACTGTTGTAAACCCTACTAATTTTGGTGGTAGTGTAACAATGACTGCATTTGGAACATCATTAGTTACAGGTGGACAAACAAAAATAGTTGTTGCAGACGCTGCGAGATTATCTACTATTGTAGGTTCGAGATACAATCATGGTTTTATTTTAAGAGATAAATTGCAAATTTGGAAAGAAAGAGTACCTTCGTTATATCCAAATGTTCCTGCAAATAGAACATCTCAAGTTATGCCGATAGGGACAAGAGTTCAAAAAGTACATAATGCCGCAAGCGATGGAGAATTTACTAAATAGAAAATAGCGTTACTTTTTTTTGTTTTTGGATTTGTCAAAATTCATGGAAAAGATTTGAAGTTGGATGATTATTTCATTGCAAAATCAAATAATAAACATGAGATTGTTATAGTTGGGAAAATAAATAATTTAGAGGTAGATTCTTTAGTAAAATCCCAAATAACTATTTAGCAATATATGTATTGGATAGCACCTCAAATTTATTAAGAAATAGAGTTATAAAATACAATACCAATATTAAAATTATTGATTTAGTTGTTGATTCTAATATTTTCATATTATTTGAATATAATAGTATTAACTTTTTAAAAAGCTCGTCTAAAATTATTTCTTTAAATAATAGTTTGGAAACTATATGGGAAAAAGATTTTCCAATGTTCCCAGGAGGGTTGTTACTTAAAAAAAATAGGTTATTATTTTCATTCTCAGAGAAAAATCCTAATTTTTTATTAGGTATAGGAGAATTAAATACAGAAACTGGAGAAATGATTTTTTCTAAGAAGTATTCAAAGGCACCCAATAAAGGTGGTTCATCAATAGGTTTATATGATTTTAAATTAAATTTAATTAATGATTCGACCTATTATTTTTTAAATTTAGATAATGAAAAAACTAAAACAAATTCTCCAAAAGAAGTAATAAAAGAATCTGATTTACAGCCAAACAATTCGTTAAGAGTTTGTATTTTAGATGATAGCCTATTGATTAGAAAACTTATTCCCATAAGCTCTAATGAAATTAATTATAATTTAAGAATTTATAAAGATTTATTTTTTTATTTGAATAATATACAAGGTAATAATTTGATTTAAAATTAAACATTGTTAAATCAAAAAATAAGGGATTAAGGTATACTTATAATATCGCAACTGTAAAACGAGGTAGTTATAAGCTTGATTATGTAATTGATGGTAATAATGCTAATTTATTCTTAATTGAAAATGGCTTATTTTCATATTATACTTTTAATTACACTAATATTAAAACTAAATTTATTAAAAAAAAATATACTCTTGAGCATATTACTGATGCCTGTTTTGTATTTAATAATAATACCAAATCAGATTTTATAGTTCTTAAGAAGAAAATTGAGTCTAAAGGATTTGATTATACAGTATTAAAGCTTCATAAATATTAATTTTGTTTTTGAAATAAGTATATTTCTTTAAACATATTAATACATTGGGTATTATGGTGAAGTTAATCTTATCTTTCTTTAATCCTTTATGAAAGCTACAAAATAAGGATTGGTTATTCTGAATGAAAAACTACGTTGTATCGTAGTTTTTTGTTTTTAATTGCGATTAATTTTATACTTTCTTTGAGTGGTTTGGAAATCGGTGTTTAACCTAAAAAAATATCACGGATAGTCAAATAACTCGCCTTTATTTTTTTACTGCCAGAATGAGAATAAGTAATTTATATTATAAAAACTAGGCTAAAAAAAGCACAGTTATTACACATTGAGCTGATAGATTTTCAGACTTACTTAATTTTTTACAAAAATGTTATTTTTGATTATATACTTTGATTTTGATTTAAATTGCGCATCCCAATAATTATCAAATGGTTTTGACTCATCTATTTCATTGTATTTTATTATTCCTCTCGCTATGCTATCTATTACTAATCTATTAACTTCTTCATATACTCGTTCAGGATGCTTTTTATTAGTAAGTATTTTTAGGATGTTAATAACGTTTATTTCGTTGCGAAGAATCCAATAGTCAAAAACATTTCCCTCTTCATAAGAGTGTAGATGGCTTAAATACAGCTTTTGTAATGTGTCTTTTCTAATACTTACACCACTAATTCTAGTACTGTTTTTAAATATGTAATCAAACGCGGTGTTAGCAGCTCTATAAGATACATCTTTAAGCCCGTCATTTGCTCGCAAATAATTTACCAAATAATTAAAAGATAAGGTGTCATCAGAATTGACTGTTACAGGATCAGGCTCTTGAAAATTATATTGAATTTCATGCTTATTATTTTCGCGTATTTCGCCTTCGCTATTGTGAGTTATAGAACTACCACAATTAAATAAATAAAAAGCCAAAATAAGTAAGCTGGTTTTCATAAAAGTATTATTGTACTGTGCCATTTGTTGTAGTTGTTGAAGTTGGTTTTGGTTGTATAACCGATTTCTTAAATTTGAAAGATTCTCTTACTTGAGTTACCAATATTTTTGTAAGAGGTATATCATCAGCCATAAGTGGATTTTTCCGGTACTGAGTGAGAGTTTCCATTTCAATCAAATTATCGGTACTCATATTAAGATTATTATTAGAACTTGCATTATCATAATATCTGAAATAGTATTTGTTATCAATTTTTATACGACCCACTATGACAACATAGTGATTGGATGTTTGATCCGCATTTCCATCAGCAGGTGAACCTGCTTCGCCTCCAATAATTAATCCTACCATGACGGGTTTATTACTTTCTAATGACCTATTAATTAAATTAATAGCTAGTGCCTTTGAATATGACATTACCTTAATGCTATATTCACTTTTACTATAAGTTTGAATTGTTCCCTTACGCTGGTTTTTTGTTCTCTCGTAGCCTCGATTCATATATCCATTATTTTGCAACGTTAAATCAGCAGCATCCTTACATTCATAAGTTTTACCTGATTGCTTAATATATTGATCGTGACCAACGGTACTTTTAATTACAGGTTGTATGTCCGTCCAATTCTTTTTTGTAGCGGAAATCATATGGTTTTCAAGCGACAAAGTAATTGATTCTGAAGTACTCATATCAATCACTAAATCAGGATTTAATGGGTCTGTGGCAATGTTTTTCTGTAAGCCAATTAAATCAATACTATTTATGGGAGAGTTTTCCGCAAAATCATAAGGTGTTTTATATGGATATTTATAAGACAGTGGATCAATTGATAAAAATCTCCCCAATGCTGGATTATAGATTCGCATACCATAATCCTGAGTTTCAGTTTCATCATCCATTTCTTTTCCATTAAACCCGTATCTATAGGCGGTTGAGTTGGTGTAATGCCTGTTAGGGGTTGGGCTACCAAATGTACTCTAACGGCAATCTTAATGCATCCTTACTACAGTAAGGCTTTTCAAAGAACTTTTTGTTACTCAAAAATAGTATTTTTTTGCATAATTAGGTAACAATTGTAAGCTCTTTTTCTAACAGCTTAGTTCAAGCCGCTCGTGGCTTTAGTTTTTTTAATGGGTCAACGAGTTACAGTTATTTTTGCTTACTCTAATTTGGCTCTTGCTTTAGCATGGATGAGTTTTGCTTATGCATGAGTGATTTGTGCTTAGTTTATCTTGGTTGCTGCTTAAGCATGTATGAGTTTTGCTTAAGCCATGTTGTTTGCTTAATAAGCATCAACCATTTTTATAGGCTCAAATTTAAGGCATGCTTAAGCATGTATGAGTTTTGCTTAAGCCATGTTGTTTGCGTAGTAAGCAGTAGCCAATTTTGCTTAATAAAATTTAGGGCATGCTTAAGCATGGATAGGTTTTGCGTAAGTTGTTTAGAGATAGCAGTAAGCAATAGTTGTACTTGCTAACTTAAATTTACTAAATAATTAAGCCACGGTAAATCATTAATATTAATCTACTATGCTAGAGTAAGGGGGAGGATATTTTGCTTAAATACTATTAATATGTGCTTAAGCAGCACTTGTAGATGTTAAATTATATATTGGCTACGCTTTTTTATAAGAAAATATTTAGCCAAATACTAAATAAAAATAACCAGTTATTTTAAGGTTACAACCAGTTGTATATAAAACAGCTACTTAACATTTTTTTAGTGTATGTTAAAATTGTGTTTTGGCACAAGGCTTGAAATGCCTATGGCAAGGAGCCCTTCGACTACGCTCAGGGTGACAACAAAAAAGAAAGGAGATAAAATATGAATCCACCAAAGCAGAAAATGAAATACTTGCAGATAGTAGCAATGCGAAATATGTAAGCGAGTTTTTTAAACAAAAACGTTTTCACGAAACGAAAGAATGTTTTTGAAAATAAAGTAAAACTAATTTGTCTTTATACAACTCTATCATTATAGAGAAAGGCAAATACAAAAACAATAAATTGATTATGTCTTTAAATATAAGTTACATTCCTTCGTCAGATAGTGAGAGGGTATGGTTGAATAACTTTTCAACCAAAATTAATACCTATGCTACTTTAGTTGGCATTACAGCTGCCGAGGTAACGGCAATACAAAAAGATACCGCCATGTATGTTTACATCATTAATATGTTGGAGGCTTACAAACAAACGGTAAATAATATTACCTCTTACAAAAATCTATTAAAACGTGCCGTGGGGCAACAGCATTTAGGTGCTATACCTAGTGCGCCAATATTAGGTACAGCTCCTGCTTCGGTTCCCGAGGGTGTGTTTGATAGAATTAGTAAATTGGTAAAGCGTATAAAGGCTAGTACAAACTATACCGAGGCTATGGGTAACGACTTAGGTATTATTGCCCCAACACAAACTATCGACATTGCCACCATGCAACCCGATTTACGCGTGAGCTTGGATGCTGATAGACCACACATCAAATGCAGCAAAGGTTATGCTGATGCTATTGACCTTTATGTAGATAGAAAAGATGGTTTAGGGTTTGTATTGATTGGCAGATTATTGAAACTTGATTACATTGATGTAGTAAGTTTACCTGCGAGTACTGTACTTGCCGAATGGGACTATAAAGCTAGATACGTGATTGGTAACGATCCTGTTGGCTTAATGAGTTCGGTAGTAGGTGTAGTAGTTAAAAAGTCGTAGTGTTTAAATTTTCGCTTCTCGACTTCCCCTTCGACTCCGCTCAGGGTGACAGCTCGAAGTGAAAAATAAAAAATCCCTCTCGAAAAATTTCGGGAGGGATTTTTAATTTCAAGAAATAATCTATTCTTAAAACTTTACCTGTAACTTTAAATTCAACGTTCTACGCGTTAAATAATTTGGTACGGCATATTGGCGGTTGGTAACATCTGTTATCCAAGTGTAAGAAACTGTATTGTCAATTTGTAATAAATTAAAAACTTCTAAGCTAACAAACATACCTTTGATGTGATGAAACGCATTTGTTTTTGGTAAAGGCTTATCTTCTTTAATAATTTGATAAGCCAATCCAATGTCCACTCTTCGGTAAGGAGGCATTCTAAATACTTGTTTCCAACGCTCATGATCAGGTGGACCAAATGGTAAACCTGTACCAAACTGCATATTTAAATACATTTTACAAGAAGGTACTTTTGGAATATAGTCTTGAAAAAACAAACCAAATGTAATACGTTGGTCGGTAGGGCGAGGAATATACCCTGGTCTTTCAACGATACTATCTGTTGCTTTAGTATCAAAGGTGTAACCTGGAATAATACTATCGCCAGCGGCATTAAAGTAAGTTACTTTTCTGTCATCGCTTATGTTTTCCATGGTTTTTAAATAACCAATGGTGGCCCAAGATTCAATGCCTTTTACAAATTCGCCATTAATACGCAAATCAACACCTTGTGTGTAACCTACCGAATTGTTTTTTGCGAAATATCTAATACGTGTATTATCAATTTCATAAGGAATTAAATCTTTTAATTCTTTATAGTAACCCGCTAAAATCACTTTAAATGGTCGGCGCCATAATTTAAAATTATAATCAGCCGATAATAAATAATGTACGGATTGTTGTGCTTTGATGTTTGCGTTTAATTTTCCATCAAAGCCACGCATCTCTCTGTAAAATGGCGGTTGGTAATAGTAACCCCAAGAGGCTTTAAATAAAATATCTTGTTTCCAATATGGTTTATAAGATAATGTCAATCGTGGCGATACAACTGTTTGTTTATTATAATCCCAAAAATTTGCACGTACACCACCTGTGGCTGTTATCACAGAAGAATCTTTTAATTGTTTACTAAATACATATTGCATATAGCCTTGCACACGGTTACTTTGTAAATTTATTTTGGTTTTAACAACATCAATTAAATTAATTTCAGTAGCACTATACGGCGCTACATATCCAGCAGAGTCAATGGTACGCCACTCACTTAATTTATCTTCAATAATTTCGTGTTGGTAACGAGCTCCCCATAAAAATTCGCTATTGCGTCCAATAAGACGTGTTCCTTTGTGTTCTACATTCAATACCGTTGCATCAATACGATTACGACCGTTATTTAAAAAAGTACCAATCCCTCTGTTAAACGCCACTTGTCCAAAATTATCTTTACCAAAATCTGCTTCTAATTGATCAATAAAATATTGACCTTGTACAGTATAATTTTCTTCTTCTTTAACATTGTAGGCAGATGCAATTAGTTTTAATTTGGTTTTGGCATTAGGCTTAAAGGTGGTTGATAAACCTCCCATCATAGTAGTGTATTGAGTTAACTCACGCCCATCAAAAAAGATGCTCAATTTAACCGCATTGTTCACGGTGCCAAACGTCGTTTCTCGGTTTGCAGGAATAACCAAGTATTGATTATTAGCTACATTTCCTATAAACTCAATGCTCCATTTTTCGTTTAAAGTAAAGGTGATAAATGATTGCACATCATAAAAGCGTGGACGATATTCTCCTTTGGTATCCATGCTTTTTAGTAAATAGGTATTTGATTTGTAACGAGAACCTAAACTCCAAGCAATGACTCTGTTTTTTGAAACACCTTGTAAATGTAAACTTCCTCCTAGTAAACTTCCGCTCACCGTTCCTGCAAACTTCAAAGGTTTTTTGTAAGTTATATCTAATACGGATGACATTTTATCGCCGTACTTTGCTTCAAAGCCTCCTGCCGAAAAATTAATATTACTTACCATATCAGGGTTCGCAAAACTTAAACCTTCTTGTTGTCCACTTCGCGCTAAAAAAGGACGGTACACTTCAATATCATTTACATATACTAAATTCTCATCAAAATTTCCTCCACGTACCGAGTAACCGCTACTTAATTCGTTATTGCTACTTACTCAAATTTGTGTTTTAATAATATCTTCAAGGTTTCCACTGGGACTAGGAATGTAAATAAAGTTTTTAGGATTAATGCTTTGCATTTCAACTGCTCTGTTTTTTTCGTAAACAACATCAACTATTTCAAAATTATTTTTGGTGGCTAAGCGAGGACTGTAGTTTTTTTGTTCTCCAGCTTTTAAATTAAATTTTTGATTGACTTGTTTATAGCTAATACTATAAACCGAAAGTGTAATGTCTTTATTTGCAGGAACAGTTAAGGTATATTTACCGCTTGCATCAGAATTGGTGTTGATGGAGCCGTCTTCTAAAATGGCAATTTGTACATCTGGAATACTAACCCCATCATCATCTTTTATGGTACCCGAAATAGTAGCTGTTTGCCCTAAGCAAATAACTCCAAATAAAAATAGGATAAAGGTATAAACGTGTTTTTGTAGCACAGGTTAAATAACGGTGTTATCCTACAAATATTGCAAAAAGAAATGGAATTTGGGCCTTGTTTTATTTTATTTTAAGCTTCCCGCTACGCCAAGCATCAATAAACTTAGCCCAAGCCACAGGATTTAATAAACTCACACTTGGGTATTGCCCTACTTGATACAAACGAGTGTATTGTTGCTGCATTCTAACTCGGTAATTAGCAGCTGCGTCCATTGAGCCTCCTTTGATTGATTCACGAACATCTTCATTGTCCATGTTTTTATAAGCACGCTCAATATCTGTATCACTTAAATCAAGATTTAAAATTGCACGTTTAAATTGTTCTTTACTTGGCCAAGGAAATACGTTTACTTGTGCTAATTGAATCGTGTCTTTTGTTAGAATCTGAATAATAGAATAGTGTTTGCCGGTTAAGGTATCTGATAAATTATAAGCTTTGCTTTTATGGTTAATTGAAAAGAATTGTAATTCATCACCAGGACGAGCTACAATGGTAAAGAAACCATAGAAATCACTCACAGTTCCGGAGCGAGTTCCTTTTAGCATAATGGATACAAATGGTAAAGGTTGTAAACTATCATCTAATACAACACCCGAAATTTGTAAGTATTTTTCGTTAGCAGTTTTGTTTTGCGAAAATAAATTAGCGGAAAAAAATATAAGAGTAATAATAAATAAATGCTTCATGGTAATGTGTTGTAATAATTTGTACTAGTTGTAAAAATACAATTTAAATAAAGGAAAGGAACGTAAATAAACATAAATTAACAAACAATTAGAGTTGATTTACATCATAATTTGGCTCGCAGATAGCGTGATTCGAAGATCTTTTTTTATCGTTAATACTTGTTCTTTATCGGAAAGAGTCTTAATTCTTCTGCATCCATTTATCAATTTGAAAAACTAATAAAGAAGTTCCAATGCCAATTACCATACCTCCTAATACATCACTAGGAAAATGAACGCCTAATCGCATGCGCGAATATCCAACAGCACAAGCATAAGCATAAGATGGCAAAGCCACATACCATTTTTTTGTAGATAAAGTTAGAGCCGTAGCTGTTGCAAAAGCGGTAGATGTATGCCCCGAAGGAAAAGAATATTTACCTGCGTGCGTGCGTTTTACAATATCATTGGGATATTGCTCAAAAGGTCGCGGACGATTAATAGCATATTTCAAACCTGAAGTTAAAAGTACATTTAAGCCAATAGCAACACCTGTTTTAACGCCATTTCGCATCATAATTTTGTCATTATTCACATAACCACTTAAAATTAATGAACCCGGAGCAATAACCATAGCGGGATAAATAGACTCAGAAGTAATCTTCATGGTTTTATCCCAATTTGGATGCTCATTTTTATTAATAGCTCTCAACATCGTAAAATCTAAGTTTTGCGATTGAACAAGGTATTGTTGTGCTATTAAAAGTATTAGTATTAGCTTTTTCATTGTGCGGCTTGTAGTGCTACAATTATTTTTGGGATATAATAAATGATTGGTAAAAGCAAGAAGAAACAAAAAATTAAGAAGGCAATTAGCGTCCCAACAATTTTTAAATCTTTGATAATAGGTGTTTTTAAAACTGCCACTACATGCTGTATCAAACCACCTTCAATAACACTATATTGATGAAGACCAGCTTGAATTCCTTTATAACGTTTGTTGAATGATAAAATAATACAATCTCTGATTACCCAGTAATCTTTGTCAGGTAGTTCATTATAATCGGTGATGTAATTAATTTTTTCTTGAATCAAATAATCTCTGATTTTTTGGTTTTTAATTTCCATGATTAAATCAAATATCATAGAGATAGGGATTATTAAAAAGAATAAACTTTTAAATAAAACAGCAAATAGTAACAATACTAAAATAGAAATACTTGTAAATACAACTCTTAAAGCATGGTTATGATTAATAAATAAGGTTTCTAATAATCGTCCCCCATCTAAAGGCATAAATGGTAATAGGTTGAAAAAATTAAGACCTAAAAATATTTTTCCTAACATATCTAATCGCTCATTTGGATATGAATCGGTATACATTAGTAAGACAATTCCTACAATAATCCCAGGAACCGGGCCCGCCAAAACAACTACTGTCATTTGTCGTTGCGAAATAATGGATTTTTTGCCAGTAACATAAGCCCCTAAAAGCGGTAATACAAATAACTTTACGTTATTGTAATTGAAAGCCTTCATAGCGAAAAAATGTCCGAATTCATGCACCAATAATGCTAATAAAACTGCTGCAATATAAATTGGTTCTGTTTTGAAAATAAAGAGGAATAAAAAACCGTAAATAGCTAAGCTTATCAGTGATTTTCTTACCCAATTTTTTTCATCCTGCATTAACACAGGTTTAGGTAAAATGGTGGGTTGCGACTGAAAATCTGGGTTTTCAGTCGATTCATTCTCGTTATTGTGTTCAGGTTCTATAGGTTCCACTATGCAATAATACTATTTTGTAAATTATAAATTAAAAAGCCAGCAATATATCCAACAAATGCTAACCACGAAATGTTTTTAAAATACCAACTAAAACTAATATTTTCTATTCCCATCACGGCAACTCCTGCTGCACTTCCAATAATTAAGCAACTGCCACCTGTTCCAGTGCAATAAGCCATCATTTCCCAAAACGTATCATTGGTAGGGAAATCATACATGCCCATAGAGGCTGCTAATAAAGGTACATTGTCGACTATAGCAGATAGTAATCCAATTAAGAAAGAAATAATTTTTAAGTTACCAATATGGTCATTTAGTAAAGTGGCAGTATTTTGTAATACATGAATTTCTTGTAAGCAGGCAACGGCTAGTAATATTCCTAAAAAGAATAAAACACTTGGCACATCTGTTTTTGTAATGGCATTAACAACAGAGAATTTTCCTTTTTCAAATTCATCTTTACGTTTATGAATTAATTCGGTTACTACCCACATAATTCCTAAACCAAATAAAATTCCCATATACGGAGGTAAGTGAGTAATGGTTTTAAATACAGGAACAAATAATAAACAAGCTAAACCCAAAGCAAAAATGAGTGTTTTTTCTTTTGACGAAATAGAACTATCTTTTTTTTCAATATTTATTGAGCTAACGTGCCCTTTAATTTTAATCATACTAAAGGCTAATGGAACCAACATACAAACTAAACTCGGTAAAAATAAATGAGTAATGATGACACCAGGAGTTAATTTATTAGCTACCCAAAGCATGGTAGTTGTTACGTCGCCAATAGGACTAAAACAGCCACCAGCATTTGCCGAAATAATCACTAAACCTAAAAAGTAAAAACGATCTGTTTTTTCTGGAATTAATTTTTTTACAACCGTTGCCATAACAATAGCAGTGGTTAAATTATCTAATACTGCTGATAATACAAAGGCTAAAGCAGATACAATAATTAATAAATAGCGTTTATTAGTTGTGTTTATTTTTTCGGTAATGATATCAAAACCATCGTGCGCATCAATTAACTCCACAATCGTCATGGCGCCCAATAGAAAAAATAATATTTCAGATATTTCCGATAAATGATGACTTAAGCCTCCAATAAAATGAGTGTCGGCTGAATTTAGAGCATAGGTTGTCCAGCATAAAACGCCTAATAAAAGCGCAGTTCCTGCTTTGTTGATACTAAAGCTATGCTCTAAAGCAATCACCATGTAGCCAACAATAAATAGTATAATGATTAAAGACGTCATTTTTTCGAGGTAAAGATAGCGGATTATATGTTTTTAAATAAAATTATATATATTTGAGTAGTTAAGAATATTTATCACTAAAAAATAAAATATACTATATGTCAGTTTGGAGAGTAAAACCAGTATCAGCTTTTGAAGCAGATATGAAGAAAAATGATTTAAAGCGTGTATTAACTAAATGGGGCTTAACTTCATTAGGTATTGGCGCCATTATTGGCGGAGGTATTTTTACCTTAACAGGTATTGCAGCTCACGATTATGCGGGTCCAGCTTTAGCTTTAGCTTTTGTTATTGCTGGTATTGGCATGTTTATTTGCGTCTTTGTGTTATGCTGAGTTTGCTTCTGTATTACCAGTTGAAGGTTCTGCTTATGCTTATGCTTACGGAACTGTAGGTGAGTTATTTGCCTGGTTTATTGGCTGGAATTTGATTTTGGAATACATGATGGGAGCTACAACAGTGGCTGTTGCTTGGAGCGGATATTTTGTAAAGTTGTTACATTTATTTGGAATTGAATTTCCTATTTGGTTATGTAATGATATGGCAACTGCTACTGAAACCTGCCTTTTTAATTACATGGGTTGTAACGGCTATTTTAGTAAAAGGTATTAAAGAGGCAGCTAAAACAAACAATATTATTGTAATTGTAAAAATAGCAGTTGTGTTATTTGTTATTATTGTCGGTGCTTTTTATGTTAAAACAGAAAATTGGGTGCCGTTTATCCCAGATGAGACCTATTAGATGAATTGGAAACGCAATGGTAAAAATGAAATTTGGTTTTGGTGGTGTTTTAACAGCAGCAACGATTGTATTCTTTGCTTATATTGGTTTGATGCTGTTTCTACTCAAGCTGGTGAAGCAATTAATCCTAAAAAGATGTTCCTTTGCCATTGTAGATCATTAATTATCTGTACCGTGTTATATATTTTAGTGTCGTTAGTTTTAACAGGCATGGTAAAATATACTGAGTTAGACAAAGCAGCTCCTGTTGCTTCTGCTTTCTCAGGAATTGGAATTAATTGGGCTGTATTTATTATTACTATTGCTGCTACAGCAGGTTTAACCTCTGTAATGTTAGTAATGATGTTAGGTCAAACACGTATCTTCTTAGGAATGGCAAAAGATGGATTAATGCCAGCTTTCTTTAAAGTGTTACATCCAGTTTTTAAAACTCCATATAAAAGTACAATTTTAGTGGGCGGATTAATTTCTTTAGTTGCTGCATTTACTCCAATTGATAAAGTAAGTGAGATGTGTAGTATGGGAACTTTATTAGCCTTTGCTATGGTTTGTGTGGCAGTAATGATTTTACGTTACAAAAAACCTGAGTTAGAGCGTCCTTATAAAACTCCTGCTGTATACTTAGTTGGTACTTTAGGTGTTGCATTTAATCTGTTTTTAATGACTCAAGTTAGAGCCGCAACTTGGAACTTCTTCTTAATTTGGGGAGTATTAGGTGTTATTGTTTATTTCATATACGGTAAACGAAACAGTAATCTTGAAAAACAAGGTATAGAATAATAAATTAAAAGGCGGTTTATCCGCCTTTTTTTATGGTGTTAATGAGTGAAGATATTTGTATATCTCTTTAATAATCATATATTTGAGTTGCGATTAAAGCAATTTGTTACATATCGTTTTTTGTCTTTTTATCCTTTTGGGGATATGCAAGATTTGACAAAGATTCTTTGAAAGTTCCTCTATTGCCTCAATCTTCCTATGTACTATTTGCTCAAAACAAGGGACAATGGCATGATAATGTGTTATTTGAAGGGAAATTTAAAGGTGGCAAAGTGTTTTTAGAGCAACAAGGCTTGTCTTATGTATTTTTCCCTAAAGATGGATTAGAGGAATGCATCACCATGGATCCAAAGCTCCAATTACCTATCATGCTATTAAAATGGATTTTGTAAATAGTCATGCAAACGCTATTATTCAACAAAGAGATTCCAATGCGTTTTATGAGAATTATTTTATTGGCAAAGATCCTTTAAAATGGGCTTCGCGAGTTAAATCATTCAAACAAATCATCTACAAAAATTTATATCAAGGTATTGATGTAAAATACTGCAGCGAAAAAATAATTTTCGTTTTGATTTTATAGTTAATCCTGGTGCAGATGTTAATCAATTAGTGATGAACTTTACTGGACAAAATCATTTGAAAGTTATAGATGGTAATTTGATTTTACAAACCGAAGTAGGAGATATTACACAAAAAGCTCCTTACGCTTATCAGATTATTAATGGAAAGCAAGCAGAGCTAAAGTGTAGCTATGTTTTAGAAAATAATCAAGTAAAATTTAAAATTACACAATACAATAAAAACCTTCCATTAGTTATTGACCCAACTTTAGTGTTTGCTACTTACACAGGCTCGTTGTCTGATAATTTTGGAATGACCGCTACTTATGATATTCAAGGAAACGCTTACACTGCGGGGATGTGTTTTGGCCCATCTTATCCTTTATCTGCAGGTGCTTTTCAAATAAATTATATGGGAGGTACAGGTTACGGTGGCGACATCTCTGTTTCTAAATTTAATCCTTCTGGCTCTGGTTTATTGTATTCAACCTATTTAGGCGGAACAGGAAATGAATCGCCTCAAAGTATCATTGTAGATAATTTAGGAGAATTAGTTGTTTTCGGTAGAACCTATTCACCTAATTTTCCCATTACAACTGGTGTTGTGCAAACAGCAAATGCTGGAGGTTCTGATTTGATTATTACAAAATTTAATGCCACTGGAACATCTTTAATGGCTAGTACGTATTTAGGAGGGAGTTTGGATGAAGGTGTGAATGGCGGTATTTTTTTAGGTGGCCTACATTATAATTATTCAGACGATTTGCGAGGTAGCGTTATCGTTGATGATTCTAATAATGTTTATATCGCATCCAATACAATTTCATCTAATTTTCCAGTAACACCCTCATGCTTTCAAACTTCATTAAATGGAACACAAGATGCATGTATTGTAAAATTAAATCCGAGTTTAAGCACGCTTATATTCAGTACCTATTTTGGAGGTTCTGGTAATGATGGAGCATATAACATTGAATTAAATTCTAACGATCAATTATATGTTACCGGTGGAACAAATAGTCCAGATTTTCATACAACAACAGGAAGTATACATCCAACAGCAAGAGGAGGAGTGGATGGTTTTTTAAGCTTATTTTCTTTTAATGGAAACGCTATTCAGGCTTCTACATATTTAGGCACAAGCATGTACGATCAGTCTTATTTTGTGCAAATGGATAAGCAAAATAGAGTTTATGTATTTGGTCAAACTGAAGGTGCATATCCAGTTTCAACAGGCGTATATAGTAACCCAAATAGCGGACAGTTTATTCATTGTTTAAATGCTAACTTAACAAGTTCGTTTTTTTCTACCATAGTTGGTTCAGGTGATGGATTTCCAGATATTTCTCCAGCAGCTTTTTTAGTAGATCTTTGTGGTAGTATTTATATATCTGGATGGGGAGGTGTATTATATAACCAAAACCAGCCTAATAGTTCAACAGCTAATTTACCTGTTACTCCAAATGCTTTTATCAGTACAACTGATAGCAGTGATTTTTATTTTATGGTGTTAAATCCTAATGCCGCTTCATTGCAGTATGCTACTTTTTTTGGAGGAAATGTTAGTAATGAGCATGTTGATGGAGGGACAAGCAGATTTGATAAATCAGGGATTATATACCAATCTATTTGCGAAAGCTGTGGAGGCAATGATGATATGCCTGCCACACCAACGGCATGGTCAACACAAAACGGCTCTACAAATTGTAATAATGCTGTAGTGAAATTCACCTTTAATTCTAATTTAACCATAGCTCAGTTAGCAACAAATCCAACCAATCCAGTAGGATGCGCGCCTTTATCAGTAAGTTTCGTTAATCATAGCGTGAATGGTATTGATTATTTTTGGAATTTCGGAGATGGTGCGACTTCTACTACTTTTCAACCAACGCACACTTACACAGCGGTTGGGGTTTATACCGTACAATTGATTTCGCATAATGTGAATACCTGTAATGTTTGGGATACGACTTACACCAATGTCACAGTTACTTCGCCAGCAGCGTTAACCCCTATTCAGTATAATATTAGTGGTTGCGTACCTGCTGTAAATGTTAACTTTATAAATAATAATAGTGCTACTATAAATTATGCTTGGAGTTTTGGTGATGGTTCAACATCCACAGCAATTGCACCTGTACATACTTATACAACAGTTGGAACGTATTCGGTTCAGTTAATTTCTAATAATACCATTTGTAATGTTATTGATACAGTTGATGTTTCAATTAATGTAACCGCACCATTTATTTTGCCAGCTATACCTGACATTAATTTATGTTTGGGCGATTCTGCAAGATTAGAATTATCATCACCAACAGGATGTACGTTTACTTGGACGCCAAGCACTTTCCTCACCAATCCTAATGTTCAACGCCCTTATACAACTACGCCAAATGACATCATATATCATGTAACAGTTGAACAAAGTGGATGTATCGCATTTGATTCGGTAAGAGTATTTGTATTTAAAAACGATACTAAAATTTTGTTAGATCCCGCGCATGCTTGTATTGATGACACAGTTAAATTATATGCGAATCAAAATTGTACGTCTTATTTTTGGAGTAACGGAGAAAGTACACCTCAAATTAATGCCTTTACTCCTGGATGGTATTATTTAACGACAATTTCAAATAATTGTTTGTATAAAAGATAGTATCCGTGTTGATTCGTTTACACATGTTCCTATGAATACTTATTCTATTTCAATGTGTATTAATGAAAGTAAACAAATATTAGGTCCGCAAGGAAATTATAATTATGAATGGATTCCTGCTGATCACATAGATTACACAGATGTTTTTAATCCTTTTGTAAATCCACAACAAACGATGACTTATACCTTAAATGTATATAACGGGCCCTGTTTAACTTCTGGAAATTATGATGTGGTGGTATACGCATTACCCACCTTAACAGTTACTCCAAAAGTTGTTGAGGTTTTTTCGGGAGAAGTCGTACAAATGTATAGTGCATCTGACACCATAAGTACATGGGAACCAGATTATATGTTATCGTGTACATTTTGTAACAATAGTGCAGCAATTGTGCCATCAAGTATTACGTATTACGCTACCATTGCAAATCAATATGGTTGTGTGGCTAAAGATTCGATTGAAATAAAAGTAACTCCAACCTTATACATCCCTAATAGCTTTTCGCCTAATGGGAGTGGTATTAATGATGTTTTTAAACCGGAGTACAGCGGTTATGTTGAAATTGAATTACTGATATTTAATAGATGGGGCGAAAATATTTTTAGAACAAAAGAGTTAGGCAGCGGTTGGAATGGAACGTATAAAAATGTAAATTGCGAGTTAGGTGTTTATACCTATAAGTTAATAGCAACAGACATTAATAGTAAAACCATAGAAAAAGTAGGACACGTTACCCTTCTTCGTTAAAAAGATCTTTATATGAATATAAAAAAGCCAAGTCTTAATTTATTTGATACTACTCTGCTAGTTGCAGGTTCTATGATTGGTTCAGGGATTTTTATTGTGAGTGCAGATATTGCACGTGTAGTTGGTTCAGCAGGATGGTTATTAGTCGTTTGGATTCTTTCTGGTGTTATCACTTTATTTGCAGCCTTAAGTTATGGAGAGTTAGCGGGCATGATGCCCCAAGCAGGTGGACAATTTGTTTACATTAAAAAAGCATTTGGTGATTTAGTGGCGTTTGTTTATGGTTGGACAGTTTTTCTAGTGATTCAAACAGGAGTTATTGCAGCGGTGGCTGTTGCTTTTGCAAAATTTACGGGTGTATTTATTCCTTTTTTCGAAGAAGGAAATGTTATGTTTCAAATCGCTAGCCTCAAAATTACGAGTGCACAGTTATTAGCTATTTTTATTATTGCTCTTTTGACTTTTATCAATACTCGTGGAATAGAAAACGGAAAAGCCATTCAGCGAATTTTTACATCAGCTAAATTAATTGCTTTGTTTGCTTTAATTATTGTGGGTATTTATTATGGATTTCATAGTGATGTGTTTTCTAATAATATGACAAATGCTTGGGACGCAAAGCAGGTAAATAATATTAATGGAGGCTGGTTTTCTGGCACTAATTCATTATCAGGAATGTCATTAGCAACCGCTTTAGGCTTAGCCATGATTGGATCTTTATTTAGCAGTGACGCGTGGAACAATGTAACTTTTATTGCAGGCGAAGTAGAAAACCCTAAACGTAATATTCCGCTAGGATTGTTTTTTGGAGTGTGTATTGTGACTTTAATTTATGTTTTAGCTAATGTAGCGTATTTGTGTTTGTTGCCTTTAGAAGGAAGTGCGAATGCTCAAACAGTTGCCGAGTAAGGAATCATGTTTGCACAAAAAGATAGGGTAGGCACAGCTGCTTTGTTTTTAGTATTTGGTGATATCGCAAAATATTTAATGGCGGCATTAATTATGATTTCAACTTTTGGTTGTAACAACGGATTGATATTAGCAGGTTCACGTTTATTTCAGTCGATGGCAAAAGACGGTTTGTTTTTTAAGAAAGCGGCTACTTTAAATAAATTTAATGTACCTTCTAATGCGATGATATTCCAAGGAATATGGGCTTCTTTATTATGTTTAAGTGGTTCTTATGGCGATTTATTAGATTACTGTACGTTCTCGTCTTTAATATTTTATATCATCACTATTACTGGCTTATTTGTGTTACGAAAAAAAATGCCAGATGCTGATCGTCCTTATAAAGCCTTTGGTTATCCTGTAATTCCAGCATTGTATATTATATTAACGACCTTAATCTGTGTAGACTTATTAGTATATAAAACCTTTAATTGTGGTATGGGTTTATTAATAATTGCTTTAGGAGTTCCTGTGTATTTTATGTTTAAAAGAAGTAAAAATGCCAGTTCAGAAGCTTAAATCATTTTTATTTAATTTCTTTCATTTCAATAAGCAGGAGCGCAATGGCGTTTTTGTGCTTTGTGTCATTATTGTTGTTTTGTTTGCTGTTCGACTGTTATTGCCCTATTTTGGGAACAATTCCAGTAATGTTCAATTGATGACAATTAATATTCAATCGTCAACTCATGAGATTGAAGAAAATAAATCAGTTATAAAAGATTCCAATAAATCCGACAAAAATAAAGAATGGTCTGATCATAAAACAAATAATCAATTATTTGTATTTAATCCAAACACGATTACTGAGGACGATGCTCAAAAATTAGGATTCTCTAAAAAGTTGAGTAGTACCTTAATTAATTTTAGAAATAAAGGAGGTAAGTTTTTTAAACCCGAAGATTTAAAAAAGCTGTATGGAATGTCCCCAAAATTATTTGAAGAGTTAGAGAGTTATATTTTAATTCCTAATACAAAGAAAGAGTATAAGCGTGATTCTGCCTATACCAATAAACCGAGCACTTACGAAAAGAAAACCTTTACAAGGGAGTTAGTAGAATTAAATACAGCAGATAGCTTATCGATTGTGTTTTTAAAAGGAATTGGCCCAGGTTTCACCAAACGTATTATTAAATATAGATCCATGCTTGGCGGCTTTCATTCAGTCAATCAACTTAAAGATGTTTATGGTATGAATGATAGTTTATTTTTATTGCTTTCTTCTCAAATTAAACTAGATGCAAATGCTTTGACTAGAATCCCTATCAATGCCATAGATTTTAATTCCTTGCGCAAGCATCCCTATTTTAATTTTCAATCGGCGCAAGCAGTTGTAAATTTTAGATTGAAACATGGTAAACTCACTGAAGCCGATATGAAAGGCTTGGGTATTTTTAGTGAGGAAAAGTTGAGGTTAATTCTGCCTTATTTGAGTTATTAATGCAAAAATCAATTTTGTCTATTGGTGCTAAAAATGTATTTTTACAGAGATGCACAAGATACTCGAATATTTTTGGAAGTATAATTTACCACGCTGGTCAATTTTAATTATTGATTTAATTATTTGTGCATTTTCTTTAACCTTAGCCTTCTTTTTGCGATTTAATTTTAAATCTATTCCTCCCGAAGATTTAAAAAATTTACCTTACGATTATGCTTTAGTTTTATCAGTAAGATTATTGGCTTTTTTTATATCTAAAACATACAAAGGTGTTGTAAGATATACTGGAGGTAAAGATGCTTCGCGAATATTTGTAATTGTATTACTGAGTAGTTTTGTTTTATACATCATTAATATTTTTACACGTCAAATTTTATTGGGATATTATATTATTCCACATTCTGTTATTATAATTGATGCGCTGGTAACTATCTTTATTATGATTAGCTCACGTTTAGCAATTAAAGCTATTTATTTTGAAAATAGAAACCCTGAAAAACAAAAAACGCAAGTTGTAATTTATGGCGCTGGTGAAAGTGGAATTATCACTAAACGCACATTAGATAGAGACGCTGCGGTACGCTACAAGGTTGTTGGCTTTATTGATGATGATGAAAAGAAAATTGGTAGAAGTTTAGAAGGTGTCTTTGTTTATTCTACTTCTAAATTAGCCGAATTGATTAAAGATAATGATGTAGAATCTGTGATCATCAGTATTCAAAATTTACCGCCGCATAAAAAAAATAACATTATTGATGAGTGCTTACAATTTGGCGTTCGTGTTTTAAATGTTCCTCCCGTTGCAAAATGGATTAACGGTGAGTTAAGCTTCAATCAAATTAAGAGTATTAACATTGAAGAGTTATTAGAACGTGAGCCTATTAAATTAGATAATGCTTTAATCAACGAACAGTTAAATAATAAAACGATTTTAATTACAGGCGCCGCTGGTTCTATTGGCGCGGAGTTAGCAAGGCAGTGTGCTAAGTTTAATCCAAGTTTATTAGTATTATTAGATCAAGCAGAAAGTCCCTTACACGAATTAGAATTAGAGTTTAACGAAAACGGAGTGACCTGTAAACACGAAGTTGTTATTGGCGATGTACGTAATAAAGATCGTATGCGTAATGTGTTTAATACATTTAAACCACATATTGTATTTCATGCCGCTGCTTATAAGCATGTTCCAATGATGGAAAATAATCCATCAGAATCTATCTTAACAAATATCTTAGGAACTAAAACAGTAGCCGATTTAGCAGTTGAATTTAAGGTAGAAAAATTTGTAATGATTTCAACTGACAAAGCCGTAAATCCGACAAATGTGATGGGGGCTTCTAAGCGTATAGCTGAAATTTATACACAAAGTTTAGGGAAAACCGCACAAACAAAATTCATCACGACTCGCTTTGGAAACGTATTGGGTTCTAATGGCTCAGTCATTCCTCGCTTTAAAAAACAAATAGAAGAGGGTGGTCCAATTACCATTACACATCCTGAGATTACTCGTTTCTTTATGACGATTCCTGAAGCTTGTCAGTTAGTTTTAGAGGCAGGTTGTATGGGTAAAGGTGGAGAAATTTTCGTGTTCGACATGGGACAATCTGTTAAGATTGTTGATTTAGCACGAAAAATGATTAAGCTTTCTGGTTTAAAGGAGGATAGAGATATTAAAATTATTTATACTGGCTTGCGTCCTGGAGAAAAATTATTTGAGGAATTATTAGCGAGTTCAGAAAATACATTGCCAACTCATCATCAGCAAATATTAGTTGGCAAGGTGCGCGAATACGAATTTGCTGAGGTTACACAGTTTATTAACGAGCTCATTTTATTATTCAATACTCAAGATAATACACGTATTGTTTCAAAGATGAAAGATATCGTGCCTGAATTCTGTGAGTAATAATTCAGTATTTCAAACATTTAGACAAATCTATTATACATGAAGAAAATAATAATAGGAATTATCATCAGCTTATCTGCGTAAAATAAAACTGAAAAATAATAGTAGGCATTGTAAACAATCACTCATGCACAGAACTTAAACAACCTAAACTAGTAGTTGGCGTTGTGGTTGATCAAATGCGTCAAGATTATATTTATCGTTACTGGAATAAATTTGGGAACGGTGGATTTAAAAAGCTAATTAACGAAGGTTATTTTTATAAAAACACACATTATAATTATGTGCCAACTTTCACAGGGCCGGGTCATGCTTCTATTTATACTGGCACAAGCCCTGCAACGCACGGCATTATTTCAAACGATTGGTTTGTAAAAGAAACTGGTAAGCAAACCTATTGTACAGAAGACCCAAATGTGAAATCAGTTGGTACAGAAAGTAAAGCTGGATTAATGTCGCCCAAAAATTTATTGGTAACGACTATTGGAGATGAGTTAAAGTTAAATACTAACCAAAAGCAAAAGTGTTTGCAATATCTTTAAAGGATAGAAGCTCGATTTTACCTGCTGGCCATAGCGCAAATGGTGCTTTTGGTTTGACGGTAGTAATGGTAAATTTATTTCGAGTCACATTATATGACTCAGTTGCCAACATGGGTAAGTGATTTTAATAGTAAAGAACTAGCAAAACAATATTTATCCAAAGGTTGGAATACCTTGTATCCATTGCTGGTTATACTGAAAGTTTGGCAGATAAAAATAATTATGAAGCAGCACCGAATAAAAAAGATACGGCCATTTTTCCTTACGATTATAAAGTCCAGTTAGATAAAAATAATTTTGAAATCATAAAAGCAACACCTTATGGCAATACAATTACTAAGGATTTAGCTTTAGCATGTTTAAAAGCCGAACAATTAGGAAAAGGAAAACAAACTGATATGCTATGTATTAGTTTTTCATCAACTGATTATGTGGGGCATTCTTATGGACCAAGAAGTGTAGAAGTAGAAGATGTGTATTTGCGTTTAGATAAAGATTTAGAAGAATTGATTAGTACATTAAATGCTACAGTTGGTAAAGATAATTACGTCTTGTTTTTAACTGCTGATCATGGTGCTTGCGATGTGCCTGCGCATTTAATGGACGTGAAAATTCCAGGTGGTTATATTAGCGAAGATGAATTGACTAAAAATATTAAAACACATTGCATGAATCAGTTTGGTGATAGTTTAGTGCTATCGGTGATAAACCAACAGGTGTTTTTAAACGAAGCAAAAATCATGGCAATGAAATTAAATAAATTAGTTGTTGAACATGTATTAGTAAATTACTTGTTAACGGTTAAAGGTGTTGCAGAGGCTTATACTTCAGAGGTATTAAGGAATAATGATTTTACTGAAGGAACATTTAAACATTTAATTCAAAAAGGCTACAATCATGTAAGAAGTGGTAATGTCGCCTTCTCATACAATCCAGCTTGGATGGAATATCATAACAAAGGAACAACACATGGAGCGTCTTATAGTTATGATACACATGTGCCTTTATTGTTTTTTGGTTCAGGAATCCCCAAAGGAAGCACCGTGAAAAAAGTAAATATTGTTGACATTGCTCCAACTATTTCAATGATGCTGCACATGTCCTTTCCTAATGGCACAACTGGAAAGCCATTAGAAGAGGTAATAGGGAAATAATTCAGTACCTTTGTATTATGCTTATTCGCTTAAATTATGATAATCCTCATCCAAAAGACATTCAATTTATTGTTGATTGTTTGAAAAATGATGGTGTTATTATTTATCCAACCGATACGGTTTATTCTATTGGCTGTGATATAACGAGACCAAAAGCCATTGAAAAATTATGTCGTTTAAAAAACATTAAACCCGAAAAAGCTAACTTTTCATTTGTTTGTAGCGATTTAAGTCACCTATCAAATTTTGCAAGGCCTATTTCAAATTCATTATTCAGAATTATGAAAAAAGCTTTACCTGGTCCATATACTTTTATTTTAGAGGCAAATAATAATGTACCTAAGCTTTTAAAACAAAATAAAAAAACGGTAGGTATTCGTGTTCCAGATAATACAATTTGTAATACCATTATTAGGGAATTAGGAAACCCCATTATTACCACAAGTTTGCATAATACAGAAGATGATATTATGGACTATTTTACTGATCCAGAAGTCATTCATCGGGAGTACGAAAAACGAGTTGATTTAGTCATTGACGGTGGCTTTGGTAATTTATATGCTTCAACCGTTATCGATTGTTCCCAAGATGAACTTGTGATTTTAAGAGAAGGCTTGGGCAGTTTAGATATCTTAAACTAGCTTGTTTTGTTATAAAATTGTTGATTACGAAGGTGTTTTTTATTGTATATTAGAATCAACTATTATATAAAGTATATGCTATCTAAAAAATCCAGCCTTCTTATTTTGTTACTTACATTGAGTGTAAATATTTTTTCTCAAACTACCAACACTAAAAAGTGGAGAAAACAGAAAAAGACACCATGGCTAGCGCTGTGTTGATGTATGATGATGCCAATTATTTATTGGCGCTTCCTTTATTCGAGAATTTATATAATGCACATCCTAAAGAAGAGTTTTTGAAATATTGTTACGGAAAATGTGCTTTGTATAGAAGTGATAAGCATGAAATGGCTTTAAAATTATTGGGCGAAGTTTATGAGAAAAATAAAAAAGTAGATAATATTGAATATGATTTTGCAAGGGCTAATCATTTCAATTACAAGTTTGATGAAGCTTTGGTTTTACTTGATAAATATTTATCTAAAAAAGGCTTGAGTCCTGAGTTTAAAAATAACGCCAATCAATTGAAACAATATTGTATTAATGGTAAAGAGTTATATGCTAATCCAAAAAGTGCAAAGATTACCAATTTTGGAAATGTTATAAATACTAAAAATGAAGAATATGTTCCTGTAATTTCTGCCGATGAATCTATTATGATATACACATACAGAGGTCCCGAGTGTATTGGCGGTTTGCAAAATGAATTTAAAGAAGCGGATAAATATGGTACTTATTTTGAAGATATATTTCAAGCTGTTCAAATTGATGGTCAGTGGACAAAACCTTCGCCTATTAAAAATGTTAATACTAATTCACATGATGGGGCTATTGCTTTGAGTGCAGATGGTTTTTATTTATTTGTGTATAGAGATAGCGGAGATGATCATGGAGATATTTACATAAGTAATTCATTAAGTGGCGAATGGTCTATACCACAAAAACTAAAAGGAGAAGTTAATTCGTATTCTTGGGAAGGAAGCTGTTCGATGACTGCTAATGGAAAGTATTTATATTTTAGTAGCGAGCGTGGCGGAGGTTTTGGAGGAAAAGATATTTATCGTGCTACTTTATTACCCGACAGTACATGGGGTAATGTAGTTAACTTAGGTGATAGTATTAATACAGCGTTAGATGATGACGCACCATTTATACATCCTGATGGAGTTACTCTATTTTATAGCTCTAAAGGAAAAAATAGCATGGGAGGTTATGATATTTTTCAGTCTCGTTTAAATTGGAAAGATTCAACTTTTAGTAAGCCAATTAATTTAGGCTATCCAATTAATACAACGGATGATGACATTTATTATGTGTTATCGGCTAATGGAGATAGAGGTTACTATGCTTCAGGTAAGAGTGGGGGAGAAGGATTGAAAGATATTTATACTGTTTACCCTGGTTATGTAGGTAAAAAGCCTTCTATTTATATTGTAAAAGGTAAAATTATGGCAGAAGGTATGCCTATAGCAGCGTCTGTTTTAGTAGAAATTGTTGATCAAAACAATAAAAAATTAGGAGAGTTTGGAAGCAGCTCTGCAACAGGAAATTATTTAGTGTCTTTGCCATCGGGTGGTATGTTTAAATTGACGTATAAGTACAAATCATATCCTTACAAAACGTTAGATATTAATACCACATCCTTAGAAGGTTATGATGAAAAATTGTTTGATATTAACTTTAATTTTGCAGACACATTAAAACCAGTTTCTGTTGCAGCTCCCATTATTAAAGATACAGTTGTTGCAGTGGTAACACCTGTTAAACCTGTGAAAGAACCCGTTGTTAAAAAAGATGATTTTGTACCTAATAATCAATTGCAGCAAAAAATTAAAGACTACAGCGAAAAGTATGGTGATATTACTGCCGAAGGATTATTGTTTAAAGTGCAAATTGCTGCCTATAAAATACCAAAAAATTACACCTATGCTCATTTAAAAGGATTAGGTGCTGTAGAAAATTTATTGTTAGATGATGGTATTACACGTATCACCATTGGTGGTGAATTTAAAACACTCAAGGAAGCATACGAACACAATAAAAAGGTAGTGTTAAAAGGTCAAAAAGATGCATTTGTTACAGTATTGTACAATGGCAAAAGAATTTATCTAGAAGATCTAGAAAAGATGGGAGTATTTGTTGGAAGTAATATTGACTTCTTCAAAAATAAAGCGCTAGTTATTTTCTAGCGCTTTTTTATTATGAATAGTTATATTTTATAAATCTAAAATCTGCTTACCATGTTCTTTTGTCTTTACATCTGTAATCACATGAGCAATTATGCCTTTTTCGTTGATGATAAAAGTAGTTCTAATGATTCCATCATAAATTCTTCCCATAAACTGTTTAGTTCCCCAAACGTCATAAGCTTTAATAATATTCATATCCGTATCTGCTAATAAGGAGAATGGTAAATCGTATTTCGTAGCAAATTTTTTATGCATTTTTTCGTCATCTGCACTTACACCTAATACCACAAAATTTTTCTTACTTAGATATTGATGCTCGTCTCTTAAAACTACATGCTTCCATAGTACATCCGGGAGTATTATCCTTGGGATAAAAATAAAGAACAATGTTTTTGCCTTTTAAATCTGTTGAAGAAATTAATTTTCCATTTTGATCTTTTGCTTTAAATACTGGAGCTTTATCTCCCGTTTTTAAAGAAGTACTATGTGCCACAAACTTTGTTTGTTTTACTTCTGCCGTTTTTTTAACAATGGCTGGGGATTTCTTTACTGCAACCTTTTTAATAACTGTTTTTTTTGCTGCAGGTTTTATTGAAGCTTTAGTACTAGCTTTTGTTACTGTCTTTTTTACCGCTAACTTTTTAGAAGCTGATTTTTTTGCAGCTGAACTTGCCGATGTCGTAATTTTTTTTGTTGCCATAACTAATTTTGGTATATCGTTTTTTAAAGTGACTTTCTTATTTGATAACGAATGAGGAGCACTATTGTTTATCGTTTTTGTTTTAAAATAAAGACACAATTCGGTTAAGGGACAAATTTCACATTTTGGTGTTCTTGCTAGGCAAGTATATCTGCCATGCAGTATAAGCCAATGATGAGCCGTTGCCACATATTGTTCGGGAATGTATTTTATTAATTGTTGTTCGCTTTGTAAAGGCGTTTTAGCTTTTGTTAATCCTAATCTATTAGAAACTCTAAACACATGAGTATCAACTGCCATTGCAGGTTTATCATAAATAACAGATGCTACAACATTCGCTGTTTTACGTCCAACACCTGGTAATTTTACTAATTCATCTATATCACTCGGAATAACGCCATTAAAATCTTTTAAAAGCATGTTAGCCATATTTACCAAATGCTTGGCTTTGTTATTAGGATAACTAACGCTTCTTATGTAATTGAATATAGTATCTGAACTTGCTGATGCTAAAGCTTCCGCATTTGGATAATCTCTAAATAATTTCGGCGTCACTTGATTAATACGTTTATCAGTGCATTGAGCTGATAGGATTACCGCGACTATCAATTCGTAGGGGTTACTATACTGCAATTCGGTTTCAGCAATGGGCACATTCGTTTTAAAATAATTAATAACGCCGTCGTAACGCTCTTTTAATGTCATTTGTTTAAATTTGTATAAAGATGCAAATTTAATTTAGATGATTAAATGCACCTAAATATTTAAATGAATAATTATGACAGATATTAATTATCTTAAGACTTTAAGAACTCCCACTGCAGAAAATCCATTGCGTGTATTAGTAATCTCATGTTTAACGGGAATCCTTTGTGGCTATGATGGAACAGCTAACGGAGAATACCCAACTGTCCTAAAGTTATTAAATTATCATACCATAAAATTAGTGAAATTTTGTCCAGAGGAATATTCATTTGGTTCTCCACGAGAAATGTGTGATATACATGGTGGAACTGGTTTAGATGTATTGGAAGGGAATGCTAAAGTATTATCTGATTCAGGCATTGATTGGTCAGAAGGAATGATTAAAGCTTCCGAAAAAATGTTGGAAATTGCTAGAACCGAAAATGTTGAGTTAGCAGTGATGATGGATGTAAGTGCGGCTTGTGGTAGTCAGGTTATTTACAGCGGAAATCGATTTGCTGAAAATAAAGTTTATCAGATTGGTGCAGGAGTTTGTGCGGCTCAGTTAATGCGTTCAGGTATTAAAGTGATTAGTCAGCGTGATTATGCCTCTTTAGAAATTTTGTATTCAAAAATAGATGCTTCACACGTTATTAATAAAGAAGCAAAAGACCATCATGAAATAGATTGGTATAAAAACTATTTTAATGTAAAATAAAAGAAGCCATCACTTGATAGTTGATGGCTTCTTTTATTTTAAGGTTTACTGAACTTGTCGAAGTTTATTTTTAGCACCAAATACTTTTTCAAAAGGTCTGTTACTTGCGCCATTGGGTCTTTTCTGATTTTTGCTTCTTCATCTTTATTAAAGTCATCAAACCATTAATTGCTTTATTACAAACGTAATCATCTAAATTTGATTTTGTTTTAACACAGGCAATTTATTATAAGCAGTCGCTAAAGGTTTCCAATAACTTGCTACTTTAGCTTTAGTCACTGCTTCTTTAATGGTTGGCATAAATTTTTCTTTCAATGGAGCGTATGTTTTTTCTCTCAAGTAGTGAGTTGCTGCAGTATCACCACCGTTTAAGATAGCAAAACCATCGCCAATACTCATTCCAGTAATAGCATCTTTAAATACAGGAACCGATTTTTTTGCTGCTTCTTCCGCCGCTCTATTTAATGAAGTCTCGAATTCTGTTACTTTTTCTGCATTCCCATTTTAATTAATTTGGCACGCATATCTTTCGCTTCTTGCGGCCAAGGAATAAAGATAGCAGGGTTTTTAAGAAAGCCATCTGCTTTTGAAGCTAAATTAGAAGAGTTGTTTGTCCCAACATTTAAAGCTTCCTTTAAGCCATTAATCACTTCATCATTTGTTAAAGCTGGTGCTTTGGGAGTTCCTGTAACAATAGCCGTTGCTTTATCAATTACAAGTTGAATTTGTGATAGCCGCATCTTTTATAATATTACCCCAGTTTTGTGACTTTGACGTTAAACTTACAGTAACTAGTGTTGTTATTAAGATTAATTTAGTTTTCATAATGGATATTTTTTAATAAGTATTTACGCTTTTAAAAGAGAACTATCTCTTAATATTTAAATTTACAGTGGTTTTACAAATATATTGCCAAATATACTATGAATGCAGAACTTTTAACAATAGGTAACGAAATATTAATTGGTCAAATTACCAACACAAATGCTGTTTGGATGGCTCAGGAACTTAATTTAATTGGCGTAAGTGTTGTGCACATGAGTTCGGTGGCCGATGAAAAAACGGCTATTTTAAAGGCGTTTGAGGATGCAAGTAAACGTGCAGATATTGTTTTAATAACTGGCGGACTTGGTCCAACAAAGGATGATATTACAAAATCTACCTTTTGCGAGTACTTTGAAACTGAATTAGTGACAGATGAAATTGTGTTAAAAGATGTTACAGGATTTTTTTCGAAGCGAAATAAGGAAGTTTCAGAAATTAATAGAAAGCAAGCCGAAGTACCTAAAAGTTGTTTGGTGATTAGAAATAAAAATGGAACAGCTCCAGGAATGTGGATGGAAAAAAGTAATACTATTTTTGTTTCTATGCCAGGGTGCCTTACGAGATGCAGGCTATGGTAACTGATAATGTGATTCCTGAAATAAAAAGAAGATTTAAATTACCTTTTATTTTCATAAAACTATTTTAACGCAAGGATTGGAGAAAGTGATTTAGCTGATTTAATTAGTGATTGGGAAGATAGTTTAACTGAAAAGAGATTGGATTAGCCTATTTACCTTCACCAGGAATGGTTCGATTGAGATTAAGTAGTAAAGGATTTGATGAGTTAAAACTACATCACAAAATAGAATCTCAAATAGAAAAGGTGAAGCCTTTGATAGAGAAATTTATTTATGGTTACGAAGAATATGGCAAAGCTCAACCTAAAATTGAAGACATATTAGGGCAGTTATTATTGGAAAAAGGTTTGAAATTAGGATTAGCAGAAAGTTGTACGGGTGGTTATATTTCTCATTTAATTACGAGTGTAGCTGGGAGTTCTAATTATTACAATGGATGTATTGTTCCTTATCATAATGAGTTTAAACACAATTTATTGAAAGTTGGTAATGCTATTTTTGAAAAGAATGGGGCTGTCAGTAAAGAGTGTGTGATGGCAATGGCGAAAGAAACATTAAATACCTTTAAGGCAGATGTGGCCATTGCAGTTTCAGGTATTGCTGGACCAGGTGGCGGAACAGACGAAAAACCAGTTGGTACTACTTGGATAGCAGTAGCTTATGGAGATAGAATTGTTCCAAAACAATTTGTATTTGGACATAATAGACAACGCAATATTCAAATGACAGCTAATACAGCCATGAATATGTTACGTAAATTAATTTTAAAAATTGAAGACTAAAATAAATCCATACTCCCCTCTTTGAAGGAGAGAGTTGGGGTGAGGTATATAGAAACTAGCATACAGAGAATTTGGAACAGGGCAGCCACTAATTATATTACAGGGTTTATTTGGGCAAAGCGATAATTGGAATACATTAGCCAAACGGTTTGGAGAAAATGGATTCAGAGTTTTTACGGTCGATCAGCGTAATCATGGATTATCACATCATGATAATGCATGGGATTACCATGTGATGGCAATGGATTTAAAAGAATTTATTGAAACACATCAATTAGAAAATGTGATTCTTTTAGGACATAGTATGGGAGGAAAAACTGTAATGTTCTTTGAACAGATGTATTCACAAGTAGTACAAAAATAATAGTAGCCGACATTGCTCCAAGAGCTTATGAGCCTCATCACGATTCTGTTTTAAAAGCATTAAATGCTATAGATTTTACAGAGATAAATACACGCAAAGAAGCTGAAAATATTTTAGGACAATATATTTCAGATTTTGGAACCAAGCAGTTTTTGTTAAAAAATATTTATTGGCGCGAAGATGAAACAAAGCAAATGGCTTGGCGTTTTAATTTAAAAGTAATTACTGCAGAATATAATAACATTGGTGTGAGAGTTCCTGATTTTAAAAGTGATACAGCGACATTGTTTATAAGAGGCGAGAAATCAAATTATATTTCCGATGAGGATGAACAAGATATCTCTAACCGTTTTTCTGATTATCAGTTAAAGACAATTGCTAATAGCGGGCATTGGGTTCATGCCGAACAGCCAGAAGCTTTTTTTAATTGTGTGATGGAATTTATTGTTTAAGCTTTAAAAGCTTCTTCAATTAATTGAATTGTATTTTTTAAACGCTCTTCTCCAATGCCTTTAATGATTTTATAATCAACATCTAATTTTTGAAGTTCATGTTTATTCCATTTGAATAAATGTTCTCTTAAATCTTCATTTCTTCTTTGTGGATCGGCAATCCAAGGCACATCATTATTGGTTATTAAGGTTAAGTCATAATCATTATCCTTAATCGACTTACTTATAAAATCCGGTACTTTGTTGAATTTATGGGTACTCCAAATTTTGATGGTGATTAAGGATGTGTCGTAGAATAAAAACGGTTAGCTTTTGGCGTATTCTTTTCTAACTCTAATTGTTTTTTGCTATGATTTCTAAATCAGAAGTATTGTAATTATCAATGTCGTGTTCTTCAAAATAGGTTCTGGCATACTCTGGAACAAACACTGTATTATAGTGCTTTGCTAGTTGTTCGCATAAAACAGTTTTACCTGTACTTTCAGGACCAACAATTACTATCCTTTTTATTCTTTGATCAGTTGCTTTTTCCATGAGTAAAATCCATAATAGGCCATTAAACTAAAAAATCCATAGAGCAGGGCATAAGTAGGTAAATCTTTGATGATGTATAAAAACATGCTGCATCAATAATAATCCACAGCATCCAATTTTCAACCCACTTTTTAGCCATCATAAATGTACAAGTAAAACTGCACGAAGTCAATATGGCATCCATTAAAATTTGGTCGGACTTAAAATAATGTAAAAGGTAATAATAAACGATGGCTTGTATGATGATTGATAATATTATTGGAGCATAATGTTTTGAGGGCATTTTGGTTACTGTAAATACTTTACCCTTCTTTTTATTCCAATACAGCCAACCATATATTCCGCTAATGAAATAAAAAATTTGTAAACCGAAATCTCCAAATAAACGTTGATTGTAAAAGGCTGTGCCCGAAATAACTACTGATATAAGCGCCATTAAAGCACCAAATACTTTGAAAGATAGTTAGTAAAACACCTGCAATTCCTGTTAATAAAGCTATCCAATCCCAAAATGCCATTATTCTATGGGAATATTTTTTTCTTTACAGTACCTTACAAAGGCAATATATTTTTCGAAAGGTGAAGTGCTTTTCCATAAATGGCCATAAAGAGCAATGCCATGAAAGCCTAATTTATATGCTAACTCAGCACTTTTTCATTTACACCACCTCTGGCATATATTTTTTACCTGATTTTTCAATGGCAGCTGTTACTGTTTCTGGATAAAACCACTATACAATTCTCCTGAAATATTATGTAACATGGTTCCAAGAAAGCAATAATCTGTTTTTACTTTTTGTTCTTGATGTAGTTCGGCAATTCGTTTGTAAGAAATAGACTTCACCAAATGAGGCTTTCTTAGGTAAGTCATTTTTGTATTCCACCATAATTTAATGTTGTGTTTAAGATGAGTAGAGGTGAAATGAAACCCTTTTAAGTCATATTTAAGAGCTAATTTGTGGTGAGAGTGAATAATAATACGGTTATGAAAGTGAGCAGGTATTTCTTTAATATAATCATCTAACTCTTTTGTCGAAAATCTGTTTTTACGTACATGTAAAGTTTCTAATCCAGCTTCAAACATTTGAATGATGGCTAGAATTTCGGTGTCGCTTTTTTGCGATTGTGTAATCACTACTAACTTCATTAAAATAACTTATTTATGTCTATTAATAATTCAGGACGTTTTTCAAGGGCATTGCCAATCACTAAATAATCAGGATTAGTTTGCAAAATGGTTTTTACTTTTAAAACACTATCAATACCGCCTCCCACAATTAATGGAATACTGATATTTTTTAACTTCTTTGATAATGGAAGACGCTAGTGTTTTTTAGCGCCACTTCCAGCTTCTAAATAAATCAGTTTCTTGCCTAATAAATCACCTGCAATGGCGGTTTCTATAATTTCTTTTTTGCTAGATAAGGGTTTAGTTTTAGTTATTTTTTGAGTTGTAGAAGTATTGGCGCCATCAATTAAAATGTAACCTGTGGGAATAACCGTTAATTTTGATGCTTTAATTTTAGAAGCCGCTTTTACATGTTTACCGATTAAATATTCAGCATTTCTGCCCGATAAAAGAGATAACATTAAAATACCGTCAGCATGTTTAGATACTTGTGTCTCATCTCCAGGAAAAATAACAACTGGTATCTCGGTAATAGATTTAATAGATTTAATCGTTTTCTCGAAAGTATTTTTCTTTAAAACGCTACCTCCTACAAAAATATAAGACACTTTACTTTTATTAGCTATTTTAATTAATTCGGGATTGTATTTATCCGGATCAATTAAAATAATGAGTTGAGTATGTGTTTGTTTTTCTAGCAAGCGTTTATCTTATTTAAAGCGTAAACCAAAACATAATCCTCTAAAATTTGATAATTCAAATCAAAGGACTCTGTGAAATTTGGTAACTTAATCTCTCCTATAATTGTGCCTAAATTATGTTTTGTAAATGGTTTTACAAACAAATGTTCAATAAAATCAACTTCTTTTAAGCCGTAAATCTTATATAAAGTTTCCTTAGCGGCCCAATAAACTGGTAATTTTCAATGTTATCATTAGAATCTGCTAATTCGGATTGTGAAAGAAATTTATGTTTGATTTTAAGTACTTTTATCTCT
Organism: Bacteroidota bacterium; assembly: GCA_016708845.1. Taxonomy (GTDB): domain Bacteria; phylum Bacteroidota; class Bacteroidia; order B-17B0; family Aurantibacillaceae; genus UBA4416. The sequence goes on along the minus strand of JADJFB010000003.1, from coordinate 202,491 downwards.
TATCAATTCAATATCAATACCTGTAGCCTCTTTTTCATTCACAATAATGGCTAATTTATCATGAGAATGTGAAAGAGATATGTTTACTCTCATTTGTTAAAAAGGGCTTGCCTTTCTCATCATAGCCTATAGTGGCCTCGCGGCCTAATAAGTGATTGATAAGGTAGTTTTTTCCTTGTGTTTCGATGTCTCTTTTGGCTGTTAAATCAAAGGAATGAGCATATTCGTTGAGGTTTAATATCCCCAAAAAACACCTCTTTTATGTTAAAAACCTCTATCAATGCTTTATTAATTAAACTAAATTGGCTGTTTGTTGTTACAAACTTATGTCTTATCTTTGCATAATTACAAAAAATAAACTTTTAAATCAATAAAATAAACATGTCAGCAGTAGCAACAGGAAAGTACTTAGCGTACAAAGTAAAAGACATCTCATTAGCAGAATAGGTCGTAAAGAAATTAAATTATAGAAGAAGAAATGCTAGGATTAATGGCACTTCGTGCTGAATATGGTGCTTCTAAGCCTTTGGCTGGTGCTCGTATTGCAGGTTGTTTACATATGACTATTCAAACTGCTGTATTAATTGAAACATTAACAGCTTTAGGTGCAGAGGTTACTTGGAGTTCTTGTAATATTTTTCAACTCAAGATCATGCAGCGGCAGCTATTGCGGCAGCTGGTATTCAAGTTTATGCTTGGAAAGGTATGACAGCTGAAGAGTTTGATTGGTGTATTGAGCAAACTTTATGGTTTGGCGAAGATCGCAAACCTTTAAATATGATTTTAGATGACGGTGGTGATTTAACAAACTTAGTGTTTGATGTTTACCCAGAGTTAGCTGCTGGAATCAAAGGATTATCAGAAGAAACAACGACTGGCGTTCACCGTTTGTATGAGCGTATGAAAAACGGAACTTTATTGTTGCCTGCAATTAACGTAAACGATTCTGTAACGAAATCTAAGTTCGATAACAAGTACGGTTGTCGAATCATTAGTTGATGCGATTCGTCGTGCAACTGATATTATGATGGCAGGTAAAATTGCTGTTGTTGCTGGTTATGGTGATGTAGGTAAAGGTTCAGCACAATCATTATCTTCTCAAGGTGTACGTGTTATCGTTACTGAAATTGACCCAATTTGTGCTTTACAAGCTGCAATGGATGGTTACCAAGTAATGAAAATGGATAACGCAGCTAAAATTGCAGATATCTTAGTAACTACAACAGGTAATAAAGATATTATTGTTGGTCGCCATTTCGAATCAATGAAACATGGTGCTATCGTTTGTAATATTGGTCACTTTGATACAGAAATTGATATGGCTTGGTTAAATAAAACTTATGGTTCAACCAAAGATACTATCAAACCACAAGTAGATCAATATACAATCAACGGAAGAAACATTATTGTTTTAGCTGAAGGACGTTTGGTTAACTTAGGTTGTGCAACAGGTCACCCAAGTTTTGTAATGAGTAACTCATTTACAAACCAAACATTGGCTCAATTAGAATTATGGACAAACACAGCTGCTTATGAGAAAAAAGTATACGTGTTACCAAAAATTTTAGATGAGAAAGTAGCTCGTTTACACTTAGGTAAAATTGGTGTTGAATTAGATACATTAAACAAAGATCAAGCAGATTACATTGGTGTGAAAGTAGAAGGTCCGTTTAAAGGAGACGCTTACAGATACTAGTATTTAATCTATTCATAAAAAGTCCTATCCGTTTACGAATAGGAATTTTTTATTAATAATTTAAACTAAAACTAAAACCTATAATTTAAACATATGAAAAAAAATTACTTTATCTATTAGTGCATTAGTGATGTTAGCTTTTGTATCATGCGGACCAACAGCTAAGGATGCTGTGGCTTATAACGACAACATAATGACTATTGTAAATAATGTAACATTAGCTCAAAACGATTTTTTTGATCAAACAGATGGTCATAATATGGATTCACTAGTACTGACTTTAAAAACATATTCAGCCAAATCAAAAACTGGTTTAGATGAAATTAATAAACTTGCTCCTTTTGCTGAAAAAAGAGAATTTTTAGATGCAGCCGTTAATTTTGTAAAAACATTAAACGCTTTAGCAGATAATGAAAGTAAGCAAATGGTAGAGATTATGACTAAAGATTCGACAGCTGTAACAGAAGCAGATGTAACTAAAGTAGAAGAATTATCAGATAAATTAAATAGCGAAAGCGAAAAAGTATCGAAAGTAATTGAAGATGCTCAAACAGCTTTAAAAACGAATGGAAATTTGAAATAGATGCGACGAAGCATTAATCCATAAAAAATCATTAAAAAGTCCCAATAGCTCTATGCTGTTGGGACTTTTTAATTGGAAATCGTTATATTTGATAAAGAAAAATTCTCCGTAGTAGAGTTGCGGTTATCTGCAAAATTATGCAAAGATAACCGAAGTTTTCTATCGGTTATAAACAAGCTAGTTGAAAGCCATATAGACAACCATAATTCAGACAAAATACAAAACGGAGAATATGGACCAATTTACTATAAGACATAATTCTACTCAATGCTTATGACATTTAGACAAAAAATTAGTTTACAAATACTATTATTAATCGCAATGCTATTTGCAATTACTACTAACTATAACAATGTAGCCATTCTTATAGTTATGTGTATGCTAATTGGACTGATTGCTGATTTTATTAAAACAGAAAAAGAACTTTAAGAACAATCATTTGCTACTTTACTATTTGGCTAATTTGTTCAATTATAATATTTAGTTGGAAGAGAGGCGCTTTGTTTTCAGATTTCATTTATTTAGAGATATTTAAAATCATTATAATTTATCCCTATGCGTAATAGACAAAAAAAGTAGCCATCAAAATTCTATTATTGGTAAATTATGGATAATTGGGTTCTTTATATATGTAGGAGAAATTGTAATTAACTCAACTTTTGGTTTTAAAAATTTATATTTTGCAACAACTATAATTTCATTATTATATATAATACTTAAACCTATTCTGACTAAGATTTGGCAGTAGACTTTAACAGAAAATTTATAAATGGTAAAAGTAATACAAGTTAGACACTATTATGATTCCTATGTGAAACAAATGGCCTAGCAAACCAACATGCCCTCCTTCGTAGTTGAAAAAACTACCCTTAATACTTCTAATAATTTCATCTAACTGAGCCATATCTTTGCACTTTACTTCGCGTGCTTTAGAACCTTCAAATTGTCCAATGATTCCTGCAGCTTCTAGTTGATCAACAATACGACCAGCACGATTATAACCTAGTTTTAATTTACGTTGTAAGAAAGATGCCGAACCTTGTTGAAATTGTACCACTAATTTAGCAGCTTCATCAAACATTTTATCACGTTCGCTTAAATCAATTTCTTCTTTGCCATCGCTACCATCTTCACCCACATATTCAGGTAATAAAAAGGCACTAGGGTAGGCACGTTGCGAGCCAATAAATTCTGTAATTTTTTCTGCTTCAGGTGTATCCACAAAAGCACATTGAATACGAATTAAATCATTTCCTGTGCTTAATAACATGTCACCTCTTCCAATTAACTGCTCTGCACCGCCAGCATCTAAAATGGTTCGGCTATCAATTTTACTTGTTACACGGAAAGCAATTCGAGCAGGGAAGTTGGCTTTGATTGTACCTGTAATAATATTTACCGACGGACGTTGAGTGGCAATAATTAAATGAATACCGATAGCACGCGCTAATTGAGCTAAACGTGCAATAGGGGTTTCTACTTCTTTACCAGCAGTCATAATTAAATCAGCAAACTCATCTACAACCAATACAATGTACGGTAAATATTTATGTCCTTCGTTTGGATTTAATTTACGATTGATAAACTTAACGTTATACTCTTTTATATTTCTTACTTGCATCTTGTAATAAAGCGTAACGGTTATCCATTTCAATACATAATGAATTTAATGTATGCACAACCTTGGTGTTATCAGTAATAATAGCATCTTCAGAGTTTGGAAGTTTTGCTAAAAAGTGGCGTTCAATTTTATTGAATAAGGTTAATTCTACTTTCTTAGGATCTACTAACACAAATTTAATTTGTGCAGGATGCTTTTTATAAAGTAAAGATACCAATACAGCATTTAATCCAACTGATTTACCTTGCCCTGTTGCGCCTGCCATTAACAAATGCGGCATTTTGGCTAAATCGGCAATAAAAGTTTCGTTGGTAATTGTTTTTCCTAAAGCAATTGGTAACTCGTATGTTGAGTTTTTGAAATTTCTCAGAAGCAATGATATTACGCATCGGAACCATCTCAGGAGTTTGATTTGGCACTTCAATACCAATAGTTCCTTTACCCGGAATAGGAGCGATGATACGAATACCTAAAGCTGCTAAACTTAAAGCGATATCATCTTCTAAGTTTTTAATTTTTGAAATACGAACACCAGGTGCAGGAACTATTTCGTAAAGCGTTACGGTTGGCCCTACAATCGCTGAGATTTTATCGATTTCAATTCCGTAATTTTTAATGTGCTAACGATGCGGTCTTTGTTAGCGGTTAACTCTTCGTTACTTACTTTTGCGTTACCTGTGCCATAATCAATTAATAATTCAACACTTGGAAATTGATAGTGTCCTAAATCTAATGTTGGATCGTATTGTCCAAATTTTTCAACTAATTGAGATGCTTTTAATTCGTCATCTAAGGTAATTTGATTTTCTTTTGGTTCTTCTTTTACAAATTCTGGTTCTTTTAATATTTCATCTGCACCAGGATTATTCACCTCAAAATCTAAATCTTTCTTTAGTTCCTCAGGTTGTGTATTAACTTCTAATTCTAAAGGAATGTTTTCTGCTACTGGTTCAACAATTGGTTCTTCTTTTATTTCTTCGTTAGTTGAAATCACTTCAAAGTTTAGTAAAGCTTCTTCCTCTTCTTTACTTAAAGCTGGTTCTTTTTCAAAAACAGTATTTGCATGAGGGTTAATAACGTTTGAATTGTCATTTAATTCTTGCTCAATAATATCTTCGTTATCTAAATTAGGTAATACATCTTTTTTGATATTGAAATTCATGTTGATGCTTAATACTAAAAAGCCTAACATGCTAAATGCTAATATGGCTAAGGTTCCAACACTTCCTACATAATTTGATAATTGAATATTTAAGATGTATCCATAACCACCACCTAGATAAAAGAATTTATCATGAAAGAAAAAAGCTAACACTAAACTTGTCCAAACTAAAAAGAATAACCACTTAGCGGTGAACGCAGATGGTTTAGTAATTTGTTTGTTTAATACTTTTTGTAAACCATAAATAATAAAAACTGGCACCAAAATAAAAGACGCTACGCCAAACCATTTGTACATAAACAGGTGAGATACAAGTGCACCAAATTTGCCTAGCCAGTTTACTACCTTTGTATCAATAGCAAATAATTCGGAGATAGGACCTAGTACTTTATCTTGATCTTTTTCCCAAGTGAAAATATAAGAGGTTAATGCAATAAATAGATAAGCACCACCAAGTATCAATAATAATCCAATTAATTTTTGTGTGCGCTCGTTACGATATACAGTAACGGTTTTATTCCAACGTTCTAATAACGAAGTTTTTGTTTCGTTAACAGAAGATTTCGCTTCTACTTTTTTAGAAGAGGTAGAAGATTTAGTTGAATCTGTTTTAGTAGATTTTGATTTATTTTTTGAAGAACTTAATACGGTTTCTTCAATATCGTTTTTATCAATAGATGAATCCTGAACGACCATATCGTCGACAGGTTTTTCCCTGAATTTATTTTTGGTTGTTGCCATGTTATTATGTAATAAAAATAAGGGCAAGAGCTCGAAAATTGAGAGAAACCTTAAAATGTTTTAAACGTTAGGATTTTAATAAGTTAGGGAGATTTGACCGCAAAAGAGCAAAGTTTAGAAAAGATAAAAGTGTTTAAGCGGGGGGAACAGGATAGCTCGCTCACAAAACCATCTTCAGTAATAGTTTTAGTGGAAATAGTATGAGATTGGTTTACCAATTTTTCATCAAAAGGATATACGATTTTGATGTAATTTTCTGTAAAACCATTCATAATGCCATTTTTATTTTCATGTTCAAATAGCACTGTATATTCTTTATTAAGGTTTTGCTCATAAAAATGACGCAACTTTTTAGCAGATAAAATACGTAGCATTTTATTACGGCGTTTGCGCTCTGCATAATCAACAACACCTTTCATCTCAATGGCTTCGGTGTTGTCGCGTTCACTGTATGTGAATACATGCAAATAAGAAACATCTAATGAATTGATGAAATTGTAAGTATCTGTAAAATGTTCAATGGTTTCTCCTGGGAAACCAACAATCACATCTACACCAATGCAGCAATGCGGCATTAATTCTTTGATTTTAGCAACACGGTCTTGGTACAATTCGCGTTTATAGCGACGTTTCATTTTTGCTAGAATCTCATTATTCCCACTCTGCAAAGGAATATGAAAATGTGGCATAAAACGTTTTGACTTTGCTACAAATTCAATTACTTCGTTGGTTAATAAATTAGGTTCGATAGAAGAAATACGAATACGTTCAATGCCTTCTACTTTATCCAATTCTGTAATTAAATCTAAGAAATTATATTCTTTACGTTTTTTAGTATCGGTGTCAATATCTATTCCATAGCCAAAATCACCAAGATTTACACCTGTTAAAACAATTTCTTTAACGCCACTTGCCGCTATTTTTTTAGCATTTGAAACGGCGTTTTCAATAGTATCGCTGCGGCTTTTACCACGTGCTAACGGAATGGTACAAAATGTACAGCTATAATCGCAACCATCTTGTACTTTTAAGAAAGAGCGGGTTCTATCTCCAACAGAAAAGGAATCAACAAAAGTATGAACATCAGAAATCTCACAATTGTGAATTTCGGTATGAACGTTTTTACCTGAAAAGTTGATGTAATTCAGTAATTTGAATTTTTCAGAAGCACCTAAAACCACATCAACACCTTCAATATTGGAGATTTCATCTGGTTTTAATTGAGCATAACAACCAACAACCGCAATAAACGTATCAGGGTTTTTAGCTAAAGCAGATTTCACAATTTGCTTACATTCTTTATCTGCATTTTCGGTGACTGAGCAAGTATTTATCACACACACATCAGCACCCGAGTCAAACGGCATTTTTTGAAACCCTTTTTCTTGCATCAAACGGGCAATGGTAGATGTTTCTGAAAAATTCAGTTTACAACCAAGGGTATGAAATGATACAGTTTTTCCTTCAAATGACATGAGGGCAAAGATAGGGCTTTTTTGTGGATATTTAAACGCCTAGAAAAGGAGATTTTACCAGTGAAAACGAGAGTAATTATCTATATTTAAACAAATTAAAAATAAAGCTATGTCAAAAACAAAAATTACAATTAATACAAATGGTTCAATTAAAGTAGAAGGAGAGTTTGAAATAGTAGATAAAACAGGTAATACGTATGATTTAGGCGGACGAGAAATCGTAGGTTTATGTCGTTGTGGTTTATCTAAAAACAAACCATTTTGTGATGGTTCTCATAATGGCAATTTTGAACATCAAGCCGAAGCTTTTGCATTGCCGCCTAAAAAGTAATTAAAAATAAAAGACCTATTAGAATTATCTAATAGGTCTTTTTTAATTTAAGAATATTGAAGTTACTTCACCAATTTCATTTCATTTAATAAATAACCTGCTCCTGCAAATTTATCAATGATGAATAAGGTGTAGCGTACATCCAAAGTGATATTTCTGCACTGGTTAGGATTGTACATAATATCACTCATGGTTCCTTCCCAGTTTCTATCAAAGTTAGTTCCAATTAATTCACCTTTTGCATTAAATACAGGACTCCCGCTATTGCCACCAGTGGTGTGGTTGCTTGCTGTAAAAGCTACTTGCAATTTACCATCTTTGTTGGCATATTGTCCGTAATCTTTTTTCTCATACAACTCTATTAACTTTGCTGGCAAATCAAACTCTTCGTCTTTTGGAATATATTTTTCCATAATACCATCTAAGGTTGTGTAGTAATTATATTCTACACCATCTTTTGGTACATAATTATTTACTTTACCATAAGCTACTCGTAATGTAGAGTTAGCATCTGGATAGAATTTTTTGTCTTTAAAGATTTCTTTTTGTCCTTGAATATATAGTTTTTGTAATTCATTAATTTCTCTTTCATCGTATTGAAATTGAGGAAATACCGAAGTATTATAATATTTTACAATAGAGCTAGTGATGTAAAAAATCGGATCTCTTTCGTACAAATTAGTGTATTTATCATAATCGTTTAACATCACTTCAGCTTTTTCTTTATCTACAAAATTGGTGTTTGAAAATAAGAAGTCGGTCATTTTTTTCGCATCGTTATTATTAGCAACAATAAACGAATCTAACACATAAGGTCTGCTATTGGTGGGCACGCCTTTGATGTATTCTGCCAACATAGCTTCACATAATTTGATATCAGTTGGTTTATTATAATTTTTAAAGAAACCTAACTTTTTGTATTCTTCTAAGGTTTTATCATAGGTGTTTGTGGTCCCTTTTTGTTTTTTCTTTAATTCGTTATTCAAGGTTACATAAAAACGAGCATAATTAAGGGCGTCAATGGCCATTAAACATTCGCTATAATAATCTACTTGTTTGTTTAGGATTTTATATTCGGCATACACTTTTTGTAATTGAGGAAAAATATTGCCGTACTTTTCTTTTTGAGCAGGATTAGTGTTAATTGCTTCATTAAATTGATTTTCAAATAATTGTTTTTTTGCAACAGCATCATATTTTTTTAAGCCATTCATTTCGCCCATCCATTTTTTGTAGTAGTTAGCAACACTTTGAAATTTACTAGCATAAGCGATACGAACTGCATCACTTTGTAACATATCTACATTCATTATATTTAATCGTTTTTCACGAAGAGAAACTTTTAATGGATCGCTTTCGTTCATAATCATATCAACGGCATAGCTTGATAAATATTCTTGTGTACGCCCAGGGAAACCATATACCATGGTAAAATCTCCTTGTTTATATCCTTTTAAAGAAATTGGAATCACATTTTTTGGTTTGTAAGGAACGTTGTCTTTACTGTATTCAGCAGGCTTGTTATCTTTATTGGCATAAATACGAAATACAGAAAAATCAGCATTATGACGCGGCCACATCCAGTTATCGCTTTCGCCACCAAACTTTCCGATAGCAGAAGGAGGAGCTCCAACCATACGAACATCTTTAAATGTTTCTACAACAAATAAATAATAGTCGTTACCATAAAAAAATGGTTTGATAAATGCTTCGTAATGAGTTCCTGCAACAGCTTCTTTTTCTAATAGTTTAATATTGGCTTTGATGATAGAATCTTTTTTAGCTTCGGTGCTGGTAGCTATAATTCCTTTTAATACTTTTGCTGTAACATCTTCAATACGCTGTATGATAGTGGCATTTAAGTTTGGCGTATAAACCTCTTCATTTTTATTCATCGCCCAAAAACCATTGGTTAAGTAATCTTTTTCAACTGTGCTATGAAAAGCGATAGCTGAATAACCACAGTGGTGATTGGTTAAAATTAAACCTTGGTCAGAAACGATTTCGGCTGTACAGCCGCCTGCAAATTGTACAATGGCATCTTTTAAACTAGATTTATTAACGCTGTAAATTTGTTCGGCAGTTAATTTTAATCCATTCTTTTTCATGTCTTTAATATTCATGGCATTTAAAAGTTGTGGCAACCACATACCTTCGTCAGCTTTTGAGATTAAAGAAATTAATAATGTTAATGCAAGTAGTTTTTGTTTCATGTTTTGTTTATTATTTAACCGCAAAGAAGCGGAGTTTTTTAGCAAAGGGTGCAGAGTTCTATTGTGATAAAATGATAATGAAAATATTTTACATTGAACGAATTAACTCCTTCATCAATAAAGTCATTTTAGGTTCTTGCATTTTTGCAATATGTTGAACTTCTTCGTGACTCACATTTTGAACATCACCTTCTACACCTAAATCAGTTACGATACTTACACCAAATACGCGCATGCCGCCATGTTTTGCAACAATTACTTCTGGTACAGTACTCATTCCAACGGTATCAGCACCAATTCTTCTGATGTAACGATATTCGGCAGGAGTTTCAAAACAAGGGCCAGTTAATCCAGCATAAGAGCCTTGACTTACTTTAATATTATTTGCTTTCGCAATTTCTACAGCCATTGCAATTAATTTTTTATCATACGCTTCGCTCATATCTGGGAAACGTGGACCTAGTTCAGCAATGTTTTTTCCAATTAAAGGATTGGTTGGAAATAAATTAATATGATCATTGATAATCATGATTTCTCCAATTTCAAAATCAGGATTCATGCCACCACTTGCATTTGATACACATACTGTATGGATGCCAATTGCTTTCATCACACGAACAGGGAATGTAATTTGATGCATGGTGTACCCTTCATAAAAATGAAAACGACCTTGCATGGCCATTACTTTTTTGCCACCTAATTCTCCAAATATTAATTTGCCGCTATGACCTTCTACTGTGCTTACAGGAAAATTTGGAATCTCCTCGTATGGGATAACGAATTCTGCACTTATTTCTGTTACTAGTCCTCCTAATCCTGTTCCTAAAATAATTCCTATTTCGGGGCGGAAGTTATTTGTTTTTTCAAGAATACTTTTTGTGGTAAAATTTATTTGTTCTAACATAGTTTATGATTGTATCGTTAAATTCTTGTGTTTTGTCTTTAAAATCTACCTCTATCGGCAAAACGTACAAAGGTAATGTATTTGCTATATCCTGCAAGTCAGTGCCACGTAATCTCATAGCATCTTTTTCAGTAGTTACTACTATTTTGTTTCCGCCTTCAATGGCATCTAATTGCGCTCTTACATCTGCAATATCCTGAATTGTAAAGCTGTGATGGTCAGGAAACTGAATATGTTTTACATCTGAAGCGTATTCTTTTAAGTAGGTAATCATTGGTTGTGGATTACCGATACCTGTAAAAGCAACTATACGATAACGAAATAAATCATTTAAAGTATCAATGGTATCAGCAGGATTTTGAAAGCCTTTTAATTCGCCATATTTTAGCCAAGTAAAAAATAATTGTTGGTGTGCTAATGGTTTTAAATCTTTAATTACATTACGTATATCAATGGCTGTTGTTTTATCAGGTGTTTTACTGACGATAATAATATCAGCCCTTTCAATGCCTTTTTTTGATTCTCTTAAATAACCAGCCGGCATCATGCAATCGTTTAAATACAAGTTATTGTATTCACTTATCACAATTTTCAGTTCGCAGTTTAAAGCGCGATGCTGAAAGGCATCATCTAAAATCACCACTTTTGGAGGCTCAGGAAATTCTAATATTTTTTTAATGCCATTAACTCTATTGGCATCTACGCAAACTTCTAATTGAGGATTTTTTGTTTTGTATTGCAATGGCTCGTCGCCAATATCAAATGCTGTGCTTACGTTTGATGCCTGAATAAAGCCAGATGTTTTACGTTTGTAACCGCGGCTAAGTATGGCTATTTTAAAGTCGTTTTGTAATATATTAATTAAATACTCTACATGAGGTGTTTTTCCAGTACCACCAACTGCTAAATTTCCAACACAAATAGTGTGTACGTCAACCGATTTACTTTTTAAAAATTTCCAATCGTATAATAAATTACGCAACGAGGTGATAATGCCATAAATTACAGCAAAAGGAAATAGAAGTATTTTCTTTAAAGTCACCTAAATATATATAAAGTAGTGAATTTAGGGGGTTTTTCTTAAAAAATGAAATCTTTTTAGACTATTCCTTTACTTCAATCCATAATTTGCAAGGCTCTAATTTACAACCGTTTGCATCGGTTTCTGTAACCTCTACATAACCGCTTTGATAATCTATATCTACGGTGATTGAATTGGTGTATTTTCCATTGCTAATCCACATTCCAGCAGGCATATTCCAAAGGTATTTGGAGCCTTGATGAAAAGGAACGGAGTAGGTGAGATTGGTTGTTTTTGGTTTTACAATTGTTTCGCCAGTAATTTGATAAGGTGTTTTGATGAGTCCGAAAAATTGTGCTGCCCAAAATGTACTATGAAACCCTTTGTTAATTGCAAATAACCCTGTTTTTCCCCCTTGAGTAGAGCAACTACCTGTATCTATTGGTAAAGCGTGTCCAATACCTCTGATTCGGTAATAACGCACTATTTCTTCTTGCTGATTGTTTTTATAAATGGTACATTCAATGTCCTCATCATTTCTAAAACGCTCATAATGCTCATCTTCTTCATAATCGGCATTGTGAATATTAGTCCATTGTTTAATTAATTGATTAGAATTATTAGTGCTTACAACTGGGTCAATTCCACCATGAAAAATAATTAATTCGGGATATTTACCTTTATAATTTGGGTTTTCTTTTCGAACTAAATCTCCCCAATCTTCAGGCGATTTAGAAACCATACCCACCATGGAAGTCCCAGCCTTCATGACAGATTCAGCTGATTTGTAGGGGCCGCCAGCCATCACACCACCTTTATCAAATACTTCAGGAAAAGCTGCCATCATAATGCTACTCATTGCGCCACCAGCAGAAAGGCCGATCACATAAATTTTAGTGCTATCAATGTTTTTGTTTTTCTTTAAATGTGTTATCATTTGCATGATAGAGGCGGGCTCGCCTTTATCACGACTTTGGTCGGAAGCACGGTACCAATTAAAGCAATTTTCAGGATTATTGATGATGATTTGCTCAGGATATAAAACATAAAACTGATGCATTTTTGCTAATTTATTCCAACCACTTTGTTCGGCGCAGGATTTTGCCATTTGTGTGCAACCATGCAGAACTACAACTAATGGGGCTTTCTCTGTAATATTTCCTGGATCATAAAACATCAATTTTAAATTACCTGGATTTGTACCAAAGGGACGGATTTGAACTAAATCCTCTTGCGAAAAAATAGAATGAATCGAAAAAATGCTAGATAAAATCGAAACTAAAAAGTATAACTTAAATTTTGATTGCATCATCTAAATAAAGATATATGTCCGTTACGGACTAATTTTTTATCATTCCCTTTTTGAATCGCTTCTAAGCGGTAAACGTAAACGTCATCTGGGCAAGGATTTCCTTTAAATTTTCCATCCCATTTGGCATTTATATTGGTTGATGTGTAAACAGTGTTACCCCATCTGTCAAAAATAGTTAACGAAAAGTAATTGTAGTCGCATTGAAATATAGGAGAGAAAACATCATTTCTATCATCGTCATTTGGCGTAAAACTATTTGGGATGTATACATCACAATCACAATTTTTATATTTAATAACCACGCTATCTGTTCTAATACCACAAGTTTTTGACGTACTAATTACCCAATATAAACCCTCTTTAGTAGCAGTGATACTTGATGTATTAGCGCCTGTGTTCCAAAATAATTTTACATCTGAAGGAGCTTTAACCGATAGAATTTTATTAGGCTCGTTTTCACAAACTAAAATTTCTTTACCAAAATTAGGTACTACGGCATTTGCAGAACTTACTTTAAATGTATCAATATAAGTACAACCTTTGTTATTGCTTTTTAACCAATACATTCCTGGTTTTTCTATTTTTATTTGGTCGCTAGTTTCCCCTGTACTCCAAGCGTATTTATAGTTTTTGTTATTTGCGGTAATAGTTATTGGATTGCCGCAAATAATGGTATCCCTGACACGGATTTTAGGTCTTTCGTTAAACTTTAAATAGGTGGTATCTATTAATGTTCTTTTTCCATCAATAATTTTTATTGAGTAAGTGCCTTTCTTTTTGATGTAAAATTGTTTTGTATTTACAATGATGCCATAACTTGTATTTAATTGATAGGTGGCATTTTTGCTTACTTGATCTTCAGTGAACTTAATTAAAAACGAATCACCTGCACAAATGAATGTTGTATCAGGTAATAAATTTGATGGTTTTATCTGTGCATTTAAATTACACAGTAAAACACTAAATAGCAATATGAATATGTTTTTTTTGATGCTCAAGTAAATGCAAAAGTTATGCGCTTATGATGTTGTTATCTGTTAATTTATATTAATTATTTTCAAAAATTAAATCTGCAAAGAAATTGTGATTCTTGTGCCTTGTTCGGCGGGTGATAATTCAGATTTGTCGATTATCTCCACTTTTTGATTCTTTCCAGTCAGTTTTGTATTCAATTCCAATATGTTTTCAATTGTTTTCGTTCCTAACGATTTGTGGCCAGCTTTAGCATTTTCTTTGGCTTTATTAAAGCCGATACCGTCATCTTCAATAATGATTAATAAAGTTTGTTCGTTTTGTTTTTTGAAACGGATGTATAAATTACCGTGTTCATGTTTTGGTAAAATGCCATGTATAATGGAGTTTTCGGCATAAGGTTGAATAATCATATTAGGGATTTTAATATCTAGCGTATTAATATCCTGAGCTACATCCAAATGAAAATCAAATTTTCCTTTAAAGCGTTCTTTTTCTAAATCCAAATAATAATTTAATCGTATTAACTCTTCATGTAAAGCAATTTCGTTTTGCGAAGCTTTTTCGATAATCATTCTGATTAATCTAGAAAATTTAGCAAGGTATTCGCTTGCTTTTAAAGAATCGTTTAGATTGATGTAATTTTGTATAGAAGTTAATGAATTAAAAATAAAATGCGGACTCATTAATGAATTCATTGCCTGATGTTTTAGTAGATTTACTTGGCGGTCTTCTTGCACTCTTCTGGTAGCTTTTGTTCGCACTCGTTTAACAACAATAACAGCTACAATAATTATAAAGAGTAGTGCTCCAAAAATAATTGAGAATGTAAACCAAATGGTTTGCTTAAAAGGAATTTCTTTTTTTATGGTGATAGAAATAGGATCAGACCAATTAAATCCATCGTAGGAATAGATAATTTCTAGTTGATGTGTTCCTCCGTCAATTGATGTTAAGTGGATTTGTCGGTTTTCTAAATCAAACCATCCTTTGTCTTTAGTACTATTGTATCTATAACGGTAATATTGTTTGTTAGGTTTTACATATAGTGGACTAGAAAAACTAATCATCACGTCAGTTTGAGCGCTAGTTAAATTTAATTTATTTTTTTGTAGTTCTATAATACTTCCTTCCGCATCAATACTTGTTATAAATAACTTATTTGCTGGTCTTACTTGTTTTAATAGATCATTGATAGCGCATATTGTAATTCCTTTATCACTACAAATGCAACAATTGTCACCGTTAAATACAACATCGTTGATAGTGTTTGATAACAATCCGTTTGATTTATTATAAATAACTATTGGTTGAAATTTGTTATCGCAAATAAACAAGCCATCTAAAGTGGCAATCCATATTCGGTTTTGATAAAATTTTATTTTTTTAACTGCGGTTAATTGTTGCGTGCCAATTTCTTGTATTAGGATAGAGTCTTCAAAAATTGTAATTCCATTTTCATGTGCTAAGTAAGTTTTGTTGTTAAAATGTTTAATATCGTTAATACCGAAGCTAAACAATTGATTACGATAGTTTTTATAGCTCTTTGTTTTTAAAGAATACACACTTAAACCATCAGATGTTCCTACAAGGAGATTATCATTTAGTTCGAAAATAGTATTGATTTTGGTTCTATAATCTGGATAAGAAATAAGGGTGTCAATAACCGTGTACTTCTCAGACTTGTAGTTTTTTATTTTATACAAAGTAGCTGTCCCATCTGCCATATAGGCTTCTTTTGGGTTTTGGCAATATGAAAATAAACGAGATGCTATTGGAGAAAAATTATAGAAAGAATTATTCAATAAAAATGACCCTTTTTTATTATTAGCTGAGTTTGTTTTAGAGTAGATGACTTCTTTTCCTAAAGGATGAATACCATAAACCGTTTCGTTAAACAATTCATCTGGAGCAATGATAGTTTGCGTGTTGTTATTTGTTTTATCAAAAATAAATAAGCCATTATTTGTTCCAACCACAATGCTTTTTTCTACAAAAGCAGCGCTGCTAACGGGCAATATTTTTCGTCCTGATGTAAATGAGAAGTTTTGTAATTGAGGATTTTGAATAAAGTATACACCATCATTAAAGGTTCCTATCCAAATATGATCATCGGTATCTTTATAAATACAATTAATTAGTACTTTGTCTATACCCAATAAATCAAAGGCATCAAAGGTGATATTGTTTTCAATAACATATAAATTATCATCAGGATTGTTTGTGAACCAAAGACGTTGGTATTTGTCGATAATTAATTTACTTACACGAGCTGTGTTATTAGCGCTAAAAAAACTGGTTGCTTTTTTGGGTTTTTACCGCAATAGTTTTTATAATTTCATTATTTTTAATACATAAAATGGCATTGTCACTTCCTACATATAAAGTGCCAGTTGTATCTTCTGTAATAGAATAAATGGGGATTGTTTTTCCAATATTTATTTTTTCTTGAACTCCATTTTTAAACTGATATAAACCATCTGTTCTCCCAACTAATACTTGATTTTGTTTAGTTTTAAAAATGGCAAATGCTTGATTGTTATTGTCTGCTTTTTTTACATTGTCTTCATATACAGTTCCCGTTTTTAATTCGGTTGATGATACTGATATTTGATCGTTTAATGAATATCCGTAGTTTCCATCCAATACTAATTCATCTACAGAGTTATGAAAGACTAAGTTTTTTACAAGAGAAGCGTCGTTTTCTTTTTTCTTGTATTCGTAAATTCCTTCTCTGCGATTGATAATAATTAAATTGTCAGCGCCATTAAATCCTATATTTCTTATGTAATTAGATTTAAGAGGAGTTTTAGGCTTTATTTTTTCAAATTTATATCCGTCAAAATTATAAACACCATTTTCGGTAGCTAAGTATAAGATGTGATGCTTGTCTTGCTTAATAGCAAATACATTGGCATTACTTAATCCATCTTCTGGACCATAATGCTGAAACGAAAAACTACGATTTTGGGCTGATGTGATTTGAATTAGCCATAGTAGACTAATAAATAGAAGATATATGTGTTTTTTGTACATATTGTATCTTATAAAAATACGGAATATTTTACAATTTACTTTAAATGATAATCGCGAGGTAGGCCTCGCGATTATTGAAAATAAACATTTCAATTAATTTACTTAGGTGTAACGGCTCTTGTTTTCAAAAACTCTGCAAACTCTTGTGAACGAGCTTTAGATACTTGAATACTTGTGCCATCTGCCATAATAATAGTTCCGCCTTCCGCATTTGAATATTCCTTAATAAAATCAATGTTTATTAAAGAAGAACGGTGAATACGAAAAAATACATTAGTTGGTAAAATAGACTCAAACTCCTTTAAAGTTTTTGAAGCCACAATTTTTTTAGCGTTATTTAAAAAGATATTTGTGTAATTATCAGATGCTTCTAGCCAAATAATGTCTTTATAATCAATTAATGTAAAGCCTTTGCTATGGTTAATTAATACCAAGTTTTTGTCATTTCCAGTTGGCGCCACAGTTCCGCCTCTTTGTTCGTAGTGTTTTACCACTTTTTTTACAGCTCCTTGTAATTCGCTTAATAACAATGGTTTTAATAAATAATCAATAGCTCCAGCTTTTACAGCATTGATACCATGCTCACTATAGGCTGTTAAAAATATTAAGCAAAAGTCGCGGTGTACTAAACCATCAATCATCTCTAAACCTGTCATTCCAGGCATATTAATATCGCAAAAAACCACATCAGGTTTTAATTCCTGAATTAATTTTTTACCTTCCATTCCGCTCGAAGCCTCAGCAATTACTTCTATTTCTGGGCAATAGCTAGCTAACATACTTTTAGTATTGCTACGGCTATTTTCTTCGTCGTCGATGATAATGGTTTTGAAAATTTGCATAGTTTAGTTTATATAACGCTAAGCTAATAAAAATTCATGTAACATTTTAGTCATTTATTTAACAATGCAACCGTTTGAGTAAAATAGTGTTTGTTAATAGGGAGCAATCATTATCTTAGCACTTTAAATAAACAAAACACCATTTTATGAAGTCTTTTTTTCTTTCTGTTGCGGTTTTTTCGATAGTATCTATAAACTGCTTTGCTCAAAAAACAATATCTGTTGAGGATATTTGGAGTAAATATGCTTTTATGCCAGCTTCTGCGGGAGGTTTTAATGCCATGAAAGATGGGTTACATTATACTGATCTTGAAAAAGAAGGTGATTTTGATAATATTGTAAAATATGAGTTGAAATCAGGTAAGAAAGTAGCGGTTTTAGTAAAAGGTGCTGATGTGAAAGTGGGAGATAAAACCATCAATATCAGCGATTATTCTTTTAGTCCGGATGAAACCAAATTGTTTTTTTCAACAGAATCTGAAGGTATTTACCGTCGTTCATCTGTTGAAACAAATTATGTGTATGATATTAAAACAGGAAAAACAATGCCTTTATCGGATAATGGCAAACAAATGTTTGCCACATTTTCGCCAGTTGGCAATAAAGTAGCTTTTGTAAGAGCTAATAATTTGTATATCAAAAATTTTGATAACGGAAAGGAAATTCAAATAACTCATGATGGAAAGAATAATGAGATTAAAAATGGCTGGGCAGATTGGGTTTATGAAGAGGAATTTAGTAAAGCCAATTATTTTGAATGGAATGCGGATGGAAGTAAATTAGCTTTTGTTCGTTTTGATGAAACTTTTGTTAAAGAATATTCATTTGATAACTATAGTAATAATTTATATCCTGATAAAGTAACATTTAAATACCCAAAAGCAGGTGAAGATAATTCTATATTATCTGTTCATATTTATGATTTAGCTGCAGAGAAAATAACAAGCGTAGATATTGGAAAAGAAACTGATATTTATATTCCCCGTATTCAATGGACAACTGATAAAAATACCTTGTCATTGCAACGTATGAATCGCTTGCAAAATAAAGTAGAGTTGTTGTATGCTAACGCAACTGACGGTTCAACAAAAACTATTTTATCAGAAGAATCGAAAACGTACATCGATATTACAGATGATTTAATTTTCCTTCCAAATAATAAAGGATTTATTTGGAGTAGTGAAGCTGATAATTACAATCATTTATACTATTACGATAACACAGGGAAATTAGTCAATCAAATTACGAAAGGAAATTGGGATGTAATTTCATTTAATGGTTATGATGAAAAATTAAATACCTTATATTATATTTCTACTGAACAAGGCCAAATCAATAGAGATATTTACAGTATTAAATTGGATGGGACTTCTAAAAAGCGCCTATCAACAGCTCAAGGCACATCAAGCGCTGATTTTAGTACAGGATTAAAATACTATGTAAGTTCTTACTCAAATGCAAATACACCACCTGTTTACGAATTACATAGTGCAGATGGAAAACTAATCAAAGTATTAGAAGATAATGCGGCTTTAAAAGCAAAAATGAAAGAATATTCCCTTTCTACTAAAGAATTTTTTACGTTTAAAAACACAGATGGAGTAGAGTTGAATGGATGGATGATGAAACCTAAGAACTTTGATGCTAATAAAAAATACCCTGTTTATATGTTTGCATATAATGGTCCGGGTTCAAATGAATGTAATAATGCTTGGGAAACCTTTGATTTTTGGTGGCATTCCTTATTAAATCAAGAAGGTTATATGGTGGTTTGTGTGGATGGTAGAGGAACTTTAGGTCGCGGACGTGAATTTAAACACTGCACATATTTGCAATTAGGTAAATTAGAGACTTTGGATCAAATAGATGCCGCAAAATATTTAGGAGCATTGCCTTATGTTGATAAAACACGTATTGGTTTCCAAGGTTGGAGTTACGGTGGTTATATGGCATCTTTATTAATTACTAAAGGAGCAGATTATTTTAAATCAACAATTGCGGTAGCTCCAGTAACTAATTGGAAATGGTACGATAATATTTATACCGAACGTTTTTTACGCAAGCCGCAAGATAATAAAAGTGGTTACGAAGATAATTCGCCTGTAAATTTCACTAAGCAAATGAAAGGAAATTTCTTATTAATTCATGGTAGCGGCGATGATAATGTGCATTATCAAAATTCGATGGAATTGGCTAATGCTTTAGTTAAAAACAACAAAACTTTTGATTTTATGACCTATCCTAACAAAAATCATGGTATTTATGGTGGTTATACCAGAACACACTTATATAACAAGATGTTGAAATTTGTGAAAGAGAATTTGTAAAGTAAATAAGATTCTTTAAAAAGGTGATAAGTGATACTTGTCACCTTTTTTATTGACTTAAACGTTGTCATATCTCTATTATTTAATACCTTTAGTAGAAGTAATTAGATGAAAAAATTATTTTTTATATTATTTGTTATAAACTGTTTAAGCATTAACGGCCAAGTTATTTATACGGATATAAATCCTGATTATGTTTTTTCTGGTTCAGGCTTGTCTTACACTACAATAAAATCATTAGACATTGATAATGATGGTGTAAATGATTTGATATGTTGGAATCAAAATTACGCATGAATCTTATTTGGCAAAAACATAAAAGGTATTTGTGGCTGAACGTGATACATTGAATGTAAATGATATAATTTCTGCTAGTTCTAATTTTGGCACAACTTACTGACTTTGTCGTATTACAATTAAGCAATAACTCAGGTTCAGGGTTTTGGAAAAGTGATATAAATTTATTGGATTTAATACATCTTCGGTTTAAAATACGGTTGGATTAGAATGTCTAATGTCAATACAATTACAAGTTATGGTTATAATTCTATTTCTAATCAACCAATATTAGCAGGGGAGGGAGTTATAAATGTAGCTGAGAATGTTTTATCGATTGACAATGGAAATGATGGAGACGGAAGAGATTTGAGGATAAAATTTAATAAAGCTTTATTTGAAAATCAGTTAAATGAATACAGAATTTTAGTTATACCTACAGCTAATATTGCAAATTTCACAATTGATTCAGCGAAGCGAGTTCCTCTGGTAAATAGTTTTTCAATTTTCCCTTTAAATAAAAATATTGATACTACTTTAAATCAATTCTCGAAAGATGTTTATGGTAATCTAATAAAATCATTGGTTTCTTATAAAGCGTTTGTAGTAAGTTACCCTAACTTAACTAATAGTGCAGATACATTGATGTCGTTTGTTTCTAATGCTATAACCTTAACTCATCCAAATTCAGCAATCTCTCAGCCTACAGTGTTATCAACTTTCACATCTGCTAATAATTATAACATAAATGTCAATTTCACTCCACCTGCATCCGAAACAGGAATCTTACATTATCGATTGTATTTTTTAGAGTATACTGATTCTGTTCGATTTAATTTAGATACGGCCAACAATGTTGCTATTTTAAATTATCAAGTTGTCATTCCAACTGGGTTGGTTCAGAGTTTAAATTATAGCAGTTCATCTATTCTTACTAGCAAAGGACAACCGCTAGGCCCCCTTAAAAAGTATAAAATTAAATTGATGGCTTATACAGATAGTATAAATACAAATTTCTCCACTATATCTCAAGCTTCAAATAGTTTTACTGTTTTTACTCAAGTGGGATCTGTTAATAATATAATTGTTGAAGACATTGCAGATAGTCATGCTATTTCTGATATTAAAATTTCTTTTAATAAAGCTGTTAATGAATCTAATATTTCAGAATATAGAGCTATCGTTGTTCCAAAAGCGAATAGTAATTCTTTTAATTTAGATTCAGCAAATTTAAGCTTGAGTTATGCGGCTATATTTCCTAATGGGCAAAATCAAACACTAGTTTTGCCATCCAATTTAATGGATTTTTAAAGGAAATAGTATTGTAGAATCTAATACCTATTATTTGTATGTCTTATCAGTAAATAATGGCATTACAAGTGATTTCAATGCATTATCATTGTTGCCAAAATATTTTGGATTTAATACAACTAATTATTTTACTGCGGGTCAAACACAAGGAGTAAATGTTGTTCATTACGATATAAAAGATACAGCTTTTTCAGCTGTTTGGCATGGTGCCGACGCTAATTATTATATGGACATTGATAGTAATGGAGTGAATGATATTCATTTTAAATGCCAAGCAATTGTAAGTGCGACGGATCCCTTGTAGTGTTTTAGCCATCCGTTAAATAATACTCAGGTGAATTTTACGTCTAGTACATCAAATTTGATTCAAATCATGACTTCTTGATATGATATATGATTGATTGGAACCAAATTCGGTTATTTAAAGTATGCAAATAATTATACTGTACCTGTAAACTCACCGGTGTTTGTTTAATTTAAATAAAAACATATTGTAGATTTCAAGCGATCTGTAGGTGTCGCCCAGTAGTTGAATATTTATAGTTATGGTTTAATGGTAAACAGTAATAATGTAGGAATTAAAGACATAAAATCTAATAATTTGGTAATTTGGCCAGTTCCAGCGTCAGAAAATATATATATCAATGAAACTGTGAAGGGTATTTCAGTTTTTAATAATCTTGGGGAATTAGTTTTGAAGAAATCTAATACTAACTTTATTGATGTTCATCAATTAATATCAGGTATATACATTATAACCGTTCAAACAGAAAAAGGGACTTTTCAAAAGAAAACAGTTATAAGTAGATAGGATAAGCAATCTTATTAATTAATCTAATGATTGTTAATACTCGTCTTAATTTATTTTCTTAGTTCAATTATTTAGCTATATTTGGTAGTCTATTGATATGCTAAATTGGTTTAACATTTATAAATAGTATTCAATTAAATGAGTAGTTCTGAAGAAATTAAAAAAGTTGGTATCGCCTTGCAAGGTGGAGGTGCTCATGGAGCATTTACTTGGGGTGTTTTAGATAGATTATTGGAGGCTGAGCACATTGTAGCTGATGCTATGTGTGGTACTAGCGCTGGCGCTGTTAATGCAGTTGTTTGTGCTTATGGGTTGCATGTTGGTGGACCAAAAAAAGCAAAAGAATTATTGGAAACCTTGTGGCGTAAGGTTGCACAGGCAGGTAGCTTTTTTCAACCTAGTACTTTCGATAAATTATTTAGCGATGGAGATATTCATAATTCTCCGGGGTATATGTTGTTTAATAACATGACTCAGTACATGTCTCCTTATAATTTTAATCCTTTAAATTATAATCCTTTACGTGATATTTTAACAGATTTGATTGATTTTAAAGAGCTGCACATGTATAACAAAAAGAAATTGTTTATCTGTGCTACTAATGTTAAAACTAATAGAGCTAAAATTTTTGGTAATAAAGATATCACAGTAGATACTGTTTTAGCTTCAGCTTGCTTACCACAATTGTTTCAAGCAGTGCAAATAGATGGCGAATATTATTGGGATGGTGGTTACATGGGTAATCCTCCAATTTTCCCTTTAATTACCAATACAAATTTGCATGATATTGTTTTAATTAAAATTAATTCTATTAATATAGGTTCAGTTCCCACTTCTGCAAGAGATATTGCAGATCGAGTAAACGAAATTTCATTTAATAGCAGTTTGATAAACGAAATGAAATTAATTCACTATCGAAACGAATTGTTGAGGAATGGGATTTTAAAAACGGATGATAAAGCAAATAGAGAGATTTTTGTACACACTATTTCTGGATATGATGCATTAAGTCAGTTGAGTTATAGCAGTAAAATGAACACCTCTTGGGACTTTTTATTAAGTTTAAAAGAACGTGGACGTCAAACAGCTTCAAAATGGTTGGAGACAGATTATAAGCAAGTCGGAATTAAATCTACCTTTGACGTTGAAGAGCATTTCTTCGATAAATTTTAAGTTTTTACTTTCTGGGTTTAATGAGTAAACATAAACATACTTTTTGTAGTAAATTATTACTATGCTTATTGTTTGTATCTTATTCATTAACATCACAGGTAAATTATCCAACAGATAGTAGTTTTATTAATACATTGACTCATGCAGATAAAAACAATTTGCAACAGTTTTTGTATTCTAAGATTGATACGAGCATTACTAATTTTCAGAATTATTTTCCAAGAAATACGAACGGCCATTTAGGAATGCCATCTGCTCCTTTGTATATTAATTATCAGGCTAAATCACTGGGCTTTAATTTATTTACAGCACCTTATCAAAATGATATGATAAGTGCGGATGATGTAAAATATTATCAAACAAAAGGCCCTTATGCTAGTTTAACTGGTATTGCTGGAAGTAAACAAGAACAAACATTTAAATTATTGTTCTCTAATACATTTAAAAATAAGCTAAATATTACATTAGGATTTAATCGATATAGTGGAATTGGTTTTTATCAATTTCAACAAAGCTTTACTAATAATTTTCACACAACTTCTAATTACAGTTCTAAAAATAATAGAGTAGGGTATTACGCTTATGTTTTATATAATAAAGTAAAGCATCAGGAAAATGGAGGTATCTCAAACGACACGTTGTTTTTAGAAAATGTATCTATTAATAAATTTTTACTTCCTGTTAATTTAAAGTATGCAAAACGTGAATTAAGAAATACCACCTTTGATTTTAATCCTTGGTTTAGGTTAAATAAAAACGAAGATAGTTCTTCGGTACTTTCTCATTTTATAGATTATCAATTTAATTATTCAGGTAATTATTCGAAGTATACGGATGCTAATAGTGGTGCAGAATCTTTTTATAAGGTGTATTATTTAGATACAGTTTCTACAAAAGATTCAACTCATTGGCGAACCATTAATAATGGATTAAATTATACCTTAAAGATTAATCCTATCAATACTAAATTAAAGATTGGTTATAAAAACGAAATTAATCAAGTGTATCAATATTTAGATTCTACATTTATGAATCATATTGTAAATGCTGGTTTGTTCGTGAGTAAAAATAAATATACAGGATTTATAAAAGCTAACTATGTTGCGCAAGGATCTAATCAAAATGATTATAGTTTTGAAATCAATAATAGCTACAAACAAAATATAGCTAAAGTCCCATTTATTTTCAGATTAAACGCAAGTATAGAAAAACGTCACCCAGATTTTATCTTTAATAATTGGGTAAGTAATCATTATGCGTGGAATAATAATTTCTCGCCTATTGATAAACAACAGGCTTTATTTTCTATTAGTACAGATGATAACCGTTTTGATATCGGTGTTGTTTATCAGAATGTAAAAAACTTTATTTATTTTAATGAATTAGCTGTTCCAGAACAAACCCCCATTGGTATTCAAAATATTTCGGCTTTTATTCACAAAGATGTTTTGTTGTTTAAGCATTTGGGAATTAATGCAAAGTATAATTACCAAAGTTCTTCATATCAGGCAATTATTAGTGTGCCAAATCATGTGATTAATGGTGCATTATACTATCAAGGGAACTTATTTAAACGTGCGTTGCAAATTCAAATAGGATTTAATGCTCAGTACTTTAGTTCGTTTTATGGATATGCTTATATGCCTATGACTAATCAGTATTATGTGCAAACCACTAAAACAGTTGGCGATTATCCTTACGTTGATTTCTTTTTAAATGCACGAATCAAACCAGTTCGAATCTTTGTTAAGATTGATCACGTCACACAAGGATTGCTTGGCGGAAATTATTCTTTAACTCCAGGCTATTTGCAAAACGATAGAGCCTTTAAATTTGGAGTAAATTGGTTGTTTTTTGATTAATAGCCATTAGAATACTAGCAACATTTTTAAGTTCAATTCCTTTATTCATAAGAAACATAACTCACAATAGGGTAGTGGTCAGTCAACGTTTCAGCTAAATGATGATATTGTTTACTTTTAAATTCTTTACTGTGCAAGATATAGTCGATTCTAAATCTTGGAAACTTGCCAGCATAGGTTTGCTCAAAGCCAGAGCCTGATTCAACAAAAGCATCTTTTAAATTGCCTCGTACAGTATTATAAACATAGGAAGCTGGCGTATCATTAAAATCTCCACAAACAATCACTTTGTATTTGCAACTAGCAATGTGAGCGGCAATAGCATCTGCTTGGATTGCTCTTTTTGTAAAAGCTCTTTTCAAACGACGTAATATATTTTTACTTTTTTCAACTTCATCTTTAGTATCAACGGTATCATTTTTCACTTGATCTAGAAATTTATAATCTGCTTTTTGAAAACGAATAGATTGTAAGTGCATATTGTAAACACGAATCGTATCTTTTTTCACGACAATATCAGTGTATATACACATGTTATTGGCGCTGGTATTAAATTGTATTTTTCCTTTTTTTATAATGGGGAATTTTGTGAAAGTGGCTATTCCCCAATGATCATTTCCTCTTAAAGTTGTAGTATATTCTATATGGTGGTTTTTAGCATTTAATAAACCAGTCACCGTATCAATATTGTTGAAATCACCTTTTTCTTCCGAAGTGTAAAACTCTTGTAAGCATAAGATATCAGGATTTTCTTCTGCCAAGGAATTTAAAATAATGTTTCGACTTTGCTCATTTTTTGTCCAATTATATAAATCAAATAACATAGAGTTATAACTCATTACTTTAATATCTTTATTGGAAACGTCATCTGATGTAAAATCAAATTGTATAAAGCCTAAACAAGTTTTAGCACTCAATAAAATTGCTATTAATGAAAACGCAGCGTGAACTCTAAATTGAGCAAACCAATAAATAGTAAAACAAATATTTACAAATAAAATGATGGGAAATCCTAAACCCAAAAAGGCGAGTATCCAAAAGTGATCTGGAGAAATATATTTAGAAGCAATAGCACTTATTAAACTAACAATAAAGACATAGTTTATCCAAAGTAAAATGCGATTTACTCTGGATAACTTTTTAGCATTTCTTCGGTGAATAATTGCTCTTAGTTCGGGAATAGATATGTTAGAGAGGAAACTGATACTTTTTTTATTGTATTAATCCGTCTTTCATGATGAGTTTTCTATCAGCCATATTTGCCAAGGTTTCGTTGTGGGTTACAACCACAATAGTTTGTTTTAATTCATCTCTTAACTTAAAAAACAATTGATGTAAATTTTGGGCATTCTCACTATCTAAATTTCCACTAGGTTCATCTGCAAAAATAACTTTAGGGTTATTAATTAAAGCCCTGGCAACAGCTACGCGTTGTTGCTCGCCGCCAGATAATTCAGATGGTTTATGATTGGCACGATGTTTCAATCCTAATAATTCTAATAATTCGTTAGCTTTTAATTCCGCTTCTTTTTTTGATGTTTTATTGATGAAAGCGGGGATACACACATTTTCTAATGCTGTAAATTCAGGTAATAAGTGGTGAAACTGAAATACAAAACCAATATGTTGATTTCTAAAAGCAGCTAATTTTTTTTCGTTTAAGGAAGTAATATTTACACCATTAAATAAAATTTCGCCTGAAGTTACCTTATCGAGTGTTCCAAGAATAGTTAATAGGGTTGTTTTGCCAGCACCCGAAGAACCAACAATAGAAACGACTTCGGAAGGTTGAATATGTAAATCAACTCCTTTTAAAACTTCTAGGGAACCGTATTGCTTTTTAATGTTTTTACCTATGATCATATTATTTTGCTAATACTTTTAATTCTGTTCTTCTGTTTTTGGCTTTGTTTTCAGGAGAATCATTTGGTGCTTTTGGTTTAGTGTCGCCATATCCTTTATAAGATAAATTTGCAGCTGGGATAGGACCTTTTTCAATGACATAATCATAAATAGCTTTTGCTCTATTATTTGATAAGGTTTTATTAAATACTTTATCTCCGCTATTATCTGTATGTCCGCTAAACTCAACTTTTAATGTTGGATTTGCTTTTAAGAAAGTAATAATTTTTTGTAACTCTGCTTTTGATTCAGCTTTCAAATCAGCTTTATTCACATCAAAGAAAATGTTTTTTAATTCAATGATTCCAGTATCAATTGGTTGTAAAGGAATTTGCAATTGATAAGGTTTGTTGTAATCTGCGGCTTTATCTTTTAAAGAAAAATTGTCGCTGTAAAATAAAAAACCTGGTTTACTCACATTAACTAAGTAATTGTGGTTAGACGTTAAGGTTACTAAAAATTCTCCTGCACTATTGCTATAAGCACTTGTTACGGATTGTTGTGTTTCTAAATCAATTAATTCAAAAGACGCATCCACTGGTACTTTTGTTTTAGCATTATAGGTTAATCCTTTTACATAAGTAATTTTTTCGGGACGAACAGATTCTGGTAATTCAAATTGATAAATATCTAATCCTCCAAATCCACCTTCTCTTTCGCTAGCAAAATAGGCTAATTTTCCATTGGCATCTACTAATAAACTATTTTCTTCAGCAACGGTATTTATTGGATAACCTAAATTTATGGCTTTCCCCCAACTCCCATCTGCTTGGCGTTTGCTCATGAATATATCTAAACGTCCCATGCCAGGATGCCCTTCACTGCTAAAATATAAGGTTTGATTGTCTGGATGAATAAATACACTTTCCTCTCCTAATGGTGTATTAATATTATCAGATAATTTTATTGGTTCTGAAAATTTACCGTCTTCTCCTATGGTTGAAGAATAAACATCTGGATTTTGAATATCTCCTCTTCCCGCAATTCCCCTTATAAAGTATAGTGTTTTGCCATCGCTACTAAAACTTGGTTGTGTTTCCCAATTTCTGGTATTAATCATGGGGCCTGCGTTATGTGGTTTAGTCCATTTCCCATTTATTTTTTGAGCATAAAAGATATCGCAACTTCCGTAACCTTTCCTATCTGAAGAACCATAATCTCCGGTCATTTCCATACAAGATGCAAAGAACATAATCTCTCCATCGGCACTTAAAGATGGAGCGCCTTCATTTCCTAATGTATTAACCGATGTAATTGGATTAGCTGTTTGCCAAACTCCATTTACTTTCTTACTTACATAAAAATCCTCTTGTCTTGGAGCTGTTACACCTTCACCTTCTCTGATATTTCGAGTAAATAAAAAGTATTGCCATCTGCGGTTAATGCTAGGAAAATATTCAAACTCTGCGGTATTAATACCAGCTCCGACATTTATTGGTTTAAATGTTTGAGGATGTTTAATAGCGTCTGCTCCAAATTTGGCGTTTTTTAGATAGCGAGCAGCTTCTTCTTTTATTGTTGGATTTATTCGTTCCGTTTTTATGATAGTTTCTAAACAAGGGATGGCTTTTTCGTACTGAGCTTCGTTAAGGTAAGAAACACCTAAGTAATAATGATTTTCTACAAAAATTTTAGGATTAATTTGAACAGCTTTTTCATATATTGTAATTGCTTCTTTAATTCTATTTTTACTTAATAAAAGTTGACCATATGCTGAATGTGCTTCCAGAAAATTTGGATCTTCTTCTATAGCTTTTTTTACGAGTTTTTCAGCTTCTATATCTTTTCTAACCTGAAACATTTGCTTACTTTCTTCATAATATTTTATTGCCTTTTTGTTAGTACTGGTATACGTACCAGGAGGCATGCTTTGAGAAAAAGCAATAGAAACAGATAGTGAAATAAAAAGTAAGGAATATAGATATCGCATAATTTAATAAATAGTAGTTCTATAAATATAACGATATATTGTAAAAATAGATACTAAAAAATGCTAATAAAATAACAACAATTAATGCATGCTTTTTTGCATGATTTTTAGCCAAGCGATGGCTTTTTCTCTGTCGTCGAAAAATTCGGTAGGAACAAGAGGCTTATTGATTTTTAAAAACAAACTACCAATAATTCTTTCATAAGCTTTATTACTATATAAAGCAAGTGCCGCTACATGTCCTGTATATTCTTTTGAAGCACCTGCTCTTCGAGCTTCACCAGAAACAGAGGCATCTTCGCCGCCTTCAAATAAAACGTAAAATTTTTTATTAGGAATATAATCAACAGATAAATCTCTAGATTCCCAAACATCAGTAGCTTGAAGATTGACATTTTCTTTTACTAAAAATTCAATAAGTAAATCATCATGAATTTTCATTAAAAAGGCTTTGGTTTCAAAAACTCTCATTGTCAATTAATTAGTTGATAGATTTAGTGAAATTAATAAATTTCAACAGATTATCTACAAAAACTATACCCTAGTTAATTCTGAGATGATATTTTGATGTTGAGGAAATAATTTAATTAAATCGTTACGATTTGCTAACTCAAAATCATAAAAGTCGAAGCCTGGATAAACGGTGCAGCCGACCAAAGAAAAAGTGCCATTGTTGCTTACCCTTGACCCAAACCATGTATTTGCCTTTACGGTATATTGAAAGCTTTCTCCTTTTGAAAGATTGGAGCCAATATGAGTGAAACTAAGATTGCCATCATGATCAATTTCAATCACTTCCAGCGCGTCTCCATAATAAAAATGCCAAGTTTCGTCGCTTTTAATTTTATGTAAAGCCGAGAAATTTCCTTTTTCAATTAAAAAATAAATTCCTGTTGCCATGTTTCTATCACCAGAAAACTCCGGAGATAAGAAGGCATGAGGTATTTTTCCTTCCGAACGATAAGTTTCTTTATAGTAACCACCTTCGGGATGAGGCAATAAGTTTAATTCTTTAACTAAAAATTCAACAGTCATTTTATAAAATTAATAAGCTAAAACACTTCCTAACCAACGTTCAATAATTTCAAATGGCATGTTTTTACGTTTTGCGTAATCTTCTACTTGTTCTTTGGTTATTTTACCCACTCCAAAATAATGAGATTGAGGGTGTGAAAAATATAAACCACTTACGGCAGCCGTTGGAACCATTGCTAAACTTTCAGTTAAAATTATTCCTGTGTTTTTCTCAACATCTAATAATTTCCAAATCGTGTTTTTCTCCGTATGATCTGGTTGTGCAGGGTAGCCGGGGGCCGGACGAATACCAGCATATTCTTCTTTTATTAAATCTTCATTTAAGAAATTTTCAGTTTTTGCATAGCCCCAATATTCTTTACGAACTTTTTTATGCATTAATTCGGCAAAGGCTTCTGCTAATCTATCTGCCAATGATTTTAACATAATAGCGCTATAATCATCATGGTCAGCTTCAAAACGAGCTACGTGAGAATCTATTCCAAAACCTGTACTTAATGCAAAAGCGCCTAGGTAATCTGTTTCTTTTGAGTCTTTTGGTTTAATAAAATCAGATAGTGCTACATTATACTGACCAGCTGGTTTTTTACTTTGCTGACGAATAGAATGGAAAGTATCCAATTTGTTTCCTTTTTCATCATACACTTCAGTATCATCGTCGTTAACTGTATTAGCAGGAAAAATGCCAATCACTGCTTTGGCTGTTAACCATTTCTCTGAAATTATTTTAGTAAGCATTGCTTGCGCATCGTTAAATAATTTAGTGGCTTCAGCACCGCGAGTTGGATCTTTTAAAATTTTCGGATATGATCCTTTCATTTCCCAAGAGATGAAAAATGGCGTCCAGTCAATATATTCAACAAGCTCCTTCAAATCATAATTGTCAAATATTTTGGTTCCGATAAACGTTGGTTTTACAATTTCTGTTTTGTCCCAATCAATCGGGAATTTATTCTGACGGGCTTCAGCCATCGAAATAAATTTATTTTGCGACTGTGCATTTTTGTTTTGTTCGCGAACACGAGCATAGTCACTATTCACATCCGCCATAAAAGCATCGCGTAGTTCATTTGAAATTAAACTACTTGCCACAGGAACAGACTTACTTGCATCGTTTACATGGACTACAGGTCCTGAATAATTTTGAGCAATCTTAACAGCTGTATGTACTTTAGAAGTTGTAGCGCCGCCAATTAATAAAGGTGTTGTAAATTTCAAACGCTCCATTTCTTTGGCTACGTGAACCATTTCATCTAAGGAAGGAGTAATTAGGCCACTTAAGCCAATAATATCAACGTTGTGTTTTTTCGCTTCTTCCAAAATTTTATCGCAGCTTACCATGACACCAATATCAATAATTTCGTAGTTGTTGCAAGCTAATACAACTCCTACAATATTTTTCCAATATCGTGAACGTCACCTTTTACAGTTGCCATTAAAATTTTACCTGCATTGGTTCTGCCATCTCCAACAATACCCGCTTTGGCATTGTCCGCTTTTTCTTGCAACAAATAAGGTTCAAGATAGGCTACCGCTTTTTTCATAACACGCGCACTCTTTACTACTTGAGGTAAAAACATTTTCCCTTGTCCAAATAAATCGCCAACAATATTCATTCCGTCCATTAACGGACCTTCAATAACATGTAAAGGTCTGCCTAATTTTAAACGAGCTTCTTCTGTATCAGCATCAATGTATTCAACAATACCTTTTACTAATGCATGACTTAAACGCTCTTCAACCGTTCCTTTTCTCCAAGCTTCGTCTTTCTCTGTTTTTTCTTTTGTAATTCCTTTTAAGGATTCGGCATGGTCAACCAAGCGCTCTGTAGCATCATCTCTTCTATTTAATAAAACATCTTCTACTAATTCCAATAATGTTTTATCAATATCATCATACACCACTAACTGTGCTGGGTTTACAATTCCCATGTCCATTCCGTTTTTTACAGCATGGTATAAAAAGGCAGAGTGAATGGCTTCACGAACATGATCGTTTCCACGGAAGGAGAAAGAAACGTTACTTACACCACCACTAACTTTGGCATAAGGAAGATTTTCTTTAATCCATTTGGTTGAATTGAAAAAATCTAAGGCGTTTAAACGATGTTCTTCCATGCCTGTTGCTACAGGAAAAATGTTAGGGTCGAAAATAATATCTTGTGGTGGAAACTTAACTTTATCAACCAACACATCATAAGCACGTTTGCAAATTTCTTTTCTACGCTCTAATGTATCTGCTTGTCCAACTTCATCAAAAGCCATCACAATAACAGCCGCCCCATATTGTTTTATTTTTAAAGCTTGTTCAATGAATTTTTCTTCGCCTTCTTTTAATGAGATAGAGTTTACAATTGCTTTTCCTTGCACACATTTTAATCCCGCTTCAATAACGCTCCATTTACTAGAGTCAATCATAATAGGAACACGAGAAATATCTGGTTCTGATGCAATTAAATTTAAGAAAGTTGTCATCGCTTGTTCGCTATCTAACATACCTTCATCCATGTTTACATCAATGACTTGTGCGCCGCCTTCCACTTGTTCGCGGGCAATAGATAAAGCTTCTTCAAAATTTCCTTCTTTAATTAAGCGTAAGAATTTTTTAGAACCAGTAACGTTTGTTCTTTCACCAACGTTCATGAAATTACTTTCTGGAGTTAAGGTAAAAGGTTCTAATCCGCTTAAGTGCATTAAATGATCAGCAATAGGTTTTTTACGAGGAGCTGATTCTTTTGCTAGTTCGGCAATACGTTTAATGTGTGAAGGTGTTGTACCACAGCAACCACCAACTATATTTAAAAATCCTGCTTTTAAAAAATCTTCAATTTGATGTCCTATTTCGTGAGCATCTTGATCGTACTCACCAAACTGATTTGGTAACCTAGCGTTTGGATAAGCACTTACGTAAAAAGGCGCTTTATTAGAAAGTTCTTCTAAATAGGGGCGCATATCTTTAGCCCCTAGGGCACAATTTAAACCAACGCTTAATAAATCTACATGAGAAACAGAATTTAAAAATGCTTCTGTTGTTTGTCCAGATAAAGTTCTTCCGCTTGCATCAGTAATAGTTCCGGAAACCATCACTGGCATTTTTCTATCAATGGATTGACAATAATTTTGAATGGCGTATAATGCTGCCTTAGCGTTTAGTGTATCAAAAATTGTTTCTACTAGTAACAAATCAGCGCCACCATCAATTAAACCTTTTACTTGCTCGGTGTAAGCGGTTACTAATTCATCAAAAGTAATAGCTCTAAAACCTGGGTCGTTAACGTTAGGAGATAAAGATAAAGTACGGTTGGTTGGCCCTAAGGCACCCGCAACAAATTTTGGTATGCCAGCAAATTCAGGGAACTCTGCATAAAATTCTTTAATGGCTTCCTTAGCTACTTTAGCAGATTCATAATTTAATTCATAAGCTAAACTTTGCATGTCGTAATCAGCCATAGCAATAGTTGTAGCACTGAAGGTATTAGTTTCAATAATATCAGCGTTAGCTTTTAAATATTCTTTATGAATGGTTTTTATGATTTGTGGTTGGGTAATAGACAACAAGTCGTTATTTCCTTGTAAATCTTTTGGCCAATCTGCAAATCGTTTTCCTCTAAAATCTTTTTCCTCTAGTTTGTATTGTTGAATCATAGAGCCCATGGCACCATCAATTACTAATACTCTTTTTTCTAATTCTTGTTGTATTGTATTCATATATTTTATTCAATAAAAAATCCCTTCTGTTTTATAGTCAGAAGGGATTAGTGTTTTATAATATTTTATTTTTTTTACTAATGTATTCCGACTTATTTTTCACGCAAATGCGTGACGAATTCCCACCTTCTTTACAATTTTGGAGTTGCGATTTACGAATTGCGATTTTTAAATCGTAATTCCAAACTCGTACTTTCTATTTTGTAAGGGTTGGTAAAGCTTCATTGGGCGTTTCCCTCAGCTTTTCTTAATAAGTGTGTTAAAGAACGAGTAGCAAATTTACTATATTTTTACTTATTATTGTAGTAATTAATCAAAATTATTAACAGCTTTTACTATCCTTATGAAGAATCAAATAATTTGTTTTTTGTTAGTGGTCAATTCCTCTATTTTATTTTCTCAGGTTAAACAAACTGAGGTAAATACGGTGGTAAAGAATATGAAAACTCAGGAATTGGCTTGGAATGAAGCTGATGTTGCCGGGTTTATGAAATATTATTGGAAAAGTGATAGCTTGAAATTTA
The DNA here is from genome assembly GCA_016708845.1 of Bacteroidota bacterium. Taxonomy (GTDB): domain Bacteria; phylum Bacteroidota; class Bacteroidia; order B-17B0; family Aurantibacillaceae; genus UBA4416. The sequence goes on along the minus strand of JADJFB010000003.1, from coordinate 167,724 downwards.
TTGGTAGTAAGGGGATTACTTATGGTTGGCAAAAAACGCATGATAATTATGTGAAAGGATATCCTACAAAGGAAGCCATGGGGATTTTAACATTTACAATTAAAGAAGCAACTCAATTATCTGAAACCAGTATTTATGTAATAGGGCAGTGGCAATTAAATAAGGAAAAGCCTGCTGGAGGATATTTTACTTTGCTTTGGAAAAAGATAAATAATGAATGGGTTATTGTAGCCGATCACACAAGTTAGTATGGAACTAGGATTATATAAACATTATAAAGGTAATTTATACGAAGTGATTGGCATTGCTCGCCACAGCGAAACACTAGAAGAATTGGTGGTTTATAAAGCTACCTATCAAGAAGAAGGGGAGAATTTATGGGTGCGACCGCTAGCTATGTTTTTAGAAACCGTTGTAATTGATGGGGTAGAGAGGAAACGCTTCGAGAAGATTTAATTCAAATGTTTATTCAAATCGGTTTTGTCGTTTTAAGGAATCATTAGAATAATTGAATTGTTTTATGAAATTATTATTAAACTTGTAGTATGAATAAACCAATTATCATCTTATGTTTATTAGTTCTGTTTCTTTTGAATTTGCAAGCTCAAACAGATGAGTCCAAAACAGTTAATTCGTAAATGTGCATCATCAATTGTAAATCCTTCATATGAAGAAGCATTTCAACAAATGCTTCAAAAGCACGAACGATTTGCTAGTTCAAAAAGTTCTGCTACAGTTTATAATATTCCAGTAATATTTCACATTATTCATGCTGGTGAAGCACCTGGAACTGGTTCTAATATAAGTCAGGCACAAATTACCTCTCAATTATCAATTTTGAATGCTGCTTTTAGAAAAACAAATTCTGATTTAGCAACGTATGTTACTCAACCTTCTTTTTTAAGTTTTGCTGCAGATGTTGAAATCAATTTTTGCGCTGCTAAGGTAGATCCATCTGGTGTAAATTTGCTTGAGCCAGGAATAGATAGAATTGATGTGTCAACTAAAGGTTGGACAATTTTGCCTTATACAGTTTCGTATATTCAGTCTACAGTAAAACCAGGTTCATCATGGAATCCAAATAAATATTTTAATGTTTGGGTGTTATCTTTTGGAGGTGTTGATGCAAACACTTTGGGTTATGCGCAATTTCCAACAGTTTCAGGAAGTACAGGAACTGTGTCAGATATGGCGGGGCAAGGTGGTGCTGCTAATACTGATGGTGTTGTAATTGGTTATAGCTATGTAGGTGCAACTCCTTTTGGCGCACCTTATAATAAAGGAAAAACATTGGTTCATGAAACTGGACATTGGTTGGGTTTATGGCATATTTGGGGAGATGATGGAACGGCATGTACGGGATCTGACTATGTTGCGGACACTCCAAATCAAGCTGACGAAAATTACACATGTCCTTCGACAAATGGCGCAATTAGTGCTGATGCTTGTGCTGGTGCAAATGGAGCCATGTACCAAAATTATATGGATTATAGTGATGATAAATGTATGGTAATGTTTACTCTAGGTCAAAAATTACGTATGCAAGCAGTTATGGCCAATTGTGTGAGAAGGGCTTCTTTAAATCTTAGTAATGCATGCACTGCTGTTGGCATTCAAGAAAATACTTCCAATATTCAAATGCAGGTTTGGCCAAATCCCACAAACGGCGAATTATTTATTGATGTAAAAATGATAGATGTCCAAGATTTTACGGTATCAATTGTTAATACTCTAGGTCAGAGTGTACTAGAAGTGAGTCAATTTCAATCTAATGGAGGTGAGTATAGAGTCGACTTATCTGATATAAATTCTGGCTTTTATTTTATTGAATTAAAATCAAAATCAGGTTCAAAAGTTAAGACCTTTGTCTTGAAATAAATTTAAACACAAAATTTATATCCTACACCTCTAATAGACAAAAAATGAACAGGTTCTTTTGGATTTTTTTCAAATAATTTTCTAAAATTTAAGATGTAATTATCAATTGTTCTGGATGAAGATACTTCATCTTTTGCCCATAGTTTATCTAATATTTCGTCTCTAGAAACTACATTATTAATGTTGTCAGTCAAAAGTTTTAGTAAAGCCATTTCTCTTTTAGAGATGTCTTCAATTTTACCTTCTTTAGTAATTACTTGAAAGGTTGAAAAATTAATCTCACCATTTTCAAATTTAAAAATGCTGGTTTCATTTTTCTTAGGATAATTATGTTTTAATACATTCTGAATTCTTAATAATAATTCTTCTAAATCAAAAGGCTTAGTGATATAATCATCGGCTCCTAATTTTAATCCTTCAATTTTATCTTGCACATTATTTTTAGCAGTTAAAAAAATAACAGGGGTATTAATTTTTAAATCTTTTAATTGCTTATAAATTTCAATGCCTCCAATAACTGGAAGCATAATATCTAATAGGATTAAATCGGGATTAAAATTTTTTATAACAGAAATAGCATCACCACCGGAACTACAAGTGTCAACCTGATAGTTTTCTAACTCTAAATTTAATTTCAAAGTTTGTTGAAGCGCTAGCTCATCTTCTATGATTAATACTTTAATAGACATGTTTATTTATAATTATTTTTACTTCAGCTGTCTTAAATACAACTGAATTGTATTTTCTAATCCAAAATACAGTGAATCGCTTATTAAAGCATGCCCTATAGATACTTCTAATAAGTTTTCGGTATTGGCTTTAAAATAGGCTAAGTTTTCTAAACTTAAATCGTGCCCAGCATTTACGCCTAGATCTAATTTATTAGCAAGAATTGATGCCTCTTTAAAAGGTTTGATAACTGTTTCTTTTTTTGTTGAGTATAAACGAGCATATTCTTCAGTATATAGTTCAATTCTATCAGTACCAGTTGCTTTAGCTCCTTCAATCATTTTTAAATCTGGATCAACAAAAATAGAAGTACGAATGCCCGCACTTTTAAACTTAGAAATCATATCTGTTAAATATTCTTTATTCGCAATGGTATCCCAGCCATGATCTGATGTGAGTTGATTATCTCCATCAGGTACTAAGGTTACTTGTTCGGGTTTGACGTCTAGAACTAAATCCACAAATTTTTGAATTTTCGGATTGCCTTCAATGTTAAACTCTGTTTTTAGTAAAGGTTTTAAATCGTAAACATCTTGGTAGCGAATATGTCTTTCGTCGGGACGAGGATGCACTGTGATTCCTTGTGCACCAAAACGTTCAGCGTCTATTGCTACCTGTAATAAATTAGGAGTATTGCCACCACGTGAGTTTCGAATAGTTGCAATTTTATTTATGTTAACCGAAAGTTTTGTCATAATTACAAATGTACTATTTAAAGAAGTTTTATAAGAACCGTTTTGCTAAATTTTCGTCAGGTATAATACATGTATCTTGCTTTCCATACCATTTATAACGGTTTTTGGCAATAAAATCATATACCCAATTTCTAATAAATGGCGGCACGATAATGAAAATATAACCTATGGCATAAATTCCTTTTAAGTATTTACCTAACCTTAATGCAGCGGTAGATTTTATATAGGCTTTATTTTTTCAATTAAAACAAGGCTGTCGATTTTACTTGCATCAATTTTATAGTAATTTAAAATTTCTAATCCAACGCTTGATTGAAGGGAAGTAAAATACAATTCTTGTTTTTTTTCGTGTTTCATAACGAATTTCACAGATGAATGACATAGGTTGCAATATCCATCAAATAACAAAATTGTTTTATTTCTTAAAATATTATTCATTAAGGTCGGATAGAAACGGAATAAGGATCAGCAGCAACTTCTGTTTTTTTAGATAAGAGTTGCATGGTATTGATATTAAAATAATTCACAAAACCATTTCTGCCACAAACACCAGTATGGTGAGGAACTGGCCCTGTAACACCCGTATTTCTGCTTGCAACAATAATAAATCCATTTGTTTCATCTATTGCAATACAATGGGGTTCGTAGCCTACCATGTATTTTGTAGATTGATAGGTAGACAAATCTATCATATTGATACAACCTTTTGAATTTGGATTTAAACCAGGTTCATATTCGCAGGTCACATATAGTTTGTTTTTGGCAGCACTAATGGCAAATTCTAAAGGGTACTGACCTGTATTAATTGTTTGCAACAATATATCTCCTGCTGTGCTCATTACTCTTACTTGATTGGAAGCTTGACAGGATACAAAATATTTTGTGCCATCTGGTGAAAATATAATTTCATGTGGATCAAGTGAAGAGGTTTGATTTGGGGTTAAGCCATTTAACGAGATTTCCTGAAAACCAGTATTAAAAGCAGTATCAATTTTATAAATATAATTACCAGTTTGACGGGTAATGTATATCGTATCGTTTGTTTTGTTTAATGCAACACCATGCGCATCTGTAAAATTACCACCACCTACGTTATAAAGTAAGTTCATGTTTTCTAAATCAATAATTGCTAATCTACTACTAGCTTGCCAGCTTACGCAATACGCTTTTTTACTATCATTACTAATTACAATAGTATTCCAACTTTGATAGGCACCCAAACTTACTTCGCCAACAAAGCTATCATCACTAGTTCTGTATTTTTGTAAAATATTATTCGCTACAAAAATCACATACCAGTATTGTCCATCAGGTGAAACTTTTAGCATGTGCGGACTTTCAGCAATATTAGGAACGTTTCCGACAGTAATATATCTTATTGGTAGTTGTGTTTCTGCATCAAAAACTGTTACTACATCACACCCTTGATTTAAAACATAATATTTTTTTCGCAATGGATTGTCACTCCACATCACATTTCCATTAATGTCGGGAGCACCATTGTCAATCCAATCTTTAATTGTTTTAACTTCCGCTTTACTTAATGGATTTGCATATAAAGGCATGGTTGGATTATTAGACGGACCAAACTCACCATAAGTATTAATAAAATAGCATAGGGAAGAAAAATCGCTACGATAAGGAATAACTGGAGAACCATTATTTGAACCTCTGAACAAACTTGCATAAGAACTCAAATCTAAATCAGCGGCACCCAAATAACTTGAAGAATTATGGCAACCAGAAGTTGCGCATTTAGAAGAAAAAATTTCGTTTACACCAGCAGGGAAATCTGCAAAGGTTGGAATTTGAGGATCTTTTTTACAAGTGACGCTTATCAATACAATGATAAAAAGACTAAAGAAAAATATGTAGCGTTTGTGTTTCAAGATTTTAATTTGACGTATAAATATACAAAAGCTAGTTAACTAAATCAACAATATATGTTAAAGGCACGCTGACCTTAATAGTTGCATATATTGTAAGCCTTTTTGTCTTGCAAAATCAATATTTTTATGAGGAATTTCTTCTGGATTAGGAAATAAACTTAAAGCTTTAGTTAAACTTTCTTCTCTTAAAATATGTAACATTGGATAGATAGAACGATTGGTATAATTGGCGGCATCGTCTTCTTCGGCGCCATCAAAGCAATAATCTGGATGAAAACTTGCTATTTGATAAATGCCATCATAATCCTCTTTAGTTAATAGGCGTTCAGCTTTTTTTACTAAATCTAAATAATCATCAAAATCTTTAAAATCATTTTCAAAAATAATGAAACTTGTTTCAATGTCGGTTTTGTTTTCTAATTCTTCTAACTCAGTTTTTAAAGCTTCCAAACTTTCATTAATGTTTACGTTTGATTTCACAACATAGCGTATACTTTTATTAAACAGAGCTTTTGCAGCAAAGGGGCAAAAATTGCAATCGATGACTACCGATTTAATCCAATTATTGGTTTGCTGTATTACTTTTTCATTTGTTATCATAATCATGTGTTGATTTACGTCGTAATTTTTTTGCTTTACGTATTTCTTTTTTTACACGCTGACCTTTAGTCCCCAATAAACTTTTCAATGCGCTCTCGCGTTTTTTTAAAGGGATAAAATTAGAAACAAAGGCTGAACGTTCATCAATAGGTTTTAATGGAATCGAGTTTATACTATCCGTAACTACAGGAACAAAATCTAATTTTAATTTAAATTTTCTTCTAAAGGGTTTCATAAAGCTTGATTGTGCAGGTTCTGTGGCAAACCCAATAGTTTTAAAACCTAGTTCATCAGCCAATACACAAGAATAATATAAATTTTCAGTAGTATGTTCAGCTTTGGTTTCTATAAAGATGTTTTCATCTTTTATTCCTGATTGTAAAGCTAATAAACGCATTATTTTTGCTTCAATGTATGAGGTATGAACAGCAGAGCCTGAAAATATAATATTTTTTGCATAACCATTTTTGTATAAATAATTTGCCCATTTAATACGTTCATTTAATATGCCGTTAACGGTCCCTGAATCATGCGGGAAACCAGGAACGATTATGACATCGTATGGTTTTTTAGAACAGGCTATTTTAAAACATTTTGTTGGATCGGTATAAAAGGCATTATAATAAGCGTTGCAGCTTGTTAATAGTAATAGGCTAACAAAAATAATAGGTATGTGTAATTTTAATTTCATTCAGGCTTTCAAAGCTAAATAAAAATACTAGTTTAGTAGAAAATAAATTGACTACTTACGCAGAAATATACACAGATGGTTCGTGTCATACCCAGCAATGTGTTGGCGCATGGGCGGCAGTTTTATTAATAGATGAGCAAAAAATTGTATTGAGTGGTAAAGAAATTGATACTACTCACAATCGAATGGAAATTTTGGCAGTAATTAACGCTATTAAATACATTCAACAACATTTTACGATAATTACTAAAATTAAAATTGTTTCTGATAGTCAGTACGTGATTGGATTAATAGGTCGTCAATCAAAGTTTACGACAAGCAATTTTACCACAAAAGCTGGGAATGATATTCGTAATGTAGATTTAGTGAAAGAATTGTTGCACCTTGTGTCAATCATTAACGTGGAGTTTGTGAAGATTAAAGCGCATCAAAAAGCAACAGATGTTGTAAACTATAATATTGAAGTAGATAAGTTATCTCGCCAGTTAGTAAGAGAATCTGTAAAAAAATTATGTAGAATTTTATTTTGTTTTTTTATTATCAAAAATACTTTTTGCGTCTTCCAAAAATTTAATTTGTTCTTTTCCTGGTGTTGCATTTTGAGGATAACCTAATGAACCAAAGCTATCAATATCAAACTTTTGACCATCTGCACTTTTATTAAGATTAAATATCCAAATGGTAGGATAGCCTCGCACTTGAAATGTTTGCTGTAAGCTATTGTTTTGTTGTTGTAATTCTGGACTCAAGGTTTTTCCTCTAGGAAAATCTAATTCAAGAAGAACCACATTTTTTTTAGCCCATTCAATGAATTCAGATTTCGAAAAAACATCCGCTTGCAATTTCTTGCACCATCCACACCAATCACTGCCAGTGAAAAAAGCAAAAATGGGTCTGTTAGTTGTTTTTGAAACTTCGTTTGCTTTCATAATATCCGTGTACCATGTTAAACCTTTATCCTCAGCAGTTTTAGTTTTTTGAGCCTTAATTGTTATGGATGTAAACAGTATTAAAATTAAAGCGATCGTTTTTATATTATTCATAGTTGGAACAATTATCTTTTTTGAAACGTTAAGTTAGGAAATAACTGATTTTAATTACGTTAAGCGATTATAAAAATAGTTAATTGATGATTGTAAATTGTTGTAAAAAAAAAAGGAGACATTTCTGTCTCCTTTTTTCGAAAAAGAACGATCACTTTTTGTGATCCTGCTGGGACTCGAACCCAGGGCCCATACATTAAAAGTGTATTGCTCTACCAACTGAGCTACAGAATCATCGTTTTAAAGAGTAATTCTGTTCTTTCGGGCTGCAAATATATAAACCAATTTGTAACTAGCAAAACTTTTTTTTATTTTTTTTATAATTTATTTCAAAGGCTTGTTTTTACTAGCGATTAGCGTTATTTTTATATCAGTTATGGACTTTACACCTCAAATAAATTTATTAAAAGGCTTTTGCACTTTAAATTTCGGAGTTACAGTAGTGGATGCTGAACTCGTTTTTGGCAAACCCGAAGAAATTCAAGTATTAGATGATCCTATTTTAGAAACATCTTGTACCGTTTATCATTACTGGGAATCAGGTTTCTCTTTGTTTTTTGATAATAAAAACTCTATGAAGTTTGGTAGTGTAGAAGTTGATAATGAAGATACTTTGTTATTTAATAAAAAAATATTTTCATTAAAAGAGCAGGAATTGATTGATTTAATGAAAGAGCATAAATACATTTTAACCGATTCTGAAAAGCAAGAATGGGGCGAAAAGCGTTTAAGCTTCGACGAAGCTGGCCTAGACTGCTACTACGAGAATGGAAGATTAACGTCTATTAACTTTGGAGTCATTGATGAATTGAATAACTTTGAATTCTTGCCGAACTAGCAGCGATTACAAAATTCTAAAAAATAAAAATTAAACTAAAACTTTATAAAATGCCTGGAACAGAATTATTTGGCGCAGAAGAGCGCAAGGAAATTGAAGATGTGTTATCAACGGGAATTATGTTCCGTTTTAATCACGACGCACAACGCAACAATATTTGGAAAGCAAAAGATTTTGAAGCTGAAGCTAAAAAAATTACTGGAGCAAAATATGCTTTAGCAGTATCTAACGGTTCAGCAGCTATTTTATCAGCTCTAGCAGCAAGTGGTATTGGTACTGGCGACGAAGTAATTTGTCCGCCGTTTACATATATTGCAACTATTGAAGCAGTTTTAATGTTAGGTGCTTTACCAGTATTTGCTGAGATTGATGAAACATTATGCTTAAGCGCAGAAGGTATCAAAAAAGCAATTACTCCAAAAACAAAAGCTGTTTGCTTAGTTCACATGTGTGGTGGAAACGCTAACATGGATGTTATTATGGCTGTTGTGAAAGAACATAATTTAAAATTAGTAGAAGATGCAGGTCAAGCATTTGCTGCGTCATACAAAGGAACGGCTACAGGTTTATTTGGAAGCGCTGGAGCTTATTCTTTCGACTTCTTTAAAATTGCAACTGCTGGCGAAGGTGGTATTTTAGTAACTAACGATGAAGCTACTTATAAATTTGCTGATAGTTACTGTGATCATGGTCACGACCATGTTGGTAATAACCGTGGAATGGAAAATCATCCAATTATTGGTTTCAATTACCGTATTTCTGAATTACATGCAGCAGTTGGTGCAGCGCAAACTCGTAAAGTGCCAGCTATTCGCACAGCGAACTTAAAAAATAAAGCCTTCTTACAAAAAGAATTATCTAAAGTAGCAGGTATTAGCTTTTCTAAATTAGGTGATGATAACGGAGATTCAGGAACATTCTTAAATATTTTAATGCCTGATACGGAGACTGCTAAACGCACGGTTGATGAGTTTAATAAAGCAGGTGTTGGTGGATTTAATTATTGGTTCACAAACATGTATCACTTTATTAATCAATGGCAACATATCAAAGGATTGAAAACAGCTTCTAAATTGCCAATTCAATTGTTAGGTGCTCCTCAAGATTATAATAATTTAGATATTCCTAAAACGCAAGCAGTTGTTGGTCGTTTAATTTCTTTTGGTATTCGTTGTACTTGGACAGAGGAAGAATTAAAAACCTTAGCTGCTAAAATTTCTGAATGTGCTACTAAGGCGATGAAGCCTGTTAATGCTTAATAAAAATGCAACACAAAAATTTTAAAAATATTGATAAAGTAACTTACGGTCGTGGTTCGTTTGCTCAATTAGCAGAAACAGTAGAGCCTATCCGTAAAGAAAATAAAAATTACTTTGTTTATGTAGTTGATAATTACTTTAAAGGAAAACCTTTATCAAACAAATTACAAAACAAACCAGAGGATTTAATCTATTACATCGATGTTGATCCTCATGAACCTAAAACTGAGCAAATCGATTCGTTACGCGATGAAATTTTAGCGAAGCAAGGTTTACCAAGTGGCGTTATCGGCATTGGTGGCGGTAGTATCATGGATATCGCGAAAGCTTTATCATTAATGCTTACTAACGAAGGTTCTTCAACATTGTATCAAGGATTAAACTTAGTAAAGAAACCAGGAATTTATCATTTAGGTGTTCCAACAATTTCTGGTACAGGTGCTGAAGTATCAATGACAGCTGTTTTAACTGGACCAGAAAAAAAATTAGGATTAAAATGTGATTGGACCGTTTTTAATCAAGTGATTCTAGATCCAGAATTAATTGCATCAGTTCCTACAGATTGGTGGTTTTATACTGGTATGGATACTTATATTCACTGTATTGAATCTGAAACTGGCATTCGTAATAATGCTTTTAGTCTTGCTTATGGTGAGCAATCCTTAAAACTTTGTAGAGAAGTATATTTAGGAGAAAATGCAGGGCGTACTCCTGAAAATGATGATAAATTAATGGTAGCTTCTTTAATGGGAGGCTTAAGTTTAACATATAGTGAAGTAGGTGTATGTCATGCCTTGAGCTATGGTTTATCCATGGTTTTAGGAACTCGCCACTGTTATGCAAACTGTTTAATTTTTCAGCACCTAGGAGATATTTACTTAAAAGGTCATAGTGAGTTTATGCAAATGATTGAAAAGCATAAAATTGTATTGCCTCAAAACTTAAGTAAAGAGTGGACAGAAGAACAAATCACTGCCATGGCTCAAGTATCTTATAATTTACCATTTATGTGGAATCACGCATTTGGGGATAATTATAAAGAAATTGCAACCATGGATTATATTAAAGATTTATTTAGAAGATTGTAACAATAATATTAACCTCTGCGATCTTTGCAAACCTTTGCAATCTTTGCGGTTAAACAACTAAAAAAATGTCAAAAAAAATAGTAAAAGTAGGAGATATTGAGTGCGGAAGTAAAGAGTTATTCTTGATTTCAGGACCTTGTGTAATAGAAGAAGAATCTATTATGATGAAAACAGCTGAGAAGCTGAGAGAAGTTCAAGAGCGTTTAAAAATCAAAATTATTTACAAATCATCTTTCACAAAAGATAACCGCAGTAGTTTAAGTTACTACCAAGGGCCTGGTTTAATCAAAGGTTGTGAAATGTTTGGTAAAATCAAAGAGCAATTTGGTTTCCCAGTTTTAACTGATATTCACTCTCACGATCAAGCAGCTGCGGCAGCTGATGTGTGTGATGTATTACAAATTCCAGCGTACTTATGTATGCAATCATCATTATTAGTAGCTTCTGCAAAAACAGGACGTGTCATTAATATTAAACACGGTCAGTTTTTAGCACCAGACAATATGAAACACCCAGTACAAAAATGTATTGACAGTGGTAATGACCAAGTGATTTTAACGGAGAGAGGTTACTCTTTTGGTTACAATGATTTAATTGTTGATCCTTGTGCATTTTATCATATGAATAACATTGGTTACCCTGTAGTATTTGACGTTACACACTGTGTGCGTAAATACGGTATTCCAAGTTCAGATAAAAAAGGTGGGGCTCGTGAGTTTTTGCCAGTATTAGCAAGAGCAGGAGTAGCATCAGGTATTGATGGAATGTTTATTGAAACTCACCCTAATCCAGAAACTGCTTTATGTGACGCGGCTTCTCAATTATGTGTAACAGATTTAGAAGAGTTCTTAAAACCTATTATTGAACTTCACAATGTGGAAGTAAAATACAGAGATTAATCTTTCATTCAATAATAAACAATTATGCAAACTATTAAATCCTATAAACTATTGATTATTGTTTTAGTAGCCCCCGCACGCAGTTCTCAAATTTATAAAACAATAAAACTATGAAAAAACTAATTTTAATTTTAGTAGCAGGATTTTTCTGCACCACTATTTCGGCTCAAAGTCTTTATATTAAAGGAAGTAAAAAAGGTGAAATTGAGTCTGATGGCGATGTTTACATCGGTGGTTCTAAAAAAGGAAACATTGAAAGTGATGGAGATGTATATGTTGGTGGATCTAAAAAAGGACAAATAGAATCAGATGGAGATATCTATTTAAACGGAAGTAAAGTTGGACAAATTGAAAGTGATGGAGATGTTTATAAAAACGGCTCTAAAATTGGTCAAATTGAATCTGACGGAGATATTTATAAGAACGGTTCTAAAATTGGAGATTGCAAAGGCGTAAGAAAAGAGTGGGTTGGAGCTGTTGTTTTCTTTTTCTTTATTGAAGATTTGGCCTACTAATATGATCGTATCAAGTATAGTAGCAACATCTTTAAATCATGCTATTGGTAAAGACAATCAATTGCTTTGGCATTTACCTGCCGACTTAAAATTTTTTAAAGCAACAACCATGGGTTGTCCTGTGATTATGGGGCGCAAAACATTTCAGTCGATTGGTAGAACTTTACCTGGCAGACAAAATGTAGTGATTACTAGAGATAAATCCTTTAACTCAGATAATCAATTTGATATTTTGGTAGTTGGAAGTTTAGATGAAGCCCTAGTTAAATTGCATGCTGAAAAAGAAGTATTTATTATTGGCGGAGGAGAAATCTATAAGCAATCTATGGATACGGTAGATACTATTTATCTGACTTTGGTAAATGTGACGATAGATGCTGATGTGTATTTTCCTGTAATTGATTCATCAAAATTTGATTTAGTTTGGGAAGAAAAACATTTAGCTGACGAAAAAAATAAATTTGATTACACCTTTCAAAAATTCGAAAGAAAATGAGTTCTATTAAATTAGAAAATATTTTATTCATTGATATTGAAACGGCTCCAATTCATTATCAATACAACTCTTTGTCTATAACCGAAAAAGAATTGTGGGATAAAAAAATGTTTTATGTTAAAGATTCTACACCCGAGCAACAATATGCAAAGGCTGGTATTTATGCCGAATTTGCTAAAGTAGTTTGTATTGGTTTAGGATTTATGAGCGAAGGCAAATTCAGAACGAAAGCCATTGCTGGAGATAATGAACATGATCTTTTAACCGAGTTTTCTAAATTATTAGAACAATTTTTTAATACCAAAGAGCATTTTTTATGTGCACACAATGGTAAAGAATTTGATTATCCATTTTTATGCAGACGATTATTAGTAAATCGTATAGCATTGCCAAAACTGTTGCAATTGCAGGGAATGAAGCCTTGGGAAGTAAAACATTTGGATACTATGGAAATGTGGCGCTTTGGAGACATTAAGAATTTTACTTCGTTAAATTTATTAGCACATATATTTGGTATTCCATCTCCAAAAGATGATATAGATGGAAGTCAGATTGCAAAAGTATATTACGAAGAAAAAAATATTGAACGAATTAAAACCTATTGCATCAAAGATGTTGTTACTTTAGCACGCATTTATCAATCTTTAAAGGGATTAGAGCGTTAAAGATAATGATATAGTTTATACATAAAACCGCAAAGAGCCGAAGATATGAAAGAGCGAAAAAATTTTCTGCATTCTTTGCGTAAAAACTCGCATACTCTCTGCGGTTAAAAAAATAAAATATGACAAACGGAAAAAAGAATAGCAGTAATAGGAAGTGGAAGTTGGGCAACCGCTATCGTTAAAATATTGAGCAATAACGCCAGTAAGGTGAGTTGGTATTTTAGAAACCAATCGGATATTGACCACATGAATCAATATGGTCACAACCCACGTTATTTAAGCTCAGTGCAATTTGATTTAAATAAACTGCATCTATCGTCTAATTTATTAGAAACTTTAACGCAAGCTGATATTATTATTTTAGCAGTGCCATCAGCCTTTATTAATAATACAATTAAAGATATTCCTGCTAATGTATTTAGTGTTAAAACAGTTTTTTCGGCTATTAAAGGTATTGTGCCTGAGTACAATTTAATTGTTGGCGAATATTTAAATACTGTATTTCAAGTTCCTTTAGAAAACATTGGTGTGATTACTGGTCCTTGTCACGCAGAAGAAGTAGCGCTCGAAAAATTATCATATTTAACATTGGCTTGCAGAGATATTAGTAAAGCAGATGAGTTGTGTGAATACATGCGCTGCCGTTATATAAAATGCTCAAGCAGCGATGATATTTATGGAACAGAATTATCAGCAGTTTTAAAAAACGTGATTGCTGTTGCGGGAGGTATTTGTCACGGCTTAGGTTATGGAGATAACTTTTTATCAGTTTTGGTAAGTAATGCTATTCAGGAAATAGATCGTTTTGTAGCAGCCGTTCATCCAATTGACAGAGATACAAAAGCTTCGGCTTACTTAGGAGATTTATTGGTAACGGCCTATTCTCAATTTAGTCGTAACCGAATGTTTGGAACCATGTTAGGCAAAGGCTACAGTGTAAAGCAAGCGCAATTAGAAATGAACATGATTGCTGAAGGTTATTATGCGGTGAAATGTGTTGTTGAGATTAATAAGAAATACGATGTTCATATGCCTATTACTAATGCAGTAAATAATATCATCTACAATCATAAAGATGCTAAACACGAAATGGAGTTGTTGGCGGAACAGTTGAGTTCATAAGTCGTCACTTTCCGAGTAGCCATAATTCGACTCTCGACTACGCTCCCGTGAACAAGTTCAGATAATGAATTACTTTTTTGCGTCTTCTTCTCAATCCCTTTCCAATTAAAGGTTTGAATCATGTGTACAATATCTTTTCTTAAATAGTCTACGACTATTTTCAAAGAATCAATGTTTGGTACGGAATTAAAATATAAAGCGCCACGCATAAAATGATGAGTGCTATCCGTTAAATAAAATTGAACGTTTGAGGCAGTGTTTCCTGCAATGTCGTAAACTAAGCCGTAAACTTGAGCGCTATCTCGTACAATAATCGTTTCGTCGATACCAGTTGATTTTACTTGATGTTTCACCACAAAATCTCTGCATTCGCTTAAAATCGTATCTAAATTATTTGAAATCACTTTATAGCTTAAATGAACTTGAGCATTGTATTTCGGAATATTAATATTTATCCAACAAGGATCAGCGCCTTTATGTTTATCATTTAAAATATTTGAATAGGTAGGGATTTCAAAACTGTATGGACATAAACTATCATATAAACGATATGTTTTTTCAGGAAAATAAATTCTTGGATACCCTTTCGGTTTTGGAATAAATACTTCATCATCTTCATCGTCTCCACAAGAAGAAAATGCAACTATGGAAATACTAATCACTAGTATTTTGAATATGGTTTTAAATGATGGTTTTATCATAGATACAAATTTAAACAATAAAAAACCCCGACAAAGTATCGGGGTTAAATTTGATAACGATACAGTGTTTAAAACGGCAATCCATCCTTCTTACCAAAATCATCAAAATTCACATTACTGCTATTTTCATCTGTGGTACTAGGATTTGCGCTATTAGTGTTCTCTTTTCGTTGTAGTACTAAGAACGATTCGCCAACTACTTCGGTAATATTACGTTTATTTCCGTCTTTATCAATCCATTGGCGGGTTTGTAATTTACCTTCTAAATAAATTTGAGTTCCTTTTTTTAGCAATTTTTCAGCGCTTTCGGCCATACTGCGCCAAACCACAATATTGTGCCATTCAGTTTGTTCAACTTTATTGCCGTTTTTGTCTTTATGATATTCGCTAGTTGCTATGCTAAAATTAGCACGAGCAATATTTCCTTCTAAATACTTTAATTCAGGGTCTTTACCCAAGTTTCCTACTAAAATTACTTTATTTACGCCTGCCATAGTTCTTAAAAATTAGGTCTATTTGTACTATAACAAACAAAACAAATAGTTTTTTGTTTTGCAACTCATTCATCTAAATAAATGTGAAGTTCGTACTGATAAACCCGCTTTTTTGAGAATAAAAATTATAAACATCTCATTCATCAAACCTACATAATATGTATTTTTGTAGGAAGCTGTTTAAATTTATATCGTAATAATTGTTATGATGTATTTTTGAGCAGAAAGAGAAAGGAAATTTTGGAGAGATAGTTTTTACTATCTCGAAAAATTTAACGAATTTGAAGCAGAAAAGACGCATAACAAAATTATTAGATAAATATTAATCAGCTTCCACTAATGAGTGATTATTTAAATGAACTAAATCCGGTGCAGCGAATGGCTGCTGAAACTACCGAAGGACCAGTAATGATTATTGCCGGCGCAGGTTCTGGTAAAACGCGTGTACTGACCTATCGTATTGCCCATATAATGGAAAAAGGCGCTGATGCCTTTAATATTTTATCCTTAACCTTTACCAATAAAGCAGCACGCGAAATGAAAGAGCGTATTGCTAAAATTGTTGGAAACAAAGAAGCGAAGAACATATGGATGGGAACCTTTCACTCTATCTTTGCTAAGATATTACGTTTTGAAGCTGAGAAATTAGGTTATCCTGCCAACTTTACCATTTATGATACTGATGATAGCAAAGGTGTTATTAAAGATATTTTAAAGCAATTAAATTTAGATGACAAGGTGTATAAACCATCCATGGTTTTAAACAGAATTTCATCTGCAAAAAACGGATTGATATCTGCTGCTCAATATGCAAATAATCCAATCACACAAGCGGAAGACAGAGCATCTAATAAACCTTTATTGGGCCAAGTGTATTTAGCGTATCAAAAACGTAACTTCAAATCAGGAGCGATGGACTTTGATGATTTGTTGTATAATACAAACGTTTTATTACGTGATTTTCCAGATGTATTAATTAAGTATCAAAACAAATTTAGATACATTTTGGTAGATGAGTACCAGGATACTAACTTTTCGCAATATGTAATTGTGAAACAATTGGCAGCTCGTTTTCAAAATATTTGTGTGGTGGGTGATGATGCACAAAGTATTTACTCGTTTCGAGGAGCTAATATTCAAAATATTTTAAATTTCGAAAAAGATTATCCAGATTTAAAAACTTTTAAACTTGAACAAAATTACCGCAGTACGCAAACGATTGTAAAAGCAGCTAGTGCGGTAATTGCCATTAATAAAGATCAGTTTAAGAAAAATATTTTCACCGACAATGAAGAAGGTGAGAAGATTAAAATTATTAAATCAAACACCGATAACGAAGAAGGACAAAAAGTAGCGGCTAGTATATACGAAACACATTATACGCAGCAAGCTCGTTTTAAAGACTTCGCTATTTTATACCGTACCAATGCACAATCACGTGCTTTTGAGGAAGCGTTACGTAGAATGAATGTGCCTTATAAAATTTATGGAGGTTTATCATTTTACCAACGTAAAGAAATTAAAGATGCTTTGGCTTATATTAGATTGTCTATCAATCATAATGATGATGAATCGTTGAAACGCATTATCAATTACCCAACTCGTGGTATAGGGCAAACAACAATTGATAAAGTGATGTTGGCTGCCATGGAGCATGATATTAGCATGTGGCATGTGTTAGATAATTTAAAGGATTTTAATATTGGTATCAATAGTGGAACGGCTTTAAAAATATCGGAGTTTACGACCATGATTAAAACCTTTTCGGCAATGATTCCATACAAAGATGCCTTTGAATGCGCTAATCATATTGCTGTAACCAGTGGAGTTGTAAAAGATTTGTATCACGATAAAACACCTGAAGGTGTTAGTAGATATGAAAACATACAAGAGTTATTAAATGGTATTAAGGATTTTGTGGAGCAAGAACGAACTCCGCAAGAAGAAGAACTAAAAGAAGCCATTTTCACAACTACAGAAGTAAATCCTGTTGAGTTATTTGATGCGACTGAACAAAATCCAACCCTTAAAACCTTAGATGAGTTTATGCAGGAAATTTCTTTATTAACGGATGTTGACAAAGAAAAGGAAGACGAGAAAGATGCAGATAAAGTATCGATGATGACGATACATGCATCCAAAGGATTAGAATTTCCTTATGTACATATTGTTGGATTAGAGGAAAATTTATTTCCATCGCAAATGGCGTTGAATAGCCGTAGCGAATTAGAAGAAGAACGCCGTTTATTTTATGTAGCCATTACACGTGCAGAAAAACGTGCAACGATTAGTTTTGCAACAACCCGTTACCGTTTTGGTAATTTAATTTATTGCGAACCAAGCCGCTTTATTGATGAGTTAGATGAAAATTGTGTAGACTTCCCACAAGAACCAGAGAAAAAGAAATTTGGAGATGATGTGTTTATGCGACCAACTCGTCCTTTTCAAAAACCGATGGAATCGATTGATTTTAGAACCAAAGGAGTTGATATAAAGAAACCTGAACCCAAACAAATTAATTTTGCACCACCTAAAAAACTAATTCCGTTAGCTAAGCGAATGGCAGAAACTAACGCACCTACTGACAATAGCGCGAATGCCGATTTAAGAGTAGGTAGTGTAGTAGAGCATGAAAAATTTGGTATTGGAGAGATCACAGCCATTGAAGGCATTTATCCGAATGCAAAAGCAAATATTAAATTTAGAGATAGCGGAGAAAAAAACTTGCTATTGAAGTATGCGAAGTTGAAAGTGGTGATGTAGAGAAATAAATCAATATTTGTCTTTTATAAAATAATTCCAAAAATCAAAAAAAATCATAACTATGCAAGTTATCATAATACCAAATACTCCTACTACTAAATTAATTACGAAATCCCGCTTTAGACCTGTATCCATTTTGATTAATGCCCATTCAAATAAAAACGCAAAAAATAAAATTGCAAAACTACTATTTGATGTTTTATAGATAAAACGTTTTAATCTGTATCTTAATAGCTGTTTCTTTAAATTAAATTTATTGAGTTTTAATACTTTTATTAATTTAGAATGAAATACATAATCTATAATCCCTAACTCATGTGGATATAGGAATATAGTCGGAATATCATTTTTTATATAAATAGATGTTTTAAAATCGTATTCGGTTCTTATGTCTTTTGTAGAATTATATAAGCCATAATATTCAACAAATACATTATATTTTTTTAGATAAAATCAGGTATTCTATATTCTTTTGTATCCCCTTTAACTTAATCAATCGATATTCTTCGTAATTAAATTTAAAGTCTTTGTTTTCGAAAAATCAATGATGAAACTCTCTTCAGAACTTGTTTTTTTGCCGATTTTATTGATATTTTTTTCAATAATTATGTCACCTATTTTATCCATCATTTAGTTAAGCTATTTTATGACTTTGTGATAATTTGAGATTGATTTGTTGCTAGCAATGACAAAGTAGTTAATACCTCTTTGTTTCTTAATATTCTCGTAAGCTTCTTGTATTTTCTGAAATTTCTCTTGAGCGCCTTTTTGATATTCATCTCCCATTGAGGCTACTTTATCAGGATGGTAGCGAATAGCCATTTGACGGTATGCTTTTTTAATTTCTTCTTCAGTTGCAGTGCTTTCAATACCTAATACTTTGTAATCAGAATTGGTATCTCGGTAAAACATATTTTTTAAACTCTCAAAATCAGATTGAGGCACGCCCATTAAATTGGCAATACGTTGTATGATTTGTATTTCAACCTCAGATACATGTCCATCAGCTTTGGCAATACCAAATAAATAATGTAATAACTGAATACGTACTTCCACTTGGGTACGTAATTTAATATCGTTGCAAATTTGTTCTAATGGAATTTCGTCACCTTCTACAAAGCGTTTTAATGTTTGTAAATGTGCAACTGAAAAGTTTGGACCGAATTGTTGTGAGAAAAAAGATTTTACAAAGTCTAATTCAGCTTTTATGACTTTACCGTCGGCACGCATCACGGCAGCTGATAAGGCAATGAGCATCGTAGCAAAATCGCTATTGCCAGCAGATGAACGTTGTTGATAGTATTTAAAAACATCGTCGGCATTTCCGCCAGCACCAGTTATTTTTGAACGGATGACGGTAACATTATCAATAAATGACCCTACTAAAAAACCAATAAACGCTCCGAAAAAGTTTTTACCTAAAAAGAAAAATCCGATAATGGCACCTATAAATTTAAACACTCTATATTATTTTAATTGATGAATAAAGGCTGTAAATATACTAATTTGTTAATGCTTTTAAAAGTGAAGATATTTAGGGCATGCCGGTGCAAAGGGGCAGCACCGTCGGGCTTTTCGTTGCAATCTTTTTTGTAAAGGAGGCACAAAAAAGGATTTCCACTACAATCCTTCATGCAAAAAGTAAGATTGAAACTTAAACTTCGAATTTGAAATGCAAGCGCCGCGTGAGGGATGCAAACGAAAATCCTTTTGCGAACGAAGTGAGTGAAAGATTGTAGTGACAGCCCGTTGCGGTCACCACCGCACACGCCCAAAAACTAAAAATGAAGTTAAGCCTGAGCTTCCTTCATTTGCATGAACATTTCGTTAAAACGCACTCGTACGGTTTCAATAAATGCTTCGTTAATGAGTTTCTTTAACCCATCAACCGATTTTACATCTTCGGTATGAAATTTAAAAGCTTGTTCCATAGGACCTGCTTCAAATTTTACGATGTATTTATCGTTCATTTGAAAAATAGAAATACTAATAGAAGGATGAGGAATAGAATCGATAATGCGCATAATAACTATTTAAAAGCTTTTTTGAAATCTAACATATTTTTGATGACTCCTGTTGGCGAAGTATTTCTGTCACCATCTTCGTGTATACGACCTAAAATAGAATGGGCAAGTGCCACGTAATGATGTTTGCCCGCTCTTTTTAAGGCTGCTTCAGCTTTATCATCACCATTAATAAAGTTAGCACAAGCAGCCCAATCAAAAGCTTTATTATCTATTAAAAATTTAAATGCTTTTGCATCATCCCAAATAGCATTTACAAAAGCAGCTAATTCAAAATGCTTCCCATCAATTAGGTATTTAAAGGCATTTTTATCATCTCGAATGGCATCTAAAGTGGCAATTAATTCTCGGTAATTGTTTTCCATTAACCAATTAAAGGCTTGCACGTCTCCGTGAATGTGCTTTCCAAATTGTTCGATTGCTATGTTAGGGTATGACTTCATGTGTGTATAATACAAAACGCACTATAAAGTTAAATAAAAATTAAATAGGTTTTATAGCGACTTTTCAGCTAAAGTTAAAAAGCGTTAAAGAGAATATCAATCATGGATAATAGTTATATTTACCAACTATTTTACAATTAAACTGTTTTATATGCCTACCAATGCCAATTATGCTAAATTATCTGTTGGAACTAAAGCCTTAATCCTTTCAAAGCTTTATTACAGCGTGTTAAGCAAAAGTCTCGAGAATTTAGATGTGGAACGTTATTATTCCATTTTGTTCTTTTTAAACGAACATAATGGTTGCAATCAGCAAAATATTTGCAACAATTTAGCTATTGATAAAACAGCTATGGTTAAGGTGATTGACCATTTAATTAAAGTTGGTTTTGTGGATAGAAATGTAAATCCTGATGATAGAAGAGAACATTTTATTGTATTAACTAAAAAAGGATTAAAGCAAACTGCAGAAATTGTAAAATCATTTAATGCTATTGATTCGGAAATATTTTCGGAAGTTTCAAAAGAAGATCAAGATACATTCAATAAAGTATTGTGTCAGTTGTCCTCTAAATTAAAGGAGTTACCAGCTACCGATTTGTTTTTTAATTATAAAAAGACTGGTAGAAAAAAGAAAACTGTTGCTTCAGATAAAGTATAATATTTAAAAGAAAAAAAATGAAAAAAGTACCTAATTGGATTATTATTGTTGTTGTTATTGCTTTAGTAGTAGCTTCTAAATTTATATTTTTCGCTCCAAAAGAAGATGCGGCCGCGGCAGCTAAAGGAAAACCTAAAGGTCCATCAGCAGTTAATTATTATGTAGTGAAAGCTACAGCTTTCAATAATGATGTATTTGCCACCGGAAAAATTGGCGCCTTAAATCAAATTGATATTTTGCCCGAAGTAGGAGGGAAGGTGATGGCTATTTATTTTAAGGAAGGTGAAATTGTAAATAAAGGAAGTTTATTAGTAAAATTAAACGATGCTGATTTACAAGCACAGTTATTGAAATCTAAAACACAAATTATTTTATCAGAACAAAAATTAGAGCGATTAAAAAAATTAATAGCAATTAACGGAATAAGTAAAGAAGAATTTGATATACAAGAAAATGAATTAAATTATTTAAAAGCCGATCAGGCTTATATTTCGGCGCAGTTAGCGAAAACGAATATTGTTGCACCTTTTACAGGAGTGATTGGATTAAAAAATATTAGTGAAGGTTCATTTGTAAGTATAAATACGCCTATTGCTTCTTTAGTTGAAACAAAGCCTTTGTATGTAGAGTTTTCTGTTCCTGAAAATATAGCAACTTATTTAATAAAGGCATTGCTGTTAAATTCTCGAATGATAATAGTAAAGAACAGCAAACAGCTACGATTTATGCTATTGAACCTCGTGTGGATGAAATGACTAAGACTATTAAAGCAAGAGCCGCTTATAATGGTAATGAACATTTTTATCCAGGAAGTTTTGTGAAAGTGTTTGCTAATTTAGGAGAAACACAAAATGCCTTGATGATTCCAACACAATGTGTAATCCCAACATTAAAAGGACAAAAAGTATATATTGCTAAAAACGGCATTGCTACCGAAGCCATGGTAACTATTGGTGTGAGAACGGATGATAAAATTCAAATCATTGATGGGATAAGCGCTGGCGATACGGTCATTACAACAGGATTATTATCTATTAAAAAAGATACAGAGTTAAAACTTTTAAAATCAGTTAACTAATATGGATTTAGCAGAATTAAGTGTTAAGCGACCGGTATTAGTCACGGTATTTTCAATTATTATAATTTTATTTGGATTAATAGGATTTAACTATTTAGGCGTTCGAGAATTCCCGTCAGTAGACCCACCAGTCATTACTGTACGTACCAGTTATACGGGTGCAAATGCGGATGTGATTCAATCTCAAATTACAGAGCCTTTAGAAAAAGCGATTAATGGTATAGATGGAATTAGAACATTATCCTCAGCATCCAATCAAGGTTCAAGTATTATTACTGTAGAGTTTAATTTAAGTTCAAATTTAGAAGCAGCAGCAAATGATGTACGTGATAAAGTATCTCAAGCTGTAAAACAATTACCTCAGGATATTGATGCACCACCTGTAGTTTCAAAAGCGGATGCTAACTCGGATCCAATTATTTCCATGACCTTAGTAAGCGATACTCGTTCGTTATTAGACGTAAGTGATTATGCCGAGAATGTGTTAGCGCAAAATTTTCAAACGATTTCAGGTGTAAGTGCGGTTCAGATTTGGGGACAACGTCGTTATTGCATGCGTATTCGTTTAAAGCCCGGATAGATTAGCGTCTTATAACTTAACGCCTTTAGATGTGAAGCAAGCGTTAGATAGAGAGAACGTGGATTTACCTTCTGGTAAAATTGAAGGGAACACAACTGAATTAACCGTTAATACCATCGGAAGATTATCAACGGTAACTGAATTTGAAACTATGATTGTGAAAGAAAGCGATAATAATATTGTTCGCTTGCGTGATGTTGCTAAAGTGGAATTAGGTGCTGAGAATGAAGAAACCGTTTTAAAAGAATCGGGAACGCCAATGGTTGGTATGGCTTTAGTACCATTGCCAGGAGCAAATTATATTGATATTGCGGATGAATTTTATAAGCGTTACGAAGTTTTAAAAAAGGAATTACCAAAAGATTATACTATTAATATCGCTTTAGATAATACTCGCTTTATTAAAAAA
The DNA here is from genome assembly GCA_016708845.1 of Bacteroidota bacterium. Lineage (GTDB taxonomy): Bacteria > Bacteroidota > Bacteroidia > B-17B0 > Aurantibacillaceae > UBA4416. Next base: position 144,164 of record JADJFB010000003.1, on the reverse strand, counting down.
TCAATTACCGAAGTTGGTGAGACATTAATCATTGCTTTATTATTAGTAATCTTAATTATCTATTTATTTTTTAGAGATTGGTTAATTGCTTTTCGTCCTTTAATTGATATTCCTGTATCCTTAATTGGCGCGTTCTTTATTATGTACATGATGGATTATTCTATTAACGTACTTACGCTTTTAGCAATTGTATTAGCAACAGGTTTGGTGGTGGATGATGGGATTGTAGTAACTGAAAATATTTTCAAGAAATTAGAAAAAGGATTATCTCCAAAAGATGCCGCTATTGAAGGTACACGTGAAATTTATACAGCAGTCATTATTACCTCATTAACATTAGCTGCAGTTTTTATGCCTGTAATTTTCTTAGAAGGATTTGTTGGGCGATTATTTAGGGAGTTTGGTGTTGTTATTGCCGGAGCTGTTTTAATTTCAGCATTTGTGTCTTTAACCTTAACGCCAATGTTAAATGCTAAGTTGGTAAGAAAAGATCACTCGAAACGCAGTAGATTTTATATTTGGTCAGAGCCATTTTTTGTTGGATTAGATAATTGGTTTAAAAATTCTGTGACTAATTTTTTGAAAAAAAGACGATGGGCTTTTGTTATACTTTTTGTTTCTGGAGGAGCTATTTTCTTTTTTGGATCACAATTAAAATCAGAATTATCGCCTTTAGAAGATAGAAACTGGTTACGTATGTTGGTGACCATGCCAGAAGGAACGTCATTTGAAGCAACAGATGCGACCATGGACAAGATATCAACCTTTGTAGGTGATTCAGTAGCTGAGAAAGCTGTTTGTTTAACAGTAACTGCTCCTGGCTTTGCTGGCTCTGGCGCTGTAAATACAGGTTTTGTGAGGTTAGCTTTGTCACAATCGGAAGATAGAAAACGTTCACAAGATCAAATTGCGAATTACATTACAAAAAATTTATCGCAGTTCCCAGAAGGGAAAATCTTTGTGATTCAAGAGCAATCTATTTCTTCGGGTGGCGGACCAAAAGGTGCATTGCCAGTTCAGTTTGTTTTACAAAATAACGACTTCAATAAAATCAGAGAAAAATTGCCTAAGTTTTTAGAGTTAGCCAATAAAAATCCTGTTTTCCAAGGAGTAGATGTCAACTTAAAATTTAATAAGCCTGAATTGATTATTGAAATCAATAGAGATAAAGCTAAAACAATGGGGGTAAGCATTGCTGATGTGGCTCAAACCATTCAGTTAGCATTAAGCGGACAACGTTTTGGCTATTACATTAAAGGCGAAAAGCAATATCAAGTAGTTGGTCAGGTTAATAGAGAAAATCGTGATGATCCAAATGATATTAAAGATTTGTTTGTCAAAAATAGTAAAGGTGAAATGATTCAATTAGATAATATTATTACGGTTGTTGAAAGAAGTAGTCCACCGCAATTGTATCATTATAATCGTTTTCAATCGGCAACAATACAAGCAGGTTTAGCGCCAGGCAAAACTATTGGTGATGGTATTGAGGAAATGAATAAAATATCAAAACAGATTTTAGATGATAGTTTCAAAACTTCTTTAACTGGTGCTTCCAGAGATTTTGCCGAGAGTTCGTCTAATATTTTATTCGCCTTTTTGTTAGCATTAGTCTTAATCTATTTATTGTTAGCAGCACAGTTCGAAAGTTTTGTAGAGCCATTTATTATCATGTTAACTGTTCCAATGGCCTTATCAGGAGCATTATTCTCTTTATGGTATTTCAACGAAACCTTAAATATTTTTAGTCAAATTGGAATGATTATGCTGATTGGCTTAGTTACTAAAAATGGAATCTTGATTATTGAATTCACCAATCAATTACGTGATAAAGGATTAACGACAACTAAAGCATTGGTTGCAGCTTCAACAGCAAGGTTACGTCCTATTTTAATGACGAGTTTAGCAACAATGTTGGGTGCGTTACCAATTGCCATGGCATTAGGTGCAGGTTCAGAAAGTCGCATGGGAATGGGAATTGTAATTATCGGTGGATTATTATTGTCGATGGTGTTAACATTGTATGTTATCCCTGCGATGTATTCGTTTTATATTAGAATGTCTATTTATTTTAAAAAGAAGAAAAATGCTTAAGAGAAATATACTATTTGCATATTTATTAGTTGCTGCTAGTTCCCTCGTTTTTTCTCAATCTGTGTTAAAAGTTGAGGATGCCATCAAAATTGGACTAGAGAAAAACTATTCTGTTTTAATGGTAAAAAATGAACAAGAGATTGCGAAGCTTCAAAATAATTTTGGTAATGCTGGTATGTCGCCAACGGTAAGTGTAAATGCCAATTTGAATTTAGCTAATATTAATTCCTATCAGGAATTTAGTACTGGTGTTATTCAGGAAAGAAACGGAGCGCAATCTAATAATACTGGAGCGTCTGTAAATGTTGGTTGGATGATATTTGATGGATTAAAAATGTTTGCGGTTAAAAAAAGATTAGGCTTAAACGAACAATTATCTGCTATTGAATTGAAACAACAAATGGAAAACACTGTGTATGATATTGTGTCGGCTTACTATACGGTTGTAAAAACAAATGAGCTCATTAAAGCAGCGAAACAAAATTTAAGTATTTACGAAGAGCGGAAAAAAATCGCTAAATTGAAATTAGAAATTGGATCTGATTCTAAAGTAGATGTACTACTATCTCAATCTAATGAAAACAAAGCCAAAAGTGCCATCATACAATTAGAATTACAATTACTAAATGCTAAAACTAAATTAAATACCTTATTAAACAAACCTGTAGATACGGAGTTTAATACAACAGATTCGATTGTAGTTAATTTTAATCCAAATATCGATGATCTTAAAAAAGATGTATCAAAATCCAATTCATCTATTTTAAAGTCGAAACAAAACGAATTAATAACACAGCAAAGTATTAAAGAAGCGCGTTCTGCTAATTTGCCTTTTGTACAATTAAATGGGGCTTATAATTTTACACGAGCTCAAAGTCAAGCGGGGTTTGTTTTTTTAAACCAGCAAGCAGGTTTAAATGCTGGCGTTACAGCGGGTTGGTTATTATTTAATGGTAACAAGAATAGTAAATTAGTGAAAGAGAGAAATATTTTATACCTCAATCAAAAATATTCTACTGAGCAAATGCGACAGCAAATTGATGGACAAGTTTTTAATAGCTATAAAACCTATTTGCTAAATAAAACGATTGTTGATTTAGAAAGACAAAATTTAACCGATTCAAAAGAAGTGTTAGATGTATCGATTGAGCGTTATAAAGTAGGTAAATCTAATTTATTAGAAACGATAGAAACGCAAAAGAATTTAGAAGATGCTCAAGTTCGTTATATTGAAGCTTTATATGCTATTAAGATGGCGGAGACGGATTTATTGAGAGTGAATGGTAGTTTGGTGAAGTAGTATATTTTCTGTCACTTCGAGTAGTGAGGGACGAACGTATCGAGAAGTAAATTAGTTCTCGATACATTTTTTAGCAAGAGACAGGCTAAAAAACACTCGAACTGACAATTGATTATTACATCTTCATAAAGCGCATTTGAACAACGCCTAAAAATGCTTCTTTAAAGATTTTTGTACTCATTTTACTGACACCTAACACGCGGTCAGTAAACATAATAGGAACTTCTACAATTTTAAATCCTTTTTTATAAGCTCTGTATTTCATTTCAATTTGAAAGGCATAACCCATAAAACGAACGGCATCTAAATCAATCGTTTGTAATACTTTTTGGCGATAGCATTTAAAGCCTGCTGTTGTATCTTTTACGGGTAACCACAATACAATACGAACATAAACAGAGGCAAAATAGCTCATTAAAATACGTCCAATTGGCCAGTTACTAACTTGTCCACCTTTTGTATAACGAGAACCTACAGCAACATCAGCTCCATTTTCGCAAGCTTCTAATAAACGAACTAAATCTTTTGGGTTGTGGCTAAAATCACAATCCATTTCAAAAATGAAATCATATTCACGAGCCAATGCCCATTTAAAGCCATGAATATACGCCGTGCCTAAGCCTAATTTGCCTTTACGTTCTTCAATATGTAGTTTGCTAGTATATTCCTTTTGTAATTCTTTTACTTTAGTTGCAGTGCCATCAGGCGATCCATCATCCACAATGAGTAATTCAAATTCACGAGGCAAGTCAAATACCGTTCGAACCATTTTTTCAATGTTTTCGATCTCATTATAAGTAGGTATGATGATTAAATTCTTGCCCATAAACTTTTGCTAATATACTATTTTGTTAGATTATTAAAAGCGTCATTTTTCAGCATTTATTTTGCTTTTCCTGTTAAAATAGGTTAAGTATCTGCCAGTTTTTCGACTGATTTGGATGCAAGATTCAGCTAAATAATGTAGCTTTGGGTATGAGAGTTGTTTTAATCATATTGGTTTTGCTAGGTTTTGGGAACATATCTGTTGCTCAGGATTCTATTCCAAGAGTAAATAAGTCAACTGGAACGGCTAGTTTTTATGCTCAAAAGTTTAACGGACGAAAAACCTCGTCTGGTGAAAAATTCAGTAACGATAGTTTAACTGCCGCTCATAAAAAGCTTAAATTTGGAACGTATGTTTTGGTGAGGAATCTAAAAAATGATTCAACAGTTGTTGTGAAAATTAATGATCGACTTCCTCAAAAATCAAAACGATCAATTGATTTAACAACAAAAGCTGCAAAGCAATTAAATTTTATAAAATCGGGATTAACCAAAGTAGAAATAACAGTGTTAGATTCATTAAAAAAATAATATGGGCAAAATTCTTATAAAAAATGCTACAATTGTAAACGAAGACGAAACTTTTGTGTCGGATGTATTAATTGATGGAAATTATATTTCGCAAATTGATAAAGATATTACAGATGATACCGCTAAAATTATTAATGCCGAAGGTTTAGTTTTAATGCCAGGGGCAATCGATGACCAAGTGCATTTTAGAGAACCAGGTTTAACACACAAAGGCGAAATTTATACAGAAGCTAAAGCGGCTGTGGCCGGTGGCGTAACGTCATATATGGAAATGCCAAATACAGTTCCGCAAGCGGTTACGATTGGAGAGTTAGAAAAAAAATACACTCGCGCGAAAGAATGTTCCTTAGCGAACTACTCGTTTTTTATGGGTGGAACCAATGTGAACTTAGAAGAAACTTTAAAAGTTGATTATAAAACAGTATGCGGATTAAAACTTTTTATGGGTTCAAGTACTGGCGATATGCTGGTAGATAATGAAAAGACCTTAGAAGGATTTTTCTCAAAAGCCAATACGTTAATTGCTACGCATTGCGAGTATGATCCAATGATTAAAGAAAATCAAAAACGAATTGTACAAGAATATGGCGAAGATTTGCCAGCTTATTTTCATCCTATTATTCGTAATGAAGAAGCTTGTTTTAAATCCTCATCTTTTGCTGTAGAATTAGCAAAGAAGCATAATACACGTTTACATATTCTACATATTTCAACAGCTAAAGAATTGGATTTATTCACTAATAAAATTCCTTTAAAGCAAAAACGCATTACGGCGGAGGCATGTATTCATCATTTGTGGTTTAATGATGACGATTACAAAAAGAAAGGAAACTTTATCAAATGGAATCCTTCCGTAAAAACAGAATACGATCGCGCTCACATTTTTGAAGCTGTTTTAGATGGACGAATTGACGTAATAGCCACTGACCATGCGCCTCATACTTTAGAAGAAAAACAATTACCATATTTACAAGCTCCAAGTGGAGGGCCATTAGTACAACATTCTATTTTGGCAATGTTGGAATTTTATAAGCAAAAGAAAATATCCTTAGAGAAAATTGTAAGAATGATGTCACATAATGTTGCGGATATTTTTAAAATTGAAAAACGTGGTTACATCCGCGAAGGTTATTTTGCTGATTTAGTTTTAGTAGACTTTAACAAACCAACGGAAGTAACCAAAGCTTCTTTATTATATAAATGTGGTTGGAGTCCTTTTGAAGGAACAACTTTCTCTGCAAGCATTAATAAAACTATTGTAAGCGGACATTTAGTGTACGATAACGGAACCTTTGATGAAAGTAGAAAAGGGGAGAGGTTAAGTTTTAAGAGGGATTAGAATTATTTAGATAAATCCAAGTAATCAGCTTTAGTTTGAACTTCTTTATTCTCTTTGTCTGTATATTTTATTAATGCTTTATGATTTTGGTCATCAAGAGAAATTATTTCACATTGAATAATTTCTGATTTCTTTAACATTCCTCCTTTTGACCAATTTACTTTTTCTCCAGCTTTGAATTTATACTTAGCAATCTCTATTTTATATTTTTCAACTTCTTCTTTGAATTTATCTTTTGAGATTTTTTCTAAATCAAAATAGTTAATGTCATTCGTTTTTTCTTCTCCGTATATATTTAAAAATTTCACAGAAGCTTTATGATTTGATCCATTTAATGCTGTTACTTCACCAACTTTAGTCTTTTTATCATCAACAAAACTGACGGTTTCGTTAGTAGTAAATTTGTGTTTTTGTATTTCAATATCTTGAGCTTGCATAAACTCTTTGTATTTAGATTCTTCCGCCTTTTCAACTTTTAAAAAATCTATGGTTTCAGTTTTTGCATCACCATATTTATCTAAATAATTTATGTTTGCATCATGTTTTTCATTGTTTAATGATAGTATTTCACCATAATGAGGTTTATTGCCATCAGCCCAAGTTACTTTTTCGCCATTAGTGAATTTATGTTTTTGTATATCTATATTTTGTTTATCAATGACTTTTTGGTAATCTTCTTTACTCAGTGAGGTTAGTTTTTCATAAGGAACATTATCAGTTTTTTCGTCTCCATATTCATTTAAATATTTTATTGTTGCCCTTTGTTTTATATTATCAAGTAAAGATATTTCACCATATTGTAAAGTACGTCCATCTTTGTATTGAATTTTATCGCCCCCTTTAAATCCGCCACCTGAAGCTTCTTTTCCAACAAATTTTATAAATTCTGCAATTTGAAATTTCTCGTCTTTAAATAGAATAGCATCAACATTATTGTATTTCTTTCTACATCTGGTAATAGCTTCTTTAAAGGCTTCCGCAGGATCTCCTTTATGCCAGTATACTTCCCATGTATCAATTGTATTATATTCGTGAATAGAGATACAACCTATAAAAATATAAACATTATCATATTTTTGTCCAACTTTAGCTAAAGAGTAATCTTTCTCTTGAGAAAAAATAGTTATAGACGTGAAAATTAGTGTAATTAAGAAAAGTTTTTTCATAGATTATATATTTGATTAAATATAATAGCTTTAATCGAAAAATACAATTATCTCTTTTTGAAAAATTTAATTCTGACTAAACAAACTATCCACAAACTCCGTGCGATTGAAAACCTGCAGGTCTTCCATTTTTTCTCCTACATCAATATATTTTACAGGAATTTTAAATTCGTCGGAAATACCAATAACAACACCGCCTTTAGCGGTACCATCTAATTTGGTTAATGCTAAAGCAGATACATCTGTTGCGGCAGTAAACTGTTTACATTGTTCAATAGCATTTTGTCCAGTACTTGCATCCAAAACTAAAAGCACATCGTGTGGCGCATCAGGAATAACCTTCTTCATCACGTTTTTAATTTTAGTTAACTCATTCATTAAGTTAATCTTGTTATGTAAACGTCCAGCCGTATCAATAATCACGACGTCAGCGCCTTTTGCTTTTGCGCTACTTAATGTATCAAACGCCACACTAGCAGGATCTGCATTCATTCCTTGGCTTACAATATCAACGCCCACACGCTGACTCCAAATAGTCAATTGCTCTACAGCAGCAGCTCTAAAGGTATCTGCAGCACCAAGTACAACGTGATAACCTGCTTTTTTAAATTGATGAGATAGTTTACCAATGGTTGTTGTTTTACCAACGCCATTTACACCAACTACCATAATCACATAAGGAGTTTTTTCGCCAGTTGCGCTTAATGGTAATTTAGGGATTTCAAAAGAGATGGTATCGGTAGAATTATTTTCGGTTAATAATGCAGCAACTTCTTCTTTTAATAAATTATTTAATTCGCCAGTTCCCACATATTTATTGGCGGCAACACGCGCTTCAATACGCTTAATGATTTTTAAAGTAGTGTTTACACCAACATCGCCAGAAATTAGAACTTCTTCTAAGTTATCTAATACATCAGCATCAACAGTTGATTTTCCAGCAACAGCTTTGGCAAGTTTACCAAAAAAACTTTCTTTCGTTTTTGATAAACCTTCGTTTAAACTTTCTTTTTCTTCTTTACCAAATAGTTTACTGAAAAATCCCATAATGTGTTTTGTAGTAGGGTACAAATGTATTAAAAATATCGGTGCAATATTGAAATAGGAACGCAGATGAAACGGATTTGACTGATTAATACGGATTAGTGTTTCATTTATTCGATAAGAAAATCTGTGTAAATCCGCTATATCAGTTTTAAATACGTTCCTATTAAATTAATATAGTAAAAACAAAAAAGCTCCTTCGTTTCGGAAGAAGCTTTCTTTAATATAATAAAGCAAATTATTTTTTTAAATAATCAGCTACTAATTCGTTTTGAACGATTTCCTCACGGAATGCATAAGCACCAGTTTTTGGAGATCTAATTACTTTAATTACTTTAGTAAAGCTATTTCCTTTACCAGTTTTTAGTGTTGCTACAACCTTCTTTGCCATTTCTTCTTAGTTTTAATGGATTATTTAATCTCTTTATGAGTTGTCATTTTCTTCAAGATCGGGTTGTATTTTTTCAACTCAATACGATCAGGAGTATTTTTTTTGTTTTTAGTAGTAATGTAACGAGATGTCCCGTGTTTACCACTGTCTTTGTGCTCTGTGCACTCTAAAATTACTTGAATTCTATTACCTTTCTTTGCCATTTTCTTCTGTTATTTATTGAATTAAGCTAAAATTCCGCCTTCTACAGCTTCTTTTAAACAAGCAAAAATTCCTTTTTTATTAATATTCTTGATAGCTGATGTAGATACGCGTAAAACAACCCATTCTCCAGTTTCAGGAACAAAAAACTTTTTAGTTTTTAAGTTTACTTTAAACTGACGACGGCTTTTAGCGTTCGAGAAAGAAACATTATTTCCTTTCATCGCTTTTTTACCTGTTAATTGACAAATACGTGACATGTTGTATAATCTTTAAATGTTATCCCTTAAAATAGGGACGCAAATATAGTATTTCTTTTTTAACCTACAAAAAATAGTAGGTTTTTTTCAAAAATAATATACTTGCGTCCAAATTACCTAAATTTTATTTAGTAAAACGCTTTCTACGTTCTGCTCCTTCGCGGTTTCCGCTAAAAGATCTTTCTCCACTTGGTTTGTCAAATGAGCGTCTTTCGCCGCCACCAGAACCACCTTCGCGGTTAAATGGTTTACGGTCTCCACCTTCTTTGTTTCCACCATAAGATGAACGACGTTCGCCACCACCTGAGTAAGAACGGCTTTCGCCACCTCCGTAAGTTTTGCGTTCTCCGCCACCATAAGATTTACGTTCTCCACCACCTTCGCGATTTCCACCGTATGAGCGACGTTCTCCGCCACCACCGCCACCGTATGAACGGCGACCGTCTTCTCTTGAACCACCACCGTAAGAACGTTTTTCACCGTATCCTCCAGAAGGTTTTGCTTTAGAAACTTCAAAAGAAATCACACGAGCATTAAACTCAATTCCTTTTTTGTTTAAAGCTAAGAACTCATCCACATGTTTGTTTTCTGTTTCAAAGAAAGAGAATGAATTTTTAACATCTACATTGAAAATAACACGAGCATTGATACCAGAAATCTCCACTAAGAAATCTTTGATAGAATTACGGTTAAATCCATCTAATTCGCCCATATTCATGAAGAAACGAGTTGTTTTACCGTTGTTTCCATCATTACCAATGTTTAAATCTTGAGAATTTTGGTAGTAAGCATAAAAACGATTGAACTCTTCAGAAATAAAACGTTTAATTAATTCTTCTTTTGATAAATCTTTTAATTCATCATAAATTTTTGGAAGGTAAGTTTCGATTTCATCGTCTTTTACCTCTACATTATGTAATTTATGAACTAAATGGAATAATTGTTTTTCGCAAACTGCAACGCCATCTGGCACGTCAGCTTTCGTAAATGTATTTTGAATAATACGTTCGATATCACGAATTTTATTTACTTCACGAGGAGTAACGATTGCAATAGCGATACCTGTTTTACCAGCTCTACCAGTACGACCCGAACGGTGCGTGTAGTTTTCTGCTTCTTCAGGTAAGTTATAATTAATTACGTGAGTTACATTATTAACGTCAATACCACGAGCTGCCACATCCGTAGCAACTAACATTTGTAGCGTGTGGCTACGGAAACGTTTCATTACTAAATCACGTTGTGCTTGAGATAAATCACCATGTAAGGCATCAGCATTATAACCATCTTTAATTAATTGATCAGCTACATCTTGAGTTTCTGCTTTTGTACGACAGAAAACAATACCAAATATATCTGGGTAAAAATCTGCAATACGTTTTAAAGCTGCGTAACGATCACGTTGATTTACTGTGTAGTAAATATGTTGAATGTTTTCAGCACCTTGATTCTTTTTACCTACAGAAATTTCTAAAGGAGATTCCATGTATTTACTTGCAATACGCTCAACTTCGCGAGGCATTGTAGCAGAGAATAACCATGTATTTTTTGTTGGAGGCGTGTTACTTAAAATTTGATCTAAATCATCTTTAAATCCCATGTTTAACATCTCATCAGCTTCATCCAATACAACTACATCTACATGAGATAAGTCGATAGCTTTACGCTCAATTAAGTCGATTAAACGACCTGGAGTTGCAACAATTACTTGAGAACCAGCTTTAATATCACGGATTTGAGACATGATTGGTGCTCCACCGTAAACAGCAGTTACTCTTAATCCGTTAAGGAATTTTGAATAGTTAATTAAATCTTTACTGATTTGAACACATAACTCACAAGGTGGTGCTAAAATTAAAGACTGAGTGAAGCGAGAGTTTAAATCTAACTTCATTAATAAAGGCAGGCCAAATGCTGCAGTTTTTCCTGTTCCTGTTTGTGCAAGGGCTACCATGTCGGTAGATTTATCCTTCAACTGAGGAATAGTTTGTTCTTGGATAGGCGTAGGATTTTCGAAGCCCATCTCGGTCACGGCTTTTAGGAGCATCGGCTCCAAGCCTAATTCTTGAAATGTCATTTGTTTTTGTTTAAATTATTATTACTAGCTGCTAACTAAGATTTAATTTCCGCAGTAGCTGTGAACATTTTATAGCCCGACGTAGGCGCGTTCACAATGTATTGGATGCAAATATTAAATCTAATTGCGGGGCAAAGGTAATCAAATTTATTTAATAACAAGCTATTAACAATATTATTTTCTTTAAATAGCTAATAATTAGTTATTTAGATGTTTTTAACCGATTAAGTAAACTATTTTAATGACAAGTAATTTGGTTTAGATTATAAACTAGTTTATATTTGTGTCGTGAAAATGAAATTATATACATTAACTATTGCCATCTTCTCTGTATTTACTGTGTCTGCACAAAGTGCAAGCTATAAAGAAGGATTGAAAAAAAATATTCAGTTATTTGAATCCGCAAAAACCCCTGCTGATTTTATAAAGGCTGCAAATGGTTTTGAAGCATTAGCTAAAACAGAAAAAAAGGAATGGCTAGCATTTTATTATGCTGGATTATGTGATGCGCTGGCTGCTTTTGAAAAACCAACTATAGAAATTGATCCTTTATGCAATAAGGCAGAAGCTTTAGCTAACAAGGCAGATTCGTTAAGCAAAAATAATTCGGAAGTGTTAGTTTTAAAATCCATGATTGTAGCAGCTCGTATCAATGTCAATAAAGCACAACGCGGACAAAAATACGGAGCCATGGCCACTAAATTTGCGATGGAAGCGGTGAAGTTAAATGAGGCAAATCCAAGAGCACATTTTGTAAAAGCAAAAGCCATTTTAAATACGCCACCTGCACTTGGTGGTGGAGAGAAAAAAGCAAAGCCTGCTTTTGAATTGGTTTTAGAAAAAATAAAAACATATAAACCTGAATCTTCTTTATCGCCATCATGGGGAAAAGAAGAAACAGAAAAAGAATTGAAGAAAATGGCTTCGACGAGCTCAGCCACCAAACCAAAAAAATAACAATATGGAAGAGAAAGAAATTAGTCCTCAAGAAAGTTTAGTTATTATTAAAACAATGATTAATAAAACACAGCGTCAATTTAATGATGATAGTTTTTATTATATGATGTGGGGGTGGCTAGTATTTGTTGCATCAATCATCCATTTTGTTCTTATTCAAGTAGAGGTACAACAAGCTTACTATGTTTGGTTTTTAATGCCAATTGGAGGAGTTGTTTCTGCGCTTTATGGAATGAAAGCAAATAAAAAGGAGAAAATAAAAACACATTTAAATACATCTATGAGTTATTTATGGTGTGCTATGGTGGTATCCATGATGCTTGTCATATTTATGGGAGCGCGGTTAAATCAGAATACCTATCCTATTTTAATTTTAATATATGGTATCGGAACTTTTGTTTCGGGAGGTCTATTAAGTTTTAGGCCGTTAATTATTGGTGGAGCCATTTGTTTCGTTTTATCTATTAGTTCGTTTTTCGTCATATTCGAATATCAATTATTATTTATAGCAACGGCTATGTTGGTATCCTACATTATTCCCGGTCATTTATTAAAAGCAAAGTTTAAAAACTAATGGCACTTAAAGAGCTCAATCCATTATTACATTCGCAACTTCGGTTAGCGGTTATGTCTTTATTGGCAGGGGTGAAGGAAGCTGACTTTTCTTTTTTAAAGGAAGAAACTAATTCTACTGCAGGAAATTTAAGTGTACAATTACAAAAGTTAAAAGAAGCCGATTATATAGAAATAGAAAAATCATTTAAAAATAATTACCCTCAAACTACTTGTAAAATGACTGATAAAGGTTTAGTTGCTTTTAATGAGTATGTAGAAAATTTAAAAGAATATTTAGTACCGAAGACAAAAGGGATTTAAGGGACTGCTTGACTAAAGGGACAGTCATGCTGAACTTGTTTCAGCATCTCATTAGACCCTGAAACAAGTTCAGGGTGACGTAACAGAGTAATATTATTTAAAAAAAACAGAAAATGGAAACAGAAAGAGAAAAGGAACTATGGAAATTGGCAAAAAAACGTGTGGGTTTCAAAAGACATTTAGCAACCTATATTGTTATTAATACATTTTTGTGGTTGCTTTGGTATTTTACTGATAGAAAAGAAGAAAGCGCTGGTGTGCCTTGGCCAATATTTCCTATGTTAGGCTGGGGCATAGGCATTATGTTTAGTTTTTTAGGTGCCTATGTTTTTGTGAAGCACGATTCGGTTGAGAAAGAATATGAGAAATTGAAGAATAAGTAAATTGTATTGATTGTCAGTTCGAGTGATTTTTTGTCTGCCTCCGGAGAAAAATTGTATCGAGAACTTTTCAAAGAACGCTTCTCGTTGACACACTTTCTCGCTCAAAGTTCACTGAACTTATGCTGTGCTCGAAGTGACATGAATTACCTTTTTATTTAAGTTTATACTTCTTTTTCAATCCACTTATCAATTCATTTAATTCTTCTTGGTCGTCAATATAATCAGAAGTGCTTTCAAATTGATAAGGAATAACTAACTTACCTGTTTTATCAGCATAACCCCATTTTCCATCTTTTTCTAATTGAACACAGGAAAGTCCCTGAACAAAACTTCCTGCACCGTGGTAAATGCGTTCGCAAATAAATTTGCCTTGTTTATTAATAAATCCAAATTTATCATCAATACTTAATGGAGCTAATCCTTCTTTAAATTCGCCAGCTTCATCATAGTCTTCAAATTCAATAACAAATTCACCTGTCTTGTCGATGTATCCAAATTTATCTTTTTGCCCTTCTTCTTGAGCATATTGGGTGGCTGAAGCTAATCCTTCAGAGAAATTACCACACCAATCAAATTTAAAATCAATAACGGTATTGTGATGTTCGTCAACATAACCCATAAACCCATCTTTAGCAACCCATACTAATCCTTCCGAAAACTTGCCAATATCATTATATTGAACTGGAACAGCAATAGTGCCGTTTGGTTTTACGAGTCCGTACAAGGAGTCTTTTTCAATCTGAATAAAGCCGTTTTCTTCAAACATAATATATTCGTAAATAGGCTCTAGAATAAAATTACCTTTATTATTAATCATTCCTTTTCCAGTTTTCATTTCTACAGCAGCGTAGCCATTTTCAAAACCATCAGCGTCTTTAAATTTTGGAGGAATAACAATATCACCATTTTCATCTTTAAAGCCATATAAATTTTTTTCTTCAAAAATTTCCCATTCTTCTTCAATGGTGTATGTTGATTTTTTAATTGGTTCTGTTTTTTGGCTTGTAATATTTATTGATTCCTCAGCAACAAAAGTTGATTTGGATTCTTGCAATACATCATCGATAGAGGTTGATTTACTTTTTTCATGTGCAGTATAAGCTGGTGGAATATATACTCCACTATCTTCTTTTTTTAAGCCGAATAGTTTTTTTAGAAACTCTAACATAATAGTATGATTAATGATTTAAAACATAATAAATCATAACTAAGTTAGATAAATATTAGGAACGGAAAAACTTATATTTTGGCATAACCGAGTTTTTCGATATCTGAAATATGTTTTGTGAGATGCGTCTTTCCACTAGTTAAAACATATAAACTATCGCTAATTGATGTAATGTGTTGATAGAGATGATCTGTCATTAAAATCCCCTTGTTTTGTTTTTCCTCTACCAATAACTCTTTCATTTTTTCAATGTGTAAAGGCATAATATGAGAGAATGGTTCATCTAATAGCACAAATTGTGTTTTAGATTTAGCAATTACAAACACTTCAACAATACGTCTATGTCCGCCTGAAAGATGTTTAATTGGAGAATTATAATTGACGCCAATATCTGGAAATAATTTTTCAAAGCTAGTAAAGTCTATTTCAAAATCATTGAAAATTCTTTTTAAAGTTAAGTGCTCAGGAATAAAATTAAACTGAGGAAGGTATAATAATAGGTCTGGTTTTTTGAAAGGAACATCTATTGTTTTGTTATCAAATCGTATGGATTTACTTTGAGGTTCAAGACTACCGCAAATAATATTCATTAAA
The DNA here is from genome assembly GCA_016708845.1 of Bacteroidota bacterium. Lineage (GTDB taxonomy): Bacteria > Bacteroidota > Bacteroidia > B-17B0 > Aurantibacillaceae > UBA4416. The sequence goes on along the minus strand of JADJFB010000003.1, from coordinate 128,958 downwards.
CACGTTTTGCCATTTCCGTTACGCCCCAGTAAACCTGTAATTTTACCAGTTTCACATTTTAGATATACATCGGATAGGACTTTTCTTAAATCAAATTCCAATAACACGCTATCAATTTCTAGTTTATGCATGATATAAACGATTAGTGATATACATGGAAACGGAAAATATGATAAAGTCAAGTAGCAGGGAAATCATCCAGAGCGCTGTTTTTGAAACTCCTAAGGCTTGATAATAATAAAACTCTTTACGCTTGGTATATTTAATATGAAAAAAGGTAAATAGGTAACTAACTATTTTTGACCAAAATAAAACAACCAACATTACAGGCATTGCTTGCCAAGTTTTATAAACAACAAGGCAAAGAAATGTAATACATAAAGATGCAAAAAAGAAACCTCTGTAAAATGTGAGCGCTAATTTTAAAGTCTTCACGTTAAACTACTTCATAAACTTCTGTTTTACATCGCTGTAAGTTGGAAAATTATTGTGGTGCCAGTTCATAATAACGGTTCCATCTTTAATTAAAATTAATCCTGGATTAGCTCTTACCATGGTTTTTAAAACAATGCCATCAGCATTTGCAAAATCATACATAGCTTGATGTTTATGTTTGTAATCATCAATTTGCTTAGCATCACCAGCCGTTAAAGCAACCATTTTAATATGTTCGCCCTCTGCTAATTTATATAAATCGTTAATTTTAGCATGAAGCGTTTCATCATCTTCTGTTTTTGTTAAGTCGTAACACACCAATAAGAACATATAATCTTTATTATTTAAAATGCTGTCTTTAATATCCTCTCCATCTAAGTTTGTAATAGAGAAATCAACAATTTTTGGAGGATTAATCGCATCATGAATTAAAATATTATCAGTAGCAACCCATTTCCAGTTAAGAGTATCTGCCCAAGGATAGTTTTTCATATCAAAATGTTTTTGCTCATGCGTTTTTAAATTTTCATAAATAAATCCCGATTCATACTCAGCAGGTTTATAATCAGCGCCAGCTTGCATATTGGTTTTTATGTTATCTCCAATTTTGTACGCTCTAAAATCTAAAGGAGGTAAATTACGGTAAGCATAAATTGGGAAAGCAAAAGATAGAATGATTGCAATGGCTGTTAACGACATGGTAATCATTTCTGTAAATAATTCGTTGATACTTTCTTTACCCGAAATTAAGAGCGTAATTAATATGAGCAAAGCAACGTCCTTCCAAAAGCTTGTCCAAGGTTTTAATACTAAAAAGTCGCCAAAGCAGCCACAAGTAGTTACTTTGTTATAACATGCTGAATAAAATGTAAGGAAGGTAAAGAAGGCGATTTGTGCAAATAATAATCCCAAAGTTAAGTTTCGTTTGTAACCAACTAATAACATAAAACCTAAAGCCATTTCGCTTACACACAATAAAATGGCTAAGGGCAAGGCAATGTGTGCAAAGCTTTCAAAAATACCAAGTCCTGAATCCGCTTTAAATACTTCAAAGTATTCTTCTAGTTTATAGCTAAACCCTAATGGGTCGTTGGCTTTAATGAATCCTGAAAAAATAAATAAACCACCTACGGCAATTCGTGAAATATGTGTAATGATGGGGAATTTATTAAGTAAACTAGAACCATTTACGATAAGAACTAATATTCCTAAAATAATAGCAATGGTTGTTTTGCTAAAGCAAGATGGTGTAATATAATATAATAGCGCTGCTAAGGCTAATGACCATATTACGCGAAATACTTTTGATGCGAAGAATTTTTTCATGTGTTTGATGTTTAACCGCAAAGCACAATTAACAAAAGCAATTGCGCAAAGAGGTGATTTAACTAATTCTCTAAATTATACCGTAAAGAGCGAAGTTAAAAGGCTATTTAGATTTTTTAACTAACAATGGAAGTTTGATAGTTTTGGGCACTAAAAAAGCCCTGTTATTTAATAACAGGGCTTTTTTTTATTTTTAATAGTTAAGAAATCGCTTTCTTTCCTTGCTTTTTAATCACTTCCATTTCTACTTGTAGGTTACGAAGCATACTCATGATACTACCAACATTTAATTCTTCTTCTCGGTAGTCTGTCATGTTAATACAGCAAGTGTATTCCCACACTTCTAATACATCTTTTAAGTTGACGTTAAATGGCGGATAAATTTTATTATCTGAGTGGCATTCCATAAAACCTTTTTTTGTATTAACATTGAAAATACGTTTGTAAGAAATGCCATCTTCTTTAGTCACTACAATATAAGTTTGTCCGTTTTTAATATCTTCAATTCTATCTAAATATTTAGCAACCACAAAAGAACCTTCTTTAATTGGAGGCATACTATCGCCTTTAATTGGGAAAGCACGGTGTTTACCAGAAGGTAAGAAAGGTAATTTCATACGAGGTAAGCGCTCCATATATTCAGGATCGGCGTAGCCTCTTAAATAACCAGCACTGGCTTTTAATGGCACTAATTCAACAGCATCTCTACCGTCCTCGTCAATAACAACAGGGAATAACATTCGGTTTTTACCAATTTTCATTAAGCCATCGAGGTTAGTTTTGGTTAAGTCGCCTCTAACCAAAGCATCTACAGCAATGTGAAAAAAATCAGAAATGGTAATTAATAAATCGATAGATGGTTCATTACGATTTTCTTCGTAAGCACCTAAGCGCGAACGTGTAATTCCTAGGCTTTCTGCCATTTGCTCTTGCGACAAGCCTTTTTGCAGACGCAAGAATTTTAAGTTACTGAAAATTTTGCTCATAATTTTAAATTGCTACAAATTGTAGCACGAATATACTACATTAAGTAGTAAGTTTGTAAAAGATTTTTGTTAATTTTTAGGTTTGTTGTTGACATGGTTCTGTAAATAAGTGAAAACTTGTTTATGGAACCTTTGTTTTGGTTTAAAATTTTTTAAGGGACCATCTCATCGTCATGTGAGGGATATTATCTTCTAAGTACATTTCACCTTCGGGAACAAAACCTAAGTTTTGATAAAATTTATCTAAGTAACATTGGGCGCCAATAACAATAACCGAACTATTGAACCGTTTTTTTGTTTCGGTAATGCTATATTCCATTAATAATTTTCCGTAACCTAAACTTCTACAGATGGGTGAGTTACCACGCGGCCAATAGAAGGTTCTAAATCATAAGACACTCCTACTGGAACTAGACGAGTACAAGCAACAAGCTTTCCATTATCGTAACCTAATACATGAAAAGATTTTTGATCTTTATCATCCATATCTAAATACGGACAGTTTTGTTCTACCACAAAAACCTCAGCACGTAATTGTAAGAGTTGGTATAACTCTAAATTACTTAATTCGCTAAAGGTTTTAGTAGTAAATGAAATCATTTAATATTGATTAATAGATAATAAAACTAAAGTACAAGCTTCAGTAGCCTCAATACCTTTACTTTCCGCTAAGGCTTCAAATTCAGGGTTTTCGGTGCCGGGATTAAAAATAATACGTTTAGGTTTAAGTGACAAAATATAATCTATCCATTCAGGTTGATTATCTGGTCCAACATACAGAGTAACAGTATCTACATTTTCAAATTGAGGCTTATCTTTGATAATATCAAGTCCGTTTATTTTGCCAGTTTTAATACCTACAGGGTAAACGGTGTGGCCATATTTTTGTAAACTTAAGGTTGCTTTGTTACTATATCTGTCGGCATTTGGTGATGCTCCAATAACAACGGTTGGTTTATTCTTCAACATAATTCAAATCTTTACCAAAGGTTTCTTCTAAGAAATAAAGGGCTATAAATCCAATGCTAATGATTATTGCTCCAGTAATTTTAGTAGCTAGTAATTTATCTACATCTAAAACAGAGATTACTAAATTTAATAACAAGGAAATTAAAATGGTAGAAGCTCTTACGAAATTTGGTGCAGTAGTAGTGGCTGTGGCACGAATATTTGTGCCAAACAATTCGGCGGCGGTACTAATAAATACGGCCCAAAAACCTGTTGCAAAGCCTATAAACGTCACAATAGAGTAGAACACCGTAACGGAAGTTCCACCATATAAAAAGTAAAGAATAACGCCAATAACGGTTAACGATAAAAATACAGCAAATGCTTTTTTACGAGATTTTAATAATTGACTAATTAAGCCAGAAGCTATATCGCCAACGGTTATACCAGCATACGCAAACATAATAGATTTACCAGCAGAGATTGATTTTTCTGGAAGTCCCATTAATTCGCTTAACTCAGGCGAAAATAAAACTAGAGTTCCCATGACATACCAAACAGGTACAGTCACAAAAATTATACAGAGGTATTTTTTGAGACTTGGTAAATGAGAAAATAATTGCAATACATTTCCTTTTTTGATGTGTGTTTCTTTTTTTAATGCGTCAAACATACCAGATTCAAATACACCAATACGTAAAACTAATAATGCTAATCCCATACCGCCACCTAAGTAAAATGAATACCGCCAGTTAGTAATCACATCTCCCATAAAACCTGCTACTACTGCACCAAATACACCAACCGTAGCTACAATCATTGTTCCGTAACCACGCTTTTCTTTACTCATGCTTTCACTTACCAAGGTAATACCAGCACCTAATTCGCCCGCTAAACCAAAGCCCGACACAAAACGTAAAACAATATAAGCGTCGGTACTTTCAATCATACCGTTTAAAATATTGGCAATTGAGTACACTAAAATAGAACCAAATAAAACAGATAAACGCCCCTTTTTATCACCTAATATACCCCAAAAAACACCGCCAATGAGCATTCCAAACATTTGCCAGTTTAGTAATAACTTACCGTATATGCCATTTAAGGTTTTTAATACAGCATCCGAAATACCAGGATATTGAATGGGAAGAATAGAATTTAAGCTTTCAGTTCGCTCAACGCCAAATAAAAGTAAATCATATATATCTACAAAGTAACCAAGCGCTGCTACAATTATTAATTTGTTGAGGTTTTTAGTTTGCTGAGCGTTTGGCATATATTGAATTCCTTTTTTGTTTAATTAAAAGTCTTCGACTGTGCTCAGACTGACAGAATCGATATTGATTTATTGTGTTCTGTCTCTTATAATCTCTTCGGTCTTTTCTTTCTCTTTAAACGAACTTATCTCCTTTTTGAACTTTTACGTCGTTTACAAAATTTCTGATTTGTTGCTCATCTTGTTTTTTACAAACCATTAAAACGCCATCAGATTCAACAACGATATAATCATCTAAACCTTGTAATACAACTAATTTATCTTTTGGCACATGCACAATACAGTTTTTGCAACCATACTGAATAATATTTTTCCCTACCAAAGCATTACTGCCTTTATCATGTTTAATATGTCCGTATAAAGATCCCCAGGTACCTAAATCGCTCCATCCTATGATGGAAGATCGAACATATACGTTTTTAGCTTTCTCCATCACGCTATAGTCAATAGAGTCATTTTTACAAACATTGTAGGCTTTTGTAATAAATTCTTTTTCTTTTGGTGTATTGTAAAATTCGTTTCCTTCTTTAAATAATGAAGCTAATTCAGGGTCATGTTTTTCAAATGCTTCAATAATGCTTTTTGTACTCCATATAAAAATGCCACTATTCCAAAGGAATTCGCCAGTTTCAATAAAAAATTTGGCAGTATCTAAATCAGGTTTTTCTGTAAAAGTTTTTACTTTGTACATACGTTTGTCTTTTTCCTCAACTGGAGAATCCACAAACTGAATGTATCCATAACCAGTATCAGGACGCGATGGTTTAATACCAAGAGTTACTAAACAATCTTCGTTTTTAGCTTTAGTTATACAAGATTTAATGGCTTTTGTAAAGGTATCTTCTTTGGTAATTAAATGATCGGATGGTGCAACCACCGTAATAGCCTTTGGGTTTAACTTATGAATTTTGTAGGAAGCATAAGCAACACAAGGTGCGGTATTGCGACGAGAAGGTTCGGTTAAGATGTTTTCTTTAGGAAGTTCTGGTAATTGCTCAGAAACTAAATTTAAATAAGAGTCGCTAGTAACAACATATATGTTTTGTGCAGGACACGATTCTTTAAAACGATCAAACGTTTGTTGAATAAGGGTTCTGCCAGTTCCAAGAATATCTAGAAATTGTTTTGGATGCCCTGTGGTGCTCATTGGCCAAAAACGAGTTCCAACACCACCGGCCATTATAATACAGTACTGATTTTTCATAAAAATAAAGCACTAATTTAAGTAAAAAAACGACAGATAAAAATTAAAAAAATGTGATTAAATCCTTATACCAATTACCAAAACGTCGTCAATTTGCTCGGCGTCAACTTTCCAGTCTAAGAAAGCATTTGTTAAGTTCTCTTTTTGCACGTCCATTGGGTTATTAAGGTTTTCTAATAATAATCGTTGAAGATTAGTTAACATGAATTTTTTGCCTTTTGGACCACCAAATTGATCGGCGTAACCATCACTAAATAAGTAGAGGCAATCGCCTTCATTAACTTTAACCACATGGTTTTGGTAAACTCTGTTTTCTTCTAATTCTAACCCACCAATAGGGAATTTAGTAGCTTTAATAACTTCTAATTCGTAGTTTTTATTTTTTCTATAAATCCATAATGGTCTGTTTGCACCAGCATATTGAATTTCGTTTGAATTAGAATTAAAAGCACATAAGGTAATATCCATTCCATCTCTTCTTTCAAACTCTTTAGCGTTTTGATTTAATGCAATTTTAACTCCTTTGTGTAACTCCAATAAAATATCACCTGGAACTGTTATTTTTTCTCGTTTACAATTTCGTTTAATAGAGTGTTACCAACAATACTCATAAAGGCTCCAGGTACGCCGTGGCCTGTGCAATCAACTGCGGCTATAAAACGCGTATCGCCATTTTGTGCAAACCAATAAAAATCACCACTAACAATATCTTTAGGCATGTATAGTACAAAACAGTTTTTAAATAAATTATTCACTTCGCTTAAGCTTGGTAATAAAGCTTCCTGAATATTTTTCGCATATTTGATACTATCCATAATTTCAATATTATGGTGTTCAATAACTGACTTTTGCTCAATGACTTCTTTGTTGATGATTTCAACTTTTTCTTTTTCTTCTCTTAATTCATGAGTTCTTTCGTCAACTTCACGTTCTAAGTTTTGCTTATCTGCAATTAATTTTTTTGTATGGTAAAAATTGTAAAGCCAAATACCACTAATTAAAACAATAACGCAAAGTGTGTAAAACCACCAGGTATTATACCAAGGAGGAGAAATGGTAAATTCATAAGTTACAGGTTCTGCGTTCCATATTCCATCATTATTCATTGCTTTTAGCATGAATTTATAATTACCAGGAGGAAGAGAAGAGTAGGTAGCCTCAGTTTTAGCAGTAGGAGGTGTCCAGTCGTCATCCAAGCCTTCTAATTTATATTGGTACATTACTTTTTCGGGAGCGGTTAAACTAATACCAATATATTGAAAGGTAATGTGGTTTTTATTGAAGGGTAATTGTAACTTTTTTGGAAGCATAGAAGTAGAATCTGTGCCCGTTGCATATTTTAAAACATCTTCTTGACCAAAAAACAGTTTAATAGAATTGATATTTGTAATTGCTTCTTTGGTATTTTTTTTATCAAATTTCGGATCGTAAATTTCTAATCCGCTAATGGTACCAATTAAAATACGCCCATCTTTATCTTTAAAAACAGCATTCCCATTTGATTCAAGGTTTAATAGTCCATCGTCTTTTCCAAAATGAGTTACTTTAATTTTATGGTTATAGTATTCTTTAAGGTCAAGCATATCAATACCTGTATTTAATCCAATAATTAAACGATCATGATTATCAAGTTGTAAAAAATTATTGGCATTTGACGATAATCCATTTTTTTGAGAAATTTTAGTAAAGGAATTGTAATCATAATGAAACAAGCCTTCTTCTGTTCCTAGCCATAAATTTTTTTCGGAATCAATAACACTAGATAAAATTCTTTTATTTGAAATTATTTTTTCGTTAAATAATGTCACACTATTGTTAGAATATTTTATAATGCCATGTTCTGTTCCAATCCACATCTCGCCATTTTTATCTTCTACAATAGAAAATATGGAAAAATCAATGTCAGATTGCTTTAAAGCATTTACATATTTGATATCTGTAATAATGCCATTTGTATATTTAAACAAACCATCATTGGTTCCTATCCAAATGTTTTTTTTACTGTCTTGATATAAGGTTAAAATATATTTATGTCTAAATTCAAAATCCTTAAAGGTTTTAAAAGTTCCTTTATCATATATACACAATCCATCTCTTGTTCCTAAAAATAATCTTCCGTCATCTAGCGGTAAAATGGTTAATATATCGTTATCAGGTATTGCATCTGGATGCGATCTATCAAATTTATAATTGGTTATTTCACCATTTTCAATTTTAGAAAGACCACTATTTCTTAATGCTACCCAGTAAGCTCCATTTTTATCTTGAGCAACCGCATTTACATAATCTTCTGGTAAACCTTCTTTTTTTGTATAACTTGTAAATTGTTCTCCCAAAAATTTAAATGTGCCAGAGCCATCGGTACCCATCCAAATATTGCCTTCTCTATCATTATATAAGCACATTATTGAGTTATAGGTTAACCCATTTGTAAGATTGTATCTTTTTATTAATTTTTTATCATATTTAAATAAGCCATCAGAGGCTGTTCCAAACCACTGCTCGTTGTTTTTTGTGCTTAAAATACTTCTAAATCCAATATATATTTGTCGGGGAATATTATTATAATCATTTAGGATGTTTTTTTTATCTACAAAAAACATTCCCTCAACTGTACCAATTAATATGTCATTATTTTGTGCTTCTTCGAATGAGAAAACAAAATTTTGTTTTAAGCCATTGGTTTTATTAAAATGCAAAAACGAATTATTGGAAGCATCGTAACAAATTGCTCCGTTGTTAATTGTTCCAAACCAAATTCTTTTTTTTGAATCAATAAAAATTGAAAAAATTGCAGCCTTATCTAATATTTTATCAAACGAAAAACGTCTTATTTTTTCGCTTTGTAAAATATAAACACCTTCTTGAGTTCCAATCCAGGTTTTGTCTCCGTCTTGTAATACTTTAAAAACCCAGCTATTATTAAGCCCTTGTTTTTCGTTATAGTTTTTAAATTTAAAACCATTGTAAACGCTTATACCTTTACTTGTTCCAAATACGATTTCCTTTTTTTGATTTTGAATAATTGAAAAAACAATATTACTTACAAGTCCATCATTATCAGATACGGTAGTGAATTTATTTCCATCAAATTTTCCTGCACCTCCTCCATTAGTTCCAAACCACATAAAACCTTTATGGTCTTGAAAGATGGTTAAAACTTGAGATTGAGGCAAGCCTTGAGGCGTATTATAGTTTTTGAAATTATAAGTTTGAGAAAAAGAAAAGAAGCTTATGAGACATAAGATTAAAAATGGAAGTATATGTTTTTGTATAAAGCTCATTTTGCAACCCAAATATAATAAAAAAGCCATCCGTTAACTAACGGATGGCTTTTATAATCAGTGAAATTTGCATTAATGAGTTACAGAAAGTTTGATAGTACTTTCTTCGCCATTAATTATCATTTTAATAAAATATAAACCAGCACTTACATCATTAATTTGCCATGACTTTTTATGAGTATCTATACTTTGCTCAGTTTCTGGTAAAAGTAGTTTTACTGATTTACCCACCATATCAAACAACTCGATTTTAACTAATGCGTTAGCTTTTAAGTTATAATGAATACTGACATTATTTGATGCAGGGTTAGGGAATACTTTAATTTCATTTTCAATAGCTGATAAATCATTTACGCTAACAACATTAAAAGGAATCGGATTAATTTTAGCTGAATCAACTACAAAATCTAAACCTTGATAATTATTATTAGTTAAGGTTATGGTTCTATAATATGTTCCATTTGTGTCTAAGCCTGGTATATCAACTAAAATAAAGTAATCATCTAATCCTGTACTTGTAGGGAATCCCGATAACGTATATGTGCCTTCAGAGCCAGGGGTTGAAGAAGTAACCGTTTGAACAAACATTTGACCTCCAGGGTTTTTACCTCCTTTAACAATAATGCCACCAATTGGTGTTCCTGGAAACGTTGGCTTTGAACCAAATCCTATTCTTTGACCAAACCCTAAACCTTGATAAATAGTCCCACTTAATGAGCCTGTTCCAGCAGCGGTAAATGTGCTTAATGCTTTTACGTTAATATTTTGAACATCATTAACCAAGCAGCCATGAATAATTTGTTTGGCGGTTTTCCAATTTATAGCAGAGTCTCCGTAAGTGATTTGTAGATTATTTAAACTTGGAATCGCGTTAACGATATATGTTCCTGAAGAAATGGAAGGGAAATCATATTCTCCATTTGCTCCAAGCACCTGACTTGTTATAGAATCGAATTTTGTATTAAAAGGTAAATATTTGTAAAGTACTACATTGCCTGATACAGGTAAACTTGGGTTTGTTGTAACGGTACCCGAAATATTTGTAGATGGATTAACAACTACTTGAATGGTATCTGAATTGGTAAGAGAAAAACTGTGACAAAATATTTGGCAATAATAGGATGTATTTGTTGACGGATTAACAACAAGACTGTATGAATTTGATCCAGTATTTGTGTAAGCTCCTCCCGTTGATTCTTTCCATTGATAAGAAATCCCTATAGAGTTGGTGATCGATGCATTAATATCTAAAGTGCTTGATTGCCCAGAACAAATATTGAAAGAGCCTGGAATACTAACTACAGATGATGTTCCACAACCATTATATTCATAAGCCCCAATTTCTCTAATACCGATTGCGGGTAGATTATCGATATCAAAAGCTGAGGCATTAGCTAAGTTTGAAGCATTAATGACATTGTTGCTAGAACTTGTTGGTTTATGATTTGCATCTAACATTGGATTATTTGTGCTATACCAAGTAGGAGTGTATGTAGAAGCTGCATCTGTTAAACCTACAATATTCTTACTTTCAATGCAATTAGAAGTAACGGTGCCAGAAGCTAGAGATTGAATAAAATCGGAAGGAGTATTGTTATAAATAATATTATTTGACAATACGATACTTGATGCATTGCCATACTGTTCGTCTATTTTTATTCCAATTTGTTGATTATTTAAGATGGTATTATTATTTATAATACAAGGTCCACCTGGCACATCCGGGTCGGTTATATACAATGAGCCATAGGTTCCAGTTTGCGTATTCGTGATAACATTATTATAAATAGCGTATTTTTTTCCTTGAATATACATCGCTGCTAATAAACTACCATCAAATTTGCAATTATAAACATCGATGCTTTTGGCAACATTTTGTTCGGCAATTCCAACATTACAGCCATTAAAAATGCAGTTTTTTATTATGACAAAGTTTTTTGAAAAGTCTAAAAAGACACCAAAATCTAATGTGTCAAATTGACAATTTTCAACTAAAATGTTATCGAAATCAGTTCCCCTATCTTGAACAAAACCAAAGGTGTTATTAGTTATTGCATTTGAAAATTTGACACCTTTGATTTGAAAATTACCTTGAATAGTGTTGTATAAATTTAAAATGCCACTAGTATTAGCCGCACTAGCTTTAAGAATAGAAAGATTTGTTCCGCGACCAATTATCACTAATTCCTCATATACTCTGATAGTTGAATCAATTATAATGGGAAGATTATCTGTAACCGATCCAAATTTTATGGTATCTAATCCTGTATTTGCATTTGCTTGATTAATGCAATACCTCATACTTCCCGTTAATCCAGAACCGCTTGCTGGATTATCAGAAAGATTATTTACAATGTATGTAGTTTGTGAGTGTAAAAATGAAACAAGCAAGATGGAGAAAAAAGTAAAATATTTTTTCATGTTTTGAATTGAATTAGTTTTAATGTAAATATAATAAAAAAGCCATCAGCTTTTAACTGATGGCTTTTGATATTAAAATAGTTGAAAATTAATGAGTTACCGAAAGTTTGATAGTGCTTTCCATTCCATTAATAGTCATTTTTATAAAATATAAACCAGCTCCTAAATCATCAATTTGCCATGATTTTTTATGGAATTCAATACTTTGTTGTGTTTCAGGTAAAAGCATTTTAACAGATTTACCTAACATGTCAAATAATTCAATTTTCACTAAAGCGTTAGCTTTTAAATTATATTGAATGCTTACATTATTTGAGGCAGGATTAGGGAATACTTTAATTTCATTTTCAATGGCTGAGATATCATGAACACTAATCACATTCTCAGGAACAGGGTTCATTTTTGCTGAATCAACTAAGAAATCTAAGCCTTGATAATTATTATTAGTGAAATTAATAATTCTATGATAGGTACTATTTGTATCTAAACCAGGAATATCAACTAAAATAAAATAGGATTCGCCTGGTCCGTTAGGAGGTAATCCTGCTAAAGTATAGGTCCCTATTGCTCCTGGTCCACCTAATCCAGAGGTAATAGTTTGCACAAACATTTGTCCACCAGGATTTTTACCACCTTTCACAATAATGCCACCAATTGGTGTTCCAGGAACAGTTGGTTTTGCTCCAAAATCACCCACGCGCTGACCAAAACTTGGATCTCCATATACACCACCGCTTAAAGAACCAGTCACCCCAGTAGTAGTAATAACCGCTAAAGGTTTCACAAAAATATCTTGTACATCATTCACCGCACAACCGTGAATAATTTGATTGGCATCTTTCCATGCTACTGCTGTGTCTCCAATGGCAGCTCCATAGGCAATCTGCATATTCGTCGCCGTAGGAATTGCTTTTATGATATAAGTTCCTGCGGTAAAGGATGTAAATAGGAAATCACCTGCGGTACCAATATTTTGTCCTGCAACAGAATCAAACTGAGTATAGAATGGTAAGTACTTATATAATACAACCCTACCTGCAACAGGAGTACCTCCAAAAGTCGTAACATTTCCTGAGAAATTACTTGAAGGATTAACAAGTACTGAAGCGGTATTGCTATTGGCTACACATCCATTATTATCAGTTACTGATAAATTGTAAGAATGAGTTCCTACCGAAGTTGTATAAGTATAGTTTGGATTAGTTGAAACTGTAGTAGAAGGTAGTTCACTCCAATTATAAGAATAAGGAGCAGTTCCTCCAACAATTGTAGATGAAATAGTATCTTCTAATTGTTCGCAGATAGAAGAGTTATTTGCATTTATGGATGCTGAAAATATACCAGGACTTGTAATAGTAATAGTTTGACTTAAAGTACAACTGTTTGCATCAATAACATTAAAAGTATAATTTCCAGCAGATAAGTTGTTTGCTGTAAAAGCAGTGCCGCCAGTTGGTAACCAAGAGAAGTTTAAAGGAGATGTCCCGCCAGTTACTGTTGCAGAAGCAACACCATCTGTTAATCCATAGCAACTAATGTTTGTTTGAGATAGAGTAGCAGATAATGCTAATGGCTCTGTAATTGTAATAGTTTCTGTAATTACACATCCTGTTGGATTAGTAATAGTAACTGTATATAAGCCTGCACATAGGTTAGAAGCTATATCACTTGTACTAACACTACTAGTCCAAGCGTATGTTAAAGTGGCTCCAAAAGAAGATGCATTTATTGTTGCATTACCATTACATAAGCCATTACAAGTTACACTTGTTGTTACAGGAGAAGAAGAAATTGTTTGAACTTTTACAAAAACAGTATCAGTATTTCTAACAGGATTTCCATTACATAAAATTTCACAGAAGTATGGTGTGTTAGAAGAAGGTGATGCAATTAAACTAGATGAACTAGATGCTGTTCCTTCGTTAACATACGCACTACCGTTAAATACTTTCCATTGATATGTAATACCAGTAGCAACAGGAAGAGGATTTGTTAAATCAAGAGTTGTTGAGTTTCCTGGACAAATATCTAAATTACCAGATACAGCAACCGTTGGAGGAATATTTATAACACTACAATCTGGAGGTAAAATTGTAACTAAATAGTCTTCTGATTCTCCATAAGTTCCACCAGTTAATACTGAATTTAATGCTGATCGTGGAGCAAAAGTAGGAGTATAACAAGCATCTGTAGATCCTAATGAATTCCCACTAATATTTCTAACTCTCATTCTTGTAGTTCCAGGAGTTGCATTTACTGGGATGGTTATAGTGTATGAAATAGTGTCATTTCCACTATTTGAGCCTAAATCAGTATATTCTGATGAATCAAATATCCCATTTTGATTATAATCAATCCAAGCATGTGTATGTTCACTAAACATATTTCCTAAAACTGTTGTTATTGTATAAGTTTGCCCTGCTGTTGTTGTTGCAGAAGGAACTGTCCCTGTAAAATCAGAATAACCAATAGCGCCATCACAGGTTGATGTATTGGTCATGGTTGCAAAAGCTACATAATTAATTAAATCACCTCCTGTACAATCCATTGGATCAGGAATACAGTAACATGTAGTTATAGCATTTTGTGTTATTGTCCAAGTTGTTGATGTGGGTGTTAAAGAAGATGTTGTACAAGTTGTTAAACATCTGTAATAAGAAGTAATGGATTGACTTGTGATTGTATATGGAACGGATGTTTGAGAACTTCCTATGTTTGTCCAACTAACATTATCAGTTGATAATTGCCATTGATAAGAGATATTACTCACAATATCATTATTTACTAAATTTAAAGTCACCGGTGTGTTTTCACAAATACTTGAAACTGGAGCCGTTGCATCTCCTGCATTTGGAGCACCTGTACAAGGCGTTGCTGGAGTAATATAAATTTGATAATCTAATATTTGACCATCAAAACCATTTGTTAAACATGGGTCAATATTAGTAATTGTACTAAATGAAGAGGATAATTTAATACGCATTCTTGTGTTTCCTCCAATAGCGGTGAATGGAATATTAATATTTGAAGAAATCGTAAAGGAAGAAATTGTATTTCCTAAATCAGTACGTTCGCTTGAGTCAAAAATTCCATTTTGATTATAGTCAATCCAACAAGCAGCATAACCATTACCAAATTGTGTATTAATAATATTAGATATACTATATGTTTGATTTGCAGTTAAGCTAACTGTAGGAATTGTTCCTACATTGTCGGTATAACCATTTGAACCGCAAGTAGGCGAGTCATTAATTGTTTCAAATAAAACATTCGTTATTTGAGCAACTGAACAGTTAATGTATTCAGGAATACAGAAACAAGCAGTTGGTAAATTTTGGCTAACTACAACAGGAGTTGACGTGCTACTTAATGCACTAATGGTACATGTAGAAACACAACGATAGTAAGTTGTTATGCTTTGAGAGGAAATAGAATAAGGTATAGTATTTTGAACGGTTCCTAAATTTGCCCAAATAACATTATCAGTAGATGATTGCCATTGGTAATTGATACTACTTGCAACACTATTATTTGTTATATTTAAAATATACGGAACGTTTAAACACACCGCTGTTTCTGTTGAAATGGCATTACCTGCATTTGGAGTTCCAGAGCAAGCTGGGGCTGCCGTAATGTTAACTTTATAATCTAATATTTGACCGTAGCTACTAAAATTGTTATTATCACATGGGTCTAATACAGTGCTTGCATTAGCGAAACTTGCGTCAATTTTTATGCGCATTCTCACAAAACCAGATGGTGCAGTAATTGGAACTGATATGGTATTGGAATAACTTTGAGTGCCACCGAACCCTAAATAAATAAATTCTGATGAGTCAAAAATTCCATTCTGATTATAATCAATCCAAGCACCTGCAGCCATATTCCCACCATTCCCACTATTAGCAATATTTGCTTGAATTGAGTAAGTATTACCAGCAGTTAAATTAACAACCGTAAAAGCACTTGATGTAGAATCTGAATAACCATTTAAATCACAGTTGCTTGGTTGAAAAACAACATTAGCAATCGAAAAATCAGAAATTTTATCTCCATTCGCACAATTTAATGCATATGAAGGCATGCAATAACAATTGATTAAAGGATTTAATGTAACTATTATTGGAGTAGAAGTAGCAGTTTGAGAAGAGGATGTACATGTTGAAACACATTGGTAATAAGTAGTAGCTGTTAAATTATTGATAGCTAGTTGCGAGCTTATTTGTGCAGTTCCAATATTTGACCAAACACTTCCATTTGGAGATGATTGCCATTGATATGAAATTCCTGAAGAAAGCGAGTTGTTGGCTAAGCTCAAATTAAATACAGTGTTAGCACAAACTAATGTATTAGTAGAGATTGTATTACCACCTATTGGTGAACCAGAGCATGGAGGTAAAGGCATTAAATACACTTCAACTCTGACGCGTCAAATATAGTGTCATGATTCCAATCTCCCCAGCAAGAAATATAACAAGTGCCATAGGTTCCACCCGCAACATTTAAAGGGTAATTGCTTGCAATATTTAATGTAGCAGTTGTTACTCCAGTATTTGGAAAGAATGTGTAAAATGGATTAGAAGCTGCTCCTGATGGACTGTTTAAAGATGTTGTAGGGATTTCTACTAAAGAGATATAATCTCCTGAGCCAGTTCCAGTTGCGTAGCTAGGAACGCAATAAGTTGTTTGCGCATTAACCTTAACACTTGATGTTACTAATGATGTTAAAAGGATAAAGTAACAAAAAAAAGTATTGAATTTAATTGTTTCAATTATTGAGTAAGTTTTTTTCATTATTGATTTTTATATATTTAAATTTTGGTAATAAATGTTTCAACACTCAAAAATATAGATTATTTTCATAATATTTTGATCTATTTTTGCCGATTTATCAGATAAAACAATCGATAATCTAACTTTTTTAGCCGATTAATTGATGATTAATAATAAATAAAAAGGGTATGATTATTTGTGTAATCATACCCTTAATCTGTTATTGTAAATTAAACTAGTTGATGATTAGTTTAATTGTAGTTTCTGAGTTGTTAATTTTTACTTTAACAAAATAAACACCAGTACTTAAATCTTCTATATTAACTGAATGAGAATGTTTGTCTTTCTCCTCAAAAGAATTTGAAGAAATTGTTTTCACTTTATGACCAACGACATCAAATAATTCAATTTCTACGTTTGCCGATTGTATTAATTCGTATTCTAATGTAAATTTTTGATTAGCAGGATTAGGGAACAAGGTAATTTTGCTTTCTAATACACTTTGATCATTTGAAATTGCAGTTACACTACCAATAGGATTGATATACTGAGCATCTACATTAAAATCTAATCCATTAACGACCGTGTCATTAACTGCAAACGAAATATGATAGTATGTACTATTAGTGTCTAAACCTGGAATATCTACAAAAACAAAATAATCATCAGGTAATGTATTAATTGGAAAGCCTGTTAGTGTATAATTTCCTGATGCATCTGTAAGTGTTTGAACATACATTTGACCTCCTGGATTTTTACCTCCTTTTACAATGATTCCGCCAATTGGAGTTCCAGGAACTGCAGGTTTAGATTCATCATTACTCATTCTTGCACCAAAACCTGCAGCTTCAACAATATTTCCTGTTACCACACCTGGACCAACTACAAATAATACGAATCCAATTAAATCTATATTTTGAGTAGTGTTATTTGTACAGCCGTGATTAATAATTGTTGCTCCTTGCCAACTAATAGAATTAGGAGCATAAGTTACTTGGATATTGGTTGCTGTTGGAATTGCTCTAATAACATACAAACCACTATCAACGTTATTAAATGAATAAGTCCCACTAATTGGTGTAAGCGTTAATTGATCCCACTGACTAAGAGCTCCTGTGTATTTGTAAATAATAATATCTCCACCAGTAGCTCCATTAGTGCTTGTTACAACTCCGCTAATTGCTTTGTTAGGAATAATAGAAACAGTTACTGGTAATAGACTAGAACATCCATTTCCGTTATCACCAGTTAAGGTATATGTTGTTGTGATTGTTGGTGTAACGCTAATTGTTGTTGTATTAGCACCTGAATCCCAAGTGTAGGATGTTGCGCCACTTCCTGTTAATGTTGATGTTGAACCATTACAAATATTGGTATTTCCTGTAATTGCTAAAGTTGGAGTTGCATTTACTGTAATAGTTTCTATTGCAGAATTTACACATCCATTTGTTCCAGTTCCTGAAACAGTATATGAACTTGTTGTACCTGGTGATACAGAAATGCTAGTTGTGTTTTGAGTTGTGCTCCAAGTATAAGTTAAAGCACCATTTGCAGTTAATGTTGAACTGTTACCTGAGCATATTACTGAAGGGCTTGATGTAACCGTAACACTTGGTAATGTAATATCTTGAGTAACATTTATATTAGATGTTGCAGAACAACCTGTTGGAATATCAGTGATAGTAACAGTATAGTTGCCTGGTTGATCAACAATTGCATTTGCCGTAGTACCTCCTGAAACAATACTTGGTCCCGACCATAAATAGGTAGGCAATGCTGCAGATGAGCTTGCAGAAGTAGTTGCAGTTGTATTTGCACAAGTTAATGTATTACTTACGCTAATTGTAATTGTTGGGATAGAGGCATTTGCTGTAACTTGAACTATATCCGTTGCGGAACATCCATTCGCTGGATTGGTAACCGTTAATGTATAGTCGCCGGCCGAAGAAGCAGAAGCATTAAATGAGTTAGAGCCTGAAGCAACGCCACCTGTCCAAACTGGCGTGCAGCTTGAAGGTACAGACGTACCATTTAATGTAACAGTTGGAGACGCACATGTTAAACTCTGATCTAGTCCTGCATTAGAAGTAGGAGTTACTGTGTTTTGCGTTGCAGTGACTGTTTTGCTGCTAGAGCAACCACTTGAAATCATTGTAACGATCAAAGTGTATGTGCCATGGCCATTGCCAATAGCATTTTGAGTGTTAACACCACTAGCAATAGAACTTCCACCCGGAGCTGCCCAAGTGTAAGTTACTCCAGCTGCAGGGTTTCCAGAAAGTTGAACGGTATTTGTTAAACATGTTACGGTTCCTGTTACTGTAGCTGTTGGAGCTGCTGCTGCTAAATTTTGAGTTACGTTTAATGAGCCTGATGTTATACAAACCATTTGCTGTATTAGTAACTGTATAATTTTTGTACCAGGTGCATTTACAGTAATTGTACTAATATTTGTTGCTGAGGTAATTCCCGCGCCAGTCCAATTATAAGTTACTGGAGTTGTAGTTGTTGTAGCACTTGCATTTACGGTAGTTAAAGTACAATTTAATGTTCCAGATACGTTTGTATTAGTTGTTGGAGCAATTGTGTTTTGAGTAACGCATGTATTAACTGTCGCTGTACATCCGTTAATAGCAGATGTTACTATTAAAGTATAACATCCCGGTGCATTTATAATTGGAGAAGCAGAAGTTCCTCCAGATAAAATACTCGGACCAGACCAATTGTAGGTTCCTCCACCAGTTCCAGATAACATAGCTGTTGTTGTGGAACAGGTTAGCGTTGAAGAATTTGCTGCAGTTGGTGCAGGAGGTGTTACATTTTGAGTTAAACTAGTAGTTGCGGTTTTCGTACAACCGTTTGTTAAGCTAGTAGCAAGTAAAGTGTAAATTCCTGCAGCATTTGCCACAGCATTTTGTGAGGTCGTACCTCCACTTAAACCTGCTCCAGACCATTGATAGGAAACTCCAGCTGCTGGACCTCCAAGTAATGAAACAGTTGTAGTGGTGCAGGTTAATGTTGATGAATTAGACGCTGTAGTTAATGGGATCACTGTGTTTTGAGTTACAGACGTGTTTGCCGTTGCTGTGCAACCATTAGCAGCAGTTACTGTTAAATTGTAAGTGCCAGGTAAATTTATCGTTGGTGTAGCTGTTGCTGCACCTGCTGTGATTCCTGGTCCAGACCAGTTATATGTCCCACCTCCAGTTCCAAGAATAGTTCCTGTTGTAGTTAAGCAAGTTAATGTTGTTGAATTTGAAGCCGAAGGAGTTGGGGCTGTAGTATTTTGTGTAACAGTTACGTTTGAAGATATTGAAGTGCAACCCTGAGCTGAAGTAGCAACTAGAGAATATACTCCTGGTAAATTTACCGTAGGGGTTAATGTTGTTCCGCCCGAAACAATACCTGGACCTGTCCAGTTGTAAACAACGCCACCAACAGATGAACCAGCTAAGGTTGTAGAAGTATTTGCACAAGTTAATGTTCTTGTTGGCCCCGCGTTAGCGGTTGGTAAAGTGTTTACTGTCACTAAAGCAGTTGTTGAATTTGTGCAACCTGATAAAGTGTTAGTACCAACTACTGTATAAGTAGTATTAGATACTGGATTCACATTTTGTACAGCTCCTACTAAGTTACCCGGATTCCAAGTGAAAGTGTTAGCACCAGTTGCATTAAGCGTAGCATTACTGCCAACACAGATTGTAGAATTCGTTGTTGAAACAATTGGCGAAGGATTTACCGTTACCATAACCGTGTATGTAGCAACACATCCCAATGCATCTGTCGCTGTCACAGTATAAGTTTGCGTGGAAGAAGGACTTGCAATAACAACAGATGTTGTTGTTGAGCTTAAGCTTCCTCCAGGAGTCCAATTATATGTATAAGGACCAGTTCCGCCTGTTGCAGTAACGGTAAGTGTTGTGCTAAAGCCATTACAGATAGTCATATTACCTGAAATTGAAGAGGTAACAGGAGTTGGATCGGTAACAATTCTTGAAATTAGCTGTACATCCATTTATATCTGCAGTGTTAAAGAGTATGTTCCTGAACAAGCACCAGATAAGTTTTGAGTTGAAGCGCCGCCTGGAGTCCAAGTAAAACTATATGGCCCAGTACCACCTGATGGTGTGGATGTTATCATACCATTACAGCTACCAAAACAAGTTGGATTTGTTGGAACAAGATTAGAGGAAGGCGTAATAACTGTTAAGATAGGTGTATTTGAAATAATGTTTTTACAACCGACATTTACAACACATCTTACTTGGTTTTGATCCATGCTAGTATTAGCTGTAAATGCACAAACAGCATTTGTTACATTGGTGTAGGGCGCACTGGAATTTGTATAAGTTCCAGAACCTAAAGTTTGCCATTGATAACTAGTAGGAACTCCGCCAACTGTGCCAACACTAAAAGAGCCAGATTGTCCGTTACATCTTGATACCGAAACTGGTTGTGAAGAAATAGAAATTGGACTAGTAATTGTTTTTACATTTATTCCATAATTTGAGGGTTGATCAATATATGAAAAATATGGATTCCCTTTGAAATCAACAGCAACGTTTACATTAACGGATGTTATACTACTAATATTTCCTCCAATTACATTTGACCATGTTGGAACCCCTGTATATTTAAATGCAACTGCATAAAAAGAAGTATTGTTGAGTGCTACAAAATAGGGCAAATCATTTGGGTCTAATTCTAAATCAAAAGTATTTGGATTGGGACTTAAATTCGTAACAGGTAAACCCAAAGGATTCCATGTTAGACCATCATATTTTTGAACGATGGCATTGTTCGTGTCTTCTGTATATCCTAAGTAGTAATCTCCATTTTGACCTAACTTTAGTTTGGCATTTGAAGGGCTAGATCCAACTGAAGTAGATAAATTCCATGAAGTTCCATCAAATGAATAAACACTAATTTTATTTCCTGCATTTAAATCTTGAAAAGCTAAAACCGGAGAATCTGTTTTATCAATAATTAAAGAATTATAGTAGCCTGAACCAATAGAGACTATTCCTGAACCTACAGAAATCCAAGATGTTCCATCCCATTTTTTCACAGTAGATTTATTGCCATTTGTGACGTCAGTGTATGCAACATACTCTTCTCCTAATGAGTTAAATGCAATAGATAAATCAGACACTTTATTTCCTCCAGAAAACGAAGCGCCTAATTGGATAAATGTACCAGCTGATTCATAAAACACTTTTCCAACCTGACCAGCAGCATCATCTTTTAAAACAACATATACTTTGCCAGTTTTTGAAACTTGAACAACAGGCTTCACAGTAGTAGAAGCATTAATGCTTGCAACTGGGGTCCAACTTGATGAAGGAGTAGCTATGGAATGTAAAAAAAATTTGCCAACCCCACTGTTATAAGCAAATGAGTATAATAGTCCATTTGGAGCAACTGCTAAATCAGAAAATTGTGAGGTTACTGAATAATTAACTGCCCCAACTTGATCAAGAGAGCATTGTGCATTAATAAAATTAATTGACGAAACGAATCCTAAAGCATATAATGCCTTTAATAAAATTTTCTTCATAAAAGATAGTTGAATGATATACCCAAATGTAAATAAAAAAAGCCAACTAATACATTAGTTGGCTTTTGATTAAATGTTAAAAATCAATTAGTTATAATCAATTTAATAACATTTTCAGAATTGTTAATTTTAACTTTTACAAAATAAATACCTGAGCTTAAATCTCCTAAATTAATAGAATGTTTATACTTGTTTTTTTCTTGTTTTGAATATGGTGTAATTGTTTTAATTTTTTGTCCAACGATGTCAAATAGCTCAATTTCTGTATTAGCTGATTCAATTAATTCGTATTCAATGAATGCTAACTCTTTTGATGGATTTGGAAATAGTTTGATTTCTTGATTGAAAACACTATTATCTTTAGCTATAGAGGTTGCCATCCCAATTGGGTAAATATAAATAGAATCAACCATGAAATCTAAACCAGTAATAGTTGAAGTTCCAGATGTAAGAATTCTACGGTATGTCCCACTGGTATCTAGGCCTGGAATATCTACTAATATAAAATAAGTATCACCTGTATTTACAGGCACACCTGATAACGTATAAGTTCCGTCTGCAGCTGTTAAAGTTTGAACAAACATTTGTCCGCCGGGGTTTTTACCACCTTTTACTATAATTCCTCCAATTGGTGTTCCAGGTACCATTGGTTTTAGGCCTTCATTTGCCATTCTATTTCCAAATCCGTTTCCTTGATAAACAGAACCAGTTAACACTCCAGGGCCTGTTCCAATATTTTCTAAAGGTTTTACATCAATGTTTTTAGTGGATTGGTTTAAGCAGGTGTGACTAAACGGAGTCGCATTTTTCCAACTAATTGCATTTGTGCCATGATAAGATGTTTGCAATATCGTAGCGCTTGGAACGGCTTTTAAGATATAATCTCCTTCAGGCATTGCTGCAAAATTAAAATCACCCACAACTCCTGTTGGAGTAGTTGAAATAGAATCAAATTTGCCTAAAAAAGACTCGTATTTGTATAATGTAACACTACCACTTACTGGGGTAACGGTTGGAGTGAGCCCAGTTAAGGCTTGCCCATCAATTTGATAAAGTGGATTGCATTGCGCATTGATTGTGTTACTTGTAGCAGTACAGCCATGAATATCGGTAACTATAGCAAAAAATTGAAAGGCAGTAGCTCCAAGTGTTGGAGAATAGGAAAATGTTGCACCCGTGTTAATATTTACTAGGGGAGATGAAATATAGTCTCTCCAAACTACAGTAGGAGTACCAATTGCGCCTGTAGTGGTTGAGGTATAGTTAAATGAGTTTCCTAAACATACTAAAGTATTACCAGAAATAGCAATTGAAACAGAATATACATTCACAGATAAAAAAGTAGTATCAGTCAACGTTCCTCCAAAGGCTACTAACCCAACACTGTGATTGCCAGTTAATGGAAAGTTAATATTCATCCAGGCAGTTGCTCCAGGACTAGTAGCATAAAATGCACCATCATATAACCAATGTAATGAATCTGTATTTTGACTGGTGCTGGTAAATGTTTCGTTTGCGTTTAAACAAATTTGATTGTTATTATAGTTAAATGAAGAAACTGGAGGCATTAATTTATGAACTTCTAAGAATTTATCAAAAATTGCCTGCTTTTGAGTGGTTGTGATATTAGATGTAGAATTGTTTTTTGACATCATGAAAGTCCCTTTATTACCAGCAAAATATAAACTGTCTTTAGTTGCTGATAAAGCCATATAATTACCATCAATTGCATCGCCACCAAATGCTTGAGAGGATGGAATTAATACCCCATTTGAAATACTGTGAAGGTATGCGTAATTAGCGGTATTACCATTATCGTAGACGCTGGTTGAGAACCATAATCTTTTTTTGAAATTTTGATGACTAGTAATGGTTCCATTTGCATCTGAAAATAACAACTGTAAGGTTGTACCATCATATGAATAAAATTCATATCCCCCAGAGCCATTATTTGAATTTAATCCAATAATTAATTTCCCATCTAAAGTATCAAGTAAAGCAATACGAGATGTGTAAGGGAACGATAAATTGTTGATGTTATTAGGTTGAGTAAAAAAAGTTCCATCGGTACTTTCCTTTAATAATGCATAATCGGTAATACTTGAGTCGCCAGCAACATATAATTTGTTATTGTAAACCATACTGGCTTTAACATATTCAATTCCAATTTGAGCGTAGGTTGGAATAATCGACGTTTGACTAATATGTTTTTTAAAAACTTGTGTTCCAGAAGTCATTTTTACAAAAAAACGAATAGTATCATGATTTGTAGTTGGACTAAACATGGCAATATTATGTATACCACCTTCATAATCTGAAGAGCTACCAAATGTAATTGAATCAGAAGTGAAAGTGCTAGTTAAGCCGTTGTAAGTGTAAAATACCGGATAAGTAAAACCAACATCGCTTCCTGAATAACTACCAAAAATACCATAAGTTAAACCTGGTGTACTGGTTTTGTAGGCTGTTGCGCATTGAATGCCTCTGTCTCCGACTTGAATAGGATAAGACAGTGTACTAGTATTACGAGTAGCAGTATTATAAGCAAATAATCCTTTGTTATTATATGGATTGGTCCCCGTGAATGTATCAACAATCATAATGAGGTTTTCGCCAATCATCACCGATTTATTGAATTCTTGAGTAGCAGAGTTGCTAACCGAATATGTGTTTACTGTTTGCCAATAATCATAATTGATAGTTGGAGTTTGAGCACTAATATTTAAAAAACCGGTTATTAAAAATAGGAGTAAAATGTTTTTTTTCATGTTTGATTGAATTCTAGTTGAATGATATAGTCAACCAAAAATAATCATTTTTTGATTTTATCCTATATTATCTTTGTGAAAGGTCGTTTTGAGTTCACAAACAGCAGTTTTTGGTAAGGAAAAATAATTATTGCAAGTACATTTCAATTAATCCTTCTGGCGCATTAAACTCAATAGTTTTTAAATCATCATCAATTTCAACAATAAAGTCATCGTTAAATGGTAATATAATCTCAACGCCAGATGGATGAATAACTTTAATAATCGCATTATCCGTTTTTTCATCCACATCAGCAATGTTTCCTATGTTTCCTAGTTTCGAATCAATAATGGCATAACCGATAAATTCTTTCAACGACTCATCTTCTTCCAAAATAAAGTCTGATAACGCAAAGGCCTTTTTTCCTATTAATTTTTTGGACGTGTCAACTACATCAATCGTTTCTAATTTTATAATGTAGCCAGCGTTATTAGGTCTGCACTCTTCAACAAAATAAGGAACTTGCGAGCCATTTAAATCTAAAAATATAGATTTTATATTTTCATCGATATTTACCAGTTCATTTAAACGTAAAATCACGTGCCCTTTTAAACCATGCGTTTTGCTGATATATCCTATTTCTTGAGTGTCCATATTAATCTATTGTTTCGTTTCCTGAATCAAATTTGGGTAAAGCTAATTTATATTTCACAGCTATAACCCTAATGCTGATAATTAGAATCATGCAAATGGGAGCAGCTATATTTGCTTCTATATTAAAATATAACATACTTGTATATAAAACAGCGCCTGCAATACAAGCTGTGGCATATATTTCTTTGGCGAAAATTAAAGGGATTTCGTTTAATAAAGTATCTCTAATTACACCACCAAATACAGCTGATATTAATCCTAAAATGACTGCGGCAAATGGATTGACGCCTAGCTCTAAACTTTTTTGAACTCCAAGTATCGTATAAATACCAACACCAACAGTGTCAAATAAAAATAAGGTGCGACGTAATTTTACAATGTACTTTTTGAAAATGAGTGTAAATGCAAATGCAATAATTATCGAAATCAAAATGTTTGCATCGCTAAGCCATGAAATAGGATAAGCTCCTAACATCATATCTCTTAATGTTCCACCACCAATAGCCGTAATAAAGCCTGTGAAAAAAACGCCAAAATAATCGTGATAGTGTTTTTTATCTCGAGCCGCTAATGAGCCAGAAATAGTAAAGAAAAAAATGCCAATCAAATTTAACCAATAAAAAAGCATCGTTTAAATTTTTATATTTTAGTTCTTGGAGTTAATTTTTCGCCCAACGACCCATGTCTAATATTTGGTCAACGGCTAATAGTAATAATAAACCTTCGCCTGGGATATGAAACATACTTAACATCCCTGCAATAACTACCAGTGATGCTCTTGGTACGCCAGCCATTCCCTTACTAGTAATTAATAAAATTAGCATCATTTGAATTTGATCTCCCATTGTCATATCGATGCCATAGGCTTGAGCAATAAATACGGTAGCAAAGGTCATGTACATAATGGAGCCATCTAAATTAAAGGAATAACCAAGAGGTAAAACAAACGATACAATACGATTACTAATTCCAAATTTTTCTAATTGTTCAATAGTTTTTGGCATCGCACTTTCAGAACTGGCCGTACTAAATGCTAGTAAAATTGGCTCTTTCACATATGATAGAAGAGAAAAGAATTTAATTCTTAAAACTGTACAGATGGCAAACAAAATTCCAAACACAAAAAATAGCAAACCTCCAAAGAAGCAAGCCATTAAATAGGCGTAGCCACTTAATACATCTAATCCTTGTTGTATAACGACGGCAGTGATAGCTCCAAACACACCAATAGGAGCAAAGCTCATCACAAAATTAGTCACTTTAAACATAATATGAGAAAGGCTGTCCATAGCCTTAATCATGGGTTTGCCTTGTTCTCCAATACTGGCTGCTGCTATTCCAAAAAATAAAGCGAAAATTACGATGGGTAAAATTTCATTTTCAGCCATTACTCTAATAATACTATCAGGTACAATATGTGCTACAAAATTTGAAGCACTTTGTGCATTTGCCTTTACACCGGCATCTGCTGTTGCAGGCGGTAAATCTAAGGCCATGACTTTACCAGGTTCAAATAAATTCACAATCACTAATCCTAAACTTAAAGCGAGTAGGGTAGCAAAGGTGAAATAAACAATGGTTTTTCCGCCAATTCTTCCAACTGCTTTAAAGTCGCCAACCTTGGCTACACCCATTACTAACACGGCTAATACCAAGGGTGCAATAATCATTTTTATTAACCTTAAAAAAATATCGCTTAAAATTGAAAAGTTAGACGCGACTTTTTTCTTAGCTTGTTTTAATTGGTCTTTTTCTATTTTAGAAACAGCTGCTGATATTTGCTTTTCAATCTCAATATTTCCTTTTGAAATTTTTTGGATATAGGATTGCTCAATTTTAGGTGCATTGTTGGTAATGGATTTATTAATGCCATATCCTAATGCAATACCAATAATCATGGAAATAACAATAATGGTAATGAGTCTGTTTTTTTTGCTAAACATAAATGGGTTTGTTAAAATTAAATTTTAGAAGTCTTGTTTCTTAAGATATGGTCAACAAGTACCAGAGCAGCCATACTTTCTACAATAGGCACTGCTCTTGGTAATACGCATGGATCGTGACGACCTCTGCCTTTTACTGCCATTTCGTTGCCATTTTTATCAATGCTTTGTTGATCTTGCATAATAGTAGCTACTGGTTTAAATGCTACATTAAAGTAAATGTCTTGTCCGTTGCTTATGCCACCTTGTATACCTCCGCTATGATTAGTACTTGTATTTACTTTTCCATCTGTTGAGGTAAAAGCATCATTCAATTCAGAACCTTTAAAGTTGATAGAGTTAAATCCTTCACCATATTCAAAACCTTTTACCGCATTAATACTTAACATGGCTTTTCCTAAATCCGCATGTAATCTATCAAAAACGGGTTCGCCTAATCCAATAGGAGTCCCTTTAATAACACAGCTTACAATGCCTCCAATAGTATTACCTTCCTTTCTAATGTCTTCAATATAACTTACCATATTATAGGCAGTAGCGGCATCTGGACAACGAATAATAGATTCTTCGGTTTTAGATAAATCTAAGTCTTGATATTTTTTCTCCAACTTAATATGTCCGACTTGACTTACATATGCCTGAATAGAAATGTTGAGGTGTTTTAAATATAATTTAGCGATGGCGCCACCAACAATACGGCAAGCTGTCTCGCGAGCAGATGAACGTCCACCACCACGATAATCTCTTATGCCATATTTTTCTTGATAGGTAAAATCGGCATGAGAAGGGCGATATGCGTCTTTTATATGTTCGTAGTCGTTACTTTTTTGATTAGTGTTTTCAATCGTAAAACCGATAGGATGCCCCGTTGTTTTACCTTCAAAAATTCCTGATAAAAACTTGACTTCATCTTCTTCTTTACGTTGCGTCGTAATATGTGATTGACCAGGTTTACGACGTTGTAATTCAGATTTTACAAAGTCTATATCAATTTCTAAACCAGCAGGGCAACCATCAATAATACCGCCTAAAGCCACACCATGACTTTCGCCAAAGGTTGTTAATCGAAATCAAGTTCCAAAAGTATTTCCTGCCATGAAAACAAAGATACTAAAATACCAATAGCTTAAAAACGGAATCCTAATGAAAAGTTATTTAAAATGCCACCATTACCAATACTAAAATCGTAATAGCTACCAATAGGATATTGATTAGTAGGACTATTTTTTATAACTGTATTTTTACCTTTTAATAGTTGAAGTCGCGCGCCAAATTGCATGGAAAAGAAAAACCTATTTGAGAAATGATATTGCAAGCCATAAAATGGATTTAATATAACACCATTATAAGTTGTGGCATGAGAACTTGTTATTGCATTATTGATCGAATTGTTGTTACTTAAAGGAGCGTCTGGATTATTATTGTTGGGATTATAATTGATATAATTTGGTATATACTCTTGATAAGTAGAATATGTTTTACTGCTATGAACATAGCCAATATCCAAACCTGTAAATTGTTTTATTCTTTTTTTGCCCCAGCGATACTCTATACCAGTAGTTAAGCTTAATTCTGGTTTATATTCCCTGCGTTCATAATCAACAACATAGTTTAACGAATCTGAATATGAACTACGGATGTTGGAATATTTTTGAGGTTCTCTTTTTTGAAAAAGGGTAATGTCAATTCTGATAAATAACTTGTTTTTTAATCGTCTTTTATATTGTAAAGACCCTTTTAAATCATTACTATTATCAATATTACTCAATAGTTTAATGATAGGAATAAGATCAAGAATAAGTTCGTTTTTTTTAATAGTAAGTGTGTCTTTTGTTACTTGAGAAAATGTTTTATGACTCAAAACAATTGCAAGAATTATAAAACAATGTGTTTTTTCATGTAGTTTTGTATTTATGTTATTAACGGTTAATTATTGAAAATAGTATGGTAAGTAGACTTCTAATTAAAATATAAAATCTTTAGTACAAGTTCGAGATACGGTTGTCTTGAAAGTAAGCGGAGCTGACATGAAAGAATTGCCTTGTATTGAAAATGCTTGGCTAGCAGTGGATAATGGATTGATAGCAGATTTCGGAAGCATGGATGATTTTCCAGGAATTGAAGATTGGAAAGGATTAGAAATTATTGACGCAGAAGGGAAGATTGTGATGCCTTGTTATGCAGATAGTCATACACACATTGTATATGCAGGTAATAGAGAAGGGGAGTTTGTGGATAGAATTAACGGATTAAGTTACGAAGAAATTTTTGCTCGAGGCGGCGGTATTTTAAATTCCGCTAAAAAATTAAGTGAAGCCACCGAAGAAGAATTGTTTGAGCAAGCGATGGTGCGTTTAAGAGAAGTGATTAGTCAAGGTACTGGAAGTATTGAAATTAAAAGTGGTTATGGATTAAGTGTAGAAAGTGAATTGAAAATGTTACGTGTGATTAAGCGCATTAAAGATTTGAATTTAATTCCAGTAAAAGCAACCTTTTTGGGAGCGCATGCCTTGCCATTAGAATTTAAAAACAATAAAGAAGGTTACATCAATTTAATTGTAAATGAGATGTTGCCAAAAATTGCAGCAGAGAAATTGGCCGATTTTATAGATGTGTTTTGTGAGCAAAATTATTTTACACCTCAAGAAACCGAATACATTTTAAAAGCAGGGAAGGAACATGGTTTAACCCCAAAAGTACATGCTGAACAAATGAGTCATTCTGGAGGAATACAAGCAGGAGTTGCTTGTGGAGCGATAAGCGTAGATCATTTAGAATATTGTAATGATACAGATATTGAAGTTTTAAAAAAATCAAATACAATGGCAACGGTATTACCTGGAGCGGCTTTCTTTTTGAGTTTGCCTTTGCCACCTGCTCGTAAAATGATTGATGCTGGATTACCCATTGCATTTGCTAGTGATTTTAATCCAGGTTCTTGCCCAAGTGGTAACATGAATTTTATGATGAGTTTAGGTTGTGTACAATATAAATTAACTCCCGAAGAAGTGATTAACGCTTGTACCATTAACTCAGCTTATGCAATGAATGTATCTCATGAAGTTGGGAGTATAACACTTGGCAAAAAGGCAAATTTCTTTATTACAAAACCAATCAGTTCTTATGGTTTTATTCCTTATTCTTTTGGAAGCAATTTAATTGAGAGTGTTTATTTGAATGGAGTGAAGCAGTAAAACACTATTTTTTTAAACTTCGTTTGCGATTTGGTAAAAGTCTATGGCCTGCGATTATAGAGTAGGAGTTTAATATTATTATAAATTATTTGTAAATGAAAAAAGTATTACACGCATCAGTATTATGTGCTTTCCTTTTTATTAATGGAATTATAAAAGCACAAGAGGTTCGGGACATAGATTCTTTAAAGTTAATTATCAAAAATCCTTCTTTAGTTTGTAAAAAAGGATGTGTAAGTGACACCGTAGTAGTGAATGCATATATTAAGTTGAGTATGGTTTTTGAAGATTCTCAGCCTGATTCGTCTATTTATTTTCTCAAGAAAGGTATTCAAATAGCCGCATCTGCTTTGAAAAAATATTCTTCTGGAAGTGTGCTATATAAACGAATGGATTTAAAAAACGCATACGCTTTAGGATTATTGGGGTCTTATTTATTTGCCATAG
The DNA here is from genome assembly GCA_016708845.1 of Bacteroidota bacterium. Lineage (GTDB taxonomy): Bacteria > Bacteroidota > Bacteroidia > B-17B0 > Aurantibacillaceae > UBA4416. Next base: position 97,762 of record JADJFB010000003.1, on the reverse strand, counting down.
GAAACAATGATGATGCTTTAAGATTTTATAAACAATCTAATGAAATAGGTGAAAGATATTCTTTTGATACTGATAAAGGCATAAAATGGAAAGCGAAAAAAATGCTTTCAGGATCAATGGGTGCAATAGCGGTTTTATATACTGATCAAGGTGATTTTAATAGTGCTCTAGATTATTTTTTTAAATCATTAAAATTAGCTGAGGAAATTGAGTATAAAGTTTATCAAGCAACTTGTCTAGGAAATATAGGTTTGGTTTATTCGGATTTAGGTAATTATCCTAAAGCCTTAGAATATCATTTTAGAGCACAAAAAATTGATGAAGGGTTAAATAATAAGCGTGGTCAATCTTCCAATTTAGGAAATATAGGCGTTGTTTATAGTGCGCAAGGAGATCATTTAAAAGCCTTGGATTATTTTTTAAAAGCTAATAAAATAGATGAAGAATTAGGTGATTTAGAAGCGCAGGCAGCTAATTTAGGTAACATAGGTAATGTTTATGCTTCACAAAAAAATTACTCGAAGGCTCTTTTTTACTATTTTAAAGCTCAAGAAATAGATGAGAGCATTCAAAATAAAAGAGGAGCGGCTCAAAATCTTGGACTTATAGGTATCACTTATTCTGAGCTAAAAGAATATGATAAGGCTATACAATACCTCCTTAAATCTTTAAAAATAAACAAGGAAATTGGAAATAAATTTGATGAAGCTATCAATTTAGAAAATATTGGTAATTTATATTTAGAACAAAAAAAATACAAGTAAGCAGAAAAATTCATAAATCAATCCTATGACATAGCATTAGAAATTGATGCATTAGATAGAGTGAAAGCTGCGCATCAAAAATTCGCTGCGCTTTATGAATCTAATGGAAATCTTAAAAAAGCCTTCCACCATTTTCGTTTATATATTCAATATAGAGACAGTATTTTTAATGAAGAAAATACTAAAGCATCCATTCAAAAAGAAATTCAATATTCTTATGATAAAAAAGCGGCAGCAGATAGTGTGAAAGTTACTGAAGAAAAGAAAGTTTTTTCATTACAATTGAAGCAAGAGAAAACTCAAAAAGTAGCTTTATATGGAGGTTTAGCATTAGTTTGTCTTTTTTCAATTTTTATGGTTAATCGATTTAGAGTGACAAATAAGCAAAAGAAAATTATTGAGATAAAAGAACAAGAAACGCAAAAACAAAATTTAATTATAACAGAACAAAAACATTTAGTTGAAGAAAAACACAAAGAAATAACCGATAGTATAAATTATGCAGAACGAATACAGCGAAGTTTTTTAGCAACTAAAGAAATGCTGGATGAAAATCTGAATGATTATTTTGTTTTGTTTAAACCAAAAGATGTAGTTAGCGGTGATTTTTATTGGGCATCCATTTTAAATAATGGACAATTTGCATTAGTAACCGCAGATAGTACAGGACATGGAGTTCCGGGTGCGATTATGGAGTTTATTGAACATTACAAGTTTAGAAAAGGCTGTTGAGCATATAAATGAACCTGGAGCAATATTAAACCATACGCGTAAAACAATAATTGATCGCTTAAAAAAAGATGGTAGCGAATATGGCGGCAAAGATGGAATGGATGCCAGTTTGATTGCCTTTGATTTTGAACATAATCAACTACACATTGCTGCGGCTAATAATCCGGTTTGGATTGTTAGAAAAAATGATAATGGAATGACTGAGCTTATCGAAGTCAAACCAGATAAAATGCCAGTGGGTAAGCATGACAAAGATTCCACGCCTTTTAACCAACAAACAATAGATATACAAAAAGGGGATGTGATTTATGCTATTACGGATGGTTATCCTGATCAGTTTGGTGGAGAAAAAGGTAAAAAGTTTATGAGTAAAAACTTAAAAGAACTATTACAGACTAATGCTCACTTACCGATGGAAGAACAAAAAGTAGTATTGGATTCTACTTTCAAAAATTGGGTTGGTTATTTAGAGCAAGTAGATGATGTTACAATAATAGGTGTAAGAGTTTAAGATTTCTATAAATTAGCAGTATAATAAAAAGGCATTGCTTTCATTACTACTCTGTGCTTTCCTTTTTTTATTGGATTAAAAAATATTTTACTTTTTACTATTAGTAGAGTTTATTCTTTGTTTATCTTCATCTGAATAATTAATATTTTTTCCCTTTGTGCCTCTAATCCGTTTGAAGAAACCTTCTCGTTGTTTTAGGGAATTAAATAAGGAGTCGTTTATTCTCGCTAATTCGGGATTAATTTTAGGTTCTGTTTTACCCATTATTAACACTGTATCGAGGAGCATCGGCAATAATTTTATTTCGAAGTTTTGTTTTTTTATATATGAGTATAGGTTACTTGTTTGATAAGGGTCGGTTGCTAAAGCTATATTTTTAAAGCCTTGTGATTTAGCCAAGTAATATGAATAATATACATTTTCAGTACTATGCTCAGCTTTCTCCTCTGTAAAAATATTAGCTTTTGGTATGCCATAGCTACTGCATACAAGCCCATAATTCTACTTTCAATATAATTAGAATGAACTGCACCATCTGAGTAAATAATATTTTTAGTATAGCCTTTTTCAAATAAAAACTTTGACCATAAAATACGTAATCGCATGACATTACTCCATTTCTTGGCATTGTAAGGAACCCCTGGCACAATAATAGCATCGTAAGGGTGATTTTTTATATTGGCCATGTATAATTTGTAAGGAGACTTACGCAGCGGATTTAATAAGGTGCAATTACTAAGGAGTAACAAAATTAAAATGAATGGCCAATATTTCATTCTCAAATTTAAGAAGAATTTTACTTGGAATTATGAATGATTTTCAAGTAAAATTAGGGTATACAGTAAACTTAATCTTCTGTAGATTCATTTTATTGAAAACGTAAGTAAATTTGGATAAAACTAGTTTTTTAATTTTATCGATTATTACAAAACATCTCCCTCTAATGAAACGGTTTTAAATTGGGATAACCATATGAGGGCATCTTTTTCATTGCTAAAAAACTTCATTGGCACTTTATCTTTATTAATTGAAATAAAAAATTAGCTAATAATTTTTTTGCTAAACTATCAGATATAAATGCCATTGCTGAGCAATACTGAATAACTTCAGGGCTACCATTAAATTCTCTGGATTCCTTATCTTGACTCATAAAATCTCCTCCTGTTAATAATATTGGAGAGAGTTTCCAAGGAGAATGTGAACGAGTAAATTTTAATATTTCCTTGCTGTTTTCTAAGGTCATATCATCAGTTAAATAGTGTAAATGAATAATCTTGTCCCTTCTATAAGTTACTTGAATTAAACTATTACTGTGAACAATATCATCCATTTACTCAAATGTAAAGAAGTTTATTTACATCGGCAAATTATTTGTATTAATCGGTATTTTTTAATGATTCGAAGGTTTTTTTGCATCTTATTTAATTTAAAAATAGCGCAACTAAATGCCGATTTTTAGCTAAATTTATTTCTAATCAATTACTTTCACCCACATTCTCACTTCAATCAAAGGTCTATCATCTTTGTTTTTGCCAACGGCAGCTATTTTATCAATGATATCTAAGCCTTCAATCACTTCACCAAAAATAGTGTATTGGCTATCTAAATGTGGTGTACCTCCAATAGTTTTATAAATGGTTTTATGTTCGGGAGGGAACGTGTAATGTGGCGTTTTGGCATATTCATCTTCCACTAATTTATTTACCGTCTTAAAATAAACCATTAAGCTATCATTGTTTTGCTCTTTTTTTGCAATGGCTATTTTTTCTTTTAAGTCAGCGTTTTCAGCCTTGTTTAAAATCTCTTCTTTTATTTTAGCAATGATAGGTTTGTTGATTCTTTTTTCAAATGAAATTAAATCTTCTTCGGTTCTTACTTTGCCTTGTACAATATAAAACTGAGCGGCAGAGGATGCTTTTTCAGGATTTACGTCATCGCCATTTCTGGCAGCGCATAACATTCCTTTTTTATGGCAAAGTGTGGGAATAAATTCAGCTGGAATAGTATACTTTAAATCTCCATCACCCAATAATTTTGCGGGTTCGGCATGTTTACTGTCGGGGTCGCCACCTTGTATCATAAATCCTTCAATTACCCTGTGAAACAATAAACTGTCGTAAAAATGTTCTTTTACAAGTTTCAAGAAATTATCACGATGTTTAGGAGTTTCGTTAAATAATTTAAGCTTCATGTTCCCATAAGGCGTTGAAATTAGAATTGTTTCTGGAGAAAATGTTTGAGAAAATCCTTGTTTAATAACTAAAATCAGGCTTATACTCAATAATATGTGTTTTAGATACTTTCTAATCATTTTTTTCTTTATATTTGGGGTACAAATATTAATCCAATATAATTAATATAAAAATAAAATGAAACTAAAATTATTTTTCGCAACATTAGCTTTTGGTCTAATTACTTTAGGTTTAAACAGTTCATGCCAAAAGAATACTGACTGTAAATTAATTATTACAACTCACGATGCCTTAGGGAATGCTATTGGCGGAGCTACAGTAAAATTATATGCAAATGTTAAAACATCATCTGGCGCAACGGTTGAAGCTGATTTAAAAGCAGAAGGTCAATCTGATGGTGGTGGTTCAAGTTCTTATACCTTTAAATTACCAGCTATTATGGATGTTAAATCAGTATCTGCAGGTTTAACAGGTGTTGGTATTGTGAAATTAGAAGAGGTAAAACAGTAACGAAAGACATTATTTTAAAATAATATCTTTTTATATAGATTTAAAAATCCTCTGCTTTTAGTAGGGGATTTTTTATTTAATCTCTTCATAAAAACTAATCAGTCGTTTGGCGATTGATTTGTAATCAAAAGTTTGTTCGGCTAATTTTCTTGCTGCTGATTGTAAGCTTTGTTTTTTTTCATTATTAGTTAAAAGATCAATAATTGCTTTAGTGAAATCTTCTCCCGAATCGGCAATTAATATATCTTTCCCAGAAGAGTAGGGAATACCTTCGGCCCCAATACTCGTAGTAATAATAGCTTTGCCATAAGCCAAGCCTTCTACTAATTTAATTCTTAAGCCACTACCGCTCCATAAAGGAACCAACATCACATCGTATGTTTTATAAAATTCAGCCGAATCTTTTACATCATCAATAATAGTAATATTTGCCGAAGCTAATTTTTTAAATCTATCGGGCATACCTCGGCCAGCTAACACTAATTTAGCATTAGGTTGTTGTTTTAAAACATCGTTCCAAACTTCTTTTAATAACCAGTCTACTGCTTCAATATTTGGCATCCAATCCATCGAAGCAAAATGAAACAAGGTGTTGGGATGAGTTGGTTCAATTACTTGCTTGTAGCTATTTAAATTAATACCCGTTAAGCAAGTATGAATAGGTTTATTTGGACAGAGGCTAGCAATGGTTTTCTTGTCTTCATCAGTAATGGTAACAATAGCATCCACTTGATTAAAAGCCTCTATTTCAAACGATTTTAAGCGACTATTTTGTAAACTTAAATATGTTTTTTTAATCCCATTTTTTTCGTTGCCTAGGTGGCGTTCCCAAATTTGATGTTCCACATTATGGCTTCTTAAAACAATCTTTGCTTTTGAATATTGTTTAATAGTAGGAATGTATGTTGCCATAAATACACCTTCTATTTGAATAATATCGAAAGTGTTATTTTTTAATTTATTAATCAGTTGGCTTTCATATTCTTTAAAAAAGAAACGACTTACAAAATAGGATTGAGATGAAAATAAATTTAAAAAAGCGCCAGAAATACTAGTATCTGCATTACGATAAACGGATTGATAATTGGTTTTCTGTTTAAATTCAGTAGCAATATTTTCTTCAGGCTTAAAATGTTTTTTAGTGTTAATAGGTAGTAAATGTAACTCCACACCATTGTCGGCTAAGCCCTCGGCTAATGTGCTAATGGCAATCGAACTTCCATCGTTAGCAGGATATGGTGCTTTATTACAAAGCTGAAGGATTTTCATTGCTAGGTTTTTGGTGTGCGTTTAAATAGTTTTTTAATAGGCTCGGTGTAAGCGTACATATCAAATAAAGCAGAATCTTTGGCGGCTTTAAAAGTTAAAAAAATACCTAATGGTAAAAATAAGATGAGAGGAAACCATGTGCCAAATACGATGCTGTATACACCTTCAATAACTAAATCTTCATAAATAATTGAAACAACATAATACAATAAAAAGAATAGAACAGCCACCACTACAGGTAAACCCATGCCTCCTTTTCTAATAATAGCACCAAGAGGAGCGCCTACAAAAAACAAAACAATACAGGCAAAGGAGATATTTATTTTTTTGTGCCAGCCAACTGTGTAATCGATGATGTTAAATCGCTTCACACTTACCTCATCATTTACAGAATCAATAAAGCTGCTAGAACTACGCACTAAATTTTGAGCATTCTCAACACTCCGTTTAAATTCATCAGGCGTTAAGCTTTTGTAAAACGCGTAAATGGCTTGCTGGTTTTTTGATATGCTTGAAGAATGAAGGGTACGGGCTAAAAAGTAATTATTAAATTGATTTTGTAAATTCTCGTATTTTTTCCCAATTTCTAAATTGTAGGTGTCAACTTCCATGGCTATTTGCCAAATATTCATCATTTCGTGGTGACCTTTAAATAACTCCTCTTCGGTTTGCTTCATTTTTAAAGCTACTCATATCCACATTAATATTGAGTTCTTTATAAAGTAGTTGCATTAAAGGGCGGGTTGTTTTATGAGCTTCCTCCTGCATAATATCTTCATAACGAGAACCATTGTTTAATTGAAGTTGAAGGTAATTAGTATCGGGAGAGGTTTTCATTTTACCACTATCAGCATAAAGTTGAATATTGTTTCCTAAGCCATCAGAGTGATCATAAATACTTAAATTATATAGTGTTTGACCATCTTTACTTTTATTACCTACTTTAATACTGTAACCATCTAATTTATCAAAATAAACGCCCTCTTTAATACTTAAGGTTGGTTTAGCTTGTCGAATATCCCAAAGCATTCGAGCTGATTTGAGGGTAACTGCGGGCAATAAAAAGTTATTGAATACAAAAGTTAGTCCCGACAAGAAAACAATGAAAATAAAAATGGGTTTAATGATTTGGAAAAGGGATAATCCACAAGATTTCATGGCGGCCAATTCATAATTTTCGGCCAAATTCCCAAAAGTCATAATAGAGGAAAGAAGAACCGCTAAAGGCATAGCCACTGGGATAAAAGTAATAAACGAATAAGCAAAAAACTGCGTCAAAATCCATGCTCCCATTCCTTTGCCTACAATATCGTCCATATAGGTAAATACGTGAATCAAGAAAAAAACGAACACTCCAATAAATAGGGTAAGGAAAAATGGCGGTAAATACGCCTTTAACAAATGTTTATGTAATACTTTTAACTCCAATTTAGAGGTCTAATTTAATTATATTTTTTAAGCAGAAAGGCACAAATTATATAAACTTTGTTATTTTTGTAGGATATGATTAATGGAAAAAAGATAGTGGTTGTATTGCCTGCATATAATGCGGCATTAACTTTAAAACGTACTTACGATGAAATCCCATTTGATATAGTGGATGATGTTGTTTTAGTTGACGACCACAGCACGGATAATACAACTGAGGTTGGAAGACAGCTAGGTATTAAGCATGTTATTCGCCACGAAAAAAATAAAGGTTATGGTGGAAACCAAAAAACGTGTTACGATAAAGCCCTTGAAATTGGTGCAGACATCGTGATTATGTTGCATCCCGATTATCAATATACCCCTAAATTAATTCATAGTATGAGTTATATCATTGCCAATGATTTATATCCATCGGTATTTGGTTCACGTATTCTTGGTAAAGGCGCTTTAAAAGGTGGTATGCCAATGTATAAGTATATTTTTAATCGTTGTTTAACCTTAACTCAAAATATTTTAATTAATCAAAAATTAAGCGAATATCATACAGGTTATAGAGCGTTTAACAGAGAGATTTTAGAAACGATTAGCTACCACGAAAACTCAGATGATTTTGTATTTGATAATCAAATGATTTCTCAAATATTTTATGCTGGTTTTCAAATAGCAGAAATTACCTGCCCTACAAAATACTTCCCCGAAGCAAGTTCTATTAACTTCAGAAGAAGTGCAAAATATGGGATGGGTGTATTAGGCGTTTCTTTCTCACATTTCTTTAATAAATTAGGTTTAGCAAAAAACAAGATTTATAAAAGAAGAAAATAATAACCTTTAAATTTCTTCTGATTAATAACATTAAACTAATTGCTATTATATTTTTAATAGCATTGTTACCTTCATGCAAATCGTGCAAGGATAAAAAAACGGAAGAAGCTGAAACTCCAAAAACTCCTCTTGATGGACCAAGTGTAGAAAACACCTTAGGTTTTGGTGTGTTAAGTAAGGTTAATGGTATTTGGGACGGACCAGTTTCCTCAACAACTGGTTTAGGAAGCTACCCACAATGGATTGTTGATTTTAGACCAATATCAGAAAATCAAGTTTCTGCAAAAAACGAACTAGATTCATTGAACGATATTTTTATGTCGTTTTTCATTGTAAAACATAACAACTCCTATAAAGTAGCTTTTAGAAACGGAGGTTCTTTTGTTGGCATGAAGCGCTCATCATACATGTTAGCGGATAGTGTTTCGGAAACGGCGAGTCAGTCGTTTTATCGTTTTTCTGAAGTAATGCAAGGAAAAGCGAGAGCATACTCGGAAGTGATAAGAAAAGGAGATAGTTTAATTTTAAAATCGTATACCAATAAAACCAATACCTTGCCTTCTTCTGTTCCACACATGTCTTGGAGAGCTCAATTAAAAGATAGTACATCAACCACAGCAACAATTACTCATTTTGCTTTCCCTAAAAAATCAATGACAAAAGATTTTTCTACAACCTTTGTCGGGCAAACCGAATCTATTTATTACGCTGGCTCTGGCATACCAGCTGGCGATCCATATCCAGAGACTGCACAACCGTATTTAGGACAAACCATTGTTAACTATAGCTACGACGCATCTCATGTGCCGAATAATAGCAAAAAGGTGTTCATTATTATAATGACTCAGCCCTTGTTTAGCGGCCCCGTTCCTAATTTAGTAAATTTAAAATACCGTTCGCGTTATGTTATATTAGCAGCAAATGATACTAGTTTTTTGTTTAACTACATGCATCCAGGTACTTATTATGTATATGCTTTATACGATGCAGATGGAAATAATATACCTAATAGTGGCGATTGGCTAAGCACTGCTAACACAAGCTTCACATTGAATGCACTAGGGACAACAACGGTTAATCCTCAAATTAACTTTACGATTCCTTAAAAGAATTTATGATTGTTTAAAAAAACAAAAAACCACTTGAATTTCAAGTGGTTTTTTGTTTTTCACCGTGCTCCCACCTGGAATCGAACCAGGCACCTACTGATTATGAGTCAGTTGCTCTAACCGAATGAGCTATAGGAGCGCTCTTAACCCAAAAATGGAGATAAGGCTGCAAAAATATATATTTGTAGCGCAATAACAAAATATATGGGGCAAATAAAAAATATAATTTTCGATTTAGGTGGTGTTATTATTAATTTAGATATCCCTAAAACCATATCTGAGTTTAATAAATTATCAAACCAGCCTTTCGAATCTATTTATAACCAATTACAGCAAACGCCTGTATTTGATTTATTTGACAAAGGACAAATAACAGAAAAAGATTTTTTTGTTGAATTAAAAAAAGCATTGCGAAATGATGTGACGGATGAGGAATTATTATTTGCATGGAATGCGATGTTGTTGGGTTTTCCAAAACATAGATTAGAATTACTCAGTAAATTAAAACCTAATTACCGCTTGTTCTTATTAAGTAATACGAATGAAAGTCATGTATTAGAGTTCGAAAAAACACTATTTACATCACATGGCTATCAAAATTTAGAACCTTTTTTTGAGAAAGTATACTATTCATGCCGGATGAATCAGCGAAAACCTGACGCCGATATTTTTGAATCTGTATTAAATGAAAATAATTTAATTGCTGACGAAACTTTATTTATCGACGATTCTCCTCAACATGTTGAAGGTGCATTAACACTTGGTGTAAAAGCAATGCTGCTAGAAAAAAACAATGAAGTTGAAAATTTATTAAAAGAGTTAAAGTTGATTTAAGTTACTTCAACATTCCTTTTAATTTTTCAATCGTGTAATCAATTTCTTCTTTGGTAGTGTATTTGCAAAAAGAAAACGTACCGAAGCGCGAGATACATCAGCACCAATGCCACGTAATACATGAGAACCTTGATTGCTGCCACTACTACAAGCACTTCCACCACTAGCGGCAATGCCCATAATATCTAAATTAAACAACATCATTTCCGCATCTGGGTGAGCAGGAAAACGACAATTTAAAACCGTATATAAACTTTTTTCATTAGAGGTCTCGCCATTAAATTCAATTCCTGGAATTTCTTTTTCTAATTGCCCTTTCATATAGTTTTTTAAACCTTGAATGTGAGCAATATGTTGATCCATTTCAGCATAACAAATTTCTAATGCTTTTGCTAAACCAATAATACCCTGAGTGTTTTCAGTACCACCTCGCATATTACGTTCTTGTGCTCCACCGTATATCATTGGTTGGATTTTTACTGTATGGTTTACATATAAAAAACCAACGCCTTTTGGTCCATGAAATTTGTGAGCCGCACAGGTAATAAAATGAACTTTTATTTTTTGTAAATCCATTGGGTAATGCCCCATAGTTTGCACAGTATCGCTATGGAAAATAGCATCGTACTTTGCGCAAATTTCTCCAACTTGCTCTAATGGTAATAAAGTCCCAATTTCGTTGTTAGCATGCATTAAACTTACAAAAGAACGCTCGTTAGTTTTCAATAATTCTTCTAAGTGATTTAAATCTACATTTCCTTTAGCATCTACGTTTACCCAACTTAATTTTATTTTTCCTTCTTTTTCTAAATGTTGTAAAGTGGTTTCAACAGCGTGATGCTCAATTTTACTAGTAATTGCGTGTTTAATTCCTAACGAATGAATGCTTTGATTAATAGCCATATTGTCGGCTTCTGTTCCTCCTGAAGTGAAAAATATTTCGGCGGGAGCAACATTTAATAATTTAGAAACGGTTTTACGAGCTACTTCAATGGCAGAACGTGTTTTACGTCCAAAAGCATGGATAGATGATGGGTTCCCATATTCTTCTCGCATGTATGGTAACATGGCCTCTAAAACGTTTTCGTCTAATTTGGTAGTAGCAGCGTTGTCTAAATATACTTTCATTACGTTGATTTTTGAACTGCAAAGTTCGTAAAGTTTTTTTTGTCGTAAATTCTTATTTATTCTATTATCAGATTCTTAATTTTTAATAATCTCTTTAATATCTTCAATAATTTTTTTCGCTAAAGCATCAGCCGTACTCACGCTTTCGCTCTCGCTATAAATTCTGATGATAGGTTCAGTATTTGATTTTCGTAAATGCACCCATTCTTTATCAAATTCTATTTTCACGCCATCCACAGTATTCACAGGCTGTTTAGCGTATTTTTCTTTAACGTTTACTAAAACTTTGTCAACATCAATTTCGGGAGTCAACTCAATTTTATTTTTAGAAATGTAATAATTAGGATATGATTTACGAAGCATAGAACATGATTTACCATACTTTGCTAAGTGTGTTAAAAAGATAGCCACACCAACTAAAGCATCTCTACCATAATGTAATTCAGGTAAAATAACGCCACCATTTCCTTCGCCACCAATAATAGCGTTGGTAGATTTCATCATATTTACAACGTTTACCTCTCCAACAGCCGAAGCAGAGTAGGAGCCTCCCATTTTTTCTGTCACGTCGCGCAAAGCACGAGTTGATGATAAATTTGAAACCGTGTTTCCTCCTTTATGATGTTGTAATACGGCATCAGCAACTGCTACTAAAGTATATTCTTCGCCAAACATTTCTCCGTCCTCACAAACTAAAGCTAAACGGTCAACATCAGGGTCAACGCTAATACCTACATCCGATTTGGTTTTTACAACAGCTTCCGATAAATCTCTTAAATGTTCAGGCAATGGCTCAGGATTATGAGCAAAATGGCCTGTAGGTTCGCAATGTATTTTATGAATGGTTTTAACTCCCAATGCTTCTAATAACATAGGAATAACAATCCCACCGCTAGAATTAACTGCATCAACGCTACAGAAAAATTTGCTTTAGCAATAGCATCAACGTCAACATAAGCCAAGTTTAATACCTTATCTATATGTAGTTGCAGTAAAGTGTTATTTTGTTCGTAGCTACCAAGTTGGTTTACATCACAATAGGTGAAATCTTCTTTGTCGGCTTGTTCTAAGATATATTTGCCTTCGCTATCGCTGATAAATTCACCTTTATTATTTAATAATTTTAGGGCATTCCATTGTTTTGGATTATGGCTAGCTGTTAAAATAATACCGCCATCTGCCTTTAATTCGGTTACTGCCACTTCAACAGTTGGCGTTGTGCTTAATCTTAAATCAATCACATTAATTCCTAATCCAACTAAAGTTCCGCAAACAATGTTATTTACCATTTGTCCAGATAAACGGGCATCTCGACCAATAACTACGGTTACTTTTATACTTGGGTCTTGTGATATGATCCAGCTACCATAAGCAGAAGCAAATTTTACAATATCTAATGGGCTTAATCCATCTCCTGGCTTACCACCAATGGTCCCTCTAATTCCTGAAATACTTTTTATTAAAGTCACGTTACATTAATTTTATAATCGCACAAATATACCATTAGCCCTCAGACTAAAATGAACTATTTTTCTACAAAATACACTATTTTTTGTTCAAAATTAAGCCCTAAAATGTGTTTTTTAAGCTTAAATTTGTAAATATTAAAGAAAGATTTTTTGTATGAGTGAATTTGAAGGAGATGGATTAAGCAACCAAGATTTCGAAAAAAGTTTAAAGCGATTTGAGGATATGATTTCTTCAGGTAATCAGCAGTTTTTTGATGCTGATGAACTGGAAGAAATTATTGATTATTATATGCAGTGGTTTAATTTGGAGCTTGCAAAAAAGGCTCTTGATTTTGCATTACACCATTATCCATATTCGTCATCTTTAAAAATTAAGTTAGCCCAATATTTGTCATCCCAGCATAAAACGCATGATGCACTTAATTTGTTGAATGAAGTAGAGCAGGTAGAGAGTAATAACAGTGAACTTTATATGACGCGCGGTTATATTTACAGCCAAACTGGATTAAGCGAGCAAGCTATTGAAAATTATAAAAAAGCATTGCCTTTATCTGAATACAAAGATGAAGTGTACGTGGCAATAGGTATTGAATTTTTAAATGATGATAAAGCTGAAGATGCATTATATTATTTAAAAAAGGCCATAAAAGTTAATTCGGATAATGACGTAGCTTTAAATGAATTGTCCTTATGTTTTGAAATGACAGGCAAGAGCGAAGAAGCAATTGCTTTTTATGAAAACTATATTGATGAAAAACCATACAATCATTTTGCTTGGTTTAATTTAGGAATTAGTTACAATCGTTTAAGCTTATTTGAAAAAGCGATTGATGCATACGATTATGCGATTGCGATTAAAGATAATTTTTCGTCGGCTTATTTTAATAAAGCTAATTCTTTAGCTCAATTAGATAGATATCAAGATGCGATTGAAGTTTATAAAGAAACCTTTAAACACGAAGAGCCTGATGCAAATACCTATTATTATATAGGAGAGTGTTACGAAAATTTAAATCAATACGAAGACGCTTTAGTAAATTATAACCGCGCTATTAAATTAGATGCAGCGCATGCCGATGCATGGTTAGGAATTGGTATTGTATTGGATTATCAAAATAGAATTACAGAAAGTGTTCATTACATAAAAAAAGCTATTGAAATAAATCCTAATATGCCAGAGTATTGGTATGTGTTTGGTGAAGTTCAGCATAAACTTGGCTTTTTAGAAGAAGCCGCTTCAGCATACATGCGCGTTATCGAATTAGGTTACGATGAGTTCGATATCTATATAGATTACGCTAAGTTGTTGTATGATGGTGAATACTACAAAGACTGCGAAAAAATATTGGCGGAAGGCATACAGAAATTTCCGGATGCACCAGAGTTATATTATCGCATGAGCGGCTTGCAAATGGAATTAGGAAGAAAACAACAAGGAATGGTGTTTTTAGAAAACGCCCTAGAAATGGATTATGACAAACACTCTGATTTATTAGAATACTTACCCATATTAGAACAAGATGTTGCGGTGATGCAACTCATACAATCATTTAAAAATAAACCACTATAAATAATTAAGGACCTATGCTTAAATACAATGTAAACTTATCGCACTTACCAGAACGCACAGAAAGACCACGTAATAGTGGTTTAACGATGGTAATGGATAAAGGAATATCGTTGAGACACGCCGAAGACTTTGTTGAAAGTTACGCTGATTATGTTGATTTTGTGAAGTTGGGATTTGGTACTTCCGTGATGTCGAAGAACGTAAAAGAAAAAATTAAACTTTACCAAAAAGCTGGAATAAAAACATACCTAGGAGGAACTTTATTTGAAGCGTTTGTTGCCAGAGGTAAATTTGATGACTACCAAAAATTTATTGATTCTTATGGATTAGATACAGCTGAGGTTTCTGATGGAAGTATTAATATAGATCATGAAAGCAAATGTAAATTCATTAGCACTTTAGCTAAAAACTTTACTGTATTATCTGAGGTGGGTTCTAAGGAAGAAGGTATTATTATTCATCCAGCAAAATGGGTAAGTATGATGAAAGCTGAATTAGAAGCAGGTTCGTTTAAAGTAATTGCTGAAGCTAGAGAAAGTGGCACAGTTGGTATTTTTCATAAAAATGGAAGTGCACACTCAATGCTTGTAACGAGAATTACCAATAAAATTAAAGTAGAAGATATTATTTGGGAAACTCCACAAAAATCTCAACAAGTATATTTTATTAATTTATTTGGTGCTAATGTAAATGTTGGTAATATCAGTGTGGATGATGTGATTCCTTTAGAAACCCTACGTATTGGCTTACGTGGAGATACATTTTTTAACTATTTACCAGAAGGAACTAAAGACAAAACATTTTAATGAAAAGATTACTGTATTTATTTTATTTGCTTTTTGCTTTTGGAAATCTTTTTTCTCAAGATGTATACCCATCAAATACATTTGTGAAAACATGTTTTCATAATGAAATTTGCTTTGCAAATCAAAATTCATCTAATATATTTTACAACGAATCAAATAGTGAGTTGTACATAGTAATTGATTTTATGAAATTTAAAACGGGAGTAGATAGTTTAGATGCATGGTTGGATGATTTAGATGATACAAAGTTTATTTTTAAAGGAGTATTAAACTCAGATAAATTACCAGCTTTAAGTAATCATGGTCATAAAACTTTGCATGTAAATGGTAACGTTACATTCAATAATGTTGTTCATAGCTATTCAATTGATTTGGTTTTATTTAAAATATCTTCCGACGGCATATTATTTAGAAATACTGGAAATGATTATTATGATAGAATAAGAAGTAATGTTCAGATTTCATTTAAACCAAAAGAATTTAAGTTAGATAAAAAACCGCATCATCTTAAAAAAACAATATCCATTAATATAGGTAGTGGATATATTAATCAGTATAAACCAGGAATGGAGACATTTATCCAAAACTAAAAATACAAAAAATGAAATAGCCTGTTTACCGAAAGACAGGAATATCAGTACAAGAATTAAAACAATTAATCGACGAGAAAAAAGATTTTCAATTAATTGATGTGAGAGAAGAATATGAATTTGATGAAGCAAACATCAAAGGCGAATTAATTCCTATGGGCGAAGTAATGGATAACATTGATAAAATATCGAAGGACAAACAAGTGGTTATTCACTGCCGCAGTGGTAAACGCAGCGCAACAGTTATTGGTGCTTTAGAGAGTCAACATGGTTTTACAAACTTATACAATTTAAAAGGCGGTATTTTAGCTTATATCGACGAGATAGGATTGTAATTATTAATTATTTAATGTTTCTGGTTTCTAGTTAATAGAAAACAAGAAACTTATAACATAAAACGAGAAACAGTATATGATTGAATTATTTAAACACATTTTACATTTAGATTTTGATTGGTTATTTGCCAATTTTGGCACAGCTATTTATGTGGTATTATTTTTAGTAATTTTTATTGAAACAGGTTTAGTGGCCATGCCATTTTTACCTGGCGATTCATTATTATTTACTGCGGGTTTATTTGCACGCACAGGCCATTTAAACATGGCGTATCTTTTAATTTTATTATTTATTGCCGCTGTATTGGGCGATAATTGTAATTATTGGATTGGTAGAAAATAGGTGTCAAAATTTTCGACCTAAAACTCAAAGGAAGAGCATTAGTAAAAAGAGAGTACTTAGATAAAACGCATGTGTTTTTTGAAAAGCATGGAACTAAAGCAATCATTATGGCTCGTTTTGTGCCTTTTGTGAGAACATTTGCTCCATTTGCAGCTGGTATTGGCGAAATGAATTATAAAAAATATTTGTTGTTTGATATCATCGGCGGTGTTTTATGGATTGGCGGTTTAACCACAGCTGGTTATTTATTAGGAGAAGTTGAATTCATTCGAAAACACATCGACTTAGTTTGCCTTGGTATTATTGGTTTATCCGTTTTGCCGATCTTGATAACAATGGTGAAAAATAAATTAGCGAGTAAATAATAGTATAATTCATAATTATGGAAGTAAGAAAAGTATGTTTTGGTATAGTTACATTGTTTTTTTACTTTATAGTAAATTCTCAAACAAATTTAGTTTCAAATCCAAGTTTTGAAAACCATACATCATGTCCCACATTCATGTTGCAATGGGATAAGTGTATTGGATGGTTAAATTGCAATGGAAATGTTGGTAATGGTTTGTGGGGAACTCCAGATTATTTTCACACATGTGGCACTACTTCTATTCCTTATAATCCAGTTCCTCCAAATACAGGTAATGGGTTTTGTAATCCTCATACAGGAGGTGCGATGATGGGTCTAGTTTGTTACAACCTCCACCTATCCAAATTATAGAGAGTATATATCAAGACAGTTAAACTGTCCTATGACTCCTGGAAATACTTATACTGTTAGTTTTTTGGATAACAGCATCTTCTGCACCAACTGTAAAGTATAATTCTAGCCATTTTGGCGTTTATTTATCAGGAACATATCCAGTTCAAACTACCTATCTCGTGATGAATTACATTCCACAATATGAAATCACAACGGTTATAAATAATACAACTTGGCAACAGCATACGTTTACGATAACACCAACCTCTAATCTAAATTACATTACTTTAGGTTGTTTTAGAAATGAATCCACAGTTGTTGGTGTTTTAACTACGCCTTCGGCTAGTCAACCCTATTCTAATTATTTTATTGATGATATAGCAGTTATGAGTTCTGCCACATCAGGAACAATCTCTCTATCTTCTTCTATTAATAATGCTAAATGCTTCGGCGCAGCTAATGGCAGCGCCACGATAACAGCTACTGGAAGTGGAAATAGTTATTTATGGAGCCCAGGAAATTATACAACAGCATCTGTTAGTAATTTAAGTGCTGGGGTTTATACGGTTAGTATTAGTGATGGAGCTTGTAATACAACTACAACTTCGGTTACAGTTACTCAACCTTCATCTTTAACTAGTAGTTTAACAGCAACTTCTTATTCGGTTTGTAAAAATCAATCCCTAACATTAAATTCTATTGTGTCAGGCGGTACACCATCCTATTCTGTTAATTGGAACACAGGAGCTACAAACACAAGCAGTATTATTATAAGCCCAAGTGTTACAAGTGTATATAGTTATACTGTAACAGATGCAAATTTATGTACAAAAATACAAACGCTTTCAATTTCAGTTCAAAATCCAATTGCAAATTTTAGTGTAGCTACTACACCTTGTTCAGGAGTAGCAACTTTTACGAATATAAGCACGGGTAGTAGCACTTATAACTGGACTTTAGGCAACGGCAATAATTCATCCTCTTTTAATCCAGGTGTTCAAACATTTACTGCTTCAGGAATTTATACTGTTCAATTAAATAGTAGTTCTTCTTTAGGATGTTTAGATTCAATTGTAAAAACAATTAGTATTACAGTACCCTCAACAGTGCCGATGTCTCAAACATCCTCTTCTATTCTTTGTTATGGTGGTTCAAGTTCGGCAACTGTTAATCCAGTTGGAGTAGGGCCATTCACCTATTCTTGGAGTTCTTTAACTAATACTACTTCTGTGGCTAATAATTTATTAGCGGGAACTTATACAGTCAATGTTGTTAGTCCTAGTTGTGAAACAGGATCATTAGTTGTTAATATTAATCAGCCATCTCAGCTAAATTCAATATTAACAGCAACTTCATATACGGTTTGTGAAAATCAACCAGTTACTTTAAACTCTATTGTTTCTGGAGGAACACCTTCTTATTCTGTAAATTGGAATACGGGTGCTACAAACACAAACAGTATTAGTATAAGCCCATGTTACAAGTGTATATAGTTATACTGTAACAGATGCAAATTTATGTACAAAAATACAAACGCTTTTCAATTTCAAGTTCAAAAATCCAATTGCAAAATTTTAGTGTAGCTAGTACACCTTGTTCTGGAGTAGCAACTTTTACGAATATGAGCACGGGTAGTAGCACTTATAACTGGACTTTAGGCAACGGCAATAATTCATCGTCTTCTAATCCAGGTGTTCAAACATTTACTGCTTCAGGAATTTATACCGTTCAATTAAATAGCGGTTCTTCTTTAGGATGTTTAGATTCTATTGTAAAAACAATTAGTATTACAGCACCCTCAACAGTGCCGATGTCTCAAACATCCTCTTCTATTCTTTGTTATGATGGTTCAAGTTCGGCTACTGTTAATCCAGCTGGAGTAAGGCCATTTGCGTATTCTTGGAGTTCTTTAACTAATACTACTTCTGTGGCTAATAATTTATTAGCGGGAACTTATACAGTCAATGTTGTTAGTCCTAGTTGTGAACAGGATCATTAGTTGTTAATATTAATCAGCCATCTCAGCTAAATTCAACATTAACAGCAACTTCATATACGGTTTGTGAAAATCAACCAGTTACTTTAAACCCTATTATTTCTGGAGGAACACCTTCTTATTCTGTAAATTGGAATACTGGGGCAACAAATACGAATTCGATTACAATAACGCCAGTCATTACCTCTATATATAGCTATACAGTAACGGATTTTAATAATTGCATTAAAACTCAATCTGTACAAATTAATGTAGAATCTACATTAGCTGGTTTTATAAATACAACACCCTCATGTAATAGTTTAATTTCATTTACTAATACTAGTACAAATAATACCACTTGTTTTTGGGATTTTGGAGACGGACAAACTAGTAATTCAAACTCAGTTACAAGTAATAATTATATATCAACTGGTATTTACACAGTTAGCTTAATAAGTTCAACAATTAATGGTTGTAAAGATACGATAGAACAAGTGGTAAATGTAAATGCCAATTTTTTAAACTTAGATTTTGATTATGCTATTAAGACAAGCAAATGTAAAGACTCATTGTTCTTTGCGAATAATAGTCAAGGTGCTACATCTTATATCTGGAATTTTGGAGATGGGAATACAAGTACTCAAATATCACCTTCACATAGTTATTCTTCCGGAGTTTTTAGTGTAACGCTTGTTGGTGTTAATGCAAATTGCATGGATTCCATTTCAAAAGAGATTGTGATCAATGATTCTCATAATTCAAGTATAGTAAATACACCTAATGTTTTTACTCCTAATGGGGATGGAGCAAATGATATATTTGATTTTAAAGTAATGTCTAATTGTGAAAATTTTACATTTGAAATATTTGATAGATGGGGATTATCTATATTTAAAATGACCGATGGAAAACAAACGTATTGGGATGGTAGAACAACAAGCGGTAAGGACGTAACGGATGGTACTTATTTTTACATTATGAATATTGAAAGTGGAAATAAATTGAAGGGAACAGTAACCTTATTTAGATAATAATTTTTGAATTATGACAGCAACAACTAAAGAACAAGTAAAAGAGTATTACGATACTTTTAAAGAGCATCAAAAGAAATTAGGCATCAATATAAGGCATCGTTCAATTTTCAAGAATTTAAAATCTGCAGGATTGAAGTCAAATTCCAATGTGTTAGAAATTGGATGTGGCATAGGAACAGTAAGTAACTTAATTTTGAAACACATAACTGATGGTAGCTTTGTGGGGCTAGACATTAGTTCTGAAAGTATTAAAATGGCTCAGCAGTTTAATGCTTTTCATAAGAAAGCGGAGTTTTTTGTAAATGATATGAGTAATTTTACTCATAAAACTAAATTCGATTTTGTTGTATTTCCAGATGTGTTAGAACATATCCCAGTTGAGCAACATGCCAATATTTTTAAAACTATATCAGAATTAACTACTCCTAATGCAGTTGTTTTAATTAATATTCCAGAACCTTATACCTTAGATTGGCATAGAAGAAATACTCCAAATGCATTGCAAATAATTGACCAATCACTTTCAATGAAAGACTTGTGTAATAATTGCTACCCTTATGGGTTTTATTTGTATTCAATGACTCCTTATGGCTTACAATATGATCATGAAGAATATTTATTATACTAAAGAAACATTTTGTGAGAGAGAAGGTTACTTTTAAATCAAAAGTTAAATTAGGAATTGAAAATTACAAGAGTAAGTTATAAATTAAGTGAGCACTACTAAAATTCTTTATTGGGATCAAGGTAAATCCAGTTTTGTAAAAAAGATTTGGAAATTTCTCAGATCAGAGTTTGATGTAATTGATTATACATTTAAAGCAAAAAATAATTTATCAATATTATTTGAACTGCTCAGGCAAGCAGGAATATCATTTTATCATGTGTTTTCTTGTAAAATGGTTGTTTGTCAATTTTCTGGCTATCATAGTCTGATTCCGTTTATTATTTTTAGTTTATTTGGAAGAAAGAAGATAATTATAGCTGGAGGTACTGATTGTGTTGCTTTTCCATCTATTAAATATGGAAATTTTCAGAAAAAACATTTGAAATGGTTCACTAAAAAATCTTTTCAGTTGGCAAATATCGTGTCGCCAGTTGATGAAACTTTGATTAGTTACAGTTACACATATCAGGACAACGATTTTAAAGAACAAGGTTATAGAGTTTATGTTAAAAACATGAAGGCAATTGATTGTGTGATTTATAACGGATATGATTTTAATAAATTTAAGATTACGAATAAAGGTAGAAAAGCAAATACATTTTTAACTGTAGCAGCTAATTTAAACACTCAATTTGGACCTATTTTAAAGGGAATTGATTTAATCATAGAGCTCTCAAGAAAGTTTTCGAGTTGTACTTTTACAATTATTGGTGGCGAAGAGTTAAAAATTAATCATAAGCCGGATAATTTAATCTTAATTGGAAATATTGACAATAGTAGATTGATTGATATATATAATGACAATAAATTTTATCTTCAATTGTCAATGTCGGAGGGCTTTCCTAATGCTTTATGCGAGGCTATGCTATGTGGATGTATTCCTATAGTAAGTAATGTTGGAGCTATGAAAAAAATCGTGGGGGAACAAGGAATTGTTTTAGAAAAAAAGATATTAATTTATTGAGTGAGAAGATCAATCGGGCGATATCTTTATCAGATGAATCTTTAATGGAAAAGAATAGAAGTCTTATAAAAGATCATTTTACTATTGAAAATAGAAAAACAGAATTAATTGCTTTGTTAAAAAATTTATAAAAGACCGTTATTTCTTACCAAGTATCAAAATCAGCTCCAGCAAATTTAAAAGTCTTCGCAGCATGTTCGTTTGTTAAATGTCTATAACCAAGTGGCATTGCTGATGACGGATTCATTATCTCTTTTAATAATCTATCATTGGGTGTTCCTTCTTGATAATGAAAGATGATATTAGATATCCCCGCTTTTTTTGCTATTCTTTTTAGTGTTTGATATGCTAATTTAAATTTTTCGGGAGAACTGTTTTCAAAATCACCAACCCAAAGTATGCCATCAACTTTAACCCAAAAATTTATACCGTTTATATTTATGATAAATTTATTTTCTGCACTTTTATATTCAAAGTAATCTTTATCGTGAAGAATACAGCAAATGTCTTTTTCAATTAATGAATTGCTGAAAAATGTATTTTGACTTTTGTATTTTGCGAAAATCCCTTTTAAATAAGAATAATAAACCGAGCTTAAAAATGGCATTTTCTTAACTAACTTATCAAATGGCAAGGTTTTAATTTTTTCCTTATAAACGTTAATATTTTCATGATGTTCCCATTTTAGTTTAATCTTTCGTAGATCATAAATAACCGTATTTGGAAAACCATAGACAAAATTAATGTTTTGTATTTTTAAAAAATCATAAGCCGTTTCAGCAACTTTAACAAATAATCCCTGACCTCCATGATCTTTGTGAGTCATAGAATCACATGATTGCGCAATGTTAAAATTTCATTGTTATAGCTTGCTCGCTGAGTAATTATTCCATAAAAAGAAGCGGGTTCATTAGAATCGGATAGTGCGATAAATGAGGGCTTAGTTTGTTGGTATTTATGAAAAAACTTAGTTATAACGTTTTTTAAGTTCGGACTTGATGAAAAAGCACTTTTATAGATCGATTCATAGAACTTAATATCCTCGATTTTGAATTTTGAGATGTTATATGTTTTTTTCATAGCTTGATCCCTAATTCTAAAACCCTGATTTATTAAATTGTTGATTTATTAAAATTTTATTAGTGTCTAAACTTGTTGAATTACTGATACTATATCGGCTTCTTATCCTTTGATCAGTAAAATCACGATCGTTTGTAAACGAAACGCCTAATTGATATTTATAGCCAAGATCTTCTGCAATATCTTTTATTTTTTCAGAATAGTCGCCATCTGGATAACCAATACTTACAACAGGTTTTTGAATAATTGTTTCAAGTATTTCTTTAGATTTTTTGAGTTCCTGAGTCGCTAATTCAGTATTTATTTTTGATAAGTTATAATGTCTGTGTGTATGAGAGCCTATTTCGTACTAGAGGAGACATAGACATTTCCTTTATTTGTTCTTGGGAACAAAATTGTGCTAGTTCAGGGTCAATAGTTTTTAAGATTCTTTTCACATCGTATTTGGAAATAAATTCTTTAAATGCCACTTGTCTCTCTTCTCCCATTAATTTCACATAATCATAAATAGCAGCATTTGTCTTACGATTGTGTAATTGACCTTTTTCAAAATTAAATTCTTCGTTATTAAAAAATATTTTTTCTTTTGGAGTCTCTATTTTAATGCGTCAAAAATTTCAGGCCATAGGCAATAGTTAGTAATTTCAAAACTTTCGGTAGTAATATAAAAGGTAGCTGGTAAATTATATTTTTTTAAGATCGGCCAGGCTATTGAATAGTTATTCAAATATCCATCATCAAAGGTTAGAGCAATCCGCTTTTTTTTTGCTTTTGTATCTGTAAATATATCTTGGACTGAAACTATGTCAAAGTTCCTTTTTAAATAAGTGATTAAAGCTTCAAACTGGGTAACAGGCATGTGTCTTTTATTGATAGTGCTCTTGAAATTTGAAACTCCATGAAAACATAATATGAGATTATTGTTTTTAGAATTTTTTGACAATATTTTTTCAATACCAAGCCCAGTAATTAAAGGAAAAGCTATATTTTTAGCAATATTTTTAACTATTAGCATAAATACAAAAGTATGATTAAATTTAAAAAAAATATACGGAATTGGGAATAATAGCTAAACAAGGCATATTAAATAGTGTATTCAGTTATATTGGCGTACTATTGGGTTTTTTAACCATTGTATATGTTCAACCAATTTTCCTGAAATCTACCGAAATTATTGGATTAACAAGAATTTTGGTTTCCTTTTCTTTTATGGCAGCCATTTTTATTCCATTAGGTATTGGCTCTGTTACTGTGCGTTTTTTTCCTGAAATTAAAAACCCTGAAAACAAACATCATGGTCATTTTTTCATGATCTTTTTATTTTGTTTATTAGGTTCGGCTGCTTTAAGTCTTTTTTTCTTTTCTTTAAAGAAAATATTATAGCCTATTATCAGGTTAAATCGCCTTTGTTTAATGAGTTTTATTATTTGGTCTTTATTTTCCCCTTTATACTCGCCTTAATAATGGTTTATAACATTTATTCAGCTTCTTTATATAAGACAGCATTTACAGTTTTCTTAAACGAAGTATTGTTAAGGGTATTACAAATTGTATTTATTTTTATTTATTATTTCGGATATTTTGATTTAAAGCAATTTATTTTTGCATTTGTATCGGCCTATTTAATTCAATTAATTCTTTTGATGGCATATATCTATAAAGTAGATAAGTTTTCTTTTAAAATAAATTGGCCATTCTATAGAACGTTTTTTTCTAATAAGGTTATTATATATTCGTTTTTAATGATCTTCACATCATTCGCCTCCATCGGTATTAAAATGGTTGATCAAGTTATCATGGGACATTATTTAAGCCTATCTTCTATTGGTATTTATGCAACAAGTATTTTTATGGTTTCTATTATGGAAGTGCCAATTAATAGTTTAGAAAGAATTTCAAATACTGTAGCCGCAAATTCCTGGGCTACTGGCGATTTGGTAAATATTAAAAAAATATATTACGACTCGGTTAGAATATTAATGTTGGTAGGCGGTTATCTTTTGTGTGGGTTAATTTGTTGTTCAAACAGTATTTTTCAGATACTGCCTGAAGAATTTGAGATTGGAAGAAATTGTATGATTGTAATGGCACTATGTTCTTTTGTAAATCTATCAACTGGAATTAACACTACAATTATAGCCACCTCTCATAAATACTTTGTGATCTCTTTGTTTTTATTTGTATTAATATCAACTAGTGTTATTACAAATAATTGGTTAATTCCTAAATATGGTATAATTGGGTCTGCTTATTCTACATTTATCTCAATCGGTACATATAACCTTTTAAAAGTTATTTATTTGTGGTACAGGCTAAAAATGTTGCCCTATGATAAAACAAGCCTAATCGTTATTTTCACAATAATGATTTCAGGTTTGGTTTACTTTATTCCCGACATTACAAATCCGTACTTAAATATTTTATTTAAAGGAACATTAATCACTATTATATTTGGTGTCTCAACTATCAAATTTAAAATTGCAGAAGAGGTAATATCTAAGATTCCCGTTTTAAAAAATATTAAACTGTGAAAAAAGTTCTTATCATAACCTATTATTGGCCGCCAACTGGTGGAGCAGGGGTACAGCGTTGGTTAAAGTTTAGTAAATACTTTCGTAAATTTGGTTGGGAACCAATTATTTATACGCCTTCTAACCCTGATTTTCCAATTAATGACGATACACTGTTAAAAGATATTCCAGCAGATTTAACAGTTTTGAAAACTCAAATCACAGAGCCTTATGATATCTATCGCAAGATTATGCGTAAGAAGAAAACCGAAACCGTTAACCAAGGTTTTTTTCTGATTATATCAAGCAACACAAAATTGATGCAGTCATAAGTACAGGTCCACCACATAGTATGCATTTAATTGCAATGGGTTTAAAGCAAAAATTTAATATTCCATGGATTGCTGATTTTAGAGATCCTTGGACGCAAATTGATTTTTATAGCCAGTTGAAATTATCTAACTGGGCAGATAATAAACATAAACGGTTAGAACGACAAGTATTAGCCCAAGCAAATAAAGTTGTGACGGTTAGTCCTACCTGTGGTACTGATTTAGAAAAGTTAGGAAACCGAAAAGTAGATGTGATTACCAATGGTTTTGATACAGATGATTTCAAGTTTAGTTCTGATTTAAAACAATTAGATGGATTTTTGTTTCATCACATAGGTGCTTTAAATAAAGATAGAAATCCTTATACGCTTTGGAAAGTATTAGGTGATTTATGTAAAGAGCATGCTGATTTGAAAAAAGATTTAGCGATTAAGTTTACTGGCAAAACTGATGCCATTGCTTTTGAAACGTTGAAACAACATGGCATTTTAGATAACGCACAAAAAACAGATTATTTACCTCATAGCGAAGTGGTAAAGTTAATGGCGCAATCGCCAGTATTATTGCTGCCTTTAAATAATACACCAAATAATGGAGGAGTATTATCTGGTAAGTTGTTTGAATATTTAGCAGCTAAACGTCCTGTTTTTGGAATTGGATTACCCGATGCGGATGCAGCAGCTATTTTAAAAAGTACACAAGCTGGCACAATGGTTCACTTTGATGATTATGAAGGAACAAAAAAAGCGGTATTAGACTTGTATCAAAAATATAAATCAAACCAGCTTTCTATTAATTCATCTTCAATAGATAAATATTCTAGAGAAAATTGCGCTAAGGATTATGCTTCGCTTTTGAATGAATTTAAAGAGTTTTTAAATTAAAATTGACTCGCTTGAGATTAATTTCCTTTTTAAAAACCAAAACTAACATTAGTTTACTTTCAATTTAAATCCAACTTGTATGTCTGTTTCTCCCGGAGCATATGAACCATCTTTTACACTCGGTTGATGCTTAAGTTCAATAGTTAAAGGTGATTTATTCATTATCATACTTGGTGCAGTCCATAAAGTCGATAAACCAATCCCTCTATTATTTGCATCTAAATCAAGGTATTTAATATTGGTCATACTTCCAGCTAAATAGGTAGTGTATGGAGTACCAGTTGGTGCTATACTATTAAAAAAGAATAGGTGGTCTACACCTTCACTAAATACAGCTTTTGATACTGTATCAATTGGGCTTTTTGATTCATCTAATAGTAAAATAGTAGCTTCATATACATGATTAGCTGTGATATTAATTACTGAGTCTGCTCCACTGTTTCCAAATGTTGCAGGATTTCCACCGGCACCATCTAAATCACTAAATACATAAGTTGTATTAGTGTGAGTGGTTGTGTCGTGAAGTATAACTTTCATGGTGGTAATTAATTCCGCCTCGTTTGTTGGAGGGTTTGGCGCATCTGGAGTTGGCTCTGTTTTGTCTTTTTTGCAGGCAGTAAAGGCAACGCTAATCATAGCAGTCATGGCTAAAGTTTTAATGGTTGATTTCATTTGCTTTTTTTTGTTGTTATTTATTTTTGGTTAATTATTTTTTATCGTAAATGGTTAATGGTACTTTTATTCTTAACGTAAAATTTTGGCCTTGATTATCAGCAAAGTATCTAAACCTATCTAAATAATCTCTGTAAATTTCATTTAGTAAATTTGTTGCACTAATACTGATGTTGAGTTGTTGTTTACCAAATTTAAATGAGCTTCCAAGTTCAGCAGATAATAAGCCATATTCTTTTGGTGGTGGGGCAAAATCTGTATTGGAAGGAACACGCCATTGTTTGGTAATAAATTGATAACCCGCTTCTACATAAATTTCCTTTACACTTTTTGAAACAGAAGTAAATGCTTTCACATCTAACGAATATCTATCAGAAGGCATGTAAACTAAATAATCATTAATTGAATAATTCCAAGCTCTTAAAATCATGGCTTTGGTAGTTATTTCAAGATGATTAAATAATTGAGTTTGCAACTTTGCATCTATACCGCTAATTCGAACATTTGCTTGCTCGTAATTAAAAACAGGATAAGCCCCTTTAATCGTAAGCTCTGGTTGAGCAGCGGGATTCATATAAATGAAGTTCGAAAACTGATTATGGTAAAACGTGAGTTCAATTAGTGTTTTTTTGGGTTGATATAATCCTGTTGCTGTAATATTGTAAACTTGTTCCGTTTTCAAATTGGCATCGCCTCGTTCAATAGATCCTACGCCATGATGAACGCCATTGCTGTATAATTCGTTAGGAGCTGGTGCACGCCATGCTGAACCAGCATTAACAAAGAAGCTTAAATTTGTTTTCGGTTTTAAAATAGTTCCTACATTCCACGAAACGTTATTGAAATTCAAATCTGGTTTTTGTAAATCATTTCCTATGTAATAAAAGGATTGTAAGTGTTTTTGATCAAATCTCACGCCAGCTTCCAATTCAATATGTTGTTTTACATAGCGTTCGCTGGCAAATACTCCCCAAGTATTATTAATAAAATTTGGTACAAAAAACCTTCCTAGGTAAACATTTTTTTGATTCATATAGCTACCTCCAAACTGCCCTCTAAAGGACTTGATATTCAAATGTTCAATTACTAAATCTACTGTTTGTGATGTAATGCGGTAATCTAATTCAGGTTTATCAAGAGCCGCTAAAGCATTATTTAAGGGTTTATGTTTGTCGTATTCTTTACGGATATTATATTGATACGAATATTGTAAGTTGGCAATCCATCGAGGAGCTAGGTGTAAGTGAAATTTTCCTTTTGCTAATTCGTGAGAAATGTCTTGATACGGTCTGTCAATATCATAACTAAATGTTGCTAAACTATCTTGTGGTTTGTTTGCATTAAAAGCATTTTTTAAATCGGTTAAATTGCCAATATGTGCACCACTAAAAATTCCTATTTTAGTATTAAATTGAGAGTAGTAGCCTTCTATACCCCAATTTTTGCGGTGATAACCAAGCGCGTACGAAAAGTTGAGTTCTTCAACACCAGTATTTTTTAAATAGTAGGTTGGTGTTTTTATATTACCTCCTTTTTTATAAGTTCCTTGTACTCTCCAATTAAAGCCTTTTATTTTATCAAAGTATCCTTGCAAAATTCCTGAAGCAACACCTGCTTGTCCGTTACTCATTCCCACTAAATTTATTTCTCCAGTAATAGCAGCTGTATCAGGCAAATCATTTGGTTCTACTAAAATAACACCAGCCATTGCATCGCTTCCATAACGCACAGCATTTGCACCTTTAATTACAGATAATTTTTGAGCAATAAAGGGATCAATTTCTGGAGCATGTTCATTACCCCATTGTTGCCCTTCTTGTCTAATACCATTGTTTAATATCAATACTCTATAACCTTGCATACCATGGATCATGGGTTTACTAATGGTACTTCCAGTGTTTAATGTTGTTACACCGCTTATTAATTTTAGTGATTCGCCTAATGATTGCCCACGTGTTCCGTCTAATTCTTTTGCAGTAATATCATTAACAGTTTGTGTTTTTACCATATCAGGTTGCTTATCCATAATAGCAATTTCACTTAATTCGACAGCACTGTGTGGTAATTTTATAGTAAGCTTTGTGTCTTTTTTTAAATCAACACTAATAACAGTGTCGTGGCATCCAACATGTTGAATAATGAAGTTATACTCACCACTGCAAAGATTAGAAAACTTAAAGCTTCCATGCTCGTTAGTTATTTGAGTTTGGTTGGTTGATTTTAAAATTATAAAAGTGCCTTCCAATTCTTTTCCATCATCTCAATCAATAATTCTCCCACTAAATGATAAGGAGCATGAATTTTGTGAATAGGCAGGAAGCCCTATTATGAATAACAAGAAAAATAAAAAATAAGTATATGCACAGAAAAGCTGTCTCATTATTAAGATAGGAATTTTGTTTTTTGTGATTTAAAGAAGTTTATTTTACCGGATCGTAACCACTTCCTCCCCATGGATGGCAACGCATAATGCGTTTTAGAGCCATCCAACTTCCTTTAAAAGCACCGTATTTGTTTACAGCATCTAATCCATATTGCGAACAAGAAGGAGTAAAGCGGCATGAAGGCTTTAGTAAAGGAGAAATTGCGTATTGATAAAAGCGGATAATCGCTAAGGGTATAAACTTCAACTTTTGTTTTAATAGGTTAATGACTCATTTATTTAATCAAATAAATTAAGCCATTGGTGGACCTCTTAAAAGAGATGTATTGTAATGAAGTTTTGGTATTGATTTTTGATAGTAAAAGAAAGAGGTTTGTTTCGCTTCTTTTAAAGGCAAAAAGTTTAATATGAATTTAAAAACGGTATAATATACAGGAGTGTCAAATTTTTCAAAATTACAATCTTGAGTACCTTCTTGCTCGTTTACATTAACATCACCACTTATGCTGTTTATAATTGTATGAGTGTGGCCAAGTAAAGAGTGGATATATACTTTAGGTACTGCTGCAAATAATACAACGGCAAGTAGAAGTGATGAAAAAAGTATTTTAAATTTAGGTTTCAACAGTACAAATATACAGAATATTTAATATTTCAATTTTTTTTAATAAATTTTGTAAAAAAGACCCAAAAAGGCCCTATAAAAGTGGCTCTGCCAGGAATCGAACCTGGATCGTAGGCTTCGGAAACCCAAATACTATCCATTGTACTACAAAGCCTTATATAATTACAAATATAAGTATTAAATTTATGCTTGGTTATTACAATATTTTACTTTAAACCACGTTACTACAGTATGCAATCAAAAAAAATAATTTCATTCATATTTATCCTTTTTTCTCTGTTTTCTTTTTCTCAAGTTAAAATAGGGCAATGGTTAGATCATTTATCATACAGCAATACTAATAGCGTTTCGAAAGTTGAAAGTAAAGTTTATGTTTCTAATGGTGTTGGTTTAGCGGTGTTTGATGAAAGAGATAATAGAATTAGGAAATTAACTAAAATTGATGGATTATCTGATGTAGGCATTAAATTGCTTAGAAAAAATGATAATAATAATTTACTACTTGTTATTTATGAAAACACCAATATTGATGTAATAAAACCTAATGATGAAAAAGATGAAATTGTAAATATTGCTGATATCAAAAGGAAAATCATTACAGGTAAAAAAGTTATTAATGAAGTTTATTTTAGCGGTAAATTAGCGTATATAGCTTGTGGCTTTGGTATCGTTATTTTTGATACCGATAAATTAGAAATAAAAGACACTTATTACATAGGCACAGCAACAACAAATTATGAAGTACATCAAGTTACTAAAAATGACACAGCTTTATTTGCAGCAACATCCAACGGTGTGTTTTATGGGAGACTCAATACAAATTTAAGTTTTTACCAAAATTGGAAACCTTTAAATGTTGGTTTAGCGCCAGGACCTTACAATGGCATTGTTAATTACAACGGGACTTTAATAACCAATTATTCTGAAAGATTAAAGTCGGATGTTTCTCAAAAAGATACTTTATACCAATATACACCAACAGGTTGGACTAAATATTCCATAAATAGTAATTATATAAATAATGAAAATATAAGATTATATGATTACTCTAAATATAACAAGCTGTTGATATTAGATCAGTTTGGTTTAAAAGAATACAACTCAACTGGATCATTCTTGAATTATTTAACTACTTATGGATCTACTCCCGCATTTATTGGTGAAGTTTTTTATGAAAATAATAATAACTTTTGGGTTGCTGATAAAAAAATGGGTTTGGTTAAGTCTGGCGGCGCTTCTTGGGCTCCATATAATAACATTACCCTAAATGGACCAGAGAATAATTTAGTAAATGATATTGATATTAAAGATGGAAAGTTGATTGTTGCTCCTATTTATTTAGGAGAAACATTTAATCCTCAATATATGGGAGATAAACCAAATGTGTATCAAGAAGAAGAATGGAAATCTATGAGAAATGTGATCCCAAATACCATAGGGGATTTAAATGCTGTTTCAATTGATCCAAACGACAAGAATCATATTGCTTTTGCCGCCATGAGTTTTGGAGTAGTAGACGTTAAAGATGATCAAATTCAAGGGGTTTATAGCTACGGTAATAGCCCTCTTATAGGATTAAATGGAGGTAGTGACCTTCGAATTTCAGGGATTAATTTTGATAAAAATTCTAATTTATGGGCATCTATTTCCTTAGGGGAAAAATGTGTTGCGGTTAAAAAACCAAATAATACCTGGACATTGTTAGATTTTGAACAGTTTGTTGTTCAGCCTTATATGTCTAAAATTATTTTTGATGAATTTGATCAAGCGTGGATAATTTTAGCCAGAGGTTATGGTTTAATGGTATACAAAGATGTAAACGGGTTATCGCAACCTAATACGTCAAATACAAAATTATTAAGTACAGCAATAGGTAACGGACATTTACCTTCAATTGATATTAAATCTATGTGTTCGGATAAAGATGGGCATGTTTGGTTAGGAACAGCAAAAGGGATTTCGGTGGTTTATAATCCTGAAAACGTTTTCACAAATAATAATTTTGATAGTCAACAAATTTTAATTGAGCAAGACGGGCAGGTACAAATTTTATTAGAAAACGATGCAATTACTGCTATAGCAGTGGATGGTGTTAATAGAAAATGGATAGGTACCGAAAGCTCTGGTGTTTACTGTTTGTCACCTGATGGACAGCAAGAGATTTTTCATTTTACAGCAGAAAATAGCCCATTGTATTCTAATTTATTGGTTTGGACTGCTAAATCTCAAGGTGGACAAATAGAATGGAATATGAGCACCTTTAGTGGAAAAAAAGTAAGTACCGGAACTTATATGATTTATTGCGCTACAGGTGAAGGTGAAAGTTATGCTACAGCTAAATTATTGATTGTAAATTAATGCTTTATACAACACAAGGCATTGTTTTGCATAATATAAAGTATGCCGATAAAAAAATTATTTCAAAAATTTACACTAAAGATTTTGGATTAATATCAGCCAACATCAATGTTGGTAATGGTCCCAAAGCTAAAATCAAATCAGGCGTTATTCAACCTCTCACGCAAATTGAATGCGTTGTGTCATTAAAAGAAAATAAAGATGTACAACAAATTAGCGAAGTAAAATGCCTTTTTGTTTATACCGATTTACAATCTAATTTTAGTAAACTATGTATTGCACAGTTTTTAAATGAAATTCTTGTATAAGTGCATTAAAGAGCAAATTCCTAACGATGATCTATTTGATTTAATATGCCATACCTATCAGTGGTTAGATAAAGCGGATGATAATTACACAGATACACATATTTATTTTTTATTTGAACTCACTAAGCATTTAGGCTTTTACCCCATTAATAATAGAGATAAAGCCTTAGCTTATTTTGATACTTTAGAAGGTAAATTTTTCTCCACAACCAAAAGTTTTCCATTAGGTTTTGATCATTGGCAATCTCAATTGTTTGCGGATTTATTTTCTTATTCTTTATCCAATCAAAAAAAAATTAATAGAAGCGAGCGTTTAGCCCTTTTAGATTGTTTATTACATTATTACAAAATGCAGATTCCAGGATTAATGGAACTCAAATCTTACAGAGTAATGCAGGAAATGGTTAATGAAATGTAAATTACTCCTCGTCTTGTTGAGTAAAATCTTTAGCACGTTTAATTTTACGTTCTTTAATGTTAAATAACTCAATCATCATAGCAAAGGCTAAAGCGATGTATGCATAATTTTTATTTAACTCAAAGTGTTGTTCATGAGGTAGGGTAGAGTTGTAGCTGTCAATTAACGCTTCTGCCACCAAAATCCCTCCAATTACCAATAAAAAAGATAAGGCAATCATTTTAATGCCAGGATTTTTATTAATAAAATCCGCTACAACACCCGAAAATAAAATCATTAAAATCATGGAGATTACAACCGCAGATACCATAATTAACACAACACCCGAAAGACCAACAGCTGCTAAAATACTATCAAAAGAAAAAACAAAATCAATAATGATGATTTGCATAATAATCGCATTAAAAGTGGCTTTCCCTTTTTTTCCATGCCCAATTTCATCTTCATCACCGTGTATGTGTTCTTGAATCTCTTGCCATGTTTTTATCAATAAAAACAAACCACCTCCCATTAAAATTAAAGCTTTTCCAGAAATACCATAAGCTCCAAGATGCATAAATGGCTCTTTTAAGCCAGCAATGTAGCCTACAAAAAACAATAAAACTGTTCTAACTACCAATGCCAACAATAAACCAATAGTTCTGGCTTTTGATTGGTGCTCGCGAGGTAGCTTATCTACAGCGATAGAAATAAAAATAATGTTGTCTATACCTAAAACAATCTCTAAAATGGTTAAAGTCAGTAAAGTTATAAGTCCATTTAGGGATAATAAACTGGTTAAATCGGAAGCAAAACTGTGCATATTTTTATATAAAGTACAAATATAAGTGCTTTTTAAAGCATTACCTAAAAAATATTAATATTGATAATCAAGTAGTTATGTTTTATTTTAGTACTATGTTGTACAAGGTACTAAAATAATTTCATATCTTTGTGTCACCCAATAATGAAGATGGCATAGTACTAAATAACTTAACTAATCAATTTTTTAATTCTGCAGACTAAAAAAGAGAGAAGTACATCAAATCTAGTTTTATAAAGATAACGCGAATCTGATACAAAACGAACGAGGAGATAAGAAATAGTAAAAAGCTAAATCATCTAAAATGGAAATGACTAATACAGAAAATAAACATAAAAAAATTAATATAATGAAAACAAAAATTAACCAATTCAAAGCAAGCATTAAAAATGCAATTTGTAACACACCTTTAAAAAAATCAATAGCTTTTTTAGCTGTAGGTATATTATTTAGTCTTAATACGTCTGCTAAAGCAGAGGGAACTCCAAAAACAGTAGTTGTTGAAGACGCTAATAAAACGATTAAGGAACAAATTAAATTCCCTAATTTATTTATGGATTTTAATAAAGAGGAAAAAGTAAATGTGGTGTTTACTGTAAACGAAACAGGAAATGTAAATTTAGTTGTTGCAAATACAACAAACGAGAAATTAAAAAAATCAATCGAAACTCAGTTCGCAAAACTAAAACTTAGTAACCTAAAAGCTAATAATGCTTATAGTGTAGTATTTAATTTTAAAACAATATAAATCATGGTAAATTCTGAAAATGCTAAAGCACAAATGCGCAAAGGCGTTCTCGAACTATGCATACTTTCTATACTTTCTCAAGGTGAGGCTTATCCTACCGAAATTATTGAGAAATTAAAAGAAACAAAGTTGGTAGTTGTAGAGGGAACACTTTATCCGCTGTTAACCCGATTAAAAAATACCGGCTTGCTGTCTTACCGTTGGGAAGAAAGCACTTCGGGGCCACCACGTAAATATTATTTTTTAACCGAAATAGGTCAAACTTATCTTAACGAACTTCAAGTATCTTGGTTAGAATTAGTAAATGCCGTAAACACAACCGTACAAAACACTAAATAAAATAAATTAGTTTAAAAATATTAAAACAAATTAAAATGAATAAAACAGTAACCATAAATATAAGCGGCATTATTTTTCATATAGAAGAAGACGCTTTTGATAAGTTGAGTAAATACTTAGCTACTATTAAAGGCTATTTTAGCAAAGCAGATGGTGGTAGCGAAATTATGAGCGACATTGAAGCTCGTATTGCGGAAATGCTACAAAGCAAAACTAGCCCAGTTAAACAAGTAGTATTGATGAGTGATGTGGATTTTGTAATGGAAAGTATGGGTAAACCTGAGGAGTTTGCTGGAGAAGCAGAAACCGCAGGCAATACTTCATCAGAAAATACGTCAGAAAATTATACAACAACCGATAATGGCGAACCAATTAAAAAACGTTTACACCGTGACGGTGATAGCAAAGTATTAGGTGGTGTTTGTTCTGGTATTGGACACTATTTTGGTATTGATCCTGTTTGGATAAGAATTGCTTTGCTTTTAATGTTCTTTTTTGGAGGAACGGGCTTTTTGTTATACTTAATATTATGGATAGCAATTCCTGAAGCTAAAACGACTGCTGAAAAATTATCAATGAAAGGCGAAAAGCTGATATTAATAATATTTCTAAAGCAGTAAAAGAAGAAGCAGAGCAATTAAAAAAGCGTATGGAGAAATACGGAGACGAATTTAAAAATATGGCTTCAGATGGTAGGAATATGCCTCGTAATACTGCTGAAAAAATCGTGGATTTTTTAACAGATGTAATTACCAACATTGGTAAAGTGTTGATCAAAGTGATTGGTATTTTATGGTGATTTTTGGAATAATTTTCTTTTTAGGATTATCTAGTTCTATTTTTGGTTTGTCATTTTGACAAACAGCACTAATGTAGGAGAGTGGATTGATTTATTACTACTAGATGGAAGATTTTTATTTAGGAATATTAGGAATTGCAATTTTTGTTGGAATCCCTGTAATTATGTTAATCTACGGCGGAATTAAGATTTTATTTAAAATTAAATATTCTAACCGTTGGGTAAATTTAAGTGCAGGAATTATATGGGTAATTGGTTTTTTCCTCTTGTTAACTATTGGGATTAAAACAGGAAGTGATTTTAATAAAACAGCCAAAGTAAGAGAGAATTTTACTGTAGTTCAAAAAGATATCTTGTATTTGAAAATGCATGAAACACCTGTTAATTCATTAGAATTGCATGAGAGTGATGACGACGAAGAAGGTGAAAAAAATTATCGCCGTCACAGCAGAGGTGATAATGATTACATGATTGGCACAAATAACGGCGTAAAATATTTATTTGGTCACGCACAATTAAATATCATCAAATCTCAAACCGATAGAATTGAAATAGTGATTGTAAAAGAAGCTAAAGGCAGTAATAAAGCTAGCGCATCCGATAGAGCAAAAAATATTTCTTATGTTGTTTCTCAAACCGATAGTTTAATTGAATTTGATAATTTATTTAAAGTAAATAATGTGGATAAATTTAGAGTACAAGATTTATCAGTGATTTTAAAACTACCTGTTGGTAAAGTGATTTACTTAGATAAATCTTTAGAAAATATGATTTATGATATCGAAAACGTAACTAATACTTACGATGGAGATATGATTAATCGCCGTTGGATGATGACTGAAAATGGATTAAAATGTGTGGATTGTGATGGTTTAATTTCGGTAGGTGATCATATTAATGGATTAGACGACGAAGTTAATGTCGAAAAAAATGTCAAAATAAACGTGAATGGTGTAGATATCAATTCCAACGATGCTCAAATAAAAATTGATAGCAACGGTATAAATATTAATACCAAAAAGACGAAAGTAGTGATAGATAAGAATGGCGTTAAAAAAACGAATAGAAAAAAAGAACCAAAAGAGCCAGAAGGACCTCCGGCGCCTCCTGAAAATAAATAAAATGGTTTTTAATTAAGCAACATACTAAATTAAAACATTTTAACGCCTTAAACTGTAATGGTTTAGGGCGTTTTTTGATTATAAACGATAAGAGTTATTAGGTTTATACTGTTAAATAAAAAACTGTTAAATATTACTGAAACTGCATTTTATTTGTAATTTTACTCATCTAAACAATTATAAAAAACCAGCTATTAAATTATTGATTTATATAGTTGTAACCATTAAACAAAATACTATGAATAAAACATTTACTTTATTTTTTTCTTTATCAGCCTCTTTATTTTCTTTTGCTCAAACTCAAATTGCTAATGGCGGTTTTGAAGCATGGGGGAAAATTCAAGCCTGATAACGAACCAGTTTCTTGGAATTTAATAAAACTGAATCAGGTTCTTCAAAGCGCATTTAGGCCCTCAAACTTGCTATCAAGAACATCTGGTATTAAACTCCGGATACTTATTCGTTGAGACTTGAAACTAAACATTCAATTATAGGTGCTGTTGTTAATGGAAATGCAACAACAGGTAGTTAATGCTCCATCAACAAATAAAGCCGAAGGATTTTAGCAGCAACAGGCGCTAATAAATGCTTTACTGGCCGCACCAGATAGTTTAGTGGTTGGTTAAATAGTATCAAACTACTGCAAGTGGTGCTGGCGAGCAAGGTAAAGTACTGCTATTTTGCATTACTGGTCATTATTTCGATCCACCTGAATTACCTACATAAATCATCCAGACTTACAACTGATAAAATTGGAGATGCTTTTTATGTTCTCCGGCTACAAACCAGTTTGGAAACGATTTTAGCTCCATTTATCTATAACGTTCTAGCACCCAGCATTTATTATGATAAATATCACTCCTTCAAATAACCAATTAACTGCTTTTGCTGGAAGTAAATTGTGGGTTGATGATTTAGCATTTGATTTATAATAACCCTGTTTCAGTTAAAGAAAACGATTTTGACAAAAACGTAAAAGTGTATTTTTATGATAAAACTATTTATGTTGATTTCTTAAACAAAAATAACGAAAGCTCAATTATCGAAATTTATAATGCTACTGGGCAATTAGTTGCTACTCAACAAATCGAAAATAATTTAGTTAATAAAATCGATGTTTCTTCGTTTAAATCAGGTATTTACATGTACAAAGTTTCTGGTAAATCTCAAGGAAAATTCGGTAAATTATTTATCGACTAATAAGTTTTAATCACTATTTTTAAAACCCTAACCAAATCAGTTAGGGTTTTATTTTAACTATATGTATAAATTTCGTTTACTTACATTAATTGGATTATTTATTAGTTCAGTTTCTCTATATAGCCAAACAGGCACAGGAGTTTTAAAAGGCAATATCACCGATAAGGATAGTAAAGAACCTATTATTGGTGCTACCATTCAATTATTAAGCGATTTATCTAAAGGTGCTGCTTCAGATATAGAAGGTAATTATGTGTTGGTTTTAGATACAGGTAAGTACAAAATTTTGTGTAGTTATTTAGGTTTACAAAGCGATACATTTTCGGTGGTAATTAAAGAGAATGAAATTTTTCAAAAAAATTTAGCTTTAAAACAAAATGCAAAAACACTTGAAACGGTGGTTGTTTCCTCTGGTAAATTTGAACAAAAACTCGAAGAATTAACCGTGTCGATGGAAGTGTTAAAGCCTAGTTTAATTGCTAATAAAAATACCACAAGTATCGAAACGGCGTTAGAGCAAGTTCCTGGATTAACCATTATTGATAACGATCCTCAAATTAGAGGAGGAAGTGGTTTTACCTTTGGTGTTGGAAGCCGTGTGGCTATTGTGGTGGATGGCGTTCCCTTATTAAGTGGAGATGCAGGCCGACCTGAATGGAGTTATATTCCAGTTGAAAATATAGAACAGATTGAAGTCATTAAAGGAGCATCATCAGTTTTATATGGTTCTTCTGCTTTAAATGGTGTCATTAATATTAGGTCAGCTTATCCACGTAGTAAACCAAAAACAAGTGTTAACTATTCTGCTGGTCAATATAGTATTCCGCAATCACCTTCCGAAAACTGGTATAGAACACGTGGCAATAATTCCTTTCCTGGTTTCAGTAATTTAAATTTATTTCATTCACGAATCATTAAAAATAATCTAGATTTTGTAATTGGGGCCAATTTCAATATCGATCAAGGTTATATTGGACCGCCGCCTCCAGCACAAAATATACCGAGTATTTAAAGGAAGTTTTACATGGAGGACTCAATTCATTATTTTCTAATAATGATATGATTAAAAAAAGAGCCGTATCAATATGAATTTACGTTACCGTGCGAAACGTATTGAGGGATTAAATTTTGGTGTAAATGCTAATTTTATGTTGAATAAAACCAATATGGTGTTTGCTTGGCTTGATGATTCTTTAGGCTTATATAGAGGTTACCCAGGCGCTGTGTTTTTAGAAGACCAAGTATTATTTAACGTAGATCCTTTCATAAAGTACACCACTAAAAATGGGTTGAGTCATAGTTTACAAACACGTGTTTTTCATTCAGATAATGTCATCTCAAATAATCAATCTAATAAAGGAACCATGTATTTTGGCGAATATCAAATACAAAAAAAGTTTAAAAGCATTGATTTAAATTTTACTGGCGGAGTAGTGGGAATGTTTCATATTCAACTTCTCGATTATATGTATCAAGTGGACAACCGAAAATAAAATTGTAAATGCTTCTGGATACATTCAATTTGATAAAAAGTTTTGGAGAATTTTAAACATATCAGGTGGCGTACGCTATGAGAATTTTAAAATCAATAATTTAAAAAATGATGATGCTTTTATTTATAGATTTGGAGGTAATCTTCAAATAACAAGAGGAACATTTATTCGATCATCTTACGGCACAGGATTTCGATATCCAACCATTACCGAAAGATATATTACAACTAAAGCAGGTTTGTTTGGAGTTTTTCCTAATCCTGATTTAAGACCTGAAACTAGTAAAAGTTTTGAAATTGGAATTAAGCAAGGGTTTAAGATTGGTAATTGTAAAGGCTATTTGATATCGCAGCTTTTCATCAAAAATACCAGAATACTATTGAATATTTATTTGGTTTTGGGACCCTAATGTTGCTATTGTTGGATTTAAATTTTTAAACACAGGCGATTCAAGAGTAAGAGGGTTGGATATGTCTTTAGCTGCAACAACTCCCGAAACTAATAAACGTTTTGGCGTATCAGCCTTAATTGGCTATACTTATATTGAGCCAGTTACTTTAACTCCTGATAGTGTATATGCCTTGAGTAAAATCTTAGGTGGAACTGTAGGGCAAGCATTAACCTACAAAAACAGTAGTATGGATACAACAGATAACGTTTTAAAATATCGTTTTCAACATATGTTTAAATTGGATATTGAGTTTAAAATCTATCGTTTTAATTTTGGTGTAAGTAATAAATATTATACAAAAATGCAAAATGTTGATAAGGCATTTGAGGGTATTGAGCAGCTAACAAGAGATGCAAATACTTTTTTTGATGAAATAGTGGGTGTAAACTATTGGCAAACAAATTTAGACATAAGCATTTGGGATGCCCGTTTAAGTTACAATGTGGATAAAAAACAAAAGGTTTCTATTGTTTGCAATAATGTATTTAACGAAATATATTCATTAAGACCGCTTAAAATTGAATCACCACGCACAGCAGCCGTTCAATATGTGTTAACGTTTTAGTATTGTATTATTTGTTCTCGAGTGTTGTCCGAAAAAAGTGATCAAGAAGTTCGTAACTCTTTGAACGCTTTGCCTAGGCATGACATACCAAAGTAATCAGACATATTTCTAGTATTTTGTCTTTAGTACGCATTAATTCTCTATTTTT
Source organism: Bacteroidota bacterium (assembly GCA_016708845.1). Classification (GTDB taxonomy): domain Bacteria; phylum Bacteroidota; class Bacteroidia; order B-17B0; family Aurantibacillaceae; genus UBA4416. The sequence continues at coordinate 56,768 of JADJFB010000003.1, read as the reverse complement.
GTTTTAAAGATAATGTATGTTTTTACTTGCAGGCAATTTACAAACCTTTAACGATTTTTTTAGTCATTACCTGCCGGTAAAAAATCCTGTATTAATTTTAGCCTTAACACTTCTTATCATTTTATTTGCGCCTTTAGTTTTAAAGCGTTTTCGTATTCCAGGAATTATTGGTTTAATTATAGCTGGCGTAATTATTGGTCCGCACACTTTACATATCATCGAAAAGTCTACCAGCTTTGAGTTGTTCAGTAAAACTGGTTTACTCTACATTATGTTTTTGGCTGGTTTAGAAATTGATATGCAAGAGTATAAACAAAACCGAAGCAAAAGTTTGGTGTTTGGAGCCTTCACATTTTTTATTCCTATTAGTATTGGCTTTTTAGTATGTACTTACATATTTGGTTTTACCTTATGGCCAGCTTTATTGTTAGCCAGTATGTTTGCTACTCACACGCTGTTGAGTTACCCTATTGTAAGTAATATGGGTATTGTAAAAAATAGGGCCGTACAAATATCTTTTGGAGGAACTATAATTACAGACAGTGCTGTATTAATTCTATTAGGTGTCATTACCAATGTTGTTGGTGGCGAAATTAACGCCATGTTTTGGTTAAGATTAGTTGTGTCCTTAGGTTTACTATGTTTTGCGGTTTTATATTTATTGCCAAAAGTAAGTCGTTGGTTTTTTAGAAACATCGAGGGCAGGGAGTTCGCAATACATTTATGTATTAGCAGTTGTATTTATTGCAGGTTTCTTTTCTGAGTTAGCAGGTGTTGAACCTATTATTGGTGCTTTCTTAGCTGGTTTAGCATTAAATCGTGTCATTCCTCATAACTCTGTATTAATGAACCGTGTGGTGTTTATTGGCAACACGTTGTTTATTCCTTTCTTCTTAATTAGCGCGGGTATGCTGGTTGACTTTACCGTATTTTTAAAAGGAACAGACGCTTTAATTTTTGCAGGGATATTAAGTGTGGTTGCATTAGTCACCAAATGGTTAGCCGCACAAGTAACAGGCGCTATATATAAATACACGAAATACGAAAAAGCGGTAATGTTCGGCTTAAGTGCCTCTCACGCAGCCGCTACATTAGCAGTTATAAAAGTGGGATATGATATTGGTTTATTTGATCAAAATGTGATTAATGGAACCATCATCTTAATTTTAATTACCTGCATGGTAAGTTCGTTTGTTACCGAAAGAGCGGCTCGTAAAATTGCCATTACCGATAAAGAAACCTCTAAGAAAATTATTGATAGAACAGAGCGTATTTTAATTCCGGTTAGTAATCCCGAAAATATTGCCCGTTTAATTGATTTGGCCTTGATTATTAAAGACGATAAATCGCATGAACCAATTTATCCTTTGTCCATTGTTGAAGAAAATGAAGATGCTGATGAACGAATCAACATTGTGAAAAAAGTAATTGATAGTGTAGTAGAGCAAATTTCGTCGGGCGATAAAAAAGTGCAAGTACTTAAAAAAGTTGATTTAAGTATTGTGGATGGTATTGCTCGTTCGGCTAAGGCTTATAGCATTTCGGATATTTTAATAAGTTGGAAAGCACAGCAAGGCTCTGGAAATTTAATTTTTGGAAGTATTGCCGATAATTTGTTAGTAAAGACCAAACAATCTATTATTATTTCAAAAGTATTACAACCCTTAAACACCTATAAACGAATTATTGTTTTGTTAGCACCAAACTGTGAATTAGAAAGCGGATTTAATTTAGTGGTTCGTAAAATTAATTCGGTACTCAAGCAAATGGGTAGCAATGCTATTATTTATGGAGAACAAAAAACCATTGATGCTTTTACAACCTTAAATAAAGATAAAAAACGCGAGTTTTATAATTATTTGATGGTAAGTGGTTTTGAGGATAGTGATATTATTGAAAAAGTAAAAGAAGATGATTTATACATCTTTTTAAGCAGCCGTAAACAAACAGTATCCTTCGATTTCCATATTGATAACATGCCTAAAACACTAAATAAAAATAATGAGTTTACCAGTTTTATTGTGTTTTATCCTGAGTCTTTAAAATCGTTAAGCGACTCACAAATTACTGAAATGACAGTTCCTGCTTTTCAGGAAAATATCGAGAAAGTTATCCAAATAAAAGATAAGATTAAAGATATTTTTAAGGGAAAAGTAAAATTATAAAAACAAATAACCGTAACCGAACTTCGGTTATCTACAATTAACGAGATAACCTAAGGTTTATGTCGGGTATAAGTAGTTATAGGTAACAAGCAGGATTTTAAACACAATCATGACACGAATAATTATCATACTTTTTGCATTTCATTATTTGTCTCACTCAACGTTGACAAAGTGATTGAACCAAATACAAAAGAGAGAATCCGAGAAATGTTGGCGTGCACATTTTCAACAACTTAGCCACAAGGACATGGTCCTAACTACAAATTGTACTAAAAACAAGTTACAGAACAAGAATATGAAGACTATCTAAATTGGCCAATCATATAAAGACACATTGTCAAATTCATTTTTATTTAATAAATAAAAGACAAATTTGTAAATCACATATTTATAGTTTTATACAGACTGTGAAATGAAGTATTTTAGAGATATAACAACGGTAAAATAGAAGTACAGAAAGGGTATAAAACTCCAGACCAGACATTCCACAACAAATTTGAAATCGAACATTATTTCGTTTGAGAATTGAATGGTTTTAGCTATAAAGAAAATGGATTAGAAAAGACTATCTTGTACAATGACGGTATTAAATAAAAATAGTGACCCTTAGGAAATCGGCATGACACAAGCGATGAAGTGGATTAAAACTAAAAGCGCCATAACACGCTCTACTTCGTAGTTCAAGAACGGAAAATCTAATTCCCTCTTTTCAAGGTAAAACTAATCGTAGTTCCTTCGTTTACTTTGCTTATTACGTCAATGGTTTCGCCGTGACCTTCAATAATATGTTTTACAATGGCTAGTCCTAAACCCGTGCCACCTTGTTCTCTACTGCGGCCTTTATCCACTCTGTAAAAACGTTCAAATAAACGCGGCAAGTGTTTTTCGTCAATACCAATACCGTTATCTTTTACTTCAACAATTACTTGCTCATCAAATAAATTTAAAGAGATAGTTGTTTTACCATTTTCCTTACCATACTTAATGCTATTGGTAATTAAGTTAACTAATACTTGGCGTATTCTAAATTTATCAGCTTTTACTAAAATAGCTTTGTCGTATTTTTTGGTAGTTGTAATTTAATATTTTGTTTGCTAGCCTGAAATTCTAAAGCATCGATGATATCTCTCACTTGCTGAGCAATATCATACACTTCTGGATCAAGTTCCAAGGTGCCAACTTCTAATTGAGAGATGGTTTCTAAATCATCAATAATTTGTATCATCCTATCCACGCTTTTATCAGCGCGTTTTAGGTATTCTACATTGATGCTTGGGTCGTTAATACCACCGTCAATTAAGGTAGAAACATAACCTTGTATGTTAAAGATGGGTGTTTTTAATTCGTGAGATACATTGCCTAAAAATTCTTTTCGGTAACTATCTAAGTTGCGGGTTTGTTCAATTCTTTTTGTCTCTCGTGCGCTAATTTTTTTATTTCTTCTTCTAATCTATCTAATGAATCTACTTCATCTAATTGAAACTCCGTATTAGGAATTTCTTTAGGTTGTTGTTCTTTTACCAAGACATAGAGTTTGTCAATTTTCTCAAAAATGATATTGCTATATAAAAAATAAATAATAAAAAAACTCACAATAAAGGAGATGAAAAATGAGAGCAAACAAACGGCCAAATCAAAACTATTATTGATTTTGTAAGAAATATAGGAAACTAAAATAGTTTGTATAACCGCCGAAATAGCACTAAGTACTAAAGTTAAAATAGGTGTTTTAAGGGTTTTCATCATAGCTATTTCGGCGTAACGAAAATGCGAATAAAAACTCAATAAAAAAACTATTACAATGTTAACAATTGGAACACGGATAAAACGGATGGAATCGATTCACGCTGATTTTTTAACTAAAGTAACACAAAATTTATCCGTGCTTATCTGTTTAATCAGTCAAATCCGTGTTCCTATTCAAAACTCAATTTCTATCCAAAGTAATCAACTCTCTATAAAAAACTTTTCCTGTGTGCTTTCAAAAGGGCGATAGATATAGTAAACATATCCATCATGTATTTTCAATTTATCAGCACTATGAAATTGCAAGTTGTATTTTCCTAATTCTTTGCCTGTTTGCGTGCTAATTTGTTTAATGTATTTATGTCCGTTTTTATCATACACCGCATAAATTAAATTCTCTATGTCATCTTTTAGCATTTTGTTTTTCCATTCTTTCCAGTTTTTCGGATGATTGTAGTTAATAGAGATAGAATCTATTTTTACACCGTTTTTATCTAAGTGGTAGAGTTTATCTTTATAATGATCAAACACACAAATGGTATCTTTAATAATATAAAGTGGTGCAAATAAAGGCTCATAAAACATACTTTTGGTAAACCCACTCATTAAGGATGCTACCACATGTTTATCCATTTTCAAATCCATGGCTATTCTTCGTGCTTCTAATTTATCCTTTGGCTTTAGTGAATAGTATTCAAAATTATATGCATGCATCAATTCTTTATCTTCAATAGTTAAGAGTTGCTTTTTGGTACTATCGGTTTCGTTATAATTTAGGTAATTAAATAAAGGGTATTCTTTCCAATAATCGGTAAAGATGAGTTTACCATTTACCGTATCAATAATTGGTTTTATATAGGCGTTAACGTCTTCTACTTTTAAGGGAATTAATAAAAATCGATCATGATACATATTGATGCGATAGATATAATTTTTACAAACCAAATTAGTGTAACCTAAATAATCACGGTAAAACTCTTTGGCTTCACCACCTTCTTTTGGGACAAAATAAGTGGTTAATATTTTACCATTGGCATCTGCTAATTTGAGTTGCGCTTTTTCTAAAGTTTTTCGGCTGTGAGTAGAATGTATTTATCTTCATAAAATCAAAATCAAAAATGCTATAGTCGGGTGCGCCAACTAAAGTATCGGGTTTTACTTTGCCGTAAACCGTAAAAGTATCTAACGATAGATAAGATTGAGAAAGAGATACATTAATAAGGATGGAATCTTGTCCTTCTTCAATATCCAATTCTTTAACTCGGTTTGTATAACCCAAGAGTTTAAACAAAACAGATAAATGTTTTTTGGTGGGAACACTAATGCTGAAAGAACCATTTTTATTGGTATTGGCTCCATAGTTAGAATTTTGTATTTGAACCGATACAAAAGGCAAGGATTTACTAGTAGCATTATCTGTTACTTTGCCATATACAGTGATGTTTTGTGCATTTAGCGAAGCAACTATTCCTAAAAGGATTAAAAAATAATATGTTCTTAATGCGTTCATTTGTATAAAAGACGAAAGGACTTTAGTATTCCATAAATTTATTATTTATTTTAGAGTCTGTTAAAAATTTATGTTTTAAAATCGTAATATTGTATAACAAATTTAAATTCGAAAAAACATGTTATCAAATAAAATAAAAAATGCTTTAAATGAGCAAATTCAAAAAGAAGCCTATGCTTCTAACGCATACTTAACTTTGGCTACTTGGTGCGAAGAAAAAAGTTTAGATGGTATTGCTGAATACTTTTACGCAGCTAGTAACGATGAACGCGACCACATGTTAGAAATTTATAAGTATATCAATACGTATGGAGGCTCTGCACATATTAAACCATTAAAAGACACCACGGTTAAATTAAAAACATTATTGGATGTGTTTCATTATGTGTTTGATTTAGAGCATGAAGTAACAGTTGCCATAAATAAGTTAGCAAAGTTAGCTTATGAAGAAAATGATTTTGCAACTTTCAAATTTTTAGAAGCATTTGTATTAGAGCAACAACAATCTGAAAAAGGAGTGAATGAATTAATCGACATGATTAAGCGCGTTGGTTGTGATGAGAAAAATTTATATTACTTAAATAAAACTTTTAAAAAGAATGAAGAGCGTAAAGCTTTAGGCCTTTCTCCAACAGGAGTTGAAAAGGAATAATTTTCAGTTATCCTTCAAAACCGCTCATCTATTAGTCCAACTTCTTCTGGATTGGTTTTTTTAGGAGTTCACGTATCTACTTTTGATTTAGGAACCAATTAAATCAGAGTTTATGAAAACTTTAATGCCATTTTCTGTTATGTGTTTTTGCCTTACCGCTTTTGCGCAAAATCCACTTAAATTGATATAAACCAAGTAAAAGCAGGTGTTTTAAATTTTACAAACCAAATTAGTGTAACCTAAATAATCACGGTAAAACTCTTTGGCTTCACCATCTTCTTTTGGGACAAAATAAGTGGTTAATATTTTACCATTGGCATCTGCTAATTTAAGTTGTGCTTTTTCTAAGGTTTTTTCGGCTGTGAGTAGAATGTATTTGTCTTCATAAAAATCAAAATCATAAATGCTATAGTCTGGTGCGCCAACTAAAGTATCGGGTTTTACTTTGCCGTAAACGGTAAAAGTATCTAAGGGCATGTATGATAAGGAAAGAGATAAATTAATAAGTACGGAGTCTTGCCCCTCTTCAATATCAATTTCTTTAACTCGGCTTGTATAACCTAAGAGTTTAAATAAAATGGAGAGATGTTTTTTTGTGGTAACGTTAAAGCTGAAGGAACCATTTATATTTGTATTGGCTCCATAATTTGAATTTTGTATTTGAATGGATACAAATGCTAAAGGTTTATTAGTAGTATTATCGGTTACTTTGCCATATACAGTCATGTTTTGTGCATTTAAAGAAGCAACAAATCCTAACAGGATTAAAAAATAATATGTTCTTAAAGCGTTCATTTGTATAAAAGACGAAAGGACTTTAGTATTCCATAAATTTATTATTTATTTTAGAGTCTGTTAAAAATTTATGTTTTAAAATCGTAATATTGTATAACAAATTTAAATTGAAAACATGTTATCAAATAAAATAAAAATGCTTTAAATGAGCAAATTTAAAAGCACTTAAGCATACTAACTTTGGCTACTTGGTGCGAAGAAAAAAGTTTAGATGGTATTGCTGAATACTTTTACGCAGCTAGTAACGATGAACGCGACCACATGTTAGAAATTTATAAGTATATCAATACGTATGGTGGTTCAGCACATATTAAACCATTAAAAGACTCAACTGTTAAATTAAAAACATTATTAGATGTGTTTCATTATGTGTTTGATTTGGAGCATGAAGTAACCGTTGCCATTAATAAGTTAGCGAAATTGGCATATGAAGAAAATGATTTTGCGACTTTCAAATTTTTAGAAGCATTTGTATTAGAGCAACAACAATCTGAAAAAGGAGTGAATGAATTAATCGACATGATTAAGCGAGTTGGATGTGATGAGAAAAATTTATATTACTTAAATAAAACCTTTAAAAAGAACGAAGAGCGTAAAGCTTTAGGTCTTTCTCCAACAGGAGTTGAAAAGGAATAAATCTTAGTAATTATACAATAAAAAAGCCCTAATCTAAAGTAGATTAGGGCTTTTTTATTTTCTTTTATACTTCCAACGTCTGGGGCTCCAAAGCCAAATTTCGGGTTGGGCAATAATGTCTTTTTCTAGCTTGCGTGTATGTAGTTCAGATATTTCTCCTTCTTTAGTGTTTTTTGGCTCCATCACTAAATACTCGGTATTAACTTCATAATAACCGCGTTTAACTCTATTAACGGTTACATAAATAACCGGGTAGTTTAATTTTTGAGCAATTTTTTCAGTACCCCAAAACACAGGAGTGTCTTGATTTAAAAAGGTTGTCCAATAAGCACCTTCAGGCGATGGCGTTTGGTCAGCAATAAAAGCAGTTATATTTACTTCATTTCTGTTTCTAATCATTTCTCGCATCGTATCCTTCATGGCATATAATTTAGTGCCAAATCTGGTTCTCATGTTATACATTAATTTATCAAAATGCTTATTAGATAAAGGATGATAAATCACATATAATTGCTGTGATTTCATAATGCTAAATGTATTTCCTGCCCATTCCCAGTTACCATAATGGCCCATTACTAAAATACAGGATTGTTTTTTATCGTATAAGTCTTTTATAATCGTTTTTGTATTATCATTAAATGCACAACGTTTAACAGCTTCTTCTTTGGAAATAGTTAATGTTTTTAAGGTTTCTAAAAATAAATCACATAGGTATTTATAAAACTTTTTTTCTATGGCTTTTAATTCATCGTGGCTTTTTTCAGGAAAAGAATTTTTTAAATTCTCATAAACTACTTTTTTACGATAACCAATCACTCGATAAAGCAAAAAATAAACGCCATCTGATACCAAGTAAAATAGGGGGAATGGTAATATAGAAATGAGATATAATAAGGGCAGGGCTATGTAAAATCCAATAGAACTCATGCCTTAAAAATACAGATTATTAAGAAACTGAAGCATTTTTTACACAAATAATCTTCATTTCAATCCTTTTTTATATATTTATAAACGAGAAATTATATTTATACCTAATTGAAATGAAGAAATTTATTACAACATTATGTTTTTTTGCCTTTTTGTCTAATGCTAATGCAATCGACGCTGGCGATCAAGTAAAAATGGTTTTAGCAAAACAAAAGTTATATGCTGGGCAGTTTATTGGAGCATTAACTATTTATAATGAAGTATTGCTAAAAAACCCAGAAGATGCAGGCGTATTATATTATGTTGGATATTGCCAGTTTGAATTGAAAAAATTTGATAAAGCTACAGAAACTTTAAAAAAAGCAGTGGCTACTAATAAAGATGTAAAACCAGAAACACATTTAGTATTAGGTAAAATTTATTTAGCCGACGAAAAAATAGATAATGCCTTGGCTGAATTTAATATGTATAAAGGTGCGGCAAAATCAAAAGAAGCGGAAACTGAAGATGTTGATGTTTTTATTGCACATTGCTATAACGCTAAAAAATATATTACATCAGCTTTTGATGTGAAGATTGAAAATTTAGGCGAAGCGGTAAACTCGAAATTTGACGATCAATCCCCTTGCATTAGCGCTGATGGAAAAAAATTAGTTTTTAATACACGTCGTCCAGAGTCAACTGATTCTCCAATGGATGTAGAAGGTGATGGCAAATATTTTCAGGATATTTATATCGCCACATGGGATACTGTCAACAAAAAATGGAATACAGCAGAAGATGTACCAGGTAATGTAAATACGCCCGCACACGATGCTTGTACTTCTATTTCACCTGATGGAAAACAAATATTTATTTATAAAAATGATGTGAATGATAATGAATCAAGAGGTGGTGATGTTTTTGTATCTAAAGTATTAAACAATAAATGGAAAACTCCAGAAGCACTTGGTAAACCTATTAATACATCGTATTGGGAAGGTGGAGCTTGTATTTCTCCGGACGGAAAAACCTTGTATTTTATTAGTGAACGTAAAGGCGGATACGGTCGTGCGGATATTTGGATGGTTAAACGTTTAAGCAAAACAGAGTGGGGCAAGCCAGTAAATTTAGGCCCGGAAATTAACTCAGAATACGATGAAGTAGGTGCATTTTTAGCGCCAGATGGTAAAACATTATTTTTCTCCTCAAACGGAAAAGCATCCATGGGTTCTTACGATATTTTTAAGTCAACTTTAGAAGGTGATAAATGGACAAAACCTGTAAACTTAGGTTTCCCAATTAATACAGTTTATAAAGATGGTCCTTTAGTGGTTAGTGCTGACGCTCAAACAGCTTATTTTGCTAGCGAACGTAAAGGAGGATTAGGTGAAAGCGATATTTATAAAGCAGATTTGTCGACTTATGCCATTTTAGAAAAAGACGGCAAAAAGAAAACGAATTCTGGTTTAAGCATTTTAAAAGGAACAGTTCGTGATGCTTTTCAAGGTAGTGGAATTGCCTCTGTTGATGTGCAAATTTTAGATGCAACTGGAGCTGTTGTTGCTTCAACCATCACTAATGATAACGGAGAATATTTTATTACTTTGAAAGGAGATGTAACCTACACTATTAAAGTGGTTAAAAAAGGCTTTAAAACAGCAGAGGAAAAAGCTGATTTAAAAATTGGGAAAACAGATACTTTCTCATTAGAGAAACAAATTATGATGAGTAAGGATAAGTAATCTTTAATTTAATACTGCATGAAAAAATACGTTTGCACTCTGGGGTTAATCATATTCACGATGTCGCTTTTGGCACAATCAAAAAGCCATAAGTTAGGTTTAACATTTGGTGGTGGTTCTCAAAAGTATAATGGAGATTTAGGTAATGGATTTACATTTAAAAATGAAGCTTGGTACGGTAATTTCTTACTAAATGCGGGATATTATTTAAATAAATCGTTTGATGTTGGCGTTTCTGGTACAATAGGCGATTATGGTTACTGTCAATCGGAAGCCAAAAGGAATAAAGAAGTTGCTTTTAGTGAAAGATGCCCAGGTTGTGGAAGTCGTTTGGGTAACGGGAACTTAAATTCTCGTTTAATAACATTTGGTTTTAATGGCAAGTATAAATTAGCAAATGGTTATTTACTTTCTTCAGAATCTGCAATTAAACCATATATCTATGCAGGCGCAGGCGTTAATAGAATTATAGATATCATGAAAATGAATTGTGTAAGAGAAGGTGTTTATTTTTCGCTAAATGCTGGAGTAGGCGTTAAATATTACATTTCTAATCGCATCAATATTGGATATAACTTAGGTTTTGGATATTTTACAGAAGATAATCTTGATAATAAGGTAAATTATGGTAGAGACATGGATATGTACATGCAAAATTCCTTAACGTTAGGTGTTGATTTGTTTTAAGAAATTTTCTTATAATTTTTTATTTAACCCTTTCTCTTAAAACAGAAAGGGTTACTTTTTTTTGTAATTGTAATAAATACAAAAAAGAGTTATGGTTAAGAAAGTAATTAAAATTGTTTTTATTTTCTTTATTTCTCTAATTGCCTTATGGTTTTGTTGCGCTTGGCTTCTTTCAAAAATTAAAACAAATGCCAATACCATCAAATCTCAAAAAGACATTACTATTTATGTCAAGTCAAATGGTATGCATACAGATATTGTAATGCCAATAAATATAGATGTTTACGATTGGGATTCTTTTTTGGATAAAACTTGTTTTTTAGATATTAACGAAACCCATCAATACATTGCCATTGGTTGGGGAGATAAAGGGTTTTATTTGAATACACCAACCATGGCCGATTTAAAAGCTAAAACCTTAACGAACGCTCTGTTCGGATTAGGTTCCACAGCTATGCACGTCACTTACTATAAAAATTTAAAGTGTAGCGATTTAATAAAGCAGATTTCTATTTCTAAAGAGGCTTATATGAATTTAGTTTCTCATATTACTCAAAGTTTTTATTTAAATAACAAAGGCCCAAAATTAATTCCTCATCCAAATTATGGTCATCACGATAATTATTTTGAAGCAAAAGGTACTTATTCCATTTTTAAAACCTGTAATGTTTAGACAGGAGATGCTCTTAAAACTGCCCACATATCGATGGGTTTATGGACACCTCTCGAATTTGGAATAATGGATAATCTCTAGTTAAAAAATGTGATTTTTAACTTCTGTCTGTAACTTTTTCAGTATCTTAAACGTCTGTTTATATGTATGCAAAAGTCGTTACTTTCTTTATTTCTGGTTTTATTTTCTATGGTTTTATCCGCACAACAAGTATTGGTGAGCGGAAAAATTACCGATGAAAAAAATCAAGCCTTATCTTTTTCATCTGTTTTAGTAAAAGGAAGCACTCAAGGTACAAATGCTAATGCGGATGGTTTTTACTCTTTAAAATTAGCACCTGGTACTTATGAGTTAATATTTCAATACGTTGGTTATAAAAAGAAAGTTGAAAAAATTATAGTAGATGGTAATACGATTAAAAATGTAGCACTAAGCCCCGAAAGCTACGAGCTAAAAGAAGTGGTGATTAAAGATGGGGAAGACCCAGCTTATGCTGTTATCAGAGCAGCCATCAAAAAACGAAAATTTTATTTAAACGAAGTAAATGCTTTTACCTGCAAAGCCTATATTAAAGGCTTACAACGCTTAAAAGATTTCCCTAAAAAAATGGTGAAGTTAATTAATGCCATGAATTCTGGTGGAGAGAAGATTGATTCAACTTTATTAGGCGTTGTGTATTTAAGTGAAAGTGAAACAAAGTATCATTACCGCAAGCCTAACGACGAAAAAGAAATTATGTACTCTAGTCGTGTAAGTGGCGATAATAAAGCATTTAGTTTTAACCAAGTAAGCGACATGAAATTTAGTGTGTACGAAAATTTAATCACATTAGATGGATTAAGTGACCGACCTTTTATTTCTCCTATCAACGAAAACGCTTTATTATCTTATCGTTACAAATTATTAGGAACAACCTTTGAAGACGGTAAAATGTTGAATAAGATTGAGATTACACCAAAACGTAAAACAGATCCCTGCTTCAGAGGAATTATTTATATTCAAGAAAATACGTGGCGAGTACATAGCGCAGATGTGTATTTAACAAAGGATGCAAAAATTGATTTTGTTGACACTTTACATATCAAACAATTAAACGCGCCAGTAAATGATAGTATTTGGATGCCAACGGGTTTAAACATGACTTTTAATTTTAAAGTATTTGGTTTTGTTGGCGATGGTTATTTTAATGCCGTTTTTTCTGATTATGATATGAATCCAGTATTCCCGAAAAAATTCTTTAAGAATGAAGTCTTAAAAGTGGAAGATGGTGCCAATAAAAAAGATACTGGTTATTGGAAGGAATCTCGACCTGTGCCATTAACCTACGAAGAACAAGCTGATTATAGAAAAAAAGATAGCATAGGAGCTATTAAAAATACAGATCGCTATAAAGATAGTATTGATAGAAAAGGAAATAAATTAACGCTTAACGATTTAATTTTAGGTTATAGCTATAATAAAACGGCAAAGCAATTTAGTTTAAATACGTCGGGACTTTTAACATCAGGCGTTCAGTATAATACGGTAGAAGGAATAAACGCCTCTATAAAAGTAAATATGACTAAACGATACGAAGATCGCCGTAGTCATGATTTGGCAACAACGGTTAGATACGGCTTTTCTAATTATTTGTGGGGAGGCACCGCTAATTGGAAATATGTATTTAAACCCGAAAAGTTTGAGTCGGTTAATGTAAAAGTAGGAACTACTGCTCAGCAGTTTAATGGTAACGATCCTATTAATGCAACCATGAATACGTCTTATACATTATTTGATAATGAAAATTTCATGAAGCTCTACAAAAAATCGTATGCTTCGTTTGGTTATCGTAAAGAATTGATAAATGGATTAATCGTTAATTTTAATACTGAATATGCTGAACGTTCATCCCTCAGAAATACAGCTTTTGATTTATGGGTAGATAATAAAACTAAATTATTTACGAGTAATGATCCATTGCGTCCTCGCACAGATGATTCAAGTTTTGCAGTAAATAATTCATTTATTGTGGAGTTGGGTTTCTCAATACGTTTCAAACAAAAGTATTACACACGACCACATCAAAAAATTATTGTTGGCAGTAAATTTCCTATCATTAATGTTCAATATACTAAAGCTATTCCAGGCTTAAATACTAAAGCGGATTATGATTTAGCTAAAATGGTGATTGATGATAATATTAAGTTAGGCTTGTTTGGAACCTTTGCTTATCGTTTAAAAGGGGGTTACTTTTTAACCAGTAAGTATGTTGAATTTATGGATTATAAACATTTTGATGGTAACCAAACCATATTGGCAAATAACGATTATTTAAATTCATTTAAGCTTTTGCCTTACTATACTTACAGTACAAAAAACTGGTATGCCGAAGCGCATGCCGAACATCATTTTAATGGATTTATTTTTAATAAGGTGCCTCTTTTAAAAAAATACAGAATACAAGAAGTTGTTGGAGGGCACGTATTGTTTAACGATAAGCTAGATCAGTATTACGAAATTAATTTTGGTATTGAGCATATTTTACAAATCATACGCATTGATTACATACTGGGCTATGGACCTTATGGTAAATTTAATCAAGGTTTTGTGATAGGTTTAGGATTAGAATTTTAAAAAATAAAGTGATGAAAAAACTATTTTTATTATTAAGCATCATTGTTTCGCTACAAACATTGGCCATTGATTTCCCTATAAAAACAACTACACTTCCTAACGGTTTAAAAGTAATTGTTTGTGAGAAAAGCACTTCACCTATGGTGCAAATGGAAGTTTGGTACAGAGTAGGTAGTAAAGATGAATGGGATGGAGTTAGAGGAATGGCTCACATGTTTGAACACATGATGTTTCGTGGTTCAAAAAAATACAGCGGCGAAGGAGATGTGTATATTCATGAAATGGAAAAGTTAGGAGCAAGCATCAATGCATACACTACATTTGATAGAACGGTGTATTGGCAAGAATTACCAAAAGAAAATATTGAAAAGGTGTTTGATATGGAAGCCGATAGAATGGAAAATTTAATTCTCGACCAAAAAGTATTAGATACCGAAAGAGAAGTAGTAGGTGAGGAACTGCGTTTAGGAGAAAATAATTGGTATAATCGAATGGGATCTGAGCGCTATAAACATTTATATCCTGCTCAACATCCTTATAAGGTTGATGTTATAGGTAATTTAGATGAGATAACAGCTTATACCACTAAACAATGTCAGGATTTTTACGATAAATTTTATAGCCCTAATAATGCCTATTTAGTTATTGTGGGAGATGTAAAAGCAGAGCAAATATTTGAGTTTGCAAACAAATATTTTGGACCAATAAAAAACAATTGCCTTTAAATGCTAAGAAAACTGAACCAGATGTGTTTAATTTTGTACCAACTACCGAGGAAATGCAAATAGATTATCCTGTACAAATTTACTCGTATGTGGTTCCTGCGCCAGCAGTTGGAACGCCTGATTACTATGGATTTAATTTATTGAGAGATTTATTATTTAATAACTCTAATTCCATTTTAAATAATAGTGTGGTTGAACGAGGAAACTTGGCTTATCAAATAGTGCCTCAATCGGATGATTCTCGCTTATATTCAAATGTAGCCACTTTTGATGTGGTAATGCAAGCTCAGATGGGAAACGCCAAAGTAAAGAAGGTTGTTTCTAAAGAAATTTATGATATCATTAATGAAGGCATTGATCAAGAATTGATTGATAATTATGTAAAAAACTTAGAGGTAAATCAAACTTTTCAAAATTTCTCTAACCAAGCTATTGCCGATAAATTGGGTTTTGCTGAGTATTATTTTATGGATTATAAAAAGTACAATCAAGCTTTAGAAACATATAAAACCATCAAAGCAGAGCAATTAACGGATATTTGTAAAAAGTACTTTAATCCAGAAAACTTAAAAGTTATTAATATTAAGCCGGCTATGGAATAGTTTTTAAATGATCTTATACTACTTCAGCAAGAGAAAGAGGGAGATTTTCACTAAATTCGCACTACTTAATTGAAAAAACTAGTCTACATATTTATATTAATTATTTCACTTTTTGCTTTTAATAGCTGTAAGGTGAAATATTCGTTAGATGGAGCAACTATTCCGATTGAGGCAAAAACCGTTTCTGTTGGCTTTTTTACAAATAATACAACCCTTGGTAGCCCAAGTATTAGTCAAAAATTTACTGAAAAATTAAGAGATGTGGTTTCCTCTCAAACCCGATTGTCGCTTATGAAACAAAATGGCGATTTAAAGTTTGAAGGAACAATTGTTGATTATAATAATGCTCCTGTGGCTATTCAAAGTAATGATCAAGCCGCAAATAACAGATTAACAATTACAGTAAATGTAAAATATACTAACCGTTTCGATGAAACTAAAAACTTCGAACAAAATTTTACGCGTTTTTCAGATTACCCTGCAAATTCTGCTATATCGTCGGTTGAAGATGCTTTACTTACAGAAATTAATAGACAATTAACAGAAGATATTTTTAATAAGGCTTTTAATAATTGGTAATGCAGCAACAGCAATTTATAGATATAATCAAACAACCACACTTAATCGAATCGGCACATTTAGCTGATTTAGAAGTGTTGGTGAATGAATATCCATTTTTTGAAAGTGCCCATTTGTTATATACTAAAGGGTTGCATAAACATCAAGCACTTAATTATTCTAAACAATTGCGAAAAACAGCTATAGTTGTCAATAGCCGCAGTGTTTTGTATGAATTATTGCATCAGCCAGAAGTTAAAGTATCCGAACCTATTCAAAAACCAGTAACTGCGGTAATTGAACCTATTGAAGTTCTCGAAGAACATGTCGAAGTCAAAAAAACGGGTTCGGTGAGTGTTACCAATGATGAGATTAAAGTAATTTATGTCAATACAGTTCCATCTATTAATACAATTTCTGCAGAAAAAGAAGTAATTGTAAAAGAAACCAATACAGATGAAATAGACATCATTAAATCCATTGAAAATGAAACAGAAGTGCCTGTTCAGGATTTTAGTGAAGATAAACTAAACAAAACTATTGAGCAGGAAATCAATAAAAGTATCATTCAATCATATGTTGAAACAGATATTATAAAAACTCCTGAATTATATAAAGAGGAAGTTTCTGAACCAAGTTCGTTTACAGATTGGTTAAAAACCATTCAAAAGGAAGCTCATACCTTCCAAATTGAAACAAAAACAGAGAAAGAGCAAGTTCAAGAAAGCGATAAAAATGACGATAAAAAGACTGAAAACGAGAAAAAAACATCGTTTTTCTCTCAAAATAAGCAAATAATTGATAAAATTATCGAATCTGACCCTGGTCGTATTAAGCTTGGAACCGGGAAATTTTTTACCCCAGCTATCGACGCCAAACAAAGTTTATTGGAAAATGAACATTTGGTAACTGAAACTTTAGCCAAAATTTATGCTTTACAAGGAAATATTTCTAAAGCAATTCGCGCTTATGAAATATTAAGTTTGAAATTTCCACAAAAAAGTGTTTACTTTGCATCCCTTATAGAAAAACTGAAAACTAACAAATAAATTATGCAAGCAATATTAACTATCTCCATTATCATCGTGTGTGTATTACTAATCTTAGTAGTATTAGTTCAAAATTCAAAAGGTGGAGGGATCTCAAGTAATTTCTCAGCAGCTAACCAAATCATGGGTGCTCGTCGTGGTACTGATTTTATAGAAAAAGCTACTTGGACTTTAGCTATCTTATTATTAGTATTTAGTTTGTTATCTACTCCTAAAAAAGGTGATTCAGTTGATAGTACAGATACTGAAGGTTCTATTACCAAAGCAAAAGCAAGTGGAGCGGTTGCTCCAGCGGCTCAACCTGCAGCACAACCAGGTGCTCCAACAGCAACACCTCAATAATTTTAAATATTTAAATGAAAAGCATTCACTAGTTAGTGGATGCTTTTTTTATGTTATTTTTATAGCTTAAATATTGTTTATGTGGAAATCTAATCCGCCTCAATCAGATTATTACGCTGTTATTTTTTCATCAACTAAATCAGATGATTTAGAAGGCTATGAAGAAATGGATGTATTAACTATGAAATTAGCTCAGGAACAAGAAGGATTTTTAGGTTATGAAAGTTGTTCTAATGGAAACAAAGGGATTTTTATTTCGTATTGGCAAAGTATGGAGCATATAACAATTTGGCGAAATAATATGACACATGTAAAAGCAAAGTCTAATGCTAAGCACTGGTACAAACGCTATTTAAGTCAAATTTGTAAGGTTGAAAACTCTCATTTATTTAAGGCGGTATAAAATGATAGAATTGAACTCAAATAAATCTGTCTTATTTAAAGTCTTGTTTGCAAGTATTTCTGTTATTGTTTTTATAATTATAGCACTTAGAAGTTATTTAGTGCCATTTAATCACGACGAGACCGCTACATTTTTCTTCTTTATACAATCTGGAAATTATATGCCATTTCATTCTGCTGTAGACGCGAATAATCATGTGCTTAATAGTTATTTAGGGAATATTTGTTTTCACTTATTTGGTTCATCTCCATTTGCCTTACGCATTCCTAATTTAATCGGATTAGTTATTTTAATTTTTGCTACCTATAAAATATCTAAACACTTAAATCAAATAGGTTCTAAGTTACTTTTAACCGCTATATTTTTATTATCCTATCATTGGCTTACATTTTTTGGCGCTTGTCGTGGTTATGGATTATCATTGGCTTTACTCATTATGGGTATAGCGTTTATGTTGGAGTTTATAAATGCACCTGAGAATAGAAATAAGTTTTATGGACCTTATTGTTTTTTCAATTAGCGATTAGTTCTAATTTAATTTTAATCATTGTGGTTTTATTATTAAGTGGAATTATGTTTGTTATTCAGATTACGAATAAGAAATTATTTAACCCAACGGTTATTGGAGTTTGGTTGTTACATTTTGCTGCTATTTATTATTGGTTGTCTTTTTCGTTTTATCTTCAAGAAGGCGGTGCTTTGTATTATGGTGCAGGAGATAGTTATTGGAACGTAACATTTGTCACTTTAATTCAGTTATTGGTTGGAACTTATTCTGCTATTGTTAAATGGATAGTTCTTGGTTTGGTTGGATTAGTGATTGGATTATTTGTGTTTGTTAACAAAACGACTATTTTAATAATTAAGCAATTAATAAAATTACCAGATTTTTCAACTTTATTTTTTATCATTTTTTGGTCGTTAGTTTTTGGTTTTTATTTAATGAACAAACTATTTACTGTCAATTTTCCAGAAGATAGAACAGGTTTGTTTTTTTACGTGTTTTTTGCTTTATGGATGTGTCTTACATTAGATAAGCTTTCTTTAAATTTTAATAAAATTGTTGGATTTGGCTTAACAGGATTATGTGCTATTCATTTTATGTTGAATATTAATTTTACAAAACATTCTTTAAGTGTTTATGAAACGATTCCAGAGCATTTTTATACTACCTTATTAAAGGAGCAAGAAAAATCTCAAGAACGAATTACCATTGGCGGGCATCGCGTTCGAGAATTATTTTATGGGTTCTTTAATTACCGCTATGGAGGTGTTTTAAATCCAGCCGATCCAACCGAGGTAATGCAGATGAATTGCGATTATTATATTGCAACCAAGGCAGAAGAAAAATATTTTAAAGACTATTATGATATTATTGATACTGAACCTGATTGGGGATTTGTAGTTTTAAAAAGAAAAGAAAAAATAAAGCGAAATTTAGTTATTGAGATAAAAGACATATTATTAGAGACAAATGACGCTGAGTTCCTTGGTATTTATGATAGAGGAGATACTTCATTTGCGAATTCAAATCCAATAATCGCAGAAATCAATTTTGATGTGTTGAAGATCTCCAAACCAACTAATACTTGGATTGTTTTAGCGGTAAACGATTCGCTGGATCAGCAATGTTATTTTAAACGGTATCCTTTACAATGGACTGGATATGATTTAAATGGCAAAAAAAATCTAACCTATAGTTTAATAACAGGAACCCTTCCCCAAAAATCTAAAAAAATGGTGTGTTTTATATGGAATATTGGTAAAAAGCCATATAATATAAAGGTCAACTCATTTAAAATATACCAAATCGAAGGAAAAGGAGTTAATTATATGGCTCCTGATATTAAATAGGGAATCGTTTATCTGAATTTTAGATACACTTACTAAGTTAATCATCTCATTTAATAGTTATTAGTTCTTATAATATAATAATTGTTTATTTTTACTTGACTTAATTTTCTAATAGTAAACTAGTAGTCTATTAAATTATTATTTAATAATTGTATTAAAAAATGAGACTATACATATCAATTTTCTTTTTTATGTTTCTTCGTGCTTACTCACAAATCCCATCATTAGGACTGGAGGGCTATTGGCCTTTTCATGGTAACACTAATGATTCTAGTGGCTATTTTAATAATGGAATAGTTCATGGAGCAACTTTAACCTATGATAGATTTGGAAATTGTAATGAAGCTTATTCTTTTAATGGAATAAATGCTGATATCGTAATACCAAATTCATCAAACGTTGATATGGATAATTTTACGGATTTTACAATTTCAATATGGATTAAAACTCACATAAACAATGCTAATAGCGTTGTATTAAGTAAAAATAGTTTTGGTAGTTGGAGTGGATACCAGTTTTTTGCAAATATTAGTGGTTCAGGTTATTGTAATATGCCAAATCATGTTTCTTTTTATACAGCTTCTGGTGCTGCCCAAGACGCATGTACTAATAACTCGATTGATACAAATTGGCATCATGTTGTTGGTGTTTATAAATCTAATATAAATCAAAATTATATTTATTTGGATGGTATTTTGCAATCGGATGTTGGGCAACGTTCTGGCACACTTAGTACAGCAGCAGATTTGGTTTTGGGATCAAACACTGTAAACTCAGAATATTTTATGGGAAATCTAGATGCTATAAGAATTTACAAAAGAGCTTTAACGGCGCAAGAAATAGTACAATTATATAATGAAGCAAGTCCTTCACAAATCATTGGAACTTCAGATTTTTTAAGAGATACAACCTTATGTGCCGACTCTGTAAACTTAAATGCAGGTGTTGCAATTTCTTATACTTGGTCAACTGGAAGTCATACTCAATCAATAAACGTTAGTAATAGTGGAACTTATTGGGCAACTATTGAGAGTAGTAATGGATGCAGACAAACAGATACAGCTCATGTAACTATCGCTTTTTTGGATAATTTTTTAATTCCAAATGTATTTACGCCCAATGGAGATGGCGCTAATGATTTTTTTGAATTTAAAACCACAAACATTACTGTTAACGATTTTCGCATCTATAATAGATGGGGTAAATTAGTTTATTCTATTACCCAAAGTCCTGTTAAATGGAACGGGAAACAAGCTAATGAGATGGTAGATGATGGTACATATTACTGGGTAGCTTCTTTTAACAATGCTTGCGATAATTCTCAAACGCAGCAGAAAGGATTTCTTACTGTTTTTAAATAAATTATAATAAAAACAGATTCTCAATTGGTTTTGTTGAGTAATTCCAAATCCTTTTTTATCTTAGTACATTAAAATAAGAGAGAAGCTGATATGGCAAAGCAAAATAATAGTAAACCAGAACAAAATAATTCGTCAAATTCTAATTTTTACGATTCATACATAAAAGGAAAAGAACTATATTATCTGTTAGGACTTATTCTTCTTTCCTGCTATTTAATTTTCAGTGATTTCATTAGCTTCAAAAAAATCTATTTATTCAGAGATATTGGTAGTGATTCAATTAACATTTATTTTCCTTGGTTAACAAACTATTCAGATATTAATGGCGTTCCTGGTTGGAGTTTCTCTCAAGGAATGGGTCAAAATGTTTTTCCAATCTGGTTGGGCGATTTCTTTTCCGATTTCTTAACGCTTTTCGATAAATCGAAAATACCATATGGATTAGCTTTTATGGAGATTCTGAAAATATTTTTATCAGGATTTGTATTTTATAAATTCCTAAAAGAAGTTAAGTTGTCCAACTTTTCGGCATTAATATTCTCTATTCTTTTTTCTTTTTCAGGTTTTATAATATTAGGTGGTTGTTGGGCTATATTTTCTACAGAGGCATTATACATTGCTATTATTCTTTATGGATTTGAACGTTGGTTAAATCACAAAAAGTTTTTTTGGTTCGTGTTTGGTATTATGTGTTTAGGCTTCCTTCAGCCATTTTTGTTATTTCCTTACTCAATAGTATTAGCAACTTATATTTGCGCTCGTTATTTTGATACCCATGAAACAAATAATAAAGCATTTTTTATTTTTCTTATAAAAACTGTTGGACTGGCAAGTATAGGTGTTGCAATAACAGGTTATCAGTTATTGCCTGATATTTTACAGTATTTAGAAAGTCCTCGTGTTGGCGGCGAGTCTAGTTTTTTTGAAAAACTGAAACAGCAAGATACTTTTGGTTTGGCAGATGATGCTTTACGTTTTACAACAACGTATAGAGCTTTTGGTAGTGATATGATAGGAACAGGAAGTAATTTTAAAGGATGGCAAAATTATTTAGAAGCTCCATTGTTTTATTGTGGCATATTTTGTTTAGTAACATTTCCACAATTTTTTAGCATACTAAATAAAAGACAAAAAATGCTTTATGGTGGAATCACAGCTTTATTATGTTTGCCAATTTTATTTCCGTATTTCCGTTATGCATTTTGGGCATTTTCAGGAGATTATTTTAGGGCGTTTTCTTTAGTTATAGTTTTGTTTATGGTCATGTTTTCTGCTAGAGCTATCAGTTATATTGAAAAAAATAATAAGATTAATAAAATTGTATTGGGTGTTACAGTATTAGTTTTATTGTTTTTGTTATACACTCCAGCTAACCAGTTTAAACCAGCTGTTAATACAAGTTTAAGGTCAATTGTTACACTTTTGATATTTACGTATGCAGGCTTATTGTATGGTTTAAGTACTACAACATCGTTTAAATCAATTTCTAAAACCGTGTTAATTGTTCTTTGCTTTTTTGAAGTAGCTTATTTTTCAAGTATTACTGTTAATAAGCGTGATGTAATTACAGGCTCAATGTTAAAAGATAAAGTTGGTTATAACGATTATTCAGTTGAATCGGTTGCCTATTTAAAAAGCATTGACAAAGATTTTTTTAGAATTAATAAGGATTATAGTTCTGGATTAGCCATTCATAGCAGTATTAATGATGCTAAGGTTCAAAATTTTTATGGTACTTCTTCTTATTATTCGTTTAATCAAAAAAACTATATTAAATTTTTAGGTGATTTAAATGTGATTGATGTGAAGGATGAAAATCAAACACGTTGGGCTAAAGGTTTAGGAGACAGACCAATTTTATTTTCTATAGCAAGTGGTAAGTATTGGTTGTCTAAACGCACGGATAGGGCAGTAGCTAATATGGGATTTGATTCTATAGCTAAGTTTGGAGATGTAACAGTATACAAAAATAAATTTGCTTTACCTTTTGGTTTTACTTATGATAAATCCATTGGTGAAGATGAATTTAAAAAATTGTCTCCTACTCAAAAAGATTTTTGCTTGTTGAGAGCTTGTGTGATAGGAAATGAAGATAAGGCAACTTTCTCTTCTTTAAAGCAATTTAATATTGCTGACACAACTGCCCCTGTGACTTTTGATAATTATTTAGCTTATGTGAATGATTTGAAGAAAGATAAATTTACAATTTCTAAATTCTCAGATAATAATATCATAGGTTCAATTAATATAAATGAATCTAAAGCTTTATTTTTCTCAATCCCATTTGATGAAGGCTGGCATGTAAAAGTGAATGATGTGGAGGCTAAATTATATAGAATTAACGCTGGATTAACAGGTTTACCAATCACTAAAGGGAATAATAAAGTAGAGTTAATATTTGAACCACGATTAAAAGCAAAAGGAGCCGCAATTTCAATTGCAGCCCTTATCGTCTTTTTTGCTTTATTAGGATTTAATTTTTTGAGAAGTAGGAAAAAGTAAAAAGAATAAACAAAAAAAGCGAGAATTTTCTCGCTTTTTTTGTTTTAAGATATCTTTACTTCTTTATAAACTTATTCCAATTTACAGTGTGTTCCAAAGCTTCCGTTAAAGTGTAATTTTCTTTTACTTGAGTGTCTTTTGTTATTAAACTTAAATCTGGCGTTGCTTTGGATGTTTGATTGTAAACTTCTTTAGACGAGCGTTCAATCACTTCTAGTTTTTTATCGACGATATTTTTAATGCTTTCTGCTAAGTCTTTTAACGAAATGCTATTAGCACTTCCCACATTATAAACCGTATCCGTTTTTCCTTTGGCTAATAATTTCAATAACCAAAAGGCTAGATCACTTCCGTATAAATAACTGCGTTGTGTATTGCCATTTCCTAAAATTTTAATTGGCCCACCATGAATGGCATCTCTTATAAAATTATTAATGGCCCAAGGCTTCTCTAATTTTTGGTAAGGACCAACAAAGGCAAAGGGGCGTACTATTGTTATTGGCAGATGTTGCTGATTGCCATAAATAGCGCATAAAGTTTCTGTCATGCGTTTAATTTCGCCGTAGGTTGCATTAATCGAATTGCAATCTAAAGTTCCCATGTCGGTTTCTTTAATCTTGTCATTATTTAAACTACCGTAAACGTAGTTTGAACTTAAATGAATGATTTTATGTAAACCTGGTAATCTAAAACATTCTTCTAAAACAGAATTAGTGCCTTTATAAAACGTGTCAATTGTACTTAATGGTTTGCTGACATGTTCCATTCTATCTGGACTACCGGCAGCATTAATTACATAATTTACATCTTTAGGTAGTTCACTTAAATGCCTTACATCTTGCTGAATTAAATTAACGCAAGGGTTTTTAGCTAAGTGTGGAACTTCTGTTTTAAAGCTTTCTGTATCTCTGGCTAATAAATATAATTTTATATTTAGTTTATGTTCTGCATTTAAATAGCAAACCATTTCGGTTAACCATTTGCCAACAAAGCCCGTTCCACCCGTAATTAAAATGGTTCTATTTTTTAATTCCTGTAAAGAATTAAAGTCGGCACTCGAGGTACGACAATTTTCGTAAGTTAATTTAATTGCTTTTGCGCTCATTAATCTTCTTTATTTTTTACAAGTTCCATTACTACTTCAATAATCAAATCTTCTTGTCCTGCTACTACTTTTCTTTTTCCTAATTCAAAATACACATCGCGAGGATCCACATTGTATTCTTTCGAAATTCGAGATACGTGTTTGGCAAATCCAGAGAACACACCAGACAAACCACTCACCACACTTTCAGAACTAATAGTTGGTACTTTTGGCATTAATTCTTTTTCTGCTAAATCAGCAGCATCCAACATTTTATATAAGTTAATGCCTGTTTCGTAACCCATTCGTTCCATCACCGCAATTAATACTTCTAATTGTGTGTTTCCAGCACCTGCACCAAAACCACGAGCAGTAGCATCTAATATTTTTGCACCAGCTTCAACGGCTGCAATCGAATTTGCCACTGCCATTCCTAAGTTATTATGACCATGAAAACCAACAGGAACACCTAACCCATTTACCAAGGCATTAATTCTTTCAGTAACATCAGCTGGTAAATAATTACCAGACGAGTCCATGATGATGATTCCTTCTGCACCGTATAACTCCATTTTCTGAGCTTCTTCTACTAATAACTTCACCGAAGCCATGTGACTCATCATTAAAACACCATAAGTGTCTTTTCCTTTCTCTCTACAAAAAGCAATATGACGTTGAGTGATGTCTGCTTCTGTACAATGAGATGCGACGCGAACGACATCTACACCAATAGAAATGGCTCTTTCTAAATCACGTTTAATAGTTGCAAAACCTGGAATGCAATGAATACTTAATTTGCTATTTTTTAAATTTTTACGAGCTGTTTCCAATAAAGTCACATCACTTTCTAAAGCTTCGCCTACTTGTAACGAGGAAGCTCCTAGTCCGTTTCCGTGACCAACTTCTACAACAGGTACGCCCGCTTTTTCAGCAGCTTTAGTATATAAATCTATTTGCTTAGCACTTAATTGATGAGCAACCGCATGGTTTCCATCTCTTAGTGTGGGGTCGTGAATGGCAATTTTTTTCATCTAATTTTAATAATTTAAATATTAAAGAAATTTATTTTATAATTACTTTGTTTTTTGTTTTGAATATTCTTCTGCTACAGCAATAGCAGCACAATTGATTATATCTAAATTCCCAGCATACTTTGGTAAATAATCTCCTAATCCTAGTGCTTTTACCATCACTACAATTCTTCCATTTTCGTAAATCGGATTTACTAAAATATGATAACCTGGCACATACGCTTTTATTTGAGCAACCATTATATCTAATTCCTTTTTCAAAGCATCCATATTTGCTTCTTTTACTTTTGCAAAAATGGTAGTTTGCATGTCAATACAAGGTTGTGCTGGATTTAAGTTTAAAATAGCTTTTGTTTTTTCAACACCGGAAAATGTTCTTACACCTAATTCAGTAGTATCAACATATTCATCTAAGTTTAAACGAGTAGCCGGACCAGCGCTGCGAGATGCAATACTGGAAACCACTTCAATGTATTCAATGTTTTTTTGTGTTTTACCTAGAACATAAGCAATTGGAATTGATGCTTGTCCACCACAAGTAACCATATTTACATTTTGGTGTTTGATGGCTTCTTGTAAGTTTACGGCAGGAATACAAAGGATCCCAATTTTAGCAGGAGTTAAATCAATAACAAACTTCCCTAATTTTTCTAATACTTTCCAATGTGCAACGGCATCTTTGGCAGACGTGCAATCAAATACGATATCGCAACTATCAGGTTCTTCAATAATCGCATTAATGCTTTTATCAGAAACTCTAACGCCCATATCAATAGCTTTAGTCATGCCAGCCGACGATAAATTTCTTCCTATAAACATCGAACATTCTAGATATTCTGAACGTTGAATCTTTACCAATAAATCGGTCCCAATATTTCCGCTACCTAAAATGGCTACTTTTAATTTTTTTTTCATTTAATATATTCTTTATAATCAGAAAGCTTAGTCTAATAAATTTATTTTATCCATTATCGCACTATCGAGTGCGGGAGACATTTGATGCAGTTTATTTGATTTAAAACTTCCGTTTGGAAGACGTTCAGACGTAACAGCAGGAATCATAATTACTGTTTCTGGAATTTCTATCTCAATAAATACAGGGCCTTTTATAGCTAGTTGTTTATTTAATAAAATCTCTAAGCTACTGTATTTATCTGTTTTAATGAAAGGAATGGAATATGCAGAGGCAAGAGTTTCCCATTTTGGAAAAGTAACTCCAGTAGACTCACTTGATGCGGCTATATGTCCATCTAAAAATGAAGCTTGGCTATTTCGAATAGAAGCATATCCTTTATTATTTATAACAATAATTTTACAGTTTAGATTATACGTAGATATTGTTTGAAGTTCTTGAACATTTAGTTGCATTGAACCATCTCCAGTTATACATATCACATTTTTGTTTGGTTCTGCAAAGCACGCTCCAATACTTGCTGGCAATGCATATCCCATAGCTCCTAGAGCACCTGATATAATAACGCGCTGATTTATTTTGGTTTTAAAAGCTTGTCCAATTATATAGTATAAAGAACCAGCGTCAGAAATAACTATTTCGTCTCCTTTCAATGTTTCACTTAATAAATTAATTAAGTGGTAAGTATTTATTGAATCACCTTCTTTTTGATGTGGCTCATTTATAATTTTAAACATGTTTTTCCATGAAGTGAGTTTTTCTGTCCATGAATTATTTGTAGGAACATTGTCAATGCTATTTAAATATTTAAAACAAGTACTTATATCTGTATTTATTTGTAATTGACTTATTGACTTATTTTTTTCAAGTACAGCTTTATCAATATCTATAACAACTTTGTAAGCTTGCGGGGCAAAATCTTCTAAATCGTAGCCGGTTGTAGTAATATGGAGACTGCTGCCGATGCTAATTATTAAATCCGCACTTTGCACAGCAAAATTACCAGCTCTATCTCCACGTAACCCTACCTTACCTATATATAATTCGTCTTCATATGATAATAAATCATTGGCTAATTGAGTAGTTACAACAGGGACGTTAATTTTATGAATTAAAGCTCTAAATTCATTTACTAGGTTTGAAACTCTTATTCCATGTCCACCTATAATTAAAATTTTTTTAGATTTCGAAATAATCTTTTTTAGTTGTTCAAATTCTTCTGAAAAATCTGGGTTAACTAACTCTTCAGGTGTAAAATGAGTTAGGTTATCTGGATTAACCATCGCCCCTTGTATATCTAGAGGAATATCCAGTAAAACAGGACCTGGCCTCCCCGTTTTTGCTATATAATATGCTTTTTCAAGATGAAAAAGTATGTCTTCTGCTTTATCAACAAAGGCATTATATTTTGTTATTGGTTTAACTATTTCGGTAATATCAACCTCAAAATTACCAATCATTCTTAAATCATCAATTTTAGAGCCGCGCACAGTTAAAACAGTTCTACTTTGCCCAGTAATATATATAACCGGAGAGGAATCAAGCCAAGCTCCTGCGATACCTGTTATTGTATTCGTTGCTCCAGGACCACTAGTTGCAAAACAAACTCCAATATCATTTTTTACTCTGGCATATGCTTCGGCAGCAATAGCACTAGCTTGTTCGTGGTGATTACAAATGTATTTTGTGCTTTTTGATTTACTGACAGCGTCAAGTAAGTGCATCATCATTCCACCAGAAAGAAGAAAAACATGTTTAACGTCTTTTTTTTCAAAAAAAGATGTTATAACATCAGAAACTCCTAATTAATTCAGCCATTTTTTCTTAAATTATGTATTGTTTGATAATGTTTGTAAAAGTATTTTTAATTTGATAACTATCAACTTTATTTACAAAAATAGTGACCCCTTTTTGTTTGTAATTCTTATGTTGATTTACATCATTAATCATCAGTCCTACTGGTTTAGATGCATCGTTACATTTTTTAATAATAAGATTGGTCAATTCAATAAGTTTTGGATTATCCATCTGACCAATGCAACCTAGTTGAGCGGATAAATCATATGATCCAATATAAATGGCATCTATACGATCTAGCGTAAGTATCTTATCCAAATCATTTACTGCTGTTAAAGTTTCGATAATTGGTATGCATAATGGATTGAGGTTTTTTTTCGTTTTATCAGAAATACCATAATTTGAAGCTCGAACAAATGGATTATATCCTCTTAATCCTTCTGGAGCGTAATTTAATAATTTAGTAGCATGCTGAAAATCATCAAAATTGGTTAATTGTGGAAAAACAATTCCACCTGCGCCTAAATCTAAACATCTTTGAACTTCAACATTATTTAAACCACTTACTCGAATAATTGGAAGGCAATTATATAAGTCACATGTTCTGATATCTGTTTCTAGTGTTTGATAATCATAGGCGCCATGTTCACAATCTAGAATTTGAAAATTAAAGCCACTTTGAGCTATTATTTCTGTCAAAACGGGAGAAGCAATGATTCTCCATATTCCATGCATTTTTTTATGTGTAATCATAAAATTCTTTACTATTATTTATAAATAAAATTCTAATGTTTTTTTTATAGAATTGTCAAGATTTATCCAAACGTTTAGGTTTAATTCTTTTTGAGCTCTTAGTATGGAGGGAGTATATCTCATAGGTGGTTTTCCATCTTTTATTCCGCTTATGATTACTTCCGTTTTTTTACTAGCATGAGTTGCAACTTTATACGCTAACTCTTCAATAGTATAATTTTCATTTTATCCAACATTGTAGGGTCTAATAGGCATTCCACGAAATAATATTGTCCAAAGCCAAATCATCAAATCAGATGCATAAAGATACGATCGATATGGTGTTCCATTGCCAGAAATAGAAATATTTTTTTTATTTAAAACATCATTAATGAAATTTCCAATTGCAAAGTTTGTATTTAATGGAAGATAGGGTCCGACAAAAGCATAACATCTTGCAATTTTAGTACTTATACCGAAATTTTTATGGTAAAACGAACACAACATTTCAGCCACTCTTTTTCCTTCTCCATAGGCCGCATCATTATTGTAAATATTTGGACTTGAATTAAAATCTTCATCCATATACTCAACATTAGAAGGTTGTTTGCCATATATTGCTCCTGAACTCGTTAGAAGAAATGATTCTACATTTTTAATTTTTGCTAAATCTAAAACTCTTCTAGTTCCATCCACTATAGTGTCGAACATGATTAAAGGTTTTTCTATATTCATTGAGGCGCTTGCTTCTGTTGCAGCATGTATTATATAATCAATTTTTTCTTCTGGAAAATCAAATGATGTAATGTCTCCCTTAATAAAAACGATGTCAGTTCTTTTAAATTTCGGGTTAGATTGTAAAAACATTTCAGGTTCCCTACTTAAAATTATTAATTTGGAATCGAGAGATAATTTATCATTAATATACGAGAAGCTTTCAGTCAGCCATTTTCCAAAAAAACCAGTACCACCAGTCAAAAATATTGTTTTTTTTCTCTTATCTTCCCAAAGAGAACTTGTATGCTTCAAAATATGATTCAGATCATCCGATAACTTATTTTCCATATATTACATTTTAATTGTTTTTAATATTAATTCATTTTACACGTGTTTTTTTAGTTCATATATTGTGTTAAATAAATTAATATTCATCATATTATTTTTGGAAAATAATTTATGTTAGTTTTTTCTTATGTGTGTATTATATAAACAAATTTATGCAATTTATTTGTTTTTTTAGGAAATAAAGAATAATCTTAAACTAATCATTTATTGGTGAAAAAAATGTTATTTTTGATTAATATTTAATCAAAATTTGTGAAAAAACACATTTCAATATTAACACCTTGTTATAACGAACAGGAGAATGTAGGGCCTTTGGTAAAAGCAGTTGCTAAAGTATTCCAAAAAATGCCTCAATATACATATGAGCATATTTTTATTGATAATGATTCTTCGGATGAAACAGTAAAAATATTGAAAGAAATCGCCCAAAATGACCCTAATATTAAGGTCATTTTAAATGCGAGAAATTTTGGGCATATTCGCTCACCTTTTTATGGATTGTTGCAATGCAAAGGTGATGCTGTTATTTCACTAGTTTCAGATTTTCAAGATCCTCCAGAATTAATAGAGGACTTTTTAAACAAATGGGAAGAGGGATTTAGAATTGTTATTGGGGTTAAAAATAAAAGTAAAGAGAATCCAATAATGTTTGCTATAAGAACTTTCTTTTATAACTTATTGAGTAAAGCTTCAGAAGGTAGTGGTGAGTCGCCTGTAAAAAATTTTACAGGATTTGGTCTTTATGATCAACAATTTATTTCTGTGCTTAGAACATTAGATGACCCATATCCTTATTTCAGAGGTTTAATCACTGAATTAGGGTTTAAAAGATTCGAGGTTTCTTACACTCAGCCTCAGCGAGCTTCTGGTAAAACAAAAAACAATTTTTTTACATTATATGATATGGCAATGCTGGGGTTTACAAATCACTCAAAATTGCCCCTACGTCTGTCAGCCTTTATTGGATTCTTTTCAGCTGTTATTAGTTTTTTAGTTGCTCTTGGTTATTTTATATACAAACTTATTTATTGGAATAATTTTCAAGTTGGGATGGCTCCATTAGTAATTGGAGTATTTTTCTTTTCGTCGGTACAATTATTTTTTATTGGAATTATAGGTGAGTATATTGGAGCTATTCACACACAAATACGTAAAAGGCCTTTAGTAATTGAAAAGGAACGAATTAATTTTTAAATATTTAGCTTATGAAGGTAGTTATTTTAGCAGGTGGACTAGGAACTCGATTATCAGAAGAGACCGATGTGAGACCAAAACCCATGGTTGAAATCGGTGGTAAGCCAATTTTGTGGCATATCATGAAAATATATAGTCACTATGGCTTTAATGAGTTTGTAGTGTGTTGCGGATACAAGGGTTATGTGATAAAAGAATATTTTGCAAATTATTTTTTACATCAAACCGATGTGACTTTTGATTTAGCTAATAATAAAATGGAAGTTCATAATTCTGGTTCAGAAAACTGGAAGGTAACTTTAGTTGATACAGGGATTAATACCAATACAGCAGGACGTATTAAACGTATTCAGAAATATTTGGGTAATGAGTCTTTTATGTTGACATACGGAGATGGAGTTGCTGATATTAATATTCCTGAATTAATTCAATTTCATAAAAAATCCGGCAAACTAGCTACTTTAACTTCTATTCAATTACCAGGTAGATTTGGAAATGTAGAAACGGATGCAAACGGAACTGTAAAAACATTTCAGGAAAAACCTATTGGCGACGGTGTTCGTATTAATGGTGGATTTTTTGTTTTGGAGCCTGAAATTTTCAATTATTTAAATGGAGAAATGGACGATATTCAATGGGAGAAAAAGCCATTAATTGAAATTGCAAATGATGGAAAATTGTCTGCTTATTTACATGACGGTTTTTGGAAATGCATGGATGCCTTAAGAGATAAAATTGAGTTGGAAGATTTGTGGCAAAGTGGCTCTGCTAATTGGAAAATTTGGAAATAAAAATGATGAAATTAGATTTATTTTCTGATATATATAAGGGTAAAAAAGTATTAGTAACAGGAGATACTGGTTTTAAAGGCTCTTGGATGTGTATCTGGTTAAAAGAGTTAGGGGCTGATGTATATGGTTATGCTTTGCCAGCTTTAACCCCAAAAGATAATTATATAACGACTAAGCTTTCTGAAAAAATAAACCATGTAGATGGTGATGTAAGAAATTTAGAGCAATTACAAAATTATTTTAATCAGGTAAAACCAGATATTGCATTTCATTTAGCCGCTCAACCTTTAGTTATTGAATCATACAACAATCCACATTATAATTTTGAAACCAATTTAATGGGAACAGTTAACTTTTTTGAAGCAGTGAGAAATTGTGCTACAGTAAAAGTGGCCATAAATGTTACCACCGACAAATGTTATCAAAATAATGAATGGATGTGGGGCTATCGCGAGAACGATGCTATGGGAGGTGATGATCCATACAGTGCTTCGAAAGGTTGTTCTGAGTTAATTACCAATTCATATATAAAGTCTTTTTTTAGTAAAGACGGAACTGCACATGTTGCTTCAGGTAGAGCAGGAAATGTAATCGGAGGGGGAGATTGGGCCGATAATCGTATTATCCCGGATATGATAAGGGCTTATGAATCAAAACAAACATCAGAGATTCGTAATCCTAATTCTGTGCGTCCTTGGCAATTTGTATTAGAGCCAGTATTTGGCTATATGAAATTAGCTGAAAAATTATGGACAAATGGAAAGGCATTTACTGGTGGATGGAATTTTGGCCCTGCTGCTTTTGAAAATTATAGTGTTGGAGATGTGGTGAATGAAGTAAAAAAAATAATTCCTACCATTAAAATTGATGCTCCTGCAGCAACAGAAAAATTGCATGAAGCTGGTTTATTGAAATTAGATATCACAAAAGCGGTGAACTTTTTGGGATGGAAGCCAAAATTAAATTTCGAAGAAACCATAGAATTTACAATTCAAGGATATCAAGAAGAGTTAAATTCTCAAAACAATATATACGATTGTCGTGTTAAACAAATAGAATCCTATTGCACTAAATAACTATGTCAAAACTATTAGATATTAAACACCAAATACATGCTCTTATAAAAGAGTATCATGATGAAGCATTTAAACAAAAAGCATTTGTTCCTGGTGAATCTGCTGTGCCAGTAAGCGGAAAAGTATTTGATCACAAAGAATTAACTTATATTACTGATTCGGCATTAGACGCATGGTTTACAACAGGTAAGTTTAACGCTGAATTTGAGAAGAAATTAGCTAAGTATATTAATGTAAAATCTGTGTTAACTGTTAACTCAGGTTCCTCTGCTAATTTAGTTGCTTTTTCTGCTTTAACAGCAGTAGAATTAGGAGAAGAACGAATTAAACCAGGAGATGAAGTAATTACCGTAGCAGCTTCTTTTCCAACAACGGTAAATCCTATTTTACAATACGGAGCAATTCCAGTGTTTTTAGATGTGACGATTCCTCATTATGAAATTGATATAACTCTATTAGAGAAAGCCTTATCTCATAAAACAAAAGCTGTCGTTATTGCTCACACAATGGGTAATGTGTTTAATTTAGATGTCATAACGGCTTTTTGTGAAAAGCATGATTTATGGTTAATGGAAGACTGTTGCGATGCATTAGGTGCAACCTACAATGGTAAACATGTTGGTACCTTTGGAGATATTGCTACGTTAAGTTTTTATCCTGCTCATCATATTACGATGGGTGAGGGTGGAGCTGTTTATACATCTAATTCTAAATTAAAAAAAATAGCAGAATCATTTAGAGATTGGGGACGTGATTGCTGGTGTGAACCAGGAAAAGACAATACTTGTGGGTTACGTTTTTGTCAGCAATTAGGTGATTTGCCAATGGGTTACGATCATAAATATATTTATTCGCGCCAAGGCTTTAATTTAAAAATAACGGATATGCAAGCCGCTCTTGGTTTAGCTCAGTTAGAGAAGTTAGATGAGTTTATTAAAATTAGAAGACATAATTTTGATGTGTTAAAACAAGGCCTAGCAAAACATACTCATAAATTAATTTTACCAGAAGCTACACCAAATTCTAATCCATCTTGGTTCGGTTTTTTAATTACCGTTAAAAAGGATGCTGATATAACTCGTAACGAATTGGTACAAAAATTAGATGCTAAAAAAATAGCCACTCGTTTATTATTTGCTGGCGATTTGCGTAAACAGCCATATTTTAAGGATTACGATTATCGTATTGTAGGCGATTTGCCAAATACTGATATTATTGTGAGTGATACATTTTGGATTGGAGTAACGCCAATGCTTAATGATGAAATGATGAGCTATATGATTTCAAGTTTTGATGAAATTTTAGGGTAGTGTGCTTCTTTTTGGAAAATATAATAAAGAAAAATATTTTCTTATATAGAATATTTGTTTTAGTATTTTGCTTTACCTCATTAGAGAGTTTCTCTCAAGTTGATTCAATAACTATTTTAACTTTTGATTTTAATAATCATAAAATAAAGGAAAATGACGACAAAATTTCCACTAAACCTGTGGGAGTATCATTAGTCGAAGATAGGTTTGGTAATGAGCAGTCAGCGGTTTATCTTCATGGACAATCAAATAGCTATTTAAATCTAGGAACCTCAAAATTACTTAAGCCTAAAAACGGTACAATTTCATTGTGGGTTAAATTGGAAAGAAAAGTATACGCTGGAAAAGGGTATGAATCAAATCCAATAATCATAACAAAAAATTCTAAAGCAGACGATTTTTCGGATGCATATGTATTGTTTTACGATTTTAAGAGTGATAGATTGATGGTTTTTTCGTCGAAAGATTCAACGGAGCAAGCAGGTGTTAATTCTATTGAAACTTTTGTCTTTAATAAATGGCACCATTTGTTGTTTACCTATGATGACACACAGCTATCATTTTATATCAATGGGAAACTACAATTGAAAACACAAAAAAGATTTGAAACTCACTTTGACGAAGCCGATTCTGTGGTTATTGGAAATAGTGCTAATTTTAAAAATGATAGATATGCGCGAGGTTCTATTGATGATATACAAATATTTCATAAAATATTGACTGATGAAGAAATAAAAAAATTATACGAAGCGCCAAATCCTAATAAACTCAAAAATATAATGATGGAAGTTGGAAAATATACTTTTATTATTATTGTTTTTTTAGTTGTACTTTTTATAATCATTATTTTAAATAAACGAAAATTAAAAAGACAAAAAGAGTATTTTGAGCTTCAGAATAAAATTAATGAACTAGAAATTAAGGTGATTAAAGGGCAAATCAATCCTCATTTTATTTCTAATTGTTTAGCAGCTATTCAGAATTTAGTCTTACAAAATCAGCCCGACGTAGCTGGTCAGTATATAGCTAAATTTAATCATTTGATGAGAAAAGTATTAAGTGTGTCTGACAAAACATTTATATATTTATCAGAAGAAATTGAAATTATTAAACTAAATCTTGAGTTAGAACAATTACGTTTTAAACATGAATTTCAATATAAAATTTCAATAGACGAAAATATCGATACAGATGAATTTCTTGTACCATCTCTAATTACACAGCCTATAATTGAAAATGCAATATGGCATGGACTATTGCCAATTAAAGGAAAACGAGAAACTTTGTTAAATATTCAAATTTTTCTAGAAAATAATTTTTTAATAATTGAGATTATTGATAATGGAGTTGGAAGGGGTATTTATAAAGAAAATAATCAGTCAAAGGGCAAAGCTTGTTTATGATAAATTACAAAGCGTTAATAAATTATCAAATTGTGAAGCTAATAAATTAACAATTATTGATTTATTTGATGAAAATCAAAGCCCAATGGGAACGCAAGTCAGAATACAGTTAGAATATAAAGTCGAGTAGTATGATAAAAGCTTTTATTGTTGATGATGAGGAACATAATAGGGATGTTTTGAAAATGTTATTAAATAAGCACTCTCCTAATGTTGAAATTATAGGAGAAGCTAATAATGTAAATGACGCTTATGTTATGATATATAATTTAAAGCCTCAATTAGTTTTTTTAGATGTGAAAATGCCAATTAGAAATGGATTTGATTTACTTAAATTATTTAAAAAAATTAAATTTGAAGTTATTTTTGTTACCGCATACGATGAGTTTGCCATTAATGCTTTTGAACTTAACGCTATTGGTTACATATTAAAACCTATAGATTATGTTTTACTTACTAAAACTATAAATAAAGCAGAACTTATTATTAATTCAAACAAACAAGAAGGCGTAATTGCTGATTTTATATAAACATTAAATATTGACAATTCTGTTATTAATAAAATTTCTTTACATCATCATGATAAAGTTGTTTTTGTAAATTTTGAAGATATTATATTTATTCAAGCTAATAATGGTTGTTGTGAAATTGGTACGATTGACAATCAGAAGTTATATTCTAGTAAAGAATTAAAAATGTATGAAAATGTTTTTAAAGGTTATGATGATTTATTGAGAATAAATAAGAGCTGGATTATAAATTTAAAATATATTAAAAGCTACTCTAAAGGAGAAACTTGTTTTATTGAGCTTACTTCGGGGCAATCACTAGAAGTGCCGAGACGAAAAAAAGCTGAAATATTAGATAAAATTAAATCAATTTGAAATTTTAATGTGAAAAAAACTGCTTTTGTGGTAATGTGATACATTTTTGCTATGCATAGTTTTGTGGAAACAATTAAACTATATAACGTGAAAAAACAATCAACATTACAAAGCAATTTATTGGTAGTCAAAAGGTCTACAGTAAAAGAATTTCAAAACAAAATTATTAATAAAAATAAAATAGGTTTATTCCTCTTAGTTTTATTTTCATTAAATTTAAGTAGAGAGCAGTTGCACAAGTCGGAACATTAGTTGGATTAGGACATAATTGTCAGACTTATACGCTTAATATTCGCCCATTACAATCGCTTGCACCTGTCAATTATCTGCCGTTTACTTTCGCGTGTAGTAATACTCCTACTGATGTTTCATTTATTACTACTGGCTGGAGAGTAGCTAAAGATAATTGGCAGTTTTCTGCTACTACATAAGGTCAAATTAGTGGGCTAGATGCTAGTAATGTGCCACAAACAATCTCATTTAATGCTAATGATGTTATCACTCCGGCAAGTTATTCTAGTCCTGGAGTTGGTGCAGGAGTTCTTGTTCAATTTGCAAAAAATGGAGTTCCTTTTGGAATGCAACTTAATCAAAATAGTTTTGCGATTTCTATAAATCAAGTTGCATTTGGCGCTAATAGTTATACGTATTGTCCAAATACATCGTCAAGTATAGCAATAAGTGTAATTGAACCAGCTCAAGGTGGTCCATGGACGTATAATTGGACCCCTGGAGGTTTATCAGGAAATCCTATTAATGTTAGCCCAATAGTAAATACTACTTATTTTGCAACTGCTACTTCACTAGCTGGTTGTACTTCAACCGTTGCTGTGGCTGTAACTATTTCTTGCACTCCAACTGGTTGTTGTATTGGTAACAATTGTGCCGATGTAATAAAAAATCCGTTAACTTCTGATTGGCAAGTTCCATTAGGTAATTTTAATTATGTATTTAATAGAGGTGTCAATAAAACTGGTAAAGTTGGCATTGGTGCTATAGGTAGTTGTTCACCTGGTAATTTATTAGAAGTTAAAAAAGGAGCTACAAATAACATCAGTGGATTAAGACTAACAGATTTAGCTTTAGCAACACCTTTAGCATCAAATAATAAAGCTTTAAGTATAGATGCGAGTGGAGATGTTATTTTAGTTTCAACTCCAGCGCCTGGAATTACAAATGCTTGTGCAACTACTAATTACATACCTAAAACAACAACAGGCGGTAATTTAATATGTAGCCAAATTTTTGATAACGCAACTTCTGTTGGTATTGGTGCTGCCGGACCGTTTAACTACACTTCATTGTCAGTAGTAGGTGTATCCCCAGTTCCTGCAACTGGTACCGTTAAATTATTTGTTAATGGAGTTACTAAAGCATCCGCTTATTTTGCAACTTCTGATCAAAGATTTAAGAAACAAATTGCAAAGATTGAAAATGCTAGTGACATAATTAAAAAACTAGAAGGGAAAAGTTACTATTGGAAGCATGAAGAATTTAAAGATCATGGATTCAATTCTACTAAACAATTTGGTTTTATTGCACAGGAGTTAGAAAAAGTTATCCCTGAAGCAGTAGCAACTGATGAGAATGGATATAAAAGCGTTAATTACGATATGATTATTCCAATTTTAGTTCAAGGTGCTAAGGAGCAATCATCTGTTATTGACAATTTACAAAAACAAATTGATGAATTAAAAAACTTGGTTCAATCATTAGCCACAACCATATCAATAGATGGTATAAAAAACACTAATTCTCAAACAGTTAATTTAAGTGATAAAAATGCGATTGTGTTAAATCAAAATGTGCCAAATCCTTTTGCAGAAAGCACAGTGATTAATTATAACATTCCTTCTGATTTCACAAAAGCTCAAATTATTTTTACGACTGTTGATGGTAAAATAATTAAAGCGATAGATATTAATGTAAAGGGTTCTGGAACATTAAATGTTTTCGCAAATGATTTAACAAGTGGTCTATATTCTTATAGTTTAATTGTTGATAATAAACTTATTGACACTAAAAAAATGGTGAAAGAGTAATTTCTATAAATAAAAGGAGCTAGTTTTTAGCTCCTTTTATTTATTGTTTTAACGTTTATCCTGAAAACTAGCTCATTCAATAGATTAAAGCGTGCGTTTACTAGATTGATGTTATTCTATAGATAATTTGGTTTAACTTTACAGTAATGCTAAACATTATAAATAAATTCATAAAATGAGATTTTTTTTTACCACTTTAATTCTTTGTAGTTTACTAGGAATAAATACTTTACAAGCTCAAATTCCTACAGCAGGCTTACAAGCTTATTGGTCATTTGATGGAAATGCCAACGATTTAAGCGGAAATGGTAATAATGGAATAGTAAATGGAGCCACTTTAACGTTGGATCGTTTTGGTAATGCAAATAGAGCTTATTTTTTTGATGGAATAAATGATAAAATTGACGTTTTGAATTCTTCTACGGTTGATATTCCAGATAATCACGATTTTTCTTTTGCTTTTTGGATTAAAACAAATCCAGGAAATACTAATGCGTGTCCCATATCTAAAAGTATATGGGGAAGTTGGAATGGGTATTTATTTTATACAGATATTTCTAATCTTGGATATTGCAACTCTCCAGGTCAATTATCTTTTTATGTTGCTTCAAATGCTCAGCAAGATGCTTGTGCTGATTCTGCAATATGCGATAATTATAATGATTGGTATTTTATAACTGGAGTATATGATGCCGCTAGTAATGAATCATATTTGTACGTCAATAGTGTTTTGCAATTTGATATAGGAACAAAATTTGCCAGTACCAGTAATACAATGAATTTAACGTTTGGCGCTCATAATTCTGGAAATATGTATTTTAATGGTAGTTTAGATGGTGTTAGATTATATAATGTAGTTTTAGATCAAAACGGAATCGATGCTTTATTTAATGAAGTGAATCCGGCAGCAGGAATTAAAGAATATAATATTGAAACAATTTTTTGTTCTGTTTATCCTAATCCTTCAAGTCAAACTTTAATAGTAGATATTAATAATAGTTTTATTCAAAAATTAGAAGATGAGATTATTTTAACAGTTTATTCTATTGAAGGAAAATTAGTTAAATCTGATAAATTAATGAAGAATGAACTTCAAATGAACAATAAATTGAATATAGAAAGTTTGTCAAAAGGGTTATATTTTATCAAATTGAGGTCTGGTAATTACAATCAAAATTTGAAATTCATTAAAGAGTAGTGATGTTGTTTAGTTAGATGGGAGGCAATGGCCTCATTTTTTTGGAAGCATTCATTTATCCTTAATAAGCGCTCGAACAGTCCCTTCATTTAACAATATGGCTAATTTCTTTCGATTAAAAATGCTAAACTTAGCTTATAAAATATTTAAATAATTGCCGTATCTTTCAGAGATTGAAAGACTGCACTTATTATTTGCGGTTTGTACTTATGATACATTATTCTATAAATAGCTTACAATTTGTAACCAGTACTTTGAAAAAACTTTGGCTTGTTTTTCTACTTTTAAATTTCTTTGCATTCTGTAAAATGCAGGCTCAAGTAGGCGTCATGTCTGGCACAGGAATGAGTATTTGTAACGTTTACAGTTTCAGCGTATGTCCCAATCAGACAATCACTCCTCTTAATTATGGTAGCCAAGGATACGCTTGTAATGGCACTACTCAACCTGATATTTCATTTAATATTATGGGAGGCGGCTGGCGTGTTAATAAATTTGGTTGGTTCTTTTCGGCAAATACCAATGGGGTAGTTAGAGGTTATAATAGTTTAGGAGTTTTACAAACTTTTACTTTTGCCGCTACAAATACCATCACACCATTAAGCTATTCTGGATCACTTGTGCAGATTGCTATTAATGGTGTAGCTACTGGTTCATTAATGAGTCAGGCTAATTTTTCAATTTCATTAAATCCTGTTGCTTTTGGTTCAAATAGTTATATATATTGTAATACTTCGGCTCCAAGCATCGCTATTACTCCAACAGTGCCTGCAACTGGTGGCCCATGGACTTATACTTGGCAGCCTGGAAATATTACTGGCAACCCTGCCAATGTTAGTCCATCCGTTAGTACAGTTTATACAGTCACTGCTAAAAATACTTCAGGTTGCACCTCTAGTACAACGGTTTCAGTTAATGTCAATTGTGTTCCACCGCCACTTTGTTCTGGGACATTAGGCGCTCCAGTATTTTTTGAAGATTTTGGGTCAGGCGCATCTTTGTATGGCCTGCTTTACCTTCTGGAATTACAAACTATACTTATTTGCAAGGTATACCAAATAATGGAACCTATGTTATTTCAAGTTCAAGCAATCCATCTGGTACAAATGCAGGTTATGTAAATGATAATCAAGATCACACTGGAAATGTAAATGGTTACATGATGGTTGTTAATTCTGATTATCCAGCATCAGAAGTATATAGGAAACATGTGACTGGTCTTTGTCAAAATACTACTTATGTATTTTCTGCATATTTGGCAAAATAATAATTCACCAGACGCAGTAACTAATGTTTGTGGCGCAAGTTATGTTTATGCAAATATTAAGTTTCAAACTGAGTTTCCAGTTGGTACTGTTTTAAATTCAACGACATCAGGAAATTTAGCAGTTGCATCAAACTCAGTATCATTACCCTGGATACAATATGGCTTTGCATTTACCACAGGCCCTGGGCAAACAAGTGCTGATGTTGTTTTAATAAATAATGCGCCAGGCGGTTGTGGTAATGATTATGCAGTTGATGATATTTCACTTGCTCCATGCGGACCTGGTGTAAGTTTGAGTATTGTTCCAAATAATACATTACTTTGTGTTGGGCAAGCGGTTGCTTTACAGTCTTTATTTACTTCTGGTGGTTATACTACACCTCAATATCAATGGCAGTTTAGCAGTGATGGAGGTGTTACATGGATAGATATATTGGGTGCTACTTCTCAAAATTATAATATTGCTTCAGTTGCTTCTTCACAAGCAGGGATGTTCCAATTATTAGTTTCAGAAAACGGAAATATTAATTTATCTTCATGTCGTATAGTAGCTGGGGCTTTGACTTTTTCTGTTTCTAGTAACGCTGTTTCTGTAACACCTACTGTTACTATTTGTCCGGGAGCAATTACTACTCTTACCGCAACTGGAGCAACTAGCTATTTATGGAGCAACGGATTAACATCCAATTCTATTACGGTTAATCCATCAGTCACTACTAATTATTCCGTAACAGGCACAGTTGGCTCCTGCACTAGTCAAGCTGTTTCAACAGTTAGTGTAATTCAGAGCCCTACAATTACAATTACTCCAACATTATCTACAATTTGTTCTGGACAAACAACGACACTAACAGCAATTGGAGCTAGCACTTATACATGGAACCCAAGTGGTACATTAAATACTACTTCTGGAAATATGGTAATAGCTTCTCCATTATCTACAACAAATTATAGCGTTACTGGAACATCAAATACATGCACAAATAGCGCTGTTGTAACAGTAAGTGTATTAGCAAATCCAACACTTATATTAAGTCCTAATGCAACTATTTGCCAAGGGGCAGGCGCTTCGACAACATTAACCGCTACCGGAGCAACGAGTTATACTTGGGCAAATGCGGTATCATTATCTTCTTCAACAGGTAGTGTCGTTATCGCTTCCCCCAATATAACAACAAATTATACGGTTACAGGAGCAAACGCAGCATGTACTAATACAGCAATAGTAACAGTTAGTGTGAATCCTTCTCCAACAATTACAGCTACAACGGTAAATAATACATCTTGTGGTTTAAGTAATGGATCTGCCACAGTTACTTCTTTACCGTCTAACAATACTTACACTTGGAGTTCAGGTGTTTCTTCTACTACTAATACAGCTAGTAATTTAGCAACGGGTAATTATACAATTACTACTAATAATGGCGCTTGTCAGACTAATACAGTAATTAGTATTATTGGTTCAGTTCCATTATCCATAATTTCTTCCACTGTTTTACCTTCAAACTGTAATTTAAATGATGGTAGTATTTCAATTACGGATAATATGATTGGAAGTAATTATTCATGGAGCCCAAATGTATCTGTTACAAATAATGCAACAGGTTTGCCAACTGGTAATTATGCTTTAACTATTATAAATGGAGCCTGCACAACATCAACAATTTTTAGTGTTGGTTCTGTTGGAGGACCAATTGGCTTTATATCGATTACAGCACCAAGTTGTGATAGTGATGATGGTTCTATTGTTATAGACAGTGTAAAAGGTGGCGTTAAGCCCTATTCGATGAATTTTAATAATAATGGAATAACAGGCAATGTGATTTTTGAAAATTTGAGTACTGGTAATTATTCATTAACTATTCGCGATTCATCCTTATGCGAAACAGAATATGTATTAACGGTGCCTAACAATAAAACAGATTTTACATTATATATACCTAATACCTTTACTCCTAACAACGATAAAGTCAACGATATTTGGTATATAAAAGGAACATGTTTAGATAAAATGAATTGTTTAATTTATAATCGTTGGGGAGAAAAAATAAAAGAGTTAAGAGATATTACAGAAGGTTGGGATGGAACTCATAAAGGTGCGTTAGTGCCTGATGGTGTATATGTTTATTTGATCGAAGTCACTACGAAAGAAGGGACAATAAATAAAGCAGGTCATATTTCCATATTCAGATAACGATGAAAAATTTTGGGAAATCATTCTTTTTTATCTCTTTAAGTTTTTATTTTGGTTCATTATTATCTCAAACAGCCAATATTTCAGGTATTATCAATAATTATACTGACGTTACTTTGGTTGGCAGTC
The DNA here is from genome assembly GCA_016708845.1 of Bacteroidota bacterium. Lineage (GTDB taxonomy): Bacteria > Bacteroidota > Bacteroidia > B-17B0 > Aurantibacillaceae > UBA4416. The sequence goes on along the minus strand of JADJFB010000003.1, from coordinate 13,134 downwards.
AATCAGTAAATGTTTCTAATGTTTCTGGTTTTACAGTAGGGGATAAAGTATTGTTAATTCAAATGAAGGGAGCTAGTATTGATACAACTGATACTTCCAATTTCAGAACAATAATATCATATAATGATGCAGGCAATTATGAAATGTTAATGATATCGGCTATAACATCAACAGCTATTTTATTTTCAAATCCCATTTTAAGAAGCTATAATCTAACAGGTTTATTACAATTAGTGAAAGTTCCAGTATATAATAATGTTAATGTTACTGGTAATTTAACCTGTTTACCATGGAATGGATTAACTGGAGGCATTTTAATTTTTGAAGCCGCTGGTAATATCTCATTAAATGCAAATATCGATGTTACAGGAAAAGGATTTTTAGGTGGAGCTATATCCTCTGGTCAATTTTTATCTTGCGCAGGTAATACTACAGGTTTTAAACTTTCTAATATGTCTTTATTTTCTGGGAATAAAGGAGAAGGTATTGCAATCTTAAAACCCTCTTTTGCAAAAGGACTTGGAGCTATTGCAAATGGAGGTGGAGCTGGTAATGATGTGAATGGAGGCGGAGCAGGTGGTGGAAATTATGGACTAGGTGGTCATGGAGGAAACACTAAATGTAGCACATCTCCTTCAGTAATTGTTGGGGGAAACGAGGGAAAAAATTGTGCATATTCAAATAGTAGTAATAAAATATTTTTAGGTGGAGGCGGTGGTTCTGGTCATGAAAATGACGGTGTTTCAACGGCAGGTGTTTCAGGCGGAGGAATTATTATCATTAGATGTGGTGGTAGTATATCAGGGAATGGAAATTTTATCAATGCCAATGGAAATAATAATACGTTGCTTGCAGGTAATGATGGACAAGGTGGTGGTGGTGCAGGGGGAACGGTATTAATTGAAGCATGTTCAACATCTTCTTTAAATATTTCTGTAACTGGAGGGAATGGGGGTAATGATAACTTTAGTGGACCAGATTGCCATGGAAAAGGTGGCGGTGGCGGTGGCGGCACAATTTGGACGTCTTCATCTTTGTCTTATACTTCATTTTTAAATGGGGGCAATTCTGGAATATTTACAAATTCAAATTCTCAATGTTTCAATACGAGTAATGGTGCAACTGATGGTCAAGCTGGAGGAATATTGACGAATTTGATCATTCCTGGAACCACAGCTTTATCAGCTATAGGTGGTTTCTCGATAACTGCAACCAGCACAAATAATTTATGTTCTAATAGTTCATCAGCTACGGCTTCAGTTTTTGTGAGTGGTGCAGGTCCGTATACTTATTTATGGTCGCCAGGAAATTATACAACTGCTTCGATTAGTAATTTATCAGCTGGTTTATATAGTGTAACCGTTAGTTCAGGAATTTGCTCAACTCAAACACAAACAATTCTTATTATCGATCCGTCTCCTCTTATGGCAGATATAGAAATGAATATGTCAGATTGCTGGAATAACAATGGTTCATTTGTTGTTAAATCGGTTATCGGTGGAGTAGGTCCTTATCAATTGAATTTTAATAATACCAATCACACAAATGATACGATATTTTCTCAATTAAGTCCTGGTAATTATACTATTAGTATTAAAGATTCAAATAACTGTGAAACGGTGTATGCTTTAACAATGCTCTCAAATAATATTGATGGTACCTTTTATATACCCAATACCTTTACGCCTAACAATGATAAACTCAATGATGTTTGGTATATAAAAGGAACATGTTTGGATAAACTGAATTGTTTAATTTATAACCGTTGGGGAGAAAAAATAAGAGAGTTAAGAGATATTAATGAAGGTTGGGATGGAACTTACAAAGGTGCGTCAGTTCCCGATGGTGTATACGTTTATTTAATAGAAGTTACTACCAAAGAAGGGACAATAAATAAAGCAGGACACATTACTGTATTCAGATAATTTATAAAAAACTCTCAATCGCCATTTCATAGCCTTTTAATCCAAAGCCACTAATACTACCTTTGCAATGTTTCCCTAAATAAGAAACATGTCTGTAATCTTCTCTTGCAAAAACATTGCTAATGTGAACTTCAATAACAGGCGTTTTAATTCCTGCAATGGCATCAGCAATTGCAATAGACGTATGTGTATAAGCACCAGCATTGATGATAATACCATCGTAATTAAAACCAACTTCGTGTAATTTATTAATCAATTCTCCTTCTACATTGCTTTGAAAGTAGCTTAACTCGACGTTTGGATATTTAGATTGAATGGTTTTAAAGTAATCTTCAAAAGATTGAGTGCCATAAATTTCTACTTCTCTTTTTCCTAAAAGATTCAAATTTGGACCATTGATTATTGCTATCTTTAACACGTTATATAGATTTTTATAAATCAAATTTAATCAATAAGTTGAAACTTTGGAAAACAAATATTCAAGATTTTAAATACTACTTACAGGTAGAAAAATCTCTTTCTGAAAACTCAGTGGTTTCATACGAAAGTGATATTCAGAAACTGATGGTATTTATTGAATTATTTCATCCTTCCAAAAATCCTTCAGATGTTAGGTTACAAGATTTACAAGAGTTTTTAAAATATATCTCTGAATTTCATTTTACGGAAACAACGCAATCTCGAATTATTTCAGGAATTAAACATTTCTTTAAGTTTTTAATTTTAGAGAACTATATTCAAATTAATCCAGCTGAGTTATTAGAAACACCTCGTATTAAGCGTAAACTTCCTACATTTTTAAGCGTAGAAGAAATTGACTTAATGCTTTCTCATATTGATAGAAGCACACCTGAAGGAGAACGTAATTTAGCCATGCTAGAAACGATGTATAGTTGTGGCTTGCGCGTTTCTGAATTAATTGGTTTAAAGTTAAGTGATTTACATATCAACGATAGTTTTATTAGTGTTATTGGTAAAGGTGACAAGCAACGATTGGTACCTATTGGTAAGTCGGCTCTAAAATTGATTGATAACTACACCACACACCATCGTAATCATATTACTATTAAAAAAAATAGTGAGGATATGATTTTTTTGAGTAAACGAGGTACACCAATTACGCGACAAATGGTGTTTTACGTGATTAAAGATTTAGCAGAAAGAGCTGGCATCAAAAAGAAACTAAGTCCGCATACATTTAGGCATTCATTTGCAACCCATTTAGTAGAAGGTGGAGCAGATTTACGTGCTGTGCAAGAAATGTTAGGGCATGAGAGTATTACTACTACTGAAATTTATACGCACTTAGATCAATATTTTTTGAGAGAAAATATTTTGAGTTATCATCCAAGGAATATAGTTAAGTGAGATTTAACTCATTATTATGTTTGTCACTTCGAGCGTAGTCGAGAAGCGTTCTCTATTAAGTTTTATAGTTCTCGACTACGCTCGAACTGACATAAATTCCAAGAGGGTATATAGATTTTAAAACAATTTTTGATCTTCCGTAAACGGAGAACTAATTTTTGGAATTCGTAAATTTAAGCCTGTTCTTTTGTTGAATTCATTGGCAAAATAAATAATTATTTCAGGCATTAATTCATGAGTAGGCATGTGCAGGAAAAAGAAAATTTCTTCTAATCCATTGTCAATCCAATGTTTTAATCGTGTAATCCATTCATTCATTCTTAAATAATCTGTTGGATGTAAGTCGTTTGCAACAAAACGTATAAATGCTGTTTTGGTGGTTAAGCGTTGATGAATCACATCTCTTCTGCCAGCTGTATCGGTTTGTAACAAGGTAATATTATTTTTGTAAAAGTAATTACATAGATGTCTTAGTACTGCCTCATTTTTAAACCACGATTCATGTCTTAATTCAATAGCACATCGACTTAAAGCTATTTCGTCACAAAAGCTTAGCAAATCATCTATTTTAGTGCTGTCGTACGTTGGTGGTAATTGTAAAAATGGCATGCCTAACTTATGCTTGAAATGTTGATTGTTAGTCATCCATTCTTTCATGTAATCCGCATTTTGTTTAATCAAAGGTGTGTGACTTACCATTTGATTAACTTTTGGAAAAAATTTAAAATCACTGGCGGTTGTATCTACCCAATGTTCAATAGTGTCTTTGTCAATAGGTCTATAGTGAGAAATGTTTAATTCAATACTATTAAACTGCTGACTATAATATTTAGGAAAATCTTTTGACTTCGCTTTTCTAGGATAAATTTTTCCCAAAAATCCTGCTTCCGACCAAATAGGACATCCTACATACACTGAACATTTGTTAGCTTTAACTCCTCCTAATACTTTGATAGTGCCTGCATGATCAGATGGCAATGTAAAATCAACGTTTTCAATATGTTGTAATTTTCCGAATTCCATTACATTACTAATGCTGATTGTTCGTCGTTATATAAATCTTTTACAGAGCCAAAGCCAATCACATCTTGCATAATATTTCCTTCTCTTACTTCAACAGCTCGCATGAGTTTTTGTTTTCCAAATTTATCTTTTAAATCATAAACTACTTTTCGTAGATGATCTTTTTTACTGTTATCTTCAAACAAATTATATTGAACCATCGTTTCATTTACAAAATGAGAAACAGATAGGGATAGGCTAATAATTCCATGATTCACGAGTTTTTCTCCTGGATTATTTTTTTCAAAATCTTCTATGCGATTAAGTACCGCTCTATAAATTTCAACGCCATCTTGAATAGGAGAACTTAATTTTAAATGATCATCCCAATATTCTCCATTGGCATATCTTATATTAAAAGAGAGTAAATCAGCAAATAATTTCCGTTTCATCATCCTTCGTTCTAGGGTCAAACACAAAGCAATTAAAATTTCAGTAATTGATTCATAGGAAGTACGTTGCTCTTTATTCAAATGTCGCATAGCTTGCATGCTTTTATAGTCATGCTCATTATCCAAATCAATTTCTACAAAGTTTAAACGGCAATGCCAATAAAAACCAACAACGCTTTTTAAAATAGCTCTTAAATTTTCGGGCGATGCGTGTCGCATTTGTAAAGCCGTTTTAATGCCGCCTTTTTCTAAGCGAGCCTTCATTCCCTCTCCAATACCTGGTAAGTCTGTTATTTTAATCGCCCTAATACGATGTCAATATTTTCGTGATTAATGATAATAAGTCCATTTGGTTTTTTTGAATATCGGAAGCTACTTTTGCTAAAAACGAATTTGGAGCAATGCCAATAGAGCATTTCAAATAATCTCCTATTTTTCGGTAATGTCTTTTTGATGTTTTTCGCTACCTGAATGACATCTTTATGAATTAACTCGTAGTTGGTTAAATCTACCACTGCTTCATCAATGCTTTTTGGATAGATATTGTCACTGTACGTTCTTAGAATATCCATGATTTTTACATGGTATTTTCTATATCTTTCGGGATGTGTTTCTACTGGAATTAAATCTTTACAAAGTAAAACAGCTTCGTTTAAACGCATACCTGTTTTTACTCCATATTTTTTTGCCTCAATCGATGGGGCAATCACGCAGCCGTATTTTCCTGTATATACGCATACAGCAATGGGTTTATCTCGCAAGTAAAAATTATCTTGTTGCTCGCAACTTGCAAAAAAACTGTTCATGTCCACAAACAGAACGCGGGCTTTAGCGCGAGGTAAGAGTTTATTTTTGTCTTTTTCCATTACGGAAAATTACTTCAAATTTTAGCAGGGTTTTGCTATGAATTGTAGCAAATTGAAAATGGTTGATAAAAAGATGTTACTCATACCGAACTCGTTGCAGCATCTTAGAAACCCAGAAATAAATTCAGTGTGAATTGTTACTACTTCAACTCCTCAAACAACCGAACAATCTCCTTACGCTGGTGCTCTAACATTTTTATCAAATCAGGTTGAGAAGACTTCAATTTTAAGACTCTCAAAATTCCCCAAGTTTTTTTACGGAATGGAGATATTTTTAAGCAAAAGATACTTGTTAAAACAGAGACAACTAAAAATAGTAATGCCCACCAAGCGTTTGGTGCAATTGCTTTTACAACAAAAAACTGAAGATTGTAATACAATAAAAATAAAACCGCTCCAATTCCCATATTAAAGGATGCTTTAAACTCAACAATTTTCTACTTTCTTTTTGGTTATGATATCTGTGAGTTTATAGGGTAGATAACTAGCAATTAAACCTCTTAAATAAATGGGAAGCGTTGCAATAAGGAATAATAGTCTCAAAATAAAAATTCCATAATTAATGAGGTGCTGTTTATGCGGACTGAATAACCAATCTTTTAAATTATGTTTTTTTAATACAGAAAAATAGTGAGCCGTTTTGTGATGTAATTCTTTTACTTTTTCTGGCTGTGTTTCTTCAGCTTTATTTATAATATCAACAATATAATTAGAGAAATTAAAATCATGTTCTAAATTTCTTAAGCTATATTTTTTGTGTTTATAATAATCGAGTCTGCAAACTTCTTCTAAATGCTCAATTACTTCTTCGCTGCGTTGATGATTAATATGAACAATAAGTTCTTTCATGCGAGGTGTTAAGTCTGCTAAAAACTGATTCATGGTTTTTGCAGGAGCTTCTTTGTATGCTGCCATATAATCTATCATTTTGATAGGCTTGCCTACATTGCAAAAAAGAGTACCTTGAAATTGAGAAGTATCCGTATAATTAATGCCTACTGGTACTACAATTAAATCATCTAATTTGCCCGATTCCATAATTCCCATAATCATACGAGGGACTCCTTTTTTTAAAGGGCGTAAGTCGACGTTCTTGGATACATAAACCTTCCGCAAAAATCATTATTTTTTTATTTTTATTTAAAAGAGAGTTTACCCTTTCATAAGTGGCATCATTTTTTTTCAAACCTTCTTTGCCACCATCTTGTATTCTGTAAATTGGAATAATACCTAAGCTTTCTAGGATAGCTGTAATTAACCCTTTTTTAAAGGCATCTCCACGTGCTAAATAACGTAATCGTGGGTAATATCCTAAAGTAGAAAGTACGACAGGATCCATGAAACCATTGGGATGATTTACAGCTAAAATTACTGGACCTTTAACTTTAAAGTGATGGGCATTTTTTATTTGACTGCGCTTAAAAAAAACAGCAATCACAAAACACATGTAATATTTAAGAATGTGCCAAAGCATAAGTTATTGTTTAAGAAAGCAAAATACTAAAAATATATCACAAAAAAATCCCCTTTGTTTTGTAAAAGGGGATTTTTAAATTTTAGTGATTATCCAATTGGCGGTGGTGGAGGCACTGCACTAAACACGGCTGATAATTCAGGTTGTGTTTCGGCTGCTAACCAGCCAGCCATACCTTGTTTCCATATTAAGCTTTGTCTGTTAAATTGTCCAGAAACAGCCATTGCTTGTAATTGCTGAATGCTAAAAGGACCAGTTTGAGCACCATTAACGGCTACAAAAAATTGAACGATTGGCGGTGGAGGAGGTGTATTTTGTCCAGTTCCACCATTAAATTGTTGGTTTTGAAATGCATTACCCATTTGTCCCATCATTCCCATTCCCATGCCTGCACCTAAACCAGCTCCCATCATACCACCTGAAGGATTTTTTGCAGCTTCTTCCATAGCATTAGCTGCTTGAAATTGGGTGTAAGCACCTAAGTTCCCAATAATACCCATGCTACTACGTTTATCTAAAGCAGCTTCCACCTCTGGCGGTAAGGATACATTTTCGATTAAGAATTTAGTTAAGTTTAATCCAATTTCATTAAACTCTGGTTTAATTTTATCTGTAATGATTTTTGATACTTCATCTGTGTTAGAAGATAAGTCTAAAACCAAAATTTTACTTTCAGCTAAAGCATCCATTCCACGAGAAACAGCAATATTGCGCAATTGCTCGTTTACTTCTTCCACTGTAAATTCAGAATCTGTTCCTGCAATTTCTTTTAAAAATAAAGCTGCGTCAGATACTTTAAAAGCATAAGAACCAAAAGCACGTAAACGAACTGGTCCAAACTCCGCATCACGCAACATAATTGGGTTTTTAGTACCCCATTTTTGATTAACGAATTGCTTAGTGCTTACAAAAAACACATCTGCTTTAAATGGACTATTGAAACCAAATTTCCATCCTTTTAAAGTAGATAAAATTGGCATATTTTGAGTACTTAATGTGTACATACCTGGTTGAAACACATCAGCAATTTTTCCTTCATTCATAAACACAGCTACCTGGCTCTCGCGAACCGTTAATTGTGCACCCATCTTAATTTCGTTTTGAAAACGAGGAAATTTATAAATGATGGTATCGTTGGTACTATCTGTCCAATCAATAATATCAATAAATTCGCCTTTTAATTTATCCCATAATCCCATTGTTGTAATATTTAAAGTTTATACTAAAGTAAGTAATTTTAGAATTACTTTTTTAATTTTTAATTAAACTTTGTGAAATTTTGACTAACGTTGGTAATTCATAAATGAACGAAAAAAAACTCATAATTGTAATAGGCGGCGGGGCTGCTGGATTTTTTTCAGCAATCAACGCCGCTATTAATTTCCCTCAAGCTAAAATCATTATTTTAGAAAAATCGAATAAGATTTTGGCTAAGGTAAGAGTGTCTGGTGGCGGGCGCTGTAATGTTACGCATCATTGTTTTGAAAATAACGAGCTAATTAAGAATTACCCTCGAGGCGAAAAAGAACTTCGTCAAGTGTTTTCTCAATTCTCAGTTCAAGATACCATTGATTGGTTTTTGAAAAGAGGGGTGAAGTTGAAAGTAGAGCAGGATGGAAGGATGTTCCCAGAAAGTAATACTAGTGAAACGATTATTAATTGTTTTTTACAAGAAGCTCAAAAATATAACATTGATATTAATTTGAATGAGGAAGTTTTATCAATTGATAAAGCAGAAGATGGTGCTTTAAAAGTAAAAACTTCCAAACAAACATATACAACTGATGCTGTTATTTGTAGTATTGGCGGCCATAATCAAGAAAAAAATTATGCCTTCTTAAAACAATGCGGACATACCATTGATGAATTAATTCCAAGTTTGTTTACCTTGAATTTACCGCAAAGTCATATTAAAGAATTAATGGGATTGAGTGTAAAGAATGGAACCGTAAAAGTGATAGGAACTAAATACCAATACACTGGACCAGTTTTAATTACGCATTGGGGTTTAAGTGGACCGGCAGTTTTAAAGTTATCGGCCTTTGCAGCCTATGATTTTTTTAAATTAAATTATCAGGCTGGTATTTCTGTAAATTGGACAGGAACCTTAAACGAAGAAGTATTAAAAGAAGAGTTGAGTTTGCAGTTAGGTTCAAAAGCATTAATAGTGAACACACCTTTATTTGAAAAATCAAAGCGTTTGTGGGAGTATTTAGTATTAGGTCTAGATATTCCTTTATCAAAACCATGGATTGAGTTAGGAAAAACAATTGAATAAACTAGCCCAAGTGCTATGTAATGATCTGTATGATATGCATGGCAAAACCACTTTTAAAGAAGAGTTTGTTACGTCTGGCGGCATCAATTTAAAGGAAGTCAATTTTAAAACTATGGAAAGTAAAAAAAATGCCTCATTTATTTTTTTGTGGAGAAGTATTAAATATAGACGGAATTACAGGAGGCTTTAATTTTCAAAATGCCTGGAGTACAGCTTGGATCGCGGCTAAATTAGGCTCTTAATTACTCTACAATAAATTTACCTTTTGAAACTAAATTACCGTTTTGTGTAAGATGATAATAATAATTGCCTCTATTTAAATTGTCTTTTATGATTTTTATTTCTTGTCCGTTTAAATGGCCAAGTATTAATACTTCTTGCCCAAGAATATCAAATACTTTCAGTGTTGCATCATTTAATTCTATAGTCGTTTTTAAAATAGCAGAGTTTGAAAATGGATTTGGGAAAATAATACTCCTACTATTATCAATTAATAATTCATTAATTCCAACAAATCCACCATCACAATTATAAGAGAGGCAGCATTGTAACAACCAAGAGAAGTAGTATTATATTGAACAGTTCCATCTATACTCATACATACTAATGTTGAGCACCAATCAAAACCCTGCCAAAGCGAATTGAACAAGCCATATGAGCTGCCAATTCCTTCAAGCCAATATTCTCCTCCCTGTAAAATCCATTTTTCTATGCATTATACATTATAAACAATAAAATTAAATCCGGTAATTTTTTTCTTAAGAACATTTCCATATAAATCAATGCTTCTTGCAGTATCTCCTATAGCAAGATTGAAGTCATATATATACCTTCGATTGTTGTTCCCGGATTAACTTTATATACCTTTTTTCCAAATTCACGAATAGCTCCTCTGTAATAGGTATTTGAGGCGGCAACATTAAAATTGAAGCCCCAATTTTCATATATTTTTTTGTAACTCACAGTATTTATAATAGTGTCACCATACATACCATACTTAAACGCGCCAGCAGGACCGCCAAATGATGTAGTTAACATAGTCCACACTGCTTTTGTAGTTGGCATGGGGACATAAGGTTGAGCCTTAATAATAAAGTGAAACCCCATTAATAAAATAATGATCCTAATTTTTTTCATGAAATGAATTTTTACTGGGGATAGTTAAATGTAGTTATATATTTTGATTATCCAAAATTTAACTAAAACGAATCGCCTTTATCGGTGTAATCTTATTCAAAATCAAAGTCGGTAAAAACATCATGATTAGGCAAGTAATGATAGTTCCTAGATTAATTAATAGAATGTGAACGATTGATAAATTGATGGGAACAAACTCCAAATAATAAGTAGCAGGATTTAAAGTGGCAAATTGAAATTGTAGTTGCAGCCAGCAAAAGCCAATGCCAATTAAGTTTCCATAAAACAAGCCTTTGATTAATAATTGCAAGGATACATGAAAAAATATTTTTCGAACGTCGCCATTGGCTAATCCTAGTGCTTTTAAAATTCCCACTAAGTTGGTACGCTCTAAAATTAAAATGAGTAATGCTGAAATCATGTTGATGGCTGCTACTAATACCATGAGTGTAATAATGATTTCTGCATTCACATCAATCATATCTAACCAACTAAAAATGGAACTTTGTAATTCTTTAACGGTTGCTACGGTATATTTATAACCTACAATATCATTTACTTCAACAGCAGATGGTTCTAATAAATTAAAATCGTTTAAGTATACTTCGTAGCCAGCTACTTCATTGCTACCCCAATAATTTAATTTTTGAATTTGTTTTAAATCAACAAACACTAGGTTTTTGTCAAAGTCGGAGAAGCCAGTATTGAAAATACCTTTCACGTAAAAATCTTTCACGCGAGGTTCATAACCAACGTAATTTTGACCGCTAAAAGTGGTGTCTTCTAACTTTTTCTTAGTCATAAAATACACCAATAATTTTTGGTTTAATTTTAAGTGTAGTTTATTGGCTAGTGTTTGTGAAATAAAAATGTCTTTACTAACATCTGTTTTATAGATGGATAACACGGTTCCTTCTGATACATAAGGTTTTAAATAATTCCAATCATAATCATCCGAAACTCCTTTTAAAATCACACCTTCGTTTTCGGTCTTCGTTTTTAAAATACCGTTTTTAGTAGCAAAGGATTGAATATGTTTAACGTTTGAATTATCCTTTAAGTTTTGTAGCATTTGACTATCAAAGGCAATAGGATTTGGCTCCAAGGATTGATTTGGATCGTAGTCGTTAATTTGAAGATGTGCGGTAAATGTTGTGATTTTATGAATAATTTGTTGCTGAAACCCCGTTACAACAGCCATTGTTATAATCATCACCGCAACTCCTAAAGCAATGCCTATAATTCCTATTTTCACAATAGGACTAGAGATATTGTTTTTTTCTTGCCCTTTGTTAAGGATGCGAGTAGCTATATAACGCGAAAAATTCATTGCTATAAAGATACTATTTTTTTTAAGCTTAGTATTTTTTGTGTTTTTATAATCACGCAAATGCGTAATGTAATTGTTATATTTACAATGTCAATTTAGTTTATTTATGCGATTTATTATTTTTTTTGTAATTATACTTTTTAATGTCAGCGTGTTGTGCTCTCAAGTTGGAACGCAATCGTATCAGTCCATCACAACTGGAGCGCAGCAAACTGAATTGTATTTACCGAAATTGAAAAATAAAAAAATTGCTATTGTCACTAATGCTTCTGGTATTATTGGCGCAAGGCATTTAGTAGATACTTTATTAAAACATAAAGTAAAAATTGTTAAAATATTTGGTCCCGAACATGGTTTTAGAGGTACGGCTGACGCTGGAGAAAAAGTAAAAGGAGGCAAAGATCCTTTAACTAATATAACAGTCGTGTCGTTATATGGTACTCATAAAAAACCAACAAAAGAAGATTTGACAGGGGTTGATATAGTGATTTATGATATACAAGACGTTGGAGTTCGCTTTTATACATATATCTCAACCATGGCAAAAGTTATGGAAGCTTGTGCAGAAAATGGCAAAGAACTAATTGTTTTTGATAGACCAAATCCTAATGGCTTTTATATTGATGGACCTGTAATGACAGATAAATATAAATCGTTTTTAGGTTTACATAATATACCAATTGTATATGGAATGACTTGTGGAGAATATGCGCAAATGGTAAATGGTGAAGGTTGGTTAAAAAAAGGTGAAATGCAAGTTAAGTGTTATTCCTCTTCAAAACTATGATAGATCCAAATTTGTAACTGGGTTACCAGTAAAGCCATCTCCTAATTTACCCAATGATACAGCGGTATTATTGTATCCAAGTTTAGGTTTATTTGAAGGAACGATTGTGAGTTTGGGAAGAGGTACTGATTATCCTTTTCAGTTTATTGGCAATCCATTTATTGATTCGGTAACTTGCCCTTTTACATTTATTCCAAAATCAACAACGATTACTAAAAAACCAAAGTATCAAGATACCATTTGTTATGGTGTTGATATGCGTTTGATGTATCGAAATATCTTAAAGAGTAAGCAAATTGATTTAACGGTTTTAAATTTGTTTTATCATCACAGCCTAAATAAACAAGAGGTATTTTTTGATAATAATTTTAATTACCATGCAGGTAACGAAGAACTAAAACAACAAACAAAATTAAGTATTTCTCCTGCGGAGATTAGAGATTCCTGGAAGGCTTCTTTAGCTGATTTTAAAAAAATACGTTCAAAGTATTTAATTTACAAGGATTTTAAAATCA
>JADJFB010000002.1 GCA_016708845.1 Bacteroidota bacterium | reverse complement strand
CAAGATTAACAGCTTGCTCGTATTTGCTTTGCGCAACAGAATTTGTTAACCACATAACAAGTGGTAAAACATAAAATAGGCTTTATATAAAAAAAGATGTTCAAAAATAGTTTTGTTATATTTTTTGAATTTAATTTAAACTTGTAAAATTAGTATTTTTAATTAAAGGTTGAGTTAATTCAATTATTACAATTCTATCAATTTATGTCACAACCAAAAGCTATTATTAATATGATTACACTTGGTAATTGTTATTTTTGAATGCCTTTTAAATTAAATTGTTTCAATGAATTTATCTAACTCTTTATTTACCATTTCAACAGAAAGATCTTTGATGCATTTAAAATCCGGGCATAAAGCCGGATTTTTAACTCTACTAGTATTAGCATTTAACCAAGAACTACAAGGCGCACAAGCTAAATTCAAAGAAACAATTTTATGTTTTGCTCCCAACCATTCATAACCGTACAGAGTAGGATTTGATGCACCCCAAATTGTAAAGGTTGGTTTATTTAAAGCTACAGCGATATGCATTAATCCACTATCTAATCCAATATAAAATTGTGATTGATAAATAATTCCATCGCATCATTCAAAGTTGTTTTCCAATTAAGGATAAAACGTTAGGATGACTTGAAGAGTTTATTTTTTCGTTTAAATGCAATTCGGTATTGTCGCCTAATAATACAAGTGTTGAACTAGGAGATTTAATTTGTAAATATTTAAACAACTCAAGCCATTTTTCAATATCCCAATTTTTGTAAGGCGCTTTGTTGTTAGCAGAACTAGCTTGAATTACTATGTATTTTTTTGGAAGATTAAAGCTGTTTTTTTGTGATGTATAGTTGAGGTTAAAATTTAAATCAGAAAGGGTTGCCGATGAATTAATTAAAAATACATTTTGCAAAGCATCATGTGTGTTCGGTTTTGGATCGATGAAATGAATAGCTGGAGAGCTTTGAGAAGAAGTAAATTCTTTATAATTGGTATAAACATCTTTTCCTAAAAATGCCGCAAGTGTTAAGTTAGATTTACTGAACGAAAAATGATTTAAAAATACTGCATCATATTTTCGGAAATTTAAAATAGGAAATAAAACAAATAGCAATTTATTTTTCTTGATTTTTACATCGTCAAATAATTGCGTGTTTTCAAAATAGATTCACAGCCGAAAGACGAAGGTAAATAAAACCCGTAAATAAAATAACCTTGCTTTTTAAATCATTAACTAATGGAACAAGCAAAATGGCATCTCCAACTCCGGCAGAGAAAAAATACTAACGCTTTTTTTGTGGGTTTGAACTCAAGGTTTTGTTTTAATGGTAATTTCTTTATTGATGACATCAACGGATTTTATCGTTGTATTATTGCTATGAATAAAAATGTAGTTATTGATATAATCAATTTTTCCAAAATATTCTTTCGAGTTAGTTAGATGTGTTTTGTTATCGTAAGGAAATAATTGAGCGTGTTTTTTTGAGTAATAATAAGCATGGTAGCCTTTTTGTTTAAAGTTGTCAAAAACAGAATCAATGTTAATGTCTTGATGATGACGCTGTTCTATTTCAATAATTAGAGTAGGGTGATGAGTTGATATATAGTGCTCAGCACCTTTCAAAACAGATAATTCATGTCCCTCCACATCAATTTTTATTAAATCAGGAAACACATTTTTTTCTTTGGTGAAATTATCTAAAGTGTTTGTTTTTACCTCATACACAATCGCTTCAGTTTCGTTATCTTCTTTATGATTTACTTCTAATGAACTCAAGCAATTATCAGCTACGCCATTTATAACGGGAATTTTAAATTGATGTGTTCCAGTAAAGTCAGACAAAGCCACATCAAATACGTTGCAATTTTTAAAAATGGCATTCAATTGTTTGTTCAATCTTTTTTCGGGTTCAAATAAATAGATGTTTTTGGAGTTTATTAATCTTTCAGCATAATAGACATATTCGCCCTTATTAGCACCAATATCAAAAAACACAGAATCTTTATTTAATAAAAACTCTAGTAATACTAATTCTGCATCAAATTCTACTTTCGAAAGACTTTTCCAGTTTAAAGTATGGTAATGGGCAAATACCCTTTTCTTTATAATAGAAGGGGAAACAGATAGTAATATGCTTTTAATTAATTGTCTCAAAACCAAGTTTAGCTAATAAGCATACAATATAAAGCAAATTTTGTTGTTATGCCAAGTGTAATTATAATTTGGTCAAAACCAAGTGATTTTTTCAAGACGATGAATAAAATGTTGCATAGCAATGCCTGACTATTTTTTGAGTATTGATAAAAGGCTAGTTAAACTTGGTATTATATGACAAGTCCACTAAAAATTCATATTTTTAGGTTTCTGATTTAAAAGATACACTTGCTAAAAAACATCATATCTACTTTATTTACTAAAGGCTTTGTTGCTTTTATTAATTTGGCAATTTTGTTAGTGTCTTGTCAGCAATTAGGAAGTGATATCCGCGGACAAGTGAGTTTATTAATCTTTAACATTGCTATTATTCAAATCATAAACGAAATTTACACAGGATATATACTAGTGTATTTTATCCCTAAGTTTTCGTTAAAAAAGATATATACTTCAGGTCTTTTATGGGCAATCATTTGTACTATTTTGTGCGTTGCTGTCATGCTTTTTCTATTCGTTTTTTTTGAAGTAGGCTCCATCGATCATTGGTTTCATTTAGTGGCTCTATCCTTATTAATTATCATTCATTCGTTTCACATGGTGATTATATTGGCTAAAGAAAGAATTAAAGTCTATAATTTCTTAAATTTTTTCCAGCCGGCGTTATTATTATCTGTTTTGTTTGTAATGTTTTCGTTTTCCATATCAAAACAATCGATAGTTATATCATAGCGCTTTATGTGTCTTTTTCGGCGGCAATTATATTATCCATTATTCAAGTAGCTAGCATTTTCAAAAATCATAATAATACGTTAACTCTGTTTGAACCAAAACGTATTATTGAAAATGGTTTTTATAATCAATTGGCAAATTTGTGTCACATGCTCAGTAATCGCTACAATTTTTATTTATTAGGCAATACGGTTTTGGTTGGTATTTACTCGAGTGCAACATCCTTAATTGAGTCAGTTTGGATAATTAGCGGTAGTGTTTCTCCTATTATTTTAACCTATATCGCCAATGAGAAAGATCCGGCAAATAATGCGAAGATTACATTGTTATTAGCTAAGATTTGTTTTTTGTTGAGTTTACTTTGTGTGGTAGTTTTATACTTTATTCCTCGTGAGTTTTTTGTGTTTTTTGTTAGGCGAAGATTTCATTCACGTAAAAACGGTGATGATGTATTTATCTCCAGGTATTTTATTTATCAGTTTTGCTACTATTATTAGTCATTATTTTGCTGGTTTAGGAAAGCAACGTATCTTGTTAATAGCAAATAGTTGCGGGTTATTAACCACGATTAGTGTGAGCCGATATTTAATTGCAAAAGATCAATTGTTGGGAGCTTCCTATTCTGCTTGTCTTTCCTATTTTGTGGCAACCATTATATTGGTGGCTTTCTTCCTAAAAGAAAACAAGTTTAGTTTGCTAGATTTACTTCGATTTAAGAAAGACTTTGAATTATTGAAGAGGAGCTAGTGTGTTTGAAATAGCATTATTTGCTTTATTATAAACTGAACTACTGTAATTCCTGTAGTAATAATAAAAGCCCACATCACCCATTTACCTCCTTTTTCGTGTTTAATAATTAACTGTGCTATTAATAAACTGATGGTAATAATAAAAGGGATTAACGCAACGTGGTAATGTAGTGATTCTAAAATATCTCCTTTTAATAAAGCAATCAAACTTCGCTGCATACCGCATCCCGGGCATTCCAAGCCAAAATGAGATTTTAAAAAGCAAGGCAGTAAATTATGCTCAAGCCAGTCTATCATTGATCAATTTATTTAGAATACCTAGTATGGCCATTTATTACCATTCGCACCCATGCCAACCAATGTCCCAAAAAATAGTAATACTATTATTAAAACTAATAATTCGATAGAGGCTAAACAGATGCCAATAATTGACATGATTTTTCCAGCGTTATTATTATTTGATGAAGATAGAGTATATTGATTCTCATTAGCTTCAAGTAGTTTTTGGCCACTTTTTGCTAAAACTAAGCCAATAATACCGCAGGTTAAAGAGATTATTGAACCTATCCAGTAACACCAAATCATGCTAAAAAAAATAGAAATAATACCTAAAACCATCGCACCTGTGCTATTTGGCAAATTTTTCAATGTGATGTAATTATTAAATTGCTGATTTTGATTTGAACCTTGTTGCACATTTTGGTTAGGAGTGTTATTTTCTTCCATGTTTATTGAGATTATCGAAATATGTTTTTTATTTTGACTTAAAGATATATAAATTAGATAAGAGTTGAAAAAAAACAGACTAAAACTAAAACTTTTAGAAAATCCTATCGTACAATATTATAGAATTTCACAAAATCAAGATTATTAAGCTTTTATAGCTTTCATTAAATTTTAAAAATAAAAAACAAAAAGCATGAAATCATTTACAAACATTTCAAAACCTACATCCCATGAAAACTTATTTACTAACCGCAGTTCTGTTGGCTGTTCTTCTGCACTCGCCAGCAAACGGGCAAAACGTCACTTCTGTATCTCCGATTGACAGTTTAGCCAACTTTAATACAAAACAATGGACTAATTTTTATTGGTCTCATCACACATCAGTAAATGATTTGCCTGAATTCATTTATGCTCATCAGCGAGATTATATTCGCGATACGTACTTCTCTCCTCAACGTATCTCAGGTCAACCAAACACTCCACAACAAGCATGTACTAACATTGATTTCGAATCTGGAAATCTAAACGGTTGGACAACTTCAACAGGCTATAATCCATTATATAATGCTTTAGGTTGTTGTCAAAATGCTGGCGGTGCTCAATTAGTTACATCTGGCGCAGGTCTTGATGCTTGCGGAGGATTTCCAGTTGTTTCGGCAGGTTGCAACTTTTCTGTGAGATTAGGAAACAACGGCACGGGTGGTATTGCAGATAGATTAGAGCAAACATTTAGTGTGACATCGGCTAATGCAAATTTCACCTATCGCTATGCAGTTGTTTTTCAAGATCCTGGGCACGCAACAGCAGATCAACCAAAATTTGAAATTGAAATGTTAGATTCTAATGGCGTGCAAATTCCTTGTACCTATTATAATGTAGCTGCTGGACAAAATATTCCAGGCTTCGTTAATTCTACAAATTGCGCTAATGTAGTATACAAACCTTGGACAAATGTTAGTGTAGATTTAACTAATTACATTGGGCAAGACGTTACTATTAGATTTACAACACAAGATTGTTCGTTAGGAGGACATTATGCTTACGCCTATATCGACGGAAGTTGCTCAAATTTTAATATTACTCAAAACAATATTTTATGTCAAGGTTCAACTATTCAATTGGCAGCACCTGTTGGGTTTGCAACGTATAATTGGACATTACCAAATGGAACTCCAGCAACAGGACAATTATTAACAACAGGAACTCCTGGTTTTTATACATTAAATTTGACCACTGTAACTGGTTGTCCCGGCCCAACCATAACTTATTTGTTAACGGAGTTCCCAAAACCAAATGCAAATTTTATTTCAGTTCAACCTTCTGCTTGTACTCATACCATTGGTTTTATAAATACAAGTAATATCACTAGCGGAAGTATCACTTCCAACAATTGGACATACGGAGATGGCAATACCTCTAATACGCAAAATGGATTAAACAATTACATTAACAATGGAACTTATAACGCACAGTTAATTGTAACAAGTAATATGGGTTGCAGAGATACTGCTATTGTTCCCGTAACGATTAGTCCTTTGCCAACAGCAGCTTTTGTAGCTAACAATGTGTGTTTATATGGACAAACAAGTTTCACTAATTCCTCAACGGTTACTACAGGTTTTATAACCAATACAACTTGGCAATTTGGTGATGGCACACAATCCTTATTAAATCAGCCAACACATCAATATGCTAATGCAGGAACTTATAATGTAACCTTAAATATTACTACCAATTCAAATTGTAGCAATAGCATCTCACAACAAGTTACCGTGAATCCATTGCCAAATGTGATGTTTACAGCCAATAATGTATGTGAAGGTAATGCAACTAATTATGTAAATACTTCGTCCATTGTAAGTGGAAGTATTTCAAATTACATCTGGGATTACACATCAGATGGAACACCTGATAATACAAATCAAACAGCAAGTAACATATTTAGTAATCCTGGAACTTACACAACACAGTTGATGGCTATCTCCAATTTAAATTGTTCAGCAACTCGCACATTAGTTGTTACGGTTTATCCAAATCCTGTTGCGCAATTTAATGCTTCTCCAGTTTGTGAAGGAACTCAAATGACATTTACAAATCAATCAACCATTGCAAGTGGCCAAATTGTAAATAACCAATGGGCTTTTGGCGACAATACATCTTCTTTATTAGCTAATCCTTCTCATCTATATAATGGCTTTGGAAGTTTTAATGTTACATTAATTACTTCTAGTAATTTTGGTTGTGTAAATTCTGTTTCACAATTAGTAACGGTACATCCAAAACCAACGGTTAATTTTCAATCAACTACTACCTGTTTAAATCAAGCAACTCAGTTTAGTAATCAAAGTAGTATTGCTAGTGGCACTATTATTAAATATCGTTGGGATTTTGAAAACAATGGAACGATAGATGATTCAACGGCTAATCCAAGTCATATTTACCCCACTGCTGGCACACAACAAACCCGATTAATGGCAATTTCAAATAACAGTTGCGTTAATCAAAATTTAAATCCAGTAGTGGTGCACTATAATCCTACTGCTAATTTTTCTGTACCATCTGCTTGCATGCCTACAAGCTCTCATTTTACAAGCTTGGCAACGAGTAGCGATGGAATCATTACATCTTATGCATGGGATTTTAATGGAGATAATTTGATAGACAATAATCAACAAAATCCTCAATACATTTATTTACAATCTGGAAACTATGGCGTAAAACTAGAAGTGCAAACACAATATGGTTGTACTAATAGTATTATTAAATCAGCATATGTAAACGCTACACCATCTGCTTTATTTGCAGCGCAAAATAATACGGGCTGTCCAAGTTTATGTGTTCAGTTTATCAACAACTCAACTATTGGAAGTGGAAACATCGTTACACATCAATGGATTTTGGAGATAATAGTAATCCTGATTATTCTCAAAATCCCACACACTGCTACTCAACTGGAAATTATAATGTGATTTTAAAAGTAGTGTCAGATAGCGGTTGTGTAAGCAGTTCCACCATGCCAAGTTTGGTAAATGTATATCCTGTTCCAGTGGCTAATTTTAATGTGACACCAGAAGAGGTAGAAATCACCACGCCAATGATAGAAGTGGAAGACAGATCGATTGGAGCAAGTACTATTAAATACATTTTTAATGATGGTAGCATAAGAAATACACCTAATTTTAATTACACTTTTAATACAGATGTGGCAAAAACAGTGTCAATTATGCAGGTTGCCGTTAATTCTTATGGTTGCAGAGATTCTATTATCAAACAAATAGAAATTAAACCAGCGTATGTAATTTATGTGCCAAATGCTTTTACACCAAATAGCGATGGAACTAATGATGGTTTTAAAGCAGTTGGAGTAGGTATTGCAACTTTTAAAATGCAAGTATTTGATAGATGGGGTGCTTTGGTTTTTGAAACAGATGACATAAATAATGCTTGGGATGGCAGTATTAAGGGAAAAGGTGATTTTGAATCCACAAAACAAGAGGTTTATGTTTGGAAAGCTCAGGTAACAGACGTTTTAAGTGAAAAACATAGTATGATTGGTCATGTGACTTTACTCAAATAATGTCAAAAAGGCATGGAAAACTATTTGGTTTAAAGTTTGATTATTGGGTGTAACAGAGTTAATTTAGTAATTCAAAAAAATATAAACCCCGTTTGCCGAGAGGCAGGCTTAAAACACAAATAAAATGGCATTAGAAATAACAGACGCTAACTTCGAAGAATTAGTATTAAAATCAGACAAACCAGTATTAGTAGATTTTTGGGCAGAGTGGTGTGGTCCTTGCCGTATGGTTGGTCCAGTAGTTGAAGAATTATCTACAGAATATGCAGGAAAAGCAGTTATTGGTAAAGTAAACGTAGATAACAATTCAGGTATCTCTGCAAAATACGGCATCAGAAACATTCCTACATTATTATTCTTTAAAAATGGAGAGGTAGTAGAAAAACACGTTGGTGTTGCTGCAAAAAACATTTTAGCTGGTAAGTTAGATTCTCATATGTAATCATCTTTCTATAAAATTAAAAGTCCGTTTGCCATTAGTAAACGGACTTTTTTTATGCTTTTTATTTTATTAAACCTATTTAGTAGTTATTGAATTAAGTACATTAATACTTTCAAAATGTTAAAATTCAATTTTTGAGGCGAGCTTAACTCATTATAATCAAGCATTTACAGTTTGATAACCTTAGCTTAATCATTTTATTACTTTTTGGCACTAGGTTTGCCTAATTAAAAGTAATAAAAACAATAAATCATGAATACAACGCAAGCAATGATCATATTAACTAACGGGATTAGAAAATATGGCACCATTATAAATGGCGAACACGAGGGAAGAATTAAATTTATTCCAGCAACCGAAATATTAGCAACAGATGAAAGTCAATTATCAAGTTTAATTGAACATATTCCTTTATCTAATATTTTTTCGATAGATACATTTTTAAAATAAAAAACAAATCTATATCATTCAACAAAAAATCCTTCTTCGTTTAACGAAGAAGGATTTTTTGTTATTTAGATTTTCAATTTTACTTAAAAATTCCTTCAATTTGTGCTACATGATGCATGCCATGCCAGGCGTATAATTGCACTACTTCTCCTAAAACAAATTGTTTGTTATATTCAGGATGCATGTAAGTCCTTTTAAAATCCGCTTCGTTCATGGTTTTTAATAAATTGGAGAAACGCATTTGAACGCCTTCAAAAATTAACAATGAACTTTCCAAGGGCGCCGATTTATAATCAGCTGAATCTGCCCAAACATTTTGGTTATAAGGTTGAATCGTTGGATTATCTTGCGTAAGCGCATGTTTAAAACGAATCCACATATTCATGTGTGAATCGGCTACATGATGTACAATTTGCCTAACTGTCCAACTGCCTTCGCGGTATTTTAATTCTAATTCTTCTTCGTTTAATGTTGTAATGCGCTGACACAATCTTAAAGGTGCAGATTCAATCATTAAAATAGATTGATATAAAACTTCTTTGGTGAATTCACGATTTTGCGCTTTACCAATTGGGTATGTTTTTGGGTCTAATTCTTCAGTCATAGTTTTCTTTATTAAAAGAGGCAGATTAAATTTTTAATCTGCCTCTATTTCTTAATTTTTATTTCTTACTTAAATATGTAAAGCACGTTTTCCAGTAGCATCTAAAGCAGCTTCTTTTAAGCTTTCTGTGAATGTTGGATGTGCATGACTCATACGAGAAATATCTTCAGCGCTTGCTTTATATTCCATTGCTACAACCGCTTCTGCAATCATATCAGCCGTACGTGGACCAATCATGTGTACTCCTAAAATTTCATCAGTTGTTTCGTCAGCTAATACTTTTACAAAACCGTCTGTGTCCATACTAGCACGAGCTCTTCCGCTTGCTTTGAATGGGAAAGAACCAACTTTATATTTAATGCCTTTTTCTTTCAATTGCTCTTCTGTTTGTCCAACTGCCGCCACTTCAGGCCAAGTATAAACAACACCTGGAATTAAATTATAATCAATATGTGGTTTTTGACCAGCTAATTGCTCAGCAACAAATACACCTTCTTCTTCTGCTTTGTGAGCTAACATCGCACCAACCACTACATCACCAATCGCGTAAATATTATCTGCACTTGTTTTTAAGTGTTTGTCAACTTCCACTCTTCCACGAGCGTCTAATTTCACACCAGCTTTTTCTAAATTTAACCCGTCAGTGTATGGTTTACGGCCAACAGCCATTAATACATAATCACCTTTGATTTCAATTTTTTCACCTTTGCCATTATCAGCAGTAACGGTTACTTCTTTACCTTTTGAAACAACGCTTTCAACTTTGTGTTTCATGAAAAATTCTACTTTCAAATCTTTCTTCATCACTCGTTGTAATTCTTTTCCTAAGCCCGCATCCATTCCTGGAATTAAGCGATCCATAAATTCAACAACCGAAACTTGTGAGCCTAAACGTGCATAAACACTTCCTAACTCTAAACCAATAACACCACCACCAATAACAATTAAATGCTTTGGAACTTCAGTCATTTCAAGCGCCTCGGTTGAAGTAATAATTCTTTTTTTATCTATTGTAATGCCCGGTAATGTTGATGGTTTTGAGCCAGTAGCAATAATCGCTTTTCCTGTTTCAATTTGTTCTTTAGTTCCATCAGCTTTAGTAATATTAATGACTGTTTTAGATTCGAAACTTCCAACGCCAGTATAAACCGTAATTTTATTTTTTTTCATTAAAAAATTGATCCCGTCGCATGTCATTTTTACAACACCACGCTTGCGTTCAATCATTTGTTTAATATTTACTTTAGGAGCATTGATATCAATTCCATGCTCTTTAAAATTATGAACTGCATTGTGAAAATGTTCAGATGAGTCCAATAATGCTTTTGAAGGTATACAGCCTACGTTTAAGCAAGTGCCCCCTAAAGTTGGGTATTTTTCAATTAAGGCAGTTTTCATTCCTAATTGCGCACAACGAATAGCTGCAACGTATCCTCCAGGACCAGAACCAATAATGGTTACATCAAATTTTTCCATATATAGTGTTTTGTTTTGTGTTTTTAATATTAACGACCCAAATTTACGAATAATTAAGACTTCTTAAAACGTAATATTTGACTCCAAATAAATAATAATATTGCTAAAAAAGCCGAAGAATAAGAGATAATATCTCCAAACTTCACAAATATTGTTTGATGATTGTTTGGAGTCATGCTTTTACTGATAATAGCTTGCTCCCAAAATGGCGTTGCTTGTTCTATTTCTCCGTAAGGTGTTACAAAGCAAGAAATACCAGTGTTAGCACAACGCGCAACTTCTCTGCGAGTTTCAATAGCGCGCAATCTCGAATAAGCTAAATGCTGGCGATGGCCAGGGCTTGTATCCCACCATCCATCATTGGTTAAAATAAAAATAAGGTTAGCACCATTTCTTACATAATCTGCTACATAATCAGAATAAGCACTTTCGTAGCAAATAACAGGGGCAATACACACTTTTTTATCATGACTATAAAACACACCTCTTTCATCTTGCGTGCCTAAACTTCCCATTGTTCCACCTAAATCAATGGCAAAACTTTCTAAAGGTTTAAATAATGCAGGAAAAGGCATGCGTTCCACGCCAGGAACTAATTTCGATTTGTGATAGTATGAAATACCATCTTTATTTAATTGAATTCCAGTATTAAACGAATCAAAAAAGTTTTCTGAATTGCCATCTCTGCGTGCAGTAGAACTAACGTTATCTCCAGGTTTATAAACACCAAAAGTCCCAGCGCCAGTAATAATGGTTAATTTGGGGTATAATGCTAAAACACTATCTACTAAAAAATGAAGAGAGTACGATTCGTTTTCAAGACCTTCTGTAAAAGATTCTGTTAAAAATGTTTCTGGTAATACTAAAAAATCAACAGATGCGTCTAGTTTACCATTTAACTGAACTAATAAATTTTGTAATTGAATTTGAGGTTCTACATAAAATTTATCATTGTAGGGATCAACGTTAGGCTGAACAATAACTGTTTTATAACTACCAGTAGAATTTGTTGGATTATTGCTAATTGATAAAATTAAAAACGAAACTGCAATTGGTGAAATAATAAATGCAGCAGGCTTGGCAAATTGTTTAATCTTATAATTTGAATTTTTAATAACGTTGAAAAATAAAATATTGACAACTAGTACCCACAAACTTCCACCTGATGTGCCAGTAAATTCGTACCATTGAATCCAGTTATGATTAAAGGCAAAGGCATTTCCTAATATCAACCAACTCCAAGTTAAATCCCATAGGGTGTGACCGTATTCATATCCTAACCAAATAGGAATCAATAACCAAATAGCCCAAGGTTTATTGATGCGACGTTTTAAGTTATGCCAAATCATAAATACAACACACATAAAAATGGGATTGCAAACTATGGCCATGGCAGCACCACCAAAAGACGCATAATATATCCACCAAGTCACGCAAATATTCCAAATGAAAAATGCGAAGTAGCTTAACCAAGTAATTTTTAATTTTTTGCGTTTGATACTATCACTATTTGAAATTCTATCTTCAATAATAAATAACGGAACCCACGCAAAAAATAATAAAAAAGTTAAAGGTGCAAACCAACCAGCACTAAACAATAATCCGCTAATGATGGCTAAAATATAATTAGGAACTTTTTGAAACATGCGTTAAATATAAATAAAAAAGTCCGACTACATTAGCCGGACTTTTTTAAGATATTATTATTTGAATTACTCAATATCCAAATCTTTTACGTTTGTTTTTAAAAGCTCTTTATCGTTTAATTTACTTTGAGGTAACGAACCATCTAATTGAGCTTTATCTGCTTTTTGTGTATTTGCTGGTGCAGATTGATTTTCTTTTTTTACTGAACCACTTTCTTCATTCGTTTTATCTGTATTACTTTTTCTATACCCAAAATCTTCATTAGAACTTGTGTTTTGGTTGTTTGTAGTATTTGGATTACTTTGTCTGTAATATGGATTGTTTGGGTCGCTATATGGATTAGGATAATTACTTCCTGCAAAACCGTCGTCATATCCATAAGCATTATTAAAGTAACTTAAGGTATTCCAAGCTAAAAATCCAGCACGTTCAGCATGATTTAAAGAACCTGAATAATCTCCCCAAAAATATAATTGCTTAGCATATTGTTGGTGACGAATTGCTTTTGCTAACCAAGGAGAGTAAGTATCATTCCAATCACTAAACTGTAAAGCTTGTCTGATAACATTAGCCGATTGACGGATAGAATTCCTTGCTGCTTTTTTAATGCTGTAGTAGTTGTTATATCCATAACCGTATCCGTAATTATTCGGATAAACGGCTGGAAAACCTCCAATGTGAATATTTACACTTCCGCCCCAATTTGGATGATGATTATTTCCTGACCAACCATGTTTATCATTTTGATTATTGTTTTGATTTGGTTGAGGATTATTTTGTGGTTGAGGTGAGTTACTACCGCCGTTATGATTTCGCTGAGCGGTTAAACTTAAACTAATAATTACTGTACAAATAGTAGTTAATGTTTTAATAGAGATTTTCATGATATTATTTTTTATTGTTAGTTGTATACCTAATTCCAATGCTTGTGCCAAAGCAGTGCTTTTAACAGAACTTTACATTTGTACTTTGTATCTGGTTGTTTTTTGCTAATAAGTGGTAAAAACAGGCTACTAATTTTTCAATTCAATAACTCTTTTAGTTAAAAATGTATCTTTACGCAAAAAAATTAGCATTGAAATTTTCGCTTCTTCATAAAGACAAACAATCAAAAGCCAGAGTGGGTATTATTGAAACCGCTCATGGTCAAATACAAACTCCTATTTTTATGCCTGTTGGCACCGCTGCTACAGTAAAAGCAGTACATCAGCACGAATTAAGAGATGACATTAAAGCTCAAATTATTTTAGGAAATACCTATCACTTATACTTACGACCAGGCTTAGAAGTGCTGGAAGGCGCAGGTGGTTTGCATAAATTTAATGGATGGGAAAAGCCAATTTTAACGGATAGTGGCGGATATCAAGTGTTTTCATTAGCTAATTCACGTAAACTAACCGAAGAAGGAGCAACGTTTAAATCACACATTGATGGCAGTAAACATTTATTTACCCCCGAAAGTGTAATGGATATTGAGCGTACCATTGGCGCTGATATTATGATGGCGTTTGATGAATGTACACCTTATCCATGCGACTATAAGTATGCAAAAAATCCTTAGGATTAACGCATCGTTGGTTGGATAGATGTATTGCTCGTTTTAATGAAACGGAACCAAAATATGGTTATCCGCAAGCATTATTTCCAATTGTGCAAGGGTCTGTATATAAAGATTTACGAATACAATCTGCTGAATTTATTGCTTCTAAAAATGCGGAAGGAAATGCTATTGGTGGTTTATCTGTTGGCGAACCAGCAGAAGACATGTATGCTATGACAGAAATAGTGTGCGATATTTTGCCTGAAGATAAACCCCGTTATTTAATGGGAGTTGGCACGCCAGTTAATATTTTAGAATGTATTGCATTAGGTATTGATATGTTTGATTGTGTGATGCCAACGCGTAATGCGCGTCATGGTTTATTATTCACGCAAAATGGAATCATTAATATTAAAAATGAAAAATGGAAAAATGATTTTTCTCCATTGGATGAAAATGGAACTAGCTATGTTGACAAGGTTTATACCAAAGCATATTTACGCCATTTATTAGTTTGCGGGGAGTTTTTAGCAGCTCAAATCGCCAGTATTCATAACCTCGCATTTTATTTATGGCTTGTTACCGAAGCTAGAAATAGAATTATTGATGGTACGTTTTACGATTGGAAAAATAAAATGGTTAAACAATTAGCGCAAAGGTTGTAAAAACTGTCTTTAAATATTGTCAATGAACTCTTATAATAAAAGAATTACCTTACTCTTAAAACAGTTGTTACTTGTTTTTGTGATGTATTTTTTGTGCAGAGTTGTGTTTGTATAACTTGTTTTTCTTATTTTCCTAACCTAAGTATAGGTGAGATGTTGAAATTGTTTTATTATGGAACTAGATTTGATGCTTTTTCTATAGTGGTTTGTAATATTTTATTCATAGTCATTTCTTTATTGCCATTTGTTTTTGCCAATAATGTATGGCTTCAAAAAATAAACAATTTTTTGTTTTTGCTATTTAACTCAGTGTTTTTACTCACTAATTGTATAGATTTTGGTTATTATCCATTTATCAGGAAGCGTTCTACATTTGATACTTTAAATCAATTATTTGGAGGCAAATAGATATTGCTACTTTATTGCCTTCTTTTATTAAAGACTATTGGGATGTTTTGTTATTGTACATCGTATTGCTATTTGTTTTTGTACGAGCACATAATTATTTACTACGCTCTAAAACTGCATTAACAGGTAATTATTCTGGTGTTCAAAAACTGCAAATCAGTGCTGTGTCTCTCGTTATTTTAGGAGTAAGTTTTGTTAGTTTTAGAGGGTTGGCGAGAGTGCCTATTCAGTTTATTGATGCTGGTAAGTATGCTTCTGCTAATTATATTGATATTGTTATCAATACGCCATTTTCCATTTTGTTAACGATGGATAAAACAAATTTAAGTGAAATAAAGGTTGTTGATGAACAAGTTGCATTTAATACGGTTAATCCCATTAAAGAACATAAAGACAAGACATTTGCTAAAAAAAATGTTGTGATTATTATTCTTGAAAGTTTTTCAAAAGAATATACTGGTCTTGGTAAAAGTAAAAGTTACACTCCTTTTTTAGATAGCTTAATGCAGCACTCTCTTGTTTTTAAAAATGCTATATCCAATGCTGGAACTTCTATCGAAGGTATCCCTGCAGTTCTTTCTTCATTTCCTAATTTAATGCCCAATCCTTATATTAATTCTTCATATAGTGGAAATAAACTAACAAGCATGGCTTCTCTGTTAAAAGGTGAAGGTTATCAAACGTCTTTTTTTCATGGAGGAACAAATGGCACAATGAATTTTGATTCTTATGCTAATTTATCTGGTTTTGTAAATTATTATGGAAGAACTGAGTATAATAATGAATCAGATTTTGATAATAATTGGGGTATTTGGGATGAGCCTTTTTTACAATACACCGCAAAAACTGTAAACACTTATTCAAGTCCTTTTTTGGCGGCTATATTTACGTTGAGTTCGCATCA
This sequence comes from Bacteroidota bacterium, assembly GCA_016708845.1. Taxonomy (GTDB): domain Bacteria; phylum Bacteroidota; class Bacteroidia; order B-17B0; family Aurantibacillaceae; genus UBA4416. The sequence goes on along the minus strand of JADJFB010000002.1, from coordinate 342,370 downwards.
TCCGTTTAAAGTTCCCGAAAAATATACTAATAAGTTCCCAAAGACATCGCTCGAGATTATTGAAAGTATTGGCTACACAGATTATGCTTTATCGAAATTCTTTCGAATCAGCAAAAAAATGCCTTGGTATAATAACACATTATTTGTTTTAACACCAGACCATACAAGTATCTCAAGGATAATTTTTACAACAATGATGTTGGACATCATCAAATTCCAGTAATGTTTTTTGCCCTTCAGACAGTATTTTAAAAGGATTAAGTAATAGTTGATTCAACAAATTGATATTATGCCAAGTATTTTAGATTATATAGGATACAACAAGCCTTATTTTGCTTTTGGTAACTTGTTTTGTAATCAACCTTCTAATTATTCTATTCATTTTAACTCTGGAAATTATTATTTAACTAATGATTCAATGTATTATGTGTTTAATAATTTAAACTTGGAACAAGTATTTAATTATAAAAAGGATAGTTTATTGACGCAAAATTTATTTGATTCCGCTAATAAATACCGTAAACAAGAAGACTATTTAAAATCGTATATCCAATATTATAATAAAACAGTTATTAATAATAAAACACATCTGTAACTATTTTGTTACTTTTATAATTACAAACACGATTAATTAAATGCTCAAAATATTAGATAAATATATACTTAAGAGATTCATAGGAACGTTTTTCTTTTCTATCTCTTTGATGTTATGCATATTTATTGTGTTTGATATTTCTGAGAAACTGCAAACATTTGTTGCTGATAAAATACCAATCGAAGAAATAATTTTTGAGCATTACTTAAATTTCATTCCTTACTACGGTAATTTATTTAGCCCACTATTTACGTTTATTGCAGTTATTTTATTTACTTCTAAAATGGCATATAAAACAGAGTTTGTAGCCATTTTATCGAGTGGCACAAGCTTCAGAAGAATCCTTCGCCCATATATGATTGGCGCTGCATTGATTACTATCATGTCATTAATTTTAAATCATTTTGTAATTCCTAAATCCAATAGAGTGCGTATTGGTTTTGAAGATAAATACATTAATAACGGTTATAATACAGAGGAGCGAAACATCCATCGACAACTTTCTCCTGGCACATCTTTATATATGGCTGATTATGATAATTTCTCGAATACAGCCCATAATATAAGCATCGAAAAATCGCAAATAATAAACAAATTTCCATGCTAAAAGCAGAAAGTATGAAATGGGACAGTATTGCTGGTTCGTGGTATTTAACTAATGTATTTGAAAGGGAATTGATTTATTCAACTATCGATTCTGCGAAGGCAGGCATGCCTAAACATGTTTATAAAGAAACACATCGTTTTACGCCCTCAAAAACAATTAAGATTGATTTTTCACCGAAAGATATGGTGAGATTTCAAAGTAAAATAGAGGTATTGCCATATTTCGAGTTAAAAGAATTTATTGCCAAAGAGAAGTTAAAAGGATCAAGTAGAATTGAATTTTTTGAAGTAGAAATGTATAAACGAACAGCATTTCCATTTGCTACTTTTATCTTAACCATCATTGGTGTTTCTATTTCTTCACGTAAAATAAGAGGTGGTGTTGGGCTACATATTGCGCTAGGCTTGGTGTTAAGTTGCGTTTATATTTTATTCATGCATATATCCACCACTTTTGCTACTTCAGGAACATTTGATCATGCTTTGCTGGCAGTTTGGATCCCTAATATTATTTTTTCTTTTGTAGCATTTTATCTTTATAAAAACGCTCAACAATAATTTTTTAAATAAAATTGGGTATTCACGAATTTACAATTTACGATATTTTATGTTGTAATTCAGTAATAGCATCAAACTTCATGAATAAATTCTCTTGATTTTCCTTGCTATTGAGCGACAATCAAGTCACTTATATCTATCAAATTAACATGTTTGGCATAATTTCTAAAATACCACATTTTTTATTGCTAGTAATAAAAACTTATTACATTTGCAGCCCGTTATTTGAGGTTGTAAAGTGAGAGGAGTAGGAGACAAAAATATTTTTAAGAAAATTAAAAATAAATTTGGTGGTTAGGAAAAGGATATGTAATTTTGCAGCCCGCAAATGAAAATAGCGGACGTTCATTAAGAGATTTATTAGTAGAGAAAGTTAGAAATAGCGAAGACTACGAAAGATATATTAAGTTAGTTAACTAACTAAGTTCTTTGAAAAAATTGAAACCAAAAAATGTAGCAGATAACTCTGAATAAGGAGTGTACATCTGAAGATAAGAGTAGTGATACTTTTATCATAATTACATGCTAGACCCTGAACAGACATTCCTAGATATGAATATCTAGATCAAATTACTTTTACAATGGAGAGTTTGATCCTGGCTCAGGATGAACGCTAGCGGCAGGCTTAATACATGCAAGTCGAGGGGCAGCACGGTTAGCAATAACTGGTGGCGACCGGCGCACGGGTGCGTAACACGTATACAATCTACCTTAAACAGGGGATAGCCTTTCGAAGGAGAGATTAATACCCCGTAATAAATTGAATGGCATCATTTGATTTTGAAAGCTCCGGCGGTTTGAGATGAGTATGCGTCTGATTAGCTAGTTGGTGAGGTAACGGCTCACCAAGGCGACGATCAGTAGGGGATCTGAGAGGACTAACCCCCACACTGGTACTGAGACACGGACCAGACTCCTACGGGAGGCAGCAGTAAGGAATATTGGTCAATGGAGGCAACTCTGAACCAGCCATGCCGCGTGCAGGATGACGGCCCTATGGGTTGTAAACTGCTTTTATACTAGAGAAAACCCGAGTACGTGTACTCGGTTGATAGTATGGTAAGAATAAGCATCGGCTAACTTCGTGCCAGCAGCCGCGGTAAGACGAAGGATGCAAGCGTTATCCGGATTCATTGGGTTTAAAGGGTGCGTAGGCGGACCTGTAAGTCAGTGGTGAAATCTCTTTGCTTAACAAAGAAACTGCCATTGATACTGCAAGTCTAGAGTATAGATGACGTTGGCGGAATATGACATGTAGTGGTGAAATACTTAGATATGTCATAGAACACCGATTGCGAAGGCAGCTAACGAAACTATAACTGACGCTGAGGCACGAAAGTGCGGGGATCAAACAGGATTAGATACCCTGGTAGTCCGCACCGTAAACGATGATTACTCGTTGTTGGCAATATGACCGTCAGCGACCAAGCGAAAGCGATAAGTAATCCACCTGGGGAGTACGCCGGCAACGGTGAAACTCAAAGGAATTGACGGGGCCCGCACAAGCGGAGGAGCATGTGGTTTAATTCGATGATACGCGAGGAACCTTACCTGGGCTTGAAAGTTAGCGACCGGTCCTGAAAGGGATCTTCCAGCAATGGCGCGAAACTAGGTGCTGCATGGCTGTCGTCAGCTCGTGCCGTGAGGTGTTGGGTTAAGTCCCGCAACGAGCGCAACCCCTATTGTTAGTTACCAGCGAGTAATGTCGGGAACTCTAACGAAACTGCCCGTGCAAACGGTGAGGAAGGTGGGGACGACGTCAAGTCATCACGGCCCTTACGTCCAGGGCTACACACGTGCTACAATGGTCGGTACAACGGGCAGCTACACAGCGATGTGATGCTAATCTCTAAAAACCGATCTCAGTTCGGATTGAAGTCTGCAACTCGACTTCATGAAGCTGGATTCGCTAGTAATCGCGCATCAGCAATGGCGCGGTGAATACGTTCCCGGGCCTTGTACACACCGCCCGTCAAACAATGGAAGTTGAGGGTATCTAAAGTCAGTAGCTGCAAGGCGCTGCCTAGGGTAAACTTGATAACTGGTGTTAAGTCGTAACAAGGTAGCCGTACCGGAAGGTGCGGCTGGAATACCTCCTTTCTGGAGAAGTGTCTAGCACTTAAGTGTAACAGATAGAAACTCTTTTAATAGAGTTACTGCTATTTTTTTGGAATCAATTTATTACTGGAATTAAAAAAAACAAAACCCAAAAACGAGCCAAGTGGGCTTTAATTAATGAGGTACGGACAATGAGTCGATGAGACAATTAGTTGATTTGAAAATGTAATTATCAAATTGTCAAATTGTCAAATTGCCAAATTAAAATAGTCCCGTAGCTCAGTTGGTTAGAGCACTACACTGATAATGTAGGGGTCAGCGGTTCAAATCCGCTCGGGACTACATTTAACACTCGCAATTGGGGGATTAGCTCAGCTGGCTAGAGCACCTGCCTTGCACGCAGGGGGTCAACGGTTCGAATCCGTTATTCTCCACCATTTTAATTCGTAATTCTGAATTCTAAATTCGTAATTAAAAATCCAGTTCTTTGACATATTGAGAAAGACACGAGAGCAAAACAGTGATGTTTTGTGATCAAATTAAACAAGTAGAAATATTAAGATGCGTTAAGCATAACATAAGAAAGTAAATAAGGGCGCATGGAGGATGCCTTGGATCTTGGAGGCGAAGAAGGACGTGATAAGCTGCGATAAGCTAGGGGGAGAGGCAAATACTCATTATATCCCTAGATTTCCGAATGGGACAACCCAGTATGTTGAAGACATATTATCCATCGTAAGATGAGAAGCAAACCCGCTGAACTGAAACATCTAAGTAGGCGGAGGAGGAGAAAATAAATAATGATTCCGTAAGTAGTGGCGAGCGAACGCGGAACAGCCCAAACCAGTGTTGTTACGGCAACACTGGGGTTATAGGACTACAATGTGGACTTATATATTATAGTGGAATAGGTTTGGAAAGGCCGATCAAAGAGGGTGATAATCCCGTACACGACATAATTTATATACCTAGTAGTATCCTGAGTACTGCGGGGTCGGAGACGCCCTGTAGGAATTTGCCGGCACCATCCGGTAAGGCTAAATACTCCCAAGATACCGATAGTGAACTAGTACTGTGAAGGAAAGGTGAAAAGAACCGCGAACAGCGGAGTGAAATAGAACCTGAAACCATGCGCTTACAAGCGGTCGGAGCCCTAAGTGGGGTGACGGCGTGCCTTTTGTATAATGAGCCTACGAGTTACTCTTCATTGGCAAGGTTAAGGGTTTAAGGCCCGTCAACCGCAGCGAAAGCGAGTCTGAATAGGGCGTATAGTCAGTGGAGGTAGACGCGAAACCTTGTGATCTACCCATGGGCAGGTTGAAGCTCCGATAACACGGAGTGGAGGACCGAACCGATAAGCGTTGAAAAGCTTCCGGATGACCTGTGGGTAGGGGTGAAAGGCTAATCAAACTAGGAAATAGCTCGTACTCCCCGAAATGCCTTTAGGGGCAGCGTGGTGGTAGAGTCTGTTAGAGGTAGAGCTACTGATTGGATGCGGGGAAGCGATTCCTACCAAGTCCTGACAAACCCGAATGCTAACAGATATACACTGCAGTGAGCCATTGGGTGCTAAGGTCCAATGACGAAAGAGAGAGAACTCAGACCAACAGCTAAGGTCCCCAAATCTATTCTAAGTTGATATAACGTGGTGCGACTGCATTGACAGCCAGGATGTTTGCTTGGAAGCAGCCATTCATTTAAAGAGTGCGTAACAGCTCACTGGTCGAGCGGTCGTGCGTGGACGATACTCGGGCATCAAGAATAGTACCGAAGCTTTGGACTTAAATTTATTTAAGTGGTAGGGGAGCATTCTAACTGCGTAGAAGAAGTTGCGTGAGCGCTATTGGAGCGGTTAGAAAAGCAAATGTAGGCATAAGTAACGATAAAATAGGCGAGAAACCTATTCGCCGATAGACTAAGGTTTCCTGAACAACGATAATCGATTCAGGGTCAGTCGGGACCTAAGGTGAAGCCGAAGGGCGTAATCGATGGACAACTGGTTAATATTCCAGTACTTGTATCACTGCGATGGAGAGACGCAGGCGCGTAAGGTCAGCGAACTGACGGAATAGTTCGTTTAAGTGCGTAGGTTTAGGTTATGTAGGCAAATCCGCATAGCTTCTGAAACATGAAAGTAGCCAGAGTCGTCAGACAAAGGCATTGACCCCAAGCATACTGCCAAGAAAATCTTCTAAGCTTCAGGTGAATACAACCCGTACCGCAAACCGACACAGGTAGTCAAGTAGAATATACTAAGGCGCTCGAGTGATCCGCGGCTAAGGAACTAGGCAAATTAACCCTGTAACTTCGGGAAAAAGGGTGCCACCAGCAATGGTGGCCGCAGAGAAATGGCGGTGGCGACTGTTTAACAAAAACACAGGGCTTTGCAAAACTGAAAGGTGAAGTATAAGGCCTGACACCTGCCCGGTGCCGGAAGGTTAAGAGGAGAGGTTAGCGTAAGCGAAGCTTTGAATTGAAGCCCCGGTAAACGGCGGCCGTAACTATAACGGTCCTAAGGTAGCGAAATTCCTTGTCGGGTAAGTTCCGACCTGCACGAATGGTGTAACGATCTCCGCACTGTCTCAGCCGCGAGCTCGGTGAAATTGTGGTATCAGTGAAGACGCTGATTACCCGCAACGGGACGGAAAGACCCCATGCACCTTTACTATAGTTTAACATTGATTTCGGGTAAGTGATGTGTAGGATAGGTGGGAGACTGTGAAGCGGGCACGCTAGTGTTTGTGGAGCCAACGTTGAAATACCACCCTTTACTTACTTGGAGTCTAACTCTGCAAAGAGGACATTGTTTGATGGGTAGTTTGACTGGGGTGGTCGCCTCCGAAAGGGTATCGGAGGCTTTCAAAGGTTCCCTCAGTACGCTTGGTAACCGTACGTAGAGCGCAATAGCATAAGGGAGCTTGACTGTGAGACCGACAAGTCGAGCAGGTACGAAAGTAGGATATAGTGATCCGGTGGTTCCGCATGGAAGGGCCATCGCTCATAGGATAAAAGGTACGCTGGGGATAACAGGCTGATCCTTCCCAAGAGCTCATATCGACGGGAGGGTTTGGCACCTCGATGTCGGCTCGTCACATCCTGGGGCTGGAGAAGGTCCCAAGGGTTCGGCTGTTCGCCGATTAAAGTGGCACGCGAGCTGGGTTCAGAACGTCGTGAGACAGTTCGGTCCCTATCTGTTGTGGGCGTTAGAGAATTGAGAGGCGCTGACTCTAGTACGAGAGGACCGAGTCGGACATACCGCTAGTGTACCAGTTGTTTCGCCAGAGGCATCGCTGGGTAGCTATGTGTGGATGAGATAAGCGCTGAAAGCATCTAAGTGCGAAACTCACCTCAAGATTAGTTCTCTTTATAAGGGTCGTCAAAGACTATGACGTTGATAGGTTATAGGTGTAAAGGCAGTAATGTCAAAGCCGAGTAATACTAATTACCCGTAAGCTTTCTGTTATGCGCATCCAATATTTTTCTTTTTAATTCGATACTCGTGTCTTTTTTCAAATATGTTACTTTATTACAATTTAACTGTTTTAGCCTCAAAACTAAAATACGTAATCCCTTTATGGCGTCTATAGCGGTGGGGATCACCTCTTCCCATTCCGAACAGAGAAGTTAAGCCCACCTGCGCAGATGGTACTTGGTCTAAAACCTGGGAGAGTATGTCGATGCCAATTTTCAAAAACCCCCTCTATTTATTTAGTGGGGGTTTTTTGTTTTATGTGGGTTTTATAAATTTATTTTATCACAGATTAAACCTTTTTATTATCTTGAAGTCCAAGAACGTATGCAGCATTACTCAGATGAAGAAATATTAGCCTTATACCGCGAAGAATCGTCGCGAAACATGGCGCTGCATCATCTCATTCAAAAATACCAACAAAAATTATACTGGCATATTCGTAAAATTGTGATTAGTCACGATGATACGGATGATGTGCTTCAAAACACCTTTATTAAAGTTTGGAAAGGTTTAGCTGGTTTTAAAGAAGAATCTCAGCTATTTACTTGGCTATATCGCATTGCCACAAACGAATCATTAACCTTTTTAAAGCAAAAAGCTAGAGCTAATACAACTTCTATTCATCCTATAGAATATCAATTGTCTAAATCATTAGAAAGTGACACTTTTTTTAGTGGTGACGAAATTCAATTGAAATTACAACAAGCTATTTTAACCTTGCCTGAAAAACAACGCATTGTGTTTAATATGCGTTATTATGAAGAAATGCCTTACGAACAGATGTCGGAAGTACTAGAAACGTCTGTGGGAGCTTTAAAAGCATCTTATCACATTGCTGCGAAGAAAATAGAAGAATTTTTAGTAACGAATTAAACCTTTTTAGAAAAATACGGTCAAACAGTACAAATGGAAAACAACGACTATAATTTAAATGATGAACCAAACTTGCCGTTAAATCATAACGATAAGCATTCTTTTGGTTTACCATCTGATTATTTTGCGTCGTTTGAAGATAAATTAAGGAAAAAATTAGAGTCGCAAGAAGAATTAAATGAATTTCCTACTCTGTCTTCCATTCCAAAAAACAATTTATTTACAATACCTGCTGATTACTTTGCTGTAACCGAAAATAAATTAGAAATCAAAGCTGAATTAGAAGCTTATACTCAATTGCAAAGCATTAAACCTTTTGTTCCTGCTGAGTTGGAGGCAGAATATACAACTCATTTGCAATCTGCCATTAATTATAAAGTAGAATTAGCTGAAGAGTTGAAAGAATTTAAAACACTTTACGCTCTTGATAAAACAAATCCATTTATTGCTTCTGATGCCTATTTTGAAAGTGTTGCAGAGCGCGTAAAAAATAAAATTTATTCAGGTAAAGAAACTAAAGCATCTGTTTTAAATTCTGTATTGGACTTTATTTTTGGTAAAAAAATGGCTTTTGCGTTTAGTATTGTTTTCATTATTTCATTATCACTTTATTTACATCAATCTTCCGAAAAACCACTAGAAATGGGAGATTGTAAAACATTAGCGTGTTTAGAAAGACAAGAGATCTTAAATAACAATAAAGTGATTTCTAATTTTGATGAAGAGCAATTAATGGATTTGGTTGACGTCAATACATTAAATCAACAGCTGAATTCAAAAAAAGAAACAACATCAACAGATCAATTACATGTTGATAGTATTAGTGAAGACGATTTATTAGATGAATTATAATGAAACAGGTAACTAAATATATATTTATATGTGTGTTTTGCATCATTGCACTTTCGGCAATGGCGCAACCTGGAAGTAAACGCGATAAAATTGATGCTTTGCGGGTAACGTTTATAAGTTCTAAAGTGCCTTTATCTAACCAGGAATCGCAATTATTTTGGCCTTTGTATAACGAGTATAATGATAAAGCGGATAATTTAAAAAAATCATTTCGTCAGCAATTTATTAGAGATGTGGATTATAGCAACGTGTCAGATAAAGAAGCAGAAGCTTATTTGGTTGCTGAATTAACGTTGAAGCAAAAAGAATACGAGTTATCGAAAGAATATTACGAGAAATTTAAAAAAGTTTTACCAATCAAAAAAATCGCTCTGATTAGAAGAGCAGAAGAAGATTTTAAAAAGGAATTAATTAAAAACATAAAAGGTAATTCTTCCGAATAATGCGATTAACAAAGGTGTTATATCTTTTGATTGGCTTTGTGTTATTTAGCACAAAGCTTTTAGCATTTAAAAACGATGGTCTAAAAGTAAAAAAACAAGCTAAACATTATTTTAACACATTAGTATATACAGATTTTTATGGAACAGGAAAACGCGATTTAAGTGATGTTAATTTTGTTGGCAAAAAACTAAAGACTTATCAGGTTAGGCAATTTGTATTAGGGTTTAACACTCCTTTGTTTACAAAAGACTATTATAACAAGGATTCCACAGTTATCTCTAACTTTCATTTACTGTTAACTGGAGGATATTCGGCAGTAACACCTAAGTTTTCTGGCGTAGTAAATGATCATAAATTAAGTAGAACCTCTTTAGGTGTTAGAGCTATTTATAATTTTGGAAGACGAACTGTTTTGTATGCTGAGTTTGCTCCTTTTGTAACGCAAGATAGAGGATATGCTTATACCAGAAGAACGCGCATCGCTTCTGCTTTGATTTATAATTTCACTGTAAACAAATATTTTAGTTTTAGATTGGGTTACGCACGCTCATTTACATTTGGTAATCGTTTAAACTTGCCTTATGTAGGTATTAGAGTGGGTAAAATGGATGGTGTGAATTTAAGTGTGCAATTTCCAAGAAGCATTAGTTTTAATGTGCCAATAGGAAAGCATGTGCGAACAAGTTTATATACAAAGCCGCAAGGTGGCATGTATTCTTTTGCTAATTCTGATTCTATTTATTATTTAAATAACGACAAAAGTTTAAATTTTGGTAGATATGAGTTTTTGGGAGGTGCTCGAATTGATATACTACCAAGCCGTTTTTTTAGTTTTTATTTAAGCAGTGGATTCACAACTCAAAACTACATCAGTTTTTATTCAGAAACCTTTAATAAAACGAATAAGCAAAAACTAAACTATTTTTATAAGGAAAAAATTAATGGTTCGTTGTTTGTGAATTTTGGATTGGTGTTTAAGTTTGGTAAAGTAAAATCAACCTACAATAATTACAATATGTACAATGCTTTAGATTTAAATTCTACAGATATTGGAAACAATATTAATACAGGTAATAACCAAGTTCCAGCAAGGGAGAAAAGAATAAAAAATGTAAGTCCTAGCGAAGTTCAGGATTTAATTGAAACCCAAGATTTTTATTAATTTGGGCGACAGTCTTTTGGGGTCACGTCCAATAAATTAAGTCAAGTATGAGATTGCTTCACTTCGTTCGCAATGACGAAAAGCTAATACCATTTGACTTTCAAATAAACGGCATCGTCTATTTGTATGGTGTTATCTTTAGAATAAAAGTAAACGGAATTGCCTTGTTTGGTTTCAGCAAAGTATTCAAAGCCATAGCCATTAAAAAAAACATTCGTAACGGTAACTTGAATATGCGCTTGAGCTTTGGTTTCTACAATTTGTAGTTGGTTAGGACGAATGTAAGTTTGATTCTTTGATAGTTTTACTTTAGAAGAAATTAAATCATCTTGTTCCAAAATAAAATAACGTCCCATTAAAGCGGCTACGTTTTTTGTTTTTGGTTGATAGTAAACAGTAAACGTTGCATCATGCTGAATTAACTTTCCGTTTTCCATCACCGCTGTTTCATCCGCATAGCGCAAAGCTTCTTCGGGTTGATGTGTTACTAAAATAACCGCAGCGTTTTCTTTTTTTATTTGCTGACGAATGTAAGTGAAGATTTTATCACGCAATGGCAAATCTAAATTACTAAAAGGTTCGTCTAACAATAATACTTTTGGAAATTCTGCTAACGAACGCGCAATAGCAACTCTTTGTTTTTGTCCTGATGATAACGTAATGGCTTTGAGGCTTTTATATGGAGTTAAATCCAATAAACGTAATAGTTGATTCGCGCGTTTTTGTTTGTACTCATCGGTGTAGCCTGCTAATTTATCTTTAATGTTTTCTTCAACCGTATGGTTATCTAATACATAAAAATCCTGACTTACAAAGCGCATGTCTTGGTGACCAGGAATTAAATTATAAGCAGGACCTAATACTAATTTGTTATCAATGGTAATTTTTCCTTCTTGTAAGTCCTCTAAACCATAAATACATTTTAAAAGAGTCGTTTTTCCGCTACCACTTTTGCCAATGATGGCTAAAATTTTACCTGGTTCTGCTTTTAAAGAAACAGAGTTAATGCCTTTAAATTGGGTGGAATTGGGATAATTGAATGATATTTTATTAACTGATAAAATAATCTTATTTTTTATAGAATCCGTTAGTAAACAATTGTACGAAAGTTTTTTCTTTATACTTTTTGCCTTCAATACCAGTTGCATTTAAAACGCAAAAATAAGTGCCATCTGTGCAAGGTTCTCCGCTAGTGGTTCTTCCGTCCCAAAATCCGTTTACACGAGAAGTTTCGAAAATTAAATTACCATAACGGTTATAAATGCTAAAATTCACTTCTTTAATTTCATCCAAATAAGGTCTGAAAACATCATTAATGCTATCAAAGTTTGGAGTGAACACATTAGGAAGTATAATATTTGAAATGGAATCATTGGTATCAAACATCACAATCTGCGATTTAGCTTGATTTAAGCTTAATGCAAAACAGGCTACTAGTATAATGTGTTTGAATGATTTCACTTAACTAATTTACAAAATTAAATACTATTTAAAAAATCCAAGGTGTTCACATTATCCGCAAAATCAAAAATAGTTGGTTCCTGACTCTGACCTAATGCAACGGTTTGAATTCCCTTAATTTCAAAGTTAGATACAATACATTGTATATTTGGTAGCAATGGTGTTATCTTTTCAACAAGTTGTTCTTGATTAGTATAACTTTCGTGAAATAATACCGAAGTAGGAGCGTGTAGCGCTTCACTATCTTTGATCATTAAAAAGTTATTGTCTAAAAAAGGAATTAAGTCTAATAAGTAAATAGCGCGGTTGTATTCGTAATTGTTATTGTACTTTTTGTTGTCTAATACGTATTTAAAGTCATATATAGCTTCAAATAAGCCATCAAATTGGTAACCTTCGGGGACGTATAATTTTACCCACATTACGGTAATCAAGGCTGTAATAGTAAAAAATGTCTTTTCCAAGCTCTGCTAATTCTTCTTTGCTTTCTTTTCCGCTTAAAACAGCAATGGAGCTTCTATTTTTGCGAATAATATTAGGGTATTTGCCAAAATAGTATTCAAAATGTTTGGCGGTATTATCGCTACCGGTAGCAATTACTGCGTCAAAATTAATGAGTTTTCCTTCCGAGAAATTGATTTTTGGTGCAAATGCTTGATCATAATAAATAACCATACCCGTTAAAAAGGGAATCAGGGCAGGATCGTCGCTCGATACTTTAATTAAAACATTGTGCCCGCTTAATAACACGCACATTAAGTCGTGAAAGCCAACAGCTGGGATATTGCCAGCCATAATGACGGCAACTGTTTTAGGATTCGCTGGTTCTTTAATGGTTTTAGTAAACTCATTTAAACTTTTTTCGTCCAACATTAACGAAATGCCATTTAAAGCTCTGGTAATGCTTTCGGGAGTAAACCAACCGTTGTAAGCGTAGGCTATTTCGGTAAGTTTTTGAAGGTCGTTATGAAAACGCTCCTCTTTTGGGAGCCATTGGTTAGCAAAATGTCGGTTTATAAACAAGCCTAATTGAACAAAAGCTTGTTCTCGTTGTTTTAAGGTCATAAAAATTAATCTTATATTTGCAATCTTATTATTACAGAACACAAAACTAACGAAAAAATGGCTATTAAAATTACAGATGAGTGCATTAATTGCGGAGCTTGTGAACCAGAGTGTCCAAATAATGCGATATATGAAGGCGGCGCTGAATGGCGTTTTGCTGATGGTACAAAAGTAAAAGGAGAATTTACTGGAAAGAATACTGGAATTACAGCTGATGCTGACGCTCCTTTAACACCTTACAGTATGGATGTGTATTACATTGCTACTGATAAATGTACGGAGTGCGCTGGTTTTCACGACGAGCCTCAATGTGCTGCTGTTTGCCCTGTAGATTGTTGTATTAAAGACGATGATCACGTGGAAGCAGAAGATGTGCTTTTAGCGAAGAAAGACAGTATGCATTTATAAGCATTGCTCTATTATATTTTAAAAGCCATTCACATTGTGAGTGGCTTTTTTGTTTGGCTTAATAGGTTTGGGCGTGCCGTCGCAAAGAACAGGCGCCGTCGGGCTTTCCGTTGCAATCTTTTGCCGCACTTCGACTCCGCTCAGTGACCAGCAAAAGGATTTCCACTGCAATCCCTCACGCTGGCTAAATAAACTATTTTTTCTCCTTCTCTGCTTTTGCTTTTTTCTTGAAATAATTTCTCAATAAAATATTATGCTTTAAAGCTTCCATATCTTCATCAAAGTTTTTGGTACCGCTTCTTACATTTTTCATGGATTCGTTTAAATTATTTACGAATGTTGTATCCATTAAAACGGTTCCAATGGCGCCTTCTCCTTTTTTAACTTTGCTGGTAATGTAATGCAAATCACCAGTTACTAAAGCTAATGAATCCGTAATCAATTTAATATTAACAATACTTTGATTTAATTTTACAGCAAATGTTGTATCGGCTATTAAAGCACCAATGGTTCCTTTACCTTCTTTTACGTGGCGTACAATTCTGCTTAAATCACCTGTGATAATAGCGGTGCGCTCGCCAGTTACTTTAATATTAACAATAGCCTCTTTTACATTTTCGGCAACTATGGTATCCATTAAGATGCTCCATAAAGTATTAGGACTATTTAAACGATGCACAATGTTTTTTAAATCAATAGTGATGTCTTTTACATTTTCGTTGGTAATGTTTAATGTTCGCATCATATCATCAGTACCTAAAGGACTTTTAGATACTAAAAAGTCGCCATCTTCTACACTTGGAGCGCTTTCATTAGAAGAGTTGATATTGATTAATTTATTTCCCATCAAACCATCGGTGCCAACCATGGCCGTTGCATTTTTTTTGATAAAGGCTTGTACTTTGTTTTCAATGACCATGGTTACATCTACGGTGGAGTCGTTAATGATTTCTACGCTTTTTACAGTTCCTACATCAATACCCGTAAAACGCACATTATTACCAGGCATTAATCCGTTCACATTTTTAAATTGTGATTTCAACTCGAAGGTAGAGCCAAATAAATTTTGTTTAGCTCCAATTAAGTACAAAGAGAAAATAAGCAGTACTGTTCCTGCTAAAACAAATGCGCCTACTCGTATATTTTTGGATGTTTCTTGTCCCATGTTTTTTATTCGAAAAATTGTTTAACTCTTGTGTCTGTTGAATTTTCAAGTTCGTTATAGGTGCCTGTTGCGTAACATATTCCATCAATCAACATCACAATTCTGTTAGCTACTATTTTCACACAATTAATATCATGCGAAATAATGATGGAAGAGGTATTATATTTTTTTTGAATATCAAGCATTAAGTGACTAATTTCTTTCCCGGTGATTGGATCTAAACCAGTAGTAGGCTCATCGTATAAAATAATCTCTGGTTTTAAAATTAATGTTCTTGCTAAGGCAATACGTTTGCGCATACCGCCAGATAGTTCAGAAGGCATCATATCAACGGTTTGTGGTAAGCCCACATTTGTTAGCGCTTCCATCACTAATTTATTGACATCCTCTTTGCTCGTTTTTTTTCGATGACGTCGTAATGGAAATTCTAAATTTTCGCGAACTGTCATTGAATCATACAAAGCATTGCTTTGAAATAAAAAACCAACCTTCACACGCATCTCATCTAGTTGAGAGGTACTTAAGGTTTCTACTTTGTCTTTAAACACTTCAATGCTGCCTTGGTCTGGTTTCATTAAACCAATAATCAATTTTATTAATACCGATTTTCCTGAACCTGATTTTCCCAACACCACCACATTTTCACCTCTTTTCAAATCAAAATCAAAACCATTGATCACTTTGTTGTCGCCAAAGGCTTTACGCAAACCTTTAATGGAAATAACCGATTCCAAAGAATTAAAACTTTTGTTATGTTCAATTACTTCTGCCATTTACTAATTTAAATTTAAAGCATCCGTTATTTGAACCGCCAATAAATCAATAATAAAAACTAACAATGATGAAATAACTACCGCTGAGTTGGCTGATTGCCCAACACCTTCGGTGCCTTTACTCGAATTAAAGCCTTGGTAACATCCAATAATACCAATAATAAATCCAAAGAAAAATGTTTTTAAAATAGATGGAACAATATCCGCAAATACTAAAGTGTCAAACACTTGATTCCAAAACAAATCCCAACTCACCACGCCATGTATGTTACAACCTAAATAACCACCATATAAAGAAATGCCATCTGCTAAAATAGCGAGGATAGGAATCATTAAGGTTGTGGCCATGACACGAGTCACTACTAAAAATTTATAGGGATTGGTTCCTGATACATCCATAGCATCAATTTGTTCGGTAACTTTCATAGAGCCCAATTCGGCACCAATACCTGATCCAATTTTACCAGCACAAATTAAGGCCGTAATAACGGGTGCAATTTCGCGCACTAGGGAAACAGAAATCATTTTTGGTAACCACGCTTGAGCACCAAATTCCACTAGGGTAGGGCGAGACTGCATGGTTATTACCAAACCCATAATAAATGCGGTAATGGCAACTAATGGGAAGGACTTATTACCAATGTAAAAACATTGGCGTAAAAATTCTGAAAATTCAAATTGAGGTTTAAATACTTCACGAAAAAAACGGGCGGTGAACCTTGCTATTAAGCCAATCTCTATTAAGATGTTTTTAATCATGATTTAGTATAGTACTAAAGTGTAAATAGTAAAGTTATAAAATTTGGTATAAAATCAGTTAAGAATATGACTTTTGTTATATCCGTAAATATAAGTCGAATAAGAACCGATTACTTACATAAATAAGGGGAGATGTTGTAATAGTTACTGATTTTAGGAAGGGAGAATTGGTCTTAAGCTTTTATGAATACCGCCGCATTAAAATGCAGCGGAGCAGGTTATTTACGATGGGTTATATGCTTTAAGCACTATAATACTGACAGTTGTGTTTTTCTTGAAACTATTCTAAACTTTTATTTCAATTGAAAATTTACTGGGTAGTTGTAATAAACATATACAGCTTTACCATTTTGTTTTCCTGGACTCCATTGCGGCATTGCTTTAGCGAGCCTAACTGCTTCTTCGTCGCACTCTTTGCAACCTGGAACTCCCTTCAATATTTTTACTTCTTCAATGTTCCCATCAGGATTTATTGTAAACCTAACAAAGCATTTACCACTAATGCCAGATTCTTTAGCATTGGCAGGATATTGAATATTTGTTTGAAAATATTTTGCCAATGCTGACTGCCCTCCTTTGAATTCAGGCATTTCTTCGACTACCGTATAAATGTCATGCTTAGGTTCCTCAATAATTGAAGCTTCTTGTTTAGTTTCTTCTATAGTTTCTTTTTTTTCGTCAACAGAAGTAGGCTTAGTATTTTTTATATACATACTTGCATCTTGCCCTCCAAACCATGCCTTGCTGGCAAAGTAAACAGCATATCCATTTGGAACATATACGTAATTGATTGTAACTTCAATTTCAGTGCCATGTGAAATGTCGACTGAAAAAAATCCTCTTCTATGTGTTTTTGATTCTACATTGAGAAACTGGTCTACGAGTTTTCCTGCAAGTGTATATTGTTTTCTCGTGTGAGTTTCAATTTCAAATGTTATCTGGTCGTCGCCCTGAACTTGAAAACTAAAGTAATTGCCGTTAAAGCAAGCAACGGCAGTTCCTTTTTTGTCTGCCAAATTCCCATTGCTCATAATTTTATATTTATTACTAGTAATACATTTTATAGAACTCTGAGAAAATGAGAAGTAAATTATTGATGTAAAGATTAATGTGAAGATAATTTTCATAATATATTTTATATGGGTCGAGTGAGCTTATTGCACATAACGGATGGCAGCTAGAACTTGTGCGGTTTTGAAACACTGCCTAACGAAACATTTAAATAAAGATACAAAATAACCGCTGCATTACAAGTAAATTGGAGCGGGTATTACGCAATAAAAAACCCAACTTCTTAGGTTGAATTTTTAAAAGAAGATATAAGAGTCTATTTAGAAATTACTATAACAAATTTTAAGTCCCTTGTAACAAGGGATTGAGTATAGGTTTTGAAAATAACTTAATCTAATGGTAATTTTGGCGTCACTTAGTATTTCATTTTTATCTTGGTTGTGAAGCCATATTATAAATCCCTTTATCTACAATATTTATTTTTCTAGCAGAAGAGTCATAGTCAATAATAATTGGTGTAATTCCACTTCTAACTTGCAAAGAAGCTATTGATGTTAATGCTTGTGTTAAGTTGCCTGGATTAAGATCACTTCCTCTAGGATGTTTTTGCACAATTATTTCATTTATATCACTTCTCCTTAAACCTTTATCTAATTCAGATTCTTCGCATTGTAAAATTGCATACAAAATCCATTTATACATTTCTAATTCTGTTGGCTGAAAACCTTCATTTAAAGTGGTAATGAACTTATTATATCTTCCTGAATGCTGACTAACTACCTGATCTATTAAATCTTCTAATTTTGTGCAAACCAAAGGAAATTGATCCCCGTCAAATGTCTGAGTTATATTATTTTCTATACAAAGAAGGTAACAAACTTCTTGAACAACATATACATTTTGTAGACTTTCGGCAATGAGTTTTTGTTTTGTTTCACTATCAAAGGATACGTTTAGTAGATATTCGCCATCTTCAATTAGTTTATTTAATTCTTCTTTTGTCCATGTATCAGCATTTACCGATTTCACTCTGCCTGATAGATCTCCATTTAGTGCAATTAATCTATTTTCTTCTAACCAAACTCCCACAATTAAAAATGTGAATTTTGAATTTTCATGAAATGCCTTAAGTGCTATTGAGAAATTTTTTTGAGTTTCTGGTTTTAGATAATGAAAATCTTCCAAAACTATAATCTTATTAAAACTTATTTCTTCTAACGCTTTGATTACATCATTTACATCTTCAATATCGATGTCCAAGCTCTTTTTCACCTTTTCATTTTCTTTACTAACTTCACCTTCAACTTCCCCTTCTGCTTTCGCAAATAAATTCCAACCTACTGTAGCCTTGACTTTGGCTTTTCCTGAAGTAGTAACTGATTCAGATATGGTTAACTCGTACCCAGCTTGCTTTAGTATATTATTATGTATTTGATCTATATCCCAATTATTGCTACAATGAATAACAATATATTGATCTTGATTTAAATTTCGTTTTCGCAGAGATGTTTTTCCTTGTTTCGAACTGCCATATATAACCACATGATGCGAGCGATCTAAAGAGTCAATTAGCACTTTGTCGGCCGCTCTTTCAATATAATTCATTGGTAAATCCCTTTGGATTCCAAACACTTCTTTTGTTTTGTTAATCTGCATAGTCTTTACTTTAATTTCATTATTTATTTCTACTCCAAACTATCCTCAATATCTATCAAAGGTTGTTCGATAATTTCTTTTTTCATTGATTTTTTGTGTATGGATAATAAAATAGCTGGTAATAAAATAATATTGGTAAACATCGATATCAATAAAGTTAAAGATACTAATACACCTAATGCTACCGTACCACCAAAACTTGAGGCCGCAAAAATAGAGAAACCACAAAATAAAATAATAGAGGTATATACCATACTTAAGCCAGTATCTTTAATAGCAGCTGAAATAGCTGCTGGTGCATTGCTTATTTTTTTAAGCTCTTGGCGGTATTTGGTTAAAAAGTAAATGGTACCGTCGGAGGATATACCAAAGGCGATACTAAAGATTAAGATAGTAGATGGTTTAAAACGGATATCTAAAAAGCCCATAATACCTGCCGTAATTACCAAAGGAATTAAGCATGGCAACTTGGATAAAATAATAATGCGCACCGAACGGAATAAGGCAATACCCACAATGGCAATTAAAATAATTTCTATCAATAAACTTTCTAATAAGTTAGATAATAAATAATCGTTGTTTTTTAAGAACACTAAACTGTGTCCCGTTAAACTTACTTTGTATTCATCAGGGCTAAAAATAGAATCAATCTTAGGGCGCACAATGGCCATTAACTCTTTCATTTTTTTAGAACCAATATCAGCTACTTGGTAACTCACACGCGTGGTTTGTTTGGTGCTATCTATAAACTTAGCGAGTTTGTTGTTTTGTCCTTTTAAGGAGCCTGAGTATTCGGATAAGGTTTTTAAATCGGATACGCCTGGTAATTTATAAAACTTAGGGTTTCCTTCGTTATAGGCTTGGTATGAAAATTTAATAGCCTCTACAATGGATAATGGTTTTGAGAAGATAGGGTATTCTTCTAACATACGCTGCATGGCTTTAATTTTATATAAAGCTTTGGCGTTGTTTTCAAACAATCCATTTTCTTTTTTAGTGTCAATCGAAATTTCAAATGGTAAAACCCCGTTAAAGTTTTTTTCAAAAAAATGTAAGTCGGTGTAGATAGGATCTTTTTTAGGTAAATCATCTACTACATAACCGTTCATATCTATAAAACTCATTCCCCAAAAACAAATTCCAGTAATTACAGTCGTAGTAACATAAATAGCCATTCGGCGTTTTTGCACCAAATGGTCAACCATATCCAAAGCTTTGTTAATGATTTTTCCATCTTGATGCTTGGTGTGTTTTTCTTTAGGTGTTGGTAACATTACCAATACAACTGGCACCAATACTAAAGTAATAAAGTAAGTAGCCATCACACTAATAGATGATACTAAACCAAATTCTACTAACATAGAACTTTTTGTAAAATACAATACACCAAAGCCGATAGAGGTGGTGATGTTTGCTAAAAACAAGGTCACCCCAATGGTTTCGATACTGCGAGTGATGGCTTTAATTTTATTACCATGTGCTACAAACTCGCTATGGTATTTATTAATTAAGAAAATACAATTCGGTAAACCAATCACCATAATTAACGGTGGAATTAAGCCCGATAAAATAGTAATCTTGTAACCAAACAAATGCATAATTCCCATCGACCATAACACACCAACGGCTGTAATAATCAACGAGAAAAATACCACGTTACCCGAACGGAAGAACACCCATAAAATAAAGGCCGTTACTAAAATGGCTAATATTAAAAACAAAGTCATCTCATGCGAAACCTTTGTCATAATTTGCGAACGAATGTAAGGCATGCCCGAATAGTGCATTTCTACCTTATGCTTTGTAGCAAACTCCTCTGCCAATACACGTATTTGAGCAACAATCTCTAAACGGCGTTTCGAATTTAAATCCTTCTTGGTAAAGGTAATGGCCATCACGTTGGCGCCTGTTTCCTTATTATAAATAATGCCTTCGTAAAAAGGTAAGTTTAAAAAATCAGCTTTAATGCTATCTACATCTTGTTGGTTTTTGATAGGATGTTTAATTAGCGGAACAAAATCAAATCTTTGTAAACTATCATTCAACACAAACTTAAACGTGGTGGGTACCGACATTAAGTCTTTAATTCCTTGAATGTTTTTAATGGTTTTACTTAGCTCATACCAATCGTTAAACTTTTGGTATTGAAATAAGTCTTTGTCTTCAAAGCCCATTACCATTACGTTCCCATCTTCACCAAAATGTTTTTTAAAGTTTTGGTATTCAATAAAGGTGCTGTCGGTATCAGGTAATATCTGAGCGAAGTCGTATGATAATTCAACCTTAGAGGTTTCGTAACCCATTAAGGCTGTAATTAATAATACAACAGTTGTAAAAATTGCTTTATTTCTTAATAGTAATCCCGAAAAATATTTCCACATAATTAATTGCTTTTAGTAACACTTTTGAGATTTTGTCTAATTCCTTTATATCCAACTTCTTACCTTCCCAAAAGGTTTAAAGATAACTATTAATGAGTTTTCTGCAAGAAATTGTTTTACACGAAATAGGGGAGTATTTAACAGGGACATTGATTTCTTTCTATTATTTTTTTCTAATTTAAATTATAACTTACTTTCTTTGCCTGCCATGCAAGATAGCGGCAAATGTATAGCATACATTTGAGCGAGCATAGGGTGTAAAAATCACCGCTTCTTAAATTTTCCTTGAAAATCTGAACTTATTTTCCCGCCCGATTCTGGAAACTCGAACGGTGAAAAACCGTTCTCAGACAGCCCAGAATCGTCGCACAAATCCAAGCTGAAAATAAATTCGATTTTCTTCGTTAAATTTAAGAGGCGGAATAACCTAACATTTGAACTTTTACTGTTCTATGGAAACATATAATAACAGCCCTGCATACATTGGTAATAGTGCGGCTGCTTTTGGCGAATTGCGAAGCACTCATTTATTCCTATAGTAAAATAAAAAAGACATGAATAAAGAGTGCGAACCACCATTCTGCGAAGATGCTGCGGGGTATATAAAGTTTTGCACAAGATTCTAAGTTTTATGATTCTTATATTTATATCTACGGAGGTTAGTAAAAGCCTAAATTTTAGGGCGGGCGGGTTGCCAAAAATGCGAGCAGGCACAGCGGTGAATTGAGAAAACAAGATTTTAGTGTAGTCCCTTTTGGGACGAAACGTGAAAATCGTAGGTTTCAAGAGGCGAGGAGCATATTTTGGCTTGTCTTTTTTGGTTACTTTTTTTGACTAAGAAAAAAAGTAACGTAAAAGTAATGAAGAAAAATTCTACTCCTTTTTCAATTCCTTCTTAACTAACTTAAGATTAAGTAAGTTCATTGGATTGGTGGTTAAGTTCTTAATATTCTTATGCACTAAACGAATAATTTGATCGTAATATAAAGGAACAATTGGCGCATCGTCAATTAACATTTGATCCATTTGTTGGTAAAGCGCATTTTTTACTTCGCGGTTTTGTTCGCGTAACACTTTTTCATACAATACATCAAACTCTGGGTTTTTGTAGTGCGTGTAATTTGAACCAACTGGAGCAAAGTTTTTGCTATAAAATAAATGCATAAAGTTTTCTTCATCTGCATAATCTCCTACCCACGATTTTTTGAATAAGTTGTACTCGCAAGCCGCAACCGCTTGGCGTAACACAACAGGTTTATCAACACTGATATTTACTTTGATATTATTTTCAGCTAATTGAGATTGGATAAATTCTGTTTGCTCTAAATAATTATCAGTTGTGTGTAAGGTAATTTCAGGTAAATCTTTTCCCATCAGGGAAACCAGCTTCAATTAATAACTGACGAACTTTATCAGGATTGTAATTATAACCTTTGACTATTTTCTCATTAAATGAGGGCATGCCATTAGGAATAAAACCGGCCGTTGCAGGGTAACCAATATTTTTACGGAAGAACTTTACCATTTTCACACGGTCAAAACCGTAGTTGATGGCTTTACGTAATGCTTTAATTTTTAAAGGAGATTTTTTTACAATGTCGATGTTCTCATCTACAAGAATTCCTAAATAATCTGTTTTTAAATAGTTTTGTTTTTGTAAAATAAACTTCGTGTTATATTCAGGTTGTAAGTCGCCATTTTTATCTAATACTTCATTAATATTAAAGGCATCGGCACCACTTAACATATCGTATTTTCCATTTAATAATTCCATGAAAGCGGTTTCTCTGTCTTTTACAAAAGAGATGGTAACAGCGTCTAAATAGGGTAGGCGATTTTTGCCATCATATTCAAAATATTTTTCATTTTTTAATAAAACCAATTTAGTACCTTCTTCCCATAATTTAAATTTAAAAGGACCAGTACCAACGGGATTACGTCTAAAATCTTGACCATAAAAATCAGCTGCTTCGTAAGGTATTACCGAAAAATACTTCATGGTTAATACACTTAAAAAGGCACTCAATGGCTCTTTTAAATACACCACAAAAGTTGAATCGTTTGTAGACGTAAAACCTTTATAGCCCGTTTTTTCGGTACGATCGATGTTTGATAATAAAGATACAGCGCTACTTACGCGAGCATCATATAAACGGTTGAAAGAAATAACAAAATCTTTAGCCGTTACTTTTCGTCCTTTTCCACCTTCAAAACATTGATTATCATGAAAATAAACATCGTCTCTTAAAATAAATGTATAAGTTAATCCATCGTCGCTAATCCACCATTTTTTAGCAATACATGGTCTTACATGCAACGAGTCGTTTAGTTGCACTAAACCATTATATACTTGGTTTACACCCCAAATATCTTCTGTATTGTTAGCCGAAGCTGGATCTAGGCCAGAGATGCCCGCCATTTCGTTGTAATTAAACACAGTTCGATTATCTTCATCTTGTTTTGGGTCGCCACAGGTTACTGTTAGAGCAACGGTTAAAAGGCAGATGGCGACTAATCGGATTGATTTTAGGGATGAAATCATTGTTTTTGAGATTTAATAAGTACTTAATATCAATATTAGTGAAATAGAACGCGTTTTTTTCAAACTATTTCAACAGTTTTTCACATTAGCGTGTCAATTCCTGCTAAATTGTATAAATTAGTGTTCTATTATTTAACCATTTTCAAAAATGAACAAACATTTTACATTACTATTATTATCTGGTTTTACTTCTTTATGTGTAGCACAAGAAGATGGATTAACAAAAGTTACTCCTGAAGAGGCTGCTAATAAAATGAAAGTTGGTAATTATGAAGATGCTTTAACCGACTATTTACAGTTGTTAAATGAAGATTCAAGAAATGAATCTTATAACTATAATGTTGGAGTTTGTTATTTAAATAATAGTATGAATAAAAGTAAGGCAGTGCCTTATTTAGAAATTGTGACTCGTAAAGAAAAACATGATCCTAATGCAGATTATTTATTAGGTAGAGCTTATCAATACGCAAATCGTTTTGATGACGCAGTAATTGCTTTTAAAAAATTTAAAGCAGATGCTAAAGGAACCGTTTTTAATTTAGTAGATGCTGATTTGCAAATACAACATTGTATTAATGCTAAAGAGTTAATGAAATTCCCAGTTGATGTGATGTTTCAAAACTTAGGCTCAAATATTAATTCAGAGTATAGCGACTATTATCCCTTTGTAACTTCTAACGAAGCATTTTTAATTTATAATACAAAGCGTCCCGAAAAAAATGCTGAGAAAATGGAGAATGGAAATTACAATAACTCCATTTATATTTCGAGAGTAGTAAATGGCGAGTATATGAAAGCAAGTCCGATTGGCGCTCCTATTAATGCTGGTAATGCTGGTATGGAAGTAATTGGCTTAAGCGAAACAGGGGATAATATTTTGTTATACTTGCCAGAAGGATTAGGTAAAGGAAATATTTATATCAGTAAGTTAGATGCGCAGGGTGTATATGGCAAACCAGAAAAATTAGACGCGAAAATCAATGCTGGTGGTGATGAAATTGCAGCTTCTATTTCTTCGGATGGTAACACTTTATATTTTGCGAGTAGCCGTAAAGGTGGAATGGGTGGTACTGATATTTATATCTGTAAAAAACTAGGTAAAAAATGGTCGGAGCCAATGAATGCTGGTAAAGAAATTAATACGCCTTATGATGAGGATTTTCCAAATATTTCGCCAGACGGAAAAACATTATATTTCTCATCAAAAGGTCATACAAGTATGGGAGGGTATGATATTTTTAAATCCAATTTTGATGAAACAACTAATACTTACACAAGTCCTAAAAATATTGGTTATCCAATCAATACAACCGATGACGATATGAATTTCCGTATTTCTAAAAATGGAAAATATGGTTATATCGCTTCTGCAAAAAATGGCGGACAAGGTGATTTTGATATTTATCGCGTAACGTTTAATGAAGTGGAAAGCGACTACTCTGTTGTTATTGGTGGAATATCTGCTAAAGATGGTTCGGAGATTAATTATAGTGATGTATTTATTTCGGTAAATGATAATATTACGAAAGAGTTAATGGGTAACTATTTGCCAAATCCAGCAACTGGTCGTTTTGTGGTTATTTTACCTCCAGGTAAATATCAAATGTTAATTGATGCTCCAGGTTACAAGCCAGTTACAAAAAATATTGAAGTGTTTGATAAGGTATCTTATCAAGCAGAGATTAATATGAATATTGAATTAGCAAAGTAATTTCAACACCTTTTGTACTAAGTGGAATTTTCGTCAAAGTTAATAGAACAAGCCGTAGCTCATTTTTCGAGCTTGCCTGGTGTTGGAAAAAAATCAGCCTTGCGATATGTGTTGCATCTAATTAAGCAAGATGCTCAAGATATTACCAATTTTTCGGATGTGTTAAAAGCATTAAAGCAAGATTTAAAGTTTTGTAAAAATTGCCACACTATTTCCGATCATGATATTTGTGATGTATGCGCTAATCCTATTCGCAACCAACAAGTAGTTTGTGTGGTGCAAGATTACAGAGATGTGATGGCTATTGAAAACACTGGTCTTTATAAAGGCGTGTATCATGTACTAGGTGGATTAATTTCTCCGATGGAAGGAATAGGCCCAAGTAATTTAACGATTGATTCGTTAGTATCTAAAGTATCGCGACAAGAAGTTACCGAAATTATTTTAGCATTAAACGCAACCATGGAAGGTGAAACAACGAGTTTCTTTATCTTCAAAAAATTAGCGCCATACAATTTAACCTTATCTGCTATTGCTCGAGGTATTGCCGTAGGCGATGAATTAGAATATACAGATGAAGTAACCTTAGGGCGTTCTATTGTCAATCGTATTCCTTATAATAATAGTTTAGCGAGGTAGTTGGGTACTAGTGCCCTCACCCTCAATCCCTCTCCCGCAGGAGAAGTCGGTCCCTTGAGCGGAGAAACCGCGGTTTGAATGCTCTCAAACAATAAACTATCGTCAAGAAAGGTTCGGGTGCAGCATAAGACAGCCCAAACAAGTAATAATTATTATTTATGTTTACTTATAAAAATTCTAAAATTTATCTTATTAAATCATTTTTATAAAACTTTTATAAAACACCATATGAATTTAAAACCTTTCTATTTGTGTTCTGCTTAACAATCGTAAAAGCAAACGCAGCAGAAACAGAAAAACAATCAAATCAAAACCCGAAAAAATTATTGTTTACACAAGGTGCTCAAGTGCATCGTAATACTTTGGTTAATTTGGTTGCGGGTCAAAATACCATCATTTTTTCAGGATTAGAAAATTGCATCAATGCCGCTGCTATTCAGGCTTCTGGCAATGGTAATTTTATCATTGCTGATATTCAGCATGAAGTGCATTACCCAGAATTTGATAAAGCAAAATTAAACGGAGATGTTCGTTATAAAAAATTATTAAAACAAGTGAATGATAGCTTACAAGAATTAAATTATTTAATTGAAGATATCACATATAAATCAGATGCACTTTCTACTGAAAAAAATGTGTTATTGAATTATAGTTTATATAAAGGCCAATCTAAGCGTGATAGCATTGCTTCTTTAAAAGATGGCTTAACGTATTTGAGAGAGAAACTATATAATATCAATACTGAGCAACTAAAATTAAAGCGTGAACGCGAAAAATTAGAAGCTAAAAAAACAATTTTAAATGAACGAATTGTAAATGTGAGTCGTGAATTAACTAATCAAAATAATACTGGTGAAGTGGAGCAGGTAGATTACCGCATTTTAGTTCACGTCATTGCTGATCAAGCTACACAAGCTACTGTTAGTTTAAATTATTATATCACTAATGCAGGTTGGACACCTTCTTATGATTTAAGAGCCATATCAAGCGAACAAAATGTAAAGCTAACTTACAAAGCGCAAATTCATCAAGAGTCGGGTATAGATTGGGGTAGTGTAAAATTGGTGCTTTCAACCGCAAATCCAAATCGTTCGTATAATATTCCTTCATTATCACCTTGGTATTTAGGATACAATCCGTATAAACAAAATAATAATAAAGACAGTAGAGTTCTTTCAGCACCAGCATCGGGAGCAGGATATTCTGACAAGGCTAAAAAAGCAGATGATTATGATTTACTTGAAAAAGAACAAGAACAATCGGTGGTTGCACAAAATGCTTATGAGTATACATCAGTAAGCGAAAATGTCATTGAAACAGAATATGAAATCAAATTAAATTATAATATCCCAAGCGACGGCAAAGAACATTTTGCAGCCATTATGGTAAAAGATTTAAAAACCAATTACCGTTACAAAGCCATTCCTAAATTAAATAACAATGTGTATTTAACGGCTGTATTATCTGATTGGGAAGATGCCATTACTATGGGTGGAGAAGCTTCTATTTATTACGATGGCTCTTATGTTGGTAACACGAGTTTAGTGCCAGGCGGAACAGAAGATACTATACAATTATCGTTAGGCATTGATAAAAACATTGCCATTAAACGTCAAAAGATAAAAGAAAAATGTTCTCAAAAAGTGCTAGATAACGATATTTTACATCAGTATACCTATGAAATTACGATGAAAAATTCACGAGCAACAAAAATAGAAATTGAAGTAGAAGATCAATTACCATTAGCTCAAGATAAATCAGTAGTAGTAGATAGAAAAGAATTATCAGGAGCGAAGTATGATGAAGTAACAGGTATTTTGAAATGGCGTTCTACGATACAAGCAAAAGATAGTAAGAAGTTAACATTGATGTATCAGGTTAAAGCACCTAAATATATGTCGGTTGCTTTTAATTAATTCCTCATCCCTCAATCCCTCTCCCTCTAGGAGAAGGGTTGGGGGTTACAGTGTTTCCACAATAATACATTCTGCCGCTTTAGGACTGATGCTCACTTCTTTTTTCTGACAAATTAAAATGATTGAATTATCAAATTCTTCAATCGTTTTAATGGTAATGGAAGCTCCTATAATTAACTGATGTTTTTCTAGATATTTTAAAAAGGTCGTAGAATGGTCAGTAACACCCATTACCTTATAATTACTTTTCGCTTTTACTTCTGATAATTTGATGAAATTACTTTTTTGAATTTTCCCTTTTTCATCAGGTATTGGGTCGCCATGTGGGTCGAAATTTGGGTGACCTAATTTTTCTGATAATTTTTTAATGAGTTTGTCGTTTTTAATATGCTCCAATTCTTCCGCAATTTCATGCACTTCGTCCCAACCAAAACCTAATTCATTAGCAAGGTAAGTTTCCCAAATGCGGTGGCGTCGAACAATATTTAAAGCCATTTTAGAGCCTGAAGTGGTTAATCTTGTACCATACGATTTTTCGTAAATCACCAATTTTAATTCATGTAATTTTTTTACGGCTTCGGTAACCGTCGCAGGAATCACATGTAATTTTTCGGCTAGTTGTTTATTGTTAACGATATTAGAATTACCAGCAGAAAGGTGATAAATGGTTTTTAAATAGTTCTCTATAGTTTCGGATTGCATGAATTAATTTTTTGGTCAACCAAAAATAATAATTTTAATTATATAAAATGATAGAACTTTGACTATAATTTAAAAAATGCTATTTCGAATACTATTATTGCTTTTAATGTTTCCAATACTTGGTTTCTCTCAAGCTGCTTCTGTAAAAGGAGTAGTGAAGTCAGATACAGGTTTGGTAAGTTTTGCTTCAGTTGGATTGGTTGGAACAAACATTGGAACAAATACAAACGAAAAAGGCTTTTATCATTTATCTTCTGAAAAAATTGGAAAATATACTTTAAGAATTTCGGCGATTGGTTACAAACCTTTTGAAAAAATAGTCATTCTAAAAGAAAATGAAAATCTTGTAGTGAATGTAAATTTAATGCCAGATGCATTGGGTTTAGATGAAGTTGTGATTTCTGGTACCATGAAGGAAGTTTCTAAAACAGAAAGTCCTGTACCAGTAGAAGTGTATACACCTGCGTTATTTAAAAAAAATCCAACACCAAGTATTTTTGATGCCCTTCAAAATGTAAATGGGGTTCGTCCGCAATTAAATTGTAATGT
This sequence comes from Bacteroidota bacterium, assembly GCA_016708845.1. Lineage (GTDB taxonomy): Bacteria > Bacteroidota > Bacteroidia > B-17B0 > Aurantibacillaceae > UBA4416. The sequence continues at coordinate 313,012 of JADJFB010000002.1, read as the reverse complement.
ATGTAATACGGGTGATGTACATATTAATGGTTTAGAAGGGCCTTATACCATGATTATGATAGATGGAATGCCAATTGTAAGTGGATTGTCTTCTGTATATGGTTTATCGGGAATTCCTAATAGTTTGGTTGAGCGAATTGAAATCGTAAAAGGCCCAGCTTCATCGTTATATGGTAGCGAAGCAGTAGGTGGGTTAATTAATATCATCACCAAAAAAACAGCTAATGCTGATAAATTGAATTTAGATGTAATGGCAACGTCTTATCAAGAGTATAATGTAGATGCAGGAATAAAATATAAACTAGGAAAAAAAGTAAATGCCTTATTGGGTATGAATTATTACAACTATCAAAACCCAGTGGATCATAATAACGATGGTTTTACGGATGTGACCTTACAGCAACGAATTTCGGTGTTTAATAAATTTAATTTTATTAGAAAAGATAATCGGGAAGCTTCTATTGCTTTGCGATATTATTACGAGGATAGATGGGGCGGTGATATGAAGTGGAATCAAAAGTGGCGGGGAACAGATAGTATTTATGGCGAAAGTATATTTACAAGTAGATATGAAGTGATAGGAAAATACCAACTGCCCTTAAAAGAACGTTTTTTTTATAATGTATCTTTTAATAATCATGATCAGAATTCTTATTATGGTACTATAAAGTTTAATGCTCAGCAAAAAATACTATTTAATCAATTGTATTGGGAAAAAGAGTTTGAAAAACATTCTTTGTTAATTGGTGCTGCTTATCGCTATACGTGGTATGATGATAATACGGTAATTACACAAACAAACGACTCTATTAATCCTAAAAATAGGCCGAATAATGTGGCATTGCCTGGTGTATTTATACAAGATGAAATAAAATTTAATTGTAATCATAAACTATTACTAGGTTTTAGATACGATTACAACCAAGCGCATGGTAATATTTACACACCTCGTTTTGCTTATAAATGGACTTTGAATTCAAAAAACATTTTAAGATTAAATGCAGGTACAGGTTATCGTGTGGCTAATGTGTTTAGCGAAGATCACGCGGCATTAACGGGTTCAAGAGAAGTCATTGTTTTAGATAATTTAAAACCAGAGCAAAGCGTCAATGTTAATTTGAATTATGTGACTAAATTCTATAAAGAGAAATTTATTTTAGGAATTGATCTATCGGTTTTTTACACTCGTTTTAGTAACCGTATTATTGCGGATTATGATACAGACCCGAACAAAATTTATTTTGATAATTTGAATGGTTATGCTATTTCGCAGGGCGCATCTGCTAATATTGATTTAGCATTTAATAAAATCCCCTTAAAGTTTTTAGTTGGCGGAACGTATATGGATAATTATAAAGTAGAAAATGGTCTTCAATCTCGTCAGGTATTAACGGAGAACTTTACAGGCACTTGGGCAGTAAGTTATGAATGGAAGAAATTAGGATTGAGTTTTGATTACACCGGAAATATTTATAGTCCTATGCGTTTGCCTTTATTAGGTGCATTAGATCCAAGAAAAGAATATTCGCCATGGTGGAGTATTCAAAATATTCAAATAACTAAAAAACTGAAGCGTTTTGAAATTTATGGAGGAGTGAAAAATTTTTTAAACTATACGCCACCAGCAAATAGTATTGCTCGTCCGTTTGATGCCTTTGATAAAGGTGTGCATTATAATGCAGCGGGTCAAGTTATTTCAACTGCAAATAATCCTTATGCTCAAAGTTTTGACCCAACGTATATGTTTGCTCCCAATCAGGGAATAAGAGGCTTTTTAGGTGTGCGATTTAAATTGTAGTAAAACTCATTTATTAGCAAAAAACCATTATTTTAGTGCATCAAAATAATAGCAACATATATCTGTGTTTTATTTACTGTGGGTTTGTTTTCACAAACTCGTCAGATTGATTCATTAAAATTAATTTCGAAAAATTTAAAAACGAAAGTACCAGGTTATTATTAGAGATTGAAATACAATCTCTAAAATATAATAATCGTGTTGCTTATTGGGATAGTATTTCTAATTACGCTCATGAAGCCAATTTTATTAGAGTTGAAGCAAAAGCTAAAAGTAAGCTAGGAGAAATTTATGTAAAAGAAGGAAATAATTATGAAGCTATTGAATTATTTAGACAATGTTTGGTATTATCAAAGAAGATTGGTGATAAAAAAGAAGTAGCCACTTGTTTAATCAATATTGGAGGTATTTATGATGATCAAGGAGATATTCCTAAGGCTATTGATTATTATAATCAAAGTATAAAGTTAAATGAATCAATAAATGATAAAGCGGGCTTAGCTTCATCTTATATTAATTTAGGTTTGCTTTACTATAATCAAAATGAAAAAAAGACATCTCTTGAACTTTTTGAAAAAAGCTTGAAAATCAGGCAAGACATAGGTGACCAGTATGGAGTATCTGTTGCACTTAATAATATAGGAGGTGTGTACGAAGATTTAGGAGATTCAGCAAAAGCTTTATCTTATTATACCAAAAGTTTAAAAACGGCGGAGGCTTCGGGGCAGTTATACGCATTAGCATTAGCACTTAATAATATTGGCTTTTTTTATAAAAATTATGGATTATATGACGAAGCTATTAAGTATTACAACAAATGTGTAAGTATTCAGGAGCGGCTTGGAGATAATACGACATTAGCAAATACGTTAAATAATATTGCATCGTTATATTTTTTTAAAGACGATCTTAAGACCGCGTCAGAATTTGCTAATAAAAGTTTGCAGCTCTCTAAACAAACCAAATCGCTGATCGTGATAAGAAGCGCTTCGAATAATTTATATAGGATATTTAAAAAGCAAAATAGATTTAAAGAAGCATTAGAAATGCATGAGCTTACTTTAAAAATGAGAGATAGCATCAGGAATAATGAAAACTCTCAAGCAGTTACCAAACAACAATTAAAATATGAATATGAAAAGCGCGAGGCTGCTCTAAAATCTGAACAAGAAAAAGGATTTAATTACATCAAATAAAAATAAACGACAAAATATTATTATTACCGCGGGTGGTATTGGTTTTATTTTTTTAATTGTATTTGTTTTTTTCTACAGAAGCAATAGACAAAAGCATCAAGCTAATATACTCTTAGAAAAAAAAATCATGAAATTGAACATAAACAAAAAGAGATTTTAGATTCGATTCATTATGCTAAGCGTATACAAACGGCTTTACTGCCTCACGAAAAATATATCGCTAGAACTTTAGATAAATTAAATAATAAATAGAATTTATTTCTGAGAATTTAAAAATGAATAACTAATTAAATTAGCACCCATCTTTAAAGCTTTTTCGCGCGCTTCCTGACTATCTTTATGAATCTCTGCGCTTTCCCATCCATCGCCTAAGTCACACTCGGCGTCATAAAAACAAACTAGTCTTCCTTTGTAAATTAAACCAAAGCCTTGTGGTGGCTTGCTATCATGTTCGTGTACTTTTGGTAAGCCTTTATCAAAATTATAGGCTTGATGATAAATAGGGTGGGAGAAAGGCAATTCTACTAAATCTAATTCAGGGAAAACTTTCTTTAATTCAGTTCTAATAAATTTATCCATGCCATAATTATCTGATACATGTAAAAAACCACCAGCTAATAAATACTTTCTAAGGTTATCAGCTTCTTGGTTTGTGAACACTACATTACCATGACCTGTCATGTGAATAAATGGATAATTAAAAATATCAACGCTACCAACTTCTACAATAGCTTGTTCGGGGTTAATAGTTGTTTTTAAATTGGTGTTACAAAACTTAATTAAGTTTGGAAGTGAGGTTTCTAAATTAGCGTACCAATCGCCGCCACCGCTATATTTTAATAATCCAATTTGATAGGATTGAGAAAAAATAAAAGATGATTTAATAAATAATAATAGAATAATTACGGTACGTATCATTGTTTAGTGAGTTTGTAATTTTTCTTTTCTTCAGAGATAGGTAAACCTAAATCAGATACAGTGAGTTTGTCTTTTAGCTCGGCATAACCATCAGAGGTTACAGAAATTTCATATACTCCAGCAGGTAATGCCATTACTAATTTTCCATTTTTAGGATTTGGTACAAAACTAAATTCTTCATTGCTAACGGTATTTACTGCAAATATGGTAGCAATAAATTCTTTTGGTTGATTTAATGAATCGCCTAGCATCACACTTCCTAAGTATAAGGTTAGCTTTTGTTCCATATCGTTAAACCTAACTCTATAAATATCTAAATCTCCTTGTCCACCAGGACGCCAAGCGCTTATGTAACCAGCTCTGTTGTCTGGTGTTAAACTAATGCTTCGGTCGTTGTCTGTTGTATTCAAAGGATAACCTAAATTTTCTGCTTTTGTCCATGTATTTTCTTCAGGGTTCCAAACACTTTTAAATAAATCAAATCCTCCCATGGTATTATGTCCTTCTGATGAAAAGAAAAGCGTTACACCATCCGTTGATAGATAAGGGAAATCTTCATTGTACTCTGTATTTACGTCTGGTCCCATTTTAAAGGGTTCGCTCCAGTTTCCGTTTGGTAATTTACGGCAAATGTAAATATCTGTTTGATCTTCTTTGCCTTCCCCTCTTACAAAAAATAAGGTATTGCCATCAGCACTGATGGAGGCAGAGTGTTCAATTTTTTTATTAATATGTTCAGGAAATGGAGCATATTTAACCCATAATCCATTTTTTTTAACGGTGCTATAAATATCTCCAAACTTATCAATGTGATCAATATAAATCAACATTTCTGAACCATCTGCTTTTAAACCAACCACCTGTTCATCTAACGAAGAATTTATCTTGTTGCCAGGGTTTTCTGCTTTTATCCATTTACCTGCTTCTAAACGAGATGTATAAACGTCTGAGGCGTAATAACCATCAACTTCAACTCTTGATGCTGTTTGTCCTTTACGACGAGTAGTAAATGCTAAAAAGCTTTCGTCGGATGTAATCCAAGGATAATAATCTGCAAACTCAGAATTAATGTCTTTACCTAAATTTGTAAACGAAACATTTACTGGGTTTAACATCAAGGCTTTGGCTTTATTACAAATTTCTATTTCTCTTTCAGCTGCTTTTTTCTTTTTGGGTTCTAGTTCTTTGTATTTTTCAAATGCTTTAATGGCATCATCAATTTTATTAGTTAAACGATAGGCGTGTCCTAATCTTAACCAAACAATAGGTTCTACCTTTGGTTCTTTTGTACAAAATTCTAAGTATTTGATGGCTTCCGCTTTATTAATATTGGTGTTTAAATAACATTCAGCAATTTTGTATTGGATAGTTGCGTTGTTTTTATCCGTTTTTAAAAGATTTTTGTAAACAGGAAGTGCCATTAGATAATTATGATGACCGTAATGTTCATCAGCATCCTCAATAGTTCCACTTTTGCTAGATTGAGCAAAAAGGGTAGAACAAGATAAAATACAACCGAGGGCGATTAAATACTTAAACATAATTGGTTACAATTTAGAAAATAAATTCAATAATTGTACCTAAAATGCGGTTATTTTTTCTGAGAAAGTTTAAACAGCAACTCTTTTTCGGCCTTACTTAAGTTTTCGTAACCGTTTTTAGAAATTTTATCTAAGAGTGCATCGATGGTTTGTTGGCTATTGGCGCTAGGTTCGTGGCTTGCGGCCGACGTGTTTTTGTGCACCACTTTTAAAGGTGATTTTTTGCTGCCAGTAAAGAAGGCTATCTCAGATATATCTTTACCATTCTTTAACAGATATCCGAAAAGTAGTCCGAAAAAAGCGCCACCAAAGTGGGAAATTTTACCTCCAGTATTGATATTAAAATCGATAATGGTTGATACTGCAAAAATTAGAAGCGCATAATATTTGTACTTCATTTCTAAAATACCAAAAATGCTTACTGGAAGATTTGGGATGTATAAGGCTAAAGCAGCAACAACACCTAAAACAGCAGCAGATGCTCCAAACAAAATAGAGTTGGTGAATGTATTTGGAAATAAAATAGATAGTACTAGTAAAATAAGACCTCCAAATAATCCACTCATCATGTAAACAAACATTAATTTTTTTTCGGACATGAAATTTAGAAAGGTACGTGCCGTAAAATACAAAAGCAACATATTGTAAAAGATGTGTCCAAAATCTTTGTGCGAAAACATGTAAGTAAAGAGCGTCCAAAATTTAAACACAAATTCGTTTAAATTAAGTGGAAGTGCTAAGTTGCGAACGATAATATCTGTGCTGAAAACGCTTACACTTATATTGATAATAAAAAATATAGAAATATTAATCACTAACAGAACAGTTAGTTTATTGTGCTTTTGTAACTCGTTTTTTATATTATCAAGAAAGGACATATTGTATCTTAAAAGAAAAAAGTTTTGTTACGTTTCCAAATCAACATAATAATAACGCCAACTACCAAACCTCCTAAATGCGCAAAATGAGCCACATTATCATGAGCAAAAAAGCCATTATATAATTCAAAAACTGCATAAGCGGTTACTAAATATTTTGCTTTAACAGGAATAACAAAATACAATTGTAATTCTGTATTTGGAAACATCATTGCAAAGGCTACTAATAATCCAAACACAGCACCAGACGCCCCTAATAATATAGTGTATTCGTTATTAAATGCACTAATTCCTAATTGCAATGCCGCAGCGCCTAAACCACATAGTATGTAAAAATTTAAAAAACGTTTTGGTCCCCAAAGATTTTCTAAAATGGAGCCGAACATATATACCGCTAGCATATTTAAAAAAATGTGCGGTAAGTCGGCATGCATAAACATGTACGTTATAAATTGATGCGGTTTAAAATATTCTGTTCCAATTGGAAATAAATCTAAGTATCTATCTAAATCAATCTTCCCTTCTAAAAGCCATCTTCCAGCAAATAAAACCACATTAATAATTAAAATATTTTTAACCACCATTGGTAGTTGTTGAAATTGTCGTGGTTTAAATTCTTGAAAACTCATAATAGTTTAAAACCTATTTTTTAAAAAATGCATCTAATTCCAACTTACTCATTTCCATAATCACAGGTTTTCCGTTAGGGCTATACATAGGGTTTTCGCAGTTAAACAAATGCTCAAGCATCAATATCATTTCTTGGTCATCTAATTGTTTGCCGTATTTAATCCCCGCACTTTTAGCCATACTCTTACACATGTTTTCAAATGGATCAATCTTCACGTCAAAGGTATTTAATTTGTAGGTTTCTAAGATACCTTCTACCATTTCTTGTGTGTTAAATTCTCCTAATTCGGCAGGAGTGCCTTGCACAACAACGGTGTTTTTACCAAAAGGTTCAATTTCAAAACCTAATAATTTAAAATGTGGCATTAATGTTTCTAATAACACATAATCGTTAGGCGTTAATTCAATGGTAACTGGAAACAACACTTGTTGTGAAGATGCAGCTACATTTCTTTCTTTGGTTGAGATATAGTGTTCGTATAAAATACGCTCGTGTGCACGTTGTTGGTCAATGACTAACAAGCCGTTTTCGTGAGCAGAAATAATATATTTATTATATAACTGAAATGCTTTTGCCGAAAAAATATCGTGTTCTATTTGAGTTTGTTCAGCTTGTTTTTCTATTTGTAAATTTTCGTTTTCGCCTCTATAATCTGTATTGGCATAGTTTTGATATAAACTTTCCCAGTTTTGTTTATTGTGTTTTTGTAAATCACTTTCAGGAGGTTGTTTGTAACCTCCACCAGAAGAGGATTTAGAAGAGCTTGTAGAAAAAGGATTGTAATCAGGATTCACAGTAACTGTTGGTTGAGAAACTGCCTTTGTATAATCAATCTCAAAACTCATCTCACTACTAAAATCAAGGCTAGGAGAGAGGTTGGCCTTCCCTAAAGCTCTTTTAACAGCACTATGTAATAAGGCATAAATTATTTTTTCATCCTGAAACTTGATTTCTGTTTTTGTTGGATGAATATTGATATCAATGGTTTCAGGATTTACCTCTAAAAATAAATAATAAGCAGGATGTGTGTCGTGCGAAATTAATTCACGATAAGCCTCAGCAATAGAATGATGTAAATACGGACTTTTTACAAAGCGATCATTCACAAAAAAGTATTGGTCGCCACGGCGTTTTTTTGCGCTCTCAGGTTTACCAACATAACCTGATATTTTTACAACATCCGTTACTTCGTTTATTTGAACCAATTTACCTTGCAACGATTTACTAAACAAGCCAGAGATTCTTTCAATTAATGTGGCTGGCGGTAAATTATAAATTTCGTTTCCGTTGCTGTATAATTGAAAATGAATATTAGCATGAGGTAAACACACACGCTCAAATTCATCAATAATGTGTTTTAGCTCAACATTATCATCTTTTAAAAAATTACGACGAGCGGGAATATTAAAAAACAGATTTTTTACACTAAAAGAGGAACCAGTTGGTGCCTGACATTCTTCTTGTTTAACAAACTTATTGCCTTCAATTTCAATTAATTGGCCTACAATATCTTCTTCGCGTTTGGTTTTTAACTCCACTTGAGCCACCGCCGCTATACTAGCTAAAGCTTCGCCTCTAAAACCTTTGGTATGTAACTGAAATAAATCTTCAGCTTTCTTAATTTTAGAGGTAGCGTGGCGTTCAAAAGCCATTCGAGCATCCACAGGATTCATTCCCATACCATTATCTATCACTTGAACTAGCGTTTTACCAGCATCTTTAACAATCAATTTAATGAATGTAGCTTTAGCATCAATAGCGTTTTCTAGGAGTTCTTTTACAATGGAAGCGGGGCGTTGAACCACCTCTCCAGCAGCTATTTGATTAGCTACACTTTCGGGTAAAAGAGTTATGACATTTTGCATGGCTGCAAAGGTAATTTTTTACTTGATTTACCCTAAAAAAGAGCTATTTTTTAAAAAATGATTTAATTTTTAACATTTTAATTTTCATCTCAGCTATTTATTTTATATATTTCCGAAAAAATAAATAGGTTATGTCGACAAAAACTAAGGCTTCGTCAAAAAATAAAAAAGCAACATCTAAAAAAGTGGTAAAAAAAGTAGCTGCTAAAAAACCTGTTGCCAAGAAAAAAGTTGTGAAACCAGCAGCTAAAGCTAAGCCAGTTAAAAAGTCGGCGGTTAAACCTAAAGTAGCTGCTAAAAAAGCGGTTGCAAAAAAGCATGTTAAAAAGGTAGCTCCTAAAAAAGTTGCTAAGCCAGTAAAAAAAGTTGTCGCAAAAAAGGCGGTTAAGAAGGCAGTAGCTAAAAAAAAATCGTAAAAAAGGTTGCTCCAAAAAAAGCAGTAAAGCCAGCTAAAAAAGCTGTTTCTAAGAAAGTGGTTGCAAAAAAGGTTGCGCCTAAAAAGGCCGTTAAACCAGTAAAAAAAGCAGCTCCTGTTAAAGTGGCTGTTGCTAAACCAGTTAAAGAAGTAGTAGTAAAAGCCCCAGTTGTAAAAGCCGAAAAACCAGCTAAGGTTAAAAAGGAAAAAGCACCTGTGATTAAAAAACCAATTGTTGCCCCAACTACTTTCAGAAAACCAGAAAATGAAGTGCCTACTAAGTTTGTAAAAGAACCTGCAGGTAAATTTGAAATGGAATTTGTGATTAGAGCTTCAGAAGATATGGTATTTGAATTTGTAAGTACCGAAAGTGGATTGTCAGAATGGTTTTGTGATGATGTAAACATCAGAGATGGTGTATTTACGTTTAACTGGGACGGACAAATTCAACAAGCAAAATTAATTAAAGAAGTTCCGCCAATTTCTATTAGATACCAATGGTTAGATAAAAATGACGGTAGTTATTTTGAATTTAGAACTCAAAAAGATGAGTTAACGAATGATATCTCTTTGATAATCACAGACTTTGCAAGCGATAAAGCCGATGAAGTTTCTGCAAGATTATTATGGCATAGCCAAGTTGATAAATTACTTCACGTACTAGGATCATTCTTTTAATAACTGAAACTATAGTTTCACCCAAATTAACAATTGGGTTTTAACGAAATTTAGTACTTTTAACCATATTAACTTAAACCCTTATTACCATCGCATAGACATCTACTTAAATTTTTATTGAATCAATAATTTAATTGTAGTCCTATGTCTATGCAACTTCTTTCAGATAACGAGCTAGTTAAGCTCTACATGAATGGTAATGAAGAATCACTTTCTATTCTTGTAAAACGTCACAAACGCCGTATATTTTTCATACATCTATTTAATTACGCGCAATAAAGCGCTTACGGAAGATGTGTTTCAGGAAACATTTTTTAAAGTGATTCAAACTTTAAAAAAGCAACAGTATAACGAAGAAGGTAAATTTTTACCCTGGATATTGCGTATTGCTAAAAATTTAATTATTGATCACTTCCGTAAAGTGAAAAAAATGCCTTCTATCAGCACAGTCATTAATGATGAAGGAGAAGAGACTAGTATTTTTGATATCATACCTGACAATACAGATAATGGAAAAGATGCCGAAGAAACCAAACGTTTTAAAGAATCTATTCGTTCTATTGTAAATGATTTGCCACAAGACCAAAAAGAAGTGGTGATTATGAGAACCTATTACGATATGAGTTTTAAAGAAATTGCTGAAATAACTAATGTATCTATCAATACGTCTTTGGGCAGAATGCGTTATGCGTTAATTAACTTAAAGAAAATGTTAGAAGAGAAAAATATTGAAATTTATATTTAGTCTTGACTGCCGAATCGCAGCGTAGGCAGTTTTTTTGTTTAGTGTTATCTGCCATAGCTTGTTATTATGAAAAACCTCCAAGAGTATTGGAGGTTTTTTCTTTTCGTACTACATTGAAATTTATAATAAGTAATTTATGATTTAATACAAGATTTTATACTCGAAATAACTGTTTTAAAATTATGGGGGTGTGTTTAATTTACTGTGTATCATATATTTTAAATTCACCATCTTTTAAGCCATTTTTATAATTACCCTTACACCAAATGGCTCCATTTTCGTGATAAGAAATATATGCGCCATGACGACTTCCCTTTTGATAATACTCCTCCGCTAAAAGCACTCCGTCGGAATTATACTCTTTCCATAGACCAAATCGTTTTCTATTTTTATCATAATGGCCTTCTAGTAACAAAATTCCATCCCTCCTTAGTCTTTTATTAAAAAATTAATTTAAAGAGTTTTAGGCTTGATGATTTAGAGGAAATCAACATTTGTACATACCTATTACAAAAGTGCCCAAAAATGATTAAGAATTTTTGTGAATTATCATTTAAATCTTTTACTCTCAAAATTTGAATTTCTGATAATTCATCTAATTGATTTAAGGACTGATTAAGATAATAAATTTGTGATTGAAATATATTTTCTCTTACAAGAGATGGATGTTCCTTCGAATATTTTTTTTCAAGAGCAATCATTACTAAAATACTATTTTTAAACTCATTAAATATGACTTTTTCACTTGATGTTAGCTTGCTCATAATTGTTTATTAGCAATAACATTTTCAATTTATCAGCATCTGTAAATAAAAAATCTTTCTTCGAGTTATCTGTAATTTGGTGAGATAATGCAAATTTACCTTTGTATAATATTTTAGTCATTTTATAAATATAATCTTGTGCTATTATTCTATCAGAATACACTTCACTAAATGAATCTCCAATTTTTGAAATACTATCGTTATATGACTGAGAACTAAATATTACAAGGAATATGATTATCAGTAGCAGAAGTGCAATTTTTCCTTTATGACGAATATATAAAATTTCCATAATAAATTAGGTATTTATGACTTTTAAAATATTTATGTTTTTAATTCCCGAGGGCATTTTCCAGGCAAATTGAGCTCCTTGCTTAAACCCAATTAAAGCAATACTAATTGGAGCAAGAATCGAAATTTTGCGTTGACTAAGATTCGTTTCCTCAGGAAGCACAATTTGAAATTTAATTGGCTTGTTCACTGAATCGTCAATAAATTCAACAACTGAATTTATTGTTACAATATCTTTTTGTAAGGCATTATCTTTAACTACTAATGCTTTTGTTAACTCTTCTCCTAATTGTTTTACCTCTGGAGTTTTTTGTTTTATAATCAAGTTATAAAGTGTTTTGTATACAGATTCGGAAATAATTGGTTTCATACTACTTATATTTAATATGTCTATTTTAAAATGCTTTATATAGCAAGTATAAATTGAAAAGCTGTTTTAATAATTATGGACTTTTAATATTGTGAGTTTTTTAATACCAGAAGGCATTTTCCACGTAAAATGATCTGTCTCTCTAAATCCCAATAAGGCTATAGCTATGGGAGACAGTATAGATATTTTTTTCTGCTTAAGATCCGCTTCTTCTGGCAATACAATTTGTAATCGCATTGGCTTTTTAAATGAAGAACTAATAAATTCAACAATTGAATTTAAGCTAACAATTTTTGAATCCAAAAAATTATCTTTTACTATTTTAGCTTTAGATAATTCTTCACCTAAAGGTTCAACTTCTATTGTTTTTTTTCTTCTAATTAAATTAAAAAGAATTTTATATACAGATTCGGAAATAATAGGTTTCAATAGTTTCATATTTATTTAAATGTTTACTTCGTTTATGTTTTTTGATGAGTTTACTGTTTTGTTAGCATCTTGCTTAATTATATATTTTATTCTGTTTATAATGTCAATTTTTCGCTGATGCTCTTGAGCCTTTTTTTCTAATTGACTAACTATTTTTTTTATTTCTACATGCGTTCTCATGATAAAACTTGTTTAAATTTTAAATAAATGATTTAGACACAATAGTTCGCTACTTTTTTTAGTATTAAGCTTCTGCTAATAATTTAAAAAAATACTTAAAGTGTTTTGTAAAAAGAGCGTTACTCTTTCCTCGTTGAATAATTTCAACGAGGCCTAATTAATAAAGGCTTTATTGTTTGAAGAAAAAAAGTTTACTTCTTCCAATAGATGGAAAAAAGGATAATACTTTTAATATGATATTAATATTACTCATTTCTTGTATGCCGTAAAAATAAGTTATATTATTTTACAAAAAATGAATTTAACTTTTAATAACTATTTTACATGTGTAATCTTTTACTACTTTCGCCCTTTTAAAAAACAATAATGAAACTAAAGGGTAAAAGTATATTTATATCAAGAAAACTAAATTCGGATAGTCCTTTCGTTTCTCTTACAAAAGAAGAGGACTGTAAAATTATTGATCAATCACTAATTCAAATTACTCAAATAAGATATTCTTACACCCCTCAAACAAATTGGATATTTTTTACAAGTAAAAATGCCATAGATTATTTTTTTGCACAAAATCCAGATGTTCCAAAAGATGTAAAGTATGGAGTTATCAGTAACTCATCAGCTAATCATTTAAAAACACATCACATAAGTGCTAATTTTATTGGTAAAGGCGTTAACCTATTAAATATCGCTAAGGAATTTAGAGAAACATTACAAAACGATAGCGTTTTATTTCCTCAAGCAATTGATTCTTATCAATCCATACAAAAACAATTAGCTTTTACAAATACCTGTTACAATTTGTATGTATATAAAACTAATATTAGAACGGATTTTGATTTACCGTTTTCTGATATTTTAATTTTCACCAGTCCTTCTAATGTTATAGCGTATTATAATAAATATAAAGTTGATCCCAGACAAATGGTTATTGCCATTGGAACTACTACAAGATTTAAATTACATGAATACAATGTTATGGATGTTTTGACCCCTGATTCATTCGATGAAAAAGGATTATTTGATTGTGTTGTTTCAACAATTTCAGCAAAATAAAATATTAAAATGCTAAAAAATGTAAATATTTTTAGATTTTTACTGTTAAATTAAGAAATAACAAATAGCTTTGCACACGAATAATAAAATGAAATTAGGTAAAAATATAATTAAGAGTGTTTCATTTTCTGTGATCACTATTTTATTTTTATCACTCTCATATATTACTATTTATTCGTCATTATCAACCTCTACTAAGTTTAACACTATCGTTTTAAGTGGTGATTTCTCTTCGGAAAAAGAAAGTTCTGATTCGGAAAAAGATTTTAGTGAAGAGTATATAGATTTGTTTTTTGTAGAAAATCAAAAAGTTAATGGAGTTGATTTTTTTGAACACTTTCCAAAAATGCAATCTACTTTCTTGATTCCAAGAATCTTTTACGATATACAATTGCTTCCTCCTGAAGCGCAAGTGAGTTAATTTTTATTACTCATTCTCTATCTTGTATTAATCAATTTCATTCATGCATAGGCTTCAGCCTATCTTACTTAATCATTTAATTATTGTGAAAATAATAAGTTTAATTGCGTGCAGCATTATTTTATTAAGCGCGTGTAACTCAAATAAAAATAAAGAAAATACACAGGAAACATTTCCTGTGACAGAAGCTATTAAAATTGATACCTTTTCGTATACCGAATATGTAACGGAGATTCATGCGCTGCAAAATGTAGAAATACGGGCTCGTGTGAAAGGTTATCTTGAAAAATTTCTCATTGACGAAGGTGTTTATGTAAAAGAAGGTCAGTTATTATTTAGCATTAACAATAAAGAATATGTTGAAGAATTAGCGAAAGCGAAAGCTATTTACAAAAGTACTATTGCTCAAGTAAATGCAGCAGAATTAGAAGTGAAAAACGTGTTGCAATTAGCTGAAAAGAAAATTGTATAATCAACAGAAATTGAAATTGCTAAAAACAAATTGGAAGTTGAAAAAGCCAATTTAGAAGAAGCGCTAGCTCATCAAGCTCACGCAAAACTTAAGTTGGAGAATACGGAAATTCGAGCACCTTTTAACGGCATCATTAATCGTATACCACACAAAATTGGAAGTTTAATTGATGAAGGAACCTTACTAACATCCATATCTGAAAATGATGAAGTTTACGCCTATTTTGATGTATCTGAAAAAGAGTACTTAAACTATGCTCGAAATATTGAAAAAGATAGCGTTAACTCAAAAGTGGTTGCATTGATATTAGCCGACGGAAAAGAACATAACTACAAAGGTATGATTGAAACCATAGAAGGAGAAATTGACGAAAGCACTGGTAATATAGCATTTAGAGCTCGATTTAAAAACCCAAGTAAAATCATAAAGCATGGCGCAAGTGGTAAAATAAGACTATTAAAAAAATACGACGATGCCATTGTTATTCCTCAAAAATCAACTTTCGAAATTCAAGATAAATTGTATGCATACGTGTTAGATAAAAACAACAAATTAGAAGTTCGAAATATCGAAACCATGTATCGTTTACCTCATTTATTTATTATTTCAAAAGGACTAATAGAAGGCGACAAAATTTTGTTTGAAGGTATACAAAATGTTAAAAACGGTATGAATATACAACCCAATTTTATTAGCATGAAAACAATCATATCTCAATTAGGTAAAAAATAATTAAAGACAATTTATCATGCTAAAAAAATTCATACAACGTCCAGTATTATCATTGGTTATATCATTATTTATAACCTTGTTGGGAGTATTGGCTTTAAGTCAGTTGCCTGTTACGCAATACCCTGATATTGCACCGCCTGCGGTTTCTGTAACAACAAAATATACAGGAGCTAATGCTGAAGTTTGTGCTAAAGCGGTTGTAACGCCTTTAGAAAGAGCTATTAATGGTGTGCCAGGCATGGCCTACATGACTTCTGTTTCAGGAAATGATGGAACTAGTATTATTCAAGTTTATTTTAAAGTTGGAACTGATCCTGATTTAGCTGCTGTAAATGTTCAAAATCGTGTAGCAACAGTATTAGACGAATTACCAGAGGAAGTTATTAAAGCAGGAGTTTCAACAGAAAAGGAAGTAAATAGTATGTTGATGTATTTAAATTTAATAAGCAATGATAGTACACTTGACGAAAAATTTATTTACAACTTTGCCGATATTAATGTATTAGCTGAATTAAAACGTATTGATGGTGTTGGCTTTGCGATATTATGGGGCAAAGAGAGTATGCCATGCGAGTTTGGTTAAAGCCACAGCGAATGGATGCGTACGAGATTTCTGCAGAAGAGATTATACAATCTTTACGAGCTCAAAATATAGAAGCTGCCCCAGGAAAAGTTGGAGAAAGTTCAGGGAGAAACCCTCAATCCCTTCAATATGTATTACGTTATACTGGTAAACTAACGCATAAAGAACAATACGAAAATATTGTTATAAAAGTATCTGAAAATGGTGAGATGCTGCGCTTAAAAGACGTGGCAGATATTGAATTTGGTTCATTAGACTACGATGTACTTTCAAAAGAAAATGGAAAACCTTCTGCTGCAATTATTTAAAACAACGTCCCGGCTCAAATGCCAGTGAAGTTATTTCAAATATTAAAGCTCGATTAGAATTTTTAAAATCAACCTCTTTTCCTCCAGGAATGGATTACACGATTAGTTACGATGTGTCTCGTTTTTTAGATGCGTCTATTCACGAAGTAATTAAAACACTTATTGAAGCCTTTCTTTTAGTGGCCTTAGTAGTATTTTTATTTCTGCAAGATTGGCGCTCTACATTAATACCTGTATTGGCAGTTCCTGTATCTCTTATTGGAACCTTTGCCTTTATGCAACTATTTGGTTTCTCAATAAATTTATTAACCTTATTTGCATTGGTATTAGCCATTAGTATTGTGGTGGATAATGCCATTGTGGTAGTAGAAGCTGTTCATGCCAAAATGGAAGAAAACAATGCTGATCCAAAAACAGCAACCATGCAAGCAATGGGAGAAATTGGAGGCGCCATTGTAGCTATTACATTAGTGATGTCGGCAGTATTTATTCCTGTTGCTTTTTTAGATGGGCCTGTTGGTGTATTTTACCGACAGTTTTCCGTAACGATGGCAATTTCTATTGTAATTTCAGGTATTAACGCATTAACACTTACTCCTGCATTATGTGCTATAATTTTAGTAAACCATCACCATCATCCTAAACCTAAAAACTGGTTAACTCGCTTTTTTGACGGCTTTAATCGTTATTATGATTCCATCGCATTAAAATATAGAAAATTATTAGATGTTATAGTAAACAGACGTGTTGTAACGATTGGCGTGCTGGCGCTGTTTTCTTTTGCAACTTGGGGTGTTGGAAAAGTATTGCCAACAGGTTTTATTCCAACAGAAGATCAAGGACGATATATGTAAATGTTACAACTCCTGTTGGCGCCACTCTTGAGCGAACTGAAAAAGTAATGAATCAAATTGATGATATAGCAAAAACTATAACAGAAATAGAATCTTCATCAACCTTAGCAGGCTTTAGTATGATGACCGATGGTTCTGGCGCTTCGTTTGGTATGAGTACCATTAGTTTAAAACCTTGGAAAGACCGAGAAAAAACAGCTGATGATATTATTGCTCTTTTACAAGAAAAAACCAAGCACATAAAAGATGCTGAAATTCAGTTTTTCCCTCCACCAGCAGTTCCTGGTTTTGGAAATGCTAGTGGTTTTGAATTGCGTTTATTAGATAAAACTGGTTCAGGTAATTTACAGGAAACCTATAAAGTAACGCAGGATTTTATGGAAGCTGTAAAACAACGAAAAGAAATTAAAAGCATTTTCACCAGCTTTAATCCTACTTTCCCACAGTATCTAATTCACGTTGATCAGGATGTTGCTGCTAAAAAAGGCATTACTGTAGATAATGCAATGAGCAATCTTCAAACATTAATGGGAAGTTTTTATGCAACTAATTTATTCCTTGGACAAAGTATAAAGTCATGTTACAATCCGATCCGAAGTTTAGAGCGCAACCCGAAGATATTTTGAAGTTGAGAGTTAAAAATATAAATGGAGAAATGGTTCCATACTCTCTATTTTGTAAAATCGAACGGGTATATGGGCCCGAACAATTAACACGTTACAATATGTATGTGTCAGCTATGTTAAATGGAGAAGCGGCGATGGATATAGCAGTGGTGATGCCATTAAAGCCATTGAAGAAGTAGCTAAAGAAAAACTACAACGTGGCTATTCGCACGAATGGTCGGGAATGACGAGGGAAGAAATTCTCTCGGGAAATCAAGTGGTATTTATTTTTGCTATTTGTTTATTGTTTGTTTACTTACTTCTTTCAGCGCAATACGAAAGTTTTTTATTACCACTGCCAGTTCTTTTATCACTGCCCATAGGAATTTTTGGTTCGTTGTTTTTATTATACATTTTAGGTTTAGAAAATAATATTTATGCCCAAGTAGCGATGGTTATGCTCATCGGTTTATTAGGAAAAAATGCTATTCTAATCGTAGAATTTGCTATCCTAAAACAGAAAGAAGGAAGAACTGTTATTGAAGCAGCTATTGAAGGAGCCATAGCTCGTTTAAGGCCTATTTTAATGACTTCCTTTGCTTTTATTGCTGGATTAATTCCTTTGATGGTAGCTTCTGGAGCTGGTGCAATTGGAAATAAAACCATTGGATCTGCGGCAGCTGGCGGAATGTTATTCGGAACTCTATTTGGAGTAATTATTATTCCTGGATTATATGTACTCTTTGCAAGTATAAGCGAAAAGAAAAAAAAGAAAATAAACACTGAAATTATTATTGATAATGAAAAAAAATAATCTGATATATATCTTAATATTATCTGGTGTTTTATTGAGTTGTAAAACAACAGAATTAACAACAAAAACGATAAATAATAAATTACCAAAAAACTATGTCTTAAATAACGACTCAGCAAGTGCTAAACTTTTAAAATGGCGCGAATTAATTTTCGATAAGCATTTAGTGTCAATTATCGACACAGCTCTCAAACATAATTTTGACTTAAAAATCGCGCTACAAAAAATAGAAATTTCGAGGGCTGGAATTAAATTTGCTAAGGGTCGTTTGCCAATTGGAGCATCTGCATTGGAAAGAAATGGCGAATACACCATGGATGGTGTTGGAAATTACGATACTAAATTTTCCACTAATATTAATGATAAACAACAAATCCCTAATCCTCTACCAGATTATTATGTTGGACTTCAGGCTTCATGGGAAATTGATTTGTGGGGTAAATTAAAAAACAAAAAAAGGGCAGCGGCCTCTAAATTCATTGCCAGTCAATATGGTAAAGATTTAATTATTACCAATTTAGTTGCCGAAATTTCTACAACCTATTTCGAATTATTAGCATTGGATAATGAAATTAAAATATTAGAAAATAATATTATTTTACAACAAGATGCTCTGGATATTGTTACTATACAAAAGCAAACAGGTAAATCAAATGAATTAGGTGAGTAATGCGCAACTGAATTCTAAAACTATTTTAGCAGATGTAAAGCAACAATTAATTGAATGTGAAAGCAAATTAAATTTTTTATGTGGTGGATATCCTAAAGCTATTGTTCGAGATACATCAATCAATTCAGAAAACATCATTTCATCCATTAACACTGGAATACCTTCGGATATTTTAATAAATCGAGCAGATATAAGACAAGCCGAAATGGAATTAAAAGCAGCAAATGCGGATGTAAAATCAGCAAAGGCAGCCTTTTATCCCTCGTTTAACATTAACGCGTTTTAGGTACAAAAGAGTTGGGGCGGATTTTGTAAAAAAAAACCTTCGAGAATATCAGGTTTTTATTTATAATTTTTGAACTGGAAACAGGCCCCCCCCCCTCCTGTTAAGGCGCGTTCAACACCTTCCCCCGGGGGGCCGCCCTTGTGCTATTATATAATTCTATTGCGCATTCCAACCGCCATCCACTGGCAAGGATGTTCCTGTCATAGTTTTTGCTACATCTGAGGCTAAGAATATAGCTAGTTGTCCTAATTCTTCTAAGCTCACAAATTCTTTCACTGCTTGTTTGTAAAGCATTACTTTATTTACTACATCTGCTTCGCTCATGTTATGCGCTTTCGCTTGGTCGGCAATTTGTTTTTCTACCAAAGGTGTTTTTACATAACCAGGGCAAATGGCATTGGCTGTAATTCCATAAGGCGCTCCTTCTAATGCAATGGTTTTGGTGAAGCCTACAATACCATGTTTACTGGCTACATAAGCACTTTTAAATTCTGAAGCTACTAATCCATGTGCTGATGCGATATTGATGATGCGTCCGAATTTGCGTTCTTTCATGCCTTTCCAAACGGCTTTAGTCAAATGAAAGGCTGATGTTAAATTAATTCCAATAATGGCATTCCATTTATCTTCTGGGAAATCTTCGATAGGTGATACAAATTGAATACCTGCATTATTTACTAAGACGTCAATCTTTCCAAATTTAGCAACAGCATCATCTACCATTTTTCTTAAATCGGCAGGTTGCAACATGTTAGCATTGCTAAACATCACTTCAATGCCATATTGTTTGGCAATGCCATCCGCAATTTCTTGTCCGTTAGGTTCAAGTCCGTTAAATACAATATTGTATTGTTTTGTTTTTGCAAATTCGATGGCAATTCCTAAGCCAATACCGCTGGTGCTTCCTGTAATTAAGATTGTTTTCATTTAGTTTTTGGTTGTTTAACCGCAGAGGCCAGAGTTTTGCAGAGGTTATTAAAATAGTCTCATTTAACCTCCGCGCTAATTTTTCGCAGGTTCGGGTTTGGGTAATACATTCTATTAAAAGTTTGGCTTCAACATATATCTACTATAAAAATCTACAATGTGTTTTACGGCTTCATCAGCTGTATCTACAATTTTAAAAAGATCTAAATCAGCTTCGTTAATGTTGTGTTCTTGTTCTAGCATGGTTGTTTTAATCCAACTAATTAAACCAGTCCAATATTCTTTACCCACTAATACCACCGGAAACTCCGCAATTTTATTGGTTTGAACTAAGGTTAATGATTCAAATAATTCGTCAATGGTGCCAAAGCCACCAGGCATACCAATAAATCCTTGCGAGTATTTTAAGAAAACGGTTTTACGAACAAAGAAATAATTAAAGTCGATGCTTTTATCTCTGTCGATATAATCGTTTGGTTTTTGTTCGAAAGGTAAATTAATATTTAATCCAACCGAATTCCCACCGCCGCGTTTAGCGCCTTTGTTAGCAGCCTCCATAATACCTGGTCCACCACCTGTAATAACGCCATAACCTTCTTGTGTGAGTTTATAGGCTATTTCTTCGGCTAAAATATAGTATTTGTTTTCTGGTTTTGTACGAGCCGAACCGAAAATTGAAACACATGGACCAATTTGTTGCATTCTTTCAAAGCCATTCACAAATTCGCTCATGATTTTAAATATCTTCCAGCTATCAGAAGCCATCACTTCTCTTGATTCTTTAGTGGCAAATGCTCTTCTGATTTTATCTTCTTTATCTTGGGTCATATATTTAATTATTTTAGAAAGTTAAAAGGGTTACAAAGGTTAAAAGTTAATCTATCAAAGTTAAAAAAGTTATTCTTCATTGTATTCAAACTTTTTAACTTTCAAACTTTCATAACCTTCTCAATTTATTATAATTCTTTTTTCAAAAATGGTGCCGTATATCCTTTTTTAGATTTTACTAATTCTTCGGGAGTACCAGTAAATAATATTTCTCCGCCGCCTTTGCCGCCTTCCATACCAACGTCAATTAAATGATCGGCTACTTTGATGATATCCATATTATGTTCGATGACTAAAACCGTATTTCCGCTTTCTACTAAACGATTTAATACACCTAATAAAATACGAATGTCTTCGAAGTGTAAACCCGTTGTTGGTTCATCTAAAATATATAAGGTATTTCCTGTATCTCGTTTACTTAATTCTGTTGATAGCTTTACACGTTGAGCTTCGCCACCGCTTAAGGTTGTAGCTTGTTGTCCTAGCGTAATGTATCCTAAACCAACATCTTGTAAAGTTTTTATTTGACGAAAAATGTTAGGAAGGTTTTCAAAGAACTCGCAAGCTTGATCGATGGTCATGTTTAACACATCACTGATGGATTTACCTTTATAGCGTACCTCGCAGGTTTCTCTGTTATAACGTTTGCCATTACACTCGTCGCAGTTAACGTAAACATCTGGTAAGAAATTCATTTCAATTGTTTTAACACCAGCGCCTCCGCAGGTTTCGCAACGGCCACCTTTTACATTAAATGAAAAACGACCTGGTTTATAACCTCTAATTTTAGCTTCTGGTAATTCAGAAAACAAAGTTCTGATGTCAGAAAATACATTGGTGTAAGTTGCAGGATTGCTTCGAGGAGTTCGGCCAATAGGTGATTGATCAATGTCGATGACTTTGTCAATATGTTCAATACCTGTAAATGATTTGTAGGGTAGGGGACGCTTTTCTGAATTATAAAAGTAGTTACTTAAAATAGGATATAGCGTTTCGTTTATTAAACTTGATTTGCCACTACCACTGACTCCAGTCACACAAATAAATTTCCCTAAAGGAATTTCGACACTCACATTTTTTAAGTTATGTCCGTTGCAGCCTTTTAAAACTAATTTTTTTCCGTTTCCTTTTCGGCGAACTTTAGGAACTTCAATACTACGTTTACCTGTAATGTAATCAGCGGTAATGGTATTAAATTTTAGCATCTCTTTTGGAGGAGCGGCCGCAATCACTCGTCCACCATGAACACCAGCACCAGGGCCAATATCAATCACATAGTCCGATTCAACAATCATGTCTTTGTCGTGTTCCACCACTAAAACACTATTACCAACATCACGTAAATTTTTTAGAGCTTCAATTAAGCGCACATTATCACGTTGATGCAAGCCAATACTAGGTTCATCCAATATATATAATACACCTACTAACTGTGAGCCAATTTGTGTAGCCAAACGAATACGTTGTGCTTCGCCACCACTCAAGGTTTTAGAAGAACGGTTAAGTGTTACGTAATCTAAGCCTACTTCTAATAAAAAACCAATACGAGTTCTGATTTCTTTCAAAACTTCTTTAGCAATCACATTTTGCGATTTACTTAAACGTTTTTCAATGCCTTTAAACCAATCGCCTAAAATATTGATATCCATTTCTGATAATTCAGAAATATTTTTTCCATCAATTTTAAAGTAAAGCGCTTCTTTTTTTAAACGAGTACCTTCACAAACCGAACAATTTATTTTATTGGTAAAACCTTCTACCCAACGAAGCATCGCAGGCGAAGGATCTTCTTCAGCCTGACGAGAAATATGAGTTGCTATGCCATCAAAAGCTGAACTGTAACTGTTAGCGTCTGATTTTACGGTAAATAATTCTTCGGTTCCGTTTAATAAAATATTTACAGCTTCTTCAGCAATATCTTCAAATGGAGTATCTAACGTAAAATTATATTTTAATCCAATAGCTTCAATTTGTTTAAATACCCAAATACCTTTTGATGGCCCCAGTGGAGCAATAGCACCTTTGCGAATGGAGATTTTTTGATTAGGAACGATCTTACTAATATCTACTTCTGATACAACGCCTAGTCCGTTGCAATGCGGACAAGCACCGTAAGGCGAGTTGAAAGAAAATAAATTTGGAGCAGGTTCATCATAAGAAATACCGGAAGTAGGACACATTAAAGAGCGAGAAAAGAATTGCACTTTGCCAAAACCAAAAGCTTGTGTTGTTTTTTTCTTTGCTTTTGCATCCACCTCTTCATGTTCCAATACCATAATGGTTCCTTTACCTTGCTTCATGGCAGTTTGTAAAGATTGGTGCAAACGAGGCTTGATGTCTTTAGTAATCTCTAAACGATCAATTACTATTTCAATATCATGAATTTTGTATCGGTCCACTTGCATTTTAGGCGTAATGTCTACAATAGCGCCGTCAACACGTACTTTATTAAAACCTTTTTTGCGAACGTCTTCAAACAATTCTCTATAATGTCCTTTACGACCTTTAACCACAGGCGCTAAGAGATTTATTTTTTTGTCTTTGTATTTTTCAAGGATTAAATCAATGATTTGGTCGTCGCTGTAACGCACCATTTTTTCGCCCGTAACGTATGAGTATGCTTCACCTGAACGTGCAAATAACAAACGTAAAAAGTCGTAAATCTCAGTAATTGTACCAACGGTAGAACGAGGATTTTTGTTAACGGTTTTTTGTTCGATAGAAATAACAGGGCTTAATCCTGAAATTTTATCTACATCAGGTCGTTCCATATTACCAAGGAACTGACGAGCATAACTCGAAAAACTTTCGATATAGCGGCGTTGTCCTTCCGCATAAATGGTGTCAAATGCTAGTGATGATTTTCCGCTTCCACTGAGTCCAGTAAGTACTACTAATTTATTGCGAGGGATTGTGAGTGATATATCTTTTAAGTTATGTGCACGTGCGCCTATAACTTCTATTTGTTCTTCTTCCATATTGAGGGCAGATTAAAGACTAAAGATATAAGATTAAAGTTTAATTTAAGTCCTGAATTGTATATCTTTCATCTTTTATCATTTCTTTAAGGTGTCTGTAATTATTTTTAATGTGTCAGTTAAAGTTGCTGTTTTTAAAGTGGTATCAATGATGGCTTCTTGCGAAAACACATCGTTAAAGTAAACACTTAAATCAATGTTTTTGTTTTTAGGTATTTTAAACTGAAAGGTTTTTTTATCAGGATTCGTTAGTTGTTCGCCAATAAGCCACGGATTAAATGTTTTTAATACAATGGTATTTGTGCCTATATGTTTTGCAAAGGCCGATAAATTGGTAATAGAGGAATCCATTTTCACAATTTTGAAAGCAGGAAATCCGCCCGATTTTTTGATTTTGTTTTTTACACCAAAGTGAGTAGGGTTGGAGAGTAGGGTTTTATAAGCCAAGATGCGATAGATAAAACTTCCTGTTTCTTTATTTAAAAGTAAGTCATAATAGTTGTTGGTATTTTGCTTTTTTAGTGCATTTTGAATACCACCAATCCCAACATTATAAGCTGCGGCAGAGAGCGTCCAGTTTTTAAAATAATTATGCGCATCTTTAAAATGTTTGCAGGCTACTACTGTAGCTTTTTCAACATCGAGGCGTTCATCTACTTCACTATTTACGATGAGTCCGTAATGTTGAGCAGTTACTGGCATGAGTTGCCAAAAACCAGAAGCTCCCATTGGGGAAATAACGTTTGATAAATGACTTTCGATGATAGCCACATATTTAAAATCATCAGGCACGCCTTCTTTTTTTAAAATAGGTTCTATGAGAGGAAACCATTTTTTGAGCTTTATTAAATAGAGATAATGATGAGTTTTTCCAAGATTTATTGGCGAAGAATTCTTTTTCGAGACTTTCTTTAATTTGGTAATCGTTTTGTGGAACACGTTCACCTGCAAATTCTAAATTAGTAGGTATATTTAATCCTAATACTTTAAAATTGGAGTTAGCATAATCGAGATTAATTTTGTGATTAGGATCAAAGGAGATGAACATGATTAAAAAACTAATCAAGGTCCACAACGCCAAACTCAGGTAGGTTTTTTTGTAAAGAGGAGTTGGTTCGCGAAAAATTTTTAATATCCAAACAGATATGGTCACTTTCCTTTTATAATCGTATTTAGATATAAAGATACGAAAGTGATAGCACAAAAAATAATGGAAACTATCAACCAAGTGGTTTGATAGTTTAATATTTGATTAAGGGCTAGGGATAAACCTGTCATTCCTATTCCACAAAATAAGATGGCAATTCTTTTTCAGTAAGTCCTTTAAAAAACAAATGATGTGTCGTATGGTCTTTACCACCTACAAAGGGAGATTGTCCTCTTTTGATGCGATTAATACTAACCGTAATAGTATCAGTAATGGGCAAAATAAACACTAAGGCAATTGATAAAAAGCCTTGGAGAACAGGATTTACTGAAAACCAAGAATTGTTAACAAGCGTAAAGGAATTCCAACAATAATCGATGCCAACAACAGAAAGGAAAGCACCTAAAAATTGACTACCTGTATCACCCATAAACATTTTGGCGGGATGCCAATTGTATACTAAAAAGCCTAATAAAGCACCTAATAAACCTAAACTTAGGATGGGAACAGGACTTAAAATTAGATTTAAATTAATGTTTAAGAATATTACAAATAGTAAAATAACAATAGATACAATGGTTGTAATGGCATCCATATTATCCAACATATTAATCGAATTCATAAATCCAACAACCCAAAATACAGTTAACCCAAAATTAAATGCTTCAACCGTAAAGATGTTGATTTTTGTGCCTGTGAAATAAAGGATTAAACCACATATTAATTGAGCGATGAACTTTAAAAGAGGTTGAGTATTATAGGCATCGTCTGCCAACCCCATTAAAAAGGCAAGTGTGCAAACCACAAATATTCCAATAATCTTTAAACTACTGTAATTGAGTGGGAGCAAGTGATCAATAAAATTCAGAATAATAAAAGTAATTAAGAATATTACAAAAAATGAAATTCCTCCTATGGATGGTCTGGCTGATGGACTCCAACGAATTTGTTTTTGATTTGCTTGCTGGTTTCTAACACCTAATGTTTGAGAAAATTTAAGTAAGATAGAATTAAAAACAGCAGACAATATAAATGTAATGCCAATAGTTAGCACAGTAAATAACAGAATATTATTTTGGGAAAATGGCATTTAGAAAGGGCTGTTAAATTCTTTGAAAGGAGTTCCAACTAAATCTTTTTCGGATAAAATAGGATTAGCAACATTCCAATTTATATTTAAGTCAGTATCATTCCATAATACACAACCTTCTGAGAGTTTGTTGTATACATTGGTGCATTTGTAAGAGAAAATTGTATTGTCTCTTAGTGTTAAAAAACCATGCGCAAATCCTGGTGGAATATAAAACATAGTTTTATTCTCTTCAGTTAACTCTATCGCAATATGTTCACCGTATGTTGGTGAGTCTTTTCTAATATCAACAGCAACATCTAAAACAGCGCCTGTTATTACGCGCACTAATTTCCCTTGATCAAACGGGGGTGCTTGAAAATGCAGTCCTCTCAGCACACCAGTGCTGGAAAGTGATTGGTTATCCTGAACAAAATTTACAGTAATGTTATTTTGTTTAAAAACATCTGCGTTATAACTTTCAAAAAAGTAACCTCTTGAATCCGCAAATACCTTTGGTTTAATAATTAATAAATCCTTTATTTTTGTTTCAATTACTTACATAATTTAGATATACCTGTCTTTTTTCTCTGCTTTATCATCCGAATAATAACCGTTTCCATAGCCATAACCATAGCCATAACCATAGCCATATTTATAACCATAATTTGAACGAGTTGTATCAACTCCATTTAATATCATTGATAAATTTTTGATGCTAGCTTCATTTATTAATTTATCTAAAATTTGTACGAAAGCTTTCTTAGAATAATCTGCTCTAAATACATAAATAGGAAAATCGGCTTTTTGTATGGTTGTAATACCATCTGTTACCAAACCAATTGGCGGATTATCAAATACAATATAATCGTAAGATAATTTTAATTCTTCAATTAATGTGTTTAATCGATTACTGATAATTAATTCGGAAGGATTTGGAGGAATTGGTCCAGCTGTTATGTAATCTAAATTAGGAAAATGACTTTTATTAATGCAATCTTTTACGGGAGTCATATCCGTTAAAATAGTACTCATCCCTACATCGTTAGAAACGCCAAATCCTTTGTGGATTTTAGGTTTTCTCATATCTAAATCTAACAAAATTACTTTTTTGCCAGTATAAGCTAAAATACCAGCGATATTTAAGCATACAAATGTTTTACCTTCACCAGAAATTGAGGAAGTAACTGCTATAATTTTTGCTCCTTCGGTATTACTTATAAAATTTAAATTAGAACGAATACTTCTGAAAGCTTCGGCAATTTGAGACTTAGGGTTTTTATCTACCACAAGTTGTGATACAGGTACATCACTCTCGTAATTTGGAACTATACCCAAAACTGAAACGGATGCATCAATATTGTTTACTACATCATTCACAGATGTAATTTTATCATGTAAAAAGTAACGAGTTAAAACTAGCAGAAGGGATAATATAAGAGCTACTAATACTGCAATAATAATGGTCATTTTTTTATTTGGTGATACCCACGCTCCTGAATTGACTGCTTCTTCTAGAATTACATTTTCGGATACAAAACCTGCTTTATTAATTGAAAACTCAGTTTTCTTTTCTAATAGCATGGTGTAGTATTTTTCGCTAATGCTAAACAAACGCATTAATCGAGAGTGTTCTAAGTCTTCTTCGGGATTATTAACACTTTTATTTTGATATTCAGAATACTTTTGAGTTAAGCTACTGTATTGTGATTTATATCTTAGGCGAACAGCGTTAATTGTTTCAATTAATAATTTTTTTTGAGTTTCGATATTAAAATTTATTTGCTTAATGTTTTCACTATTAGGCGTCACCATATACAAAAGGTCTTCTTTTTCTAATAATAGTTTTTGAATACTCTGAGTATACTCTTTTATAGCACTTTCGTATTCTGTGCCCGAAATCATTGAAATTAACTGATATGTATCAATGCTTTTGTTTTTAGAAATATTTTGTTGAAGTTCAGCAAGAATTTTCTCGTCTAATTCAACCTTTAACATTTCGTCTTCAATTTTTGTTAAACGAATTAAATTAGGATCAACTATGTTTTCTTTTACTGTATAATTATTGTTTTTTCTAAATTCTTGTAAATTGTTTTCTGATAATTTTAAATCGCTGTAAACCTCTTCTAATTTATCATCAATAAATGCTAAAATACTTTGTGAACTTTCGCTTTTCGTTCTACATCAAATTTAAGTATTCTTTTGAAATTAGATTTACTAAATCTCTTGATTTATCTGAATTTATATCTTTTACTTTTATTTGAATGGTTCCAGCGGCATCATTTACTAACTTAATGTCAATTTTTGATTGTAGTGTAGCCGTAACGTTATCAATATTATTGATGATGAAGTATGATTTATTATCTTCCGTTAACTGATCGTTAACTACTTTATTATCAATTAATAAATTTGGAGCAATACTTAATTCAAAGTAAGGAGTTATTACAACATTTGAAGTTGTAAATGGTATCGAAAAATTTTTTCCTTCAGCAATAAAATTAAGTGTACCTGAATTTACCGTATTAAAATTTATATAGATTTTAGCACCATATATGCTATTGTGTTTTACATTAAACTTTACTAAATAAGGAGAAGAGGAATACAATTCGTTGTTTTTAAATGTCCCTTCATTAAAGTAACTTATTTGAACGTCTGATTTTTCAACTACTCGTTTTAAAAAAATCTTCGAATGAATTTGCTCCATTGCTGTCGCAATTTTATTGTCACCTTCATCAAATTTTGTCATTTGAAGCACCTTGGATGCTTGATTGTTATCGTTAATTTGAATTAATGTAGAGGATTCATATTCAGGTTGACTATATCTTAAATATATAGCCGCAATGCCTAAACTAACAACAAAAAATGCCAAAACAAACCACAAGCTTTTTTTTACGATATAAAGTACTAATCCTAAATCTAGTTCGCTACTAAATTTAGAAACTCGGTCTCTATATTTATCTATAGAATTATCTCCTTGTGGCTGTATCATTTTACTCTTCCAACTAGGGTATAAAGTAAAAACGTCGTGCTAATTAAAGACACTATTGGTGTTATTTCTGCCACTAATGTTCTTGCAAATCGGTAGCGTGGTTCAACGTAAATAATATCATGTGCTAATACAACTGTGTTACCAACAGCTATACCATCAATTTTCGAAAGATCCATTAAATAAACTTTAGTTTTTTGGTTTTCTTGATTCCTTATTAATTTAACTTTATAGGCTTTTCCATCTTCCGAAATACCTCCAGTTAACGCTAATGCTTCAATAACGGTAGTATTATTATTTGTTAGATTTAAAACTCTAGCAGTTCCTCCATTTCCAGGGAATACAATAACTCGTTTGTTGGTTACTGTCATAAAAACAAAGGGTTTTACATAATAATCAGCATAAATTTGTTCTAAATATTCGGTAGCTTCTCTTACGCTTAATCCTGCTAATTTTACTCTTCCTACAAGTGGTAGTTTAGCAGTTCCATCCATATTAACTACGTAATCTAATTCAATAAAACGGGTCATTTGTGTAGAGGTTGCTAAATCGACAATTTTAAAACCGTCATTTGCAAAAATTCTAATATTTACAAGGTCATTTGCATCAATTTTATAATCTTGTTTTGATAAAGAGTCTGCTATTTTATCATATGTGTAATCTTTAGGCGTTTTAAGCATTAAGTTTGAACGAAATATCTTACAAGAAGAAAACCAGAATGCTATTGATAATAAAAGGAAATATTTGAAAAACGCATAGTTATATATTATATCACAAAGTTAGAATTTATCCCTTAATATCAAAAATCATGCGCTTTTTAATAATTGAGTATATAATTGTCTCATATCATCAACTAAACGCATATAACTAAACTTAGAAAGTGCCCATTTTTCGCCTTTTTCAGCCGAATTTTGTAATTGCTCTTTTTGAGTACAAGCTTTATATAAATTATCGAAAAACGAAGTTTTATCGGTTATTTCAGATAATAAACCGCATTCTGGATGTAAAACGTCTTCAATTCCGCCCACATTGGTTGAAACCACATATTTTCCTGCTGCTTGAGCCTCAATAATACTAACGGGTGTTCCTTCATTTAAAGAAGTTAAAGTTACAATATCTAAACCATGCAATGCCCATTCAACATTAGTAATCCATGAGGTGAAAATAACATCTACATTATCGCTTGGACTATTTGACCAAGATACATTAAACTGCTTACATGCTTCTACAATTGTATCTCGCGTATCTCCATCGCCAATAATAAAGGCTTTAAAATTGGTAATTTCTTTATGCTTTAGGTGAGCAATAGATTCTATAAACAAACTATGGTTTTTAATAGGCGCTAATCTTCCGATAATACCTATAGCAAGTTGGTCACCGTTTAAGTTATATTTCTCTCTAAACTCTTTTCGGTTTGATTCTTTATTTAAAGTAAACTTAGTTAAATCAAAACCTAAAGGAACTACATGAATTTTATTTTTAGGTGCAATTTCAAAGGTTTCCGACAATTCTTGCTTTTGTTTATTACTGATGGCAACAATCGCCGTTGAATGTTTTGCTAAATACCTTTCTATGGTTTTGTAAAAAGCAGTTTTCAATTTACCAAAATAAGAATGGAAAACATGTCCATGAAATGTATGAACAATAATAGGAACATTACAGTCTATGGCTGCTAAACGTCCAATTGCTCCAGCTTTTGAAGCATGTGTGTGAACGATATCAGGCTTAAATTCTCGTATTATTTTTTTAATTTCTTTATAAGCTTTATAATCGCTTTTTAAATTAATTTCCCTTTGAAATTCGTGTAAAACTCTTGGCTTTAATCCTAAACCTTCAGGTATATACAAGGAACTGTCTTCACCTTCTTCCTCGGGACCGCCAACTAAAAGTGTTTCAAAATCGTCTTCTAAATATTTAGAAAGATAACTAACATTATATGTAATTCCGCCAATGTTAAAGCGGTTAATGATACGTAGTACTTTAATCAAAATATTAATTCAGGTTTAGTTCTGTTGATAATTGTTTAAAATCAATGCCATCAAAGTTACCCGAACTCATCATCAAAAGTACGTGGTTTTTTAATGATTTAGTTTTAAGATAAGTTACTAAAATGTTACTATCCGTAAAAACTTTTAAATCTTTTCGATTAAAGTAATTGAGCACTTGTTCTTCGGTAATAGGTTTTAGCTTTTTATGTGCAATGGTATGAGGATTAAAATAAACAATAGCTTCATCAGCATCATTCATAGCACCATCATATTCTGCTAAAAAGGTTTCGTTTAAGCTACTAAAGGTGTGCAATTCCATACATGCTAAAATCTTACGATTGGTAAATTGCTGTTTAGTGGCTTGTGTAGTAGCTTTTAATTTAGATGGAGAATGAGCAAAATCTTTATAAAAAGCAAAGTTATCGGTTTTATAAACTAGTTCTAAACGTTTTGCCGCTCCTTTAAATGATTGAATAGCTTCGTAAAATTGAGTATCAGTTAAGCCTAATTTATTACATACCAAATGAGCTCCATTTAAGTTCATTAAATTATGGTTTCCGAATATTTGCAAGGGAATATCTTGTTTATTGTCCTCTAGAATGGTAGTTCCATTTTCTATTCGATGTTTTGGAATAGAATAGGGGATTTTAGTAATGTTGTTTGATAAACCGGAATTAGCTGCTACTTTTTGTAATTCTATATCTTCGTTACAATAAATTAAACTACCATTTGGTTCAATTAAATCAACAAATTTTTCAAACTGATTCACATAATTTTCGAAGGTTGGAAATACATTGATATGATCCCAAGCAATGCCACTTAAGATTGCAATATTTGGTTTATATAAATGAAATTTTGGTCGTCTATCAATTGGAGATGCTAAATATTCGTCGCCTTCAATAATAGCAATGGGAGCATCTGAGGTTAATTTAACCATTGTGTCAAATCCTTCTAATTGAGCACCAACTAAATAATCTGTATCCATTTTATTGTAATGCAGCACATGTAAAATCATAGCGGTAATAGTCGTTTTTCCATGACTACCACCGATTACCACACGTGTTTTATCTTTTGTAGCTTCATAGATATATTCGGGATAAGAATATACTTTTAAACCCAATTCTTTAGCTTTTATTAATTCAGGATTATCTTCTCGTGCATGCATTCCTAAGATAACAGCATCAATATCAGAGGTTATTTTTTCGGAAAACCAACCAATTTCAGTTGGCAAAATACCAGCGTTTTTTAAACGAGTTTTTGACGGTTCGTTTATTTCATCATCGCTACCAGTAACCTTAAAGCCTTTTTGGTGCAGAGCCAAAGCCATATTGTGCATGGCACTTCCGCCTATTGCAATTAAATGAACGCGCATAATTGAACTGTTTTTATTTATACGAAGTACGTGTTTTTAAACAAAAAATGCAGACTGATTAGGTCTGCATTTTAAACAAAGCTTTGTTAAGTACTAAGCCATTTTAGGAGTAGGTTGCCCTAATAAATAAAGCAATTTGGCATGAGCAGCTAATGCTCCAACAAATGTCTTTTTTGAAAAAGCCCAGCTTTTTTGAGCAAAGTTAGTGGTTGTTTTTAATTGATGTGCCGCCCAATCATCAGCCATATTTCCATTTGAATCTGGTAAAGGGAATTCTGTTAAATCTACTACATGAGCTGGTTGGAAAATTAATGCTAAGATTAGTCCGCATGTAAAATGCATAATTGACCAGCCTATTATAATTTGATACCATGGATTTTCCATTACTAATAAAGGAAGAACTAAACTATATCCTAAATAGAATAATTTATTAAGAATTAATAAAATTAATTGTTTTCGGAAAGTGGTTTTTTTTGTCACTAATAACCCCATACGCTCATAACGAGCTAATTGCTGGAAATCTTTAGTCGTTGCCCACATAATTGTCATTAAACCATAAAAGAACCAAGCATATAAAAACTGATATTTATGAATTTTCTTGTATTCTGCATGTGGGTCAAATCTTAAGAATCCTGGAGGAGCAATATCCTCATCATGATCGTGAATGTTAGTATAAGTGTGGTGAAGCGTATTGTGTTGTAATTGCCAGTTAATAGAACTACCGCCAATGAAATTCATACTACGACACATCAAAGCATTTAATTTAGCATTACGAGCATAAGAACCGTGGTTGGCATCATGCATAATTGATAGACCAATACCACTCATCCCAAAACCCATAAGTACACATAATAAGGATTGCAACCATAAATTATCGAATACATTGAATATCAGTAAAATGAAAGGTGTAAAATATAGGGCAAACATAAAAATGGATTTTATTACCATTTGAGCGTTTCCATAACGTGAAAGGTTGTTTTCTTTGAAGTAATCGTCTACTCGTTTTTTTGCGGTGTTGTAAAAGGAACGGTTTGCGTTGTTGAATCTGATTTGTTGGGTACTCATTTGTTGTTGTTTTTGTGTTAGTGTGTCAAAGGTAAGCTATAAAACGTCAAAAGTCAAAATTCTTAAATTGTTAATAATGAACAATTTAAAGTTTGTAATTCGTTTTAGGGGATGTAAAGACTAATTTCTGAGAGGAAAGCTATTTATAAAGCGACAAGATTAATTCAGCTAATTTTTCAACTTCCTCTTTTTGGCTTTTTTTACCAAATGAGAAGCGGATGCAGTTTTCAGATTCCTCTTTTTCTAATCCCATTGCCATTAAAACATGAGAAGGTTCGGCATTAGCTGAAGCACAAGCTGAACCTAAAGAAACAGCATATTGGTTTTTAATATGTGGAAAAACAGTACTGCCATCTTTTAGTTTTGGGAAATATAAATTGGAGGTGTTGTAGAGTCTATAACGTGTTGACCCGTTGATTCTTAAGTCAGGTATCTCAAGTAATTGATGCTCTAGATAACCTCTCATTTTTGAGATATTCATATTGTCATCCCAAAAATCGCTTTTTGCAATTTCACAGGCTTTTCCTAAACCAACAATTCCAGTAACATTTAAAGTACCGCTTCGTTTATTGTTTTCGTGACCGCCACCATGAAACAAAGCAATTAAATTGACTCTTGGGTTTTTACGACGAACATATAATGCGCCAGCACCTTTTGGTCCGTATAGTTTATGTGCCGAAATACAACACATATCTAATCCCATTTCATTCACATCAATAGCCAATTTACCCGCCATTTGGGTGGTGTCACTAAAAAAGATAGCTTCATGCTGGTGCGTTATTTCTGCAATTTTTTCTAAATCTTGTAAAACTCCTGTTTCGTTATTAGCAGCCATAATTGCTACTATAATGGTTTTATCGGTAAAGCTTTCTTTGAGTTCATCCAAATCAATGCGTCCTTCTCTATCCACATTCAGATAAGTGACAATTGCCCCTTTTTCTTCTAAATAAGCGCAAGTATCTAAAACCGCTTTATGTTCGGTTTTACATGTAATGATATGATTGCCTTTTGATTGGTATGCTTCAAAAACTCCTTTTAAAGCCATATTGATAGCTTCGGTAGCTCCTGAAGTAAAGATGATTTCAGAACTTTCTGCGCCAATAAAATTGGCTACTTGTTGTCGCGCTTTTTCAATAGCACCTTGAGCATACCAACCTAAAGTATGTGTATTGCTAGAGGCATTACCAAAATGTTCAGTAAAAAAAGGAAGCATTTCAGCTAACACTCTTTCATCAACTGGGGTAGTGGAGTTATAATCTAAATAGATCATTAAGCTCTCTCAATAATAGCCGCATAACCTTGTCCAACACCAATACACATCGTAGCTAAGGCGTATTTTTTGTTTTGAAGATTTAATTCGATGGCGGCTGAATTGATAATACGGGCACCACTCATTCCTAATGGATGACCTAAAGCAATAGCGCCACCATTTGGATTGATACGAGGATCTTTATCATCTAATTTCCATTGACGAGTACAGCCTAATGCTTGCGCTGCAAAAGCTTCGTTTAATTCAATAATATCAATATCATTCCATGTTAAGCCAGCTTTTTTTAAGGCTAAGTTAGCTGCTTCTACAGGCCCTAATCCCATAATGCGAGGTTCTACACCAACAACAGCACTGCTCACAATGCGCGCTAATGGTTTTAGGTTATAGGATTTTATAGCATTTTCGCTTGCTAATAAAATAGCCGCTGCTCCATCGTTTAATCCAGATGCGTTGCCAGCTGTAACTGTCCCATCTTTGCGAAATGATGCTTTTAATTTTTGTAATCCTTCTATTGTTGTATTTGTTTTAGCGAATTCATCTGTTTTAAAAATTAAAGCATCTCCTTTTTTCTGAGGAATTTCTACTGCTACAATTTCTTTTTCAAAACGTCCAGCTGCTATTGCTTTTGCTGCTTTTTGCTGACTCCATAATGCAAATGCATCTTGGTCTTCACGACTAATTTTGTGCAATTCTGCTACATTTTCAGCAGTTTCTCCCATGGCGTCAACGCCATATTGTTCTTTTAATTTTGGATTGATAAATCTCCATCCAAAGCTACTATCAAATAATTGTTGGTCGCGCCCAAAAGCTGAACTTGCTTTACTCATAACCAAAGGACCACGAGTCATGTTTTCAACTCCCGAAGAAATCATTAAATCGGCTTCGCCTAATTGTATATATCTCGCTGCATCAACGGTAGCACTTAAGCCAGATGCACATAAACGATTTACTGTCTGACCTGGAACAGTGATTGGTAAGCCAGCCATTAAAGAAGCCATACGAGCCACATTGCGATTATCTTCACCAGCTTGGTTAGCGCAACCCATAATTACATCTACCACTTTACTAAAATCAACCGACGGATTTTTTACCATTAATTCTTTTAAAACTAAGGTTGCTAAATCATCTGTACGAACAGTTGAAAGCGTTCCTCCAAAATTTCCGATGGCTGTTCTAACGCCATTTATAATATAAGCTTGTTGCATAGTGGTTAAGTTTAGTAGCACAAAAATATCGTTTTTTTAAGACTTAC
Organism: Bacteroidota bacterium; assembly: GCA_016708845.1. Taxonomy (GTDB): domain Bacteria; phylum Bacteroidota; class Bacteroidia; order B-17B0; family Aurantibacillaceae; genus UBA4416. Next base: position 276,633 of record JADJFB010000002.1, on the reverse strand, counting down.
TCATTAAAATAGCTGTTTTAATAGTTTTATGTTTTTTACACACTAAAACGGTTAGATTTTCGTTCCTTTGTAATTGAACAACAATTGCTTAGTTACATTTTTTGAAAATAAGACTTTTATATTTTTTATTGGTTTTTAATGTATTTTTCTTTTCTAAGATAAATGCTCAAGTTGCCGCGCCTATTTTAAGATGTGTTTCGGTTACTTCGCCAACTAGTACTACATTGTCGTGGATTATTCCGCCAGACCAAGGAGGATTATTTACTCAATATCAAATTTGGACATCTCCTACGGGCGTTGGATTTAGTTTAGCTGGTACGGTTAATTCATACGCACAAACCACTTTCGTTCATGCTCCATCTAATACCAGTTCACAATCTTATTACTATTATGTGGTAACCATTAGCAGTGCTGGAACAGCAACGTCTACTCCTTCAGATACATTAAAGTCTATATTTTTAAATATGACTGGAGCAAGTGTTAATGGAGTTGCTAGTCTAAATTGGAATGCGATGCATACGCCTTTATTGCTAACATCCTCTTCAACTTATACACTTTCAAGAGAGTATCCAACAGGTACATGGACAACTATATACACTGGTAATAAATTAAATTACAAAGACACGATTTACCGTTGTAAAGTATTTTACAATTATAAAGTCGAAATTTCTGATGCTTCAGGATGTACTTCTGTATCCAATATAAAAGGAGATACTTGTAAAAATATTCAACCTCCACCTATTATTATAGTAGATTCTGTATCTGTTAATGCTTCTGGACAAGTAGTAATGGGTTGGCAACCTTCTTCAAGCTTAGATGTAGATAGTTATGTAATTTTTGAAGTAAATGGATCCTCATTGAATGGTATAGATACTATTCAAGGTTATAATAATACAACATATACTGTGCTTGGCGCTTCAACAGGTAGTTCGTCTTTAGGTTATTGTATATCTCCAGTTGATAGCTGTGGTAATTATGCAATACCAAGTGTAACCTATAATACAATATTTTTAACTGCACCAGTTTATGATTTATGTTCCCGAACCGCTAGTTTAGCTTGGACTCCATATTCTAATTTGCCAAAGGGTATTTTGAAGTATGATTTGTATTGTTCTGTAAACGGAGGAACTTTCGCTATAGTTGGTTCATCAACTGGTACTTCTTTTTCACATGTAGGTTTAAATCCTGGAGATGTGTATTGTTATTTTGTTAGAGTTCGAAACAATGATTTAACCATTACAGCGAGTTCTAATACAACTTGTTTTACCGCAACAGGTTTACCAGGTCCAAGCTATGTTTATATAAATTCTGTAAGTGTAAATACAGGCAGCAAGCAAATGGAAATTACATATACCGTTGATTTAACTAATCCATTTAAAGGATGTAATATTTACAAATCAGAAGACGGTGTTAATTTTACCAAATTAGCCTTTGTCGCTTCTTCGACCTTAATGCCTCAAACATATACTGATGTTAATGTAAAAACGCTTGAAAAAACTATTACTATAAAATACAAGCAGCAGATGATTGTAATAATCCTGGTGTTTGGAGTGATACTTCTAAGTCGGTTGTGCTGCATGTAAGCAACGATAAAGAAAATATTTTTAATAATACGTTGACTTGGGACGATTATACTAAATGGAGCGGAGGAGTTGCTTCTTTTAATATTTATAGAGCTGTAAATGGAGTTTTTGATCCAACACCAATTAGTAATGTACCCGTTGGCACTAAAACGTATATTGATAATGTTCAAGATTTTGTAAGCGCACAAGGCAAATTCACCTATTATGTGGAAGCGGTTGAAGGAGCAGGAAACATTTATGGCTTTATGGATAAAGCAAAATCAAATCCTGCCGATGCTTATGTTGAGGTGAGTGTATTTGTGCCTAATGCTTTTGCACCAAAAGGACTAAATAGCGTTTGGTTACCAGTGGCACAATATGTTGAAAAAACAGATTATAAAGTGATGGTGTTTAACCGATATGGCGTTAAAATTTTTGAGACTCAAAGCGACACCGAAGGTTGGACAGGCGATGCTGCAACGGATGATGTTTATGTGTATTTAATTGAATACAAAAATGCTCGTGGCGAGTACATTCAACTAAAAGGACATTTAACGATTATTCGTTAGGCTTTCTTAGCATTGTATTTTTAATAAGTTTCCGTTTTCTTTCGGTTTTAAACTGTAACCTCGTGTACATTTGAAGTTATAATTTAAATGAAATTACTTCGATTCATAATTTTTAGCGTTGTTTTATTAAGTTCTCAATCTATTTGTGGGCAAGTAAAAAAAACAGAACCTTCTTTAACGAGAGTATTATTTGTTTTTGATGCTAGCAATAGTATGAAAACCAAACATAAAAACACCACTCGTATTAATGGCGCTAAAGAGTTGTTTTACAAGTTTTTAGATAGTTTAAATAAGCAAAAAAATATTCAGTTTGCGTTGCGTATGTACGGGCATACAGTTAAGTATCCTCCAGGAGATTGTAAAGATTCTAAACTCGTTGTGCCTTTCGGAAAAAATAATGTAGCACTTATTAAAAGTAAAGTTGCCGAAGCAAAACCAACAGGAATTACACCGATAGAACATTCTTTAACCGAATCAGCAAACGATTTTCCGGATGCTAAAGCGGTGAATATGATAATTTTAATTACAGATGGAATTGAAGAGTGCGAAGGCGATCCTTGTAAAGCCCGAATGAAATTAATGGAAAAGGGAATTGTATTTAAACCATTTATTATCGGTATTGGTTTAACGGTTGAACAAATTAAAACGTTTGAATGCGTGGGCGATTATTATGATTTTGATAATACGAACTTGGTAAGTGATATTAGTTCTATTATTTCTAAACAAAAACTAAATAAAACATCGTCGCAGGTCAATTTATTAGATACAAAATCGTTGCCGACCGAAACGAATGTAAATATGACGTTTTACAATACCGCTACTGGCAATTATGTTTATAATTACATGCATACCTTAAATCAAAAAGGTAATCCAGATACTTTGTATTTAGATGATTTTCCAACTTACAAAGTTGTCGCACATACCATTCCGCCAACCGAAAGTAAAGAAGTAAAATTAACGCAAGGAAAACATACCATTATTCCTATTGATGCGCCACAAGGTTTTATAGAATTAAGAAGACCATCGGGCGTTTATAATTTTAATGAAAAAGTGAAAAGCATTGTTCGTAAATCGAGTGGAAATATGCAAACCTTAAATGTTCAGTTAATGAATACTACGGAGAAATACATTACAGGAAATTATGATTTAGAAATACTCACACTTCCTCGTACCTATATTAATGCTGTTACCGTAGCTCAATCTCAAACTAAACTCATTGAATTGCCTAATGCAGGTATGTTAACTGTAAAGGCTTTGGATAATGGAGATGGCAGTATTTACAAAGACACGAAGAAATTGGAATGGGTGTGTAATTTAAATAATACAACTTCTCAGGTTTATTATTTACAGCCAGGTAATTATAGAATAGAGTGGAGGGCGAAATCATTAAAAGGTTCTATTTATACAATTGAGAAGAAGTTTTCAGTTAAGTCGGATGTAGAGACGAAGGTATTGTTGTATCAGTAATTAATGCAAAATCTTAAATATCAATTCCTTCATTAACTCTCCATTATTTACTCCTGCATTATCTACGCCTTTGGTTTTTAAATCGTATTCTTTTAAATAAGAAAAAACGGCTTTCAATTTAGCGGTACCATAGTTTTGAGCCGCTTTAGCATAACCATCCACAAAAAAAGGATTAACGCCTAAGGTTTGCGCAACGGCAAATTTCGATTTATCGGGAGCAAAGTGGTATACTAATATTTTAGAGAAATAACCATACAATGTACTTAAGGTCATTACTGCTGGGTGTTCTTTTTCGTTAGCTGAAAAATAGTTAATGATACGATTGGCTTTTAAAATGTCTTTTTTGGCTAAGGCATCTTGCAATTCAAACACATTAAATTCCTTACTAATTCCAATGTTATCTTGAACAGCTTCAGCTGTTACTTCTTCACCTTCTTTTAAATTAATAAATAGCTTTTCTACTTCATTGGTAATTTTAGAAAGGTCATTTCCTAAGAATTCAGCTAGTAAGAAAGATGCTTTTGGGCCAATTTTAAACTTTTGTTCTTGTACAAATGATGTAATCCATTCAGGGATTTGATTATCATACATTTTTTTAGTCTCTAAAAAAACATGATTTTTTTGTAGAGATTTATATACAGCACTCCGTTTATCTAAGGTTTTGTACTTATAACAAAACACTAATATGGTAGAAGGTTGAGGTTGTTGTAAATAGCCCGCTAATGCGTTTGAAGTAGCAGCTGTCTTTTTTACGGGAACATCATCATCGTCGTCATCGCCGCCCGAAGCTTTTCCTAGTTCTTTTAAGTTCTGAGCTTCTTTAACGATTACCACTTGGTATTCGCTCATCATTGGAAAACGTTTGGCTGCCGAAATGATGGCATTTAAATCAACATCCTTTCCGTATAGAATGGTTTGATTGAATTCCTGTTCACTTTCGTCTAGGACGTTTTTTTCAATATAATCACTAATCAAATCAATATAATACGCTTCTTCGCCGCTTAAAAAATAAACGGGTTTAAAGATTTTTCGTTTTAAATCAGTGAGTATTTGATTAACTTCTTTCACAGGTTGAATTTACTTTTAAAACGCAGCTTTTAGGCAATAATTTTAAAACAAAAAATAAACAATTTAGCCAGAAGTTAGAGTATCGTTTGTGCTTTTAGGTCTTAATATGGATAAAGGGATAATTAATAATAAAGCTCCGTAGGTTAATAGTTTATAATGTTCATAATACGGATTAAATTCCCCTAAAATAAGTTTAAGATTTACCGTTAAATACACGATGGCCATTATTGAAAAAAGAGTGTAATATTTTAAAGAGAGTAATGTTGGCTTTTGTTGAATGAGTTGATACAAACAATATAAAAAGGCTGGAGCTATAAACAAAAAGCCATAATGTTGTTGGTGTGGAAATATCAATGGAATTAAAAGCAATATATAACTCAATTCCCAAAACTGATGGTATTTATTGGTGATAGATTTGAATGGAAATGAACGTAGAAAATAAAAAGTAAATACAACGAGCAACAGTCTCGTTATGGTTAAAATATAACTGAGTTGTGTTAAACTCACATCAGCAATGTTTCGTTTTAAATTTAACGCGTACATGTCTGGCACATTTGCTACTAAAAGTGTTGAAAGTAATGTGGAAAGACCATGGAAACTTCTTTCATCTACATCTAAAATATGGTTTGAATTTAATGGATTGATGAGGTGTAACCAAGTTTTTAATAAGAGGTTGTTTTGCTCATAACCAATAATTAACGAAGGAATAAATGCGAAAACGCCATAAAACAGTAAAATCAATAAACTTGCTTTAAATTGTTTTCTGTATAGTAAATAGGGTAATAATACAATAGGAAGGAGTTTAATGTTAATGCCTAAAGCAATCAAAAAAGCACCTTGTATTATTTTTTTATGTTGAATGGAATGAATTCCTTCTAAACATAAATACAGCAAAAGAATGGTCATTTGAGCAACATGCAAATTCTCAATAATTAATCGAGAGCTAAACACAAATGTCAAAATCCAAAATGTGTTTTTTTGTTTTTGTGAAAGAGTTTGTAACGGCAAAAGAGAGCTAACAATATGATACAATCTATATAAAAGCCATACATTAAACCCTAACCATAAAAATACGGTTACATGAACAGGAATAAACGTAAATGGATAAATAATGAGCGCAAACAGAACCGAGTAAAAATAATGATAGCCATCAAAATAGGTTTTTTGAAAAATATTTTCCCCGTTAAGTAAGCTTTTAGATGCCTCTAAAAAAATATAAAAATCCCCTCTATTTGAAGATTCAAAAAATAAATAGATAATTAAGGCAAGGCAGGCAACTCCTATGGTTATTTTTTTAGAAGAAGGAGATATCTGCATAAGGATTTAATGGTTTACTTTTTAAAAAAGAAATAGACAGCAATAAATAATGCTAAAAACCCAATGATATGATTCCATTTCAGCGTTTCAGTTTTAAATACTAATAAAGTAAATATGACAAAAACACTGATAGAGATAACTTCTTGAATAATTTTTAACTGAAACATATTATATGGCCCGCCATTTATATCGCTTCCAATTTTATTAGCTGGCACCATCAAACTATATTCGAGTAATGCAATTCCCCAACTAATAGCAATAGCTGCAAGCATCCCTACATTCTTAAATTTTAAATGACCATACCAAGCAATTGTCATAAAGGTGTTAGAAGCTAATAGCAATAATATAGTTGAAAGTCCTTTTGACATTTACTTTTATTTATTCTTCTCAATTAATTTTTCTAAAATATCAATCGCTGAAATACTGATAACTGTTCCTGGTCCAAATACACCAGATACACCAGCTTTGTAAAGGAAATCATAATCTTGCTGAGGTATAACGCCTCCTGCAATCACCATAATATCTTCTCTACCATACTTTTTTAATTCTTCAATCACTTGTGGAATTAAGGTTTTATGTCCCGCAGCTAAAGATGATACGCCTAAAATATGTACGTCATTTTCAACTGCTTGTTTAGCTGCTTCGGCTGGTGTTTGAAATAAAGGGCCAATATCCACATCAAATCCCATGTCGGCAAAACTGGTAGAGATTACTTTCGCGCCTCTATCATGTCCGTCTTGTCCCATTTTAGCAATCATAATACGTGGGCGACGACCATCTAATTCAGCAAATGTATCGGCTAATTCTTTTGCTTTTAAAAAGTGTTTATCCATACTAATTTCTTTACTGTAAACACCAGCAATACTTCTGATGTTAGCTTTATATCTTCCAAATACAAGTTCTAAGGCGTAAGAGATTTCCCCTAAACTACAACGAACACGAGCGGCGTTGATGGCTAATTCTAATAAATTTCCTTTACCTGTTTTAGCCGCTTCGGTTAAAGCAGATAAAGCTGCTTCCACTTCTTTTGGATTACGTTCTGCTTTTAATTTTGCTAAACGTTCTAATTGTTGCGTTCTAACTTTAGCATTATCTACATCTAAAATATCGATATTTGTTTTTTCGTTGGTTTGATATAAGTTAACACCAACAATAATATCTTTTCCACCATCAATACGCGCTTGCTTGCGAGCAGCGGCTTCTTCAATGCGCATTTTAGGAATTCCTGTTTCGATGGCTTTAGCCATACCACCCAACTTCTCTACTTCTTCAATTAATTCCCAAGCTTTGTGAGCTAACTCATGTGTTAAGGTTTCAACATAATATGAACCCGCCCAAGGGTCAACGACTTTACATACATTAGTTTCGTTTTGTAAAAACAATTGCGTGTTACGAGCAATACGAGCGCTAAAATCTGTTGGCAATGCAATAGCTTCATCTAAGGCATTAGTGTGTAAACTTTGTGTATGTCCCATCGCTGCCGCTAAAGCTTCAACACAAGTACGAGTCACATTATTAAAAGGATCTTGCTCAGTTAAACTCCAACCGCTGGTTTGACAATGTGTACGTAACGCCATTGACTTAGCCGATTTTGGATTAAACTGTTTTACCATTTTAGCCCAAAGCATACGACCTGCGCGCATTTTAGCAATTTCCATAAAATGGTTCATGCCAATTGCCCAAAAGAAAGAAAGGCGAGGAGCAAAGGCATCAATATCTAATCCTGCTTTAATACCAGTTCTGATATACTCTAATCCATCTGCTAAAGTGTATGCTAATTCAATATCTGCGGTTGCACCTGCTTCTTGCATGTGGTAACCACTAATAGAAATAGAATTAAATTTCGGCATTTTTTGAGAAGTGAATTCAAAAATATCCGCTATAATTTTCATCGATTGCTCTGGTGGGTAAATGTAAGTGTTACGCACCATGAACTCTTTTAAAATATCATTTTGAATGGTACCAGATAATTTATCCATTGATATTTTTTGTTCTTCAGCAGCTACAATGTAAAATGCTAAAATGGGTAATACAGCACCATTCATCGTCATACTCACACTCATTTCATCTAGTGGAATTTGATCGAACAATACTTTCATATCTAAAATAGAATCAATAGCAACACCTGCTTTTCCAACATCACCAACCACACGTTCATGATCACTATCATAACCACGGTGAGTGGCTAAGTCAAATGCAACCGATAAGCCTTTTTGTCCAGCAGCTAAGTTACGACGATAGAAGGCATTACTTTCTTCAGCTGTACTAAAACCAGCATACTGACGAACTGTCCACGGATTTTGAACATACATACTAGAGTAGGGACCACGTAAAAAAGGTGGTGTTCCTGCTCCAAAATTTAAGTGTTCAAAGTCTTTAGTGTCGGCTAAAGTATAAGAGGTATTTAAGGTGATTTGTTCTGCTGTAACAAATTTTTCTGCTGCCTTAGAAGCTACAGAAGAACCTTCTTGAGACTGATAGGATATGTTTGAAAAATCTTTTCTCATGATTAATTGGCTAATTGTTGTTCTAAAGATTCACTCAAATTAATAGTTTTAATTCCTGAAGAATGAGTAGCGTTTTTTCTTTTTACAGATTTTACTTCTTCATTTTTATTTTGGAATTTATTAACGCCAACTAAAACTAATTTTCCTTCTTTAAATTGTTGAATCAATGTTTCTGCATCTTTAGAAATCGTTTCTTGAATGTAGTTTGATTTTAAGCACGCTAATAAACCGCCTTTAGATTCAATCACTTTAAATTGTTCCCAAGCTTTTTCGCAAAGGGTTTCGGTTAAGGTTTCAATGTAATATGAACCCGCTGCCATATCAGCAACAACGTTTAAATAACTTTCGTCTTTTAAAATTAATTGTTGGTTACGAGCCATACGAGAACTAAAATCGTTTTGCGCATTGAATTCCACATCAAAAGGTAAAACAACAATACTGTTTGCACCACCAATGGAAGCACTCATGGTTTCAGTTGTAGAACGTAGCATGTTGTTGTAGCTATCTACGGTGCTTTTATTAATTAAAGTTGTTTGCGCGTGAATATGAATATCGGCTTTCATGGAGTATTGATTTAATAAGAAACCAACTAGTTTTCTCAACGATCTAAGTTTAGCAATCTCCATAAAAAAGTCGCCACCAACCGAAATATTTAAATGCACAGTTTTAATTGAGCTAGGAGCAACATTCAAATATTCATTTAAGTGAGCGATAGAAAACGCTAATTCATTGACAGTGTTTGCGCCTGCTTCTTGATACAAATTAGTATTAATGCAAATAGATGATGTATTACGTAATTCAACTTTTCCATCTAGTGCCCCATCACATTCTACAAAGCAAGCATCTCCAGTTGGGATAGAACTTAAAAAAGTAGTTATTTCTTTTTCAAATTCTGGTTTAACCATAAAAAGAGAATAGATATGCTGCAATAAAATTCCTTTTAATAAAACACTGTAATCTATATTTTGAGTAATGTGAAACACTAAGCCAGAAGCACCATTTTGCAACGCATTTAAAGCTTGAGAATTGGCAACTTTTGCATCTGACACAAAAATGTTTTCGCATATAGCCCAATCATTTTTTGCAAATACTGGAGTTGGGTTTGTGCTTAAGTTTTCTTTCGTATAAAAAGGTTGAACATCAATGCCAGAGTTTGTTTTCCAAACTAAAGTATTATAATCAATGCCTTTTAAATCTTTCACTAATTGCTCTTTCCATTGAGCAGCATTAGTTGGGTTGAATTCGGTAAATAATTTTTGCATTATTTAAGCTTTGTTTTTTTTAATAATTTATAGCCGTTATGTACGGTTAAAATATCTATTTGATTTTTACTGACGATTTTATAAATTATTCGGTAGTTTCCGGAATTTAATTCTCTGATTTTTGGTTTATTAAGTTCTGGAGTTATTTTACCAGACAATGGCATAGTTTTTAAAATGTGCGTTCGTTCGAAAAATAATTCCACTTGAATGTTAGCATATTTTACTGAATCTTTAGCTATGTATTCTGCTATATTGTTGATGTCTTCTATAGATTGTTCAGTCCAACTTATTTCAACCATTTCTTTAATTTTTTTCTTGCATCAATTTCTGAAACAACTTTCCCGTTTTTTGATTGTTCCAGACCAATATCTATTTTTGCAATAAAATGATTTTATCAATTATTTCTTCGGCTGAAAAACTTTCAGGAAGTTCTTTCATGCTGCTTAATATTTGTTTTTAGTAATCATCAGTATGTTATTTAAAATATTTGAGCAATTTCTTTTTTAAGATAATCAATCGCTACGTCGTTTGGTAATTTTTTTCCAAGATTAGCGGTAATGTTCAAAATCATCATAGCTAATTCAGAGCTATTAGCATCAGCAGGTACTTTTGATGATGAAATATTTACTAGTTGAATAATCTCTTCTTTTGATGTTTTTACTAATTCCCACGCACCAGCTGTTAAGTAAATTTGCTGTGACAAGTTATGCTCGTATTCTGTTTTAATAGCATTTACTAATTCCATATGTAACTGACGAGCAGACATGCCATTTTTATTAACACGAATTACTAGGCTGTTTGGATTAATACGTTCTAAATAAATAACAATTCTTTCAAAAGCTTGAATTTTTAGAGGAGTGATAGTTCCAAGCGTTGATTTTTTTAATTCGTGTTCACGTCTTTTTTGATCATTATCTAAAAAACGTTTAACTAAAAAATAGGCCGCTGCAAAAACTGCTCCGGCAGGAATCATGATTTTTAAAATTTCAACAAGTGCGTTCATAGTGGTTTAGTTTTAGAGTTTCTAATATCGGGATTTTTACTCTATAATTCAATTATTTTTAAAAATTACACCTTAAATTAACCTCCTGCTTTTTTGGCTTTGTAGTTCGCTTTGGTTAATAGGTCTAATAGTTTGTCGCGGTTATCTCCCTGAATTAAAATATTACCGTCTTTAGCATTACCTCCAACGCCACATTTTTGTTTGAGCGTTTTTGCTAAATCATTTAAATCGTTTTCAGTTCCAACAAAACCACTAATACGCGTTACGAGTTTCCCGCCACCAATTCGGTCTAAAAACAATTTTAAATTTTGTTGTTGTGGCGGTAATGTATCATGGTTAGTTTCTTCCTCATTTTCATAACTGAAATTAGGATTTGTAGAATAAACTACATTAACTCTTGTTTTATCTTTTTTACTCATCTTTTATAACGGATTAAAAATAAAGGAATACCAATTAGTAATATGATTAAAGGAAATAATAACCAATTGTTTGAGGTATTTGAAGTGCTATGATTTTTACTTTTCAAGGAAATTTCTTCATCTATAAATATCAAATCTTTATTTTCTTGGTCTATTTGCTGTAAACTATCTTTTAAAGTATAATATTTTTTGAGGAAAATATTTGCTTGTTCAAAATTTTGTTGAGCTTCATAAAATTCAGATTGTGTTTGATATAACTCAACTAATGCCTCTGGATATTCATATCTCGAACAAATGTCGTTAGCTAATAAAATATAATTAGAAGCCTGATTAAAGTTTTTTTGTAAAACATACACCATCGCAATATTATTATAGCTATCTGCCAGTTCAAATTCGTTATCAATTAACTGTCTTATTTTTAATCCTTCTTCTAAATATAACAAGGCACTATCTAATTTATGTTGCTCTCTCAACATGGTGCCTATATTGTTATAACAATCAGCCATTAATTCTTGGTTACCTATGTCATTAGCATATTTCATTGCCTCTTCAAATTGCTTAATCGCAGCATTAAATTCTTTTTGTTCATGTTTTAAAACGCCAATATTAATTAAGCAACGAGCAATTTGAAGTGTATTGCCTGTTAGGTTAGATGCTTGTAAGGATTGTAAATAAGAGTATTCAGCTAATTTAGGGTAATTAATATCACTATAGATATTGCCAAGATTAGCTTGATTAATAGCAATCCAAAATTGGTTATTGATAGCCTGACTTAATTGCAATGATTTTTTTTGATATTGAAGGGCTTTGGTATAATCTCCTTTTTTGTAAAATAAAAGCGCTAATAAATTATTGCTTTTAGCAAGATGTACTATACTCTTACTTTTTAAGGCTTCTTTTTCACATAGAGTTGCAATTTTGTAGGATAGTTCAGGATCTGTATTTCTAATATCAAAACCGGTTTTGTATAATTGGTTAACTCTTTCTGTATCGTTTTCAATAGTTTTGATTTGATATAACAACGAGTCATTTACTTGACTAAAGCCAGCAAATGATAATAGAATAGATATGATAATTAACTTCATTATTATCTGTAAATATAATTTGTTTTTACTTATGCTTTATATAATTTAGAAGCTAAATTTAGCCTATGATTCATTACAAATTATACCTCAAAAACCCTCAATCTCATTATATATATGTTGATTTAACGATTGACGATGTTTCTTCTCCAAGCCTTGAACTTCAATTACCAGCATGGCGACCAGGACGTTACGAATTAGGTAATTTTGCTAAAAATGTAAAACGAGTTGATGTTTTTGATGAAAATGACAAACCTCTTGTTTATCAAAAATCCACTAAAGATTTATGGGTAATTGAAACTAATGGCGCTAAAAAAATAAAAGTCACTTATAGTTATCATACTACCGAAATTAATGCAGGTAATTGTTATGCCGATGAAACTCAGTTATATGTTAACCCTGTTCATTTGTGTATGTATGTTCCTGCTAGAATGCAAGAAGAACATACGGTTGAATTAGATATTCCTGAAAATTATAAAGTAGCCACTTCTCTTAAAAAAGTGAACAAGAATTTTGTTGCGTCTTCTTTTGATGAATTAGCTGATAGTCCGATTATGGCGAGTGCTAGTTTACAGTCAGATTTTTATGAAGTAAATGGCATTAAATTTTGGTTACATTTTATTGGAGAATGCAAACCTGACTGGGATAAGTTTAAAACAGATTTCACGAAGTTTACTCAAACTCAACTGAATTTTTGGCAAGGTATTCCAACCGATGAATACCATTTCTTATTTCAAATTTTACCTTTTAAATTTTATCACGGTGTTGAACATCAAAAATCAACGGTTATAGCTATTGGTCCCGGATATAATGTGAACAAAGGAAAAACCTACGAAGATATTTTGGGAGTGTCTTGCCACGAATTATTTCACACGTGGAATATCAAATACATTCGCCCGTTTGAAATGTTGCCTTACGACTTCACTAAAGAAAATTATGCACGCACTGGCTATGTATATGAAGGCTTTACAACCTATTATGGCGATTTATTATTATTAACGAGCGGTGTTTTTAATACTCAAGAGTATTTTGACACTTTAGAGGAGCGTTTAACGAAGCATTTTCATAATTACGGACGCTTTAATTTATCGGTTGCACATTCAAGTTGGGATACCTGGTTAGATGGTTATGTGCCAGGAGCGCCTTATCGTAAAACCTCTATCTACGATGAAGGAAATTTAGTTGCTTTTATGTTGGATACCTTAATCATGAAACATAGTAATAATCAAAAAGGGTTAAGTGATGTTTGCAGAGCATTGTATACCGATTTTGGTAAAAAACAAAAAGGTTATTTAGAGCAAGATATTATTAGTTTGTGCGAGAAAGCGTCAGGGACTTCATTAAAACCATTTTTTGATAAATACGTTTACGGAACAGAAGATTTTGAAATACCTTTAAATGAATGTTTGAGTTATATTGATGTTGAATTAGTAAAAACAGCTAGTTCACAATCTTGCGAATCGCTTTATGGTTTTAAAACCTTGGACTTTGGATTGAATAGAAAAGTAGCTTTAATTGCACCTTACTCACCAAGTTGGAAAGCGGGTTTAAGTAGTGGCGATGAAATTATTGCAGTAAATGGCTATACTTTAAAAAATGATTTTAATGATTGGATGCAGTATTTTAAAGAAACAGATATTGAATTAACGGTTTCATCAAACCAGCAGTTAAAAACAATAAAATTGGTAAAAAGCTCAAAACCAATTACTTATTTTGATACACTAAAGCTTAAACAAAAAGACATAAACTCTGTAAATTATAAACGTTGGTTGGAGTTGAACTCATAGATGAATAGCTATTTTAATTCGATTAAACGTTATTTTTGTTAGACTATTGTTGATAACTAAATGCTTGTATTTTGGTATAACAGTTTAAAGTTTATAGTTTAGTATAATAAATTAATAATAAATTAAAATCAAAAAATTATGGAAGAAACATCAACTCAAACAATGGAACAAGTTAATCCTTCTCAGGATTTTATTTTTGATATTGTTCATCAAGACTCTTATTCAAGAGGACAATTATTGCTACGCACCTTTTTTGGATTTTTTTATATCATGATTCCTCATGCATTTTTGCTTTGGTTTATGACAATAGCTAGCTTGTTCTTGAAATTTATTGCTTGGTGGGCTGTATTAATTACAGCGAAAGACCCAAAATCTTTCTTTGATTTCCAATTAGGTCTTTTGAAATGGAGTACGCGTGTAAGTGCCAGAATGTTAAATTTAGTTGACGGTTACCCATCTTTCGGATTAAATGGTGTTGACGATAAAACAAACGTTTATGTGGCTTATCCAGAAACATTAAGTAGAGGAACTTTATTGCTTCGTGCTTTTTTGGGTTTCATTTATGTTTATATACCTCACGGAATTTGTTTATTATTTAGATTTATTGGATTGTATTTTGTGGTTTTAATCGCTTGGTGGGCTATTTTAATTGTTGGGAAATATCCTAAAGGAATGCATAATTATGTTGTTGGGACGTTTAGGTGGATTATGAGATTGAACATTTATATGAGTTTTATGACCGATAAATATCCTCCATTTTCAGGAAAATAATATCTTAAACCCTTTCCAAAAGAAAGGGTTTTTTGTTTTTAAGAGTTATCTTGCAACACAAAATAATAATTATGGAAAATACGATTACGCCAGAAAATCAATTTGAAAATGAAACGCCACAAAGATCACAGTTTTTAACGGTGCTATGTATTTTAAGTTTCATATGGAGTGGCTTTATATTGTTTTGTTTATTTCTTGGGCTTTGTTTTAGTGGTTTTATATTTGGTGCAGCTGAAAGTATAATAGCAGGGACGGAAGGTATGCCTGCTATGTCTGAATCGCAATTAAAAGCCATGCAAACTTTAATAGATTTAGGACCTCAAAAATTTATGATGGGAATAGCTGTGGCTATTATTATTTATATGACTTCTTTATTAGGAGTTTTTAAAATGTGGAGACTTCAAAAATGGGGGTTTTATATTTATGCAACTGTTAATGGAGTAGGTTTAACATACGACCTTATTTCAGGCTCTTATTTTATGGTAGCTATCACTATTGCATTTATTGGAATGTATTTTTCGAATTTTAAATACCTTAAATAAATTTCGAACGGTATCGTGACGAGCGGTTTTGATTTAGGATGTAATAGAATTATCTTTGACTAATAAATAATATGAATATGATTTTAGAAAGTAATCCTTTTGAAGAACCAAAACGTTCTCAGTTTTTAACCGTTTTATGTATCCTTTCATTTATTATGTGCGGATTAGGTTTATTGTCTGGTATTTGGGGAATTTACCAAAGCACACCAGAGGCAATGCAAAAAAATGTAGAGCAAGTGAGAGCGGTAAATGAAGAGATGGCTGATCAGATGGAAGATCAAATGATTGAAATGCAAAGCAATCCATTTAGCAAAGTAACACCATACCTTGGATTGGTTTATACTTTAGCATCTTTTTTAGGTGTTTTAATGATGTGGAATAGAACTAAAAAAGGCTTTTATATTTATGCTATTGCCGAAATTTTGCCATACTCAAGTTTTATATTTATGGGTAAAAATTCTTTAAGTATGATGGGACCTCCAGGCGGTAATAATGCCGCTATAGCTATGGGATTTTTAATTTTTATGGTGGTAGTAGATGTTATTTTTGTGGCTTTATATGCCAAAAATTTGAAAGAAATGGATAAGTAATCTGTTTAATAATTTAACCCATGGAAATTGGGTGCTCCCGGGGCGGGGGGGGGGGGGGGGCCCGCGGGGGGACCAGCAAGGACGGGGGGGGGGGGCGGCCCCCCCCACCTATTTTTACCTTTTTTTTTTTTTTTTAAAACCCCCTTTGGGGTTTGGGGGGTTTAAAATTATTTATTTAGTGTAATTTCTTTCTCCAAAAATACTACTGCCAACTCTTATCATTGTTGAACCTTCTTCTATAGCTAATAAATAGTCGCCGCTCATTCCAAAACTTAAGGTATCATAATCTGGAAATTGCTTGCTAAACTCTTTTAAAGATTTAAATTCTTTTCTAATTTGCACTTCGTTTTCTGTATTAGAAGCCATAGCCATAAAGCCTTTGATACGAATGTTTTTTAACTCCTTAAACTCAACTGAGTTTAAAATATAAGAAGCTTCTTTAAAATCTAAGCCAAATTTGGTTTCTTCTTGCGCAATATAAATTTGCAACAAGCAATCAATCACACGATTGTTTTTTTGCGCTTGTTTATTTATTTCCTTTAATAAGCTAAAGCTATCCACGCCATGAATTAAATACACAAAAGGCGCAATGTATTTTACTTTATTGCTTTGTAAATGGCCTATAAAATGCCAGTGTATATCTTTTGGCAATTGAGCTTCTTTATCAACTAACTCTTGAACATAATTCTCTCCAAAATGACGTTGACCAGAGTTGTAGGCTTCTAAAAGCATCTCGTTTGGTTTTGTTTTAGATACCGCAATTAATGTAACGTTCTCAGGGATGTTTGCTTTTATATATATAAGATTATCTTTTATCATGTTTAGGTTTTTTTTCCCCCCCCGGGGGGGGCCCATAGTATTAGTTTTTTTGGGTCGAATAATTTTTAATGTTTATTGAATATGTTTTTTAGAAACGTGTTTAATTTAATTTAAGTTCATTTTCATCATAATATCAATCTGTTCGTCATCACCTAATTTAAAGATATGTTTATCAAACTCTACAAAGTTATGCTTTTTATAGAATGCAATGGCCTTTAAATTGAGTTCCCACACAGCCAGCCATATATATTGGTAATAATTTTCTTTAGCAATTTCAATGGCTTTGTCAAGAAGTTGTTTGCCTATATTTTTACCATGAAATTCATGTTTTATATAGATGCGTTCAATTTCAAGAGAAATGTCGTTCTTTAGTTCTGTTTGAGCTTTACCAGTATTGATTTTTAAATAACCGATAACGTCTGAGTTTAATTTTAGAAAATGAAAGGAAGAACCTTTTGTGTTTAGTTCTTTAGTTAGTTGTTCAATACTTAAATTTTCAGAAACATATTTTTGCATATCACTTTCTGAGTTTTGATGTGCAAAGGTTTCTGTAAATGTTTGAACGCTGATGGCTCTTAATAATTCAACATTCTTGATACTTACTCTTGATATTTCAGTAATTGAAGTGTTCATAAAATTCTATCTAAGTCATTTTTATAATGAAATAGAAAATGAATCATTTAAAAATTTAATAAATAATAAATTAGGATTATTTTATGGAGCGGGCTTTTACTTTTATAATCTTGCCATTTTCAGAGAATACAAGATAATCATCTGAAACTTTTGCTTTCTCGACTAATCTTTGAAACGCTAATTTAGTACCCGCAATTAGTTTCTCTCTTAATTCAGAATATTGGTGATTATTTCCCATTTACAATCTTTTCCCAAATATCGGAATTATTTATATTAAAGTCAATATTGTTTAAGCCTTCAGCCACTAATACCGGTTCTTTAGTGTTATCAAATATAATCCAGTAATCGACTTTCGAAATATATAATTTCATCAAATTTTCAATACCTCTTTTGTAACGTCTCTCTATTATATTTTCTGGTATATTATGTCCACCGTGCATTACTCTGTATTTTACTCGCTCTTTAGCTGTTGCAGATGAATCTAACCAAAAAAACAATAAGGTTACTTTGTAGCCTAATTGTTTGGCTTTTTTTACAAAAGATACATATGAGCGTGTAGAAAGAGTCGTTTCAAAAGCAAAATCTTTTCCGTTAGTCATTAGTTCATTAATGCGATTAAGCATTATTCTGCCAGCTTCAAAGGACGCTGTATCAGGTTGAAAAGGAGAAAGACCTTTTGCTATTTCATCTGCATTTACAAATTCTTTACAATTAAGCATTTCGGGTAATACTGTAAAAGAAGCAGTTGTCTTTCCTGCGCCATTACAACCTGCTATGATATAAAGATTTGGCATTTTGAAAACTATTCTTCCAAACTATAAATCAATAAACCGCTTCTCATTTTAGGCTCAACCCAAGTAGATTTTGGAGGCATGATATTATTGGTATCGGCAATCCATTTTAAATGTTCCATGGTTACTGGATATAAACCAAAGGCAATAGACGCTTTACCTTCGTCAACTTGTTTTTTTAATTCTTTACTGCCTCGTACACCAGGAATAAAGCCAATGCGTTTATCCGTTTTCAAATCATGTATATCAAACACGGGCGATAAAATATATTTTGTTAAGATAGCTGCATCTAAACTATCAATGGGATCTTTAGCATTATAAATCGTATCCTTTGCTTTTAACGAATACCATTTGTTATCCGCATACATGGATATTTCGTGTTTTTGTCGGCTTAAAATCTGCAACATTTACTTCTTCAATGGTGAAATTGGATTTTAGTTGTTGTATGATTTGCCCAACTGATAAACCATTTAAATCTTTTACAACGCGGTTATAATCATATATTTTTAAATGAGTCTCTGGGAAAAATACGCCTAAATAGTAATTAAACGCTTCTTCACCAGTATATGATTTACGAGTGCTACGTCTTAATTTACCTAGCAATGTTGCTGATGCTGAACGGTGATGTCCATCAGCAATATAAATATTAGGAATAGCTGTAAAACGTTCAGCAATTTGTTTGACTGTTTTACGAGAGCTAATTACCCAAACGGTGTGTCGTACTTTATCTGTAGTTGTAAAATCGTAATCGGGGCGAGTGGCTGCTATTTCTTCTGATACAGTATCAATCACTTCATCATTAGGATAGCAAAATAAAACAGGTTCTGCATTAAACTCACATACTTCTAAATAATCTTTTAATTTTTCTTCGCGAGTGGTTAATGTTTGTTCGTGTATTTTAATGACTCCGCTCATGTAATCATCAATACTTGTACATGCAATAATGCCAATAAACTCGTTGCCTTCTTTTACTTGGCGGTATAAGTAATAACAAGGACTATCATCACGCAAAAATATTTTTTCTCTAACAAATTTTTTAAAGTGATTTTTCACTTTATGTAATCTTTCTTTAGAGCCTGGTTTTGTTTTAATCCCATCTTCAAAATCTGGATTAATGACATGTAAAAAAGAGTAGGGGTTGCCTGCTAATTTATCTCTTAGCTCTGCTGAATTATATCCATCAACCGAACGGGAAGCCACTAAATGTACTTTATCATTTTCGGGACGTATTGCTTTAAACGGAATTACTTTTGCCATGTTGTTTATAAAGTTTCGTTTTTAAATATACAGATTTTTAGGCATAAAAAAAGCTCTCTGATTTTTCAGAGAGCTTTTTTTGAATTACAATATCTTAGTTAGTCATTCCTTTGAAATCAGCATTTTCACGTAATTTTAAGAACTCTGCATCATCTTTAGCCCAAGCTTTTAAAGAACCATCTTTTTCGATAGCTGTTTTTAAGTTAGAGATAACGTCAGCTGTATTATTGTTACGAGCTGCAGCAACTGCTTTTAAGTAAGAAGCCATTGCCATATCTTTTTCATTACTGTTATCTAAAGTAGTTGCTACTGCACCATTGTTACCGTTTAATAATTCAGCTAATGCTTTGTTAAATCCTTTGTTATCTCCAAAGTTAGAAACTGCATCAGCATATTTACCATCACGTACATTCATGATACCTTTGTTGTAGTTTACTTCAGAACCAGCACCGTTAGCTTTGTCATAATATTCCATTGCTTTTTTACGGTCACCTGCTTTAGCAGCAATAATTCCTAAATGATTCATAACGATTGGGTTTCCAGCAGCGTTAACTTCAGCACGTTTAAATGCTTCACCAGCTTCTGCCACTTTATTATTCATTAATAAAGCCACACCTAGGTTGTTAGATGTTCTCCAATCAGTACCATATTTTTTCTCAGCAGCAGTATAAATAGCCACTTTAGTATTTACATCGTTAGTTAAGTTAGCACCGTATAACATCTCTTCAACTGATAAAGAATCAGGGAAAGTAGTCGTTAATTTAGTGATTTGCTCATCTGTACGAGATTTTTTGTTAACGTTAACCGGTAAAACCGAACGACGTAATTTTGGTAAAATTTTATCAGCTACTTCAGTATAAGTTTTAGATAAATTTTTGATTTCTTTTTCACGTTGATCACCATCTGTGTACATTGTTAATACACGTAAAATTAAATCTTTATCAGCAATAGAAGAACCTTCCATTAAAGATTTGAAACCATTCCAATCTTCAGCTGTAGTTTGAGTTACATAGTTAGCTTCTTCTTTACCAAATTTTTGATCTTTGTTTTTGTTTTTCTTAAACTCATTCATTAAAGCTTTAGAACCAGATTTTGCACGGTCTTTAGCTAAGTTTTCGTTTAATGTTAACTTATTATCTGGAGATGTGTAAGCCGATACATTGATATCTTTGAATTCGTACCAAACGTTATTAATGTTTTCGCTAATAAAAGTATTTAAGTTTTTAACCTCATCACTTTTCATTTCGCTAGCACGAACATCAGATTTGTTAACTAAATAATATACGTTAGCTGTTTGGTTAACTGGAGTTGATTTAACAAAAGCATCTTTTGCATAAATTCCTTTTTCATCATTACGAACTAATAAAGGAGTAACAACAGTACCATCACCTAATTTAACTGGAGTAAAATCTTTTGATTTTTTCTTTACAACACCTTGAGCACGTAACTCAACAGTTGCAACTTTCATTGCTGGCTCGTAAGCAAATTTCTCAGATGTGTAGCTAAAAGTACCACCTTTTTCATAACTAATTTTTTGACCTGGATCAGTAGCTTTTTCACCAACTAAAATAACTGGCTTTAATGCTTTCTCTCCACCTGCATATTTTACAACTGGTGTTAAAGTAACTGTTGCTTTTTTAGCGAAAATTTTAGCAGGATACTTTCCTGTTACGGTAAAGCCTACGCTATCTCCATGCATTTCTAATGGATTTGGTTTAACATCATAAGAAAAAGTGGATTGTTTTTTTACCATTTTTCCTAAACCATTGCAACCAACTAATAAAGCAGTTGTACCAACAGCAAGACTTAAGTTTCGTAAAGTTTTAGTATTCATCATTTATAAGGGTTATGTATTTTTTGTTATTTCCGACAAAATTATAAAATAATTACTTAAAGCCTAATTATTTTAGTATTAAGTTTAAAAAAAAATCCCACTAATTAGCGGGATTTTGAATTATTTCTGTAGCAATTATTATTTTGCTATTGCATTTACTTTTTTAGTCAACTTTGATTTTAAGTTAGCTGCTTTGTTTTTGTGAATTACGCTCTCTTTAGCTAATTTATCTAACATCGCTACTACTTTTGGTAATAAAGCTGCTGCTTCTTTCTTAGTTTCAGAACCACGTAATTTTTTAATCGCATTACGAGTTGTTTTTGCATAATAACGATTTTGTAAACGTTTAGCGTTATTTGATCTAATTCTTTTTATTGCCGACTTATGATTTGCCATTCTATTTAGGTATTAATCTGTTTTTTTAAATTGGATTGCAAATATACACTTTTTTTTATAATAACAAATGTTCATAACAAAAATTTATGGAATATAGTCTAAAACTTACATTTGCCATTGTATATGAACCTTAAAAAAGCATACATATTAGCTATAATTAGTCTTTCTTCTCTGGTTTTTGCCCAACAAAGCCCCGAAATCATCAAAAACTTGGTGCCAAATGGTAGTTTTGAGAATTACAGAAAGAAATCTGGAAGTATTAAACAGGCCATCCCTTGGCAACAAATTGCCAGCGTCGATTTTTATCAGGAACCTATTAGTAACGATACTTCTCGTTTTAAAGGTGCCAGAACAGGAAAGTGCTACGCAGGACTCCGCTTTCAAAAAAAATATAAAGAGTTTGTGCAAGTTAAGTTTGCTGAACCTCTGCATCGCGGAACTACCTATGAATATGAAATGTACATTCGTTTGGCTTTTTGGAGCAATGCCAGTTTGAAGTCGTTTGGCGCTTTATTTACTAAAATGGGTTATAAAAGCAAAGGCGATGTAGTTAAATCGGCATTAATTGATACCGTATCTAAAAAAGGAAGCTTTATTAATGGCTACCAGTGGTTCAAAATTTCAGGTAAATATTTAGCTGATGGAGGCGAGAAATATTTAACCATCGGTAATTTTTCGCCAAATGTTAAAAAAGACATGGTTCGAATGAATGTGTTTAAGTTAGGATTTAAGGAAGCGTATTATTTTGTGGATGATATTTCGCTTGTAAAAGCAAAAGAAGCAGTAGAAAAAGTAAAAGTAGAAATTGTAGGCTCTTTTAATTTGGAACAGGACTCTGTTTTAGAGGTTAAGAAAGATGTGAAAGTGGGAGAGAAGATTGCTTTAAAAAATATCTTTTTTGAAAATGCCCGTTACTATTTATTACCCGAATCGTATTCAGAGTTAAATAAGTTGGCGCAATATTTATTACGAAATCCTCAAATGGAAGTGCAAATTAATGGACATTCAGATAACGTGGGATCTAAAAGTAAAAATCAAAAAATTTCCGAGCAACGCGCGCGAGAAGTATTTGAGTACTTAATTAAAAAAGGCGTACAAAATAAAATGTACTTTAAAGGCTACGGAAGTTTAATGCCTATTGCCAGTAACGATACGGATATTGATAGAGCCAAGAACAGAAGAGTGGAGTTTGAGATCATAAAAAATTAGTCAATTTGACTATGAGGTAATGTGACAATTAAAAAACAATAATAACTACATATGAATTTAATAGAAAAAGATAACGCGAAAACGATCAGAGCATGGTCATTTTACGATTGGGCAAACTCTGTGTTCCCTTTGGTTATTACCTCTGCTATCTTCCCTAATTTTTATGATTATGTCACCACACATGATGAAAATAAAAACTTTTTAGGGCACACCGTTAATTTTTTAGGGTTTGAATTCGAAAATCAAAACATCTATACTTTTATATACGCTTTTGCTTTATCTATTGTTGTTTTAATTACGCCTATTCTAAGTGGAGTAGCCGATTACTTAGGAAATAAAAAACGTTTCCTTCAATTTTTTTGTTACTTGGGTTCTATTTCATGTATGTGTCTTTTCTTTTTTACCAGAGAACATTTAGAATTAAGTTTTATTCCTTTTATTACAGCAACCATTGGTTTTTGGGGTAGTTTGGTGTATTACAATTCGTATTTACCTGAAATTGCTTCTGTTGAAAATCAAGATAAAGTAAGTGCACGTGGTTTTGCTTTAGGGTATTTTGGAAGTTCGTTATTATTAATTTTATGTTTGGTTGGTATCATTGTTTTTAAATACGAAGAAACAGTAGTTAATGGAATTGTAGTTAGCACCAAAGGTTTTTTTAAAGTGAAGTATGCATTTTTACTTACAGGTATTTGGTGGATGGGATTTGCGCAATATACTTTTGCTAATTTGCCAAACAAAAATCATAAGGCACATGGTGGCGATAAAAAAGGCCTGGTATCAAAAGGATTTAAAGAATTAAGAAATGTGTGGGCTCAAATAAAATTAATGCCTTTATTAAAGCGTTTTTTAACGAGCTACTTTTTTTATAATATGGGCGTACAAACCATTATGGTTGTAGCGGTATTATTTGCGCGCAACGAGATTGAATGGGGTGAAGGAGAAGCTGCCGAAAAAGCAAAAACAAATGCATTAATCGTGAGTATCTTAATTATTCAGTTTGTAGGTATTGCAGGCTCTTTCTTATTTTCATGGTTATCTCGCAAAATTGGTAACATTCAAGCATTAATGACATCCATTGCTATATGGGTTTTTATTTGTGTATTTACCTATGCAGTAGTGCATACGCCAGTTGAGTTTTACATCGTTGCATTTTTAGTTGGTTTAGTAATGGGTGGTGTGCAAGCTTTATCGCGAAGTACATACAGTAAATTTTTGCCTGAAACCGAGGATCACACGAGCTTTTTTAGCTTTTACGATGTGATTGAAAAACTGGGAATGATTTTAGGAACCGTTTCCTTTGGTGTGATTAGCCAAGTTATGGGCGGCATGCGTGCTTCTATTTTATCGTTGATTATCTTTTTTATTATAGGAATGATTGTGTTAATTCCTTTAACTAAAAAGAAAGTTACTGGGTAATTATTGTTTTAATTGCTTATGCGAACCATCGCAGCCAGGCATTTTTTTAGATAAACCACAAATGCAATCATGTATGCCCTTACCATTTAAAATACGTGAAGTGCAAGCATCAATGCGTGATTGACGAGTTTGAGAGTTTTTAGAACCAGAAAAATGCAATAAGTAACCTTTTTGTCGCCCTGGCGTTAATACCTCAAATGCTTTTTTAAACTTTGCATCTTTTTTTAAGGTGGCAATTAGTTCTTCGGGCATTATATAGTCTTCCGTTTTTTTTAACTCCACTTTTAATCCTGCTTTTTCAATTTCAATCGCTTCAAAAATGTAGGCTTTGATTACTGCTTTTAACTTAATAATTTCTTTAGCATCCGTAAATTTAATCACACGACTCGTTTGTGTGTTTTCGCCCATCTTGCTTAAAATATGCTCAGCATCGTTTAATAAAACACCATTCAAAAAACTAATGATGCAAAACTCTTTAAAAGTGCCAAGCATAATGAGATTAGTTTTTTGAAACATATAACAAGGCACGCCCCATTTTAATTCTTCTACTAAACCACAATCTAAAACAATAGCTCTTAATTGTTCTATTTCCTTTTTAAATTTGTTGAGTTCGCTTATGTAATGATCAACTTTTGGATTCATTATATCTACCAATAATTATAAAAACAACACTTATGTTTATCAATGAATTTTAATAATCAACATTATACCCTCACACCAAATATATAACCTACTAATGCAGATAAACCCATGGCAAGTGTACCCCAAATGGTAATGCGGATAATTGCTTTTTGAATACTTGACCCTCCAGTTTTTGCAGCTATAGCGCCTAAGATAATTAGAAAAATAGTCGTGAAGCCATATAACCAATATTCCATTCCTTTAACTGGCGCAAAAAGAACAACCAATAGAGGCAATATACCTCCAACAGTAAATGCTGTTCCTGAGGCGATAGCTGCTTGAATGGGGTTAGCTTGACTAATTTCGTTTATCCCCAATTCATCTCTAATGTGCGCTCCTAAGGCATCTTTTTCTGTTAGTTCAATAGCTACTTGCATAGCCGTTTCTTTTTTTAATCCTCTCTTCTCATAAATTTGAGCAAGTATATTTAATTCTTCTACAGGCATATCTTTAAGCTCTTGCATTTCTCTTTCGATATCTGCTTTTTCTGTATCGGTTTGAGAGCTTACCGACACATATTCGCCTGCAGCCATTGATAAAGCACCAGCCACTAATCCGGCAACGGTTGCCAAAACGATAGGCTCTCTTGTTGAACTTGCTGCGGCAACTCCTATGGCAAGACTTGAAACGGAAATAATTCCATCGTTTGCTCCTAAAACAGCGGCTCTTAACCAATTACTTCTATGGATGTAGTGATTGTCTAAATAGTTATCGATGGTTATCATTTTTTTATTTTGGTTTAAAATTGCACCTTATCTTTTTTGAAGTTACATGTGCGGTTTTGAAATAGTACTAATACATCAAAAGGTGAATTAAAGGTAAGGGTTAATTATTCATTTAACTTCAACAAATCATTAACAAACGATTTTCACCAGCTTTTTCATTTGGGGCTCGGTGCACACAAGGAAGCACTTTACTTTGAGGATGATCAACGGCCAAGCGCCAAAGGTGACCGATACCTAAATTAATAATTTGCGCATTAGCTTTAGGTTGATAGTGGAGATCAAAAAAATGTTCCGTTAAAAATGATTCAAAGTCTTCATCTTTACCATCATATAGTTTTTTGAGTTCATCACGTATTTCGGGAACACGCACTTTTTGTTGAGCTTGCACATTTGGTAATATGTCGCTTGCCTCGCCAAAGTAAGTACACAAAAAAGTATCTGTTGACACAGGAGAACGATCTACATGAAAAGAATAAACATCCGTTGGAAAAAAGCTTTCATCTTTTTCGTAGCACTTAATGATATTAAGTGTTGGAGAGGCGCCATGAGTTTTTAATAGTTCAAAATCATTTAAAATTAGTTCACGAGCAAGTTGGCCTTGTTCACTCAACTCAAGTTTTAAAAGTTGCTTTATTAAGCTCAACTAAATTGCTGTTTAGTTTTACCTTTTTTATAATTTCCGAAAAATCACCTGCTAGTTTACGATGCCAGCAAATCGCATTCACATCACCAACAAAAGCTGTAGAAACTAGCTCTTCAAAACTGTTAACATAGTGAATTTGATTCTCCGTATTTGATACATCTATCATAATAGGTAATATTAAGAAAAAAAATAAGTCCGTACATATAAATCAGACCAAAGATTCTAATCCCAGTCGCTGTAGTTGCGGCCATTCGATGATTTCATGTCTTTTGTTGCAAAAGGAAGTTTGCCATAAGTGCCTACGCAATTAAAATTAGTTTTATCAATTCGTCTGTATCTATAATCAACACCAATAAAATAGTTCAGCCAAAAAGTAGTTTGAAATCCTAAATGTGCTTTACGTTCAACTTTGTTAATTTCTAAAACTGGACCAACAGATAAACCTGTAACTCCTATTCCTGTTTGTACTTCGCTGTATAGTCTTATCCGTTTCTTACTAAATTCAATACCTCCATCTATGCTGTAAGGAACATTTTTTACATTCCAATAAGCTAGTTCTATTGCCCATGAAAAATGCCTCTTTTCACCTCCAAAGTTATAGTGCAACATAGGACCAATCGTCCATACCTCTTGCCCAAAAGTTTTGAAATTAAAACTTAATATAAATAGCATTAATAGGATAATTATTTTTTTCATGAATGTTTTTATTTTAGTTTATGTCATTCAATTTTTGCAAAAAAAACTATGATGTATGCCAAACTATTTGCTTAGCTTGTTTTAGCAGCTGGTTTTCTATTCGTTCTCAAACGCTGCAATTTTAAATAGGTCTAAAAATGTTTTACTTGATTTTACCTTTGAAACATATTCTTCTACTGTCATTAATTTATTATCAGTTATGTGGAAGTTTCTATCACTTTTTGAGATGATATTTTGTTTCACTTGCTCTATAGTCATTGTCCTCCCTGTATTTTCAATATTGAATTCAACTTGAAGTCTAGGAGGAAATATAAATGATAACGGGTTCCAGTCCTTTCTTAATATTTTGCCACCAATAACCTTTAATATTCGTCCATTGCAATCAACCAAAACACGTTCATAATGTTTCATTATATCTTTCTCCTTGACGTGATGAATTGTTGTCCATTCGTTCTCAATTTCCAGAACGCCTTCTCCTTCAAAAACCCAGTCAGTCAATTCTAATATTGGATATGCAATTTTTGTATCTGTCATAAATTTTTTTGTTTTCCTAAACTTGCCCATAACGGTTGTAAGCTAAATTCCCGTTTGGGTTTTGAAACTTTGTCTACCGTAATATTTAAATAAAGATACAAATGTTGCTATGCAATTGCAAAGCGAAAATTAAATAATTGTCTACCGCTTTTGCAAAAGCCGAAGCCGAATGCCCAAATAGGATTTAGGTTGGGTTAGCCGTTGTATTACATGTTTTAGTGGGATACCTTTTGAACTCTTGTTCTAAGGGTGTATATTTGTTTTATAACGTATTTGTGAAAGTTATGTCGAGAAGATTTATTTTATTAGTTCCGTTTATTTGCCTTGCTCTTTTTGTCTTTGGGCAAAAGAAGGACTTATCTATTATTGTCGAGGAACGTATTAAACAAGTGGAAGGAAATGTTCCTCAGGGTGTTTATGAAATTGCCGGTGCACCAAAGCAAGCTATATTAGATAGAATGAAGTTTCATGGTGTGAAAGGTGTAAGTATTGCTGTAATAAACGATTATAA
The DNA here is from genome assembly GCA_016708845.1 of Bacteroidota bacterium. Classification (GTDB taxonomy): domain Bacteria; phylum Bacteroidota; class Bacteroidia; order B-17B0; family Aurantibacillaceae; genus UBA4416. The sequence goes on along the minus strand of JADJFB010000002.1, from coordinate 248,539 downwards.
GGTAGAGTGGGCAAAATGTTACGGATGGGCAGATAGCAGTGAACAACGTCCTGTAACTCCTGAAACATTTTTTCAGATAGGGTCAATTTAGCAAATCATTGAATGCGATGGGTATTTTAAAATTAGCACAGGATAACAAGATTGATATTGACGCGGATATTAATAATTACTTGATCACATGGAGATTCCCTTATGATAGTATATCCAAAGGCAAAAAATTACAATGACTCATTTATTAAGTCACAGTGCAGGATTAACAGGTGGAGGATCCGATTATCAAAAGGGTGATACGTTACCAACAATTTATGATATCTTAGATGGAATAAGACCAGCAACTTCGCCAGCAGTTCTTTCGCAATTTCAGCCAGGTACAAAATTTCAGTATTCTAATGGTGGTGCTAGCTAGCAATGTTGATAGCAACTGATATCACTAAAAAAAGTATGAAGACTACATCAAAGAAACTGTCTTGATACCATTAGGAATGAACAACACTTTCTTTACCGACATACCGCCTAGCAACTTGAAAGAGAAATTTGCTACTGGATATTACGAAGACGGAAAAGAATTGGAAGGTAAGTATTCTATCCTAACGCAGCAGGCGGGTGGCGCAGCTTGGTCGACACCAAGCGAATTATGTAAATACATCATTGAAATGCAGTTATCGTTGAAAGGAAAATCCAATAAAGTATTATCACAAGAAACTACTCAAAAGATGCTAACGCCAAAAATAGGAAATGCTGGCTTAGGTTTTTTTGTAGATTCCATAGGTGCTGAAAAATATTTTTCACATTCGGGCGGGCGTAGAGGATTTACAAGTTTATTTTATGGAAGTTTTGAAAGCGGCAAGGGTGTTGTTGTATTTGTTAACCAATCAAATGCAACTATACAGAATGAAATTGCGAAAAGTGTGGCGATGGCATATGGTTGGAAAGATTTTTATAAACCAAAAACCAAGAGCATTATTCCGATGTCGGAAAAGGAATTAGAGGAATATGAAGGGGAATATTTAATAGGTCCCGAATGGAGTGTGTTCGTTGATTATGATGGTACTGGTTTATATGCTGCTGTTTCGGGACAGAGCTGGTATAATATTTTCCCGGAAGCAAAGGATAAGTTCTTTGGTCAGGTCAAGGAAGTGGAATTAGAATTTGTTCGAACCAACCACGCAGTCAATAAGTTGATTTATAAAGTCGATGGTCAGTCTCATGAATTAAAAAAAACGATTGCTTTATCAGATGATGAACTATTGGAATATATGGGAGAATATATGATCAGCGATACTTCCAGCATTTTTATAAGAAAACATGCTAATAGGATTGAGGTAAGAACGAAGGAATATACTTTTGATATCTTTCCGGAAACAAAGACTCATTTTTTTCTTTATGGCACTAAAGCAACAATAGATTTTGTTCGCACTAACAATACTTTTACCAAGATTATCTATAAAGACGATGGTGGTCAGATTCACGAATTTAAGAAGAAGTAATTGAGCTACGTTTGTTCTGCAATATTACGCCTAACTAGCTTATAGGAACCATTTTATGGTTCTAATATTGCAAATTCAGCAATATTAGAGCAGTTTTTTAGTTCTTATTAGTTTCTCAAATTTAATCATTTTAAACAAAAAAGCTCCTTTGGAAAACCAAAGGAGCTTTTAAAATTTTAAATATAGGCTTAAGCCTTTTTTACAAATAAGTTAACTTTAGTTTCTTGACGTTTTAATAAACGAGCTATATTTTTTTTGTGAGTTACAATTAACAAAGCTGCCACAAATAACGAGAAAATTAATAAGGTTTGATTTTGGTTTTTTAAAACCACATTTAAAAAGAAAGGAAAACTTAAACCAGCTGTCATTGAAGATAAGGATACGTAACGCGTTGCTAATAAAACGATTAAAAACACCCCTAATACCATTAAACTAGTTATTGGAGTTAAGCAAATAACCACACCTAAAATAGTTGCTACTCCTTTTCCACCTCTAAATCCAGCAAAAATCGGAAAAACATGCCCTACTAAAGCAGCAATACCTAAACCTAGTTGTAAGTTAACAAATTGGTTACTTTCAAAAACAAAGGGAGATAAAAAGGCCAATAAAACCGCAGAGGTTCCTTTTACAATATCAATAAACAAAACAGGAATCCCCGCTTTTTTACCCAATACTCTAAAAGTATTGGTAGCTCCAGCGTTTCAACTGCCAAATTCTCTTACGTAGATGCCGGAATAGCGCTTGCCCCACCATACTGCGGTAGGAATTGAACCTAATAAATAAGCTGTCACAAGAAGCGCAATGATAATAGTGGTTTCCAAATGCGTTAAGTTTTAGTTACACAAAGATAACAATTATTTAAAAGATGCCAAGTGCTAAACTTTTTAGGTATTTGAAAGATGTAAACAGTTTTTTGTTAAAACTATGTTTTATGTTAAAAAAACGCAGATGGCACTGATTAGGTGATAATATGATTTTATGGATGTTTTCATTACTAACATATTAATCTAGCTTTGTCATTATTAATCATACTTAATCTTATTAACTCGTTCCATTTTCTATTTACATAGGCTCATTTTATAGTAATTATTTTTCTTCAATTACAAAAATTATGGTATTTTCACCCTCCTTAAACTATGATAAGTTACATTAATGGGCAAGTTGCCGAACTAAATCCTGCCCAGGCAGTTATAGAAACCAATGGAGTAGGCTACGGCTTGTTAATTTCCTTAACAACCTACAGTCAAATTCAGGGTAAAGCTACTGCAAAGTTATTTGTTGAGAGTGTTTACGTGAGAGATGATAATCCTCGTTATTTTGGTTTTGCTGACCTAGAGGAACGTGACTTGTTTCGCAAACTCATTTCAGTATCGGGTGTTGGCGGCGGAAGTGCTATTTTAATGTTATCTTCTTTAAGTGCTCCCGAAATTGCTGGCGCTATTAATACGGCCAATGTGGCTTTACTAAAAAGCATTAAAGGTATTGGCGAAAAAACAGCGCAACGTATTGTAGTAGATTTAAAAGGAAAATGGGTAAACATGAGGGTGGAATATCCCAAATTTTAAACCCATCATACAATAAAAATAGAGATGAGGCGTTAATGGCTCTAGTTACATTAGGGTTTCCTAAACTAGTAGCCGAAAAAGCTATTGAAAAAGCAACCAAGCAACAAGGTGTAGCTACAGATAATGTTGAATTGCTGATTAAAGCAGCATTAAAAAATATGTAATTTAAAACGTGGTAAAAGGGGTCGTAAAATTTCTTGTTGTAGGTTCTGTGTCGGTAGGCTTAATGAGCATTGTTGTTGGTTCCAAAGCCAAAACAGAGCCTCTAAGCAAACCACATTATTTATATACTCCTGTTCCAGTTTTAAATCCCGATTCGCCTATTGTTACTAAAGACGATTTACCGTTTCCGTTTAATGATAATAATGGTGGTCAGCCTAATTTTGACGATAAAAGTGGATTGTATTTAAGCAATCCTAGCAATATTACTACAAAAACAGAGTATAATGCTCAAACTGGTAATTATGATATCACTCAAAAAATTGGGGATATGGATTATCGTCCAGAAACCTATGTAGAGTTTAAGGATTACCAAGATCAGTTATTTAAAGAGGCAGTTAAAAATCACTGGAAAACGAAAATTAAAGCCGAAGATTTACAAAATCAAAACAAAAAAGGAATTATTCCTAAGTTAACCGTTAATAGCGAGATTTTTGACCGAATTTTTGGAGGTAACCAGGTGGATATTAAACCTACAGGAACTGCCGAATTAATTTTTGCCTTAAACCGAAACAAAACTTTAAATCCTGCTATTCCTCAGCGTCAGCAAAAGGTAACCAATTTTGATTTTAACATGCGTATCCAATTAAATTTAATTGGTAAAATTGGAGACAAATTAAAAATTACCACCAGCTATAACACCGAAGCCTCATTTGATTGGGAAAACCAAATGAAAATAGAGTACACGGGTTATGAAGATGAGATTTTAAAAAAGATTGAAGCTGGTAACGTAACCCTGCCATTAAACAGTTCGTTAATTCAAGGAAGTCAAAGTTTATTTGGTGTAAAAACGCAAATGCAGTTTGGAAGGTTAACGGCCACGACATTGTTTTCGCAACAGCGAGGTAAAAAACAAGAAGTTTCGGTGCAAGGTGGTGCAAACCATGTACTTTAACGTTTCGGCGATAACTATGAGGTGAATAAACATTATTTCTTAGGGCACTTTTTCGCGATAATTATGACCAATGGATGGGTTCATTACCAGTAGTAACCACACCAATTGTAATTACTAAAGTAGAGGTGTATATTACTAACCAAACAGGTAGTACCGAGCAAGTACGAAGCGTTGCCGCTTTTACAGATTTAGGAGAGGATTATTTACATGTTAATCCTGCCTTAAGTGATTCTGGAACATCCGTTTCTGAGGGCCATGTCAGCCCCTGATCTGCACATATTATTAAAGATAGCATAGGGTAACTCCTCACTAACGGCTAACAGTTTATATTATATTTTAACAGATCCTTTTTGCTGGTTTAATATCTCAACGTAGTAATACCTTATCTGTTATTAACTCAACTTTACAAGCCGTTGCGCCAGGAGGTGCAAATACATGTAATCCGGGCGGTCAGTTTATGGTGGCAGCACGCGATTTTGAATATGTGTCAAACGCGCGTAAATTAAATCCAACAGAGTTTACAATTAATAATCGTTTGGGTTTTATCTCTATTAACCAATCTATTAATAATGATCAAACAGTAGCCGTTGCCTACCAATATACTTACAACGGAAAAACCTACCAAGTGGGTGAGTTTTCTGATCAGTTTACAACTGGGCCATTATATTTAAAATTATTAAAAAGTGGTTCTATCACCAGTCCAAAATTTAGTACTTGGGACTTAATGATGAAAAACGTTTACTCATTAGGAGCTTATAATTTAAATGCAGCCGATTTTAAATGCGACATCTATTATACGAATATTGAAACTGGTGTTGATATTCCTTACATTCCTTATGGTAGTGTAAATGGTAAGTTGTTAGTTCAAACGATGGGCTTTGATAAATTGAGCGTGAATGGAGATCCTTTTTCGGATGGGGTATTTGACTTTGTGAATGGCTATACCATTAACTCCAATAACGGACGTATTTATTTATCTTCAAAAGAACCATTTGGTAATAACTTAAGAAGTAAATTCTCGTCAACCGATGATCCAACCGTTTACAATAAATATATTTATCAAGAGTTATATGACTCCACAAGAACAGTAGCTCAGCAATTACCCGAAAAAAACAGATTTAAAATAAAAGGTTCCTACAAATCTGCTTCAGGTTCTGAGATTTCTTTAAATGCCTTAAACATTCCTCAAGGCGCTGTGCAAGTTACGGCAAACGGACAAGCCTTAACCGAAAACGTAGATTATACCGTTGATTATACATTAGGTAGAGTAAAAATTATTAACGAAAGTATTTTAAACTCAGGTGCCAATATTAAGGTGAGTACCGAGAGTAACTCTTTATTTAATGTCCAGCAAAAAAGTTTGTTTGGTACCCGTTTAGATTTTAAAGTCAATAAAGATTTAACCATTGGTGGAACCGTATTACACTTAAACGAAAAACCAGTGACTCAAAAAGTAAATATTGGTGATGAGCCGGTATCAAATACTATTTGGGGTTTAGATTATAATTACCGAACGGATGTTCCTTTTTTAACTCGTTTAATTGATAAAATACCTTTAATCAATACTAAGGAAATGAGTACTATTACCACTCGTGGTGAGTTTGCTCAATTAATACCAGGAAACTCAAAAGCCATTGGTAAAAATGGTAACTCCTATGTGGATGATTTTGAAGGAAGTATTTCTTTAATCGATTTAAAAAGCCCGCAGGCTTGGTCACTAGCAAGTATTCCTCAAGGTCAACCAAGTTTGTTTCCAGAAGCAATAGAAAACGATAATATTAAATCAGGTGTAAATCGTGCTAAATTTAACTGGTATAATATCGACCCATTATTTTATGGCCAACAAAATACCAGTTTAAAACCTGGTAATATTCCAGAGGCTACTTTCTCAAATAACTTTATGCGTCAGGTTTTAGAAACTGAATTGTTTCCATCTAAAACACCTGTAAATGGGCAACCTGTTGTATTAGGCGTTTTAGATTTGGCATTTTATCCTAGTGAGCGCGGTCCTTATAATTACGATTTAACTCCACAACCAGGTATATCAAGTGGTATGATCACATCATCTTCTGCAGGTACTATTGGTAAATTAGCAAATCCAGAGTCGCGTTGGGGTGGTATTATGCGAAGATTAGAAACCAACGATTTTCAGGCAGCAAATATTGAGTACGTGCAGTTTTGGATGATGGATCCTTTTAACAGCGATTATAATAGCGATACCTATCCAGATATGCCTGCCGCTGGTTCAAATCAATATCCAAGTGGAGAAATGTATATCAACTTAGGTAATGTGAGTGAAGATATTTTGAAAGATGGTAAAATGTTATACGAAAATGGATTACCAGGAAGTCCATCAGGTTCTAACGCAAATTTACCAAATACAGAGTCTAATTTAGGGAAATCACCATTGATTAGTCCAATTGCAAATTCATTTGTAAATGATCCAAACGATAGACCTTTTCAAGATGCGGGTTATGATGGATTAGTAGACAGTGCTGAAATAAGAAAATTCTCTAGTTTTTATAATTTATTGCAAACGTATCAAGGTAATCCGTTTGTAGATGCTACACTTGCCGATCCAAGTTCGGATAGATATCATTTCTTTAGAGGAAATGATTATGATGGTTTATCAGAAGAATTAGGAAATACGCTTCATCGTTACAAAAAATACAATAATGCTGAAGGTAACTCACCAACCGAACAACAATATCCTGATGCAGGTATACCAAGTGCCGCTACAAATAATCCTAATATCGAAGATATTAATAAGGATAATACATTAAGCGAAACAGAAAACTACTATCAATACAAAATTGCCATTTCACCTCAAGATATTAATCCAAATAACGTTGGTAAAAACTACATTGTAAACGTATTAGATGGAACAACTACTATTGGTAGTACTCAAAAATCTGTAAAATGGTATCAATTTAAAGTGCCAGTTACAGAGTTCGAAAAAGCAGTTGGTTCAATCGAAGGTTTTAACTCCATCCGTTTTATGCGTGTATTTATGAAAGGTTTTGATAAACCAGTAGTTTGTCGTATTGCCCGTATGGAATTGGTAAGAAGTGATTGGAGACGTTATGCCTTTGATTTACAAAAACCAGGAGAATATATTGCTAATGACGATAACACCACCACATTTGATGTGTCGGGTGTGAGTTTACAAGAAAACGGAGCTAAAGTACCAGTTAACTATGTATTGCCTCCAGATATCGAACAACAACAAAATATACAAGCTACTAATAATGTATTATTAAATGAGCAAGCTTTATCATTAAGAGCTTGTAATTTAAAAGATGGCGATAGTAGAGCCATTATTAAAAATACTGAGTTAGACGTTCGTTCATTTAAAAAAATGAAATTGTTTATGCACGCCGAACAAATGGGGAATGAGCCATTAAATGATGGTGATGTAACTGTTTTTGTTCGTTTAGGTTCTGATTACAATAATAACTATTATGAATATGAAGTTCCTGTGAAATTAACAAACCCAGGTTATTATGACCCTAATACAGACGCAGGGAAATATGCTGTTTGGCCAACTGAAAATGAATTTGTGATTGATTTTGAAAAACTAACTTCTGCCAAAGTACAACGTAACTCTGTAGTAGGAACAGATTTAGTAGCAATGCAACAGCCCTATATAGATAATGACGGTAATAATAAAATTACGATTGTAGGTAATCCAAATTTAGCTAGCATAAAAAGTATGATGATTGGTATTCGTAATCCTAAAGATGATGGAAGTTTACCAAAATGTGTAGAGGTTTGGGTAAATGAGTTACGATTAACTGATTTTGAAAATAAAGGTGGTTGGGCAACAACCGGAAGCGTGCAAGCAAAACTAGCCGATTTAGGGCAAATATCGTTAGCAGCAACCTACAGTAGACCATTTTTTGGAAGTATTGAAAAGAAAATTAGTGAGCGTAGCCGTGAAACCAATTTCCAATGGGATGCCACTTCTACGTTTCAAATAGGTAAATTTTTCCCTGTTAAATGGAAGGTTAATTTACCAGTGTATTATGCTTATGGCGAAACTAAAATTACACCTCAGTTTAGTCCTTACGACCCAGATATTAAAATTGATAATCCAAATATTCCTGACGATTTACAAAAACAGATTAAAAATAATGCACAAGATGTTACCGTTCGTAAAGGCTATAATTTTTCGAATGTGAGAATAGATGGTTTGAAAAAAGAAGGTTCTAAACCAATGCCTTGGGATGTATCTAACTTTTCGGTAACCTATGCTTATAATGAAGTTACCAGACGAAATGTAAATATTGAAAACAGTATTATTAAAACTTACAGAGGAGCTTTATCCTATAACTATGCTATTAATGCTAAAGCATGGACTCCATTTAAGAAAACTAAATCCAAAATTTTAAATAATAAGTGGATGGCTTTAGTAAAGGAGTTTAATTTGACGCCATTGCCAAGTCGTTTAGGGTTTAACATGGATGTGAATAGAGGTTATAGCGAATTATTAAATAGAGATATTACAAGCTTCTATTCGGGTAGCGATGTTAATTTAACGCAAGCGCAGTTTAATAAAACGTTCAATATAACTCGTAATTATGATTTGCAATGGAATTTCACCAAAAATTTAAAATTTGATTTTACTGCCAATAATGATGGTCGTATTTTAGAACCACTTGGTAGAATTGATACAAAAGAAGAGAAAGATAGTATTCAACAAAATTTATTAGCATTAGGTACAACAACAGGTTATAGACATCAATCAAATATTAATTTTCAAATTCCAATTAATAAAATCCCGATTTTTGATTTCATTAATGCAACCGCTCGTTACAGCACATCTTATACTTGGACAAGAAGACCATTTGCACAGGAAAGTGTAGGTAACACTATTCAAAATACCAATACTAAAAATTTGAATGGAACATTTAACATGATGACACTTTACAATAAGATCCCTTATTTTAGAAAAGTGAATACAGGTGGTAAAGCTAGTAATACTAAAAAAGGCGACGATAAAAAACCAGTTAATGCCTTAAAGGATACTTCTAAAACTAAAAAGGATGAATCCAATGCAGCTAAAGATATTGGTGAGTTTTTGGCTAGAGGTATTATGATGATTAAACAAGTATCTTTATCATACCAACAAACTAATGGTACTGGATTGCCAGGATTTTTACCAAGCTCTCAATATATGGGTTTAGATCCTAGTAAAAATATGGCTCCAGGATTTGGCTTTATTAGTGGTTCAAACGATAGTATTGTAAGAAAATCAATTGAAAATGATTGGTTAGTAAAAAATTCGAATCAAAGTTTGCCTTATACAACTACTCAAAACAAAACCTTTACGTATCGCGGAAACGTGGAGCCACATGGAAGTTTGAAAATTGAGTTAAACGGAACGAAAACATTTGGTCAAAACCAATCTACTTTTGTAAGATATGGCGGAGATTCATTAATAAATAATGGTAACCGAGGTTATTTATTTGAAACACCAGCCAATACAGGAAATTACAGTATCAGTGTGTTTACACTAGGGCAATCCTTTAAAGATAAAGGAAATGTAAAAGATGGTTCATCTGTTTTATTTGATGAGTTTTTAGTGATAAGACAGGATGTAGCTAGAGATTTAGCTGCCGCGAATAGCACAGCTATTAAAAATCCTCAAATTGATGGAAGAGGTGATGAGTATTACGACGGATATAGCAATACTCAACAAGATGTATTGTTAGGTGCATTTCATGAAGCTTACACAGGTAGAAAAGTAAAAGGAGTAGGTACAGATAAAATGTTTAAACAAATTCCTTTACCAAACTGGACAGTAAGTTGGGATGGTATTGGTAAATTAAAATTTGTGAAGAAATTTTTCCAATCAGTTACCTTGCGTCATTCATACCGTTCAATGTATACAATTGGTGGTTACTCAAATAATTTATTATTTGTGGATAAAGACAATGACGGTTATTCTGAATCGAGAGTTCCTGTTCAAAACTCATCCATTTTTGGTGTTCAGCAATCTGCCAACTTTAACCCGAAATATACCATCGCTGGGGCAACAATAACAGAAGCATTTAGCCCATTAATTAAGTTTGACTTTAAATTTAATAAACCAGGTTTATTAGCCAATTTTGAGATTAAGAAAGATAAAACCGTTAACTTAAACATTACTGGACCTCAAATTATTGAAACCAAAGGACAAGAGTATGTTGTTGGAATTGGTTACCGTTTTCCTAACCTAAAAATCAATGCGATTAAAATTAAAGGCCAACCAATTAAGAGTGACTTAAACTTTAAATTAGATTTATCTTACCGTAAAAACATGACTGTTATTAGAAGAATTGCAGATGAGATAAGCACGCCAACAGGAGGGCAAAATATCATTACGTTGAAAACTGCTTTAGATTATCAATTAACTCAAGCGATTAACTTACGACTATTTTACGATTGGATTAGAACAACACCGCAAACATCCAATTCATTCCCAACTGCTAACACCAATGCGGGCTTTAGTTTAAGATTTAATTTACAGTAATACAGCTTTGCTTTCTTTGCTTAACCTCCGCGTTATTTGCGGTTAATTAGGAAATACATATGAACGAAAAACTCAGCATGCAGGATTTAGGGCGTTTAAGTTCAGATGAATTTAAAGCTTCGCAAAAAAACAACATCATTCTTGTATTAGATAATATCAGAAGTTTAAATAATGTTGGCTCAGCTTTTAGAACCGCCGATGCTTTTTTAATAGAAGCTATTTATTTATGCGGTGTAACAGGTACTCCTCCAAAACCTGAAATAGAAAAAACGGCTTTAGGCGCCACTGAAACGGTTTCTTGGAAATACTTTAAAACAACTCAAGAAGCTATTAATGAATTAAAATCAAACAACTATTATATTGCCTCTATCGAACAAGCAAAAGATTCGATAATGCTAAACCAATTTCAAAAGCCACAACAAGCTTTAGCTTTAGTTTTTGGAAATGAAGTATATGGTGTAGAGCAAGAAATTATTAACCAAAGTAATGCTTGCATCGAAATTCCTCAATTTGGAACCAAACACTCCTTTAACGTTTCTGTAAGTATGGGAATTGTGTTATGGGAAATGTTGAGGTAAAAGCAGATAAATGATTAAAGATGAATGATAAAAGAGATAAACTTGAATAAAATGAATCCTAAATCTTGCATCATTTATCTTTAATCCAATTAATGGTATTTATTAAACACATCCCAACTTTCTAAATAAGCCTTATCTAATAATGGTTTGTTGAGGTTTAGTGCAATATTGTTCTTGTCAAAATAAAACTCTAAATCTTCGGTAGCTAAATTACCTGTTAAATCATCTTTTGCCATAGGGCAGCCACCAAAGCCATGTATGGCCACATCAAAACGTTGACAACCACTTTTGTAAGCCGCATCAATTTTTTCTTGAGCTTTATCTTTTGTAGAGTGGAGGTGAGCTCCAATTTCTACACCTTTAAATTCCGGAATAATATTAGAAAATAAATAACTAATGTTGGTTCTATCAGAAACTCCAATGGTATCAGAAAGGGCAATAATTTTTACTCCCAAATTACTTAATTTTTTGGTCCATTCAATAACAATATCGCTGTTCCAAACATCGCCATAAGGATTTCCAAAAGCCATCGAAATATAAACCACTAATTCTTTTTTATTGTTTACACACAAATTTTGAATTTCTTCAACACGCACTAAAGACTCTGCAATGCTTGAATTGGCATTACGTTGCTGAAAGGTTTCGGAAATAGAAAACGGAAAACCTAAATAACGAATTTCATCAAACGAACAAGCATCTTGTGCGCCGCGAGTATTAGCAATAATAGCTAATAATTTACTTTTGGTTTGCGATAAATCCAACTGTTTTAAAACATCTGCTGTATCATGCATTTGAGGAATGGCTTTTGGCGAAACAAAACTTCCAAAATCAATGGTATCAAATCCAATATTTAATAATGAATTGATGTATTTAACTTTTACATCTGTAGGGATAATATCTTTGATGCCTTGCATCGCGTCACGAGGACATTCAATTAATTTCATAATAAGTTTTGTTTTACAATTTCTTTATTAATGTTCTTTATCAAAGCAGGACCTTCGTAAATAAAACCTGTATATAATTGTATTAAATCGGCACCAGCTTTTATTTTTTCAATAGCATCTTCTGGGCTATGAATTCCGCCAACGCCAATAACTGGAAAAGCGTTATTGGATTTTGTTTTTAAATAAGCAATAACCTCTGTACTTCTTTTTGTTAAAGGTTTACCACTTAATCCTCCCATTCCAATTGCTTCAATTTCAGCTTTTGGGTAGGTTAAAGGTTCGCGGGCAATAGTAGTATTAGTTGCTACGATGCCGTCAATTTTAGTAGAAGCCACAATGTCAATAATATCATCTAATTGTGAGTTGGTTAAATCTGGTGCTATTTTTAATAATAAAGGCTTACGTTTTGGTTTTGAATTATTAATTTTTTGGAGGTGATTCAATAAATGTGTTAATGGCTCTTTATCTTGTAACTCTCTAAGGTTAGGGTGTTAGGTGAGCTTACATTAACTACAAAGTAATCTACCACATCAAACAAGGCATTAAAGCAATATTCATAATCTTTAATAGCATCTTCGTTAGCTGTAACTTTATTTTTACCAATATTGCCGCCAATAATGGCTTTTGTTTTTCTGTTTTTTAAGCGAATAACCGCAGCATCAACTCCTTCATTATTAAAGCCCATTCGATTAATAATTGCTTTATCGTTTGGTAATCTAAATAAACGAGGCTTATCATTACCAGGTTGAGGTTTAGGAGTTAAGGTGCCAATTTCAATAAACCCAAAACCAAGAGCCCCCAGTTCATTAAATACTTTAGCATCTTTATCTAAGCCGGCTGCTAAACCAACAGGATTTTCGAAAGTGAGTCCAAATAACTGTTTTTTTAGCTTAGGATGTTTGTATTCCAAAATGGATTTACTCATAAAGCGCCCAAAAGGATTACCAAGGGCTAATTTCATGAGGTCAAATGTTAAATAATGAGCCTTTTCAGGATCTAATTTAAAAACTAAAGGCCTTAATAATTGCTTGTACATAGTCTACAAAGATACGTTTTATGTGAATGAGATAAATTGAACAGGCATTATGTTGAAAAAAAAAATACTTTTTTTTTAGATTTTTAACTAAAATTAAAAAAAACGTGTATTTTTGCACCAAATTAATAAAACCTAAACAAAACCTAAAATGAAAAAAGAAGGTGGTAAAAAACACTAATATTTAGTTAAAGCTAAAAAACAAAAAAGCCCTGACTTAGTCGGGGCTTTTTTTATGAAATTATTTTAATGATTGGAACACGGATTAAACAGATAAAACGGATATGTTCGGATTTAATCCGTTAAATCAGCGTTCTATTAATTTATAATCCAGTATACTTTCTAAATAATTTAATAGCCAAGGCTAATAAAATAATCCCAAATACTTTTTTGATGATGGCTATTCCTCCTGCACCTAGTATTTTTTCTATTTTATCTAAGTTTCTTAAAACAATGTAAACAATAATCACATTAAAAAAGATGGCCGTAATAATTGATACAATGTTATACTCTGCTCTAATGGATAAAAGTGTGGTTAACGTTCCTGTTCCAGCAATTAATGGAAATGCCAAAGGTATAATAGAGGCAGTTGCAGGCATGGCATCTTTTGCAATTTGAATGCCCAAGATCATTTCAAAAGCAACAATAAATAATAAAATTGAACCAGCAATTGCAAAGTCGCCAACCGATATACCGATAATGTCTAATATAGTTTGACCAACAAATAAAAACACAATCATAATACCAAACGATACAAATGAGGCTTTTGAGGCATTAATATCACCAGTTTTTTGTTTTAAACTAATGATGATAGGAATTGAACCAATTACATCAATTACAGCAAAAAGTACCATCGTAACTTTTAAAATTTCAATAATGTCGAATTGTAAATTCATGTTATTTATTTTTTTGACAAAGGTAGATTAATAATAGGAAATAAATAATGCGCTGTCCTTAAATAATTTGTAAGTTTATGCTATGATAAAAAATACTCTAATTGGCTTAACTGCCTTGTTTTTAGTTTCTTGTACACAAGTTAACACCTCTTCTGATAAAGCCATCACACAGGGCGGCGATACTGTTGCTGAAGTAGATATTTCTTTATCTAAATTGGATGCTGTTGAGGAATTAGCAAATATTGAAGAACCGAAGGAGGATAAAATTTTATTTAAAGCAAGCGGCACTGAACCAGGATGGTTTGCCGAAATTTCTGAACTTAAAATAAGATTGGTAGTTGATTATGGAAAAGATAGTTTAATAATAGATAATAAAGGTGCGGCAATTAACGAAAAGGAAGACTATAATTATTCAATTAAAGAAAATATTTCTATCAGTGCTGTAAATAAACCTTGCACTGCTGCTAGTGGAGACAACGCTGATAGACAAGTAACTGTTTTATTTAAAGGCAAAAAATATACAGGTTGCGGTAGTTTTGTAAAATAATTTTTAGGGTTCATTAAACCTTTGTTTTTTTCGCAAGTCTTACCTACAAATACATCCTAAAAAACAAATAATATATGAAAACTAAACAATTAACCTTAGGACTTGCTTTAGTAGCTATAGTAAGTGCTAGCATTTTCTCTTCTTGCAGAAAAAAAGAAAAAGAAGAAATAGATAGTGATACAGCAGGAGCATCTGATCAATCATTAGCATCATCTTCTGTTAACGATTTGACTAGTATTTCTGATGAAGCGGCAAGAACTTATACTGTTTCAAGTTTCAAAACAGCCGAAACGAATGCTATTTTAAGTTCTTGTGCAACCATAACCTTTGATACGTTAGCTGCAGCAAAAACAATTACTGTAAATTTTGGAGCAACAAATTGCTTAGGAAATGATGGACGATACAGAAGAGGCGCTTTAAAAATTGCTTTTACTGGAAAGTACAGAGATTCCTTAACTTTAATTACAGTTACTCCTCAAAGTTATTTTGTTAACGATAATCAAATAACTGGTTCTAAAACTATTAAAAATTTAGGACACAATGCCGCAAACCATTTAGTATATGAAATAAATGCAAACATCAGCATTATTAAAGCTAGCGGCGGCGGTACTATTACATGGCAAAGTACTCGCCAACGCGAATGGACTGCAGGCGAAAGCACTTTAAATTGGTCAGATGATATTTACTCAATTACAGGTAGTGCAAATGGAACGACCTCAAATGGTAATACATTTACATCTGTCATTACATCACCTTTAATTAGAAACATGTCAATTGGCTGTCGCCGTCACTTTACTCAAGGTTCTTTGCAACATACACCAGGAGGTAAAGCTACAAGATACATAGATTTTGGAAATGGCGCCTGCGATTCGGATGCAACTGTAACTATCAATGGAACCACTTATAATATTACCTTACCATAAAAAATTGTTTTTTTAGTTTGAGAAGGGCTGGAGGAAAACTCCAGCTTTTTTGTTGATAACACACTCATTTTTTAATTTTTTTAAGAGTTTTATGGCTAAATTTTTTAGTAATATTGTTTATGCTTTACAACTGGAAAATAGCTCTTTCTAATAAACACTTCCAAAACAGGTTTTTAATTTCTGTTGTTGCTTTAATTTTAATATTAATTGGTTTTGCTTCTTTATTAGCATATATCGAAACTAGACAAGGTCACACCTTTTATGATCCGATTTTAAATTTCATTAAACCTCGCGATGTTTCTGACTTTATATTTTTTGTAACTTATTCAGCGGCCTTAATAGGACTGATTTATGCCTTTTTATCTCCTTATAAATTTTTACACCTTATTCAAATGTATGGCGCTTTAACTTTATTAAGAGTGGTAACCTTATTTTTTATCCCATTAGAGCCACCTACAGCTATTATTCCTTTACGTGATACTATTCTAACTCACACTTTTTATGCAGGAAACGAACATTTAAAAGATTTGTTTTTTAGCGGACATGCAGCTACCTTATTTTTATTTTATTTTTTCTGCGTTAACAAGGTTTTAAAATACACGTTCTTGGCAGCTGCTATTGCTGTTTCTATTGGAGTTATGGTTCAGCATGTGCATTATAGTTATGATGTGATTGCTGCTCCAATTTTTGCTTACATTGCATATCGTGTTATTACTAAGTTCTCCAAGCACTATCAAAATGACGCGCCTGTAGCTAACAGCTAACTGTCTAAAACATATTTTTTCTTTTCATTGAAATTAGTTCCTCCATCGTATTTTTATATAACGATGAAGACACTATATAAATATATTTTAGCAAGTACTTTGCTATTTAGTATGTTATCCTGTAAGCATCAGCAAACGGTTACAAAATCCAAAGATCCAAGCTCAACTAAACCAGAAAAAACGTCAAATTCTCTAAAAAAACAATATGCCATTAAGTTAGGCGTCAAGTGAGTCTGATATCAAAAATGAAATGCTCTATCAATTTATTAATGAATGGCAAGGCGTTCCTTATAAATATGCTGGAAAAGATAAAGCTGGTATTGATTGCTCTGGTTTAACGTCTACCTTATATTTAAAAGTGTATAAAAAAACGATTTCGTCTAATACCAAAGACTTAGTAGGAGAAGTGAAAAAAATTAGCGAATCAGATTTAAAAGAAGGGGATTTAGTTTTTTTTAATACTAATGGCAAGAGTATTTCCCATGTAGGGGTTTATTTACAAAATCATAAATTTGTACATGCCTCCACAAAAAAAGGTGTAATGATTAGCGATATGAATGAACCTTATTTTAAGCAAACGTATGTTAGCTCTGGTAGAGTGAAGTAGGGCAATAAATCTCCGTAAATAGTGTTATTATTACATCCAATCATTTTAAAATGAATAAAATCATCCTTACTGTTTTATTAATTATTCATTTTGGGTTTACTTATAGTCAAACTTGGACTCAATTAGCCGATTTTCCTGGTGGACCAAGAGATGATGGAGCTTCTTTTACCATCAATAATAAAGCTTACTGTTTTTCAGGGCTCGAACCAGGTTACCAATGTATGCCCAATGGTTATGTGTTTGATGCAGTTTCAGAAACTTGGTCGCCAATGGCATCATTACCTGCTGGCAAAGAACGACAGTATGCCACCGCTTTTTCTTATAATGGAATTGGTTATATGTTTGGCGGCTTAAAATGTGACAATAGTTGTTTGAATGATTTTTGGCAATATTCGGTTTCAACCAATTCATGGACAGCCTTGCCAGATTTTCCTGGTTCTGGGAGACAAGGCATGGTTAATTTTGTAATTAAAGATAAAGTATATATTATTGGTGGAAGGCCAGCAAATAATAATGCTGTTAATGAAGTGTGGGAATATAATTTTACAACCACAACTTGGACTCAAAAAAATAATATACCACTAACAGGTATGTGGCGAGGAGCTGCTTTTGCCATTGATACCGTTGGTTATATATGTTACGGAATGAACAGCTCACTTCCCGAAGCATATAACCACAACATGTATCGATATGATTATATGAACGATACTTTGTCGGTGGTTCCAAATATTACGTTACCACTTCGGAGATATATTGCTTGCGCCGTAGTTAATAATAAAGCTTGTTTGTATGGCGGACATGATACGTTGAATGTGATTAACAATGATATAAAATTATTTGATCCAGCTGATACAAGCCTAACTTCTTATGGAGGCGTTCCAACTATTGGGAGAAGAGGAACCATGTTTTTTTCATTGAACGATGTGTTTTATATAACAGCTGGTTTAGATACCGCATACAATCGTATCAAGGAAACGTGGAAGAACGATGCTTTTGTTGGATTGAAAGAAATTAAAGAGCAATTAAATGTCAACGTATATCCAAATCCAGTTAATGATAAATTGAATATCGTTTTAAATTCTCTGTCAAATGGAATGATTCAATTATATAATCAGTTAGGCGAATTGGTTTGGGAAGAAAAATTAAGCTCAGATATCACAGAAATAAACGCCGGTTTATTTACAAATGGGATGTATCTACTATCAATAAAAACACAAGAAGGTATTAGCTCTAAAAAGGTTGTTATTAGTCACTAATTTTAATCTTATTTAACGCTTCTCTATCAAGAATTCACTGTTAAAAACAATCTCTTTTCGTAAATTTAAAAGGCATGATTGATTGTAATTTAACAACATGATTAAATTTTTCTATAAAACTCTTTTTGCATTTTCAACAGTGCTAATTATGGCATTTGTTTCTAAAAAACAATTACCATCCGATACACCTAAAATTGCACCCCCATTTTTAAACGCTCAATCTCATTGGGTTGATTCTGTTTTTAATTCTTTGAATTCCGACCAGCGCTTAGCGCAACTTTTTATGGTTGCCGCTTATAGTAATAAGGATATGAAGCATGTGGCCGAAATTAGAGAGTTGGTAGAAAAATATAATATTGGTGGTTTAATTTTTATGCAAGGTGGCCCGTTACGCGAAGCTAAACTAAATAACTATTACCAAAGCAAAGCAAAAACACCTTTGATGATTTCTATTGATGGAGAGTGGGGACTAGCGATGCGTTTAGATAGTACACCAAAGTATCCAAAACAAATGACCTTAGGTGCTATTAAAAATGATTCGTTGATCTATTACATGGGAAAACAAATTGCACGTGAGTGTAAACGTATGGGCATACATGTAAACTTTGCTCCAGTAGCCGATATCAATAACAATCCTTTAAATCCAGTTATTGGGATGAGGAGTTTTGGAGAGAATAAATATAATGTGGCTAATAAGGCAGTTATGTATATGAAAGGAATGCAAGCTGAAGGTGTGATGGCAAATGGAAAACATTTCCCTGGTCACGGTGATACAGATAGTGATTCTCATAAAACATTACCTGTCATTAGTGCTAGTAAAGAGCGCATGGATACTTTGGAGCTGTATCCGTTTCAACAATTATTTAATCAAGGTTTATCAAGTATTATGGTGGCGCATTTATTTGTACCCTGTTATGATACCACTAAAAATACTGCATCTACACTTTCTCCATTTATCGTTCAGGATTTATTAAAAAAACAATTAGGATTTCAGGGCTTAATATTTACAGATGCATTAAACATGAAAGGCGTTGCTAGTTTTTACGATCCAGGTATGGTTGACGTGAAGGCTTTATTAGCAGGTAACGATGTGTTGTTGTTTGCAGAGAATGTTCCTAAAGCGATGGAACAAATTAAATTAGCAATTGCAAAAGGGCAAGTCACGCAAGAAGATATTGACGCACGTTGCAAAAAATATTGAAGGCTAAATTTTGGTGTGGTTTAAATAATAAGCAATACGTAAATCCAAAACATTTGTATGAAGATTTGAATAATAAGGCTTCGTTTGTGATGAATAGCAAGTTAGCAGAAGCTTCTGTTACTTTATTAAAAAATGAAAAATCGCTTTTGCCATTGCAACGTTTAGATACTATGAAAATCATTGAAGTATCTATTGGTGATGCTAAAGAAAATTTATTTTCATCAACAATCAATAAGTATTCAAAAATCCCACATTTAGGAATTGATCATGATGCCTCTAAAAAAGAAAGAGATACTTTGATGGCTAAACTAAAAAACTACAATCATGTTATTTTACAGATTAATAAAACCTCTTACAAACCAGAAAAAGACTTTGGTTGTTCGGCGGGAAGCATTGAATTGATTTCTAAAATTTGTTCTCAAAAAAACACCATTGCTTGTTTGTTTTCTAATCCATACCTAATTAATAAATTGGACAATATCGATAAAGCAAAAGCTATTTTAGATGTTTATGAGAATAATTCCTTTAGCCAGAAAGCAGCTGCTGATGCTATTATGGGAGCAATTATCGTAAATGGTAGATTACCAGTAAGCACTAATTTATTTGTTTCTGGAACAGGATTAGAAATTAATACTACAATTAGAGTGCAGTACGTTACTCCAGAACAAATGGGGATTAATAGTGTGAAATTACAAGAAATAGATTCTATTGCACGTCATGGCATTAAAGAAAATGCATATCCTGGTTGTCAGATTGTAGCTATAAAAGACGGAAAAGTATTTTATCAAAAAAACTTTGGCAAACAAGCTTACGATGCTACTGCCGAAAAAGTTAATGATCATACTATTTATGATTTAGCATCCTTAACCAAAATATTATCATCATCGTTAGCTCTAATGAAGTTAAGTGAGCAAAAACAATTTGACTATGAGCAGCATTTAGATTATTACTTTCCTGAACTAGTTGGTACAAATAAATCGGCCATTCATTACAAAGATATGTTGACTCACCAATCTGGCTTACCAGCTTGGTTACCATTTTGGCAAAAAACCGTGGATAAAAAAAACGGATACAAATCGGGTTATTATAGTGATGAGTATTCGGAAGAGTTTCCTGTGCAAGTGGCTAAAGGATTATATGTCGTAAAAGATTTTAACGATTCTATTTACAATCAAATTATGAGTTGTAAAATGGAAGAAACCTGTAAATATGTTTATAGTGATATCGGTTATTATTTTCTAAAATCTTAATTGAAAAACTGACTAAAACTCCATTAAACAAATACGTGCAAAATCAGTTTTATAAACCAATGAATTTAGGATTAACTTATTTGCCTTTATCTGTTTATCCTTCGGAGCAAATTGCCCCAACCGAAAATGATTTAAAGTTTAGAAAACAATTAGTGAGAGGTTATGTTCATGATCAGGGAGCTGCCTTAATGGGAGGAGTTGCAGGGCATGCTGGTTTATTTGGGAATGCAAATGATGTGGCTGTGATTATGCAAATGCTTTTAAATAAAGGTTATTATGCAGGGCAACAGGTTTTGGATAGTTCTGTGATTAGACAATACACGAGCTCGCAATTTTCGGATAATAGAAGAGGTTTGTGCTTTGATAAACCAGAGCCTGATGAAAAAAAAGATAGTCCTGTTACCAAAGAATGTAGTTTAAAGAGCTTTGGACATAGCGGTTTTACAGGAACGTTTGCTTGGGCAGATCCAGAAAACGGTTTGATATTTGTGTTTTTATCAAACAGGGTTTATCCTAGTGCCGATGAAAATAAGTTGGCTAAATTAGGAATCAGAGGGAAAATTCACCGTGCGTTATACGAAGCGGTTAAACCAAATGCATTGCTTTTAAATTAAGGATTTAATAGCTACTTTTATTATTCTAAATTCTATTAAAATGAGTGAGACTTTAAAAAATCAGAAAGAACATATTTTGAAATTATTGAAAGAAAAATCAGTAATGAAACAAGATGTATTTAGAAATACTGTAGCTTCTTTCGAAATGGTTAAGAAATGTGTTGATGAGATTGCAAAAGAATTAAATGCAGAGACTCAGGCTATTGATAAGAGGATAGTTGTTTCAACTTTGGAAACAACGTCTCATGCCACACAATTAAAAGTGGCTGGCGATATGTTAGAATTTTTTATGCATACCAATGTATTTGAATTTGAAAAGTCGCACGCCATGTATAGAACGGGTTACGTGAAGCAAAATGAGTACAATTCATATTGTGGCATTATTAACGTGTATAATTTTTTGGCTGATTCGTTTAAGTTTAATCGTTTAAATGATTTAGGATATTTAGTTTGCCGCATCTTTATTAATAGAGAAATGAAATTTTTATTGAAGCAAGAGGACCGATAGGTGTTAAATATTCTTCGTTTTCGGATGCACCATTAAATCAAGAGCAATTACATGAAATTATAAACGATTTAATTATTTATGCTATTACGTTCGATTTATTTACGCCACCAATTGAACAAGTGCGCGAAGTATCGGTTAATGAAATTCAAGAGAAAGTTAGTAGTATCAATTTACGCACAGGCAAGCGTTTAGGTTATGGCACAAGTGCTAGCTACGATGAAGATACAAACATGTATATCTAAATTCTGATGCTAAATAAAAATAAATTATTTACTATTTCATTTGTTGAAGGGGCTTCTGTGATGGCTGCCGAAATTTGTGGTGCTAAATTATTAGCGCCTTTTTTTGGAAGTAGTTTATACGTTTGGAGCTCAGTTATGGCAATTACTTTTGGCGGCTTAGCAAGTGGTTATTTTATAGGAGGAAAATTAAGTAAAAGAGAAAATAAAGAAAATACACTTTTGTATGTTTTAATTGCTGCGGTTTGTTGTTTATGTTTAATGCCTTTTACAACATCAGTATTTTTAATAACGGCTTCACATTTGTCTTTAATACCAGCTGTTATTATAAGTGTATTGTTTTTATTATTCCCAACTATGATTTGCATGGGAGCAACTTCTCCTTTAATTATTTCTATCTTAACTCACAATGCTAACGAAAGTGGAGAGAATAGTGGAAAGATATATGCTGTATCCACTGTAGGAGGTATTTTAGCAACGTTTTTATGCGGCTTTTATTTAATTCCAAATTTTGGAGTTCAGTTGAGTTTAATTGGTTTTGCTATTACTTTAGGATTAGCGGCAATGTTTTTAATTCTTAAAAAAAAAAGTAAAGTAAGCGGCTCTATTTTATTGTTTGTGATTTCATTAGCATTGTATGGTTTTGCTAATTCTAAAAGTAATCGCTTTACTGTTTTTAAATCAGAAGGTATTTTAGGTAAATTAGAAATTAGAGAAGAGCCTTCTTATAGCAATGAGGCTGTTATTATTAGAAAATTACTGATTAATAATACCATTCAAACCGAAATGCAAATCGATAGCAAACAATCGGTTTCCGATTATGTACGTTTGGTAGAAAAGAATTTATTGTATTTACCTAAAGGAAAAACCTTGATATTGGGCTTAGGAGGTGGAGTGGTAGCTAATTTGTTTCAGCAACATCATTATGATGTAACAGCTGTTGAATTTGATAGTCGAATCATCGATATGGCGAAGCAGTTTTTTTATTTGAGCGATTCTGTAAAAACAGTTAGTGCCGATGCACGTTATTATATTAATAATTGTAAAGACAAATTCAACATTATTTTATTCGATGTCTTTAAAGCGGAAGAACAGCCCTCGCATGTGATTACCAAAGAAAGTTTGGTGAAATTAAAAACGATGTTAGATACCAATGGCATTGTATTAATTAATACGCATGGTTATTTAACTGGCGAAAAAGGATTAGGAACACAGTGCATGCTAGCCACTTTAAAGCAAGCTGGTTTTGATATTAAAATTTGTACGTTTAGCGAAGTCGAAAAATACCGTAATTTATTACTAGTCGCTTCTTTAAAGCCAATAAACGTTGCATTGCACGGTGAATTATATCCAATTATGTTAACAGACTTAGAAACTATTAATAAAGATAATCAACCAATATTAGAGGCTTTGAATGCATCGGCTAATCAAGAATTTAGAACGCTGTATTTGAATAATTATATTTTGAGGAATTATTAAAGTTATCCTGAAATTAAGTTTAAATATTTAACCACATAGGCACATAGGTTTTGCGAAATGTAATAGTCTGATATAGTAAAGCTTCGCTTTATATAGAGCTATGTGAAAAACGAAGTTTCTGTTGCCTGCCTTTAACCAAAACAATCTATGTTTCTATGTGGTTAAATTTATCATCAATAACTAGTGACCCTTGCTTTTCTTTGCCTCTTTGCGGTTGACTTCGACTCTGCTCAGACAATGCTCTATTAAAACTTCAACACAAAGTGCTCCTTCTCTTTATTCTCTGTTCTAAAAAAAACAATTCCAAAATAAAATAAATCTAAACTTAATGTCACATCTTTGTTGGCGCAAATTTCCTTCCATGCTTTTTGCATGCCTTCGCTCCAATAAATATCATCAAATACAAAAATAGAGTTGGTATTTTTCTTTTCTAAGGCTAATTTAAAATAGTTCATCGTTGGTTCGTATGCGTGATTTCCATCTATGTATAAAAAGTCTAATGAATCTATCTTCGATAAAAGTTTGGGAAGTTCATCGTTAAAGTTACCGTTAATAGAAATAATATTGGAAACGGAGTCAGTCGAAGTCTTAAATAATTGCTTTGAAAACTGATATAAATTAGGGCAACCTTCGATGGTATAAATAGTAGATTTAGGAACAGCTTTGGATAAGTATAAACTCGTTAATCCAATGGAGGTTCCCAACTCAACAACTGTTTTTGGTGTAAATTTATTTAGTAAACGGTATAAAAACTCTGCTTGTTTTTTTTGTGCAATCCCGTGTTTAGCTATATCGTTTATTTGACGTTTGTTTGATTTTAATTTTTTAGATCCAGCACCAAAATCAGTGATGTCGATAGCAGTAGCGTTTTTTTGTAATTCTTTTCTTATAGCATCTAACTCTTCAAAATCACCAAAAGGGTGTTCGTTTTCTATTAACTCCATATAAAAATTATATAAAAACGGTGAGTGTAAATCGTGCTCGGTATAAGCCGTTAGTTTATAATTTATATATTTTAAAATTGTTTTTAGTTCCATTTTATTTTTCAGTACAATTACACACAGCAGTTTTTACAATAGCTTCTGTTTTATAATTGGGTAAGCTAGTTTCCTTCATAAAAAAAATGGTTAAGTCTAAAATAGGTTGATCTGGATGTTCTTTATTCCATTTATTTAAAAGGTATTTGCAATAAAATGGCCTCATGTAATTATTGTTGTTAAAGGTATAGTTTTCTTGAAACTTACGCCAACGGTCGCTTTCAAATTCATATACACCATATTTAGGTTTAGCATAAATGACAGTGTCCTTATTGTTTTTAATATCAATATATTTTCTATCATTTCGTAGGGCGCTATAAACAAACCAACCATCATCTTTTAAAATATATGGAGCAAACATTCCCCAATTTTGTTCTAATCGTAAGGCTTTTCCGTAATGCACAATAGCAGGGTCTAAAGCGTATGGAAATTTTTTAACGCTTCCTAAGTTCATCATTAAACAAAATACGGCTACAAATATCACAAAGTAATTTCTAGAGATTTGAATGAATGCAATAATGAAAGATGTATTTTGGACGTGTTCTGTTTCTTCATATTTAGTAGTGCTTTTATAAAAACGCTTCTCAAACCAATCGATGATTGATGATGGTAATAAACCTATTAATGAAGTAATACCAATAATATAAAACAACCCAACATACACCGTGCTGGCAATGCCAATAAATAGACATACATAGCTGATAATTCCAATAAGCCTTATTTTATTTGGAACAAATGGCATTATCAATAAAAAGGAGCTAAGAGTTCAATATAAAATACCACATAGGTTAGTATTTTCATTAGTAGTGGAAACTGATAAAGTAGATTGCCACCTGGCATTCGTATTTGATCTAAACTTAAGGCATAATATAAGGCAGTTCCTTCGGTTCTCCATTCGGGAGAAGTTTTTAGTAAGGCTGAAAAAAAGAAAACAGAGGCTGGCAGTAATAAGTAACCAATATTTGCCCAATCAAAATAATGATTTGCATAGCTTGATTTTTTTTGAATGGAATAACGTTCTCCCCATGGTAAAAATGTAGCCCAAAGTAATAATAGACGTAACATATCATCGCCACCTTGCAAAATAAAAGGATTTCGGTTTTGAAGGGAAGTTAAAAATACCCAACATATAAATGTAAATACGCGAGCTCGATAACCAATAGTCAATAATACAATACATAGGGCGTTGATAATAAACAATACAATTTGCCACGATAAATCGCCGCTAAGGGCATGGAGCGAAAAGTAATTTGGACTCCAATTGTATTGTTTTAAAATTTCAATAGGTAGTATACCTTCATCAGTAAAAAAAGCTTTAATGGACAGAGACCGAATGATTAAATCGGTTAACAAACAAGCCCTACTGCAATTCGCATTAATCCTAAAGCTCTTACATCTAAACTGTAAGCTTGTTTTAAACGATTAAGTATGCTTTGTAACTTTTTGATAGTGGTGATTTAAATGAAATAAAAAAGGCTCCCGAAACATCGGAAGCCTTAAAATAGTTATTTATTCCTTTAATTACAAAGGACTTTCCCAGAAATAGTAACAGTATAAAAAGATCCTATACTTCTGTAGCATGCTATATTTGAAAATGATACTTCAACGCCAGAAGCAGTGCTAACGTTAACAGTTCCGCCGCCAGAAGTCCATACGGAGTTGGCATCTTGACTAGGAGGGTTAGTTACAGTTATTAAAGCTTTACCTGGACCTAATAAGCCACTACTGTTAACTAACGTGTATGGACCAGCAGTTGGAGGTGCAGAAAAACAAACTGTAATAGTAGTTGAAGTACTCGTATTATAACTTGAAAAACAAGTTTGTCCCGTTTGGCAAGGGGAGTTTAAATAAGGCGAACCAACTGCATTGATATTAGGAATAGTAGAATTTTGCTGAGTAGATGTTGTAGCAATAGTACCAGTTGTGGTTACGTTAGTGATATTTGGATCAGCACCTGTTCCGCTAGACGCTTCGTCTTTGTAAGTTGGCGTAATAGCGTCATTATCATTTTTTGGTTTACAAGAGATAAAAATGATACTTCCGATAACGATTACTGAAAGTGCTGATAAAATGATTTTTTTCATTTTTTTTAAGTTTTTGTTATTCAAATATATAGATTAAAATAGTATTTACCAAATAGTTACACTCATTCATTTAACACATTGGCTAGTTAATAAAAGCCTTTGCCTTGTTTTACCATCTGTTTTAATAAAATACAAGCCCTATAGCGGTCTTCTTGATATTCCTCATAAAGGTCGTTTAGGTACTTAACACTTGAGCTACACCAATTTCATCTGCCCATTTTAGCAAGCCTTTTGGGTAATTTACCCCTTTAGTCATCGCTAAATCAATGTCTTTAGCAGAAGCAATGCCTAAATACTTGGTATCTGCGGCTTCGTTAATTAACATACAAAGCACACGGTTAACGATGTATTTTGCTAAAGCTTCATCTCTTGTTGGTTCTGGTAAGCTAGTGCCTTCTCTATAATCATAAAAACCGCGGCCTGATTTTTTACCCAAAAACTTAGCCTCTAATAAGCGTTTTTGAGTTAAAGAAGGTTTAAATCGTGGGTCGTAGTAAAATTGTTTCCAAACGGTTTCAGTTACTACATAATTCACATCATGTCCAATTAAGTCCATTAATTCAAAAGGCCCCATTTTAAAACCTCCAAATTCTTTCATCGCCCAATCAATAGTAGCCATATCGGCTAATTGCTCATCGTAAATACGCAAAGCTTCGCTATAAAACGGACGAGCCACACGGTTGACGATAAAGCCTGGAGTATCCTTTGCCATTACCGTTACTTTGCCCCAACTATTAATTAACGCTTGGCAATGGTTAGCGATAACCATATCTGTTGCAACACCTGGAATAATTTCTACCAAAGGCATTAAAGTTGCAGGATTAAAAAAATGAATCCCAATTACTTTTTCGGGATTATTACAAGCCGAAGCAATTGAGGTAATGGATAATGAAGAAGTGTTAGAGGCTAAGACACAAGTGTCAGAAGTAATGCTTTCTAGTTCTTTAAACACAGATTGTTTTACATCGATATTTTCAACAATCGCTTCAATAATTAAATCACATGATTTAAAATCTTGAATAGAGCTAGAGTAGGTGGTCAATGCTAAAATATCAGTAGCTTTTTCTGCACTGATTTTTTGTTTTTCAACTAACTTGTTAAGTGAGTTGGATAAATTGGCTTTTGCTTTATCTAAAGCAGCGGCGTTTGTATCGTAAATAATAGTGGGGTGACCGGCAGTGGCTGCTACTTGTGCAATGCCACTTCCCATGGCGCCAGAGCCAACAACGCCAATAATAGAATCTTGTTTAAACATAATGTAATTAGTGCTGAATAATTATTTTTTTGGTTTCGTTAGAATTTGTTCCTTTTAAAGTCACAAAATAACAACCGTTTTTTAATGAATTGGTATTAATGACTGTTTTATAAAATCATCATTGATGATGAAGCTGTTCTCTAAAACTACTTTTCCTAACATATCAGTAATCACACAAGTTATAGTTTTGCGAAATTGATTGGCAATTAAAAAATTGATTTCATTAGAAGCAGGATTTGGATAAACAGAAAAAGTAGATGGTTGTTTTACATTTTCTTTAACACTTACTGGGTTTGTATAATTTACATCACCTTCTAAAATAAAAATACCGTTTTGCATATCACAAGCAATAATAATTTTACTTGGTAAATAGGGATAAGCTCCCCAATTGCCTCTATAAGCGCTTGTACTAAAATTATCGTTGACACCATGTTGTGGGTGTGTATCAAAATAACCATAGACAGTAGTGTTTGAAGGATTTGAAATGTCGTACAAATAAATACCATCTTGATAGGTGCTTATCCAACACCAATTGTTACCAACAATATAAGGATTGTGTGGTGTTGCTAAGGCATGAGAGTTAATGGTGTCAACGATCATAATATTATTTAAATCACTCACATCAATTACTTTGGCGGGTAATGAGGCTGGTACTTCGTCGGCAAACACCATCGTTTTTCTATTATCGGTTTGCCAAGAACTATGATTATAGCCATCATAAGGATAGCCATCATAAGTTTGTATTAAGGAAAAATGATTGGTTAGGGTATCAAATTTTAAAATTTGTAATCCTTTCCAACCAGTGGATGCAAAAATTGTATCGTTACGCACAAACATATCATGCACATAATCTATCTGAGTGTTGCTGATATCATCTTCTAAACGTGCTAATAATACAGGGTTTTCAGGATTTGCTAAACTATAAACGCGCATTGGCGATTCATAACCAGTAGCCACATCTTTTGGTGCCCGCAGTATAATCTATCATGATCCACAAAAATAGTGTGGCTGCGTTCAAAATAAGTAGTTCCGTTATGCACGACATGAACTGAGTCAGGTAAGTATTGCATATCCACAATTTGAAAGGTGTTTGGTGGATTATCATCACTTACAATATAACAGTAGTTTTGATAATTTTTTATTTCGCGCCACGTACAACCATTTTTTGCTGCTTTTACCGAATCACATATAATTGGTGCTGTAGGATTAGTGACATCAATAAAATAGGTTTTACTACTAGTTCCTACTATAGCATATTCTTTGTTTTTTGTGGCTTGGTACCAACCCCAACAGCCTGAGTATTGTCTTTTGTTTGGACCAATTTCTGAACCTGTGGTATCCGTTTCGGGATCAAGATGCGCTAATAAATTAATATTTAAACTAGGATAGGTTTGTGCTTTAAGATTGCCGAGCAAACTGATAGAGCATATAATGAGAGCTAATAAATTTTTCATCGATGTGTTTTAAAACACACACAAAGTACAAAAAATTAATGATTTAGGAAAATGCTATTTTATTGCTTAATCACTTTCTTAGTAAGGCTTCTTCCATCAGCATAACTAATCTTCACAAAATAAATACCTTCTGCAAAATTTTGTAATTGTAGTTGGTGTGTTTTGAATTCACTATTTCTGATAATAAGGTTTGTCCTGTGATACTCAATACTTCAACTTTGTTGAAGTTAGTTTGACTTGAAACACTTATAGTACCGTTAGTAGGGTTGGGATAAAGATTCAATTGTGTATCATCACTTAACGATTCTTTGATGCCAGATAATATTTGCAAACTATTAATGGTGGTATTAGTTATAATTGGAGCATTATAATCAAAGAAAATAGCGGCTTTATTTTTAAACTCAGTACCTGGAACTAAATTTCGTTTTGTTTTAATTCTGTAACTTACCATGCCATTACTTGCTAATCCTGACCAAGGCAAATTAATGTTATTAAACGAAAACTTCACAACGCCATTTAAATCCATACTTGCAGAGTAATTATGGTCTGCATAACCTGGTTGAAATGTGGTCCAGTCCAAATCATTATCAAGCGTATCTAATACATAAATATTTTGTGCATAGTAGGTTCCTGTATTTTGAAAATGAATCACATATTCTAAAATAGTATCATTGTATGTGATGATTCCATAAGGACCTAGACCTTTAGGACTTACTTCTTTAAAGTTTGGATCATAAGATGAAATAACGGTTACGTTATAATTACTCACATTGTTCCATGGCGTGTAATCCGATGTCCATGTAGTTGTAATAGGAGCCGAACTAGAAACAGTATCCTTAAAATTAACGACTGTGCCTGCAGGAACATTTGTTGGCACAAAATAGTTAAACACATCGATCGAAGAAGTGTTTTGTGGAATAGATGTGAATCCACTATTAACTGTATACCAATTCGGATACGTTCCAGCATTGGGTTGAGTTAATGGAGAAGTAGAATTAAGAAAATTTAATTGTCCATCATGAGCATAAGATAATTGAACGGTATTTTCGTTATAGTTTCCAGCATTGTAAATAATCATTTTTTGCTGATAATTGTTTCCTGGAACCGCTTGATTGACTGAATATCTTAATACATGTAAATCATGAACAGGAATAACAGTAGTTGCAAAATCTGTTTGAATAACACAACCTGAAGTTGGAGTTGAAATTATAATTGCTGTATTATTTTGACACCCTGTTACTTGATAATTTGGATTTAACTGTTCTGTTAAAGTATAAGTTCCTGCAGGAACCGTAAAACTATATACACCATTTACATCTGTGTACGTATATCCTATTCCTGAACAGAATATTTGTGCACTTGGAAGCCCAGTCTCGTTTATATCAAATGTACAATTGGTATTAGAGTCATCATAGACGGTTCCTGTGATTATACAATAACAATTGGTATTGCTATTGTTAGAAGTTAAATAAGTTTGTTCTGTTTTTACACAACCGTTAGCATCTGATACAGTTAAATAATAATTTCCTGTTTCTTGATTAACAAGATTAGCAGTGTTCGATCCATTTGACCATTGATAAGTATATGGCGCTGTTCCATTTACAACAGTAGAGTTAATCGCGCCGTCAGAAGAAAAAATACAAGAAGCAGGCGTAGTATTAAATCCTATTTGAATAGGAGATGTTGTATAAACATTTACTGATTTTATTAGTGTGCAATTTGTGGCATCTGTTAGTGTACAAGTATAAACTCCATATGGGATATTATTCAAAGAGGATGTTGTGGAACCATTAGACCATTGGTATGTATAAGGCACTACGCCTGATGAAATAGAAAATACTGCTGTACCATTATTTTGATTACAGGTTGCAGGCGATACAAAAATACTACCAGCAAGATTTGAGTTACTACCAATTGTGGCAACTCCATTTTTAATACAACCATTGGCGTCCGTTACTGAAAAACTATATTGTCCAGGCGCCATATTAGAAAGTACTGTACCTGTTTGAGTAGGCGATGCGTTCCACATTACTGAATAAGGTGTTTGTCCTCCCGATAATGTTAGGCTTGTGCTGCCAGTTGCAGCATTACATTGACTTACACTTGAAGTATATGTAACTGCTATTGGATTAATTTGCGATATGGTTACTGCCATATCACTAAAACATCCATTAGCATCAGTTACTCTGAATTGGTAATATCCAGCTGGTTGATTTACTATTGTTTGCGATGTTTGTCCTCCTTGCCAAAGATAGCTATAAGGAGGTTGTCCGCCACTTACAACAGCCGTGGCGCTACCGTTATTTAATGAACATGTTGCATTAGTAGCAGTTATTCCTGTATTTACTATGGTAGCTGTTTGTACAATATTGAAATAATTAGAAGTATAACAACCATTAGCATCAACTACTTTTACAAATCTATTGTTGCTCTTAACTAAGTTGCTAATAGAACTGCTCGTTAAACCATTATCCCACAAATAAGTATATGGCGCCGCGCCTCCAGTTATTCCATTAACAGATGCAGTGCCATTGGTACAGTTTGCAGGAGTAGTATTGATACTAAAAGTAATTCCTGAATTATAGTGTACAAATACGGGAGCCGATGCTAATGATGGAGATTTACGCTTACATCCATTAACGTCAGTTACAGTATAATTATATGTTCCTTCAGGTAGGGAACCTGGAGAACCTGTTATGTAATAATTAGACATAGATGTTTCCTGCCAGTCGATTGTATAAGGAGCTACGCCTCCATTAATACTTAATGAAACGCTTGCGATAGTATTTGGACAACTGTAGGAGAATGAAGTAGGAAGAGGAGTAGTTACATCTACAATCATAGGTATTGAAATACTTGGACTAGTTGCAGCTACTATACCGCCTTGTTTAATCTGGACAATATATTTTGACCCATACCAAGACAAATCTCCCGAAAGATTATTTATCTGTGTAGTAAACGTTGTGATATTTGATTGAGTTGCAATAATATAAAGTGGAGTAACTGAATACGTATAAAGAACCACATCATAAGGCGGTGTGATGCCATTTGTGTTAACCTGAAGTATTCCGTCATGGTTGCAATCAGGTTGTACGACACTTAAGGTAACACTTTGAGAATTTATTTCCCCAATTGAAAGAAGAAGCAAAAGTAGTAGAGTAGCAATTTTTTTCATGATATGTTTTTAAAACATATACAAATTACAAAAAATAAATGAGTGACCGAAATTTAATTCAAGCCCGCCAATTTCATAGCATCTAGCTTAATGGCAGAGTCCAAAGGAATTTGTAGATCCTGAGATTTTTTAGTGGATTTTTTTAATAATACAGGTTTTTCGCGTATTTGTTTTTCAAAACCTTTTATAGTTCTATTTTTTTCTATACGTGCGTAATATACTTTTGGATTTGTGTACATTTCATAAGTATCTTCAATAAAGCCCCAGCCAAATTTTGGTAAAGCTGGATCTGAACCTATTAACATAACAACCTTATTGCTTTCAATACTTTGTTTTAAATCCAATTGCCAAGCCTCTGTTTTTTCAGCAGGGTTAGGATTAGGAACAACTCGATTATTATAATACCAAAACTGCCCACTAGCAAAACAATTGTAAGGTATATTCATGTATACTATGCCATACCAATAACTGTCACCAATAGTTAAAAGTTTTGTTTTATTTTTGGTTGTATCATTCTCTGATTTAATTTTTGGATAAGCCAATGGTTGATTTTGAGCAGGCGATGTGTATAAATTCATTGATTTTAAAACATCATTATCTCGGCTGCGTGCAGTGTCAGAAATTTCAACTTCAGTCCATGATAAATCTGGTAAGTCTGTCCCTCTTAATTTTTCAATGTATTTAATTATTTGTTGAGATGCTAAGCAATCAAAATAATAGGTCCAGTGATGCGCAAATCTAGCATATAAAGGATATTTACAAGTATCTTTTATTTGATGGAAATATTCAGCTAAGTCAATATGATTTAATCCAATTTTTTTACTTTGAGTAGAAAATGCATGAAGGTTCGTTTCTTTAATTGTTTTAGCATACTTGTCTTCAATAAAACTTGGCGCACTAACTCCTTTTCCAGGTGCATAAGCTAAAATAAAACTAATGCCTTTTTTACTTAATGTATCTTGTATAACTTTACATTTTCTTAGAAATTCATTTGTTTTTTCGTAACCTATAAAATCACTTCCGTAATAAGCTTGAATAGCAGCTTCTGCAAAAATATAGTTTTCTTTTCCTGATACAAATTGATTTACGCGTATTTGATTGAAGGCATCGTAATAAAATTGATTATTTAATCTCACAAATAATTCTTTTAAAGCCCAATGGTCGTTGTTATAATCATCTTTTAATGATTGGTATTCTCCACTAAACCACATGTCTTTATCTTTTTTTAATAAAGAATCTGGATTTACATTATTAATTACTATTCCTGTTAGTTTAGGTTTGTTGTCTTTTTTAATCCAGCCCATTACCATAGGAAAAGCAATGGCTAAAAAAGCAATGATTACAAATAAGTTATATGATTTAGTTTTTGCCATTTCTTAAAATCTAAAATAAATAAATGGATTAAAATCTAAAGCAGCTATATAACTAAGCGACACGTAAAATAAAATAACGCTCATAGATAACATTAATGTATTTGATACAGTAGTATGATTTTCGCCATACACTTTGGCTTGTATGTTTTTGGTAAAGGGAATAAAAGCAAAGAATGAAAAGAAAATAGCTAAGCTTAACGAAAAATAAAAATCGTTGTGCAGTGCAAATTTACCATCAGTAAAATTAAAGCTAAACATCGTTTTTACAATATGGTTTGCCTGGCTTAAATCTTCTATTCTAAAATACACCCAACCAACAACCACAATTAAAAAGGTGAATAGGGTAGAGATAATTTTTCCTGTTTTGTCGTACACTTTTAATAAGAACAAGCGTTCCAACACTAAAAACAAACCATGAAAAGCTCCCCAAATAATAAAGTTCCAACTAGCGCCATGCCATAAACCAGATAGTAAAAACACAATAAATAAATTACGATACAATTTAAAATTCGAATCTACTTTGTTTCCACCCAAAGGAATATACAAATAGTTTTTCATCCATGTTCCTAAAGTAATATGCCAACGACGCCAAAACTCAGTAATGCTTGATGATAAGTAAGGATTATTAAAGTTCTCAGGTAAACGAATACCCATGATTTTACAAAGACCAATGGCCATATCGCTATAACCACTAAAGTCAAAATAAATTTGAAAGGTGTAAGCAATAGCGCCAACCCAAGCCGCAGCTGTATCAATGTGTTCGCTACCTAACTTAAACACATCATCGGCTTGCATACCAATAGTGTTAGCGATGATTACTTTTTTAGCTAAGCCAATACAAAAAGTATAAAAGCCGCTTAGTTTGACATCGGGTGTATAGTTTTTTTCGCGATTGGTGATTTGGTCGGCAATATCATGGTAACGAACTATTGGTCCAGCAATTAATTTAGGGAACAATAAAATGTAAGTTTGGTAGTGCCAAAAGTTTTTTAAAGGTTTGTGAATGCCTCTGTAAACATCTACTACATAAGTTACACTTTCAAATGTGTAAAACGAAATACCTATAGGTAATACAATTTTTAACCAAGTAATTTCTTTGATTCCTGCTAAACCTAAAGCACCGTTGATGTTATCGATAAAGAAATTGGAATACTTGAAATAAAACAGTAAACCCAAATTCATTAATAGGGAGATAACCAGTAATTGCTTTTTTCCTTTGGATGTTTTGGCTTCGGCCATTTTATTGACCAAGAAATAATCTAAGAAGGTTGTACCAAGAATAACGAAGATGAATTTTGGTCCACCCCAAGCATAAAATACAATACTAAAAATAAGGATGCAGGCATTTTTGTATTTATTGGGAGTAAGGTGATACGCCAATAAAAAGATTGGTAAAAAATATACTAAAAATGTGATGCTGCTAAAAACCATTTCTATGAGTGATGAGTTATAAGAGTTGAGTTATGAGTTGGATACTTTTTTATCTTATAATTCATAACTCCTAACTTATAACTAGTGAGAGTATTGTTTTTCGTAATAGTTAGCGTATGCCCCAGAAGTAACGTTAGTTAACCATTCTTCGTTTTGTAAATACCAATCCACTGTTTTTGATAAACCTTCTTCAAATTGTAAAGATGGTTTCCATCCTAAATCTTTTTGAAGCTTAGTAGAATCAATCGCATAACGTAAATCGTGACCAGCTCTATCTGTAACAAAGGTAATTAATTTCTGATTAGTGCCTTTTGCTCTTCCTAATTTTTCATCCATCATATCGCACAATAAACGAATCACATCAATATTCGTCCATTCGTTATGTCCGCCAATATTATATGTACTACCTAACGCTGCCGTATGGAAAATAACATCAATAGCACGCGCGTGATCTTCAACAAATAACCAATCGCGCACATTTTCGCCTTTACCATAAATTGGTAATGGTTTATTGTTTTTAATATTGTTAATGCAAAGAGGAATTAATTTTTCAGGAAAATGGAATGGCCCGTAATTGTTTGAACAGTTAGAAATGACGCAAGGTAATTTATAAGTATCAAAATAAGCTCTTACAAAGTGGTCGGAACTTGCTTTAGAAGCAGAGTAGGGGCTGTGTGGGTCGTAAGCCGTCGTTTCAGTAAACAAACCAGTATCACCTAAAGACCCATAAACTTCATCAGTAGAAACATGATAAAATTTTGTGAATTTTGTTGCATCTGCCTTATGTAATTCTTTAGCAGCGTTTAGTAAGTTCACCGTACCAATCACATTTGTGTAAACAAATTCTAATGGGTTAGTAATACTTCTGTCCACATGACTTTCGGCAGCTAAATGAATAACGGCATTAAACTGATGTTCTTTAAATAATTTATTAATGAAATCCGCATCAACGATATCTCCTTTTACAAAAGTGTAATTGGGTTTATTTTCAATATCAGTTAAGTTAGCTAAGTTACCTGCGTAGGTTAATTTATCTAAGTTAACAATGTTATAGTTTGGATATTTGTTGACGAATAATCTCACCACGTGTGAGCCAATAAAACCTGCGCCTCCTGTAATTAATACTTTCATTTATTTAATATTGAAATCAGTCACGAATATAATAAAAATTTTGATTTGTGAAGTACGATTTATGAATTACGAGTTGCGATTTACTAAGTACGAATTTTCTAGTTTAAAAACAGCAATTCCTACTTCGTCATTCGTAAATTACTTCCCTCGTCCCTGAACAACGATTAAAACAGTATGAATTAAGATTTTGAAGTCAATAATCAAGCTCATGTTTTCGATGTATAATAAATCGAATTTTACACGAGATACCATTTGCTCAATGTTTTCGGCATAACCATATTTTACCTGTCCGTAGCCTGTAATTCCTGGTCTTACTCTATGTAAATGCACATAATGTGGCGCGTGAACCACAATTTTATCAATAAAAAATTTACGTTCAGGGCGTGGCCCCACCAAACTCATATCACCAATAATTACATTATAAAATTGAGGAATTTCATCTAAACGTACTTTTCTTAAAAAACGTCCAATTTTAGTAATTCGAGGGTCATTTTCTTTTGACAAAGTAGGACCTAGTTTTTCGGCATCCGTGTACATCGTTCTGAATTTGATGATATAAAAAGGTTTACCATCTTTTCCAATACGTTCTTGTTTGAAAAATATAGGACCTTTTGAATCCAATTTTACTAAAATCATCAAAATAATATATACCCAGCTAAAGGCAATTAATACAAACACAGAGGCACTTACATCAATAAACCGCTTTACAGATTGTTGCCAGTTAGGCATTACTTGCTTATTGATAACAATTAATGCGGTATCTGAAATGGAGTTCATTTTTACCTGACCAGATAAAATATCGTACATATCAGGAATAATTTTGATGATGGCCTCAAAATCATTTAACTCATTGATAATTTTTTCTAAGTAGCCATGTTCCCAGGATTCAATGGCAATAATTATTTCTTCAATTTGGTGTGTGTTAACAATTTCTTTAAGGTCTTTATACTCGCCTAAATGAGGTAATTGTTGTTTTAATTGTTCCGAGAAACCATTTTTTTCATCTAAGTGAATAAAGCCAATAAATTTATTACCCGATGATTTATGACTTGAGGTAATTTCTTCATAAATTTTTAATGCACGTTGATTGCTACCAATAATAACGGTATTAAAGCCTATGGTGCCATTATTAATTTTGTGGTTGGTAATGGTAGACAAGATAAATCTGAAAACAGCGGTAATGAAAAAATGTAAAGCAAATAAAACCGTGTATACTTTGTAATAGGCTTTATAGCTCGATACAAAGTCATCTAATAAAATAAAAAAGAAAATAAAAGTTACTCCAATAATGGATGTAGCAATAGTTTGCATTAATTCGTTGATACGCGATTTTCGATAGATGTTTTTGTAAAACCCCGTTAGGTAGTAAGCCAAAAGCCAACCTAAAGGCAAAACAATCATTCCTAAAACATATTGCCTATCAAAAACCTTTTCAGGATCAACGCCAAATTTATCAGGTTCAATGTAAAATTTACGATATAAGTAAAATAAACTCCACGCTAAACAAGCTGATATATAATCAGCAAACACGTATTTAAATGTTTGTAGAGCCTTGTTCACTTATTGATATATGAGTTTGACGTTATCTAAATATATTTCAGGCGAAGTTGTATTTTTAGTTGCTTCAATAAATACTTTGTATGCTCCATAAGTTGGAGGGGTGCTAACGGTGCTAGTTAGCTGAATGTATATATGATTCCATTCGTCAGATGGGGCGATTGTCAAAACATTTCTTTTATCCTGTATACCTGTATCAATTCCAATAACACCAACATTAAATTCCTGATTGCATTTATAATCTAATTCTACATAAATGGTAGCGCCGCCATCAGGTAAATAATAGCTATTGGCTTGAACTAATGAAGTGGTAGGAACAGCATCAGTCATTGTCATAATTATACTACCAGCACCACTAAATACCTTGGTTGGATCTAATGTGTATTGGCAATTTGTATTACCTGCATTAAAATAACTACCAGTGCCAAAGCCATCTAAACCATCCGCATAGTAAAAAAATGCGGTTGAATTGTATTCAAATTCAGGAGAAAGTGTGTAGGTTTTGCCAGGTTCAATATCTAAATTATAGGTTTTAGAATTATAAACCGCATAAGGTAATCTGGTAGAAGAAATACCATTATTTTTTATACCAGCAAATAAGGTAATTCTCGCATTACCATCAGCTACTATTGGCATCACACTTCCAACGGGAAAAACTCCTTTAAATTCGCCGTCTACATAATACCAAATATCAACAATTTTGTGGCTATTGACACCTTGATTAAGGCTGGCAACTGTTTTTAACGAAGCATTATCAACCACCAAAAACGATGCTTTGGGAGCTTTCAACTTATCTTTTTTACAAGAAACAAAGAATATTAAGTTACAAAACAGTAAAAAGTACAGTAAATATCGACGCATATTGGTATTAGAACGTAAATATAAAGCACTTATTGTATTAAGAAAGAAAAAAAATAATTAATTTTTTTAGAATGGTTATTTTTTGTGAGGATTGATTTGCAATTCAATTTCTTTAACCACTTGTAGCGCAATTTCAGCATCAGCCAAAGAAACTGCCAATGGAAAATTTTCGGCAATACTCTTATAAAAAATCTCTAACTCTGTTTTGATAGCGTTTACAGGATGAATAATAGGTTGATTTTGAAGCATTTCAAATTGCTGTAAACCAACTCCAGGATTTAATACTATACCTTTTTGGTTTGTATGAGAAGTAATAGGATTAATCTTCTGAATGTTAGTTGTTTTGTTTAGTAAATCAACATGTATAAAGGTGTTTTTTTGAAACACAGTCATTTTTCGAACATTACTAACTGACACGCGATTGGCAGTTAAATTGGCGACGCATCCATTATCAAAATCTATTCTCACTTTAGCCCAATCGGCTGTTTTGCTAATAACTGAAGCGCCTGAAGCAGATATTTTACGGATTTTACTTTTAACGGAGTTTAATAATAAATCAATGTCGTGTATCATTAAATCTAATACAACCGAAACATCTGTCCCTCTGGAGTTGTAACATGCTAATCGCTCTATTTCAATAAATGTTGGGTTTTCAAAATAGTCTTTAGCCGCTGTAAACGCAGGATTAAAGCGTTCTACATGGCCAATTTGAACAATAACGCCTGCTTCTTTAGCTAAATTTATTAAAACTTTAGTGTCATCTGGATTATCAGTAGTACCTATTAAAAACTAATTGTTAGAAATCAATTTTTTATATTAAAACTGGATTGTTTATTATAATTAGATTTAACACATGTTACTTAATACAAATAAAGAAGACGAATATTTATACCAAGGAAAGAGAAAACGATTGGTTGAACAGTTAAAAGAAAAGGGAATTACGAGTCAGTCAGTTTTAAATTCGATATTAAAAATCCCTCGCCACTTATTTTTTGATCAATCTACTGAGCGCCCTGCCTTATTAGATCATGCTTATTCAGATAAAGCCTTGAAAATTGGGGCAGGACAAACTATTTCTCATCCATTTACAGTGGCTTTTCAAACAGAAAAGCTAAACATCGTAAAAGGAGAGAAAGTACTAGAAATAGGTACGGGCTGCGGTTATCAAACAGCGGTTTTATTAGAAATGGGAGCAAAGGTGTATTCGATAGAGCGCCAGAAAGAATTATTTGATAAAACTAAAGTGTTTTTACCCTTATTAGGTTATAAAGGTGCCAAATTGGTTTATGGAGATGGTTATAAAGGAATGCCTCAATTTGCTCCATTTGATAAAATTATTGTTACTGCGGCGGCTCCTTATATACCAGAAGAATTACTAGCGCAATTAGTTATTGGAGGTATTTTAGTAATACCACTAGGTGAAGGCGAAGAACAGGTAATGAATGTCATCGTAAAAAAATCAGCCACTGAATATAATAAACAAGCCTTTGGTAAATTTAAGTTTGTACCAATGCTTCAAAATAAATCCTAGTTAAAATTCAAATTATTAACCGCGAGATGTTTATAATATAAAATTTGTACGAATTTGGCATTTTATATTTAATACGTACATTTGCGGTACCAAATTTGATATTGGTGTGCAACTTAATATCAGATAAAGTAAAAAAACAATTAAATTAAACTAAAAAAACAATTTATGAAAAAATCAGCACTAATGATTGCAATGGCATTTGGGGTAACCTCTGCTTTTGCGCAGCTTTCAACAAGAGAAAATGATGAGACTGTAATTAAATATGGTGCTAGACCAAAGGCTGGTGATATGGCTTTCGTTCTAGGAACATCTTTAGCTAACGACTCAGGCATGACTGCAAAATTATTTTCAGGTAATG
This sequence comes from Bacteroidota bacterium, assembly GCA_016708845.1. GTDB lineage: Bacteria > Bacteroidota > Bacteroidia > B-17B0 > Aurantibacillaceae > UBA4416. Next base: position 207,773 of record JADJFB010000002.1, on the reverse strand, counting down.
CTTTACAGTCAGGTAACATTTTAACTTACAAGTATTACAAATCTGATGATATCGTAATCCGCGCAGGAATTCGTTTCATGAACAAAAACTTAACAGTTAAAGGTACAGGTGCTGACTCTTCAGCAGTTTACGCTCCGTCAACTGCTAATAATTTATCTCCTCTTTATGATAATTTTACTGATGTAAAAGATAAAACTGTTGAGAGAATGTATGAAATCGTTCCAGGTATTGAGAAGCATTTCGTAGCAGCAAATATTTTTGATGCTTATGTTGGTGCAGATTTATATTTAGGATTCGGTAGCGACAAATCTATAAAAAATTACACTTACGCGAATGGAGATAAAAATTTCACAAACAGAAAAACTAACACTACTAATGTTGGTTTAGTGTGATTACTGGTTTCAATGTATTTTTAGGTCATTTACCTATGTCTATTGGTTTAGAATATGGATGGAATGCTAAATGGACATTTGGTGGAGTTACTAAAGTGAAACAAGATGTAACTGCAGGAACAACTTCTTATTCTGTAAAATACAAAGAAGAGCAATCTAGTAATGCTGTTGGAGCAACATCTGCAAAATACTCTAAATTAAGCAGAAGAGAATTTAACGCAAACACTAACCAAGACGTTAGAATTGTTTTACATATCTATTTCGCTAGATAATATTAATATAGTTTAGTAATAATAATTAAAAAGAATACATACATATGAAAAAAATATTAATATTAAGCACTTTTTCGGTATTGTTGCTTGCTAGTTCTTGTACTATGCGCAACAAAACGATTGCTGGTGCACAAATAGAAGCAAGAGTGAACTTTCAAAGTTCAGATTTGGATTATGTAGGTGAAGTAGCAGGAACAGCAACTCAGTATTATTTCTTAGGGATACCTTACGGTGGAAGAAGAAACCATACTGCTAGCACTGGTGGTTTATTAGGCGGTGTTACTCTTGATAGAGCATATAACAATGCGTTATATGATGCCTTAAATCAAAAACCAGATGCTGATTTCGTTTTACCTCTTTCATCTGAAAGTACAACAAATCAAGCTTTTTTAGGAAGAAAAGTAACTCTAAAAGTTAGAGCGAAAGCTTTCAAAATTAAAACAAAGTAAGCTAATTACTTTGTTAATAAAAAAAGACCTACATCAAAATTGATGTAGGTCTTTTTTTAATTTTATAGTATTAATTTAAAATAAAAATGAAACAAAAAAAATTATTTTCTCTAGCCTTATTATCAGTTTTGGCCTTATGCTTTGTTTTTTATAGTTGTAAAAAAGATAAAGACACAAGTCCTATTGTATCTGTGTCTCCAGAACCATTGTATTATTATGGAAATGTTGGTGATCTTATTACCTTTAAAGTAACTGTTTCTTCAGAAATAGCATTATCCAAAGTAACAATAACTTCAACAGTTGATAATGAAACTCCCAATATTGCATTAGATTCTTCGGTTTCTTCAATAGGTACAACATTTAACTTTTATTTTAGAATACCAGCTAACTTAGCAGGAAAATCTGTAGTATTTGATTTTAAAGCAGAAAATTCTAAAGGAAAAACTGGAGGAACCGCTAAACGACTTTATGTTGCAGCAGCAGCAGCTAGCCAAGCCATTGTATTAACTGAAACAGCAGGACATTTGATGTATTCAAACACATCTGTTAATCATGATGCCTATAATTTGGAAACAAATTCAGGTGAGTTTTCATTAACAGCTGATACAGCTTCTAGAGATATTCAAGATTACTCAGGAACAAATACAACTCTATCAAAAGAGTGGAGATCGCCTGCTGGTGGCAAATTTGTGTTATATAATGGTTTTGATTATGCTAATGCAACAGATTCTACTGCTATTAGTGCTTATACAACAGGTGTAAAATATTCTGTATTATATAATTTAGCTGTAGGCGATATTATTATTACAAAATTAGGAAGTGTATCAACTAATAAATATGCTGTTATAAGAATTACAGATATTGTAGATGTGGCTGGTAAAGACAATGATTACTATGAATTTAAAATTAAGAAGTAATACTTCTCAGCATATAAAAAAAGCCTCGTTTGATACGAGGTTTTTTTATGGAATAAAGTAGCTTGTTAACATAAATATTACACGATAAATACTAAATTTGCGCCACTTAAAAACAATTAATATGTCAACAGCAGCTAACAAAGGACCAATTTCTAAATTTATAGAACATCATTATAAACATTTTAACGCGGCGGCTTTAGTAGATGCTGCTAAAGGTTACGAAACACATTTAACTGAAGGAGGTAAAATGATGGTGACTTTAGCTGGTGCTATGAGTACAGCTGAGTTAGGTAAATCATTAGCAGAAATGATTCGTCAAGGTAAAATTGATATTATCTCTTGTACCGGTGCTAACTTAGAAGAAGATATTATGAACTTAGTAGCTCATAGTCACTACAAACGTGTACCTAATTACCGTGATTTATCACCTCAAGAAGAGTGGGATTTATTAGAAAATCATTATAACCGTGTTACAGATACTTGTATTCCTGAAGAAGAAGCTTTCCGACGTTTACAAAAACATATTCATAAAATCTGGAAAGATGCTGATACAGCAGGCGAGCGCTATTTTCCACATGAATATATGTACAAAATTTTATTAAGTGGTGAGTTAAAGCAATACTACGAAATTGATCCAAAAGATAGTTGGATGTTAGCAGCAGCTGAAAAAAACTTACCTATCGTTGTTCCAGGATGGGAAGATAGTACAATGGGTAATATTTTTGCTTCCTATGTAATTAAAGGCGAAATTAAAGCTAGCACCATGAAAAGCGGTATTGAATACATGGCATGGTTAGCGGATTGGTATCCAAAAAATAGCGGTGGAAAAGGAGTTGGCTTCTTTCAAATTGGAGGAGGTATTGCTGGAGATTTCCCTATCTGTGTTGTTCCAATGTTATATCAAGATATGGAAATGCATGATGTGCCTTTCTGGAGTTATTTCTGTCAAATTTCAGATTCAACAACTTCTTACGGTTCTTATTCAGGAGCTGTTCCAAACGAAAAAATTACTTGGGGTAAATTAGATATTCACACACCTAAATTTATTGTAGAAAGTGATGCAACGATTGTTGCGCCTCTAATTTTCTCTTGGGTTTTAGGTTGGTAATATAATAATTTTATTTAAAAAGCTTCGCTATTTAGCGAAGCTTTTTTTGTTTTAAAATGTATAACCTATATTAATTGTTGTATTTAAACGTAGGCCTGCCGTTTGGTAATACGGCCCTATTTCAATTTGAGATCCTGTGCCTATTGTTCCACAAATAATAAGGTGTTTAGTTACTTGACTAATAATACCATTATTAATAACAAAGGAATAGTGATTGCCTGTCCCAATTTTAGGTTCTCTTAAATAATAGGAACCATAGTAGTTAGGATAATAACGGTGCGCAAATTGAGCGAATTGAAACCCAATACCAGTTACATACTTTATTTTGCCTAGCCGAAGAGGATAAAAATTAATATCAATACCTGTGGTAAATGTTCGGTGAATATCTGTTCTGTGCAAAAATGCCCCTTGAGGTTTTAATGTGTAAGCATCCATAAAGCTAACGCTGGCTGGGATTCTTATTCCTACAATGTTTTTCCGAAAGATATACTCGTATGCAAATGCAATGTGATTTTGGAAAAGTTTAGTTGGTGTAAAATAGATAATTGTCTTTGCTTTTGGATATTCTATTTTATCATAAGGGTTGATACTTTTGAATTTAGGATTAATGCTTGTCCCATCCTTAAATATAATTTGTGATAACTGATTTCTTTTGAAGTGAAGTAGGGGTAAATCTATTTTATTAGGGAGTTTATATATAACTTCTGATATAGTTATTTAGTGCTTTTAGTTGAGAAATAAAGAAACAAGATAATAAGATGATTTTTTCTGTAGATATCATTCTAAGAAACGATTATATACAAAAAAAATTGCCCGATATCCATCGGGCAATTTTCATATTGATTTAATTAGATAATTAATCTTTCAATAATTCTCTACTAATAACTAATTTTTGAATTTCACTAGTTCCTTCACCAATAGTACATAATTTACTATCACGGTAATATTTTTCTGCTGGGAAATCTTTTGTAAATCCGTAACCTCCAAAAATTTGAACGGCTTCATTTGCATTTCTAACACATACTTCGGATGCGTAGTATTTTGCAAAAGCACCTTCTTTAGTCATTTTTTGGTGACGGTTTTTTAAGTCGGCTGCTTTGAAAGTCAATAATTCAGCTGCTTCTAATTCTGTAGCCATATCAGCTAATTTAAAGCTAATTGCTTGAAATTGGGCAATTGGTTTACCAAATTGCTCACGCTCTTTAGCATATTTTACAGAGCATTCGTAAGCACCACGAGCAATGCCACAACTTAATGCTGCAATAGAGATACGTCCGCCATCTAATACTTTCATGGCTTGAATAAAGCCGTCGCCTTCTTTGCCCATTAATTGATCTTTGTGAACTCTACAGTTATCAAAGATTAATTCGGCAGTTTCGCTGGCACGCATTCCTAATTTATTTTCTTTTTTACCAGATTTAAAACCTGGTGTGCCTTTTTCGATAATGAAAGCAGACATACCATGGCTATCACCTTTTTCTCCAGTACGAACAATAACTACTGCTACATTTCCTGTAATAGCGTGAGTAATAAAGTTTTTTGAACCATTTAATACATAATAGTCGCCATCTTTAACAGCAGTAGTAGCCATTCCACCAGCATCCGAACCAGTTCCTGTTTCCGTTAAGCCCCAAGCACCAATCCACTCAGCTGTAGCTAATTTTGGTAAATATTTTGCTTTTTGGGCATCATTACCAAAAGCTAAAATATGTCCAGTACATAAAGAGTTGTGAGCAGCCATAGATAAACCTATAGAACCACAAATTTTACTTAACTCAATAATAGCTGTCACGTATTCTGTATATGATAATCCAGATCCGCCGTACTCTTCAGGTACTACAACACCCATTAGTCCTAATTCTCCTAATTTTTTGAATACATCTACTGGGAAAGTTTGTGCCTCGTCCCATTCCATCATTTTAGGATAGATATGTTCTTTGCCAAATTTGCGAATCATATCCGCTATGGCTTGTTGATTTTCGTTTATTTGGAAATTCATTCCAACATTTGGTTCTAATACTGCGCTAGACATGTGATATTGTTTGAGTGTATATTTAATTTTTGTTTTCCGTTTAAAAATTCTAATCCTACTACGAAAGTAAAGCCGCTTACATTGGCACCTTGTTGTTTAACTAAGTTCGCTGCTGCTTCAGCTGTTCCTCCAGTTGCTAGTAAATCGTCATGAATCATCACGTTCCAACCTTTTTTTAAGCTATCTGTGTGCATTTCAATTTTAGCAGTTCCATATTCTAATTCGTATTCGTAGCTAATTGTTTTGTAAGGCAATTTACCTGCTTTTCTAATTAAAACAAACGGAATGTTCAATTTGTTTGCTAACAAAATACCAAATAAAAAACCTCTGCTTTCAATACCAACAATAGCATCTGGTTTAACAGAAATAGTGTCAATAAAACCATTCACAATTTGATTACAAAGTGCTTGATTTTCGAATACAGGAGTTATGTCCTTGAACATTATTCCTGGTTTTGGAAAGTCAGGAACATCTCTGATGGCTGCTTTTATGTTGGTTTCTAAAGACATTTGTAGTAGGATTACAAACTTAATGAAATTTTGTTTAAAAGCATACAATTAAATTAAATTAACAGTCTTGTTTTTGGGATTTTGGAGTATGAAAAGTCAGGTATGAAAGTAGGAAAATAACATCCCCCGCCCTCCGGGCACCCCCTTCAAAGGGGGAAAGAAAAACCCATCAATTCAGAGAAAAGATGGGCTTTAAATAAATAATCTAATTTTATCCTAACAACACTTTTTTAACGTCTGCTAAAATATCAAAGGCTTTTTCTTTAGTTGCTGCTTCAGCATAGGTACGCAAAACAGGTTCAGTTCCCGACGCACGAATCATTGTCCAAGTATTTTCATCAAAGAAAAATTTAAAGCCATCTAAATCATCAAGGCGCGATACTTTATATTTTCCAAATTCTTTATAAGTATTGTTTTTGCAGTTTGCAATAATTTTATTTTTTAATTCTTCGGTAATCGTTAAGTCGTTACGTTCAAATGAGAAAGTTCCGGTAATAGCATAAACTTCTTCAATTAATTCGTTTAGGCTCTTACCTGTTTTTGCCATAAATTCCCATAGCACCAAGCCCATCCAAATTCCATCACGCTCTGGAATATGTCCTTTAATAGCAATTCCTCCACTTTCTTCACCACCAACTAATACATCTTCGGTAATCATAATATTACAAATGTATTTGAAACCAATTTTTACCACATCTAATGGTAAGTTGTAATGTTCGCACATGTTTTTAATTTTAACAGTCGAACTAAAAGCAGTTGCAACTTTACCATCCATGCCTTTGTATTTTTTAAGGTAATGAATCAAAAGTAAAATGATGTGATGAGAATCTACAAAATTCCCTTTATTGTCGTAAAGCCCAATTCTATCAGCATCTCCATCTGTAACTAAACCACAATCAATATCACCAGCGTTTTTAATTAAGTTTGAAAACTCCGTTAAATTTTTATGAATAGGCTCAGGTGCTTGTCCTTTAAAACTAGGATTATGGTCGTTATGTAAATGAATAATTTCCGGAAATAAACGGAACATAACGCGTTGCCCTGCACCGTACATACTATCGTAAGCAAACTTAAGTCCAGAATTTTTAATGGCAGCTAAATCAAAATTAGCTTCTACATGTTTTACATACATGTCTTCTAATGCGGTGATTTCAACTAAGCCTTTTGCTTCTGCTGCTTTTAAATCGATAGCTTCAAAATTTTGGTTCGCTTTTTCAGGAATAATATCTTCAATTTCTTGAACTTTTTCAGGACCTAACGGTCCGCCATAGTAGCCTTTTAATTTAAAACCATTATAAGATGGCGGATTGTGAGATGCGGTAATAATAATACCAACACTTGCTTTATGACGCACAGTTCCTAAAGATATCATAGGAGTGCTTACAAAATCTTTTGCTAAAAAAACTTTAATATTATGTGATACTAATACTTTAGCAGCAGTATGTGCAAATAATTCGCCAGCAAAACGGCAATCGTGACCCAAAACAACAGTAGGGTTTTCGAAGTTTTTCTTTAACCAAATAGCTGTAGCTTCTGTAACACGAGCTACATTTTCAACTGTAAATTCTTGCGCTATAATGGCTCTCCAGCCGTCGGTACCAAATTTAATTTTTGTCATAATCGTTATAAAAAATAGACTTTAAATATATTGAATTATTAGTGAACGAACAATATTTTTAACTTATTCCATCAAACTTTTTAAGTGATTTAAATTCGATTAATCGTCTCATTGGATGTATCCAACTTTGTTATAAACAATTTCGCCTTTTGTATTTAGTAAATAGGTAGTTGGAATAGACGCAATTCCTATTTCTGGGAACGAAGCATTAAGTTTTAAAAATGTAAAAGGATATTGTTTTTTATTTTTAAAAGAAGTCAGTTTTTCCATACTTTCATCTGTTATAGCAAGTATTTCAATGTCATTTAGTTTTTCATTTTTGATTGAATTCAAAATCTCAAGTTCTTCAAGGCAATTAGGGCACCAAGATGCATAAAAACTAATAATCACTTTTTGCCTTTTAAAGAGCTTATCTCAAATTTAGTTGTGTCTTCATTCAAAATCTCTAGTTTATCAACTTGAATAGATGGCGCTACATTATATTTATTGTAAAAGTACATTCCAATAATGGCAAGAATTGCGATTGCTAATATAATGTAGGTAGTTTTTTTAGTCATGTTATTAAAAATTGGATGTTGTTAAAATCTTTATGGTGCGCAAACTTAAGCTAAATAATACAATAGTTTTACTCTTTTATGAGAAAATTACTAGGAAAAATATGGACTATACTTTGGAAAACTTGCTTTGCATTTTTCGTTGTATCAATTGTCTCAGTTGTTATTTATCGATGGGTTCCAGTTCCCATAACATTTTTAATGTTGATTAGAGATGTTGAACAATTAAAAAATGATAAAGGTGTTATTATGGAACATGATTGGGTGCCTTTAGAGGAGATTTCGCCAAAATTACAATTGGCAGTAGTTTGTAGTGAAGATCAAAATTACTTGAAGCATTTTGGCGTTGATTGGGGAGCTATACAAAAAGCGATGAAAGAAAATGAAAAAGGAAAACGAGTAAGAGGAGGAAGTACCATTACACAACAAACTGCTAAAAACGTGTTTTTATGGCAGGGTAGGAGTTACTTAAGAAAAGGGTTAGAGTTGTGGTTTACTTTATTAATTGAAGTATTTTGGAGTAAAGAGCGAATTATGGAAGTGTATTTAAATAGTATTGAAATGGGCAATGGGATTTATGGTGCCGAAGCCGCATCGCAGCATTGGTTTCATAAATCAGCTAAAAAATTAAGCAAAGACGAGGCTGCGGCTATTGCAGCTATATTGCCAAATCCCTTACGATATAAGGCAAATCCAGCTAGTAGTTATATTGTTCAACGTAAAGCATGGATTAAACAACAAATGAATTTTTGGGGCAATAAGTTGGATTACGATAAGTATAAAGATGATGATGAGCCTGCTAAGAAGAAATAAAAAAAGTAGCATTTAGCTACTTTTTTTTATTTCGTTTTTAAATGTTTATTCTTTAATGAATTTTGTTTTTGATAATGTGTTCCCACTTTTTGTATTTATTTGCAATAAATATATACCACTATTTAAGTCTTCAATATTTAATTTAACTGTACCGTTTGATATATCATTTTCGTTTTGAATAAGCACTTGCTGCCCTAAAAGATTGCTTATAGTTATAGTGTATTCTTCATTTTTGAAAGGATATTTAATTTCTATGTTATTGTGGGCAGGATTAGGAAACAGTAGAATAGCTTTTTCTTGTTTTTTGTTTTCAACAATACCAGTAATAAGCATTTTTTGAACATTGATGGAATGAATTCCTGCACCATTAGCAGTTGTGTCAATAAATGCTGTTTCACAATAGGTATCAGAACAGGTGCCACTTGACACAGTTAAGCAAATGGTGTACATGCCAACCGAAGAGTAAGTATAGCTTGGATTTGAAAGCGTAGATGTGTTACCATCACCAAAATCCCAGAAATATGATAAACTATCGGAACTTGATGAAAAGTCTTGAATGGTCCAATTATTTAATGTAGCATCAGATGGTGTCATAAAAAAAGAGGCATGGCAATCTGTTGGTGTTTGATGAGATAAATCTAGTGGCACAATGTAAGCGTAGTCTTCGGCACCACCAAAATTTTGAGGATTTGGATAATTAATGCGGTGGGTAATTGTATTATTAAATTGAGGCAACGTAACATTATATGTAAAATAGTATTGTTGGGTAGTATAAATACCTGGCATTGGTATATTGCCACCAGGGATGGTTGTAGTTCCAGTATCTCCTACAATTTCTCTGAAATTATAGGCACATGAACCATATATATAATTTGAAACGCCATAAGTTAAACCTGTTAACCATTTTACTTTCATAGCAACACCCGGTACGCATACATTAGTAGATGTTGATAAGGCTGCATTTATTAATAAGGAATCTTTGGCGACACAAACGTTTGAAGGATTTCCAATTTCAGAAAATTTAGTTTCTTTAACCACATTATAAATTTGTGCTTGAGGAAAAGTGTGAGTTGTTGTGCTATTTATATCAATATTACTTCCATCATTAAAATTCCAATGAGTATAATCTCTCTGCCAATTAGATGGAGCTGTTGATTGATCCTGAAACCAAACCATATTGGTTACACCAGTATTAGAAAAAATAAATGAACTAGAACAGGTTTGAGATTTTAAACTCGAAAATCCTAGCAATGAAATTAAAGAAAGTAAATAATAGTGATGTTTCATAACAATAATTTTAGTGGTTTTATCATGTAAACTTACACAACAAAATCCTTAAGTTTTATTATACTTAGTATATGGAGGCAATAAACTAATAAGTGGTGGCTTTTTGCCGATAAGTGAAATTAATGTATTAAAAATACGCCTTCATTTCATCGGCTACTTTTTTTGCTTCTTTAGCAGCGGCAGAAGCAAAGTCTTCTCCGTTTGATGCATAAATAATAGCGCGAGATGAGTTGATTAATAAACCAATATCATTTTTAATTAAGCCATGTTTACATACTTCGGCTAAACTACCGCCCTGTGCACCAACACCCGGTACCAATAAAAAGTGATTTGGTATAATACGTCTTACATCATCAAACATTTGTGCTTTGGTAGCACCAATTACATACATCATATTTTCAGTAGTTCCCCACTGACTAGATGTTCTTAATACATGTTGATACAAGGCTTCGGTTTTTCCTTCATCTAACTGAAAATCTTTAGCGCCTTCGTTTGATGTTAACCCTAAAACAATTGCCCATTTACCCTCAAATTGTAAAAAAGGTTTTACCGAATCGCTACCCATGTACGGAGCAACAGTAATGGCATCTGCATGTAAGCGTTTAAAAAATGCTTTGGCATACATACTTGATGTATTACCTATGTCGCCACGCTTAGCATCAGCAATTAAAAAATGGTTTGGATATTCTTGCTTAATGTATTTAATGGTTTTTTCTAAGCTTGTCATTCCACTTAAACCATAAGCTTCATAAAAAGCAGTATTAGGTTTAAAGGCAACACAATAATCAGCAGTGGCATCAACAATTTGACGATTAAATTCAAAAATAGGATCTTCCTCTTCTAATAGAAATTGAGGAATTTTATCTACGTCTGGATCTAAGCCAACACATAAAAAGTTTTTTCTTGATGTTTTAATCTCGTTTATCAATTCTGCTCATGATCATAAATGTTAGTTGTCTTTTTTCAAATTTATCAATCTTTTATCTTATGTCTTTTATCTTTAATCGGTTTTATAATCCTCCTTCTTTCAATCGTTCTGCATTTTCCGCAAACTGTAAAGCATCAATCATTTGTTGTATGTAACCGTTTGTAAAGTCGGTTAAATTATAAAGTGTTAAACCAATACGATGATCAGTGATACGGTTTTGTGGATAATTATATGTTCTAATTTTTTCAGATCTATCTCCCGTACTTACCATACTTTTACGGCGACTAGTAGTATCTGCTAGTCGTTTTTGATATTCTAAATCATATAATTTAGAACGTAGCATTTCCATTGCTTTTTCGCGGTTACCTAGTTGGTTACGTTGTGTTTGGCAAGTCACAACAATACCTGATGGCTTGTGAGTTAAAATTACTTTCGATTCTACTTTATTTACATTTTGTCCACCAGCTCCACCGCTTCGAGCAGTTGCCATTTCAATATCTGCTGGTTTAATTTCAATATCCCATTCTTCGGCTTCAGGTAACACCGCTACAGTTGCGGCAGATGTATGCACTCTGTCCAGCCGCTTCGGTGGCTGGAACACGTTGCACTCGGTGTACGCCACTTTCAAACTTCATGGTTCCAAATGCGTTATCGCCTTTTACATTAAACACAATTTCTTTGTAACCACCCATCGAACCAGGGCTTTCATCAATCACTTCTAACTGAAAGCCTTTAATTTCGCAATAGCGACGGTACATATCAAATAAATCACCAGCAAAAATAGCGGCTTCATCGCCACCCGTTCCTCCTCTAATTTCCATGGTGCAATTTTTTGCATCTTCAGGATCTTTAGGAATTAACATCACACGAACTTCTTCCTGTAATTTTTCTTCGGCAGCGCGATTTTCTTCTAATTCAGCTTTAGCCATATCCAAAAAGTCTTTATCCTTTTCAGTTGCTAATACCTCTTTGGCACCATTAATATTATCAGTAATTTGCTTGTATTTGTAATAAGCTTCAACTACTGGCTGCAAGCCCTTATATTCAATATTCAATTTTTTAAACAAGCGCATATCAGCAATCACACTAGGATCCCCTAATTTTGCTTCAACATCGTTATACCTTCTTTTAATTTCTTCTAATTTATCTAACATAATTTTTTCTCGGTAACAAAGGGCGAAGATACTAAATTGGAATGTATTGAGAGGCTTTTGCCGTGACTTTTGTTAATTATACCGTAATATTTTTGAATTTTGGTTAAGATTAAATAGAATGTCTTATTTTTGAGGTCTAAACAAAAATCGCTCTATGAAGAAATTATTACTTTTTGCCGCTTTATCTTTTAGTTATTTTGCTCAATCTCAAGATTTTGTGGGATTTAATCAAAGTAATTATGCTGGTGTAACAGGTATCTATCAACAGCCTGCAAGCATCGTAGATGGTCGAATGAAATTTGACATGAACCTAGTAGGTATTAATGTTGCTGCTTACAACAATTATATTGGAATTGACCGTAGCGCTTTTAAAAGAGCAAAAGACGCAGATGGTAAAACAACCTTGCCGGCATTTGACGATGAGTTTTTTGCTGATAAATATTTAACAGAACGTATTAACGGGAAAGATAAAAGCATCTATTTTAGTAATAGAATTGCAGGACCATCGTTTATGATTCCTTTAAATCGTAAAAATGCCATAGCCCTATCTTCTGGAGTAAGAAATTATGTAAACATTGATGGGATTTCACCTGATTTAGCAAAACTAGCTTATTCAGAATTTCAATATCCTAGTTTGTGGATTACAAGACTTCAAAATAAAAATTTAAGTATTCAAGAAATGACTTGGGCAGAATATGGTTTAACTTATGCTCACGTGTTTAAAGATGATAACGAACACTACTTTAAAGGTGGAGTTACTGTAAAATTATTACAAGGTATTCAATCTGCCTATATGTTTATTAAAGATTTAGAATATGATGTTTACACAAGTGATACATTAAGCATTTTCAGTTCGGATGTAAAATATGGTCACTCTGATAATTTAACTTTTAAAGATATTAAACTTGGTGAGAGCAATACTGGAACTAAAGTATTTGATTACAGTCAATCATACCCAGGTATTGGTTTTGATTTTGGTGTGGTTTATGAATGGCGCCCTGATTATAAAAAATTTAAATACGACATGGATGGCGAAAAAGATTTATGGCGTAACGATAAAAATAAATACAAATTAAAAGTTGGATTATCAGTGACTGATTTAGGCTCCATTAAGTTTAAAAAAGGAAGCACTAGCGGAGATTTTACAGCTGATGTATCTTTATGGAATTTAAAACCAATAGATCCAGAATCGGTTGGTGAGTTTGATGATACGTTAAAAGGAAGATTTAACGGTACTAGTGGAGCATCAAGCTATAAAATGAATTTACCAACTGCTATCAGTGCTCAAATTGATTATCAAGTTTGGAAAGACTTCTATATAAACTTAACACCTTTTATTGCGATGCAGTTTAAAAATAACGATACTAAAGTGCATGATATTAGCAGCATTACTTTAACACCACGTTATGATTGGAAGTGGGCAGGTATTTTTATCCCGGTTCAATATAATTTCTTAGATGGATTTAGAGCAGGTGCCGCTGTTAGGTTAGGTCCAATAGTGGTAGGTTCATCCAACTTAGCGCCGTTAGTAGGTCAAAAAACCATTTATGGAGCTGATATTTATGCGATGTTGAAATTACCAATCCCTTATGGTAAGCCAAAAGATAGAGATAAGGATGGTGTGTCAAACAAAAAAGATCAATGTAAAGATGTACCAGGTGTTTGGGAATTTATGGGTTGCCCAGATAAAGATGGTGATCATATTCAAGATAAAGATGATAAATGTCCTGATGTTGCGGGATCTAAAGAGATGCAAGGTTGCCCTGATAAAGATTTAGATGGCATTACCGACTTAGATGATATGTGCCCAGATGATAAAGGCTTAGTTGAATTTAGAGGTTGCCCAGATAAAGATGGCGATAAAATTATGGACAAAGAAGATGAGTGTCCGGATGATGCTGGTTTAGCTGAGTTTTTAGGATGCCCAGATAGAGATGGTGATAAAACACCAGATAAGTATGATGCTTGTCCTGATGTTGCTGGACCTAAAGAATTTAAAGGTTGCCCAGATAAAGATGGCGATACGGTATTAGATAAAGATGATAATTGCCCTGATGTTGCTGGTGCAGTTGAAAACAAAGGATGCCCTTGGCCAGATACAGATAAAGATGGAGTAGTGGATAGAGAAGATGATTGCCCTACAACTCCAGGTTTAAAGGAGTTAAAAGGTTGTCCTCCAGCTCCAGTATTAAAAGTAGAAGAGCAAAAAATATTAGAGAAAGCATTTGCTAGTTTAGAGTTTGCAACTGGAAAAGATATTATCAAACCAGTATCATTACCTTCGTTAAACGACTTAGCAAATTTAATGAAACAACATGCGGCTGATTGGACATTGAAATTATCTGGACATACAGATAACCAAGGTGACCCAACTAAGAACTTGATGCTTTCTGAAAAACGTGCTAAGGCAGTTAAAAAATACCTAGTAAGCAAAGGCGTAAAAGCTGATAAAGTAATTGCTGAGTGGTTTGGACAAGCAGTGCCAATTGCTGATAACAATACACCAGAAGGCCGTCAGAAAAACCGTCGTGTGGAAATGAAAGTAGAGTTTAAGAAATAAGATAACTGGGACTTCGGCTCCGCTCAGTCACCAATTATAAATAGAAAATCCCTCTGTTAGAAATAGCAGAGGGATTTTTTTTAACCTGTTTTGATTAGAGGCTTTTTATTGAGTTTAACTACTTTGTCATTCTCCCAACAATACAACTAGCATAGCTTTTAAGTTGTAATAACAAACCATTTTCTTCAGTCGCTTCAGGATAACCTAAGTCGTGAAGTTTTTTAGTGAAATCTTCTCTGGTACTTTTTTCGTTGTGTGTAATCGTTACCGAATCTTCTTCTTGGTTAACGGTTACACTTTCTACTCCAGCCAATTCGGCTAATTTGGTTTTAATCGTGTTTTCGCAACCACCACATTTTAAGTTAGCAATTAGTACTTTTTCAGTTTTCATAGCTCTATTTTTTTATTAAAGTTAGGATAATTTAAGAGCACACCTTATAACCTGTGTTAGTATAATAAGTGATTGTTATCATAAAGTCATGCATAAAATTTTTAGGTAATCTGTGAATTGTGTAAAAGATTGATTAAAAATGTAACTTTTTCTAACATATTGGTTTACATATTCGCACAAACATAATTTAAGAATAAAAATATGAAGTTATACATAAAATACATGGTAAGCCATTGTTGTAAGCTAATGGTAAAGCAAGAGTTTAATAAATTAGGCATTAAAATATCAAGTATCGAATTGGGAGACTTAGAAGTGCAGCAAAAAATTTCTATCCGTCAGTTTGATAAAATTAAAGCCGCTTTATTAAAAAACGGACATGAGTTAATGGAAGATAAAAAATCCATACAAATTGAAAAAGTGAAAAATGCTATTATTGATATGATTCATTATTCGGATGAGCCACCAGAAGAAAAATACTCGGAATATTTGAGTAAAAAATTAGAATGTGATTACACCTATTTATCCAATTTATTTTCAGAAGTAACAGGTAGCACACTTCAGCAATTTATTATCGTTAATAAAATTGAGCGCGCTAAAGAATTGATTATTTATAATGAAATGAGCTTGAAGGAAATTTGCTTTAAATTGCATTATAGCAGCGTGCCGCATTTTTCAAATCAGTTTAAAAAAATTACTGGGCTTTCTCCCGTATTCTTTAAATCATTAAAAAAGAGAAAACGCATTTCATTAGAGCATTTAATCGAAAATCAAAAAGTTACTATCAAAAAATAAATAGTATATAATTTAAGTATGTCATAAAAAAAGCCCCAATGAAAATTTCATTGGGGCTTTTAATAACAGATTTTTATTTATTTCTTATTCTGAGCATCTACTACTGCAATAGTAATCATGTTTACAATTTCACGAACAGAACTTCCTAATTGTAAAATATGCACAGGCTTCTTTAATCCCATTAAAACCGGACCAATAGCTTCGGCGCCACCTAGCTCTTGTAATAATTTATAGGCAATATTACCTGCGGCTAAATTAGGGAAGATAAAGGTATTTACATCTTTATCAATTAACGTACTAAACGGAAACTGTTCTTTTAGTAATTCATTATTCACCGCAAAGTTGGCTTGTATGTCGCCATCTACCACTAAACCTGGATAATTTTTATGTAAAATTTTTGTGGCTTCTTGCATTTTTTTTGGAACTTCTCCTTCAGCAGAGCCAAAGTTTGAAAAGGATAACATAGCAATAGGAGGCGTAGTGTTAAATTGTTTAATGGTGTTTGCTGTTAATACAGCAATATCAGCCAACTGTTGTGCTGTTGGGTTTTCTGTCATGGTGGTATCTGCAAAAAAGTAAGGTCCTTTTTTGGTAATCATCATATACAAACCAGCTACGCGGCCAACACCATCTTGCACACCAATTACATCCAAAGCAGGTTTAATAGGTGCACCATATTTACGAGTTAAGCCCGAAATCATCGCATCAGCCATGCCAGTTTCAACCATCATGGCTCCAAAATAATTTCTATCACGCATTAATTTGCGAGCATCGTATTGTGTTAAACCACGACGTTGTCTTTTGTGCCATAAAATATCACCAAATTCTGCACGGCGCGCTTCTTCTTCTGGCAACCAAGCATCAATAATAGGTGTATCTCCCATATCAATTTGGTTCTCTTCCATTAAAGCTAAAATGCGTTCTTTATTACCTAATAAAATTGGTTTAGCAATACCTTCGTCTTTTGCCAACTGAGCTGCTTTTAAAATTTTGTAAGTGTCCGCTTCAGTAAATACAACACGCTTAGGATTTGATTTTGCTTTATTAGCTAAACTTCTAATTAATCGGTTATCTTTTCCTAAACGGTTATCTAATTCTGTGCGGTAAGCATCCCAATCAGTAATCACACGTTTAGCAACACCGCTATCAATAGCTGCTTTTGCAACTGCTGAACTTACTATAGAAATTAAACGGTTATCAATAGGTTTTGGAATAATATACTCTGTACCAAAAGCAAGGTTTTTAGAACCATAAGCTAAGTTTACATAATCAGGTACGCTTTCTTTAGCTAAAGCTGCAATTGCTAAAGCCGCTGCCAATTTCATTTCTTCGTTAATACAAGTAGCACGTACATCTAAAGCTCCTCTAAAAATAAAAGGGAATCCTAATACGTTGTTTACTTGGTTAGGATGATCACTACGACCAGTTGCAATAATAATAT
Organism: Bacteroidota bacterium; assembly: GCA_016708845.1. Taxonomy (GTDB): domain Bacteria; phylum Bacteroidota; class Bacteroidia; order B-17B0; family Aurantibacillaceae; genus UBA4416. The sequence continues at coordinate 190,556 of JADJFB010000002.1, read as the reverse complement.
CAGGACGAGCAGCAATAGCTTCTTCGTAACTAATTTCGGGAGTAGGGTTAGCAAGGGCAAACACAATACAGTTTTTAGCCATCGAGCGAACCATATCTTGTGTTAAAATATTTCCTTTACGGTGCGGTTTTTATTGATGACACCTTTACTGTCGAGCATTAAAATATTTTCTTTTTTAACACCAACAGCAATATACATTTTAGCGCAAGAGTTAGCCGAAGCGCCAGCACCGTTAATTACTAACTTCCCTTCGCTCATTTTTTTGCCCGAAATTTCCACAGCATTTAATAAACCAGCCGAAGAAATAATAGCTGTACCATGCTGATCATCGTGCATTAAAGGAATGTTTAATTCTTCTTTTAAACGACGTTCAATTTAAAAACACTCAGGTGCTTTAATATCTTCTAGGTTAATTCCTCCAAAAGTGCAGGCAATATTTTTAACCGTATTTACAAACTCGTCAATGTTTTTTGTGTCCACCTCAATGTCAAACACATCAATATCAGCAAATATTTTAAAGAGTAAGCCTTTACCTTCCATTACTGGTTTTGATGCCAAGGCACCAATATCGCCTAAGCCTAAAACTGCTGTTCCGTTACTAATTACTGCTACTAAGTTTCCTTTAGCGGTATATTTGTAAGCGTCTTCTTGGTTTTTTTCTATTTCTAAGCAAGGCTCAGCAACACCAGGAGAGTAGGCAAGGGTTAAGTCTCTTTGCGTGCTATATGGTTTAGTGGGAATTACTTCAATTTTTCCGGGTCTTCCTTGAGAGTGGTAATCAAGGGCATCTTGTTTTTTGAATTTAGCCATAAATGTTAAATTTAAGAAAACGAAAGTACTGATTTTAATGGAAAATTAATAGTTATTTGACTTGTTAATTGCCTATTTTTTGCTAATTTAGAATTCATAAACTTTAATTTACTTAAATGAAAAAAACTTTACTTTCTCTGATTCTTATTTCAACTTTATTTGCTGTAAAAGCACAAACTACAGTTATTGACAGTATTTATGTTGGTGGCCAGTATCGCTCTTATCGCTTATATGTTCCTGCGATTTACAATGGAACAACAGCCAGACCTTTAATTTTAAATTTGCATGGCTATACAAGTAATGCTCAGCAACAACAATTGTATAGTAATTTTGCACCTATTGCCGATACTGCTAATTTTTTAATGGTGTTTCCAAATGGGACTTATAGTTCAGGACAACGTTTTTGGAATGCGGGGTTATCTTCAGCTTTAGTAAATGATATTGCTTTTTTAAGTGCTTTAATTGATTCGTTAGACTTAACGTATAATATTAATTTAAATAGAGTTTACTCAACAGGGATGAGTAATGGTGGTTTTATGAGTCACACCTTGGCTTGTGAATTAAGTAATAGAATAACAGCAATTGCATCAGTCACAGGTAGTATTTTTACAACGCAGTATGGTCCTAATTGTCATCCTATGCGTCCAGTGCCAGTAATGCAAATTCACGGTACTAGCGATGCAACGGTCCCCTACCTTGGCAATATGTCACAAAATATGATGCCAATAGATTCGGTTGTGAAGTACTGGGTAACAAAAAACAATTGTAATGCTACACCAACGTTTAGTAATGTGCCAAATACTAGCTTAACGGATGGTTGCACGGCCGAACATTATATTTATAATGGAGGAACCGGAGGTAGTACAGTTGAATTGTATAAAATCATCAATGGTGGTCACACTTGGCCAGGCTTTCCTTTTGGTGGAGTAGGTACAAATTTAGATATCAATGCCTCAAAAGAAATTTGGCGATTTTTTAATAAATATACTTTGCCTATGCTAACATCCATTGACGAAAACAAGGCATTGGCAAATTCTTTAAAATTGTATCCAAATCCTGTAAATACAACATTACATTTTAATTTAGAGAATGAAACCTCTTTAAGTATTGAAGTGACCGATGTTTTAGGTAAAGTAGTTTTATCAGAAACCACTCAAACAAATTCTATTTCAGTTGGGAACTTAACAACTGGTATTTACTTTTTAACCGTAAAAACACTAAGTGGGGCAGTAGCTAAAATGAAGTTTATTAAGGAATAGTTTAATAGGAACACGGATGTGACGAATTAAGCGGATTTACGCAGATGTTTTTCAATTCATCTAAATAATAAATCAGTGAAAATCTGTTCCACCAGCCTTATCCGCGTTCCTATTTTTTTACTTCTTTAAAATCTCTTTCTTGTAAACGGGTAATAAAGCTAAAAATTCTTGAACTGTTTTTTGTAAATCGGTTACGTTCCCTCGTCCACCAGCAGCGTTGATATGTCCACCGCCATTAAAGTGTTTACGAGCAAATTGGTTTACATCAAATTTACCTTTGCTTCGGAATGATATTTTTATTTTGCCTTCGCCCTCACTAAAAAATGCACAAAAGGTAATTCCTTTAATGGAGAAGGGATAATTGACAATACCTTCGGTATCTCCTTTTTGATTATTAAATCTCTTTAATTCAGCTTCTGATAAAGCCATGTAAGCCGTTTGCAATTCAGGAATCACTACCATTTTTTCGGTTAAGCAATAGCCTAATAATTTTACACGACTTTCGCTGTAGGTATCATAAATAGCACTATGAATATCGCTTGGCAGCAAACCTGTTGCTAATAAATCGGCTAATATCAAGTGTGTTTTTGGAGTTACGCTGTCAAAACGGAAAGAGCCAGTATCCGTCATAATACCAGTATATAAACAAGCGGCAATGTTTTTATCAATTAATTTTTTGCCACCTAAGCCAACAATAAATTCATGCACTAATTCGCAGGTAGAACAAGCTTTTACATCATGAAACATCAGAGTAGCATAGGTATCAGGTTGTTGGTGATGATCGATTAATATTTTTTTAGCAGTAGAGTTTTGTAATAATTCACCTAAGCCTTCTAAGCGCGAATAATTATTAAAATCTAGCGTAAAGATTAAATCACTTTTAGATATAATAGTCGCTGCTTTTTTTTGATTGGTATTAAATTCAACTACTTTTTTATTTCCTGGTAACCAATGTAAAAACTCAGGGTAATCGTTAGGTGTAATAACCGTGACACTTTTCCCTGTTTTAATTAAATAATTATAAAGCGCCAGTGAAGAGCCCATGGCATCGCCATCAGGATTATAATGTGTTACAATTACAATATTGTTTGATTTTTTAATTAAAGCTTTGAATTTCGGAAAGGAGTCTTTTTGCATGATGTAAATTTAAGGTTTTTATTGAGTTTATAAATTAATGATTAGTATAGAAACTAATAGGAACGCAGATAAAACGGATTTTGCGGATATTCACAGATTTTAATAATCCGTGCAATCTGCTATATCTGTTAAATCCGTGTTCCTATAAATAGATTAAATTGGCTATTTGATATAAACACAATAGTTGTATCTTTGCAGCCTAAAAAAAATATAATGGCAGGAAATATCACATTTACAATGATTAAGCCCGATGCAGTTGAGGCTAACAACATCGGACCAATTTTAGCGAAAATAAACCAATCAGGTTTTAAAATTGTAGCTATGAAATACATGAAATTAAGCGCTGAAACAGCTGGTAAATTTTATGAAGTTCACAAAGAGCGTCCTTTTTATGGCGAATTAGTAAGTTATATGAGCAGCGGACCAATTGTTGCAGCTGTTTTAGAAAAAACAAATGCTGTTGCAGAATACAGAACTTTAATTGGTGCAACTGATCCAACTAAAGCAGATGAAGGAACGATTCGTAAATTATTTGCTAAATCTATTGCTGCTAACGCGGTTCACGGTTCTGATAGCGACGAAAATGCAAATATCGAAGCAAATTTCTTTTTCTCTCAAATTGAGCGTTTCTAATTCATTAGAATAATATATTTAAAAGGATTCACCAATCGGTGAATCCTTTTTTTTTATATATTTAATCATGCAATTTCACTTAGGATTTCAACCATTAATTAGTTTCAACAAAATAACACATCAAGATGGTGTGTTATTAATTGGGTCTTGTTTTAGCGAGCATATTGGAGCCCGATTAAATGATTTGAAATTTAATGTTCATTCCAATCCATTTGGCATTGTATTTAATCCTAAAAGTATTGCTAAATCATTACTTCGAATCATAGATAAACATTATTTTGAAGCTAAAGATGTATTTGAAAAAGAAGGTCTGTGGTATTCGTTTGAGGCTCATAGTTCTATTCACGGAGACACTCAGCAAGAGTTATTAGATATATTAAATCATAGCATTGATAGCTGGTATGAAAAATTAAAAACCGCACAATGGTTAACCATTACCTTTGGTTCGGCATTTGCCTACAAACATATTGAACAAGATACTATAGTAGCTAATTGCCATAAGTTACCCCAAGCCGTATTTGAAAAAACGTTACTCAAAACAAATGATATTGTTTCTGAGTTTAATAATGTTGTCAATAAGCTGCAACTATTTAACCCTCTTCTTAAAGTTATATTTACGGTATCTCCTGTAAAACATTTGCGTGATGGAGTAGTGGAGAATAGCGTAAGTAAATCCATTTTAATTCAATCTGCTCATCAGTTAATAAATGACCTTAAACATTGTGTTTATTTTCCTGCTTACGAACTAGTGAATGATGATTTAAGGGATTATCGATTTTACGAATCAGATATGGCGCATCCAAACAAACAAGCCATTGATTATGTGTGGAAACGTTTTGCTGAAGTATATTTTAATGAAAAAACAATTATCATTAATGAAAAGGTAAGTCAAATTCATCAAGCGTATAACCATAAATTATTTAATAAAACCACGCAAACTTCCTTAAAATTTAAAAACAATTTCCTGCAAAAATGTGTTAATCTACAAGCAGAATATGCTTATTTAGACTTAAGTAAAGAATTGAACTATTTTAACTCAGAAGAAAATTAAATGAAACATACAAAATTATCAATATTCGTATCCTCAGTAATAGGTTTGTCAATCTTACTCATTTCATCATGTAAATACGATAATTTTGAAGGTAGATTTGAGACAGAGATTTATAACAAAGCCAAAAGTACAGATGGATATGTTTGGTTTAAATACTCTGCTATATCTTTACAAAAGAGTGCTGGAAGTGGACACGAACAGCCCTTATTAAAAACGAGATATAATAACATTGCATCGGCTCAGCTAGATTCGCTAGGTAAAATAAAAACTGGAGCAGCTTTCCCTGAAGAATCCATGATCGTTAAAGAATTATTAGATAATAGTGGAAACATTGAGGTTTATGCAGTTCTCTATAAAAACTCAAAACACCCCAATGCTGATTCAAAAGGCTGGGTTTGGGGTTATTATAATAAAAATGGAACGGTAAGAATTTCATCTTCCTTAAAAGGTAAAAATTGCAGCGGTTGTCATTCTCAATCTTTGAATGAGGATTACATGTTAATGAATAAATACTATCCTTAATTAATCAGGTTAAACACATATTTTTTGATTTAGATAATACGCTTTGGGATTTTGAAAAAAACTCCAGAGAAGCATTATTGCATTTGTTTTTAGAACACAATATTCAACAACACTGCCAAACTGATTTCGATGAATTCATAGAAGTTTACGAATCTATTAATCATGAGTTGTGGCATTTATATGGATTGAAACAAACAACTAAAGAAGAATTGCGTTATCTACGCTTTTATAAAGCTTTTTTACATTTCAAATATGATAATATAAACCTAGCACATACTTGGGCAGATGATTACTTAACCATTTCGCCATACAAAACCCATTTAATTGATGGTGCGATGGATGTGTTAATACATTTACAAGATAGATACCAATTGCATATCATTACCAATGGTTTTAAAGAAGTGCAACACATTAAATTAGATTACAGTAATTTGAGACCTTTTTTTAAACACATTATTATTTCTGAAGATCATGGTTTTAATAAACCAGATATTAAAATTTTTAATTTAGCTCAAAGCTTAACTAATGCTCAAAATAACGAATGTGTAATGATTGGAGATAATTATGACGCTGATATTTTAGGAGCATTAAACGCCAATTGGAAAGCCATTTATTTATCGGAAAACACTAAAGATGATCCTGATAAAAATTTTATACAGATTAAACGATTAATAGAACTAAAAGCGTTTTTTAAATAACGTTTAAGGCTTTGTAAGCCATTTTTCAATTTCAGTTTGGTCGAGTTCCATGTAATTAACCCAATTTTCAACTACGGAGTTGTTTACCATAAAAATGGCAGGCATATCAAGTCCAGCAAGGTAAACAAAGCTTCTTCCATTTAAAATACAGTAATCAATGTTTTGAGCTTTAGTATCTTCAAAAAATGGTTTAATTTTAACTTTGTCTCCGTTTAAAACCAGATAAATAGAAATGTTTGGGTTTTGTTCTTTTATTAATCTGAGCTTTTTTGCAGCAATGCGGCAATGCGGACAACTCATGCTCATAAATGCAATAATATGTTTTCCGGTGCTTAATGTTTTTGGCGGCGTGCGTATCGTCGCATTTTTATAAACGCTGTCTAACTCTAATTTAAAACTATCTTCTTTTTTAGTAAGATATGCTTCAGAATAATTAAAATCTACATAGTTTAAAATGTGAGGTAAAGCAAATGCTGTAATAATTAAAGTTCCAAATAAATACTTTCCTATTTTTCCGTAATCTAATCCTTCATAAAACTTTAGTATTACCAAACTAATGGCAAGCATAATGACATTTTTTATTAATGCCTGTAAAGGAGTCATAACGATGGCAGTTCCAAAACATCCGCAATTCCCGTTATTTCCTTCGCTTAACATGATGAAAATTAAATACACCGAAAACATAATTAAAGAACCAATGGTTAATTTAATAGTGATTCGTTTAATGTAAAGCCCAAAAATCAATAAAAAACCAATAAAAAATTCTAATCCTATCATAAATCTTGCTATAAATGGAGCGCTCTTCCATCCAGCAATACCTAAATCTACAAATGTAAATTCAAAGGGTTCAATAGGATATAATTTAGTATATCCACTATAGATAAAAACTAAGCCCATTAAAGAGCTTATGATAAAAAAGATAATTTTAAGTAATAAAGGTTTCATAAAGAGACATGCAAATTTAGCATTATATTTTTGGAAGTGTTACAGTCTATTATTAATGGCTAAAAAAAAAGCTTCCACAATACTGTGGAAGCTTTTTTTTAAATAATATTGTACAATTATTTAGATAATGTACAAGTTTCAGTGTATCCATTTGATGTATATGATACGCATTGTGCTTGTGCTGTTTTTTTAGAAACACCAACAATTTTATGAATTGTTGATCCACTAGATGTACAAGTACAAGTGTAATCTTTTTTGCAAGAAGCAAAACTAACTGCTACGAAAGCAATTGATAATATAGCTAATTTTTTCATTTTTATGTTTTTTAAATATTATTTTAATTTACAATCTTTAGTAGTTGTTGCACTTCCTGTTGTGTAAGTTTCTTTAACACAAGCACGCTTAGCGTCAGATTTTTTTGCTCCAACATAAGTTACTTCACTTGTTGTAGATGTAGATCCTGCAACAGAAGAAGTATTTGTACAGCTACAAACGTAATCTTTTTTACATGAAACTAAAGAAATTGCTATAAAGGCAATAGATAATATAGTTAATTTTTTCATTTGAGTTTATTTTTAAGGTTTTAAATTAGTTTAATTCACAAGTACTTTCTCTTGTAGTAGTTTCAGTTGTTTCAAACGAAGTACCTTCAAAGTTCTTATCTGTATCAGTAGTCTTAGTTGATAAACAATTTGGTCTAGCAACTGATTTTTTTGCTTTTAAAATTACATAAGCATTTGAACTAGAGCTTGATGTAGTTCCATTTAAAGCTGTACTAGTATTAGATCCTGAATTTGTAGTTGTAGTTGTTGAAGTTGAAGTACAAGTACATGTTCTGTCTTTTTTACAAGATGCTAAGCTTAAAGCAGCAACTGCAAAAGTAAATAATGCGATTTTTTTCATTTTTAGTTTTTTTAAAATTTATGTAAATGTAAGTGTTTTTTTTAGTATCAAAATACCCACTATTGGGTATTTTGATATTTAGAGTTGTTCTAAATAGAAAAGTCGTGTTTTTAACATTATACAGTATTCAAACTATACAATGCAAATTAGTTTATAGAACAAGATATACTAGGATTTGTATTTGTACAATAAGTTTTTGCTTCTTTGCGAGTAACATTTTTATATGTACTCTCCGAAGCAATAGTACCATCTTGATAGGTACATGAGCAAACTCTGTCTTTTCTACAGGATGTTAAACATAAAGTAGTGATAAACGCAAAAAGGATGGATTTTTTCATTATTTAAGTTCGCAAGTATATTCAGAGTCATCATTCCCTTTTTTACACCAAGTATCGGCCTCACTTTTTTTCATTTTTTGAGAACGAGCTTCAAATGCTTTTTCACCGTCAGAATCTGAGCATTCGCAAACCCAGTTTTTTTTGCAAGAGGCAAAAGATGCAGCAATAATAACAACTGCTAATAAAGTAATTTTTTTCATAGCTTCAATTTTATACAAATTTATGTTCTTTTTTTACATGGCAAAATCCATTTCCTATTTATTTCCTATTTATATGTTTTTTAAATAGTTAGGATCTAAAACTTTTTAATTCGATTTTAAAAAACTCGAAATTAACCATGTATTGTTTCTTTTTTACTATAATTTTTTATCAATTCGGCCTCAAAGTTTAACCATTGCTGCCATCTTTGATCAATATCTTCAACATGAGCTCCATACTTTCGGGCAAACCCAATAAATGTTGTGTAGTGAGTAGCCTCACTAATCATTAAATCTCTGTAAAAAGATTTTAAGTCTTCATCATTCATTTGTTCTGATAATAATTTAAAACGCTCGCAGCTTCTAGCTTCAATCATTGCTCCAAATAGTAAACGGTCAATTAAAACAATTTCTTTTCGATGGTCGCCTTTACGCATAAATTTGTAAAGCTCTCCAACGTATTCGTCTTTTCTTTCAAAGCCAAGTTTATATCCACGCTCCTTTATTTTCACATGAACCATTTCAAAGTGCGACAACTCTTCTTGGGCTAGTTTCACCATTTCTTCCACTAAATCAGTATAATATGGATAGCTAATCATTATAGAAATAGCATTGGTGGCAGCCTTTTGCTCGCAGTAAGCGTGATCCGTTAGAATTTCTTCAATATTTTTTTCTACAATATTAACCCAACGAGGGTCAGTTTCTAATTTAAGTCCTAACATGAAATCGAGTTTAATATATTGCAAAGGTAGGAAGTTTTTATTCTACTTAAATCTCACTTCTAAATCTTATTTCGAATAATTAATCCCTTAATTTATCCAAAAGCTCATTCAAAGTGTTGATCTCGGCTGTTGTTAATGACTTTAAGGATTGTTTTGATAAGTCATCAATGTAATCTAATGATTTCAATAATTCTAATCCTTTATCAGAAATAATCACGTTTACACTTCTTCTATCATTAGGACATTCATTTCTTTCTAGTAGTTTTTTTGTATAAAGTTTATCTACGATTCTTGATGTATCGCTCATACGGTCCAGCATGCGTTCTTTAATTAATTTTATACTACATGGATTTGGGTATTGACCTCTTAATATGCGTAAAACATTGTATTGTTGCACTGTAATATCAGAGTCTTTAAAAAGAGAATCTTGCTTGGATGTTAACCAATTGGTAGTGTAAATTAAATTAAGCATTAACTTTTGTTGTATGCTTTTAAATTTTTTCTGTTGTATTTCGTCTTCTAATCTCAAAATTTTAAGTATAAAAAAAGTCCCCAGTTAAAGCTGGGGACTAATTTACTATTTTTTAAATTACTTAGCTTTTGTAATTTCTACATTAATGTCTAAACGAACATCTTCGCTAACGGCAACACCACCAGCTTCTAAAGCTGCGTTCCAAGCTAAACCAAAATCTTTACGGTTAATTGTACCAGTTACTTTAAATGCATAACGCTCCATTCCGTATGGATCTTTTACTATTTTAGAAGCACCGATAGCAGTTAAAGAAACTGATTTAGTTACTCCATGCATCGTTAAATCTCCAGTTAACGTATAAGTACCTTTTACTTTTCCAGGTTTCATGGATTTACTCACGAAAGTGATTTTTGGAAATTTAGCTACATCAAAAAAGTCAGGGCTTTTTAAGTGACCATCTCTTTTTTCATCATCTGTATTGATACTAGCTGCATCCACGGTAAAGTCAATTTTAGCATCTGTAAAATCTAAATCTCCTTTTGAAGATACTTTTCCTTCGTAAATTTTAAATTTCCCTTCTGTTTCGCTTACCATCATGTGAGTTACAGCGAATCCTAATTTACTGTGAGATCCATCTACATTCCAGTTTGTTTGTGCTTTAGCGCTTAAAGAGATTGCAGCTACTGCTACTAATGTTTTAAAAGTTGTTTTCATAAATTTAATATTATTGATTAATGTTTTATAATTATTTGACAAATATAAGTTACAACATTAAATGTTACAACATCTAATTTGAAATAATTGTTAAATTATTATGAATGAATTCGTTTAATTAAAAAAACTTCAAATATTAACCTCAAAATCCTTAGAAATTAACAAATTCCATTATCTTTGTTCCCCTAAATTAAAACCCACATTTGTAAGTGGGGCAACATTATGATAAAAATAACTCTACCAGATGGTTCCATCCGCGAATACCCAAAAGGAACCACCTCTATGCAAGTAGCACAGAGCATTAGCGAAGGATTAGCACGAAATGTGCTTTCAGCAAAAGTTAACGGCGAAGTAATTGACGCTAACAGAGCAATTAATGAAGATAGTAAACTTAGCTTATTAACGTGGAATGATGACGAAGGAAAAAATACCCTTTGGCATTCATCAGCCCATTTATTAGCAGAAGCTTTAGAAGCACTTTATCCAAATGTGAAATTTTGGGTTGGTCCTCCTTTAGAAAATGGTTTTTACTACGATGTGGATTTGAATGGAGAAACCTTAACGCCTGCTGATTTCGAAAAAATTGAAGCAAAAATGTTAGAGTTAGCTCGCCAAAGCAACGAATACATTCGTAAAGAAATTAGTAAAGCAGATGCTATTAAGTACTTTACAGATAAAGGCGATCACTATAAATTAGATTTATTAGAGCGTTTAGATGACGGAAATATTTCATTATATACTCAAGGTAATTTCACGGATTTATGTCGTGGTCCGCACATTCCAAACACTGGATTTATTAAAGCCGTAAAGGTTTTAAATATTGCTGGTGCATATTGGAAAGGCGATGAGAAAAACAAAATGTTAACTCGTATTTATGGTATTGCTTTTCCTAAGGATAAAGAACTAAAAGAATATTTAGTTTTATTAGAAGAAGCAAAAAAGCGTGATCATCGTAAGTTAGGTAAGGAATTAGAATTATTTACTTTCTCTGAAAAAGTGGGACTTGGTTTACCATTATGGTTGCCAAAAGGTGCCATGTTGCGCGAACGTTTAATTCAGTTTATGCAAAAGGCACAAATGAAAGCTGGTTATTTACCAGTCGTAACGCCTCATATTGCTCAAAAGGAATTATACGTTTGTTCAGGACATTACGAAAAATACGGAGCAGATTCATTTCAACCAATTAAAACACCACACGAAGGTGAGGAGTTTTACTTAAAACCAATGAATTGCCCGCATCACTGCGAAATTTATAAATCGTCACCAAAATCTTATAAAGATTTGCCTGTACGTTACGCAGAGTTTGGAACGGTATATCGTTACGAACAAAAAGGAGAATTACATGGTTTAACTCGTGTACGTGGCTTTACTCAAGATGATGCGCATTTATTTGTTCGTCCGGATCAAGTAAAAGAAGAGTTTTTAAAAGTAATTGATTTAGTATTATATGTATTTAATGCTTTAGATTTTAAAGATTATACAGCTCAGGTATCATTAAGAGACCCTGAAAATAAAACTAAATACATTGGTTCTGACGAAAATTGGGCTTTAGCAGAACAAGCTATTATTGATTCAGCAGCCGAAAAAGGTTTAAGAACAGTGGTTGAAACTGGTGAGGCAGCTTTTTATGGTCCAAAATTGGATTTCATGGTAAAAGATGCTTTGGGACGTAAATGGCAATTAGGAACTATTCAAGTAGATTACAACTTACCTGAGCGTTTTGAATTAGAATATACAGGTTCGGATAATCAAAAACACCGTCCTGTGATGATTCACAGAGCGCCATTTGGAAGTTTAGAGCGTTTTATAGCGGTTTTAATCGAACATTGTGGTGGTAATTTCCCACTTTGGTTAACTCCCGATCAATATGCAATTTTGCCGATTAGTGAAAAATATAACGATTATGCAAAAAAAGTTTCAGAATTGTTAAATATTTCCGATATTCGCGGCCTTGTTGATGATAGAAACGAAAAAATTGGCAAAAAAATTCGTGATAACGAAGTAAACAAAGTACCGTTTATGTTAGTTGTTGGCGAAAAAGAAGCTGAAGAAGGGACTGTTGCAGTGCGAGAACATGGTAAAGGTGATATAGGCACAATGACTATTGAAGACTTTGCGAAACTCATACAAACAACCATCGACAACGATTTTAAACAAAAAACAATTATTAATTAACTAAAAAGCGGAGGTCACAATTAGCGTTTTTAAGAAACCAATAAACAACAACAACAAGAACACAGGTCCTGTTAAACCTGGTACTGTTGTGCCTGGAGCAAAACCAGAATTTAAACGTCCTCGTGGATTACGAGAAGGTTTTAAGCGTCCTGGAGTTAGAGAAGAGCAACATCGTATAAATAAAAATATACGTAATACACCACAAGTGCGTGTTGTAGGAGATGATATTGAAGCAGGAGTTTATCCTATAGATGAAGCTATAAAAATGGCTGAAGAATTAGGGGTAGATTTAGTGGAAATTGCTCCAAATGTTGATCCTCCTGTTTGTAAAATTATTGATTACGGTAAGTACTTATACGAGTTAAAAAAGAAGGCAAAAGAAGTAAAAGCAAAAGCATCAAAGGTTGTTGTTAAAGATATTCGTTTTGGTCCACACACGGATGAGCACGATTATCAATTTAAGAAAAACCACGCTATGAAGTTTTTACAAGAAGGAAGTAAAGTAAAAGCGTTTGTGTTTTTTAGAGGTCGTGAGATTGTATTTAAAGAACAAGGAACCATTTTATTATTACGTTTTGCTTCAGAATTAGAAGAGTGGGGGAAAGCAGAGCAGTTGCCTGTTTTAGAAGGTAAAAAAATGCTAATGGTTCTTGCTCCTAAAAAAGTAAGCAAATAAAAGAGAGTACTAACAAATAAATAAATAACGAAAAATGCCAAAAATGAAAACAAACTCTAGTGCAAAGAAGAGATTCTCTGTAACTGGGACCGGCAAAATCAAAAGAAAACATGCTTTCAAAAGTCATATCTTGACTAAGAAAACAACTAAAGGAAAACGTGCGTTAACGAAATCAGGCTTAGTTCATAAGCGTGATACGAATAACATCAAGTTTTTATTAGCAATGTAATCTTTACATTACCCGGTACAAAGGTTATTCAATTAACCAGAAACTACGTTTTAAAAGTGCTAAAAATTAGCCACGTAAAATCAAAAAATTAAAAAGAAATGCCACGTTCAGTCAATCACGTTGCGAGTAGAGCTCGCAGAAAGAAAATCCTAGCTTTAACCAAAGGTTATTGGGGTGCAAGAGGTAATGTTTGGACAATCGCCAAAAATACCTTAGAAAAAGGTTTAACTTACGCTTACCGCGATCGTAAAAACAAAAAACGTACAATGCGTTCATTGTGGATACAACGTATCAATGCAGGTGTTCGTCAATATGGAATGAGTTATTCTGAGTTTATTGGAAAAGTAAACGCTAAAAACATCAACTTAAACCGTAAAGTATTAGCTGATTTAGCAATGAATCATCCTGAAGCTTTCAAAGCAGTTGTTGAGCAAGTAAAATAAAATTTACTTCTTATATAGAATAAAAAAGACAATCCAATTGGGTTGTCTTTTTTTTTGTCTTATAGTTTTTTGTATTATAAAATACCTAATATCATTAATAAGGCGATACTAATCATAAAAATCGTTACAAACCATTTTAAAAATCCTAAGGTGGTTTTCTTTAATAATTTATTGCCAATTAATGCACCTGAAAATGCAGCAGTTACAGCCATTAAAATTACGGTTGAATTATTTTGAACGTGGGTAAAATTAAAGGTCATCGCATAAATACTCATTCTGCCTACATCTACAATACAGGCAATAGCAGTACCTGTTGATACAAAAGTTTCTTTACTTAAATTTAATCTTACTAAAAAGGCACTGCGCAAGGCGCCTTGATGTCCGCTTAATCCTCCAAAAAAAACCACTTAATAAACCACCAATCGTTAATTTACTTTCATTAAAACTTAAGTTTTTGAAATAAGGAATGATTTCAAATAACGAAAAGAAAATAATTAATGTCCCAATTAATACATTAAATAAAGTGATTTGAAAACTGTGGTTGTTTAATTGATATGAATATAAATGAAGAGAGGATTCTGACATCCTCTCTAATACCAAAGCTCCTAATAAAGCAGCTATTAATGATGGTATTCCAAATTTTAAAACGACTTTCCAATTAATGTGTTTGTATACTAATCCAATTTTAAAAGCATTATTTAAAAAATGAACTATGGCCGTTAATCCCACGGCAATAGGTGCCGGATAATAAATAGTAAAGACTGGCAGTAAAATGGTGCCCAATCCAAATCCCGAAAAAAAGGTTAAAATAGAAGCAATTAACGCGGTTAATGGGATAATGATAAATGACATTAGCTATGGTATTTAATTAATCCGTCGATTGGTGATTTAATAATATTACCAATCATAAAGCCTTTTTCTTTGGCAGCATCTGCTAATAATTCTTTATAATAAAATCCAATAGAGCCAACAGAATTTACAGGCAAGTTTTTAGCGTCCGTAGTACTTTGATACTTGTGCATCAAAAAAATCCAGAAAACAACTTTTAATTAAACCTTTTACATAACTATCATTGTTATAATCCGATAAAAATTTCAGATGCTTGTCAAGTATTTACTTGGCATTGGCTTTTTTAAACATTTTCTAAAATTACTTCTCGGTGATATCCTGCACTTTCAAAAGCAGTTACTAAATGAATTGGCAAATTGCCATCAAAATAATGTTGTACAAAAGTTCTTCCAATGGTTGCACCGCTTCCGTGGTCGCCAAATAAATAGCCAACAGAAGGCACATTTTCGGTTACTTCCTTTCCATCGTATAAGCAGCTATTGCTCCCTGTTCCTAAAATACAGGCTATGCCTTTTTCTTTACCACATAGCGCTCTCGCAGCAGCCAATAAATCATGATTTACTTCGGAGTGAATGTTGCCAAAAGCTAAGTATAAACCTTGCTTAACAACTTGTGTCTTTTCGGGAGTTGAACAACCTGCTCCGTAATAAGCTATATGCTTAATAGCATGTAATTGATCATGCAGTACAGGAATTAACTTATTATTTATTTCGGTATAAATATCATCACTACTTTGAAAATAGGGATTAAAACCAATAGTTTGAAATTGAATAATAATATTGTTATTATCTAACAGAACCCAGTCTGTTTTTGTAGAACCACTATCGGCTATTAAAATGGACATAAAAATGTGTTTATACGGTAAAACCTATAACTAAAATATCATCAACTTGTTCAAAATCTTCTTTCCAATTATGATGTTCAATTTTAAGGTTTTTTTCTTGAGTAGAAAAGTCTAGATGAGCGTTTTTTATTAATAATTCTTTAAATTTTCCAGTGCTATATTTTTTGTTTTTAACACCGCCAAACTGATCAGCATAGCCATCTGTGAAAATATAAAAACTATCGCCTTGATTTACAGAAATAGTATGAGTTGTATATTTTATACCTTCGACTCTACTTTCTGGTTTGGTCCCAATAGGTATTTTATCTGCTTTGATTTCAATTAGTTCAGGGGTAGTATTTTTATTATTTTTTACAATCCAAAGAGATCTCATGGCACCAGCGTAATCAACAGTATTTTCGGCATGATTTATTTTACAAATGGCAATATCCATTCCATCTTTTGATTCTGATTCGTTTTTATATAAAGCGTCTAAAATGCCATTATTTAATTCAAACAAAATATCTTTTGGGTTAGTTATTTTTTGTTCGTTAACAATTTTATTTAAAATATTATATCCAATTAAACTCATAAAAGCACCTGGAACACCATGTCCTGTGCAATCAACAGCCGCAATGATACTTGAGCCGTTTATGTGTGTGAACCAATAAAAATCGCCACTTACAATATCTTTTGTCATGTACAACACAAATGAATGTGGTAAATGTGTTTTAATTAAATCATCTTGAGGTAAGATGGCATGTTGTATTTTTCGAGCGTAGGAAATACTATCTGTAATATCTTTGTTTTTTTGAAGGATGATTTGTTCTTGCTTTTTTCGCTCTGTAACGTCAGTGTCAATAATAATGATTTTTTTAAGAATACCCTCTTCATCAAAAATAGGAGTAAGGGTAGAAGATTCCCAAATTTCAATACCATCAGCTACTATGTTTAAAGCTTCGTAATTAACCGATTTTTTATAATAAACAGCTTCGGCCACAATAGTTTTAATATTAGGATTATTACTCAATTCAAAAATTGTTTCTCCTACATTTTTTTTCAATTCATCGAGTGTAATTCTATTTAAACGAACAAAACTTTCGTTTACATATTCTAATCGTCCTTCGGCATCTAAAATCAATACGACATTATCGGTTCTACTAGCAACAAGTGATAATTGTTCTAAGGCTACATTTTTATCTTCAATGATTTTTGATTGTTTTTCAATTTCAAAAGTTCTTTCGTTAACACGTTGTTCTAATAATAAATTTTCCTTTTGGAGGGCTTTTAATCTGTATTTTAAAAATGCGTAGATACTAAGTCCACCAACTCCTACTACTAATACCCAAAACCACCAGCGCAACCATATTGGGGTAAGAATTGTAAATGAATAAGTTGCTTCATTACTCCAAACATCTTCTTCGTTTTTTGACTGAACTACAAAAGTATAGTTTCCTGCACTTAAGTTATTGTAGTTGATTAATTTGCTTTCGTTGGTGTAAATCCATTTTTCTTCAGCTCCAATTAATTTATGACGGTAGGTTAATTTGTCTGCATTTTTTAACCAGATACTTGCAAATTCAATTGAAATATTATTTTGATTATACTTAAATTCTGCTGCCGAATCTATATTAAAAGGCTGGTAATTAACCTGTAAATCTTTAATGAATATTGTGGGTTTAATGCTATCTTTTTTCTCCTGGCTGGTTCTAAATATTAAAACGCCATTGTTAGTGCCGCTATAAAATTCATTTTGATGGAAGAAAATGGCATTTAAGTTAGGTTCTAAATCGCCATCAAATACATCAAAATAACTAATAGAATTATCATTACTGTTTATTTTATCAATACCTTTTGAATTTACCGCATAAATGATATTGTTTGATGAAATTAATTGTTGTGGTTGCTCATCTCTTAAGCCGTTTGACATGTTAAAACTTGTAATCGATTTTCCGTCGTATTTAATGACTCCATTTGCATTTGTTGTTGCCCAAATGGCATTATTATTATCCTTACATAAAGAAAAAACGGTGTTAGAGTTTAAGTTAAATTTTTCGGTAATACTCACAAACCTATTATTATCAAATACTTGTAAACCACCACCATCCGTTGCTACATATAATTTCGATTTATTATCGATTAAAGAGGTGTATACATAATTACTTCCCAAACCCTCAGCCTCTGTATAATTTTTGTCTACTTTAAATAGTTTTGGGTCATTTTCTTTAATCGATGCTTTTATTAATCCGCCGCCAAGGGTAGAAATATAAACGGTATTTTCATCTGCAAAATTGATATTACAAATATTATCATTCGATAGTCCATTTTTTTTTGAATCGATTATGATGCTATTATTAGTTTCCGGAGATACAACAATAATACCATTACCATATGTTCCAAACCATATATCGCCGTTTGGAGCCTTAGCTGAGCAAGAAACATTGTATTTTTTTAAATCCTGTATTTTGTTTACAACATATTCACCTTCAAGGTTTTTCATTATTTTTGATATGCCAGAAGATGTTCCAATCCAAATTGAATGATTATTGTCGGTTGCAAGAGCTAATATTTTATCATCAATTAATCCTTTTGTATTATTAATAAAATCATAGCGTCGAGAATATAATTGATTTAATCCTTTTTTAGAAGCGATCCATAATTGCATAGCATTATCAACAAATAACTTATTAATGCTAGTATTTTGAATAGTTGTTTCATATTTGTAAACGGAAATTTTTCCATTATCAATAACAATAACACCATTTTTTTCAGTTGCAATAGTTAATTTTCTTGGAGACTCTTCAATTCCATTGATAATAGTCCCTAAACTCCAATTATTAAAGAAAGGAATGCGTTCAATTTTACTGGTTTCTATATTATAATAACAAGCCCCGAATCTTGCATTGATATTAATAAATGCTTTTCATTGAAATAAATATCTCTTGTAATATTGTCAGGTAAGCCATCTTTATTTGAAATAATTGTAAAATAGGGCTTTGCTTTTAAATTTTTTATTTGTGTAATTCCAGCATCTGTTCCACACCATATTTTATCCTTACCGTCAGATGCAATAGAATAAATAACATTATCGCTTAAACCATGCTCTGAATCATAATGAGTTAGTTTTTTATTTGAAAAAGTATATAACCCATTCCCATATGTTCCAATGTATATCTTAGAATTTATCTCGGCAAAAGAGGTGATTTTTTCTTCGTTAGGTGTATTTAAGAAATTAATAGAATCGAATTTGTTATTTATGTAAAAAAAGACTTTTCCAGTTTTTGTTCCAATCCAAATAGAGTTATTAGAACCAACATAAACAGATGTAATTTCTTGTTTTAACTGAGGGTACTCTTTTAAGGCTTCTTGGGATGATTTTCCATCAAACTTATACAAACCCTCTTTTGTTCCTAACCATAAATAACCATTATGGTCTTGTGTGATGGTGTTTACGGCTACATCTTTTTTTCCAGTGATAGAAAAGTGGTTTTTAACTTGAATTTGAGAAAATAGAAATGTAGAATAAATATTTAAAATTAATAGTATTATACAACGTTTAATTACCATTGTAATTATGCTTTAGATTTTAAATTTACCTTCACATCAACTTTAATAATTGATGCTATTTTTTGATTTACTACTTTTGGGATTTTGATATTATGATCTTCTAAAGGAACTTCAAAAGAGGTTTCTATCAGCAATTCTTTATCTTTTATAGTGATTTTAGTTTTAATGATTTTCTCTTTTTCAACACCATGTATATTAAATGTTCCCTTTGCCCTAACGGTATATACACCATTTTTTTTAAAATCAATATCTTCAATAATTTTTCCTTTAAATGTTGCAACTTTATATTTATCTGATTCCATGTAATTCTCAAGGAAATGTTCTTTTTGTAGTCCGCCATTAAATCCATTAAAAGATTCAATCACAATTGAAAACGCCACACTTTTAGTTGTAGCATCAATTCCACCAGAAGTTTTATTGGTTTGTGCTTTAATTAATTCCAAAGGCGCTTCAGAAGTAAATGCCGTGTAACCATCTTTACAAAGATATGCTTGTGCAATTGAAAATTTGGATAAAATAATGACTAAAACTAATATTATTTTTTGCATGATTTTTTTTATTCTTCTTAGGTAAATATAATCATTATATTATTCAATTTATAAGTATTTTTTTGAAATAATATAATGTTAAAACCCCTTTTTTATTATCTTTAAACCCTATGTTTAATTTCTCGTATTTTATATATTCTTTTTCCAAAAACGAAAGTTATTTTTCATCTTATTAATTTTAATTGCTTGTGGTGCGTTAGGATTTTTTGCTTCAAAAATTAAATTAGAAGAAGACATCACTCGTTTTGTTCCTTCTGATAAAAATTCGCAATCCATCAATTCTATTTTAGATAATTTAAAATCTAAGGATAAATTAATTGTCCATGCTTCTACAAAAAATGGAGAGAACATCGATCAACTCATTGCTCAAACAGATTCTGTTTATAGCCATATTCAACAAAAGTTAAGTAACGAAGATTATATTGATATTACTTATACCTTATCTGACGATAGAATGCAGCAAGTGTATGATGTGTTTTATCATAATTTGCCATTGTTTTTAGAAGAAAAGGATTACGCGAAAATCTCAAACCTCATTTTAAAAGATAGTATTGATGCTACCATTGAACGAGATTATGCAACTTTGCTTTCTCCTTCTGGTGTTGTTTTAGGGAAATATATTCAGCGCGACCCACTTAATTTCACACCTATTGCGCTTAAAAAATTACAAAACATTCAGTTAGATGAAAAATTTGAAACTTATAATAGTCATATTGTTACCAAAGATCATCAGCATGTTTTGCTATTTATTACACCTGCTCATTTACCTAATGATACCAAAGGCAACACGCACTTAATCAATGTGGTGGATAGTGCTTGTAAAGCATATAGTAATGAAACGGTTTTAATAGAGAATTTTGGTGCGGCTGTTGTATCGGCAGGTAATGCTAATCAGTTGCGTAAAGATAGTTTATACACTTCCAGTGTTGCTGTCATTGTGATTGCTTTATTATTAGGCTTGTACTTTAAAAATCCCCTAGTTACTATTTTTATTTTATTCCCAGTTGGTTTTGGGATGGCATTTGCCTTAAGCTTTTTGTTTTTGTTAAAAGGTGTTGTCTCTGCGATTGCTATAGGAGCAGGGGCAGTTGTATTGGGTATTGCCATTAATTATTCCTTACATTTTTTTACGCATTACAAACATACACGAGATGTAAAAACAGTTTTACAAGATTTAACTGTGCCGATGTTAATTGGATGTACAACGACAGTTGGTGCTTTTTTAAGTTTATTATTTGCTAAGTCAGAAGCATTACATGATTTTGGTTTGTTTGCTGCCTTTTCGTTGATAGGAGCGATGTTATTCTCGATTTTTGTCTTGCCTCAATTATTAAAATTTAGTTTTAGAAAAGAAAAAGAGCATGTTGAGACGGATGAAGCGTCACATTCATGGATTGATAGATTTACATCCTATCGATTTGATAAAAACAAAGTAATTGTAATTTCTGCTTTCATCTTAACCATTGTATTTACGTTTTTTGCAGGTGATGTTCAGTTTGAAAGCGACATGAACAAAATGAGTTTCATGACCAAAGAAACTCGTGATGCCGAAAAACACTTAGATGAAGTGAATAATTTTGCCGCGCGTTCTGTATACGTATTTAGTAACGGAAACACATTAAATGAAGCTTTAGATAATAATACGGTTGTTTCAGAAAAGTTAGAAGCATTAAAGCAACAAGGTCTTATTAAAAAATACTCTTCGGTAAGTGCCTTGTTTATGTCTGACAAAGAACAAGAAGTGCGTATTAACCGTTGGAACACATTCTTTAGCCAAGCTAAAAAAGATAGTTTAAAACAACAATTAATTGCTACAGGATTGAATTTTAAGTTTAAAGAAACTGCTTTTCAATCGTTTTACAATTTATTAGAGAATCCTGTTTCTAAATTATCTCAGGCCGATTCGGATTCGTTGAATAAATATTTGTTTAAAGAATGGATTGGGAAAGTAAATGGTAAGCCGTCTATTATTAACCATGTAAAAGTGGATGCTGAGAATAGAGAATTGATTTATAAAGCCTTTGAATCCAATCCAAACATTGTGGTATTTGATAAACAAAATCTGACTTCAAAGTTTGTTGAAGTGATCAGTTCTGATTTCAATACCATTTTAATGATTACTTCTATTTTGGTATTTGGCTTTATGTTGTTAAATCACGGACGTATTGAATTAGCAGTGATTAACTTCTTACCCATGCTAATTAGTTGGTTGTGGATTTTAGGAATCATGGGCATATTCGGTATTAAATTCAATATCATCAATATCATCATCTCTACTTTTATTTTTGGTTTGGGAGACGATTACAGTATTTTTATCATGGATGGCTTACTTAACGAATATAAGTTTGGTAAAAAAACATTGAACTCTTTTAAATCATCTATTCTCTTATCAGCTTTAGTTACTATTATTGGAATAGGGGTGATGGTGTTTGCTAAACATTTTGCTTTGCAATCTATTGCTTTGATTACGTTAATTGGTATGTTGTGTGTTGTTTTTATTTCTTTTATCGTATAGTCATTATTATTTAATTGGTTGGTTTTAAATCGAAGAAATAAAGGTTTGTTGCCATTTACTGCTAAATACATTTTAATTACGGTTGTTGGCTTTTTTGGTTTTGTTGTTGGGTCATTGTTGATTACAATTTGTGGTGCTTTACTATTTACAATCTTCCCAGCCAAAACAGCCACTCGTAAATTGATATTTCATTATATCATCATGTACACGTTCCGTTTTATTTTGGCTTGCTTTTTCAATGTCAAAAAAACAATTGTGAATCCACACAACGAAACGTTTGAAAAACCAGCAATCATTATTTCCAATCATCAATCGCATATTGATTTAGCGCTAACGTTACAGCTATATCCTAAAATTGTTGTCTTTACAAACGATTGGGTTTACAATTCTCCTTTCTACGGGTGGATTGTAAAGAAAGCTGATTATTACCGTGCTTCGGATGGTTACGAAAAATGTATTCCGTCGTTAACCGAATTAGTAAAACAAGGTTACTCTATTTTAATTTTTCCGGAAGGCACTCGTAGTGTAAATGGAGATATTTTGCGTTTCCATAAAGGAGCCTTTTTATTAGCCGAACAAATGCAATTGGATATTGTTCCTTTATTATTACATGGAGCAGGGGATACGGTAACTAAAGGTGATTTTCATTTTAAAGATGGTTCTTTAACTGTAAAATTATTAGAACGCATTAAACCGACGGATACTTCTTTTGGAGCGACTTATCAGGAACGTACTAAAGCTATTTGCAAATTAATGCGCAAAGAATACGACTTATTAAAACAAGAAAAAGAAACCGTTGGCTACTTCCGTTCTCGTTTAATTCGCAATTATATTTTTAAAGGACCTGTGTTAGAATGGTATTGCCGTATTAAAACTGGCTTAGAAAATAATTATCAATTGTTTGAAAGCTTAATGCCTAAAACTGGAAAAATTGTGGATGTAGGCTGTGGTTATGGTTTTTGCCTTATATGTTAATGTATAAAGGTCGTAACCATGAAATTTTGGGTGTTGATTATGATGATGAAAAAAATTGCCGTGGCTGATGGTTGTATAGACAAATCAGATAAGCTTTCTTTTGCTGTGGGTGATGTAACGGTATTTGATTTTCCTCAAGCAGACGGATTTATTATTAGCGACGTATTACATTATTTAAAAGAAGATCAACAAATTCAAGTGATTGAAAATTGTGTTTCTAAATTAAATAAAGGAGGCGTTTTGGTGATTCGTGACGCAGATAAAGATATTGCCAATCGTTAAAAAGGAACCTGGTATACAGAGTTTATGAGTACTAAAGTGTTTGGCTTTAACAAAACTAAAACTGATGGCTTACACTTTGTGAGCGGAACCTTAATAAAAGATACCATTGCTAAGCATCCTCATTTAACGTTAGAAGTATTAGATACAACTAAACTGACATCTAATATTATTTATGTAGCGAGGAATAATAGTTAGATTTTTCTTTTCAATTCGGCAAAAGTAAAAGACCTTACACTTAGTATTAGTCTCTGCATACATTGGTAATAGTGCGGCTGACTTTGGCAATTCGGTGCGAACCGCCATTCAGGGAAGCTTTTGCGGGGTAAATGGAGGTTGGCGAATTGTCTTGAATTTTTGTTTCTTTTTGTTCAAGCAAAAAGAAAAAGAAAATCGCTTTTGGATACTTTTGCAAAAGTATCAAGAGATAAATCACCTCTCCGCTCTATAAATCTTAAACTTACCTTTGGTTAAAGTCGCTAAATCAATAGGACTTATCCCCACTTTTTTGCCTGAATAGCCATTGTTTTGATGAGCCATCGTAAAATTAGTTTTATCAATTACTTCAAAAATGATAGCCGTATGATGTGACATTTTTTCGGTGAACTTTTTCCCGTCTTTTTCATAATTCAAAATCACGTTTTCAAACTGAATGATATCACCAGGGTAAATAGGTTCTTTTTTGAAATCAATTTCTTTTCCAAATTTATACTTCATGTCCCATTTAGCATTTACGAGCTGAAGTGCTTCTGCAGCTAAGTCCCAACATTCGCCAGTTCCTACTTTTTTCTTGATTTTTGTTTTTACAAAAGCAATAATTTGTTGGTTCATTGCTGGAATACTATCGTTTGTTTGGATTAAACTAATGGATACAACAAAAGATTTGTATGTTGTAAAAGAGCTTAATGAAACTACAAGTAGAGTAATTATAAAAAGGATAGACTTCATGTGGATATAATGTAATTATGAGCTATAAAGTTACAGAATGCGGCTTAGAAGTCTATTAAAAAAATGTTAAGTGTCACCCTGAGCGAAGTCGAAGGGCAACAATTTTAAAGAATATCAATATGTTTTATGTTTTTTGTACCTGATTTTGGCTTATCTTTGCCGAAAATACAAGGAATAACAGACAATGAGAAAAGTGATTGAATACAGAAAATTATTAGGGGTAGATAAAGCCGTTACTTTAGCTGAATTAAAAAGCCTTTACCGTAATTTTATGAAAGAGTTTCATCCTGATAAAATTCAAGATAACGAAGAATTAAAATTAGAGGTGGAAGAAAAAAGTAAAAAAATTATTGAAGCCTATCACTTTTTAGTAAGTATTGCTCCTGAAACTATTGAAGCTACTCTTCCTGAATATAATAATACCATCACTAATTCAAACATTGCTGATATAACCTTTACTGGTAAACGTTTACGCATCGATTTTCAAGATGGAAGTGCGTACGAATATTTTTCAGTTCCTGAAAATACTTACGTGAAATTGGTGAATGCCGATTCACAAGGTCGTTTTGCTCGTAGACATATTTATACATCTTTTATGTATAGAAATGTAGCAAAAGCTGCTATGGCTGTTTAATTTCCTTGTTAGGAACACATTCGACAACTTATTTTGAATAAATAAGCGGACTTTTTTATAGCTCAATTTCTTAAACCATTGTATATTTACTTTGTATCTTGTATGTATACAATTTAATAAAACGTTTTTATGAGCAGTAATCCATTCCTATCAAAATTCAACACACCTTTCAATACTATTCCTTTCGATAAAATTACTGTAGACCATTATTTACCGGCCTTTGAAGAAGGTATTAAACAAGGTTTATCAGAAATTGATTCCATTGTAACTAATAAGGAAACGCCTACATTTGCTAATACTATTGAAGCTTTAGAGAAAGTAGGGCCATTATTGGAAATTGTTGGTTCCACTTTTTCAAATTTAAATTTAGCGGAGACTTCTAAAGAAATGCAAGCTTTAGCTAAAGTTATCTCCCCAAAATTAAGCGATTACTCTAACGATATTATTTTAAATGATGCGTTGTTTAAACGAGTAGAGGCAGTGTATGCTATTAAAAACACATTAACTCTTACTCCAGAACAAATTACTTTATTAGATAAAACCTATAAAAGCTTTGTGCGTAATGGCTCTAAATTAAATGCGGAGCAAAAAGAAAAACTACGAACGATTGATAAAGAAAAATCTCAATGTTCATTAACCTATAGCGAAAATGTTTTAGCAGAAAGCAATGCTTTTGAATTAGTAATTACTAACGCATCTGATTTAGCTGGATTACCAGAAGGAACCATTGAAGCAGCTAAAATAACTGCTAAAGAAAAAGGAAAAGAAAACGCTTGGGTGTTTACTTTGGATTACCCTAGCTATGGTCCTTTCATGACCTACTCTGAAAATAGAACATTAAAGGAAAAGATGTTTAAAGCCTATGGCTCTAAGGCATTTAAAAATAACGAACATGATAATCAAAACGTCTTAAAACAAATTGCTATTCTTCGTCACGAACGTGCTGTATTATTAGGTTATAAATCTCATGCTGATTTTGTGTTGGAAGAACGCATGGCAGAATCACCAACAAAAGTATTTTCTTTTTAGAGAATTTGTTGGATAATTCTTTGTCTTTTGCCAAAGATGAATTAGAAGAATTAAAAGCATACATCAAAGCAAATAATGGTCCTGAAGATTTGAAGAAATGGGATATTCCTTATTACGCCGAGAAACTAAAGAAAGAGAAATTTGCCATTGATGATGAGTTGTTACGTCCGTATTTTAAATTAGAAAACGTGATTGAAGGTGTTTTTGAAACTGCCAAACGTTTATATGGATTTACTTTTATTCAACGTAATGATATTCCTTTATATCATAAAGACGTTACTACTTATGAAGTAAAAAATGCACAAGGGGAATTTTTAGCGGTGTTTTACGCCGATTTCTTTCCTCGTGCTGGCAAACGCCAAGGGGCTTGGATGACGTCGTTTGTGAATCAGAAAATAGAAAATGGGGAAAACGTTAGGCCACATGTGTCTATCGTTTGTAATTTTACCAAGCCAACAGAAAGTAAACCTTCTTTATTAAGTTTTGATGAAGTGACTACTTTGTTTCATGAATTTGGACATGCGCTACATGGCATGTGTGCGAATGGACAATATGGAAGTTTGACAGGAACCAGCGTGTATTGGGATTTTGTGGAATTACCTTCTCAAATTTTAGAAAACTGGTGTTACGAAAAAGAGTGCTTGGATTTATTTGCAAAGCATTACCAAACAGGAGAAGCTATCCCATCTGATTTTATTCAAAAAATTGTAGACTCATCAAACTTCCAAAGTGGCTTAGCAACCATTCGTCAAATTGGTTTAGCAACCTTGGATATGGCTTGGCATAGCCAAAATCCAAAAGATATTACAAGCGTAAAAGACTTTGAAATAAGTGTAACAGCTAAAACAGATTTGATGCCTTCGGTTCCTGAAACATGTACTTCTTGTTCATTTTCACACATATTTCCAGGAGGATATTCTTCAGGTTACTATTCTTACAAATGGGCTGAAGTCATTGATGCTGATGCTTTTGAAGCCTTTAAAGAAAAAGGAATTTTTAATCAAGAAGTTGCTACTGCCTTTTATAAAAACGTACTATCTGCTGGTGGTAGCGAACATCCATCAATTTTATATAAGAGATTTAGAGGCAGAGAGGCTGACCCTAAAGCTTTATTAAGAAGATCGGGATTGATTAAGGAAAGTGTTTAGAAACTACTTCAAAATCTTAAAAACTAAACCACCTTCAATGGCAATGCCATTAATGTTTGTGGAATATTTTTTTGCTACATTATTATCTTTTACGTCTTTAGGAGAGCTATTTGCTAAATAAGAACTAATCATTCCCACAGCACCTAGGCGTTTCCAAAAGTAATAATGAACGCGTGTTCCATATCTTACAATCGTACCGTTTGATGTATGATTATAGTAATTATCATTATCGTTCCCTTTCATTTTAATTGAAAAGATACCGTGTGACACAAACACCGATAAATCTAAACGCTTATTCACAAATACATGGTAGCTGCACTCGGCGTTTAATTCAGAGGTTGAAATTTTTACCTGATTATCGCTTGTAGAAAAACCGTAATATTTAGAAGGATTAACGGTGAAAATATCGTTACCTGAACTTAATGCAACACTCCAACGGTTCGAAATTCCATATTCAATCACTAATGGGTCGCGCACGCCAATAATCACATCTTCGTTAACAAGCACTTCTTTCCCAGAACTAATATCGTTAGTTCTATAATTGGCTAAAGTATGTCCTTCGGAAATACTAATAGATAAGGAACCTTTGCGGTAGGCCTGAGCGTTTGCCGAAAAATTAATAGTAGCTAATAGAACAAGAGTGTAAATTTTTTTCATGAGGATAAATTATTTTTTAGTTGTCTCATGGTATAACCAGTTTAGATTACTTTTTTGTATTTCAGTAAACATGGTTATTTCATGTTGCTTAGTTTAGTTATACCAAATTTAGTAAAATTTTTAATATGGCAAAATGGATAGATATGTTAAAATGCAAGACTGAATTTAACCACATAGGCACATAGTTTTAAGAACATATATGAGAGTATTAGGATAGTTCAAGCTTCGCTTGATAAACATAGTATTTGCTATGTGAGAAAAACTTGTTTTCTATCCTAGCCTTTCCATCATTTGATATCCTATGTTTCTACGTGGTTCAATTTTTTAGTAAGAGAAAAGACTATTTAACAGCAATCACCGAAATCTCCACATTAACGTCTAATGGCAATCGAGATACTTGAACGGTTTCGCGCGCTGGGAAATTACCAGTAAAAAATGAACCATATACTTCATTCATTGCTCCAAAATTATTCATGTCTTTCATAAATATGGTTGTCTTTACCACATTGGTTAAATCCATCCCAGCATCTTTTAAAATAGCAGATACATTTTCCATTACTTTTTTAGTTTCGCTTTTTATGTCACCTAAAATTAGTTCACCAGTTTTAGCGTCTTTTGCCACTTGGCCTGATACAAACAGCATATTGCCAGATGCTGGAACCATGTTTGCGTGACTATAGGGACCAATTGGTAATGGTGCATTTTCGGAAGTAATAACTGTTTTCATTGTATAATTTAGTTTTAATGATTAATAAATATGATTGTTTAAATATACTAAGCTTTGTTTTTCTTGCAAATTTTATTGTCATGCTGAGTGGAGTCGAAGCATTTTAGTATGTTTGCCTCATGCTTATTAACGATGTGATTCTTGAAATCAAAAACTATAAAAACACCTCTATTCATAAATCTGCTTTAGATATATATAAATTATTAGAAGGAAACAGAGAGGCGTTTTTAAAGCACATGAATGCTGATAATTTCAATCATTTATTAACGAATTTCGAAAGGCTTTGCTACGAAAATCCTAAAGAATATAGCACTACAGGTTACGCACGTGAATATCAGTCGCAATATGATTTGTTATTGTTTTATTTAGAAAGGATTGTGTAATTAAAATTGCCATTCTTTTAACCAGTTAATAGCGCTTTCTTTTGAACTAAAGCCTTTTGTTTGAACAACTGGTTTATTAATTTTCATGTAAAAATTAAATAATATTTTTTTTGGCAACGAATCTACTAATACGGCGTTTGCTAATGTATATTGACTCGCTTCTTTGGTGGCAGCGTATTCTCTGGCTTCAGAAGTGATTGCCATAAAGTTGTAGGTGTCAATGTATACTAACATTTTTTTTCCATGCCCTAATTCTTTGATAATAGTTGTTAAATTGATTAAATGTTCTTTTTCAATTTCAGTTAGGGCTTCACTCCATTTTACTTCAATAATATGATCTGAACTTAAAATAACAGTAATAACATTTGGTATTTCTTTTCTTGAAATAACAGCAGTACTATTTTTTGTTAGGATATTCATAAATATATGAATTTTAAAGATAATACATTTGTCGATGAATATCAAATTATTTACGATGAAAATGATTTAGGTATCTGTTAAATAGTGTTTTATGAGCTGTTTTTTTTAAACATTACATGCCAAAATCAGCTTTATTAAATTCTGTTACCTTTGCACTATGAAGTTTGAAGAATACCACATTATCCCTGAACTAAAACAAAGTTTACAAGAATTAGGATTTAGGCGTCCAACTGATATTCAGTTTAAAGCTATTCCTAACATTTTAAATGGCGAAGATGTTTTGGCTATTGCGCAAACGGGAACTGGTAAAACAGCAGCTTTTGCTATTCCTATTATTCATTTAATTGAAAAAGCTGGCGTAGGTCAAGGTGTGCAAGCTATTGTGATGGTGCCTACTCACGAGTTAGCGATACAAATTACGGAAGTGTTTGATAAACTAGCTAAATATACAAGCGTTACAACACTTGGTATTTATGGTGGAGTAGATCAAGATCCGCAAATTGAAAAATTACATCAAGGCGTTGATATTGTGATTGCCACACCTGGTCGTGTGTTTGATTTAGTAAATCAAGGTTATTTAAAATTAAGAGAAATAAAAGTATTAGTGTTGGATGAGGCCGATTTAATGTTGGATTTAGGCTTTTATAAAGATATTGAAGACTTAATTAAATATTTGCCACGTCACCGTCAAACTTTGTTCTTTTCAGCAACGATAAACGAGAAGATCAAGAAACTAGCGTATTCAATTGTACGTAATGCTATCCGAATTCAAATATCTCCCAAAGATCCGGTTTCAAAAAATGTGACTCATTCCGTAATGTTTGTGAGCATGGATGACAAACGTTTCTTTTTGGAGCGAATTGTAAATGAAAATCCTGAAAGTAGAATATTGGTATTTGTAAGAACAAAAGTGCGTGCAGAGCGCGTATATGAAGCCATGAACAGAGTTGGTATTAAAAGCCAAACCATGCACGGTGGTAAAGATCAAGAAAATCGTTTGGAAGTAATGAACGGTTTTAAGAACGGCGACTTTAAATTATTAATTGCTACAGACATTAGTGCGCGTGGTGTTGATATTGCTAATGTGGATTATGTGGTGAATTATGATTTACCAGATGTTGCTGAAAATTATGTGCATAGAGTAGGGCGAACAGGTAGAGGAAATAACAAAGGCGTGGCAGTATCGTTTTGTAGCCCAGAAGAAAAGCCTGTGTTAGATGAGATTGAAAGCTTTATGGATAAAAAAGTAACGGTATTATCAGTTGATAAAGCTGATTACAGCGAAACATTAGCTTTAACGGAAGATGTGAATGATAATTGGAAGAAATTAATTGCTGATGCCGAGAAAGAAGATAAAGCATATAAAGGCAAAAAGAAGAAGAAAAAATAAGAAATGAAAGTAGATAAATACATAGGTCACTCAGGTTTTACATCACGTCGTAAGGCATATGAATTAGTGGATGCTAAGCGTGTAACTGTAAACGGTAAGGTTGCAAATTTCAGTACAAAAATTACTGAAGGAGACGTTATATTGATTGATGGAGTAGAACTTAAAAAGAAAGAGTTTATTCCAACCTATATTGTTTACAACAAGCCTAAAGGCATTGAATGTACCTCCGAAAAAATAGAAAACAATATCATTGATGCTATTGGTCATTCGCAAGCTATTTACCCTGTTGGGCGATTAGATAAAGAGTCGGAAGGATTGATTTTATTGACTAACCATGGTGAGATTATCAATAAAATTGGCAATTCGAAGTTTGAGCATGAAAAAGAATACATTGTGACGCTTAACTTACCAGTAAGAACAGCCTTTTTAAAGGAAATATCAGAAGGAATTGATATTCAAGGTATCAGAACAAAACCATGTGTGGTTTCAAGAGAACCAAACTCAAAACGAATTTTCAGAATTACCTTAACTCAGGGTTTAAACAGACAGATTCGTCGAATGTGTAACGCCTTTGATTATCAAGTAATAAAGCTTCAACGAATTCGTGTCATGAATATCAAGCTAGATAAGCTAAAAATTGGAGAATGGCGCGATTTAACACAAACGGAGCTAGATGAATTGTTCGCTCAGTTAAACTAGCATTTCACTTATTAATTTTAAAGTTTCACGAGTATTATATACTATTTATAAGAAAATTCTTTAAATTTACTGATGTAAACAATGTCATTTTGAATTGTCTGCATTTAATTTATGGTCATGGAAAAATATTCAATTAACGGTACATCAAATACTCCTGATATTAATTTTGATTTAGAAAAAGGAGAATTAACTATTTCTGGTCGTTCCATTCCTGAAAATTCCATTGAATTTTATAATCCATTATTTGCAGCACTTGATAAATATTTAGCAGATCCAAACCCTAAAAATGCCACTATCTTAAATATTCAATTAGAATATTATAACAGTAGTTCTTCCGCTTGTTTGTTAAGTGTGTTTAAAAAGCTTGAAAAATATAATAAAGGCAAAGGTTCACCAGTTACTATTAATTGGATTTACGAAGAAAACGACGAAGATATTTTAGCTGCTGGCAAAAATTTTGAAGGCATGGTTGATTTGCCATTTAAAATGATTTCTATTTCTGAAAACTAGTTTTCTTTTTTTTATTAATTCTTAGTTTCCAGTATCATCTCCAAAAAAATCTTTTTCAGAAAACATGGAGCCTAAAATGTCTTTAAACTGAATACCTCTTTCCAAATTATTTTTTCCAATTAACGAATGTTCCGCTAATCCAAATAGCACAAATTCCATCATTGTTAACTTTTGATTTTTAGTTAATTTTTCGGTGTAGGTATCTACTAAATCTGCTAAACTCGGAATGCTTTCTAAACTTTTTTATACGTTTTGTCGTTTTCAGAAAGCATTAAATCAATCATATTGCCTTCTCCAAACCAATTGACTATTTGCTGATATGGACTCGCTTCTTTACGTTGTTTTAGTTTTTTGGGATCAGGGAAAATTGCCACAAATTCATTTCTAATAGCTTTGCCAAGTAAATTATGAGCAACAATGCCTGCGCCTTCTTGCTCGCCTTCATACACCAATTCTATTTTACCATTCACAGCAGGTATAATTCCAATTAAATCACTAATTCGGGCAACCGTTTTTTCTTCGTTGTTCATGAGCATTCTTCGTTCGGCAGTACTCACTAAATTTTCATAAGCCGAAATAGTTAAACGCGCCGAAACACCACTTTTAGAATCCACGTACTCACTTTCTCTCGCTTCAAAGGCAACACGTTCAATTAAAGTAGCAATTAAATCATTGACTTCAATATGTTGTTTTTGAGCCACACTTAATTTAGCTTCTTGAGCAGTAATTTGTTTTGACAGTTCAATGCTTTTAGGATAGTGCGTTAAAATCTGACTTCCAATTCTGTCTTTCAAAGGAGTCACAATACTTCCTCTGTTGGTGTAATCTTCGGGATTAGCTGTAAATATAAATTCAATATCTAAAGGTATTCGTAATTTAAATCCTCTGATTTGAATATCGCCTTCTTGTAAAATATTAAATAAAGCCACTTGAATACGTGCTTGTAAATCGGGTAATTCATTAATCACAAAAATACAACGGTTACTTCTTGGTATAATGCCGTAATGGATTACGCGTTCATCCGCATAACTTAATTTTAAATTAGCAGCTTTTATAGGATCTACATCTCCAATTAAATCAGAAATAGATACATCCGGAGTGGCTAATTTTTCTACATAACGTTCAGAACGATGTAACCAAGCAATGGGTGTTTTGTCTCCTTGCTCGGCAATTAATTGTTTACTTGAATTAGAAATAGGATTTAAAGGATCATCATTTAATTCGCTTCCTGCTATATAAGGAGTGTACTCATCTAATAATTCAACGATTTGTCGGGCAATACGCGTTTTAGCTTGTCCACGTAAACCCAGTAAATTCATATTATGGCGAGATAAGATAGCGCGTTCTATTTCAGGAATTACGGTATCTTCATATCCTAAAATACCTTTAAAAATAGATTCTTTGTTTTTAATTTTTTGTATCAAGTTATCTCTCAATTCATCTTTAATAGATTTACTGATGTATCCTGATTTTTTTAATTCGCCTAATGTGTTGATAGTTGGTGTCATAATATGAATGATCGTTATTTAAAATTTCTTTTTTTATTGCGTTCAAAATCTTCGAAAATAAATTCTCCTAAACCTTGTAAGGATGTGTAAAATGCCTTGCCGTGATTAGCTTCTGTAAAGTCGTGAACAAAATTTTGCAAGTATGGATCGTTAGCCACCATAAAAGTGGTAATAGGTATTTTTAATCGTCGACAGCTTTGCGCTAAGGTTAGACATTTATTGACGATTTTGGTATCTAAGCCGTTACTGTTTTTATAATAGCGTCCGTTTTCTTTTAAGCAAGTGGGCTTGCCATCAGTAATCATGAAGATTTGTTTATTGGCATTTTTTCGTCTTCTCAATAAATCCATGGCTAGTTCTAAACCAGCAACAGTGTTAGTGTGATATGGACCAACTTGTAAATAGGGGAGATCTTTGACTTCAATTTGCCAAGCATCGTTTCCAAAAACAATAATATCTAGGGTGTCTTTTGGATATTTTCGTTTAATCAATTCAGATAGCGCCATCGCCACATTTTTAGCTGGCGTAATTCTATCCTCGCCATACAAAATCATGGAGTGCGAAATGTCAATCATTAAAACGGTAGACGTTTGACTTTTGTGTTCTTTTTCTGAAACGGCCAAGTCGTTTTCAGTCATGTGAAAATCGGCAATACCATTATTCACTTGAGCGTTTTTAAATGATTCGAGCATCGAAATTTGCTCTAATGAATCTCCAAACTGAAAAGGTCTCACATCATTGGTCATTTCATCACCTTGTCCCGAATATTTGGTAGAGTGATTTCCGGCACTTCCTTTTTTTAGTTTACCAAAAATTTTCTCTAAAGCTTGCGCTCTAATGGCTTGTTCGGTTTTAGAAGTGATAATAACATTGCCAGAATTTGGAGCGTCGTATTTGATGTAGTTTTTGTCTTTTAATTCCTCAATAAAGTCTTTAATAGTATAATCAGGCTCAGTTAATTTATATTCTTTATCCAACTCTGTTAGCCAATTGATGGCTTCATCAAAATCGCCGCTAGTATAAGTAATTAACTGTTTAAAAATATCAAATAGTTTATCAAAAGGCGTTTGATTGGGTTGTGTGTAGTTAGAAAATCTAAATCCTATCATAATTTAAGTAACATTAAAAGTAATGTATTGTTTAATGATTAATAGGTTTTTGGGATAACTTAACAATAGAATATTGTATCAAATTAAATTAGAGTTTTATTTGGAAGTTGTACCTATACTTGCTAATACTTTTATTTTGCCAACATAGGTTTTAGATGCCATATTGTACTATTATTTTTTAAAACCACTATTTACAAATGCTTTTACGTCTTTTTCGTTTCGAGAGTAGCCTAAGATTTTACCGAAAGCATTTTTTGCTGTATCAATAAAACAAAATAAAGGTTGAGTAGATTTATTAAACGTTTTCTCCTCAAAGTATTTATTTTGGTCGCCAACACTTAAGAGTTTTCTTTGTTCACCATACCAAAAAACAGATTGACTGGTATCAGCAGCAATATTTTTGTCGTCAACAGCTAACCAAGTAATGATAAAGTTATTTTGTATTTTATTGTTGTCGCCATAAAGGCTAAGTGTTTGCCATTCACGCCCTGGCATTGACATGCACGCGTAACCAGAAAATATTAATAAAATGTCTTTATCTTCTTTTTTAGCATAATAAATGGCAGTGTCAAGATTTTTATAACCATAAAATTTAATGGTGTCATTCGAACTCTTATCAAAATAGGTAAAGACATCTGAATACTTTGTTTCGCTTGAAGTATTTTGACAAGAAATAAAAACAATGAAACTGAATATTGCTAGGAGTGCTTTCATGACTTGATAGTTTGCGTTTACTTTATTTACTATTTACGAATTCTACTCATTTTTAAATGAAGGTTTATTATTGACTTTAATGAGTTCATTATCTAAATAGGCTCTTGCCCCAAAACCACAGTCAAAAGAAGCATTAGCAACGGCTATCACTTTTTTATTGCTAAAGGTAAATGTAATCTCGCACCAATTATCAGCTTCACCAGAAATATTGGCTTTGTATATATAAAGGTTCCCTTTTTTTACTGCTTTCCCACTAGCGTATGCTATGTGGGAGGTTGGGCCACAAACCATCTCCACTAAAAACTGTAACGAATCATTTCCTAACTTTTTAAAATTGGCTGTGCCGCCATTAAATACTAAATCAATATTTGGATAAAACAAATCACTAATAAAATACTGTTCAACTTTATAAGTTCCGTCAATGTCATTCGAGGTGCTTTTATTTAAGCTCATTAAATCATTGGGTGCTAGTTGTTTTGCAGTTTCAGCATTTTTATATTTCAGTAAAACTGTTAGAGGATCTTTGTTTTCAGCTTTCCAAAAGCCTTTCAGCGAATCACCATCTTCCTTAGACAGATAAAAGGAGCCTGTATTTTTGTTTTTAAAAAATTCGTCAATACTCATGCAGTCACCCCTTATTTCGCCTTTTATTTGTAACGCACCTTTTTTTCCTTTATAGTTATAGCTTCCCTTAAACTGTTTGGTTGATTTATCAAATTGTGTAATAAACATTTCAATGGAATATTTACCAATTTTACCTGTTAATTCAACTGGTTTAAATTGAGCATTGGCATGTATGCTAATTAATACAATGCCAATTAAAATGTTCTTTAAAATGTGATTCATATATAATACAGCCGCGATTTAATTGGTTTATAAAGTAAAAATAATTATTTAATAGTGAATGTGATCATTATGTATTCTATTTTGGCTACCAAACTGTTTGCTTAGTGTGTTAGCTACTGAATTAATAATTTATACTATCACTCAAGGTTGCTCTACAATCTGCATAGATTGTGTCATAACGTGTATCAAAAAGACCACTTGCATAAATATTTGATACAAAGTAATTTTTCTCGTCACCTTTTAAGTTTGATATATTTAAAGTCGTATTATTCCAAAGTCGCTGTCTAAAAAATGTCGTCCCTTTTGAATTAGTTATTTTAATTGCAATTGAGTCAAAATTTGTAGATGTCTGATTTGTGATGACTCTATTTAACGTAACTGGACACTTTATAATAAAGTCATAGTAACCATTGTTACTAACGGTCATATTACGATCTTGATTTAAATGCCAGTCGTCACCTACACTAAGTTGAAGTCTTACATTAAAACCAGTTTTTTTATGCTTTATTGCTATTTTGTAATATCCGTTTTGGTCTACTTGGCAGCTACCAAGCTCATCAGTATATCCATAGCCTTGGTCAACAACCATTCTAACTTTCGCATCATTGTATGGATTAAAATGATTACCATTTCTTTCGTCAACTAAATAACTTTCAACGGAAAGATGTTCTTTCTTACAAGAAATGAATGTCAGAATTGTTAATGTTATTATCAGTGTCTTTTTCATAACTATGCTGCTAACGTTTTGGAACCGTTGTTTGCCGAAATGTTTAAATAAAGATACTAATGTTGCTAGGCAATTGCAAAGAAAAAATTAAAAAAAATTCTACAGCTATTGCAATTGCATTGTTGTCTGCTAGGCTGGAACAAGCCGTGTGCTATGCGTAGTTATTTATTTTTTATAGCTAAACATCAGACCCAAAGGTGACTTTTTCAAATTTTGTTTTTCTTTATCTGTTTCTTTCATTTTTTCAACTGTATTAGGTAAGTCTTTAAGTTTTGGTGCATCAATTATCTGGTTTAAAGCAACTGTTGAAAGCCCATACAACGGTGTTCCCAAACAAGCAGAAGCTATTTCAACTGAACCCATTACAAGCCAAGAACCAAAATCTTTACCAGCTATTTTCCATTTCTTGTTAACGAGTTTCTTAATATTTTCTTGATGTTGATTGAACGCAAAGTTTAGATTGTTAAATACTTCATTTGACGTAGCTTTAAAGTCAAATTCATTTGCCAATACTAATTCGTTAATTCCTTTTGATAAAATCTCTCTAATTTCATTTATTGCTCCATTTTTTCGTAATTCGATAAGTCCACTTGGTGGTATTTTTCCAATCCATTGAAGTGTTGTATTGTCAAGTCCATTCAATCCTTTTACAATATGCATTTTAGTAAAATCACTATTTTGATAAGTTCTTTCCGAATCATATTCTAATTTCCATTTAAAATATTCCCATGACGTTGGTGCGTCAATTAACGGAATTCCACCTACTTTTGAGGACTTTATCAATAGTTCGTTGCAAACACTCATTCTACCGAAACCCATCATCGAAACTATAATTCCTGGATTATCAGTTCTTAGAGCTTTAGCGGTATCGCTTACCATTTGATTTTTTATCTGGAGTTCTAATGAATCTTTAAATTCAGTATCAAATAAGACACGTTTTCGGTCTTTTATTTCATTTGCGACTTTTTCTATAGTATCTAAACTTTTTCCAAATTCCATAAGTTCGTTTATACTTTCAAACTTCCTGTCAAAGATTTTTTGTGCATGATATAGTGCATCTTTTTCGCCAAGTTTTGCAATGTTCTCATAAGCGAATTCATCCATCATCTCTTTGTCGGGAAGAATTACTACAATAGGCTTGTCAAGTTCACTTAATGCAAGTTCTTTATATTGTAGAATGTTTAAAGCGTGTTTTAAAAGGAAATATACTCTTTGTTGTTTATTCCACACATCAAACATATGCCTTGATCTTATAAATGGGCAAGGAAGAATTATAGTATCTGTATATATTCCACACTTTGAAGCAATGTTTTCTTCATTGGATGGAAATAAATCTCCTCCAAAAACGGCTTTGATTGAATTGTAATCATCTTCGAGGTGGAGATAACCAGATTCAGCAACTAAATTCCAAAATTCTTCGAGGTCGTTTAAAATTGGTTTTATTGCTTCATCCAAATGGTCTATAGATTGTTTTCCATATGCAATGGCATTTGCTACTTGATGTGGTGAAACTTTTTTTTCAATCATTATTTTATAAAAATGATTGAAATTGCCATAGATTCGGTTGAAGTATCCTTCCTGAGTTTGTTTAAGTGAAATAGCACTTTTCATTTTGTCTCTATGGTCAAAATGTTCCGCCGATAAAGCTATTGAACGGATACGGCCATCAATTGTAGAAAGGTCTGGTTGTCCATTTTCATCAAACCTCGCTTTGGAAAAACTCTCTTCTAAACCAGCACGCATACTTTCAGCAAAACTGATTTTTCCCTCCTTCATAAGTTCTCTCAAAATCAAGACTCGCTTTTTAACTCTTTCTTCGTACTCTATTTCTTCTTTAGATTTCATTTATTATTACGCATAACTTACATATAGGAACAATTTTATGGCGCCAGTATTTCATTTTTAGCAATATTCCGCCAGTTTTATGATTTCTATTGGTATTCATAAATATACAAATTTCTATGCCAGCATCTCCAAAAACTCATCTTCGTTAATTAGCTTGATGCCTAAAGATTCTGCTTTCTTTAATTTCTCTGGTCCCATATTGTCGCCTGCTAAAACAAAACTTGTTTTTTTGGAGATGGAACCTGAGTTTTTACCGCCATGAAGTTCAATCATTTCTTTGTATTGGTCGCGGCTATGTTTGGCAAACACACCACTGATTACGAAGGTTAAATCTTTTAATTTATCGCTGCCGCCTTGTTGTTGTTCTTCGCTTAATTCAAATTGTAAACCAGTCGCTTTTAATTTTTCAATAATGGCTTTGTTTTTTTGTTACTAAAAACTCATGTAAACTAATGGCAATAATTTCTCCCACTTCGTCAATGGCTAATAATTCTTCTTTGGTGGAGTGTATCAAAACATCCAAGGTCTTTACTTTTTCGCAATTTTTTGCTGTGGTTTCTCCAACATGTCTAATGCCAATGGCATAAAGCACACGTTCAAAAGGCACTTGTTTACTGGCTTCTAAACCTTCTATTAAATTGTTGGCTGATTTTTCGGCCATGCGTTCCAAAGGCAAGAGCTGTTCTTTTTTTAAATCGTATAAGTCGGCAATGTTTTTTACTAAGCCTGCTTTAAATAATTGCACAATGGTTTCGCCACCCAAGCTATCAATGTTCATGGCTTTGCGCGACACAAAGTGTTCCATTTTTCCAATCACTTGTGGCGGACACTCATTTTCATTTGGGCAAAAATGATTGGCTTCACCTTCGTTACGTTGTAGTTCGGTATTACATTCGGGGCAATGCGTAATGTAATGTGTTGGTTGAGAATCCGCTTTACGTTTACTAAAATCAACCCCAATAATTTTCGGAATAATTTCTCCGCCTTTTTCTACAAACACCATGTCGCCAAGGCGGACATCTAGTTTTTCAATAATATCAGCATTATGCAAAGAAGCGCGTTTTACGGTTGTTCCTCCAAGTTGAACAGGTTGCAAATTAGCTACCGGTGTAATGGCGCCTGTGCGTCCCACTTGGTAAGCAATGCTTAATAATTCGGTACTTACTTGCTCTGCTTTAAATTTATAAGCAATAGCCCAACGTGGAGATTTAGCGGTGAATCCTAAATTTTGTTGTTGGTTGTAACCGTTTACTTTAATCACAATACCATCAATATCGTAAGGTAAATCAAACCGTTTTTTATCCCAGTAATTAATAAAATCTATCACTTCGTTAATGCCGCTGCATAATTTAGCGTCTTCCGAAATTTTAAATCCCCACGATTTAGCTGCATGCATATTATCAAAATGCGATTGGTGTGGTAAGTTTTCGCCTAACACATAATATAAAAAGCAATCTAATTTACGTTTAGCGGTTTGAGCAGAGTCCTGCATTTTCATGCTACCCGAAGCAGCGTTACGAGGATTGGCCATCAAGGCATCTCCAATTTCTTCTCGTTCTTTATTAATGGCATCAAATACTGGGCGAGGCATAAATACTTCGCCACGTATTTCAAATTTATCGGGATAGTTTCCTTTTAATTGTAATGGAATGGATTTAATGGTTTTGGCATTGGTAGTCACATCATCGCCTTGCACGCCATCGCCACGCGTAATAGCTTGTGTTAATTTGCCATTCTCATAAATTAAACTGATCGATAAACCATCAAATTTTAATTCACACACATAATCTATTTCTTCAGGAAATAAATTTAGGGCTGACGGTGACTGAGGCTCTCGTAGTCCCGAAGCCAATCCCAATCCTTCGCGCACACGTCGGTCAAAGTCCAATAAATCTTCTTGATTGTAGCTATTGCTTAAGGATAACATCGCATATTGATGTTTCACCGATTTGAATTCTTTGGTAATTTGTCCGCCAACACGTTGGCTAGGAGAGTTAGGCGATAGAAATTCAGGAAACTGTTTTTCTAAAGCCATCAATTCTTCTAATAACTGATCAAAATCATAATCGCTAATAATAGGGTTATCAAGCACGTAATAGTTGTAGTTGTGTTGTTCTAATAGCTTAGAGAGGTCTTGGATTTTATGTTGTGCTTCCGTAGGAGTCATATAGTTTGTAATTCTTTAACAAATTTGTTATTTTTGAATAAGAATACATTATAAATTTGTCAGTAGAAATTAACAGGTTTTGAAAAAGAATTTTTCTAAAATATTTATAGCATTTGTAGCCATCATTTATGTGTTGTCTACAGTTGGTGTATCTGTGTTTTCTCATTATTGTGGAGGAGAGTTAGAGAAGGTGACCTTATTTTCTAAAACTAAATCTTGTTGTGGTGGAGAAGAAGAAGCTGAAATGACCGATGATGGTTGTTGCAAGAATGAGTTGGTTCATGTGTCGTTTCAAAAAGACTTTACCTTTTATACTTTAGTTAATTCTATTAAGGCTCCAATACATGAGTTATTTATTGTAAGACCTGATTTTAACTTCGCACCTTTAAAATGCTTTATTGCCGATTTTTATCCATTGATAAAAAGTGCATCCACCCAATTTGGTTCAGCAAGATATTGTTGAATGTAGTGTGATTAGAGTTTGATATTTTAAACGCTAAGAGACAGAGTATTGTCGCAAAGAGTCAAGAGAAATTAGTCGTTATCTTATAAAACTTTTGCGTTCTCTGTGTCTTCTTCTTTTCTCTGCGGTTATATTATTAAAAACAAACTCAAAATGAAAACAATCATCATATTTATATTAGGGTTCATCTTTTCTTTAAAAATTAATGCTCAATCAACAGTAACCACATCCACTATATCCGTTAAAGGAAATTGTGGGGAATGTAAAGAACGTATAGAAAATGCGGCTGACATCAAAGGCGTAAAAAATGCGATTTGGAAAGAAGAAACGCATATTTTGACAGTAACTTTTGATTCGAAAAAAGTGACTCTAGAGCAAATAGAAAAAACTATTGCAAAATCAGGTCATGAAACAGGAAGTCAAAAAGCAGATTCGTCAGCTTATAATACTTTGCCTTCTTGTTGCAAATATCAATCAACAGATTGTAAGAAAAAATAATAACCATGAATAAGTTATTATTAGCTCTTTTGGGCTTGTTTTGTCATTACCTAGTTT
This sequence comes from Bacteroidota bacterium, assembly GCA_016708845.1. GTDB lineage: Bacteria > Bacteroidota > Bacteroidia > B-17B0 > Aurantibacillaceae > UBA4416. The sequence continues at coordinate 148,597 of JADJFB010000002.1, read as the reverse complement.
TGCGCAAGTAAAAGGCAGAGTGGTGGAGATTTCGCAAAACAAGAAAGATACGTCGGCACTACCTGGCGTAACCGTATTTTGGTTGAATACATCTATCGGTTCAACAACAGATGTCAATGGTTTATTTTCTATTCCATCAACTACCGAAACCAATCGTTTAATTATAACCGCTGTTGGTTATAAAAGTGATACCTTAGCAATTAAAGATACCACGAAGTTCTTGTCTATCCGATTAAAAGGTGGAGTAGAGCTAAACGAAGTAGAAGTGGTGTATCAATCTTCAGGAACAGAATTATCCTACATGAGTACCATCAAAATGGAAACATTAAATGAGCATTCATTAATGAAGGCCGCTTGCTGTAATTTATCCGAGAGTTTTGAAACCAACCCCAGCGTGGATGTTAATTTTGCAGATGCAGTTACTGGAACTAAGCAAATTCAAATGTTGGGATTATCTGGACAGTATGCTCAAATTACAAAAGAGAACATGCCATACATGCGTGGTTTAGCAAATGGTTATGGTTTAAGTTTTATTCCGGGTACTTGGATTCAATCCATTCAATTAAGTAAAGGTGCAGGCTCTGTGATTAATGGTTACGAAAGTTTTACGGGACAGATTAATACGGAATTTCAAAACCCAGAAACCTCAGATCGTTTAAACTTTAATACATACGTGAATCAAAACGGGCGAAACGAATATAACCTGAATGCCAAACATCGTTTTAATGAAAAATTTGCGGTTGGATTATTAACCCATGCAAATTTTAATCCTTTGAAAGAAGATATGAATCACGATGGTTTTTTGGATATTCCAACTGGTAAACAATATAATGTGATGAATAAGTATGCTTATAATTCAGGAAAAGGATTTGAAGCGCAATTTGGAGGTGGCTATTTGGAGGATGTTAGAAACGCTGGACAAAACCATCCTTCCATTGATTTTGATACAATATCGCACGGTCCTGGGCATTCAGTTGTTGTTGCAGATACTTTACCATTATATTTGGTTGAAATAAAAAACAAAAAGTGGGAATTATATAGTAAAACAGGATTTGTATTCAGAAAGAAACCAGGAACAAGTATGGGATTACAGTTATCTTACTTAAATCATAATCAACATAATACCTATGGTTTAAATACCTATACTGGTTTACAAAAAACATTTTATGCTAATTATATTTTTCAAGGAATTATTAAAACAACGGATAACACTTATAAAATTGGTGCAAGTTATTTAGATGATAACGTCAGCGAAACTTATCGTTTATTCAAATTTGATCGTCATGAAAAAGTGGCTGGAGCTTTTGCAGAGTTTGCTCATAACAAAGGTGAGAAATTTAATGTAGTAGCAGGATTGCGTGCCGATTATCATAACTATTATGGCTTGTTTTTTACACCGCGTTTACACATGCGTTATGCACTAAAAGGTAGTAAAACCGTTTTTAGAATTAGCGGGGGTAGAGCTTTAAAAACAGCGAATGTATTTGCTGAGAATACGCCTTTAATGGCAACTTCAAGAGATTGGATTATTAAGCCAAGTGATTTAAGCATGCCTTATGGTTTAAAGCCTGAAACAGGCTGGAACTATGGATTTAACTTTACTCAAAAAATGAAGTTGAATTACAAAGATGCTTATGTAACCATTGATTTGTACCGTACTGATTTTACACAACAAGTGGTAGTGGATGTGGATAATAATACACAAGAAGCTTTGTTTTATAATTTAAACGGACCATCGTATTCAAACACCGCACAGATTGAATTTGGGTGGGAAGTACGTAAGCGTTTGAATATTAAAACAGCTTATCGTTATGTGGATACAAAAGTAAATTATCAAACTGGTTTGCTTCAAAAAGCTTTAGTATCAATGCACAGAGCGTTTATTAATATTGGTTACGAAACTAAAAACAAACATTGGCTATTTGATGCAACCTTGCAATACAATGGTAAAAAGCGTTTACCAAATACTAGTAATAATCCTGAAGCATATCAGCGAGCTGAGTATTCGCCTGATTTTTATAATGTGTTAGCGCAAATTACTTACCTAACAAAAATCAAGCGTGCTGATTTTCATATTTACATTGGAGTTGAAAATGCATTGGATTATAAGCAGCCAAATCCTATTGTGGCAAGCGATGCACCATTTAATAAATACTTTGATGCCAGTATGGTGTGGGGACCAATTTATGGTAGAATGCTATATGCAGGATTGAGATTTAAGATCAAGTAATCTAATGCCTTCTCTTTTTTGGTTTTTTATTAAAAGTAGGGCAGGTATCACAATGATTTTTGCCTCTAAATATATAACAACTTGATAACAGTAAAGAACTTGTTATAGCTATAATTAGGACGTATAAATATGATTTTTTCATTTATCTTTACAAAGATAAATAAAATAGACATAATAATCTCTATATGAACTCAAAAGAGCAATTTTTAAAAGAAGAATATATTCCTTTATTGCAACAATTATCTGATAACGAAGTTGGTTTATGGGGCGTTTTATCTCCACAAGGCATGATAGAGCACATGACCGATGCTTTTGCCAATGCACACGGAAGAATTAAATTACCAGCACAGACACCCGAAGCTATTTTGCCTAAAGTAAGAGCCTTTGCATTAAGCGAAACTCCTTTTAAAGAAAATACTAAAAATGTATTGATGAGCGAGGAACCAGCTCCTTTAAGAAACCATTCGATAACAGAAGCGATTTGGGAGCTTGAAAAAGAAATAAAAGCATTTATGGAGTTTTATAAATCAAACCCTGATTCTAAAAATTTAAACCCATTTTTTGGTGAGTTTAATTACGAAGAGTGGTTGCATTTATTGCACAAGCATGCTAATCACCATTTAAAACAATTCAATTTATTATAAGTATGGATCATCACAGAGGAAGAAATAATAGAAATAGTGAAGAGAATTTAGAGAATTTAATTTTTGGTACACGTGCTGTTATCGAAGCCATTAGCGCAGGAAAAGAAATTGATAAAATCATTATTCAAAAAGGTTTATCTAATCAATTGTATAGCGAATTACGAAAAGCAATTAAAGACTTAGATATTCCTATTCAAATTGTACCGCCCGAAAAAATCAACCGTATTACTTCTAAAAATCATCAAGGGGTTTTAGCTTTTGTATCTCAAATTACTTATTACGAAGTAGAAGATTTATTAGCAGATGTTTTTGAAAAAGGAAAAACACCTTTAGTATTGATTTTAGATAGAATTACTGACGTTCGTAATTTTGGAGCCATTGCTCGTAGTGCTGACTGTGCAGGCGTTGATTTTATTGTCATTCCGAGTAGAGGAGCAGCACAGATAAATGCAGATGCGGTTAAGACAAGTGCAGGTGCTTTGAACAGAATGAAAGTTTGTAGGGTAGATAATTTAAAAAATAGCATTGAGTATTTAAAAGAATCGGGCTTGCAAATTATTGCTTGTCACGAAAAAACAACGAGTTATCACTTTAATGCCGATTTAACAAAACCATCAGCAATCATTATGGGTTCTGAAGAAAACGGAATCTCTAATGAATATTTAAAACGCAGCGATATGCAAGTTAAAATTCCGATGGTAGGAAATATAGCTTCGTTAAACGTGTCGGTAGCAACTGGTGTGATTTTGTTTGAGGCTGTTAAACAGCGACTTTAATACATAGCGAACTCTGCGATCCGCCAGCTGATGGATTAGCTCTTTGCGGTTAAAAAATGAAAACGATTGAAGACATAAAAGCTCGCGAACTCATCAAAGAATGTGTGTTTAAAACAGCGCGTTCGGGTGGGGCTGGAGGTCAAAATGTCAACAAGGTTGAAACAAAAGTGGAGTTGTGGTTTAATATTTCGGAATCTGAAAAATTAACAGAAGAAGAGAAAATGATATTGCTTCATAAGTTGGCAAAGAAACTTGAAAAAGAAACAACCATACATTTACAAGAACAAACGGATAGAACACAATTAAAAAATAAAGAATTAGTCAAAGAGAAATTTTACAAATTAATTCTTTTAGGATTCAAAACAATAAAGCCACGCAAGCCAACTAAAGTTAGTAAAGCAGTAAAAGCAAAACGTTGGTTAAAAAGTAAACCAAACAATTAAGAAAAGGAAATTTAGAAAATAGGTTAATTATTAGAACAACAACTTAAGTAAACCAAAACTTTAACTATAATGTATGCCAAAAATATTAATCATAGACGACGAGAAAGCCATTCGCAGAACGATTAAAGAAATTTTAGAGTTTGAAAAATACAATGTTGACGAAGCAGAAGATGGTCAACAAGGATTAGATATGGCTTTGAAAGGTAACTACGATGTGATTTTAAGCGACATCAAAATGCCAAAGCTAGATGGAACGGAATTGTTAGCTAAATTAATGGCGCATGGCACCGAGTCATCTTTAATTATGATGAGCGGACATGGTAATATTGAAACCGCCGTTGACGCTGTTAAAAAAGGCGCTTTTGATTACTTAGCAAAACCAATTGATTTGAATCGTTTGTTGGTGACTATTCGAAATGCGATGGATAAATCAACTTTGGTCATCGAAACGAAAATTCTAAAAAAGAAAATTGGGAAGGTTTATGAAATGATTGGTGATTCAAAAGCTTTGAATAACATTCGTGATATGATTGATAAAGTGGCGCCAACAGATGCTCGTGTATTAATTACAGGAAGTAATGGGAGCGGAAAAGAATTAGTAGCTCGCGAAATTCATAATAAAAGTAGTAGGGCAGCAGCGCCGTTAATTGAAGTTAACTGCGCCGCTATTCCGAGTGAGTTAATTGAAAGTGAATTATTTGGTCACGAAAAAGGAGCATTTACAAGCGCGGTAGCAACTCGTAAAGGTAAATTTGAATTAGCAGAAGGCGGCACTATTTTCTTAGATGAGATTGGTGACATGAGTTTATCTGCACAAGCTAAAGTATTACGAGCTTTACAAGAAAATAAAATTACGAGAGTAGGTGGTGATAAAGAAATAAAAGTAGACGTAAGAATTTTAGCGGCAACTAATAAAGATTTACGTAAAGAAATTGAAAAAGGAGAATTCCGCGAAGATTTGTTTCACCGTTTAAGTGTCATTCCAATTCAAGTTCCATCGTTAAATGATAGAAAAGAGGATATTCCATTATTGGCAGATCATTTCATAAATATGATTTGTACAGATTATGGTATGCCGATGAAAACCATTTCTAAAGATGCTTTAAAAGCATTGCAGCAAAAAGACTGGACAGGAAATATTCGTGAATTTAGAAACGTGATTGAACGTTTAATTATTTTATGTGGTAAAGAAATTACAGATAAAGACGTTAAACAATTTGCTTAAAATCTAACCGCAAAGAACGCTGAGTTTTTTCGCAAAGAAACAAGAGAATACTTTGCGCACTCTGCGAATATATCTTTGCGTCTCTGCGGTTAAATAAAAAAAATAAAAAAATGCAAAAAACAACCGAAGCCGATTCATATTATAATAACCTTGAAACTATGAGTGTTCAAGAATTATTAATGAATATGAATAAAGAAGATAAATCAGTTCCCTTAGCTGTAGAAAAAGCGATTCCTCAAATTGAAAAATTAGTGGACGTGATTGTTTCTAAAATGCAACAAGGCGGTCGTCTATTTTATATGGGCGCAGGCACAAGCGGACGATTAGGAATATTGGATGCGAGCGAATGTCCACCAACTTATGGAATAGCACAAGGAATTGTGGTAGGTTTAATTGCAGGTGGAGACACTGCTATTAGAAAAGCTGTTGAGTTTGCAGAAGATGATGTGAACCAAGGTTGGACAGATTTACAAGAATATAAAATTAATTCAAATGATGTGGTTGTTGGAATTGCAGCTTCAGGAACAACACCTTATGTGATTGGTGCATTAGAAACATGCAATAAAAATAATATTGAAACTGGTTGTATTGTTTGCAATAACGGTTCACCAGTTGCTACAGTATCTAAATTTCCAGTTGAAGTAGTTGTTGGTCCAGAGTTCGTAACTGGTTCAACCAGAATGAAATCGGGTACAGCGCAAAAGCTAGTATTGAATATGATTTCAACGTCTGCGATGATTAAATTAGGACGCGTGAAGGGAAATAAAATGGTGGACATGCAATTGAGTAATGATAAACTAGTTGATAGAGGAACTAGAATGGTAATGAAAAATACTGGATTAGAAGATTATGAGGTAGCTAAGGAATTGTTATTGAAGTATGGTAGTGTTAGAAAAGCAACGGAGAGTTTAGGTAAATAGTAAAGTATAAAGGAAAAATTAAATCTCGAATTTTAAATTAAATCAATTCCTCCTTTGAAGGAGGTGTCCGCAGGACGGAGGATGTTTTGAAAAATAAGATATTACCATATAATCCTATCTTAAAAGACTATGCTAAAAAGCTTAGAAAACAAGGTGTTTTGTCGGAGGTGCTATTATGGAAGAAAATTCAAAAAAAGACTCTAGGTGTTGAGTTTCATAGACAAGTTCCTATTGATAATTATATTGTTGATTTTTATTGCCATGAAATAATGTTGGCTATTGAAGTTGATGGAGATAGTCACTTGAATACAGATATTCAAATAAATGATATAATTAGACAAGAAACTCTTGAAAAACTAGGAGTTCATTTTATAAGATTTAATGATTTAGATGTAAAGAAAAATATGAATGATGTGATTCGTTGTTTGCAAGCAAAAGTAGAAGAACTAAAAGAATCGTGACATCTCCCGCCCTTCGGGCACCCTCTTCAAAGAGGGAATTAACTCAACTTAAAAATCAAAAACTTTTTTATAAATAATGCCAGAACAAAAAAATAATCCACTACACGGTAAAACACTGCAAATGATTTTAGAACATTTGGTGCAACATTACCGTTGGGATGGATTAGCTTATCATGTTGATATTAATTGTTTTAAATCAAATCCAAGTATAAAATCGAGTTTAACGTTTTTACGTAAAACACCCTGGGCGCGCAAAAAAGTGGAAGATTTGTACGTAGATTTAATAAATTCTTAATCAAACATTTCTCGTTAAAAGTTTTATCTTTGGAAACATTATTCCATTTTAATTGTATTATATATACAAAACTAAAAACCAATAAAACTATGTTATTAAACAAACTAAAAACGATTACAGGCGCAATTGCCATTGCAGCTCTTACAACAACTTCTTTAAGCGCACAATTAAAAGTGCCAGCTCCAAGTCCATTACAAACAGTAAAACAAGCTTTTGCTTTATCTGATATTACGATTGAATATTCTCGTCCCAGCGCAAAAGGTCGTGTTGTTTATGGCGATGTGGTTTCTTTTGGAAAAGTATGGCGTACAGGTGCAAATGGTGCTACAAAAATTACATTTGGCGAAGATGTAAAAGTAGAAGGTACAGAAGTAAAAGCGGGTACTTATGCTTTATATTCGGTTCCTAATAAAGACAGTTGGGAATTAATGTTATATAAAGATTTAACATTAGGTGGTAATGTTGCTGATTATAAAAAAGAAGATGAAGTATTACGTTTTACTGTAAAACCAACAGCTTTAACTGAGAAAGTAGAAACGTTTGAAATTAATGTAGCAGATATTACTTCTACTTCAGCTAACATCGAATTATCTTGGGAAAAAACTCGTGTGGCTTTTAAAGTAACAGCTGATATTGATTCTAAGATTATGAAAACAATCGAATCTACGGTTATGAAAGATAATCGTACTTATTACCAAGCTGCATCTTATTATTATGAAAATGATAAAGATTTGAAATTAGCGACTGAGTGGATTGACAAAGCAATTGCAAATAATCCTAAAGCATATTGGGTAGTTTTATTGAAAGCAAAAATCCAATTTAAAGCTAAAGATTTAAAAGGTGCTGCAGTTACTGCTGAACAAGCAAAAGTTTTAGCAACAGCAGATCAAGATGATGCTTACGTTAAAATGGCAGATAAAATCATTGCAGATTGCAAAAAATAATTTAGAGTTTTTATAATTCAAAAAGTCCTATCGGTAACGGTAGGACTTTTTTGTTTTAGGATGGCTAGATTATTTGAGCGTGTCCGCGAAAAGCGGTCAGGCTTTCCGTTTCAATCTTTTGCAAGAGACAGTCAAAAGGATTTTCACTGCAATCCTTCACGCGACTCTGATTTAAATATGATAAGTAATTGTAGTGCTTAATGTTTGCGTGAGTGATTGTAGCGTAAATCCTTTTTGAGGTACGAAAAAAGATTGCAGCGTAAAGCACGACCCGCGGCCTTTTTGCGGGGCACGCCCAAACTATTGCACAACCTTCTTTTTATTTAATATCAATTGAATGCAATAAGCAAATGCCATTACTAATAAGCATCCTATCACGTTTAACCACAAGAAGGCAGTTAAATCTGTTATCCAAGCGTATACAATAAAAGCTTCGGCAAATAAAGCTGCATAAAAAACTGCTGTTCCGCTAATACGTTTCATATAAAATGCTACTAAGAAAATGCCTAGAATGGTTCCATAAAACAAAGAACCTAAAATGTTAACGGCTTCAATTAAATTACCAACTCGGCTGGCATAAAAAGCCACCATAATACAAAATAAACCCCAGATAACAGTTGTCCAACGCGATGCCGATAAGTAAGATTTGTCTGTTTCTTCTTTTTTAAATAAGCGTTTATAAAAATCAATAATGGTGGTTGATGCCAATGAATTTAATCCACTAGCCATCGAGCCCATGGATGCTAAAAAGATGATAGCAATCAATAATCCAACCACACCAATTGGCAATTGTGTGGTAATGAAATTTAAAAATATATAGTTTGTGTCATTCACATCCGCTTTCGGATTATTTTTTTGCATCAAAGCGGTCGCCTCTTTCCTAATCGCATTACTTTTTTTATCAGCCGCTTGCACGTTTGTTCTTGCTGTATTAATAGCTTGCTCATCCTCACTGTGAATAGCTTCTACAAGCTTTTTGACTTCAACTTGTTTTTCGGTATGAGCTAAAACATAGGCTTTTTCTAATGCATTAAAATCTTCTTTGTATTCACTGTTTTGGATGCTACTTACTTCTACTTTATTAAAAAAGATGGGCGATTGATGAAACTGATAAAATGTAAAAACGAGTACGCCAATTAATAAAATAAAAAACTGCATTGGTATTTTTACCAAGCCATTCATCACCAAACCTAAACGGCTTTGTGCAATAGATTTATCTGTTAAATAGCGACCAACTTGAGATTGGTCGGTTCCAAAATAAGACAATTGCAAAAAGAAACCGCCAATAATTCCCGACCAAATATTGTATTTATTATTCACATCAAACTTAGTATCAATAGCGTTTAGTTTATCCATTTTACCTGCAATGTGTAAAGCGTCACTAAAACTCACGTTATCAGGTAATAAATGAACGACCATGTAAGCTGCTAAAAACAATCCTGCAAAAATCACACTCATTTGAAACAGTTGTGTGTAGGACACGGCCTTAGCTCCACCATAAACGGTGTAGGCGATTACAATGAGTCCATTTAAAACAATGGTATAGTTAACGTCAATATTTAAAATGGTAGATAAAATAATAGCCGGTGCATAAATGGTAATCCCAGTGGAAAGTCCGCGTTGCAGTAAAAATAAAAATGCAGTGAGTGTTCTTGTTTTATTATCAAAACGTTTTTCTAAAAATTCGTAAGCCGTAAAAACATTGAGTTTATGAAAAATAGGAATAAAGGTAATACAGAGTACAACCATGGCTAATGGTAAACCAAAGTAAAATTGTACAAATCGTAAACCATCTGTATAACCTTGTCCAGGAGCAGATAAAAAGGTAATAGCACTAGCTTGCGTAGCCATAACGGATAAGCCCACATGATACCAAGGTAATTGTCTATCTGCTAATAAATAGCCTTCAATGCTTTTTGTATGACGGCTTTTCCAAACGCCGTAACCTACGATGGACAAAAGTGTGATACTTAATATGATCCAATCAATAAAACTCATTTATAATGTTGGGTAAAAAAATAAAGAGAAACAATAACAGCTACTAATACGCCAATAACCAAAGCGTAAACATTGCGCCATGATTTTAAGATTGGTGATTTTTCTTCTTCTAGTTTATTCATGGTTGATTAATAGGAACACGGATAAAACGGATTGGGCAGATTTTTACTGATTAATTATTTCTATGTTTACTATGTGCCTATGTGTTTAAATTTTACTTATTCTCAGGTAAACTCAATAAATTTACAAATAAACGGTAAGCACCTGGAATACCAGCGGGGAGTTCTCTAAAGAAAACTAAACCTGTGTACACAAAATTCCCTTTGCCATATTTACCAATAATTAAACTACCATCGCTTGCTTTTTCATTAGGGTCTTTCATACTAAAAATAGTTTCATATTGTTTGTCAATTTCAGTGGCAAAGTAAATTCCACGTTCTTGAATCCAGCCATCAAAATCTTTTTGAGTAATTTGATTTGGGAAGTTAAGTGCAGAATGTTTTTCGTTACTAAATACAACAGTTGCTTTTTCGTCTGTAACTCTGTCTCTTGAAATAGTAAATGGGAAAGGACCAATATTAGCCTTTACTGGACCAATGCGGTTATTTGTATTGTATTGAACAATTAAATTACCTCCATTTTTCACGTATTCCATTAGTTTAGGATAATGTACTTGCAATCTATCATTGGTATTGTATGCTCGAACACCAGACACAATAGCATTATATTGAGATAGATTTCCATTACTTAATAACTCATCAGTTAAAATAGTAACGTTATAACCAATTTGTTTTAATGCAGCTGGCACGTCATCTCCAGCTCCCGGAATGTAGCCAATGTTAGTTCCCGTTTTCTTCAAATCAATATTTACTAAACCTGCTTCAGCATCGCTTAAAATAAATTGATAAGGAATATGATCGTACTCAATTCGTTTAATGCTCTTATTGTATGAAACGCTATTTATTAAAACAGATGCTTGTAATTGTCCGTCCTTTGCATTTTTATCTGCAACAATCGTTGCTTCAATAATGGCTTCATCACCTTTGTTAGCTAATTTAAATTCAGGATTTTTAATGGTGATACTCCAACTAGTGCTGCCTTTTAATTGTAAAGTACCATTTGTATTAGCAGCATTTGCTTTAATGGTAATTGAAATAGTTTTAGGAGTCGCATCTGTAAATACAAATACCTTTTCAGGAATATTAACCGTTGCAGGTGGTAGTATTTCAAAGGGACGATAAATTTCTCCTTTAACAGGATCCGTAAATTTATAAACTAAAGGGCGTTCAATTTTCAAATTTAAATCCAAAATAGAAATATTAAAACCCACTTTAGTATTGGATTCATTTTCTGGTCTACCAATTAAATTAGGATTAGTAACGGTATACAAACCAATATCGTGTTTTTGATTTAACCAATAGGGATTTGAAAAAGATAGTGAATTAGATAACTTTTCTTTACGTTTAAAAGTATACAATTCATTTGCTTTTAAAGTCAACGCCGTTGTTGTATCACTATTTAAATAAGAAACACTATTTAGTTTTACATCGCTTTTATTACGATTTACGATTTGTGTGGTGATAGCAACATCTTGTCCTGTAATTCCAATATAATCAGAAGTTGAAGCCTCTAACCATAAACCCGAACAAGCTAGCAATAAAGACTCTGTCTCTTTTAGCTTTTGCTTTTTCCAGTAGCGTAAATTTTCATTTGATTCATCTAATGCTTGAATTTGTTTGTAAATAGCAACTAAGTCTGTAAGGCTATTTTCAGGTGCTTGAGGATTATATTTTTTAATACAATCATCTATTAATTTTTGAATTTTATCTTGTCCTTTAAATTTTGCCCAAGTAGTATTGATGCCTTCAAATAAATCCGTTGCAACACTATCGCCTTTTAGTAATTTAAAATATTCGATATTGGAACCACGTTGTTTAGCAGAACCAAAGCCTTGACTTTTATGACAAGAACGACTCTCCGCAGCAATTTCGCCATAGCTTTTTCCTAATAAAGGATTAAACACTCCTACATCAATTTTTAATTGATTAGGAGCAGTGGTGTTGGTTGTACCAAAATTAAAGGTGTTCCAAAAAATGCGTTTGGCTTGCCATACTTGAACAGATTTTAATTGTTCAGGAAAACGTTTTGGATCTGCAGCTGCATCAAAAGCTTCAACCGCTAACATAGCTGATGCTGTGTGATGTCCATGTCCACCTTCGCCAGTTGTAGGAAAACGACAAATAATCACATCTGGTTTAAATCTTCTAATCGTTAAAACTACATCTGCCAAAATACTGTCTTTATTCCAAAAGGTAAATGTTTCTTCTGGAGTTTTTGAATAACCAAAGTCATTAGCTCTTGTGAAAAAATTGTTCAGCGCCATCCGTTCTTCGAGCTGCTAATAATTCTTGTGTTCTAATTAATCCTAGCGGTTCGCCTTGTTCTTTCCCAATTAAATTTTGACCACCGTCTCCACGTGTTAATGATAAATAGCCAGTTCTAAATTTCTTTTCATTTGCTAAATACCCTAATAACCGTGTGTTCTCGTCATCAGGATGAGCTGCTACATATAACACACTTCCAACGGTATTTAATTTTTTTAAACCCTGAATGATGTCGGCAGAGTTTTGAGCGTAATGTGATATATATCCAAATAAAGGAAGAGCAAGAAGTAAGAGTTGTTTTTTTCATATAGTAGAATTTGAAGTACAAGATTTTGAAGATAAGTATTTATAGGTTAACTAAAATAGTTATCAATTGTTAAATTGAAACCTATATAAGACAATTTAAAGCCTATTTTTGTTTACGGTTTTAAATATGACCTTAATGCTATCTTATTAATTTAAAAATGAATGACCCAAAAATACTAGTACTTATATCAAAACACATTTCAAAGGAAGAGACTTTAGAAGAAAAAATGAGTTTTCTAATTGGCTCAATGAAAATAAAGAAAATGCTATTGTTTTGAAAAATAAAAAATACTTGGTTATGAATTGAAGAAAAACCAACACCTTTTTTTAAACGATTTACTAGAACTTATTTAACCAAAGTGGTTATTCAAAAAGCTATCGGAAACTTAGTTGGTTTTGCAATTGCTTTGCTAGTTAGTAATTCTTTTACTCATTATGTTACAGAGCGTAGAAGTATTAAAAATTTATTTGGGTTAGCTGGTAGAAAAAAAGTGGTGGTAAATGATATGCCCGAATGGTTTCAGTATGGCGTTTCTTTGCTATTAGGCTTTTTAGTTTTAGAGGTTATCAATCACTTTTTTGAATCTAAAAAACATATTATGATATGGAATTTTATAAAAGCTAAAATCCATAAAAATTAAATCTTATTTTTGCTTATAACTAATGAAACAAGTCTTTAACATAAACGAATATATAGATGGCATCTTATCATCTAATATTACTTATGTAAGTAAGGCTATTACTTTGGTTGAATCTACCAAACCCGAACATCAAGAACAAGCTCAGCAAATCATTAATGCCATTATCAAACACAGTGGCAATTCATTTCGATTAGGAATTACGGGTGTACCAGGAGTAGGGAAGAGTACTTTTATTGAAAGCTTTGGTTTAGAAGTGATTAATCGTGGACATAAATTGGCTGTATTAGCAATTGATCCAAGCAGTCAGTTAAGTAAAGGAAGTATTTTAGGAGATAAAACGCGTATGGAACAGTTATCTATTCATCCTAAAGCGTTTATTCGTCCGTCGCCAAGTTCTGGTAGTTTAGGAGGTGTGGCTCGTAAAACCAAAGAAAGTATTATTATTTGCGAAGCAGCAGGATACGATTATATATTTATTGAAACCGTTGGAGTAGGGCAAAGCGAAACGGCTGTGCATCAATTAACGGATTTCTTTTTATTATTGATGTTAGCTGGTGCAGGAGATGAATTGCAGGGAATTAAGCGCGGTATTATGGAAATGGCAGATGGTATGGTGATTACCAAAGCAGATGGAACGAATACTGATAAAGCTAAAATGGCTCGTGGTGAATATGCTAGGGCATTGCATTTTTTCCACCAACCGAAAGTAATTGGATTCCAGAAGTGTTAACTTGCTCAAGTACCGAAAATAAAGGCATTAAAGAAGTGTATGATATGATTGATAAATACAAACGTCATACAATCACTAATCACTTTTTTGAAACAAGACGTGCGAATCAAACTAAACAATGGTTACACCAAACTATTAATGACACCTTGATTGAGCGTTTTTATGCAAATCCAATTATTAAAGAAGAGATATTAAAAATTGAAAAACAGTTAGAACAAAATTTAATAAATCCGTATCAGGCAGCGATGGATTTGTTTAAGAAATTATAAATTAAAAGATTGAATGAAACGTTTCCCCCTCTTGAGGGGGTGCCCGGAGGGCGGGGGAGGAAAATGATGATTGCAGAAAAAGATAACCATTTATTATATAATAAAAATCTACAACCATTTGCTAATGAAAATAGAAAGCAAATGACAAAAGCAGAGGCTTGTTTGTGGAAATATGTTTTAAGAGCAAAACAGATGGGTTATACTTTTAATCGTCAGCGCCCTGTTTTAAATTACATAGCTGATTTTATGTGTAAAGAGTTAAAATTAATTATTGAAGTTGATGGTTATACTCATTTATTAGATGATGTAATTAAAAAAGATATGATAAGACAACAAAGATTAGAAAATGCAGGTTTTAAAGTCATTCGATTTAAAGACGAAGAAGTTTTGAAAGAGATAAATAGTGTGAGTAAAGTTATTCTATTAACAATTGAAGAATTAAAAAAACAATAAATCCTCCCCCTGCCCCCTCCAGAGGGGGATATGCTAAGTGTAAAATGCAAAAAAAGAGAATCATAGTTTCTGTTATTAATGACCTTGTTACCGACCAGCGCGTAGCTCGTACCTGTTCTGTTTTATTTGAATTGAATTATCAAGTACTATTGGTTGGTCGTCAGCAAAAAGCATCAAAGTCTTTAGAGAAAAGAGATTACGATTGCAAACGCATGAAATTGTTATTTGAACAAGGACCGCAGTTTTATGTGTTCTTTAATATTCGCTTATTTTTTGTGTTGCTCTTTACAAAAGCAGATGCTTTATTGGCAAATGATTTAGATACCCTGTTACCCAACTATTTAGTATCTAAATTAAAAGGGATCCCATTGATTTATGATAGTCACGAAATTTTTTGTGAAGTGCCAGAGCTACAAAACAATCCCAGTAAAAAACGCATTTGGGAAAAGCTGGAATCATGGATTGTTCCTAAATTAAAATATTGTATTACGGTTAATCAAAGTATTGCTAATTACTTTACCAATAAATATAAAGTACCATTTATTTTTGTGAGAAACATTCCTCATTACCCTAAAATAGTGGGTTTAAAATCACGTTCAGAATTAAATTTACCTCTTACTAAAAAAATAGTAATTCTTCAAGGTGCAGGAATAAACGTGCAGCGTGGTGCCGAAGAATTAGTAGAAGCATTTCAGTATTTAGATGATAATTATTTACTCTTAATTATTGGAAGTGGCGATGTGATTCATCAATTAAAGGAGAATACCATAAAATATCAACTGCAAAATAAAGTCAAATTTATTGATAAGATTCCTGCATCCGAATTAAGGCATTATACGTCTAACGCAAACCTTGGAGTAACGATTGATAAGGATTCTAATATGAATTATCATTTTTCATTGCCAAACAAAGTGTTTGATTATATGCATGCCGGTATCCCAATTTTAGCAACTAAGCTCCCAGAAATTGAAAATTTAATAAATGCTTATCATATTGGAACATTTATCGAAAATCATGATCCAAAACACATAGCGTCTCAAATTCACGATTTTTTAAGCAGTAAAGAATATTTAGAATATAAAAGTAATACAGTAATAGCAGCAGTTGCTAATAATTGGAAATTCGAAAAACAAAAATTAGTTGATTTGATAAAAACTATTCATTAGCCGTGAAACAAAAAATTAATAGAGCTTATCGTAAATCAAAATATGTTGTTTATAAGCAAACTATTTTAAATCCATCTGATCACATTTGGACTTTTGTTGGTGCCTTTATTGGCATTGCAGCTTTAGGATATTTACAAGGCACTCAATTTGGACAAACTGATAACATTTTATTAATAGGTTCCTTTGGTGCTACTGCTGTTTTAATTTTTGGTGCTACAAATAGTCCTTTAGCTCAACCTCGTAATTTAATTTTCGGACATTTAATTAGTGCTTTTATTGGCGTGCTAATTCATAAATTAATTCCCGACCAAATATGGCTATCATCAGCCTTAGCTGTTTCTTTGTCGATTGTATCCATGCAAATAACTAAAACCATGCATCCTCCTGGAGGGGCAACAGCCTTGATTGCAAACATTGGTTCCGAAAAAATAAAAGCCTTAGGATTTTATTATATACTGTCTCCTGTTTTATCTGGAGTATTGATTTTGTTTACGGTAGCCGTTATCATTAACAATATTCCTAAGAATAGAAGCTATCCTTATAAGAAATAAAATTACTTCCTTTCACCAATTTGTTGTCTCCACATGGCATAGTATAAGCCTTTTTCATTTAATAAATCTGCATGTTTGCCTTGTTCAATTATTTTGCCTTGCTCTAATACAAATATTTTATCAGCATGCATAATGGTAGATAAACGATGTGCAATTAAAACGGTAATTTGGTCTTTCTTTGAAGAAATATTTCTAATGGTTTGCGTAATTTCTTCTTCAGTAATCGAATCTAAAGCAGAAGTAGCTTCATCAAATATTAATAAACGAGGATTACGTAATAACGCTCTAGCAATTGATAAACGTTGTTTCTCTCCACCTGATACTTTAATGCCACCTTCGCCAATAGTTGTATTTAAACCATTTTCGGCACGTTTCAGTAAATTTTGGCAGGCAGCTTTTTGTAACACGTCATTTATCTCTTCGTCTGTAGCGGTTGGTTTTACGAACAATAAATTATCTTTAATAGTGCCGCTAAATAACTGAGCATCTTGAGTTACAAATCCTAATTGTTGTCTTAATTCCGTTAAGTCAATTTCTTTGGCATTTTTCTCATTGTAAAAAATATCACCTTCGTTTGGATTATATAAACCTACTAACATTTTAACTAAGGTTGTTTTTCCACTTCCTGATGGACCAACAAAAGCAATCGTTTCTCCAGCATTGGCTTGAAACGAAATATCTTTTACTGCGTATGAATTTGCGGTTTGATGTTTGAATGTAATATTAGAAAAACGTAAATTGTTAATAGCGCCAATTGTTTTCGGACTTTCAGGTTTCGCTTCACTTTTTGATTCCATTAATTTACTAAAGTTATCCATCGACGCTTTAGTTTCATTATAGGTTGCAATCACATTTCCGAGCTCTTGTAATGGATTAAATAAAAAGAAAGAGAAAAACATTAAAGTAATTAAATCACCAGGCTTAATGATGTCATGAAACAAAAATAGATATAATGCAAACACTAAACTGGTTCTCATAAAGTGAACAGTAGTGCCTTGAATAAAACTTAATGAACGAATAAAACGAACCTTTTTCAATTCTAATCCTAAGATTTTAATGGTAGTTGTATTTAAACGATTAACCTCTTGTTCAGTCAATCCTAAGCTTTTTACCAACTCAATATTTCTTAAGGATTCTGTAGTCGCACCTGCTAATGCAGTGGTTTCTCCTAGTATTTCTTTTGATACCTTTTTGATTTTTTTACCTAAGAAAGAACTAATAAAAGCGATGACAGGAACAGTTGCCAAAAATATTGGTCCCAATAACCAATGGATATTTACGGCATAAATAACAACAAAAGTAACTCCTACCAATGATTGAAAAATCATGGAAATTGAAAATGTAATAAACTTCTCACAATCACTTTTTACTTTTTGTAATTTGCCTAATGTTTCACCACTTCTTTGATCTTCAAAATCTTGATATGGCAATTGAAGTGCTTTTTGGATACCATCTGTATACATTTGAGCTCCAACTCGTTGTATTATTATATTTGTAAAATAGTCTTGAAAATTTTTAGCAATTCTCGACATCATAGCAGCGCCTAACGACAATGCTAACCAGCCAATTACAGCCTTGGTGAAATTTGCATAATTATGATCAAAGTTTGCTAATCCTACACCGCATTCGTTCATTAATTTACCAGTGATGATGGAGTCGCAAAGAGAGAAGCATTGATTGATAGCGGCTAAAAATAGCGCTAAAAAAAGCAATGGTTTGTGAGTTTTTATGTAGGTATATAGAATTTTCATGAATATTGTCTTTAAAAAAGAAACGTAAAATTACGACTAATGTTTTTATCTCATCAATTAATAATGGATAGTGAATAACTATTTAAGATTGATTAACGTTGTGCTCAAACAAACTTTAATTTAGTCCTATGAAATAGCCATGTTTCTTTGAGTGCAAAAGGCATTAAAATAACATGGCTATGCCATACGACCATTAAAAATAATATTAATTACGTATGAATTTTGGCATTTGCTCTCTTAGTGTTATTCCATGCAGGAAAGAACCATCTAGCACCAGCGAAATGGTAACGCAATTATTATTTGGCGAAACCTACACCATAATTGAAGACAGAGAAGATTGGATTCAAATTACTACCAATTACGATAATTACCCTTGTTGGATTAGCGCCAAACAACATAATCGTATCACAACAGCCGATTATAAATCTCTAGTTAATAATACTTTAAGTTCAGAGTTGGTTCAGGTAATTAGTAATGTCAGTAATAATTCTGTTTTTCCAATAACGGTTGGTGCAAGTTTGCCAAATTTTAAAAATGGAAAGTTAAAGATTGGTGACTCTGAATATTTATTTGAGGGACAAACATCAGATATTCAAATTAAAAAGACAGTTAAAGATTTAAAAGATACAGCTTATTTATTTTTAAATGCTCCTTATTTGTGGGGTGGCAGAAGTCCTTTTGGTATTGACTGTTCTGGATTTACACAATTAGTGTATAAATTAAATGGTTATCAATTACCACGAGATGCTAGTCAGCAAGTAGAAATTGGAACACCTTTAAGCTTTGTAGAAGAAGCCGAAGCAGGCGATTTAGCCTTTTTTGATAACGAAGAAGGAAACATCGTTCATGTTGGGATTGTTTTGGAAAATCAGCAAATCATTCATGCTAGCGGTTGTGTGCGTATTGATAAGTTTGATCATTACGGTATTTTTCATTCTGATAATAAAAAATACTCTCACATGTTAAGAGTCATTAAAAAAGTCATTTAATTTTATTAATTTTGAACCTTCTATAAATTTCAACACCTCTAAAATCACAAATTATTATGAAAGATATATTCGCAAAAATTGAAAAGAACATGGGACCTATCGGAGAGCATTCAAAAGCATCTCACGGTTATTTTACATTTCCAAAATTAGAAGGAGATGTTTCTCCACACATGGGTTTCAGAGGAAAACAATTATTAAACTGGAGTTTAAACAACTACTTAGGATTAGCAAATCATCCAGAAGTTAGACAAGCAGATATTGAAGGCGCTACTAAATTTGGTTTAGCATTACCGATGGGTGCTCGTATGATGAGTGGAAACTCTGATTTACATGAGCAATTAGAGCAAGGTTTATCTAAATTATCGAAAAAAGAAGATACGATTCTTTGTAATTTTGGTTACCAAGCAATGGTGTCTGCTATTGATGCATTAGTTGATAGACATGATGTGATTGTTTACGATGCAGAATCTCATGCTTGTATTTTAGATGGTGTGCGTTTGCACATGGGAAAACGTTTTGTGTTTAAACATAACGATATTGAAGATTGCGAAAAACAATTAGTTCGTGCACAACGTTTAGCAGAACAAACTGGCGGTGGTATTTTAGTAATTACTGAAGGCGTGTTTGGTATGCGTGGCGACCAAGGAAAATTAAAAGAGATAGTTGAATTAAAGAAAAAATTCACTTTCCGTTTATTTGTGGATGATGCTCATGGTGTTGGTACATTAGGTCCAAACGGTGGTGGAACAGGTGAACAACAAGGTTGCCAAGATGGAATTGATATTTACTTTGGAACGTTTGCTAAATCATTTGCATTAATTGGAGGTTATATTAGTTCTACAAAACAAGTTGTAACGTATTTACGTTACAATATGCGTTCTCAAATTTTCGCTAAATCATTACCAATGCCATTGGTTTATGGTCTATTAAAACGTTTAGAGTTAATTAATAAACATCCAGAATACCGTACTAAATTATGGGACATTGCTGGCGAGTTACAAAAGGGATTAGTTGATGCAGGTTTTAATATTGGTGTGACTAACACTCCTGTAACACCAGTTTATATGAATGGATCAATACCTGAAGCAACAAACATGGTAATTGATTTACGTGAAAATTTTGGGATTTTCTGTTCAATGGTTGTTTATCCAGTAATTCCTAAAGGAATGATTATTTTACGTTTAATTCCAACGGCTATGCATACATCAGAAGATGTAAGATATACGATTGAATGTTTTTCTAAAATTAAAGATAAGTTATATGGTGGTCAGTATGTAGCTGACGAAATCAGAGAAGGTTTTTCTCAAGCATTATAGTTTTGTCAAACCCATACATTAACATACATACACACCATTTATCGAAAGATAATGGTGTGTTTTTGTTTAATAACCGTTTTGGTTTTGATAAAGATATTTATTTGGAAAAATATTTTTCTATCGGAATTCACCCGTGGGACGCTGATTTACAAGTTTCGACATTGGAATTTAAAAAAATAATTCAACATCCAAATTGCTTAGCAATTGGTGAATGTGGTTTAGATAAAATAATTAATATTGATTTAGAGCTTCAAAAAATAGTATTTATTTCTCAGTTAGATTTAGCAGTTAAATTTCAAAAGCCAGTCATCATACATTGTGTAAAAGCTTTTGATGAATTGATAGAAATTTGTACGCAATATCATTCTAAAATTCCCTTAGTTATTCATGGATTTAATAAGTCATTACAATTAGCGAAACAATTGACAGATAAAGGATTCTACATTTCATTAAATTATTCAATTTTCAAAAAAAAAGACGTTGATTTTAATGTTTTACCACTTGAAAAATTATTTCTTGAAACTGATAATAACGAATCTGTTTTAATAGAAGAAGTATATAAAAAAGCAGCTGCTTGTTTTCAAATACAAGAAGATGATTTAAAAGAAAAAATTTATACTAATTTCACAGTCTTATTTAAAACAAATGGAAGATAAACATTGGATGCAACGCACTCGTCTTTTAGTTGGCGATACAGGAATTGATAATTTACAAAAAGCACATGTACTTATTGTTGGTTTAGGTGGAGTAGGGTCGTATGCAGCCGAAGCATTGTGTCGCGCAGGAATTGGAGAGTTAACCATTGTTGATGGAGACGTGGTTGATCCAACAAATAGAAATCGTCAATTACAAGCCTTATCAACCACACATGGTATGGGTAAAGCTAAGTTGATGCAAGAACGCATGTTGCAAATTAATCCTTCTGTAAAATTGAATGTGATTTCTGAATTTCAAGATCCTGAAAAAATGGTTCTTTTACTTCAACAAAAGTTTGATTATGTGATTGATGCCATCGATAGTATTACTCCCAAAGTACATTTAATTAAAACTTCCTTGGATATGGGACATAATTTAGTGTCTTCGATGGGAGCAGGGGGGAAAATGGATCCTACTCAATTAAAAGTATTAGATATTTCTAAAACTTGTCATTGTCCAATGGCTTATTATTTGCGTAAAAGGCTAAAAGAGGTAGGTATTAGAAAAGGGTTTAAAGCTGTTTTTTCTACTGAATTACCAGATAAACGCTCCATTATGAAAACAGATGGTACTAATTTCAAGAAATCAGCTTATGGCACTATTTCTTATATCCCAGCAGTTTTTGGGATGACTTGCGCCTCGGTTGTTATCAGAGATTTAACCGAGTGGAAAGAAATCAAGTAAATCAAGTTAATTGATAATCAGAATCTTAAAATTTTAACAATTTGGGTGTTATCAACTTTTTAACAATATTTTGTATTAATTAAATTAATCGTTAAGTTTGTCTTTATAATAAATCCCCATTTATTTAATTTATAAATTATATAAAAATGAAAAAATTATTACTTAGTGCTACAGCCTGCTTTTTGATGGCCGCTTCTATTAAGGCTCAGGAAATTCAACCTTGTGGTACTTACCAAGCCCGCGAATATTTTATAAAAAATTTACCAGGTTATGCTGCTAAATTAAACGCTGCTGAAGCTGCTTCTAGAGCTGAGTATCAAGCTTTTTTACAGCAAAATGCAGCCTCAAAAACATCTTCAGTTCAGCCAACATATACGGTTCCTGTTGTATTCCATATTTTACATCAAGGTGAGCCTTACGGAACAGGTGCAAATATTGATGATAATGAATGTATCCTTGCTTTAGCGCAGGTTAATAGCGATTATGGTAAATTAGGTTTAGATGTGAATCAAATAGATCCTTTGTTTCAACCTTTGTATGAAGATGCTAACATGCGTTTTGTATTGGCACAAAAAGACCCTCAAGGAAATTGTACAAATGGTATTATTCACCATTATGATGATAACACGCAATGGTCTCAAGGGGATGTGTTTAATTATAAATACAGTACTTATGGTATTGGTGATTGGAATCCATCTAAATATTTAAATATTTATATTGTAAAAAACATTGTTTCTGGTGGACCAGTAGTTGGTGGTGGAATTATTGTTGGATACACTTATTTACCTGGTACATCACCTGTTACTGCAGCTGATGCTATTGTTTATCGTAATGATTTTTTAACTGGTGGTTTAAATGCTCGTTCTTTAAGTCATGAAATTGGACATTGGTTTGGTTTAAGCCATACGTTTGGTAGTTCAAATGAACCAGGTTTTGAATGTGGAAATGATGACATTGCTGATACTCCTCCGACAACAGGTTTCTTTAGTACTTGCCCTAAACCGGCAGCATATACTACTGCACCAGTTGTATCTACTCCTGCAGATAGTTCTGATATTACTAGAGTTAAATTTGGTAAAATGGATAACATTACTGCATTAAACTCATTAAATGGAACAATCGTAAGAAACTTATTTACATTTAATGGAACATCTATTGTTCCATTAAATGATACTTCAAATGTTGTAGCAACTGGTACAGCAGGTGAGTATTCTGATTTTTCGATGGTATATGGTAACGATTTTAACGCTGGTGGTGCTGCACAAACAATTACTATTACTAGTGTAGCGAAAGCTGCTGAAAATAATTATGTTGGTGTTTATATTGATTATAATAAAGATGGGGATTTTGCTGATGCAAGTGAAAATATTTTTACGTCATCAGCATCATTATTTGGTACACAAACTTTTACAGCAAGTCATGTAATTCCTGCTGCTTCTTATGCATTATATAGAATGAGAGTAATTACAAGTAACGTTCCTGTTACTGGAGCAACTGCATCTTTAACTAATGGTGAATTTGAAGAGTATAATTTAAATATTGGAACTACTCCTTCACCTACAACTGGTGTAAATAAAACAATGGCTACTTGTGATGCTACAAGACCAAATATTGAAAATATCATGGATTATTCTTCTTGCCCTAAAATGTTTACAAAAGGGCAAAATGATAAAGTAAGATTATCTGCAACTTCTGCTGTTGGAAATAGAAGTATGTTGATTACAAATGAGAATTTATATTTTACTGGTATCTTAAACAGAACAATCACTTTTAATTCAACTACAAATCAAAACGATACAGTATATACTCCAACTACAGTTTCTCCTTGTGCTCCGGTAGCTGATTTTGCTTCAAATAAAATGAGTACTTGTGCTGGACAGTCAATTGTGTATACAAGTACAGCATTTAATGGAACTGGTTTATCATATGTTTGGCAATTTGAAGGTGGTACACCATCAACTTCTACAGCAGCAATCGAAACAGTTACTTATTCAACTCCTGGTTCTTATTCGGTTTCATTAACTGTAACTAATGCTCAAGGTGTTTCAACAAAAACGATTAGCTCAGTAGTTACAAATTGGAATTCAAATGCACCTGCATTTGTTTCAGATACATTATCTGAAGATTTTGAAAATTTCCAAGGTTTTGCTGCTGGTTGGTTTGTTCCTTCTAATAATGATATCGGTTCTCCTACATGGGAAATATCTAATCAATATGGTGCTGGTTTTGTTCCAGGTCAAACAAAATCTTTAGTATTACCTAATGCAAATGGTGATGTTGGTGTTTTTGGAAACGCTGGACATGTTGATATTATTGAGACTGCTTCTTACGATTTTTCAAATGTATCAAATCTTGGATTCCAATTTGATTATTCATTTGCTAGAAAAACTGGTGTAACACGTGATACTTTTAAAGTTCAATACAGTTTAGATTGTGGTGGTACTTGGAAAACATTTATTGGTAGTCCAACTGCTTCTGTAATGGCTACTAATACTGGTAGTATAGTTAATGCTCCTTATAACCCTTGGAGTACAGCAACAAGCTATACAGCAACAAATTATAAATGGGAAACAGTAGTTATACCTAGTTTTGGTACTTCTCCTCTTGTTGGAAAGAGAGATGTTAAATTCCGTTTCTGGTTTAAAAATGATGTTGATGGAGGTGAATCACAAAACCTTTATTTAGATAATATTAATATCTCTGGAACAGTTGGAATTCGTGAATTTGAAAATTCATTAGGATTATCAATTTATCCAAATCCAACTAATGGTGCTTCTGTTGTAGAATTCACTTCACCTAATAATTCAAAAGTTAATATCTTAGTATATCATGTAACTGGTAGAATTGTAGAACAAAATGAATTAAATGCAAATGCAGGTGTAACTAATAAACATGCTGTTAACGCTTCAGGTAAATTAACTGCAGGTATTTATTTTGTATCATTAACTATTGATAACAACAAAGTGGTTAAGAAATTAATCATTAACTAATAAGTACTTAATTATTAAAAACGTCCTTCTTAGATAGAAGGACGTTTTTTTTTGATCAAAATTCCGTTAAATGATAGTGAAAACAAATATTAAAGTCAATAAAAAATAATTATCTTTGATGCCCTCTAACATAAACTAATTAGAGGATTGGATTGATTTTTAACTAAAATAAACTTATGAAGTTCCTACGCTTTTACATTTTATACCGATTACAATTTATTATTGGCCTAATTGCTTTAGGTGTTTTATCTCATTTTTTCTTAGATCCAGTTACTGAATGGATTTGTTACTCATTAGCCATTATTTCTATTGTTTTGTATTTTATGATGGGAACCATGCGTATTGTGCAAGAAGCTGTTACGGATGGTGATGTTGAAAAAGCACAGTTATATTTAGATAAAATTAAGTTCCCACGTTTATTATTCAAGCCAATTCGTTCGGGTTATTATATGTTGCAAAGTAATTTATCAATGGCTTCTAATGATTTAGATAAAGCAGAATCGAATATCAGACAAAGCTTAAAAATTAAATCAAAAATTACGGGTGATATGGAAGGTTCTAACTTAATGCAGTTAGGATTTATTGAATTAAAGAAAGGTAATACAAAACAAGCTCGTCTTCATTTAATGGAAGCGGTAAAAGCTGGAATACCGGATAAAGAAAGCTTAGCAGCCGCTCATTTACAATTATGTAATATTGAAGCTCAGCGTATGCAATATAAAATTGCCAAACAACATTTCAAAAAAGCAAAAGATTTAAAACCTAAAAACGACGAAATTCTTTCTCAATTAAAACAAATGGAAAAGCAGATTAGTCGTATGCCGGGATAAAGTAAAAAAAGCTGAATGTGAGTTCAGCTTTTTTTTATGAGTTTAAATTCCCTTTGGATAACACAAAAAATATTTCGTTACTTTTTTACTCAACATCTTTATATTTAATTGGTCAGATGCTTTTGCTACATCAATTAATTGACCATTTTTGTGTAAGATGTTAATCTGAACTTTAGAGGAATTGTAAGCACTATTATTGACGCTTTCCGCAAATACAAAATACTCAGATTCCTTTTTCGTTAGTTTATATTTCTTCATCACCTTTTCTTGAATTTGGTTTTTGTAGTTAGGCGTGAAGTTTTTGTTTTGTAATTCAATTTTGTATAAGTTTCTATCAATGATATTTGTGCATAAAGTTGATAAAACAATGTCTTTATGATTCATCCATACTTTTACAGAAGCCATGATATCGTAATCATCTAATAAGACAAACTGCTGTAATAATTCTGGTTTACTAATAAAATCTTTTTTGCTGAAATTGTTTTTTAAGAATAAAGACAGAGCAGGAGTCGCAAATAAATCTTCGCCAGCCAGTGATAGTTCTTTGGCACGTTTTAAAACATTCACTAATAATTTCTCTGCGCTTAAAACAGTTTTATGCAAATACACTTGCCAGTACATTAAACGGCGAGCAATTAAAAAACTCTCAACACTATAAATTCCTTTTGCCTCAACTACTAAATTTCCATCCTTTACATTCAGCATTTTAATAATACGGTCGCTACTCACAACACCTTCTGATACACCAGTAAAAAAACTGTCTCTATTTAAATAATCTAATCTGTCCATATCTAACTGACTAGAAACTAATTGATGTAAGAATTTTTTAGGATGTTCGTTCTTGAAAATTTTAATGGCTAAACTTAATTTGCCTTTAAAAGTTTTGTTCAATTCATCCATCAACATTGTTGAAATATCTTCGTGATGAATTCCTTTTACAATGGTATGCTCTAAAGCATGCGAAAAAGGACCGTGACCAATATCATGCAATAAAATCGCTACAATAGCTACCCTTGATTCTTCCTCAGTAATTTTAATATCTTTTGATTTCAACACTTGTATAGCCTCTATCATTAAATACATAGCTCCAATAGCGTGATGAAAACGAGTATGTAATGCCCCAGGATAAACCAAATTGGTTAAACCCAATTGTTTAATTCTCCGCAAACGCTGAAAAATAGGGTGATTGATTAAATCATATACCAAATCATCTGGCAATGTTACAAAGCCATAGATGGGGTCGTTAATAATTTTTCGTTTGTTTGAAACCATATTTTTTAAGAAGTATTACAACAAACAAATCTACTATTTTTATACCGTTTTTATCATACAAATAGTATCATAAATAGAGCATAAATGCTTATTTTTGCTCTTCAAATTTAAAACTGCGTTATGCCAAAAATATCTACAAAGGCAATTGAAATGCCTTCTTCTCCAATTCGTAAATTAGTTCCTTTTGCCGAAGCGGCTAAAAAACGTGGTACTAAAATTTATCACTTAAATATTGGTCAACCTGATATTGAAACACCTCCTTCTTTTTTAAATGCAGTTAAGACAGCCGATTTTAAAGTCTTGGAGTATAGTCACAGTGCAGGTAATGAAAGCTACCGTAAAAAATTATGCAATTATTATAAATCATATAATATCAATATCGACGCATCTGAAGTTATTATTACTTGTGGTGGTTCTGAAGCGATTGAAATTACCATGAAAACTTGCTTTAACGAAGGTGATGAAGTCATTATTCCTGAACCATTTTATGCTAACTACAATGGTTTTTCTACTGCAGCGGGCGTTAAAGTTGTACCAGTAAGAAGTTATATTGAAACGGGGTTTGCATTGCCTCCAATTAGTGATTTTGAAAAGGTAATTACACCAAAAACAAAAGGGATTATGATTTGTAATCCTGGAAATCCAACAGGTTATTTATATACAAAAGCAGAATTAGAGGCATTGCGTGACTTAGTAAAAAAATACGATCTGTATTTGTTAAGTGATGAAGTGTACCGTGAATTTTGTTATGATGGAAAAGAATATGTTTCTGTAATGCATTTAGATGGGATTGAAAATAATGTAGTATTATTAGATTCTATTTCTAAACGTTATAGTGCTTGCGGTGCTCGTATTGGAGCGATGATTAGTAAAAACAAAGAAGTAATGGCAGCAGCTATGAAATTTGCTCAGGCTCGTTTATCGCCACCAAGCTACGGACAAATAGGAGCAGAGGCTGCATTAGATACACCTCAATCTTATTTTGACGGGGTAAAAACAGAATATATTGCACGTAGAGATTATGTGATTGAAGAAATCAATAAAATTGATGGTGTGTTTTGTCCGAAACCAAGCGGTGCCTTTTACTGTATTGCTCGCTTGCCAATTGATAATTCAGATAAATTTTGTCAGTGGTTATTAGAAGAGTTTTCGTTTGATGGTAAAACAGTGATGATGGCTCCTGCAACAGGATTTTATTCAACACCAGGTGCAGGAACTAACGAAGTGCGTTTAGCTTATGTATTAAATAAAGAAGATTTAAAAAATGCTATTTTGTGCTTAAAAGAAGCATTGAAAATATATCCAGGCAAAACAAATTAAGAGATAAATATATTATGATTTAAAGCCAGAGTTTAGCTCTGGCTTTTTTGTTTTCAGACAGACTGACTGTAAAAATCGATTATTGTCAGTATTTATGGCTTGGTATGTTTTTGGAGAAACTCTGTTATGAGAAAATTTCCTCTATCAGAATTATTATCGGTTATTAAATACCCTTTATTGTTTTTGACAATATGCTGGGCGGTATTTTTAGCAGATTTCAATTGGGACTTAAATTTTTATTTATTTGGCGTCAATCCAAGAACCATATCTGGTTTAAAAGGCATCTTGTTTTCTCCTTTTATTCATGGCGATTTTGGACACATTATTAATAATAGCCTTCCGATTCTTATTTTAAGTTCTATGATTTTTTATTTCTATAAACCCATTGCTTGGCCTGCTATTATTTGGATTTATGTTATTAGCGGAATCTGGTTATGGGTTGGTGGTAGAAATAGTGATGTCATTCCCAACTACCATTTTGGTGCAAGCACCTTAATTTACGGATTTGCTTCATTCTTATTTTTTAGTGGAGTTTTTAGAAAACATAAACAATTAATGATGGTTTCGGCTTTTGTGGTTTTTATGTATGGAAGTATCACGCATGGTATTTTTCCATTTGATACAAGGGTATCGTGGGAAGGGCATTTATTTGGAGCCATATCGGGCGTATTAGTAGCTTATAATTACCGAAAAGACGGTCCGCAGCCAATAGCATACCAATGGCCAGAAGAAGAAATTGATTTAGAAGCGATTGCTAATCAACAGCTATTAGAAGAGCAACAAGCGGAAGAAATACTTAGGCAAATGCAAAATGATAAACCATCTTTAGATCCTTTTCAAATCGTGTATCATTATCGAGAATCGGAAGAGAATAAACCTCCTGAAACTAAAGAATAGCAATATTATATGAAGTTTTAGTTAACTCATATTACTACAACTTATTTCCTATTTTTTTAACAGAAAAAATTGAGTATATTTGCCCGAATTTTAACACCGAAAATTCATTCTTATGGCATCAACACTTTTAGCAAACAAATTTGCTCCCGAAGGTTTAACGTATGATGATGTATTATTAGTTCCAGCTTATTCAGAAGTTTTACCTCGTGAAGTAAACATTTCTAGTCAGTTTACTAAAAACATCCGTATAAATTCTCCAATTGTTTCAGCAGCTATGGATACTGTTACTGAGTATCAAATGGCTATTACAATTGCTCAGGAAGGTGGAATAGGAGTGCTGCATAAAAACATGACGATTGCCGAGCAGGCAGCGCATGTGCGTAAAGTAAAACGTAGCGAAAGCGGGATGATTGTTGATCCTTTAACCATACTTCAAACTGCTACCATAAATGATGCTTTAGCAATTATGGCTGAAAACAAAATTGGTGGTGTGCCAGTAGTAGATGCTGATAAAAAGTTTGTTGGAATTGTGACGAATCGTGATTTACGTTTCGAGAAAAACTTAAAACGTTTGGTGAAAGAAGTCATGACGCCTGCTAGTAAAGCGGTTACTGCAAAACAAGGTGTGACGTTAAAACAAGCCGAAGAAATTTTACAAGATCATAAAATTGAAAAATTACCAATCCTCGATAAAAACAATCGTTTAATTGGTTTAATTACTTATAAAGATATTATCAAAATTAAAGTACGTCCTAATGCTGCTAAAGATGATAGAGGTAGATTACGTGTAGCTGCTGCGGTTGGCGTTACTGCTGATACGATGGAGCGTGTAGATGCTTTAGTAGAAGCTGGTGTAGATGCTATTATTATTGACACAGCTCATGGTCACTCAAAAGGAGTAATCATTAAATTAAAAGAAGTAAAAAAGAAATACAAAGATTTACAAGTGGTTGTAGGAAATATCGCTACTGGCGATGCTGCTTTAGATTTAATGAAAGCAGGTGCTGATGGTGTAAAAGTAGGTATTGGACCAGGTTCAATTTGTACAACGCGTGTTATTGCAGGTGTTGGTGTCCCTCAATTAACAGCTATTATGGAAGTAGCAGCAGCATTAAAAGGTCGTTTACCAATTATTGCTGATGGAGGAATTCGTTACACGGGTGATATCGTTAAAGCAATTGCGGCTGGTGCTCACACAGTAATGATGGGTGGTATGTTTGCAGGTGTTGAAGAAAGTCCAGGAGAGACCATTATTTTCGAAGGTCGTCAGTTTAAAGCTTACCGAGGAATGGGTTCGTTAGAAGCAATGCAAAAAGGTTCTAAAGATCGTTACTTCCAAGATGCAGAAGATGATATTAAGAAATTAGTACCAGAAGGAATTAGTGGACGTGTACCTTACAAAGGACATTTAGCAGATGTGATGTATCAATTAATTGGTGGTTTAAGAGCAGGAATGGGATATTGCGGTTCTAAAGATATTAAGGCTTTGCAAAATGCTAAATTTACTCGCATTACCGCAGCAGGCGTTAAAGAAAGTCACCCACATGATGTTGTAATTACAAGAGAAGCTCCAAACTATACACGTTAAACTAAACATAATTTATAACTCAAAACTCATAATTAGATAAAGGAATGGTATTACCAATAGTAGTTTACGGCGATCCGGTTTTAAGAAAAAAATGTGTTGACATTGATAAAGACTATCCTAATTTAGGGCAGTTTATTAAGGATATGTACGAAACCATGTACGAAGCTAATGGCGTAGGTTTAGCTGCTCCACAAGTTAATAAAGCCATTCGTTTATTTGTGGTAGATGCTTCTCCGTTTGCAGAAGTGGATGAAGATGAGGAACCAGAATTTACTGCAGAAGAAATGAAGCAAATGAATGGTTTCAAAAAAACATTTATCAATGCACAAATATTAGAAGAAGTAGGTGAGGAGTGGAAATTTAATGAAGGTTGTTTAAGTATTCCTAAAATTAGAGAAGACGTATTGCGTAAACCAACATTAACTATTGAATATTACGACGAGAATTTTAAAAAACATAAAGAGACCTATGATGGTGTGATTGCTCGTGTTATTCAGCATGAATACGATCATATTGAAGGTATTTTATTTACGGATAAAATCAATCCTTTTAAGCGTAAATTAATTGGAGGTAAATTAACCGATATTAGTAAAGGGAAATTCAGAGCAGATTATAAAACAAGAGTGTTTCAACCTAAAAAATAATCATGTTATATAAAATTGGATTTTTAATTTCAGGAATAGTGTTGTTTGCATCTTGTGGAAGTAATACTCCAGCAGAAAAACAAACCAGTTGTAAAAAAAGATTCAGTCATAGTTCCATCAAATGATTGCCAAACATTATTTAAAGAAGCTAAAGCTGCCGATGATGTGTTGTTAAGAGCAACAACGGTTAACGGTAATGATGCCGAGAAAGCCATCATAGCTTTTTATAATTTCGCTAATATTTGCAAGGAAGATACCCTGGCACCCGTTTTTATTAAAGCAGGACAAGTAGCACAAACTTTAAATAAATTTTCACAAGCTCAAGCCTTTTTTACAAAATGTATTGATGAGTTTCCGGATTTTAAAAATAGAGGCGCAGCTATATTTTTGTTAGCTCAATTGTATGATGATGCTACTAAATTAAACAATGAAGAAGAAGCTGCAAAATACTACCTTAAGTGATTAGAGAATATCCTAAAAGTGCTTTTGCAGAAGATGCTAAAGCGGCTATTAAAAATTTCGGCAAAACCGACGAGCAATTGATTCAAGAGTTTTTAAAGAAGAATAAATAAAATCTTTCTTTTAGAACCAATGAAATCTATCATTTGGATTGGCGATTTTTTAGCTAGTTTTCCGTAAGGAAAGTTACTTTTAGTCCGGCAGTGTAACAAACATCCATAATATTAATCGCTTCTTCTTCTCTTCCAACACGCATTCTGTAGTCAAAGAGAAAAACACCTAGGATTCCCAAAATTATGTTCTAAGCCAGTACCTAAATTTATACCTAACCAATTATTTTGAACTACTGAATTTACTCTGTAATATTCTCTTAAACCCAAATAGTCTGATTCTCCAGTAAAAAATCCTCTATAAGTATTGTAGCTAAAACCTACAAATGGATAGAGTAAAGTTTTTTTGTTTGGAAATTTTGCCATTACCTCTAAATTTATTTCGTAGGAACTGGCTCTCACATCTAACCAAGTGGGTTTAATATTGGTTGGCTGAAAACGTGAATATAAAGTAGATATTCTTACAAAATCGGTTGCTTCGTAAGTTAAACCAGCACAAAAACCAGGTTCATTGTTCTTTTCTTTTATATTTCTTGCAAGGTAAATTACACTTAAATTAGCGCCAGCTTTTAAGCTCCAACGAGTATAAACTGGCTCTTTGTATTTTTTTGAAGGTGTAACGCTATTTGTTTTAGCCGTTTTTGTTGCTTGAGAAAAAGCGGAATTTGTCAATAATAGCATTAACGACAAGCAAATGAAAATGAAAGATTTTTTTAGCATAATCTAATTTAGTGAATAAAACTCAACTAATACAACAAATTGGTAAGTGGTTTGGTTTTGCCGATAAGTGGCTAATTTTAGCGTAAAACTGCTCTAATTTTCGGTATAAGTTTAATTACTTTTGCATCACATTATCTATTTGCTTATCGTTTAAAGTTGCTTCTTCATCTTGCAACATAAAACTCACCGCATACGATTTTTTACCAGCCTCTAATTTATCGCCTTCGTAGATGTCGAATAAATTAACCGACTTTAATAGTTTACGTTCTGCATTATAGGCTAATTCTTCTAGCTCTTTGTAAGTGATTTTTTGTCTAACAATAATGCTAAATCCCTACGAACTGCTGGGAATTTAGGGATTTCCGTAAACTCTAATTTTGTTTTACCAACTAAGGCTAATACATTATCCCAATTAAAATCAGCGTAAAACACATCCGTGTTCACATCCATCTTTTTACAGATTGTTTTATCAATTAAACCAAAGCTTACTAAGTGTTTGTTTTTTTGATCGTAAGATAAACCATAACTAAAGTTAGAGTCGCTTAACCTCACTTATTTTAAATTTGATAGAGAGTTTATTTAAAATAGATTCTATGCAAGATTTGATATAAGCAAAATCTACTTTATTGTTTTCTCCATAAGGATTCTCAGCATATTTTCTTCCAGTAACAAACAAGGTTAAATGTTTTGTTTCGGCATATTTAAAATCAGAATCCACTTTCTCATAAGTTTTCCCGAATTCAAATAATTTTAAATCAGCTTGCTTACGATTGATATTATAGGCTAATGATTCTAAACCACCAAATAACATAGTATTTCTCATCACATTTAAATCAGCATTAAAGGGTTTAAAATTTTCACTAAAGGCGTTCCTTCTGTGTAATAAGATTCTTTAGTTAAAGATAATCCCATCATTTCATTATAACCAAAACCAATTAATAAGTTGGCAGTGGTGTTTTCAGTTGCCGTTGCTTTTTCTCTATCGGCAAAGTTAGCTGTGAATTTTATTTGAGTACTTTCTTCAACATTGTTGTAGCCATAAATACGCATCACTTCTTCAATCACTCCGCTTCGTGAGTCATCCGTTTTGTATTGAGGTACTGATAATAATAAACCGTCATTACCTTCCGTAATAACTGAAATTCCTAATGACGTAATAATATGTCTAATAGTAGCTCTGTCTATTTCTTTTCCAATTAATGCTTGGCAATTTGAATATGAAAACGCTACTTGAAAAGGTTCTAATTTTTCAGGATAGTGATCTACAATATCCATACTTAAAACACCACTAGCACATTCAAAAATTAAAGCCGCTGCACGTTTTAAAGCTATAATCGTCATTTCTGGATCGGTACCTCTCTCAAAACGGAAACTACTGTCTGTTTTTAAACCATGTTGTTTGCTAGTTTTACGAACAAAAGCAGGATTGAAATAAGCAGCTTCTAAAAAGATAGATGCTGTTGTTTCGCTTACTCCACTATCTAAACCTCCAAAAACACCAGCCATGCATTGGGTTCTGATTCATTACAAATCATCAAATCGTTATCTTGTAAAGTGCGCTCTGTGCCGTCTAAGGTTTTAAATTTTGTGTTTCCTAAACCAGTTTTCACCACAATTTTATTGCCTTTAATTTTATCTAAATCAAACGCATGCAATGGTTGTCCTAAATCATGTAACACAAAATTGGTAATATCCACAATATTATTGATGGGACGTAAGCCAATTGCCAACAAATAATTTTTTAACCAATCAGGCGATGGTTTAACCGTAATACCCGAAATTACTAGGCCGCTGTAGCGTTTACAAGCTTCTGTGTTTTCAACTTTAATTTCAACTTTATTGATATTGCTAGCTTCTGGTAATTCAAAAATATTATGTAAGTGTGCTTGATGAGAGTTGCTGTTTGATTTACAATTTAAAATAGCCGCTAAATCTCTTGCCACACCATAATGCGAAGCAGCATCAGCACGGTTAGGAGTCAATCCAATTTCTAAAATCGAATCATTTTCTAATTTAAAAAAATCTGCTGCGGGAGTCCCAACAACCGCATCGTTTGGTAAAATTAAAATTCCATCGTGGCTAGTTCCTAATCCAATTTCATCTTCGGCGCAAATCATTCCTTCGCTGGCAGCACCACGTATTTTAGACTTTTTAATTTCAAATGGCTCGCCAGTGGTTGGATATAATTTAGCGCCAATCATGGCTACTAATACTTTTTGTCCGGCAGCTACGTTTGGAGCGCCACAAACAATATTTAATAATTCTGGGCCACCAACATTAACTTTGGTAATGCTTAATTTATCGGCATCAGGATGTTTTTCTTTTTCCATCACTTCGCCAATAACAATACCTTTTAAACCACCTTTCACACTTTCAAAAGATTCAATGCCTTCTACTTCTAATCCAGAAGAGGTTAGGTATTCGTCAACTTGTTCAGGCGTTAAATCAATATCAATTAAGGTTTTAACCAGTTATAGGAAATTTTCATTGTGTTTTGAGCTATAATTATAAAGGCTATAAAAATACGAAAAATAACCTTTTATTTAGAACAAAACCACATAGAGACATAGAAAAATAGGAGTAAGAGGAGTTGATAGAAAACAAGTTTTTAACATAGAAGCTATATGTAAAGTAGCTTCTTTGCTAACCTTCTATTCCTAAATAAACTATGTGCCTATGTGGTTAAAAACTCACTATATATGTTAGAGCAAACGCTTATATTTGCCTCGTGGCGGAAATAGGGAAAACATATTAAACGCGAAGAATTATCTTGAGAAAGAAGAGTTAGTTGCCATTCCCACTGAGACGGTTTATGGTTTGGCTGCCAATGCTTTAAATCCAATTGCCGTCGCAAAGATTTTTGAAGCCAAAGAACGTCCCACTTTTGATCCATTAATTGTTCACACGCATTCATTACATGAAGTCTATAAGTTTGTAACCAATATTCATCCTGCTTTATTGAAGTTAGCTGAAGCATTTTGGCCAGGACCATTAACTTTATTACTTCTAAAAAGAGATCATTCCTAGTTTGGTAACATCTGGTTTAGATAGAGTAGGTGTGAGAGTTCCCAACCATCCTTTAACTTTAGATTTATTATCGCAATTAAATTTTCCACTAGCGGCTCCAAGCGCCAATCCCTTTGGATATATTAGTCCTACAACGGCAATGCATGTTGAAAAACAATTAGGCACCAAAATTCCTTATATCTTAGATGGCGGTTCTTGCGAGGTTGGTTTAGAATCCACGATTGTTGGAGAGGAAAATGGAGAAATTATTATTTATCGTTTGGGCGGTTTATCTGTTGATGAAATTGAAACAGTGTAGGAAAAGTATCTGTGCAATTAAATCAATCAAGTAATCCAAAAGCACTGGGACAATTAAAAAGTCATTATGCGCCAAAAAGCCTGTATATATTGGCAATTTAAATGAATTACAAAAGCAATATTCTGATAAAAAATTGGGGCTATTGTTTTTAGAAATGATATAAAACTCAATGAATCCATTCTTATAAGAATTTATCTTCAACCAAAAACTATCAAGAAGCCTCTGCTAATTTATTTTCTTTTTTAAGAGAATTGGATGAAGCAGATGTGGATGTTATTATTTCTGAATTATTGCCCGAAACTGGATTGGGTTTAGCAATTAACGATAGATTGAGAAGGGCTGGCTTTATAATTTAATAGGTGTAAAACTTTCAAATAGCAGTACTTCATAATCTTTAAATATTCCTTACCTTTACCATGTTATGTCAAAGATTACAGTTGCAATAGATGGTTATTCTTCGTGCGGTAAAAGCACATTAGCTAAGCAATTAGCTCAAAAGTTAAACTATAATTATATTGATACTGGTGCGATGTATAGAGCAGTAACTATTTACTGTTTAAGAAATGATGTAATTGAAGATTCAGTTGTTAATCTTCCGAAAATATTAGATTGTTTAAATGATATTCATGTTTCATTTGTTTATAATACAGTTACCAAAACATCCGAAGTGTTTTTAAATGGCGAACATGTGGAGCGTGAAATCCGAACAATGGAAGTTGCTAATAATGTAAGTGCCATTAGTTCTATTAAACAGGTGCGCGAAAAAATGGTGATTTTGCAGCGTGAGATGGGAAAAAATAAAGGAGTGATTATGGATGGCAGAGATATTGGTTCTCATGTGTTTCCTGATGCTGAACTAAAGTTGTTTATGACAGCGGATAATGATGTGCGAACACAACGTCGTTTAGATGAATTAAGTAGTAAAGGAGAGCATCATACGTTTGAAGATGTGAAACGTAATCTAGAAAAACGTGATCACGACGATACTACTCGTAAAGAAAATCCTTTAATACAGGCTGAAGATGCCATTATTTTAGATAATACAGATATTAGTAAAGAAGAACAATTGAACTTTGTATTGAAATTAATCAATGATCTATTGTTGACTAAAGACGAGTTTAATAAACCTTTAGCAAAACATTAATTTACTATCAGACTGATGCTTTCGGCTTCTCTCAGAATAAGCATAATTGAAGTCTAAACTCCAACCATTTTTTTATTGTCAAAGTCCCACCCTTTTAACTTCAAACACGCCCAAATATCTTTTATTTTTAAGGAGGTTGTTTTTGCCGTGCGCATTTCTGGTACAGCGTCCCAAACTTCGGGTAAGCGATAAACGGGATTCGTGAATTCATGTGATGAATATGGTGATAACCTATATTTGCTGTAAACCAATGCATTAAAGGATTTAACTTCATAAAGCTTGATGAATCTAAAGCAGCTCCTTCATAAGTCCATTCTTCGTTACCCACAAACGTTACAGTTGGAAAATTGTGTTGTGCATAAAACAAATAACTGCCCATGGCACCTGAAATGAAATGAGGAATAGCGCACATTAAAATCCAAGTTTGCCAACCTAAAAATAAAACACTGTTACTTGATAAGATATATGAAGTATTAATCCCACTAACGAATCCATGTTTTTGCTAAAGCGGTTTATCATTGATTTAATGCACATGCCATACATGAATGTAAAAATGTAGCCAAATAAAATAGTCAATGGATGACGAATAAATAAGTAATGACGT
Source organism: Bacteroidota bacterium (assembly GCA_016708845.1). Taxonomy (GTDB): domain Bacteria; phylum Bacteroidota; class Bacteroidia; order B-17B0; family Aurantibacillaceae; genus UBA4416. The sequence goes on along the minus strand of JADJFB010000002.1, from coordinate 110,822 downwards.
TTTTCGCCAGCACTTAAGTTATCAAATTTATGTTTGGTATAAATAGGGTAGGAGCCAATGCTAGCGCTAAATAACTTGCAATTATTTTTTGTGATGGTAATCGTGGCTTGCACTCCAAATACACTGTAGGCGCTAATACATAAAAACCAAAAAGTGTAAAAATAAAAGTTGCTAAGGGCGATTTATCTAAAATTGCTTTATGCTGATGATCATGGTAAATTACAAATAGTCGAACAATAACTAAACCTGCCAAAATGCTACTAGCTATTTTTTAGTGACCAGTGAAAATTATAAACTGTTCCAAATAAAGTCGCAATTAAAAGAACAAGGTAGAAATTGTATAGAACCAACTTGCACGGTTTTCTTTTTGCAAAGGTTTGTTGCTAAGTATGAGTTGTTTTCCTTGTAACATTTAAGGCATAAAGATGCCATGTAAACTGCTAGTTTTTGCAAAAGTTTAGCTAAAAAAAACACCGACATTTGTCAGTGTTTTTAATTATCAATTCTTTTAATTCGAAAACCTTATCCTTTCACTTTAACCATTCCTTGAGCCATCTTCACTGCTTCGTAAAGATTTACCCAATTCCACCCCGTTTTTGATAATTCACCAAATTCAATCATCTCATCTTTAGTACTGGCTTAATTACCTTTTTTGATTTGTAGGTTTTAATAGAAGACTTAGTTAAAATTTTAATGAGTTTTTTTGGAGTTAATTCAGGGAAATATGATTTAAACAGCTGCTACGCCAGCAACAACGGTGCAGCCATACTAGTTTCACGTCTTTGTATTGATTGTTATCTGGTACAGTTGAGTGAATATCTACACCTGGTGCAAAAATATCAACGGTTTCTTTTCCATAATTACTAAATGGAGCAGCAATTTCATCATCTGGTCTCCAGCTTAATGCACCAACATCCATAAAATTGGAAGGGGTTTTTCCGTTTTGTAATTTTTTACAAGGATAATGAATTACTTCATCAATATCATCAGAAGCATTACCAGCAGCATGAATTAATAACACACCTTTGCTCTCTGCATATTTTACTGCATCATCTACTGCTTTTTACCGGAGAATATTTTTTACCGAAACTCATATTTAAAAAACCGCGCCATTGTCAACTGCATAACGAATCGCATTAGCTACATCTTATCACGTTCATCGCCATCAGGCACACAACGTACACTCATAATACGAACATTATCAGCAACACCATCCATTCCAATACCGTTTTTGCGAGAAGCTGCAATAATACCAGCTACGTGAGTTCCATGGAAAAGCACCGGACCTTTACAATCGCCATTACCATAATATTTTTCATTAATATCGTTGTAATTATCTCCAACAATAGCTCGTGTATCAGCGTTAACATCTAAACGGCTACCATCCATTGATTTTAAAGCTTCAGCTAATTGTTCTAACAATTCTTCAACTTCCATTCCTTTTGAACCTTGAGCTAAAGCAATCGCTTTACCTTGTTTATCTTTTTGATCTTTAGCATCAAATGCCTTTAAATCTTCTAAAGTTACTTTTTCTACGCCTTTTTCCTTTTTGATTTTAGTAACCACGCCAGAAACAGCACTATTTATAAATTTATATTGATTAAGTTGAGATTCTGCTTCAGCAAACTCTTTATCATAATCTGCTTTAACAATTTGCCAAAACTTAAATTCTTTTTTATCGGCTTTTGTTTTGCAATCAGCGATACTTTTTCCGTCGTATTTAGCTTTTAAATCTTTGTAAACACGTGTTAACTCTAAATTATCTTTAGCAACATTGGTTCCATCTTTGTTACCCATAAAGTTCCATCCATGGATATCATCAATATAACCATTCTTATCATCATCAATACCATTACCAGCAATTTCACTGGATTGGTCCACATGATATCTTTTAAATCTTCATGCTTATAATCAACACCGCTATCCAAAACTCCAACAATAATAGTAGTTGATTTTTGCCTTTCAATAGCTCTTCGTATGTTTTCTCTGTACTTACACCATTAACATTGTCTTTGGTAGCATCTAAATTAAAACCAATTATCTGGTCGCTTTGTTTGTGCATTATTAGTTAATGCAAAAAATAGAGAAGCTAGGATAGTTATTTTCATAATAATTAAAATTAGTTGTAACAAGTTAAGGTTAATTATTTAGTCTTAATTGTTAAATTTTGCAATCAGATATAAGAGATGATAAGTGGTTAATTACTCATTTGAGAAATTCCTTGTATTAAATCATGTTTAGTGATAATGTGGGTTGTACCTGCTAAATCAGTCATTAATACCTCATTATTTTCTTTAGTAATTAATTTAGAAATATCTTCCATCAACGTTTGATCCGTTACAAAAGGAAATGGTGCTTGCATCACCTCTTTCACCGTTTTGTTTTTAATAGAACTATCTTCTATTAATTTAGAAAACAAGAAAGAGTCGTTTAAAGAACCAACAAAATTATTTCCATCTTTTACCGGAATTTGTGAGATGCCATACTTATTCATGGTTGTTAAAGCATCAGATACAGAAGCATTAGCTTCAACCGTTAATAATTTTTGGTTTTTATGAGAAGAGATTAAATCAATTGCTTTTGGTTTTTTAATCTCTAAGAAACCTCTATCGCGCATCCAATCATCATTAAACATTTTTCCAAAGTAACGAGTTCCATGGTCATGAAAAATAACCACAACTACATCACCAGGTTTAAACATATCTTTCATTTGCATTAAACCAGCCATAGCTGAACCAGCTGAGTTACCAGCAAAAATACCTTCTTCGCGAGAATACGACGAGTCATAATAGCTGCATCTCTATCAGTTACTTTTCCGAAATGATCGATTAAATTGATATCAACATTCTCTGGTAAAAAATCTTCACCAATACCTTCAGTGATGTATGGGTAAATTTCATTTTTATCAATGATACCTGTTTCTTTTAATTTTTGAAAAATAGAACCATAAGTATCAATACCTAATACTTTAATATTTGGATTTTTTTCTTTTAAATATTTTCCAGTTCCACTAATGGTTCCGCCAGTTCCAACACCCACTACTAAGTGAGTAATTTTACCTTCGGTTTGTTCCCAAATTTCAGGACCAGTTTGTTCGTAATGAGCAACAGAATTCGATTTATTGTCGTATTGATTAGGTTTCCATGAATTAGGAACTTCTTTTACTAAACGAGAAGATACAGAATAATATGATTTTGGATCTTCTGGTTCAACGTCAGTTGGACAAACACAACCTCTGCACCAAAAGCGCGCAAGGCATCAACTTTTCTTTACTTTGTTTATCAGTAGTTGTGAAAATACATTTGTAACCTTTGATGATTGCTGCAATAGCTAAACCCATTCCGGTATTACCACTAGTTCCTTCAATAATAGTTCCTCCTGGTTTTAAACGTCCATCGTTCTCTGCATCTTCAATCATTTTTAATGCCATACGGTCTTTAATAGAGTTTCCAGGATTAGTTGTTTCCACTTTTGCCAATACCGTGCAAGGCAAATCTTTAGTAATAGAATTAATTTTTACTAATGGCGTATTTCCAATAGTTTCAAGAATGTTGTTGCTTATTTTTTGATACATTATGTTATTGTTTATTTTGTGGTAAAATAAAAAAACAGCTTGTATATCCTATGCACTGTTTTTAAAATGTTGGTAACTCTATGATTAACCTAATTTGGCTAAAGCAGCTAAAATGTTCTTTTCAACACGTTCTTGTAGGTTATCTGTTGGGTGTTTGATGAATTTATCGCCACTTACTTTTTCGTATAGTTCAATATATCTATCAGAAATTTCTTGAACCCAAGCTTCGTTCATTTCTGGTACTTTTTGACCGTCTTTACCTTGAAATCCATTTTCAATTAACCAACGGCGAACAAACTCTTTACTTAGTTGCTTTTGTTCTTCGCCTTTATCTTGGCGCTCTTGGTAACCTTCTAAATAAAAATAACGAGAAGAATCTGGCGTGTGGATTTCATCCATTAAAAACACTTTACCATCACATAAACCAAATTCATATTTTGTATCTACTAAAATTAAGCCCATTTTATTGGCAATTTCTTGTCCATGACATATAATTTACGCGTATAATCTTCTAATTGAACATAGTATTTTTCTTCTACAATACCTTGTTTTAAAATTTCTTCGCGGCTAATATCTTCATCATGTCCTTCACTAGCTTTAGTAGTAGGGGTAATGATAGTTCAGGAATTTATCGTTTTCTTTAATCCTTCAGGCAGTAATTACACATAACGTTCTAATACCACTGCTGTAGGTTCTTGCAGCATGCCCAGCTACATAACCACGAATCACCATTTCCACTTTAAAAGGTTCGCAAACACGGCCAATCGTAACCACTGGATCAGGAACTTCTAATACCCAGTTTGGAACAATATCTTTAGTAACTGCTAAAACTTAGAAGCAATTTGGTTTAATACTTGCCCTTTATAGGAATGCCTTTTGGTAAAACCACATCAAATGCGCTAATACGGTCGCTTGCCACCATTACTAAGTATTTATCATCGATGTTATACACATCGCGAACTTTGCCTTTGTAAAAGCTTTTTTGTTTAGGTAAATTAAATTGTGTGGCAGTAAGAGCAGACATAGTGTTAAATTTTGATGGGCAAATATATAAAACTATTTTATTTGCCTTTTAAAGAGTTAATAACAGCTATTATTTATTTACCTGAGATTGCATCAATATTTTTTTTAGCAATAATATCCCAATTAAAAGTAGTTTGAACTAATTTCAGTGATTGTTCTTTTTTGCTTGTTAGGTCTTTTGAATTGATGGCTTCAATTAAAGACTTTTCTAGTTGCTGTTTATTAGCTGGTTCAATTAACCATCCATTTTTATCACTTACCATGGCGGCAATAGCACCAACATTTGTTGCTATAATTGCTAAACCACTTGCCATCGCTTCTAATATAACATTCGGAAATCCTTCGCTCCAACTCGGGCAAACTAAAACATCATTTTGAGATAGTAAGCTTTTTATTTTTTGAGGGTCTCGTATTTCTCCATGATAAATAATTGAATCATGATGTATTTTCATAGAGTCGGGGATAGGACCAATGAATTCAAATTTAAAGTTTTGCTTTTGAACTATTAATTTCTGTAACACGTCATTCAATTCAATAATTCCTTTTCGGCGTTCGGCTCTTCCTAAAAAAACAAATTTGCGATAGGGATTCGTTATGGGATGCGATTGAGTACCAATAAATTCTTTCTCAACTCCTGAAGGTATTTCGACAATATGTTTTGGATTTACGCCAATAGATTTAATAATGTCTGTTATTTTTCCTCCGTACGAAAAAACAACATCAGCCTGTTGTGATATTTTTTTTACAAAAGACCTTAATATAAATTGTTGCAATTTAGCTTTTGCTTCGGGCGCTATTTGAAACATTTCGTAGCCGTGAAATTTAACTCCAATTTTACAGCATGTAATATGTCCTTTATGCTTTTCTGAAATTAATTTCCAACCAGCAAATCCTTTGGTATAAATAAAATCGTAGGTGTTTAATTGATCTTTAATAGCATCAAATGCTAAACACGAATATTTGTAAGATTTATAAACGTAATGCCCCGGAAACTTAGCTGAAATGGGAAATTTTAATACAATGGGATGAATGTATTTTCGTTCTTCTTCTGTAAAAACTCTAAAGCATTAATGTCGTATTTGAGTCGTTGTAGTGAACTAAATCAACATGAATTTTATTTTTTGAAAAGTACTTAGCTAAATAAAATGAATGTTTTTGCATACCTCCTAACACATAGGGCGCAATTCCATCCGTAATTAGGGCTATTCGCATTTAATAGAGTTTTTACTTTTCAAAAGGGTATTTGATGTATGTTACTTTAAATATAGGTTTAAAGTTTACATTGGTTTTCCACCAAATACAACTCGTTGTAATCTATTGTCTCTTCTCGCAACCGAAGAAAGACTTGGAGAGGCATTCACTAAATAAAGCCATTGTAACTAACACTGCCGTTTAGTATTTTTTGAATTTGACGGGCAATGTTAAACACATATCGTTTATTAGTAGCATCGTAGTGTACCACCATATTTCCACAAAATCCGAGGCATCTAACTGATCATAAACTAATTCCTCTGTTCCGTCTGCTCTGCAAGCAAGTAATGCTAAATTAGCTGGGTAACCATAGCTTATGCTGTGTGGACTAATTACATCATCTACTTTAATAATTAATTCAGCTCGGCTTATAGATACATTTTTGAGAATCTGTGAAAATTTTTCAAATATGGGTAAATCTAATTTATTCGAGTTCCACCAAGAGAATTTAAATACACGTTTGAATTTCCTTTGCCGTTGCTGCAGCTTCTGAGCTTGCCGTTACTTGGTCAAATAAATTTTGAATAGCTCCTTTTGTATAGTCTTGCGTAATTTTATTAAACCTTAAGGCATCAGAGCCTGAAAAAGAAAATAAAAATTTCTGACTTTTTGAACTAACTGAATTCCCATCATGGTAATAAATGTTTACTCCTGGAAACGGCATCGTCTAAATCAAATCGTCTGATAGAACCAGAACCTGCGCCTGCTAAATGTTGAATTTGCAGTAGTTAAATAAAATCCTTTATAGGCATTTTTGAAATAGTCATTGTTTACTAAATTCGAATTAGTCTTTAAAATATAATCCGCCAAATTATAGTCTAATGGAAGTATTAAGCAAACTTTTTCTCCTCTAGGCCTTATTTTGCCAACTACAGTGCTTACGGTTGATGATGAGTAAGGAATTGTGTTAGAAGTGGAATAAGAAGCCGTAGCATCTAATTTTTGATTTAAGACGTGTAATTGAAAAGTTAAAGTAGTTGCTGTATCTCCCAAGATAATCACCTGTATAACGAATAATCATCTCAGCCGAATCTAAAACTGGATTTTGTACCCAAAGCTTATGTTAGTTAAGTTATTTGAAATAGAAAAGTTAGTGTAAATACTAGCGTCTGTTCTTCCAAAACAGGGATCTAAATTAGAACCTAAATATTTGTATTGGTCATTATAAGTTCTTACAGATGCTACACTTTGAGTAAACATATATAATGAAACAGAATCCGTAATGGTTACTCCAACCAAATCATTTTCAGGTTGTACGTCTAAACCAATAACGCTTGGAGCTTCGGGTTCTTTCTTTTTACAAGAAAAAACAAGTATTAAACTTAATAAAATGAATCCTATTCTTATTTTGGTCATATTGGTAATTAAAAACGCATAATTAATCAAAATTATGCGTTTAAAATAGTTAAAAGTGTATAATTTATTAGTCAGCTAAAACTTCGCTGTTTTCCTAATACTAAATCATAAAATTCATTATAAGCATCAGCTATTCTGCTTCCCCTTTAAATTCTAAATTGGTTTACCTGATTTAGCATATTCTCAACCTCTGGGTTAATAACTTCGCTTCCAAAAGAGATTCCATCTGCATGATCAATTGCTAATTTCATTAAGTTAACGTAAGTAGCGTCTTCAATATGTTTTAATTCTTTTTTAGTAACCCCATCAATAATAGCTTTATCAATGATTTTTTATTTAAAGCCTTTGTAAATTCTTCTTCATAAATAGTGAAAATGATTTTAGTTTCAGCAAATAATGGATCTTCAGTAAAAGATTTCTTAATATATAAAGGAATTAATCCAGTAAACCATCCGTGACAGTGAATAACATCTGGTGCCCAACCTAATTTTTTAACAGTTTCAATTACTCCACGGTTAAAAAACACAGTACGCTCATCATTATCATCAAAGTATTTTCCTGTTGCTTTGTCGGTTTAAAACCGATTTACGGTGAAAATAATCATCATTATCGATAAAATAAACCTGCATACGAGCTGTAGGAATTGATGCTACCTTAATAATTAAAGGATGATCGGCATTATTAATAACGATATTCATACCTGATAAACGAATTACCTCATGCAATTGATGACGTCTTTCGTTAATATTACCATACTTAGGCATAAAAGTTCTGATTTCCTTCCCTCTTTCCTGAATTGCTTGTGGCAATCTTCTAGATATTTTTCCAATATGGGTTTCATCTAAATAAGGGGTAATCTCTTGCGACACAAAAAGAACTCTGGCTTTTCTCATATAATTAATTTAGGTAGTGGATTTAATTAAGACAATACAAAAGTAATAAAAAAAAATCCATATATCAAAGTATTATTTAGCTTTGGAGCCTATTATTTCAATTAAAAGGGCTAAAAATGCTTGTATTACGCAAAATAAAAGAAATTGAGGAGCTTATTAGCCTTAAAAAGCAAAAAGGACAAACCATAGGCTTTGTTCCAACCATGGGCGCCTTGCATCAAGGACACATTTCGTTAATTAATTATTCGAAACAACAAACTGATATAACGGTCTGTTCCATCTTTGTTAATCCTACCCAATTTAACAATGCTTCCGATTTAACACATTATCCTCGTACTCCCGAAGCCGATATTAAATTATTAGAAGAAGCAGGATGCGATATATTGTATATGCCAGAGGTGAAGGATGTTTATCCCGAAAACGACACCAGAAAATTTGACTTTGGGTATTTAGATACGATTTTAGAGGGCGCTAAACGACCTGGACACTTTAATGGAGTAGGACAGGTGGTTAGCATTTTATTAGAAGGTGTAAAGCCTCATAAAGCGTTTTGTGGCAGCAAAGATTATCAGCAGGTAATGGTTGTGAAAAGTTTGGTTAAACAATTAAACTTGGAGGTTGAGATTATAGCTTGCCCAATTTTAAGAGAAGCTGATGGTTTGGCCATGAGTTCAAGGAACGTAAGATTAAATGAGCAAGAGCGCCTAGAAGCTGCTGCAATTCCAGAAATGATGAAGCTTGGCAACCAAATATTAAAATTATATGGTATAGCCGAAGCAAAAAAATACATATCAAGCGTAGTGGCAACTATACCAAATATGAAATTAGAATATTATGAAGTTTGTGATGCCGAAACTTTAGAATTATTAAGTGAATTTAATCCTAAACAAAAGCAGTTTCATTAATAGCGGTGTTTGTTGGTAACATTCGTTTAATTGATAATTGGATGATTAATTAAATACAATTTTAATATTATTTTTGAACCTTGAATTTTTCAACACAAACGTTAAAACATTAAATAGATTATGAGCAACATAAAACCCGAAGATTTTTTTAAATCAATTATTGGTCACTGTAAAGAGTACGGATTCATTTTTCAAAGCAGCGAAATTTATGATGGCTTAAGCGCCGTTTACGATTACGGGCAAATGGGAGCGGAGTTAAAGAAAAACATTCGTGACTATTGGTGGAAAGCCATGGTGCAAATGAATGAAAATATTGTAGGAATTGATTCTGCCATTTTTATGCACCCAACAACTTGGAAAGCAAGCGGACATGTAGACGCATTTAACGATCCATTAATTGATAATAAAGACAGTAAAAAACGTTACCGTGCGGATGTATTAATTGAAGAACACATGGCAAAGATTGAAGATAAAATCAATAAAGAAGTTGAAAAAGCAGCTAAACGTTTCGAGAATTTTGATGCAGAAATGTTTAAATCTACTAACGGACGTGTAAAAGAATACCAAGATAAAATTGATGCGATTAACGAGCGTTTTAAAACAGCATTAAACGCTAATAATTTAGAAGAAGTCAAACAAATTATTGTTGATTTGGAAATTGTTTGCCCTATTAGTGGAACTAAAAACTGGACCGATGTTCGTCAGTTTAACTTAATGTTCAACACATCTACTGGTGCAGTAACTGACGAAACAAACATTATTTATTTACGTCCAGAGACTGCACAAGGCATTTTTGTAAACTACTTAAACGTTCAAAAAACAGGACGTATGAAATTGCCTTTTGGTATTGCTCAAACTGGTAAAGCATTCCGTAACGAGATTGTGGCTCGTCAGTTTATTTTCCGTATGCGTGAATTTGAACAAATGGAAATGCAATTCTTTATTAAACCAGGGACAGAAATGGAATGGTATGAATACTGGAAAAAAGCGCGTTTAAACTGGCATTTAGCCTTAGGTTTAGGTTCAGAAAAATACCGTTTTCATGACCATTTAAAGTTGGCACATTATGCTAATGCAGCTTGTGATATTGAGCATCAATTCCCATTTGGATTTAAAGAATTAGAAGGAATTCACTCTCGTACGGATTTCGATTTAAAACAACACCAAGAATTTTCAGGAAAAAAATTACAATATTTTGATTCAGAAACTAACGAGAGTTATGTGCCTTATGTACTAGAAACATCTGTAGGTTTAGATCGTTTGTTCCTTTCAATATTATCATCAGCTTTAAAAGAAGAGTCTTTAGAAGGTGGAGATACGCGTACGGTATTGAATTTACCTCCAGCATTAGCGCCTTACAAAGCAGCAATCTTCCCTTTAGTTAAAAAAGATGGTTTACCTGAATTAGCGGAAAGTATTATGAAAGACTTGAAGTTTGATTTCATGCTAGCGTATGATGAAAAAGATACGGTTGGTAAACGTTACCGTCGTCAGGATGCTATTGGTACGCCTTTCTGTATTACGGTTGATCATCAAAGTTTAGAAGATAAAACAGTAACCATTCGTCACAGAGATACGATGAAACAAGATAGAGTGGCGATTGCTGATTTACATGCAATCTTAACTGAAAAGACGAGTATTAATAGTTTGTTGAGGGCTTTGTAATTAAATTAAAACACCTGGGTTAAACAGGTTTTTGAATACCTGATCTAGGCTCTAAACCACTACTTCACAATCACCAATTTCTTATTAGCACCAGAGTTGTTTCCTTTGATGTTAATGTTGTAAATCCCCGAAGCTAAATGACTTCCATCAATGATGGCTTTGCCATTTTCAATGCTTTGAGAAAGAACTACGTTGCCAGTAATATCAAATACTTGAATGGATTGTTTTTCTTTAGTATTTAACTCAATTGTAAAATTGCCATTAGAAGGGTTTGGATATAAATTCATAACCGTTTCTGTTTGGTTTTGCAAACCAGTAGGAACTAAAATAGAATTTAAAGTGGTGTTGGTTACAATTTGTGCATTGTAATCAAAATAAATATAAGCGGTATTTTTTATTTGATATGGTGCTACCCACGTTGCTTTTGGCTTTAAACGATATTGAATAAATCCGATAGAACCAGCTGAATTTGTTGTGCTATCAGGCAATTGAATGTTAGGGAAACGAACGTTTAAAACATTACCCGTTAAATCAATTAAGTTTGGGTGACTATAATTTATGACTTGAAACGTTTCTAAATTTAACATAGTATCTAGTTCATCTTGAATACGAATATTAAATGCAGGAGCATTACCAGTATTTTGAAAATGAATGGTATAAGTGAACCAATCAGTAAAGCCTGGCTGTACATTTTCGGGGTAAGTTTCTTTGATGTTTGGGTCATAAGAGTTAACAAACATTATAGCAAAAGTGTAAGTATTATTAATGGGATTATTATCTCCGCTAATTGGCGTAACGGTTGCATTTACACAAATCACATCTCCAGATTGTGCTGTGGTATTAGTTTGAAAAAATAATTGAAAGTCAGTGCTATTATTAATAGTTCCAAAATCAGCAATATTGTACGTGTAAACATTACCTGTCACTATTGGATTTAAAGCACCTGCTGCAGTACCTATGTATGTAACAGGACCATTTACCGAAAAAGAAAGTGTACCGCTTGTTCCAGAAGCGCAATTTAAATTATACCAATGAGTTATATCTCCTGCATTTACATTTAATACATGGTTTTGCCCCGGAAAAATAATTCCGTTTGTAGAAATGGATTGCACGCCAACATCAAAACCTGATTTACACGTTAAGGCGAAATTAATATTGGTATCAAGTGAAGCAACAGTTACTGTACTATCTAATCCTGGATATATGCATGATGTTGTGAAAGGTAGTAACAATGTGTCAACTTTTATGTTATATGTATTAGCAGTTTGTTGAAAATGGAAAAGGCCGCTTACATTAGAATTTGTTTGACTTAATAGGTTATTTGTATTATCGAAAATTTTTAATGGAATGTTTTTTAGTTTAAAATCTCCTATATTATTCAAGCAATCATTATTATTATCTTTATAGATATACCCAAAAACACCTTCAGCGTTTTGACCAGAATGAATATTACCTGGTAAACATAATGGATAATTTAAAATTGAATCATCCATGGCTTGAATATAGTTAGGTAAGCAAGAAAAAGGGTTATTTGAAATGTTACATTTCCATGAAATATAATTAAAAGGATCAAAACAATTTATATTATTAGAACTACAGTCTAACTCATATATTGTATTTGGTAAAGTTGGTAAATTTGTAAGTAAGTTGTTACTACAATTTAAGTATCCTAAGTTGCTTGGTAAAGGAGGAAGAATTATTAGGCTATTACTACTACATCCTAATTGTTGAAGTGAATTAGGTAAAACAGGAAGATTTACAAGTTGGTTATTGCTACAGTTTAATCTATCAATTGTATTTGGTAAACTTGGAAGACTTGTTATGTTATTATTTTCACAGTATAAATAAAACAATGAATCTGATAGTAAAGGAAGACTACTTAATTGATTGTGTTGACAGAACAAATAGTGAAGAGAATCAGGTAAAGTCGGAATATTTGTAATTTGATTATAGCTACAGTTTAATAAATAATGCAATGAACTTGGTAATGCAGGAAGAGTAGTAAGATTGTTGCTACTACAGTCAAATAAATTTAATGACGTTGGCAAAGTTGGAAGTATGTTAATCTGATTAGAACCACAAAATATTGTAACCAAACTGTTAGGCAAAGTTGGAAGGGTGCTTAGTTGATTTCTGTTACAATTTAATTCAGTTAAAGAACTTGGTAAAGATGGGAGAAATGTTAATTGATTTAGGTAACAGTTTAATATTTTGAGATTATTTGGTAGAACAGGCAGAAAACTTAGATTGTTATCGCTAAAATTGAGTATTTCTATTGAATTTGGAAGGGATGGAAGGGTAGTTAAAGTGTTGGCAACACATTCTAAGTATCTTAAGCTATTAGGCAGTGTTGGCAAATTTGTCAACTGGTTATCGCTACAAATCAAAGTGTCAAGTGTGCTTGGTAATCTGGGTAAACTTGTTAGCGTATTTGGATAAAGCATTAAGTATTGACCATTTCCAATGTTTAATGATTTTAGTGAATCAAAATATTGAATACCAGTTATATTTGCTATCCCTTTATTATGAACATTAACATTTGTCATTGTCGTTACCGCCAAACTAGTGGTATCCATTTGGTTACCACTCATAGCTGTTGGTACATTAGCTTGCAACCAGTTTACAAAGTTAGCATCTGGTATAGTAACAAATTGTGCTTTTAGGTTTGTTAAACAAAGTATTAAAGCAAATAAGGTAAATAGTTTTTTCATGGCGGTTGTTTTAATCTTTAATAAAGGTATATAAAACCTACCTACTATTTTTATAAGGTTGTTAGTTGCTTGTGTCTAACTAATAAGTGAGTGCTTTTTTGGGATAAATGCTTGTTTCGTCATCGCGAGGTACGAAGCGATCTCATTCATTGTTTAGAAGTATTGTTTGAGATTGCTTCTCCCGATAGCTATCGGGATCGTTCGCAATGACGAATACTAAATCGTATACCCAGCCTTCTCCGCAGGATAGGTATTAAAAGTGCCCATTGCTTTGGCGATCACAATATTGTTTCGTTCTGGACAAATGATATCTCCGCTGGTAATAATCAAACGTTTACCTTGATGTTCTAATTTGCCAATGCCTTGTAAAGTATCTCCAACAAAAGCCGCTGCTAAAAAATTAATTTTAAATTCAACGGTTGAAACAATGTGATGTTCATTAGCGGAAAGGGATAGGGCAGTCACTCCCAATAAACCATCCATTAAAGCTGAAATAACGCCGCCATGAGCAGCTTTTGGTGTAGCCAAATGTTCGGGCTTTATGGTAATAAAATAATGCACTAAGCCTGGTTCAATGATTTTAAAATCCATTCCCAGTGTTTTACCAAAATTGTTTTGAGCAATATATTGTTCTACTAATGTCATGATATGAAAATTAAAAACCCCTAATTCGTTTCCAAATTAGGGGTTTTAATTGATTATAAAAAATTAAGCTTCTTGAGCTACTTTTGGAGCGGCTGCTAAAATCTCAGCATTTGCTGCAGAAGCATATTGATCAAAGTTTTTTACAAATTGCTCAGCTAAGTTTTTAGCTTTTGCATCGTAAGCTGCTTTATCTGCCCAAGAATTGCGAGGGTCTAAAATTTCGCTAGGAACATGTGGACACGTTTTAGGGAATTTTAATCCAAAGAAATTAGTTGTACCCATTTCTGCTTTGTCTAATTCGCCATTTAAAGCTGCTGTAATTAAAGCACGAGTGTATGATAACTTAATACGATTACCAACACCATAGCTTCCGCCAACCCATCCAGTATTTAATAACCAAACGTTTACGTTATGTTTCTTTAATTTTTCTCCTAATAACTCAGCATATTTTGTTGGGTGTAAAGGTAAAAACGCTTTACCAAAACAAGCAGAGAAAGTTGTAGTAGGCTCAGTAATTCCCATTTCAGTTCCTGCTACTTTAGCCGTGTAACCACTAATGAAGTTATACATAGCTTGACCAGTGTTTAACTTAGAGATTGGAGGTAAAACACCAAACGCATCGCAAGTTAAAAAGAAAATATTTTTAGGAATATCACCAACGGCAGGCGTAACTGCATTGTCGATATAATTAGCTGGGTAACTTACACGAGTGTTTTCTGTACGAGTAATATCAGCGTAATTAACAGTAGTTGTTCCTTCGTAATAATTAATGTTTTCTAATAAAGAACCAAATTTAATCGCATTAAAAATTTGAGGCTCTTTTTCAGCAGTTAAGTCAACACATTTAGCGTAACAACCACCTTCAAAGTTAAATACTGAATTATCAGCCCATCCATGCTCATCATCACCAATTAATTTACGGTTAGGATCAGCAGATAAAGTTGTTTTTCCAGTTCCTGATAAACCAAAGAAAATGGCAGTATCACCATCTTTACCAATATTAGCAGAACAGTGCATAGAAAGCACTTTTTTCTCGTGTGGTAAAATATAGTTTAATACAGCAAAAATTGATTTTTTAATTTCTCCTGTATAACCAGTTCCACCAATTAAAATTGTTTTTTTAGTGAAATTGATGATTGCAAAGTTATGTTGGCGAGTCCCATCAATTTTAGGATCTGCCATAAAACCTGGTGCATTTAAAATCACCCAATCGTGTTTAAAGGTTTTAATTTCTTCTCTTGTAGGACGTAAAAATAAGTTTGAAGAGAATAAGTTAGCCCAAGGCGTTTCGTTTACTACACGAATATTAATTCTGAAAGATGGATCAGCGCAAGCGTATGCATCTCTCACCCAAACCTCTTTGTTACCTAAATAAGCTAACATACGGTTGTGTAAGGCATCAAATTTATCTGATTCAAAACGGTTATTTACATCTCCCCACCAAACGCTGTCTTTTGTATTTTCGTCGTAAACAACAAATTTATCTTTAGGCGAGCGACCAGTAAATTCTCCAGTATCAATAGCTAAAGCGCCAACATCAGTTAATACCCCTTGTCCACGAACAATCGTTTCTTCAACTAGTTCTGATGGATGCAAGTTCCAATAAGCCATTTCAACATTTGCTAAGCCTAATTGGGCAACAGAAGCATCTTGTGCTTTTAATCCAATTTCGTTCATTATATAAAGAATTTAGTTTTAGTTAGGGCAAAAATACAAAAAAATCGAGTCGTTTCTTGACTCGATTTTCCAATTTTGAGATGAAAACTTGTTTTTGTTGAAAAATAAGCTGTTAAATAAGACGCATGATTAAAATCATGCGTTTAATTTATCTTGCTTTATGCTGACATTCAGCATTTTCATTCACTATTATACGATCGCTACCTGCGGCAATTTTTCTCACAGATTCAATAAAAGCAATCATATCCTTTTTTGATGACAATTCAGATAAATTGAAGCAGTAATCTATTTCGCCTTCGCGCCCCCAATTAACTGTTTTGTATGCAGGTTTACTAGGATGTGCATCTACGTATGCTAAAAACGCTGTTCTTTTTTCAGAGTCTGGCCCAGCACCCTTGCTAATAAATGATACTAACAAACGGTATACAATTGGAGCTTCAGTGCTGCTGAAGAAGAAGCTACTGGTGTGGTTTCGGTTACTTTAGCGGCTTCTTTCTTTGATTTACAAGAAATGCACGCTAAGCTAATTAATGAGGCTAAAAAAAATAATTGTTTCATATGTAGATATTTATTGTTTTTTATTGACATATGGTATACGCCATGCATCTTCATTGGTGCTTGTGCGTTTCGGCACATGGCTATTTCATATGTAGATAGTGTTGTTTTTTATTTGCCATTTGGTATAGTCATGTTAACTTCATTTTTGTTTGTGTCGTCGGCAACATGACTATTTCATAAATTATAATGTATAGGTTATTTAAATTTTCGATCCATTTCTCGATTCAAGTCCTTTGTTTTCAAATCATCTCGTTTGTCGTAGGTTTTTTTTCCTTTTGCAATGGCTATTTCTACTTTTGCATAACCGCTATCTGATGTAAATAATAGAGTAGGGATGATGGTTAAACCTTTATCTACCATTTTTTTTTGAATTTTAGTCAACTCTTGTTTATTAAGCAATAATTTACGTTCCCTTGTTGGTTCATGGTTATATAAATTGCCTTCCGTATAAATACTAATATTTAAACTTTTAATAAATAATTCGCCATTTCTAAAATAACAAAAACTATCAACTAACGACGCTTTCCCTTCTCTAATAGCTTTAATTTCAGTACCAACCAAAACAATACCAGCTGTGTATTTTTCAATAAAAGTATAATCAAAACTCGCTCTTCGGTTTTTGATTGATATTTTTGCTGTATATTCGGTTTCAATTAGTTTAAATTTAGAACGTAAAGATACATAAATACTTGTTGTGATGATACATAACCATTGCCGAAGAAAAAGATTTAACGACAATTAGCAAATTAGCTCAAGTTATTTGGAATGATCATTATGTTCCTTTTATAGGGCAGTAACAGGTAGATTATATGTTGTCGAAAATTTATAATCATGAAAGTTTAATTGAGCAACTTAATCAACTAAAACATGTTTTTTATTTAATAGAAAAAGATAATATTGACGTTGGTTTTCTTTCTGTGAGTTCGCAAAATAAAAGTGACTATTTTTTGCATAAATTTTATATCGATCAACAAAAATCAAACGCTGGTATTGGAACAGAAGTACTTAATTTATTGATTCAACAAATCAATCCTAAATCATTGATGCTCACTGTGAATAGACAAAATTTTAAATCCATTAATTTTTATTTTAAAAATGGATTTAAGATTGATAGAGTGGAAGATTTTGATATAGGAGATGGTTATGAAATGAATGATTTTGTGATGGTAAGAATGTTTTAAAATTCTGTTTTTTTTCAACACAGAGTTACTGAGTGTTTTGAGTTAAGGGAGTCTTTTTTGTTTAAAAAACTGCTTGTTAAACACTAAGTGATCTCTTTATTTCTCTCTTTTCTGAGTTGTAAACAATTATAATTCCCTAAAAATCTTACATCAAAAACATAAGGATTTATTAACCTTTTGGTCTTTATATCTCTTCAAAAAGCCGTAAAACATACCATAAAAAAGCTTATATTTAAACTTTTAAATAACCTATGGAATATAATACACAGCTTCCTAAATTGGAGATTCCAGAATACGGAAGAAATATCCAAGTAATGATTGATCATTGCATTACGATTGAGGATAGAGAAGAACGAAATAAATGCGCTAGAGCTATTATTCAAATTATGGGGCAGTTAAACCCTCATTTACGTGATATTGCCGATTTCACTCATAAATTATGGGATCATTTGTTCTTAATTTCTAAATTTCAGTTGGATGTAGATTCTCCATATCCCCGTCCTAATGCCGAAACGTTTACCACTAAGCCTAAAAATGTACCATACCCAGCTACTAAAATTCGATACAAACACTACGGTAAAACCATTGAACGAATAATAGATGCTGCAAAAACATACGAAGAAGGTCCTGAGAAAAAAGAGTTATCTCGTTTAATCGCTAATCACTTAAAAAAATCATACGTTAACTGGAATAAAGATTCTGTGACTGATGATGTGATTTTTAAGCAGTTTAAGGAAATGACTAATAACGAATTACACATTGATGAAAATTCGGCATTAACGCATGCAAACGAGTTGAAGAACAAAAATCACAACAATCAAACGCCAATTAATTTAAGTGCTCGAGATGGTGGTGGTGGAAACAACAAGAACCGTCACAAGAAAAATAAAAACAAATTCAAACACCGCAATAATAACAATAGACCAACATCATAGTTTATGGCCATTTTTGAAGTTACAGGAGGCAAACAATTAAAGGGAGATATTATCCCGCAAGGAGCAAAAAACGAAGCATTACAGATTTTATGCGCTGTATTACTAACGCCCGAAAAAGTTACGATTAGTAACATTCCGAATATTGTAGATATCAATAAATTAATTGATTTATTAAGAGATTTAGGTGTGAAGGTTGAAAAAACTGGACACGAAGAATATACTTTTCAGTCGGATGAAATAAAAGTAGATTACTTAGTATCTCCTGAATTTAAAAAGAAAGGTGGAGGCTTACGAGGTTCTACGATGATTATTGGCCCCATGTTAGCCCGCTTTGGCGTGGCTTATATGCCAAAGCCAGGCGGAGATAAAATTGGTCGCCGTCGTATGGATACCCATTTTATTGGATTTGAAAATTTGGGTGCAAAGTTTGAATACGATTCGGATAACGAAAACTTTAAAGTAACGGCAACCAAATTAAAAGGTACTTACATGTTATTGGACGAAGCGTCAGTAACTGGAACTGCAAATATTGTGATGGCTGCTGTTTTAGCAGAAGGCGTTACAACAATTTACAACGCCGCTTGCGAACCATACTTGCAACAATTATGTAAAATGTTGAATAGAATGGGCGCTAAAATTACTGGCGTTGGTTCAAACTTATTGACTATTGAAGGCGTTACTTCATTGAAAGGAACGGAGCATCGTATTTTACCAGATATGATTGAGATTGGTTCTTTTATTGGAATGGCAGCGATGACAAAATCTGAAATTACGATTAAAGATGTGTCTTACGATAACCTTGGTTGTATTCCAAAAGTATTTTCTCGTTTAGGAATTCAAATGGAACGCAGAGGCGATGATATTTATATTCCATCTCAAGAACATTACGAAATTGATTCGTTTATTGATGGGTCGATGTTGACAGTGGCAGATGCTATTTGGCCAGGTTTTACACCCGATTTATTGAGTATTATGTTAGTTACAGCAACACAAGCACGTGGTAATATTTTAATTCACCAAAAAATGTTTGAGAGTCGTTTGTTTTTCGTTGATAAACTAATTGACATGGGAGCTCAAATAATTTTATGTGACCCTCACCGTGCAACGGTTATGGGCTTAGATAGAAAAGTACAATTGCGCGCCATTCAAATGGCATCACCCGATATTAGAGCAGGTGTAGCTTTGTTAATTGCTGCTATGAGTGCAAAAGGAAAGAGTACCATTTTCAACATCAATCAAATTGATAGAGGATATCAAAATATTGATGGAAGATTAAATGCCATTGGAGCTGAAATTATTAGAAAAAACAACTAAATGAAATTATTACAATCTATAATCCTGTTAACTATACTTAGTGTTGGTGTTTCTTGTAAAAGTAAAAAAGATACAACTAGTTCTGCTTTAGCTACTGATACAAAAAGTACTACTGATGTTATTCAGGTAAAGATTGATGTTGTTGAAGGAATAAATTTAGGAAATAAAGCACCAGAAATCATGCAGGCTTCTCCAAAAGGAAACGTGATTACATTATCTTCCTTTAAAGGCAAATTGGTATTAATTGATTTTGGGCTAGCTGGTGTGGACCATGCCGAGCAGAAAACCCAGCAGTGGTTGCCGCATATAATAAATACCACGGTTTAAATTTTAAAAATGGAAAAGGTTTTGAAATACTAAGTGTATCGCTCGATCAAAATGCTATAGCATGGGAAAAAGCTATTGAAAAAGATCAATTAGTGTGGCCTTATCATGTGAGTGATTTACAAGGATGGGGCAATGCTGCAGCTTTAAGATATGGTGTCAATAGTATTCCAACCAATGTATTAGTAGATGGTAATGGTATTATCGTAGCTAAAAAATTTAAGAGGAACAGCTTTAGAAAAAGCGTTAGAAACACAAATTAAATAAATAAAATGAATAATAATTTGAAACATATATTAATAAAATGAGCGTTCAGTTATTTTTTATTAATTAGCTTTTTGAGTAGTAATATCAGTTTTGCTCAATTAGCAATTGGCGATCAAGCTCCTAATTTAGTTTTATCTTCTAACAATAATTCGATCCAAAGTTTTGCGTTTCCTAATCAAAATAAAATCTATTTGTTGTTTTTTTGGTCAACATCTGTTTCTAAATCAAAAGAAAATATTTACAAATACAAGCGTTTATTTACTAAATATTCAGATATAGGATTCAAAAATTGTGATGGATTTGATGTGCTTTCAGTTGCCCTACAAAGCGATAAGGTAGCATGGAAAATGCATTAAAAGAGTACGATTTATCTAAAATCAATAACTGTATAGCACAAAAAGGCTATGGCGATTTTTTCGTAAAAGCATATAAGTTAACCGAGACGCCTAGTTGCTTTTTAATTGATGAACTTGGTAAAATTGTAGCTATTAACCCTCCATTAAATACAATCATTGATTATTTAGATAATAAAAGAAATAGTTTATTAATTACTGATGTACAATCTAAGCTATCAGGTAAAGTCATGTTAAAAAATGTACCTTATGCAAATGAAAAAATATATTTATTAAGCAATAAGAAAGATACACTTCAAATAGCAACCTTAGATGAAAAAGGATCTTTTTTATTTAAGAACGTGAATCCTTCAATTCCTTATAATTTGTTTTTAAATCAAAATTCGAAAATAACAGAGGATAATCAAAAGGTTGTTTTTTTATCTTCTGATAATGGCGAGATTATTTCAAACTTTAAAAACATAGATAATGGTTTTGAATATAGTTTATTAGAAGCCGAATTACCATATTTAAAACCTTTGCTAGATAATGAACCTGCTATAAAAAGAGATAGCGGGGCATTAAAACAGTTGTATGTTTGCGATGTTTTATTTGAAACAAAAGCAACCGTATTATCTCAAGAAGCTTTAACAAAATTGAATACAGTAATTACTAAATTAAAATCTAACCCTAAAACTAAATTAGAGATTATCTCACATACAGATAGTAATGGTGATGCGATAGCTAATAATACCTTATCCTCTAAGCAATCTAATAGTATAGTTACTTACCTAGTTTCAAAAGGTATTGCTAAAACTAGATTAAAAAGTATAGGAAAAGGAGAATCTGAAATTTTAAATAAATGCCAAGATGATATTCCTTGTGCAGAAAAAGATCATCGCACAAATAGAAGAACCGAATTTAAGTTTTATCCGTTACCATAGTTGATTAAAAGTTTATGAAAAAAGTAGTGTTATTTTTAGTGTTATTAAACGTTTTGAGTTTGTTTGTTTATGCTCAAGATAGATTCCCTAATCCAATTCCTTTTAAAACAATTGATTATTTGGATAAATCAAAAGTGAAGCAAGTTTATAATGCTTCAAAAAGTGAAAAAAAAGGATTTCTTTTCTTTGATATGGTATCCGAACCTTTAGCAGAGGTTATGTTTAATGGTGCTAATTTTGTATTCACAGAAAAAAACATTACCATTTTTCCTATTTATTTTTCGGGCCAATTAACTAAAAAAACGAGTGATGATATTATTTCCAAAGTTCCAACACAAATAGTAAGATCACCTGAAACATCTATTTTTAAAGATTTTAAGTTAACAAATGAAGATTTTCCTGTTTTAATAGTTTACAATGAAAAAAATGAATTGTGTGGATTCTCAAGAAATGTGCAAAATATTGCAGAGATTGATTGTGGGCTAGAAATGGTTCAGTTTAAAGTATTGAGATTAAAAATTATGACTGAGGAGAAGGATAATACCATGAAGCCTTATGCTTTTAAACCAGTAGTTATTTTAAGTTTAAAAAACAATGACACAATTGCTAAACTAACTACCAATAAATATGGTGATTTTAATGCTGAAATTCCTGACCTCGATCAAGATTATTTAATTACAGTAGACGAGAAAAACAAGGATATAAATTTTGCTGTTTTAGCTACACAAACAGGTAAATTGGTTGGTAAGTTTAAAGCAACCGATAAAGGGTTTGAATACAAGCTATTGTCTGTTGAATTATCTAAATTACCTGACATTGCTGTTGAAGAAGATGTAGAAATGAAGTTTACAACACTAAAACAAAAAGCTTTAAATAACTTTGATATTACAGAAACTTTATATTATGAATTAGGTGAATCTGAATTGACGCAAAGTTCAAAATCACTTTTAACAAAAGTAAAAAAGGTGATGGATACATATCCTGAATTTAAATTATTAGTTATTTCTCATACAGATTCTCAAGGTGATGATGAGGGAAATTTAAAATTATCAATCAAGCGTTCTGAAACAGTAATTTCTTATCTCAGTTCGATAGGAATTAAAATGGATAGATTAAAAGCGGCAGGAAAAGGAGAAATGGAAATTAGAAACAGATGTACTAACGGAGTAGATTGTTCTGATAAAGAACATGAATATAATAGACGAACAGAATTCAAATTTTCGAGAAATTAATAAATTCTAACATGAAAAAACTAATTTTATTTGCTGTTCTATTTGTAGGTTTTTTAGCAAAAGCCCAAAGACCTGATAGATTGAGAGTAGGTGAGAAAATCCCTTTTTCTAGAATCGTTTTGTTAAATCAGGATCGTAAAGCAACTAATATTGATTTAC
The DNA here is from genome assembly GCA_016708845.1 of Bacteroidota bacterium. Classification (GTDB taxonomy): domain Bacteria; phylum Bacteroidota; class Bacteroidia; order B-17B0; family Aurantibacillaceae; genus UBA4416. The sequence goes on along the minus strand of JADJFB010000002.1, from coordinate 87,876 downwards.
CCAATGGTAAAAATACCACCGATCGTTTTGTTTTGGTTTATTTTTACTCGTCCGACAAATCAGTAAAAGAATTAATTTCTTTTAATAGTGATGTAGAAAGAATTTTAAATAAATACCAAAACAATTCTTGTAAAGGTGCTAGCGATATTGAATATGTAACCATTTGTTTAGAAAAAGACTTCTCAAAATGGCAAACCTTATTAACCGAAACTAATTATAATAAAGCAAAGTTTACTGGTAAAAAAACAAATTATTTAGCAGAAGATGGATTGAAAGATAAAACCGTTTCTGCTTTTAAAGTTTCAAAAACACCATCTTTGTTTTTAGTAAACCCTAAAGGAAGATTGTATTTAGAAACTGACAGTTTTGAAGTATTAGAAAAGACCTTTGCAAACATTTGTAAAGTTAATGCAGCCTATTCAACAGCTGATATTTCTGGCAAACTATTAACAGGTGATAAAATTAAAAATCCTTTAACTGAACATCAAGTGTATTTAGTGAAAGGAAACGCAGATACCATTAAAACAACATCTACTGATAGTTACGGTGATTTCGTATTCAAACACATCGATACTACACAAAATTTAAGCATTCGAATTGAACAAAATGCTAAAACCAAAGGTGGCCCAAAAGTATATCTCGCAAAACAAAATGGCGAAATCGTTTCTGAATTTAAACGTAACACATCAGGGAATTTTGAATATAAATTATTATCTGTTGATGTTGAAAAATTAACAGTCACAGAAGAAGATGATGATATTACAATGAAATATAAGAAGTTTAGTGGTACCAATAAAAAAGATTTAACAGTTTTAGAAAACGTGTATTACGAATCGGCTAAGTTTGGGCTTTTAACAGAAAGTGAAATTGTATTAGATAAAGTTATTGTGATTTTAAATGCTTCGCCAAATGTTAAATTAGAAGTAGTATCTCATACAGATGCTCAAGGAGATGATGCTAGTAATTTAAAATTATCTGAAAACCGTTCGAACGCTGTTATTAATTATTTAGTAAGTAAAGGCATTGATAGATCTAGGTTAAAAGCAGTAGGTAAAGGTGAACTGGAAATCAGAAACCGATGTGCTAATGGCGTAAATTGTTCTGACAAAGAGCACGAATATAACCGCCGAACTGAGTTCAAGTTCATTAAAAGCTAAGAGTTTAGTGCTTTCATCACCAACCCTTCTTCTGTTGGAGAAGGGAGTACTTCTATTGCCTGAGGCTGAGCAAAAAAGTGCCCGAACTGTCATATAAAAATTTTCAAAATCCTCATAAAAACTGACAAATTTTCGTGTTTTAAGGTGTGGCAAGCATATTGATTATGTACATTTGCCAAAATTTTTTACTATGGAACAGAACGAGAAAGATCCCATTAACCAAACCGAAGAGAATGTTGTTTCCAATAACGAACAACCTGTTGAAGAATCTACTGCTGAAACAGTAGTGGAAAACACAAACGAACCTATCAATTTCGAAGCAAAAATAGCTGAGTTAAACGATAAATATTTACGTTTATATTCAGAGTTTGATAATTACCGCAAACGTACCATTAAAGAAAAGTCTGACATTATCCGTTCGGCTGGCGAAGATGTGTTTAAAGCCATTATGCCAACGATCGACGATTTTGAAAGAGCTATTAAAGCTAATGAAACTGTTACTGAGGTTGATCCAATTAAAGAAGGGATTTCTTTAATTTACCATAAATTGAAAGTAGCATGTACAGCAAAAGGATTAGAGCCGATGGACACTATTGGTAAAGCCTTTAATGCAGATTATATGGAATCTATTACTAGTATCCCTGCACCATCGGAAGATATGAAAGGTAAAGTAATTGATGAAGTTGAAAAAGGCTATAAACTAGGAGATAAGGTAATTCGTTTTGCCAAAGTAGTAGTAGGAAGTTAATTTTAGTCATGCTGAACCCTGAGCGGAGTCGAAGGGCAGCATCTCAATAAAAGAAAAACAATGAGCAAAAGAGATTTTTACGAAATATTAGGAGTTACCAAAAGTGCTAGCGATGATGAGATTAAAAAGGCTTATCGTAAGTTAGCAATTAAATACCATCCGGATAAAAACCCTGATGATAAAGCTGCTGAAGAAAAATTTAAAGAGGCAGCAGAAGCATACGAGGTATTAAGTAATACCGAAAAACGTCAGCGTTATAACCAATACGGCCATGCTGGTGTTGGTGGTGCATCTGGTGGCGGCGGTGGCGGCCATTATGGTGGCGGGATGAATATGGACGACATCTTTAGTCAGTTTGGTGATATTTTTGGCGGAGGCGGCTTTGGTGGTGGAAGATCGAGTGGAGGAGGAAGACGAGTGATGCGTGGCTCCAACTTGCGAGTAAAAGTAAAATTGAATTTACAAGAAGTTGCAAAAGGCGTAGAGAAAAAATTAAAAGTAAATAAGTTTGTAAGCTGTGGTACTTGTAAAGGTAGCGGAGCCAAAAACGGACAATACGATACTTGTAAATTATGCGGTGGTTCTGGCGTTCAAGTTAGAACTCAGCAAACATTTTTAGGAGCCATGCAAACCCAAACTACTTGTAGTGGTTGTAATGGCGAAGGAAAAACGGTAAAAGATAAATGTAATACCTGTCACGGTGATGGAATTGTAAGAGCAGAAGAGGTGATTTCAATTAATATTCCTGCTGGTGTTGCCGAAGGAATGCAACTATCTGTTGGTGGTAAAGGTAATGCGGCACCTCGTGGCGGAATTAATGGAGATTTATTAGTATTAATTGAAGAAGAAGAACATCCAGAATTAAAGCGTGATGGTAGTAATTTATTTTACGATAGTTATGTGAACTTTGCGGATGCTGCTTTAGGAACAAGTATTGAAATACCAACGGTTGATGCAAAGGTTAAAATTAAAATCGAGCCAGGCACACAAAGCGGAAAAGTACTACGTTTAAAAGGCAAAGGCTTACCAGATGTAAACTCTTATGGGACTGGCGATTTATTAGTAAACATTAATGTATGGACTCCTCAAGCATTATCTGCTGAAGAGAAAAAAGCCTTAGAAACTTTACGAGCTTCCAAAAACTTTGCACCTAATCCTAACCGAAAAGAGAAAGGTTTCTTTGATAGAATGAAAGAATACTTTGAATAAGTAAACATAAATGAAATTGAAAAGCCTTCTGGAAACAGGAGGCTTTTTTATTTATATTTGATTTGGAGATAAAACATCATCAATCTTCATCATAAATGAATAAGGAACTTCAATCTGATAGGGTAAAAGAATTAGATGCATTGAGAGGAATCGCTGCTTTGTCAGTGGTTCTTTTCATTTTATGATGGGTAGGCAAAGCTCAATACGGTTTTAAATTTGGCACGACTGGCGTTGATTTGTTTTTTATGATTAGCGGCTTTGTCATTTTAATGAGTCTTAATAAAGTTAAGAATAGTAAGGCATTTATAGTTAATAGGATCAGTAGATTGTATCCCACCTATTGGGCTTGCGTTACATTTACCTTTTTATTGATTCTCATTACAAAAATGGGAATGTTAAATGGTGGAGATATTGTGAAATATATTGCAAATCTCACCATGTTTCAATTTTACTTTCGTATAAAAAACATTGACGGACCTTATTGGACCATGATTATAGAAATGTTATTTTATTTAGGAATGGTATTGTTATTTCATTTTAAATTCTTGAAATATTTAAACCACATTGGAATTTGTTTATTAATTCTGTTGGGCTTAACGGCGTTATTTGATAGTCAATTTTTATTGATTGAAAAGATAATGTGGTGGTTGCCTATTTTAGAATATGTACCCTTGTTTTTGGCGGGTACTGTTTTTTATAAAATCTATCTAAATAAAGATCATTTCTTCAAAAACTATTCAATCATTATTCTGTGTATGATTTGTCAAATATTACTTTTTAAGTACGGACGCTCTAAGACGTATATAGATAATACGGAGTATGCGATGATGCTGGTTTTGTATTTTTCTTTATTTACGATGTTTGTATTTGGAAAGTTAAATTTCTTAGTATCTAATGTCACATTATTTTTTGGCAAGATTTCTTATGCTTTATATTTAGTTCATCAATATATTTCCATTGGATGTATTATTCCATTTTTTATGGGGAAGTTGCATCTTAATATTTGGGTTTCTTCTATTTTAATTGCTCTTCCAATCGTTATTATTTTAGCTACATTAATTACCTTTTACATAGAAATACCATTTTCTAAACTATTAAAAGATAAATTAAAAGGAGTTTTATTAAGATAAAAAAAGCAATCAAACGTTCGCAATAACTATCTACTTAAAATTCTGCATATCAAACAGCTTTTTGTAAATGCCGTCTTTTTCAAGTAATTCTTTATGAGAACCTTTTTCGGCTAGTTCGCCTTTGTTAATCACAACTATTTCGTCAGCATTTACAATAGTACTCAAGCGATGAGCAATGACAATACTCGTTCTGTTTTTCATTAAATTATTTAAAGCATCTTGCACCAAACGCTCGCTTTCAGTATCTAAAGCACTTGTTGCTTCATCTAAAATTAAGATAGGAGGGTTTTTTAAAATAGCTCTTGCAATACTAATACGTTGGCGTTGACCACCACTTAATTTTCCGCCACGGTCGCCAATATTTGTTTGGTAACCATCGGGTTGTTGTAAAATAAACTCGTGAGCGTTGGCTACTTTGGCAGCTTCTATAATTTTATTTTTATCAATGCTATCTAATCCAAACGCAATATTGTTTTCAATCGTATCATTAAATAAAATACTTTCTTGAGTTACAACACCTATCTGTTTTCTTAGGCTTTCAATTTCTAAATCTTTTAATGAGATACCATCAATTTTTATGTCTCCTAAATCGGTATCATAAAAACGTGGAATCATATCGGCTAAAGTGGTTTTACCACTTCCGCTTTGTCCAACTAAAGCAATGGTTTTACCTTTAGGAATAGATAGATTTATGTTTTTTAAGACATAGCCGTCATCGCCTTTTTTATAAGAGAAAGACACGTTATTAAATTCGATACCATTTGAGAAATCGTCACTTTTAGTGGCATTAGCTTTATTTGCAATTGGATTTTCGGCTTGCAATATTTTATCAATACGATCTTCTGACGCTAAACCTTTTTGAATATTATTATAAGCTTGTGTTAGTTGTTTGATAGGCGGCACAATTTGAGAAGCCACAGCAAAGTAACCTAAAAGGCCGAACCAGATAAAGCACTCGTGTTATCAAATACCATGCAACCGCCAATATATAAGATTAATAGTAGCACGCCTAATACGACGGTTTCACTAATAGGGGAGGTTAAATCCGCACGGCGATATAAACTAATAGAAATTTTATTATAGTCTTCATTTACTTTTTCAAACTTATTTTGAACGAAACGTTCGCCTGTAAATGCTTTAATCACTTTTAAAGCGCCTAAGGTTTCTTCCATAATATTAAATAGTTGACCAAACACAACTTTACCTTTTGCTGAACGACTCTTTAAACTCTTACTGACTAATGCTACTACTAAACCTGCAACTGGTAATAATAAACACATAAAGTGTTAGGTAGGGACTAATAAAAATTAGAGTCGCTAAAGAAATAATAATGGTTAATGGTTCTCTAAAAATTAGTTCTAAGGATTGCATGATGCTCCACTCAATTTCAATAACGTCGGTGGTCATGCGGCTCATCATATCGCCTTGCGTTCATCGCTAAAATAGGATAGAGGTAATGCCAATGATTTTTTATCATTTTGTTTCGTAAATCTTTCACCACGCCATTACGAATAGGCGCTAAAAAATACATGGCAAAATAGCGAGACAAGTTTTTAAAGAGCGTGGCTATAAATACTACTATCAAAATAACGAGTATTGTTTGGGCTTTCCCTTGCTCAACAACCATTAAACACATTTGATAGTGTCCCCACTCGCTAATCCCTTTTAATGATAAACTTAAATGTGGCAAGCCTTTGGCTACTACCTTTTGCAGTTTAGCAGTATCGTCTTTGAAAATGAGCTCTAAAAAAGGAATAGTTAAAGAGATTGAGAAAACAGAAAAGATGGCAAAGAAAATATTACACACAATATTTAAAGCAGTATATCCTTTATAATCTTTAGTGTATTTAAGTACCGAAAATAGCTTTTTCATTGGCAACGAAAATACGAATAAATTATACTTTTTTCACGTATTATTAAGTAAACAGTTTCTTATATTTGTCTAAAAACCAATTATATGAACTTTAAAAAGTATTTACCACACTAGCAGCTGTTGCTTTATTTGCCATCATTACCTTAGTACAATTTAGCCCTTTATTATCTAATAAAGTATTAGAACAAGGAGATATTGTGCGTTATAAAGGCATGAGTCAGGAAATGACTGACTTCAGAAAAGCTGAACATGCGGAGGCTTTATGGACAAACTCTATGTTTGGAGGTATGCCTGCTTATCAGGTATCTACTATTTTTACAGGTAATTTATTGGGGCATGTAGATAAAGTATTTCACTTGTTTTTACCACACCCAAGTGGTTACATTTTTTTATGTTTCATCGGTTTTTTTATTTTATTGTTATGTTTAGAAATTGACCCTTGGCTTGCCATTGTGGGCGCTTTGGCGTATGGCTTTTCGTCGTACTTTTTTGTGATAATCGAAGCAGGGCATAACTCCAAAGCTAATGCCATTGGTTATTTAGCTCCATTATTAGGCGGTATTATTTTGTTAATGCGAGGCAAGCATTGGCTTGGCTTTGCCCTTACGACTTTGTTTATGGCTATGGAATTAAATGCTAACCACGTTCAAATTTCATATTATGGCTTTATGTTATTTGGTTTAGTGTTTTTAAGTTATTTCATCATTGCTTTCAAACAAAAAACAATTAAAGCATTTTTTATTGGCGTTGGCTTATTTATAGCGGCCTCGTTAATTGGTGTATTACCAAATGCAGGTAACTTATTGGCGACCTACGAATACGGTAATTATACCACTCGTGGTAAAACCGAATTAACCATGAATGCGGCTATGCAAACCAATAAAGGAAATATTACCTCTGGTTTAGATAAAGATTATGCTACACAATGGAGTTATGGAATAGGGGAGACTTTTACTTTTTTAATTCCTAATTTTAAAGGTGGTCCTTCCGATGCAATTGGTAGAGCTGATAAAGACGCTTTAAAAAATGTAGATCCTCAAATGAGAGAACAAGTAGGAGGGAGCTCTTCCTACTTTGGCGATCAGCCTTTTACAAGTGGCCCCGTTTATATTGGAGCTATTGTGATGTTATTAGCATTTTTAGGTTTATTTATCATCGATCATCCATTAAAATGGGCTTTAGTTTCTGGCACTTTGTTATCCGTAATGTTAGCTTGGGGTAAACACTTTATGGGATTAACGTCCTTTTTATGGATTATGTTCCAGGCTACAATAAGTTTAGAGCGGTGTCTATGATACTTGTTATTGCTGAACTAACCATTCCTTTATTGGCAGTTTTAGCTCTAGATAAATTTATTAAAGCAAGTGCTAAAAACGAAACCTTTACTTTACCATTTACTAAAATGCAATTTGACCTTAAAAAGGTATTAATTATTTCGGTAGCTGTTGTTGGAGGCTTTTGTTTAATCTCTGCATTTTTACCTGAAATGACAAATTCTTTTATTCCTGCAGGTGAAGAAACACAAATGGTTAATCAGTTTAAACAAAGCGGTGCAACTGATGCACAAATTGCACAGTTTATGCCTGATTTTTTAGCTAACATTCAAAAAGCTCGTGAATCTATTTTTACATCAGACGCTCGTCGTTCATTAATGTTTATTGGTTTAGCATCTATCTTTTTGTTTTTATACCTAACTAAAAAATTGAAGTTGGAATTATTTTTAGTAACACTTAGCATCTTTTTATGTGCCGATTTATGGCCAGTAGCTGGACGCTATTTGGATAATAAAAACTATGTACCAAAAGCTCAATATGATGCTCCACCTTTAAAAACACAAGCAGACGAACAAATATTACAAGACAAGAGTTTAGATTATCGTGTATTGAATTTATCAACTAGTACGTTTAATGATGCAGCCACCTCTTATTACCATAAATCGGTTGGTGGTTACCATGGTGCTAAATTGAAAAAATATCAAGAGATTATTGATTTTCATTTAGACAAAGAGATTAATGGCTTTTATAATGGTTTAAATGAAGCTGCGCAAAACGATAGTTTAATGCGTATTCACATGGCTAAGTTTGGCGTATTAAATATGTTGAATACTAAGTATGTTATTGTTCCAGCTAAAGACCAAGTGTTTGCTATCCCTAATCCGCAAGCTAACGGCAATGCTTGGTTTGTCAAAAATATTAAAACGGTTGCTAGTGCCGATTCGGAAATTGTAGCCTTGTATGGTATGAATACTAAACGCGAAGCAGTGATTCAAGAAAAAAACAAAGGAACATTTGCGAACTCTTATGATAACGATGGTAAAATTACTTTACAATCTTATAAGCCTAATGATTTAGTTTATGAAACAGATTCTAAAGAAAAAGGCTTTGCAGTATTTTCTGAAATTTATTATCCTAAAGGATGGAACGCTTATGTGGATGGAAATTTAACGCCACACACTTGTGTAAACTATCTATTACGTGGTATGGAATTACCAGCAGGTAAACACAAAGTAGAATTTAAATTTGAACCACAAGTTTATAAAACTGGAAACAGTGTAGCTTTAATAGGTTCTATTTTATTATTAATAGTAGTAGGCGCAAGTTTGTTTTTTGCAAATAAAAAGAAGGAGATTGCTTTTTAATTAAATAGTTTATACAAAATAAAAAAGCCTCTGTTATTTTTAACAGAGGCTTTTTTTATAAATGTAATTTCTCTAAAACACTTCATCAATATCATTTCTTCTTATGATATCGCTGCTTGGTGCATCATCATCATCCCACTTGGCGGATTGTATAGTTTTGGTAGTTGGTTGCGTTAAAAAGTCGGTGTTTTGTACCATGCCCGAAGACGAGTTACTTGCATAAATATCAGACCCTTCATTATAATCCAAATCCGTAAACTTAGCAAACTGACCAATGAATTTCAACGGCACATCCACAATAGAACCGTGACGGTTTTTGGCGATAATAATTTCTGCTCTGTTTTTTGTTGGTTGGTTATTTTCATCCACTTCAATACCATAGTATTCGGGACGGTAAATAAACATAACCATATCGGCATCTTGCTCAATTGCTCCCGATTCACGTAAATCACTTAACTGTGGTCGTTTACTACCACCTGGTCTATTCTCTACCTGACGACTTAATTGAGATAAAGCAATAATTGGTATTTCTAATTCCTTGGCCAATGATTTTAAACCACGAGAGATAGAAGAAATTTCTTGTTCACGATTTCCTTTACTATCAGGTCCGCCACTCATTAACTGCAAGTAATCGATTATAATTAAGGAAATATTTTGTTGTTCCTTTAAACGACGAGCCTTAGCACGTAATTCAAAGATGGATAGAGCAGGAGTATCATCAATGTATAATGGCGCTACCGATAATTTCTTGATACGTTCGTTTAATTGAACAAACTCATGATTATCTAAATTTCCTTTTAAAATTTTATCTTGATTAATTTCTGTTTCCGAAGAAATTAAACGTTTTACCAATTGTAAAGAGGACATCTCTAACGAGAAAATAGCTACAGGCTTGTTAAATTCAACCGCTGCATTTTTTGCCATGGTAACAACAAAGGCTGTTTTACCCATACCAGGACGAGCTGCTAAAATCAATAAATCTGATTTTTGCCATCCGCCAGTAATTCTATCTAAAGCTGTAAAGCCCGATGGCACACCTGATAAACCATCAGTTTGCTGGGCTGCCATTTCAATTTCATTAATTGCTTGAGCAATTAATGACGTCATACCTGCGTGTTGTTTACGCACGTTGGAATCTAAAATTTCAAAAATATGTTGAGTGGTAGCATCTAATAATTCAAATACATCGGTGCTATCTTCGTAAGCTGATTTAATAGTTTCGGTACTGATACGAATTAATTCTCGTTGTAAATATTTTTGTGCAACAATACGAGCATGGTATTCAATGTTTGCTGATGAAGCAATACGATTAGTTAAAGAGGAAACATAAAAAGATCCACCAACTAATTCTAATTCACCATTACGTTTTAATTCTTGTGTAACGGTTAAAATATCAACGGGTTCGGAACGATTAAATAAATTATAAATCGCTTTAAAAATTGTTCCATTTTGTTCTTTGTAAAAGCTTTCAGCCGAAAGCACGTCAATTACGGTGCTTAACGCATCTTTCTCTAAAAGCATAGCACCTAAAACCGCTTCTTCTAATTCGATGGCCTGTGGCTGTAGTTTACCAACTTCATTAGTAGTTAAAGGCGTGTATAGTTTTTTGCGGGTTTTATTTTGGTTATCGAAGTTTTGCATAATTTTAGTACGGAGGGTAAAAATGCTCAATACTTTCTAATAACGGAAGTTACGATTTTTTGAGATGATTATCAACTCTTAATAAGTATGTTGATTAGTATGTTAATAGCTTGTTATTACTTATGTAAATTGCTGTAAATCAGTATGAATTCTATTAATAAGTAAAGGCACATTTGTATTAACTGACTTGTTAGTTATGTGAAAAAAGCGGATAACTAGTTATAAACAATGCAATAGTTAGTTAATTATGGATAATTTTTTATCATTTATTGTAATATCTTTAACCTACACTACTACTGCTAAACTTGAAAAATAATTCGCATATAGCTAAACAGGTTTTATTTGGTTTAATGTTACTACTGTTTGTAGGTAATATTAAATCGCAAGTTGGTTATGAGAAAAAATTCTTGAAATTTTTTAAAGCTCAAAGTTTAGCGGGGAAAGTCAATGCATTTGATACTCTGGATAACGACTTTAAAGAAGCCTGTTATCCTTATGTAAAAGATGAATTAGAAAAAATTAGAGAACAGGCAATAATTGATCATCAAGACGAAATTTTGAATAAGTTTATGAAGATTGAAGCGCAGATGTTTTTTGTTCGACAAAACTATTCAAAAGCTATTCCTTTGTTTACTGATTTGTTGGCTAAGCATAAAATAAAAAGCTATAAAGATAGCGCCTCCGTTTTATACTGTTTAAAAAACGCCTACATCAAATTACATTCTCTTAATAAAGCCATTGAAATTCATAAAGTGATGATGGGTTTAAAAGACGTTATGCAGATATCGATTCATGGTTATTTCATCCTAAGTTAAGTATCATATACTACGAGATGAAAATGTATAAAGAATGTCTAAATCAACAGCTGCTTGAGTTTGACGAAATAAAAAATAGTAAGCTTATGTTGTTAGGTTATTTTAATAATAGAGGTTTATTTTGGCAAAAGTATGGAAACTTAGATAGTGCCTTAATGTGTTTTAATACAGCTAAAGAAGTATTTTATTCGTTTCACAATAATCCAAAAACATTTACTATTGATGATGAGTTTGTTTTAGGTTTAATAGAAGGAAATATTGGACAAGTAGATGCTATCTAAATTTAAATCAAGCCCAATTATGTAAAAAATATTTAGATAATGCAAATGCCAAATTACAGCGTATTGAAGATTATAAATCAAAATTAAATATCATCAAGCAATACGCCGTTTATTATGATAAAATCGGTGCGTATCGTCAATCTATAGATTTTTACAATAGATATATTAATTTTAAAGATAGTATAGATTACAAAGAAAATTTAAAAGAATTAATATCTTCTCAGGTGGCCAGTCAGGTTGCTGAAAAAGAAAACTTGATTGTTGAAAGTCAAAAAAATATTCGTGAAAAAAATTCAGAAGTAAGTAAACAAAAAACTATTAGAAATGCTTTATTGTTTTGTGGGTTAATTTTAGTGATTGTTATGGTGTTTATCTCGTATCAACTCAAACAAACAAAAACGCAAAAGCAGTTATTGGAAATTAAAAATAAACAAATTGAAACTCGAAACGAGATTATCAATAAATCTTTGTCGGAAAAAGACTTATTAATTAAAGAAGTGCATCATCGGGTTAAAAATAATTTACAGATTATTTCTAGTTTATTGAAGTTACAATCTGCGAAAACCGCGAATTTAGAAATTCAGAATTCCTTAGGAGAAGCTCAAGATCGAATTAACTCCATGGCTTTATTACATCAATTATTGTATCGCAATAATCAAATGACGAGCTTGTTGTTTAATGAATACTTAGAAAGTTTAATCAATCAAATTTCAGGAAGTTTTTCTTTAACTAAAAAAAATATCACTGTCGAATCTCATTTAATTGAACTGGAATTAGATTTAGATACTGCTATTCCTTTAGGATTAATTACAAATGAACTGATGTCGAATGCCTACAAACATGCGTTTAATGGCAAGGAAGGTATCATTAAAGTGGAGTTATCAAAGTTGGTTAAAAACACCTATCAATTAAAAGTGTCTGATAACGGACAGGGTTTAGCGGCTGATTTTGATTTAACGAGTTCAGATTCTTTAGGATTAGATATTGTTGTTATTCTTTCAGAACAAATCAATGCAGAACTTAAGATTTATAACGATAACGGCGCTCATTTTGAAATTGTGTTTAAAGTAGGTTAGTAGATCCTAATTGTTTGGCGTATCCCTGCGGGTCGGGCTTTCGGCACTCGCTTTTTTCTTTTACCTCTGGAAAAGAAAAAGAGCTCAAACAATGCCTCTATCCCTTACGCGACAATTATTTCAAATTCATAATCTAAATTTCAAATTACTATATATCATGCGTGAGGGATGCAAGCAAAAATCCTTTTTGCTGTCTCTTTGCAAAAAGATTGTAGCGGGTCAGCCCGACCCCGCCTGTGACTTTTGCGGGGGCACGCCCAAAAAATTAAATACTAAAACGATCTATCACCTACACCTTTAATAAAATCAGCAATTAAATAACCAATTAATTTACCAGTTTTGTTATCAGCTTTAATGTGCGATAGAATAGGAGCACCTTCTGCAATATGTAAATATAAAGCACTTAAATTCTTTCCACATTGATAAACATATTGCCTTGCTTGCACAGGGGAAATTCCACTACTAGTTTTGGCACTGGATGGAACATTAGTAATCGCATCTAAATCAATTTCAACACCACAAACTTCGTTTTTCACAAATCCAATATTTTGCAATAGTGTGTCTGAATAGCTTTTACTCTCTCTTACAAATACATCTTCATATCTACTAAAATACAAATGATGATTATTAGCTGTAAAATCTTTTAAAACACTTGCGGTATTATATTGTTCGTGCATACAAAATACAGAATAGTTATTCATGTAATCTTCTTTGTATGCGTAACTAAATCCATTTCCGCTATGTCGTCCTTCTAAAGGCCTAAAATCGGTGTGCGGATCGCAATTAATGACATTTATTTTTTTATCAAGTGCTAATGAACTGCCTTTAATAATAGGGTAGGAGTTATTATGTCCGCCACCCACAATGATGGGAACTTTTTTGCAAGAAATAATTTTTGTAATGACTTCAGTGACACGTTCATCAATTATTGAAACTAAGTTTCGTAATTGAGCCATGTCGTTTTTGTTTTTAGCTTGCAACGACTCGGATTTTTCCATCAGGTCTTCCACAAAAATATGGCCTAAAACACAAACTTCTTTTCCGTTTAAAAATTCATTGCTTTGCTGACTTAAAAAACTATCTAAAGCTGGCTTCCAAGCAGTGTGAGCGCCGCCACGTCCGTAGTTAGCTTTAACGCCAATATCTTCTGGAATACCAAGTAAAACAAATTTGCAATTAGAATTTAATAATTCTTCTTCCCAATTCTTCTCCGATTTTAAAACTGTGACATCCTCACCAATTTTTATTTCATTGGTTCGTTTTCGGGTAAGATGTTCAATATCTTTTTTTGAATATAATTCTAATGACTTCATTTATAATTTAATTGGTTCAAAAAAAAAGTCCCGATACGCGGGACTTTAACATTTTATAAACGTATTTAAAAATCAAAAATCAAGGCTTTTGAAAAAATCATCATTGAGTTTACATTGGTAAATGAAGCAGATGATTTTTTCATATAACGCAGAGATTTGGTTTTTAAATATGTTTATCTACCACTCGTCAGTGTTAACAGGAGTAGAGCTTGATATTTTCATTGCTTCTTTAATATCATTAGCAATAACGCCACTTTGTTTAAATGCTTCACTTCTAATACGTTTCCATAACTCTGGTGGTAATTTCATACTACCACATTTTGGAACTTCGCTATAAACATCGCCGCCAGTGTAATCACCATTTTTAGCACTATGATTTAATTTTGAAATAGTATAACGGTATTTACCTTCTTTTGCATCAATACTGACGTGCATGGTAATAGTTCCTTGAACATCAGCAACTGGATTTAATTCTTTTGGTTTGTATGGAAACGTAACCACACATTCAGCTTTAGTTCCAGTGGTAACGCCATTACCTTTTGTGTATTTGGTTGATTCCATTTTTACAAAATTTACTGCGCGTTTCAAAATTTCACTTGAAGCCATTCCTTTTGGCGCAGAAGTATCAACTGGTACATTTCCATCTGCATCAGGTGGCAAAGAAACAGGGTCGGCTTGAATATTTACAACTTCCTGAATTTTCTTTTCTTCTTTTTTTTGCTTCTTGAGCTGAAACTTGATTTACACAAAGTAAAAAACTTGTAGCTAAAAATAATGTTGTTAGTTTCATATATATACTTTTAATAATGTCTTCTGACAATTACATGTAAAATTAAGTTTATTAATAGATTTTAGTATACTTGTTAGGATTAACTTCTAACATCAAATTGTAAATAACATCAAACACATCATCAGCACTTGGTTTTGAGAAGTAATCTCCATCCGAACCATAAGCTGGTCTGTGTTCTTTAGATGCAATGGTAATAGGTTTTGAATCTAAATACTGGTAACCACCTTGCTCTTCTAATACTTTTTGCATCATATAGGCACTTGCTCCACCTGGTACATCTTCATCAAAAAATACCACTCTATTTGTTTTCTTTAAGGATTCAACAATTAAATGGTTAGTATCAAATAGTAATAAAGTTTGAATATCAATTAATTCAACTGAAATGCCATGCTCTTCTAATTGTTTGATGGCATCTTGTGCAATACGAATAGAAGACCCATAAGTTACTAAAGTAACATCGGTTCCTTGAATTAATGTTTCAGGAATCCCTAGAACTACTTTGTACTCGCCTATATTAGATGGTAAATTTTCTTTTAAACGGTAGCCATTTAAAGGTTCAACAACTAAGGAAGGCTCATCTGCTTCTAATAATAAATTATAAAAACCTGCGGCTTGAGTCATGTTACGAGGCACACATACATTAATACCTCTACACGCACTAATAATCATTCCCATTGGCGAACCACTATGCCAAACTCCTTCTAAACGATGCCCGCGAGTACGAATAATTACTGGTGCTTTTTGCATCCCTTTAGTTCTCCATTGCACAGTTGCTAAATCATCACTCATGATTTGTAAGGCATACAATAAATAATCTAAGTATTGAATTTCGGCAATTGGTCTTAAACCACGCATTGATAATCCAATAGCTTGTCCCATAATAGTCGCTTCACGTATACCTGTATCAAATACACGGTGTTCGCCATATTTAGCTTGTAATCCTTCTAAGCCTTGGTTTACACCACCAATTTTTCCAGAGTCTTCGCCAAAAATTAAGGTTTCAGGATATTTATTTAAAATATAATCAAAGTTTTCTCTTAATAATTCTCTTCCATCAACTGGTTTTTCTTCGTTGTAAATAGCAGCTACTGGAGCTACTGAAGAAACTTGCTGTGTGGATTGTGACATCACATGTGAACTATATCGATCTGTGTTTTCGATATTAGATAAACGTAGCCAGTCTGTTAATTTAGCGCGAGACGAAGAGTTTTCGCCTTTTGTTAAACGTAATACTTTTTTTACTGCATTGTGAATTTCTCTACGAATAGGTTCTTTAATAGCATTTAATTCTGTTTTGATAGAATTAATTGTAGCTGCATTTGCACTTCCAGATAATTCATCAAACAATGCAGAAACCTCAGCAACTTCTGCTTTAATTGGCGTTAAATAATCTGCCCAAGCTGCTTTTTGTGCTGTTCTCACGGCTGTTTTAGCATCTTCTTCAATAGCGTTTAAAGTAGCGTCATCCGCTAAGGCGTTTTGAATAATAAATTCACGCATTTTCTTCACGCAATCAAAATCAATTTCCCATTGTAAACGTTCCTTAGATTTGTAACGCTCGTGAGATCCAGATGTACTGTGACCTTGAGGTTGTGTTACTTCTTCTACATGAACTAAAACAGGCACATGTTGCTCTCTACAAACTTTAGCGGCCTTTTCATAAGTTTCGCATAAGTGAGCGTAATCCCAACCTTTGGTTTTAAATATTTCGTAACCATTGCCACCATTCTCTCTTTGAAATCCTTTTAAAATTTCGGAAATACTTTCTTTTGTAGTTTGGTATTTTTTAGGAACAGATATACCGTGTCCATCATCCCAAACACTCATTAACATCGGCACTTGCAATACACCCGCTGCATTGATAGCTTCCCAAAATAAACCTTCAGATGTAGAGGCATCGCCAATAGTACCAAAAGCAACTTCATTTCCTTTGTTACTATAGTTTAAAAATTTTCCTTGGTGTAAGGCCGTATTTACTTTATAAAAATGTGAAGCATAGGCTAATCCCAATAAACGAGGCATTTGCCCAGCTGTTGGAGAAATATCGGCTGATGAATTTTTTTGATTTACTAAATCTTTAAACGTGCCATCAGCATTTAAACTTTGAGTTCCAAAATGTCCCCCCATTTGTCGTCCGCCACTCATGGGTTCTTTATCTAAATCAGTGTGTCCGTATAATCCGGCAAAATATTCTTGCAACGATAATTGATTAATAGACATCATAAAAGTTTGATCACGGTAGTAACCACTTCTAAAATCGCCATTTTGAAACACTTTAGCCATTGCTACTTGTGCTAACTCTTTTCCATCACCAAAAATACCAAACTTGGCTTTTCCAGTTAATACTTCTTTACGACCTAATAAACTTGTTTGACGGCTTTCGTTAATGATACGAAAATCGTTTAGTACAATTTTTTTGAAATCTTCAAAACTTAAGCCTTTTGCGGCTGACATAACTCCTTCTTGCATAGTAATTCCTTATCTTACAAATATAATTTTTTGGCTGGAATTACAAAAGGTTTTCGACGTTATTTTTAAATTAAATCAACAATATTTTTTATAAATATTAGTGAAATGTAAGTGAATTACTATAAATTTATACAGTTAAAGTTTATATATAAATTTGCCGTAGAAAAAATGATAATAATCAGAAAAATATTTTTAATAATACTTTTAGTTAATACATGTTTAATAGCAACTTCACAAGAAGCAAATTTTTCATTTGATAAAAAGGAATCATATCAAGAAAAATTAAAAATATTATATAGTAATGATAGTTATTTATTGTTTACCGGAGAGGATACTAAAAAAGAAATTGTTCTGTATAAATATTCAACGGATAATGTAAGTTTAATTAGTAAAAAGGAACTAAGATTTCCTGTTATTAATGGTGAACAATCAGAATATTTGAACATCTTTTATTGTAATGATAAAGTATGTTTGTTTACAACAGTTTTTAATAAAAAAAATAAATACTATACGTTATATGTTACTCAATATAATAATACAGGCGAAGTTTTAATAAATGAAAAAGTAGTTGACGAAATAAAATGGACAAATAAATGTTTTTCAAGTACATATAAGCTGGCATTTTCTAGCGATAGCAGTAAAATTTTGATCTATCATAAAATTGACGAATGCGATGATAAATCCACAAAAGGTAAATATGCTTTTAAAATTTTAGGTGAAAATATGAATATTTTACTTCACAAAGAGTTTGAGTTACCTTTTGGTTTTAGTAAATATTATCTATCAAAATTTTTAGTTGATAAAAGTAACAACATCAGCTTTATTGAAAGCCAGTATGAAAATAGTAACGATAAACTAGGCGATTTATTTAAAATATCAATAGTAACATATAATTCCACACAGGATAAATTAGTCAGAACTGAAATAGATATTAATGAAAAACGTTATTTAAATTTAGATTTACAATTAACCCCTAAAGAAGATGTTTTATTAACTGGAGCTTATGCAATTGATAGAGATTTTGGTGGTTCCTGGGAAGGTATAAGTTCATTAAAGGGTGTTTTTTGCGCATTAATTGACAAAAATTCAAATAACATATCTGTTAAATATAAGAAAGATTTGGATGTTTTATTGACAGGAGATAAAAAGACAGAATTTCATAACGTAAGCCTAACAGGTTTTACTTTTATGGTTGATAATGGAAAGAATTTATATAGATATAGGTTAAAAAACACTTTTCAATTAGAAAATAATCAAATTGTTTTGTTTGTACAGTTCGAACATTCTATAAATGGTACGTATGTTAAAGGCCCAATCATAGCAATTAATTTTAACTTAAAAAATGAACAGGAAGGCTGGATAAAAGCTTATGGATTTCAAGATACGAAATCAAATAGTACTAATAATACGGAGTCCTTTTCGTATATACCATTTGTTCGAAATGGTAAAATCAATGTATTATATAATTTTAATAGGCGACTTCAAATTAATTCAAATGGAGAATCTATAGATAATACTATCTATTTAGAAACAAAAGATAATAAAAACCTTTTTCTATGCAAAATCATGTCTCCAATAAAATCAAGCACACTCTTTATTTTGGGTACTGAACATAATTCATACGAAAACGTCCCTGATTACAAAATTTGTAAAATAACTTTCAAGGACTAAAAAAAGCCGTTCACTTAATGATGAACGGCTTTTTAAAATAGTTAAATTATTTCTTTTTAGGCTTTTCTTTACCACTAAACTCATATTTCTTTTTCAGTTTATCTTTTTTAGTGACTTTAATCTCACCACTGATATCATAATTATCTACAACACATTTTAAAATCACCGTTTGATCCGTAGCGTCAGTTGTTGATATTTCTGCTTCTGTGTAATGATTTTCATTTTGTTCTTCGTCAGTATATAGTGAATCTTTGGTAATTTCATATCTTACCCACTTAATGTCAAATTTATCCATTAAAATTGACTAAAAACTTCCCTCCTTTAAACTCGTATTCATCTTCAACTGCTTTTTTTGGCGGACCGCCTTCTTTTACTTCAGTAATATTGACTATAAATTTACGTTTATCCACCGTATCTTTTGGCTCACCTTTTTTAATGGCGTTAATACTAAATACTCCAATTGCTACAACAGAAGCTGAGATGATAATATGTTTTAAGTTCATTGTATTATTTTTTATTGTGGTAAATTTAATGAAATTATGATGCCACAATTGGAGTGTTTACAATTTATTAATATTTTTTAGCACTATAATCTACAATTTATAGCAATCTTATTATTCAAATGATGGTATCTTTATAACTTATAAATATTATGGAGCCTTTAGCAGAAAGAGTCAGACCCAATCATTTAGACCATTACATTGGTCAGGAACATATTATTGGAAAAGAATCGGCTCTGCGAAAAGCAATAGAGCAAAATTTATTACCCTCTATTATTTTATGGGGACCACCAGGTGTTGGAAAAACTACTTTAGCACAAATTATTTCACAAACTTTAAAACGACCTTTTTACTCCTTAAGTGCTATTAATTCGGGAGTAAAAGATGTGAGGGAAGTCATTGAAAAAGCATCAGCAGATGGTGGTTTTTTTAAACAAGAAAAACCAGTTTTGTTTATTGATGAGATTCACCGTTTTAGTAAATCACAACAAGATTCATTATTAAATGCTGTTGAAAAAGGTATCGTAACTTTAATAGGAGCAACCACCGAAAATCCATCTTTTGAAGTTATTCCAGCGCTTTTATCAAGATGTCAAGTGGTTGTTTTAAAGCATCTTACAAAGGATAACTTAATTCAATTATTAAACAATGCGATTACTGGCGATGATGTTTTAAAACGAAAAAATATTGTCTTAAAAGAAACAGAAGCTTTATTAAGAATTTCGGGTGGTGATGGACGTAAGTTATTAAATGCCCTCGAAATCGTGGTGAATTGCATTAGTGAACCGGAGATTATTATTACGGATGAAATAGTAAAGCAATACATTCAGCAAAACTTAGCCTTATATGATAAATCGGGCGAACAACATTACGATATTATTTCTGCTTTTATAAAATCCATCCGTGGTTCAGATCCTAATGGCGCTGTTTATTGGTTAGCTCGAATGATTGATGGGGGAGAGGACCCAAGTTTTATTGCTCGTCGTTTATTAATTTTAGCTTCAGAAGATGTTGGAAATGCAAATCCTACAGCCTTAGTTATTGCTAATAATTGTTTTCAAGCAGTAAATGTGATTGGTTATCCTGAGAGTAGAATTATTTTAGCGCAAACAGTAACATATTTAGCATGTTCAGCTAAAAGTAATAGTAGTTATATGGCTATAAATTTAGCCCAACAAGAAGTTAAAAAATCGGGCGATTTACCAGTTCCCCTGCATTTAAGAAATGCACCGACCAAGTTGATGAAAGAACTTGGTTATGGAGAAGAGTATAAGTACTCGCACGACTATGATAACCATTTTGTAGCCCAAGAATTTTTACCCAATGAAATTAGTGGCACTACTTTTTATAATCCATCAGAATATTCGAGAGAACGAGACTTGAAAGAGTTTTAAAAGAAAGATGGAAGGATAAATACGGCTATTAGATTTTTAACCATATAAGCAAAAAAATAAAAAAAGGTGAGGAGTAAAAAAAAGAATTTTGGTAAAAGACTTTAATTCTTGTGAATTAACTCAGGGATAGGTTCAAATATTAACACTTTACCCAATCCAATAATTAAACCGCCAATTACTTGTTCGGCAATTTGCCAAGCACAATCAGCCATAATGTAAGTGAAGTTAATGTCCTTCGAAAACGAAATACCTAAAACAGTAACTAAAGCAAATAATATAAAACCTAAAATGAAACCAGCAACTACACCTCTTAACATAGGATGTGAAATGTACTTATCTAATAACTTTGATTCGTAAGTTCTATAAAGTGTAAAGGAAATTACTAAATATACTAAAGCCGCTAAACCTAAAAACAATCCTTTTGAAAAAGAAATACGGTTTAAATCATTTAAAAATATGCCGTGCCAAAAATAAAATGCAACGTACATAAGTACCGCAGCAACTATCCAACTAACATAAAATCTAAAAGAATATAGCATTGAGGTCAAAAGTAATGTTTTTTCCGACATCCTTTAGCAAAAACTTTGCCAAATATTTGATTGTTATTATGTTAAAAAAACGGTAAGTTTGTAATATGCGTTTTTTACAAAAATTAATAATTGGGCTATTTTTATTGATTTCCGTAGTGTCTTGTAAAAAAGAAACTACTTGGGATGTAGATTTAGCAATACCATTAGCTAAAAGCTATTTAAACATTAGTAATTTTTTTGGTGATACAATTTTTCAAGCCGACCCAAATGGTTTATTACACATTGCCTTTAGTAAGGATTTAATAAATTATACCATGGATAGTTTGGTTAATTTACCTGATACTACCGTTACACTTGGTTATACTCTTCCATTTTCTCAGGCATTAAATGCTGGAGTAGTGATTTTTTCAAATGCCGCCTCAACAGATAGGGAAATTAAATTTGATGTTAGTAATGGTGTAGAATTAAATAAAGCCATCGTTAGATCTGGATATTTAAAAGTTGAATATGCCAACACCTATAATCAACCTTTAGATTTTAATTATATAATAAACTCAGCTTCTTTGTGGGGCAATTTGTTAACGATAAACCAAACGGTAGCAGGTAATTCCTCTTTTACTAAAACCTATCCACTAAATGGATACAATATTAATTTAACCGGACAATCAGGGAATAAAGTAAATACTTTGGTACAAACTTATACCATAAGTACTAGTCCATCTGGAGTAGCTAGTACTTTGCAACCTGGACAAGGTTTAATTATTAAATTATCTTTTGTGGATATTGTACCTGAATATGTGCAAGGTTATTTTGGACAACAAGATTTATCGTTTGGACCAGACTCTACATCCTTAGGATTATTAGGGAATTTTAGCCCTAGTAATTTAATGCTTACACAATCGGCTATTAATTTTAGAATAATTAATGAGTTTGGTGTCGAGATGAGTAGCTCAATTAATAGTATGAAATCTATTAAAACCTCTCCCGCAAATGTGGTTACTCTTAATGCCGGTAATTTGCTACAATCTATCAATGTAAATAGGGCTAACAAAACCAACAATCCATCAAATCCTGTTTTCCCTTGGTTAAAACAAATCAATGTTAATTCATCTAATTCCAACTTAAATCCTTTCTTACAAAATTTACCAAACTATTTAGGGTATTCTATTAAAGCAACATTAAACCCCTTGGGTAATATTTCGGCAGGAAATGATTTTGCTTTTTATGGAAGAGGCTTAAAAGTAATTGCTGATGTGGATATTCCATTAGCCTTATCTGCCAATTATTTTAGTTTAGTTAATTTTTCGAAAGTAGATTTAACTCAATTAAAGGAGTTGAATGATGTTAATTCTTGCGATATTATTATGCAAACACGTAATAACTATCCTTTTAGAGCTCAAATACAAGGCTATATGCTTAACGATCAAAATCAAATTATTGATTCATTATTTATCCCAGGTCAAAATATTATCGAGTCGGCTATCACAGATGGCAACAATGTGGTGTTAAATTATGTAGACTCTAAATTAATTGCCTCGTTTGATAAAACTAAAATCACTAACCTCACTCAATGTAAGCAAATTAAATTTGTAAGTTATTTATACCTTCCAAATCAGCCAACACCAATAAAAATTAATGAGGATAGCTATTTAGATTTAGTAGTTCATGCCTATTTAAATTATAACGTTAGAGCAAAATAATGAAAACACGGCTGGTACTATTTTTAATTCTTTGTTCATTATCTGTTTTTTCACAGTATAATTCTGAGTTCCTAAACTTTGGTCAAACTGGTAGAAGCATCTCGATTAATGGCGAATACGAATTAGGCTCAAATGGCATTTATAACTCACTTTTAAATAAATTTATTTATGGTGGTAATATTGATAAAAAAACCAAAGACGCCTCAAACAATTCAATGAAAGCTTTGAATGTGATGGGGGCAAATATGAATTATGATATTTCTGCTTTTTTTGGTAGAAACTCAAAATACTCCTATTTAATTGGTTTTAAAGATCAACGTATTTTTAATGCGGCTTACACCAAAGATTTTTATCAATTGGTATTTTATGGTAACAAACCCTACTTAGGCGATACGAAAAATTTAGCGGGTTCCAATATTAATTCTTTACGTTTTCAAGAATTAAAATTGGGGTTTATATGGCATAAAATCGATACAACTGCAAAGGTTGGAGTATCTATTTCTATTTTAAAAGGACAGCAATTATTTTATGTGAAAGCAAAAGAGGGTTCTTCGTTATATACCAATTCGGATGGCACTGAATTAGTGTTTAATTCTGATTTTAATATGGCATTAAGTGATACAACTAATAAAAATAATCCATTTGCATATTCAGGAATTGGTGCCAGTGCTGACATATTTTTTGAAACTCCCTATAAAAGTAAAATAGGGAAGGGGAGTGTATTAACAGTAAATGCAAATAATATTGGGTTTTTACATTGGTTTGATAATAGTGTTCAATATAATAGTGATTCAACTTTTAAATTTGATGGATATCATATTAATAATTTATTGGATTTGCAGGACTCAACCTTATCGGCTATAAATAGAGATAGTATCATTAAAACAACCACTAATGCTCGTAAAGAATCCTTTAATGTAAATATCCCTACTAATCTATTAATCATCAATAAGATTCAGTTTACTGATAAATTTTATTTAGCAGTAGGATTTAGGTATTTATTTAATTCCAACTTCAAACCCTATTTCTTTACAGATGCAGAGTATCATTTTACGCCAAAAATTATAGGCGCTTTGCACGTGGCATATGGTGGTTACTCAAAATTAAATGTAGGTTTAGCATTTTCGTATGTTTCAAAATCTTGGTTTTTTAGAATAGGAAGTAATAGTTTACAAGGTTATATCTCTCCAACAAACACATACGGTCAAGGAGCTTTTGTAAGTGTTGCTAAAAAATTTAAACGATAAGTCATTAGATTTTTAATAGGAATATTGTTTTTGGTTACTTTTATTGGAGCTTATGCTCAACCACCTAAAAAATTTTATTGTAGGTATGGTGGTAATGGCTATGATGAAGGTAATGATGTAAAGCAAACCTTAGATGGTGGTTATATTATTACGGGCTCTACTAGTAGCATTGGCCAAGGAAATACAGATATGTATTTATTAAAACTTGACAGTATGGGGCAGGTGAAATTTCAAAAAACATTTGGCGGAGTAAGTAACGAAATTGGAAAAAGTATTGTGCAGTTAGCTGATTCGAGTTATGTAATGGCTGGTTATACAAGTTCAAGTGGAGTAGGTGGTTACGATGTGTTTTTAGTAAAAGCAGATAAAACCGGTAACTTAATTTGGCAAAAAACATATGGAGGGGGAGCGACTGGGATTTTGCCAATAGTATGGATGCAACAGCCGATGGAGGTTTTATAATTGCAGGAACCACTTATAGTTATGGGAAAGGTAATGCTGATGGATTTGTAATAAAAACAGATGCTAATGGAGATACAACTTGGACAAAAACATTTGGTGGACTAAAAGACGACGAATTTAAATCGGTGATACAAACCTCTGATGGTAAGTATGCTTTAACGGGTTATACAAAAAGTTTTAATGATAGCTTGGGTGATGTTTGGGCAATTAAACTTGACATAAACGGTGATACATTGTGGCGTAAATTTTATGGAGGCGTTAAGGAAGATTTTGGGAATCAGATAATAGAACATCCAAATGGAGATTTTTTTATTGCCGGAGGAACCGAATCTTTTGGGGTAGGTAAAATTGATGGGTACGCATTAAAGATAAATAATGTAGGAGTTCAACTTTCACATCAAGAACATGGATATTCTGGTTATGATGAAGAGTTTACTTCGATTGTATTTTCCGAAAAAAGTCCAAACATTATTGGGTTCATGGAAAAAGAATTTTTTTCAGGATTTAATTTGCAATTTAAGTTGTTTGAATGGACTTCAAATTTTGGATATATAAATGGAACAGATTATGGTTCTATTGACAATGATGAGACTTTTAAACTTATTGCAACAAAAGATAAAGGTTATGCTTGTATAGGTTACACTAAAGGATATGGTGCTATAAATTCAGATGTCTATTTTAAAATCAGATTCAAATTTAGTTGGAAGTACAAGCATAGTTTCTATTAATGAATTGACTATAGATGAAAATGTATTTCAAAAATTCCCTAATCCATCTTCCAACGAAATAAATTTTATTGCTAATTCTGGCATCCAAAATACATCGATAAATTGTACGATATTTTAGGGAATGAAATTTCTATAGAAGAAAAACTATTCTTTATCTCAAACAAGCATTTTATTCTTAAAGTAGAACATCTTGTGAGTGGGATTTATTTTATTAGTATTGCTAGTAAAATTGAAAAAATCTCTGTTGTTCATTAATTGAAACGTTTTTTCAACTTCAATATCGGTCTTTCAATTAAGAACCAGGAAATGGATGCTACTATGATGGTTAAACAAATCCAATAAATTACTTTAACTGAGTACAAATCTGTTGGAGGAAGCTTTCTGGCAAAGAACGAATAAAACATATCAGGCATAAAATTATGAATAATATAAATCCCGTAACTTATTTTTCCTAAGTAGAGCGATGCTTTGTTCTCTAGTAAAAACTTGGTTATACCATTAAATTTATTTTGTGCTGCAATTCCCACAATAAAGAAAAAGATTAACGAATTAGAGAAATTTTCTAATAGTGGTCTTAGTGATGGTAATATAATATCAGGGAAAATAAATAATAGGATATAACTAATTATTAGTCCAACTAAGAGTTTTTTATTAAGAATTTTTTCAAATATTGAAACATGATATATCTGTAAATAGCCTAATAATGCTCCTAGACCTAATGAATCAAAACAACTGGTTAAAAAAGCATTTGCCCCTAATTGATAAGGTGTGAAATTTAAGAAGTAAAATTTACCAAATAACGAAAGTATAATTAACATAAATAAAACTGGTAAAATATATTTTCGATTGATAAATAAAATAATAAAAGGCCAAATTAAATAGAATTGCTCTTCTACTGCCAAAGACCATAAATGAGTTTGACTTCCAATATATGTATTATTGAAAGTCATATATACATTTGTTGTATATGTTGCTAGGTATATAAAGTAGGATTCAACTTCATTATACTTGAAAATAAATAGAAATAAAATAACAATGTAATATAATGGGAAAATTCTTAATACTCTTTTCGCAAAGAAATTTTTGATTTCCTTTGAAAAGCTAGTTGCATTATTTTCTATATCTCGTTTTTTATTGATAAGAATAGTTGAAATAAGATAACCACTTATAACAAAAAACAAATTGACTCCTGCACCAAAGGGGATTTTTCTTATAGTTTCATTATCTAAATGAGAAACTACATAGTGAGCAAACATAACTCCTAAAACAGCAAAGCATCTTAGCCCATCTATTTGAATAATATGTTTAAGTTTAGTTTCTGACATTGTTTTTTAATCTAAAACTGCCTATAAATAAAAAGTGCAACCTTACAAAGATTGCACTTTTTAGGGATATTCAAATTATTTCTTACAAAATCAACATAGCGTCTCCATAAGAATAGAAACGGTATTTTTCTTTGATTGCTTCTTTGTATGCTTTCATAACCAAATCATAACCACCAAAAGCTGCTACTTGCATTAACAAAGTAGATTCAGGCATGTGGAAGTTAGTAATCATACAATTTGCTACCGAAAAATCATAAGGAGGAAAAATAAATTTATTTGTCCAGCCACTGTATGGATTAACATGACCTGTTGTTGATACCGAAGATTCTAACGCGCGCATTACGGTTGTTCCAACTGCACACACTTTTTTCTTTTTGTCTTTGCCAGCTATTAATAATTTTGCAAGCTTCTGAAGTAATAATTGCTTCTTCGCTATCCATTTTATGTTTAGTCAAATCTTCTACTTCAACCATTCTAAAAGTACCTAAACCAATATGTAAAGTCACATTAGCGTAGTTAACGCCTTTAATTTCTAAACGCTTCAATAATTCGCGGCTAAAATGCAAGCCAGCAGTAGGAGCAGCCACTGCGCCTTCGTTCTTAGCAAATACTGTTTGGTAACGCTCAATATCACTTTCTTCAACTTCACGTTTAATATATTTAGGTAAAGGAGTTTCTCCTAAATCATATAATGCTTTTCTGAAATCTTCGTAAGGACCATCAAATAAGAAACGTAACGTTCTTCCTCTAGAAGTTGTATTATCAATAACTTCGGCAACAACATTATCATTTTCGCCAAAATATAATTTATTTCCAATACGAATTTTACGTGCCGGGTCAACTAAAACGTCCCATAAGCGACTTTCAGCATTTAATTCTCTTAACAAAAACACCTCGATTTTAGCACCAGTTTTTTCTTTATTTCCATACATACGAGCTGGAAAAACTTTGGTATCATTTAACACCATTACATCACCATCATCAAAATAATTGATAATGTCTTTAAATTTTTTGTGACTAATTTTTCCTGTGGCGCGATCAACAACCATTAGTTTACTTTCGTCGCGATTTTTGGAAGGATATTCTGCCAACAATTCTTTTGGCAAATTAAACTTAAACATGGATAACTTCATATCTCTTATAAATTTTTATATAAGACAATAATGAAATAGAATTATTAAGAGCTATTTCATTAATCTTACGGGATTAATACGGTGGCAAAAATAAGTCACGAAAATGCGTTTAACACATTAGCAGTTTAATATTAGTAATCTGATTATCAGCTACTTGAAATTTCAAAACTACTTATAATTAACATTATGTTAAATTGAAGTATTCAGATCATACATCTATTGTAAACATATATACCTAATTATGATAACTCATCCACGGCTAACTTGCCAACTAAAGAACCAATGGCTACACCCATTCCACCCATTCGAACAGCGCAAACTATATTTGGAGAAATTTTCTTAATAATTGGTTTTTTTTCATCTCCCACTCCCATAATTCCGCACCAACGTTGTTCAATATCAAATTTGGTATCAGGCAAAATAATGGTCTGCAACAAAGTCTCTAAATGTTTTTGAATTTTAGTATTTAACACAAACTTAGAACTAGTTTCTTTTTCAAAGTCTAAATTTCGTCCACCGCCAAATAAAACCCGTTTTCCAATATTTCTAAAATAGTAATAACCTTCATCGTAATGAAAAGTTCCTTTTATTTTTAAATCATCAATTGGTTTAGTAATTAAAACCTGAGCTCTGGCAGGTTTTACATCTTTTAATTTCAGCAATTCAGTTGCAAAACCATTAGTGGCAACAATCACATGTTTTGCTTTTAATTCGCCAATGGATGTGTCTAAAGCAACATTTTGTTTTAAATCATTTATTTTATTGACTGATATCGAATTTAAAATGATAATACCTTTGCTTAATGCTAATTGAATAAGGTTTTGCATCATCATTCCAGTATCAATTTGCCCCTCTTTTTTATTTAAAATTAAGCCTTTTATTTGCTTGAATTGAAAGCTTTTAATCTTCTTATTTTCAACACTATAGGTGTTTTTTGTTCTAGTGTATGACTTAATTTGTTTGTTAAAGTAATCTATTGAATGACTACACTCTTCAAATCTATCTTTAGAGTCAAATAATTCAAAACCACCTAGTTCTTTATAATCAATTTGCTTGTCACCTAATCGGTTTTTAAGAAGCGCTAATCCCTTAATTCTCATTTCCACAGTTTGCCAAACTACCTCTTCTTTACTTTTTTTTATATCCGATAATAGTTCACTTACACTACCAAAACATGCAAATCCTGCATTTTTCGTGCTAGCTCCGTGTGGAAGAAAGCCTCTTTCTAAAATAACCACTTTAGCTTTTTTATATTTTTCTTTATAGCTAATAGCGGCATTTAATCCTACTATTCCACTACCCACAATTATGAGGTCAATTTCCTTAAAATAAGTTTGAGTTTCCCAAAAGCTAAAATTTGTTTCAATTGTGTTTTTGTGCATAATTTTTGTGGTGGGCTTTATGGAATTTTAGTTAAATTTAAACCTTTATACAAAACTACAGCTTTGTACCTTATGACGTGTACCCGATTTATACTTTTTTTTCTTCTTTTTTCTTCTTTTTCGTCATTTTCTCAAGAATGGACTTTACCATTTTCGAGTAGAATAGAAAAATCCGGAAAAAAATTACAGGGAGCTACTGTTACCTTAATGCAAGGTTCAACTAAGGTTTTAGAAACTATGACTGGTGATGATGGTGCTTTTAAATTTCAGATTCCGCCTAATGGAGATTATTTGATTATTGTTACGAAACCAGGACATTGTACTAAAAAATTTACAGTTTCAACTAGAGGAGTTCCAGCAGATAAAGTGCAAGGTGATTTTAAAGGATTTAATATTGAGTCAATTAGTTTATTTGAACCTCTTCCGGGAATCGATTATTCGGTTTTAAATCAGCCATTAGTTAAAGTAAATTATAATGCCACCGCTGATAATTTTGATTATGATGAAGCCTATAGTAATCAAATGTTATCAGCATTAGAAAGATTAAGACAATTAGAACTTGATGCATTAAATAAACAAAAAGAACTCGAAGCAAATTATACGGCATCAAATAAAGCTGGTGATGCTGCTTTTAAGAAAAAGGATTGGGTAATGGCAAGAGCTGGTTATAACCAAGCACTTACATATAAACCTGCCGAGGCATATCCTAAAGCTCAATTAGCTCAAATTGAAATTATAATAAAAGATCAAGAGGCCTTAAATAAAAAGGCAGAAGCTGATAAAAAGGCGGCTGAAGACGCTGCCAAAGCAGCAGCAGATGCCGCAGCTAAAAAAGCCGCAGATGAAGCAGCTGCAAAAAAGGCAGCTGAAGATAAAGCAAAAGCTGATGCTGCAGCAAAAGCAGCGGCAGACGCAGCTGCTAAAAAAGCCGCAGAAGATAAATCGAAGGCAGAAGCTGAAGCAGCAGCAAAAAAAGCGGCAGAAGATAAGGCAAAAGCCGAAGCCGAAGCAGCACGTTTAGCAAAAGAGAAAGCAGATAAAGAATTAGCAGATAAATTAGCAAAAGAAGCTGCCGCTAAAAAAGCAGCAGACGAAGCAGCTGCTAAAAAAGCTGCTGAAGAAAAAGCTAAGGCAGAAGCTGAAGCTGCGGCTAAAAAGGCTGCAGATGAAGCGGCAGCCAAGAAAGCGGCAGAAGAAAAAGCAAAAGCTGACGCTGCAGCAGCTGAAAAAAAAGCAGCAGAGGATAAAGCGAAAGCTGATGCTGAAGCCGCTCGTTTAGCAAAAGAAAAAGCCGATAAAGAATTAGCAGATAAACTAGCAAAGGAAGCGGCTGATAAAAAAGCGGCTGCCGACAAACTAGAAGCAGAAAGATTAGCGAAAGAAGCTGCAGCTAAAAAATTGGCGGATGAAGCGGCTGCGAAAAAGGCAGCCGAAGAGGCCGCAGCAAAAAAAGCAGCAGATGAGGCAGCTGCTAAAAAAGCTGCTGAAGAAAAAGCAAAAGCAGATGCGGATGCTGCGGCTAAAAAAGCAGCGGAAGATAAGGCAAAAGCAGAGGCTGAAGCAGCACGTTTAGCAAAAGAAAAAGCGGATAAAGAAGCATTAGACAAATTATCAAAAGAGGAAGCCGCAAAAAAAGCAGCAGCGGATAAATTAGAAGCAGAAAGATTAGCAAAAGAAGCTGCAGCTAAGAAAGCAGCAGACGAAGCTGCTGCAAAGAAAGCTGCTGAAGAAAAAGCAAAAGCAGATGCGGAAGCTGCGGCTAAAAAAGCAGCGGAAGATAAGGCGAAAGCAGAGGCTGAGGCAGCACGTTTAGCAAAGGAAAAAGCGGA
Organism: Bacteroidota bacterium; assembly: GCA_016708845.1. Lineage (GTDB taxonomy): Bacteria > Bacteroidota > Bacteroidia > B-17B0 > Aurantibacillaceae > UBA4416. The sequence continues at coordinate 56,835 of JADJFB010000002.1, read as the reverse complement.
TAAAGAAGCATTAGAAAAAATGTCAAAAGAAGAAGCTGCTAAAAAAGCAGCAGCGGATAAACTAGAGGCAGAAAGATTAGCAAAAGAAGCCGCAGTTAAGAAAGCAGCGGATGAGGCAGCAGCGAAAGCAGCAGAAGCAGCTCGTTTAGCTAAAGTGAAGGCAGATAAGGAAGCATTAGATAAAATGTCGAAGGAAGATGCTGCTAAAAAAGCAGCAGCAGATAAACTGGAGGCAGAAAGATTAGCTAAAGAAGCGGCGGCAAAAAAGGCTGCAGATGACGCTGCCGCTAAAGCCGCAAAAGCTGCACGTTTAGCAAAAGAAAAAGCAGATAAAGAAGCAGCAAATAAAACTAAAATAACTCCGCCACCATTAACAGTTGATAGATACAAAGAGGCTAAAGATAAAGGTGATAATTTTTTTGGGATGAAACGTTATAAAGAAGCTAAAACAGCTTATGAAGAAGCTTTGATTGCAAAAGCTGGCGATTCATACGCAAAAGGAAAATTAGCTGAAATAGAAAAACTATTGAAATCTGATACGGTTGTAGCCGCAGAAATCGATGCAAAAAAACAAGCTTTATTAGCTAAATATCCTTTAGGGGTGACAGAAGAAACGATCATTGGAACTGGTGTTGTTATCCTTCAGCGTGTAGTTGTAAAAGAATCTAACGAAGTATATGTTTACCAAAAGAAAATGTTTAGCTGGGGTGGAATCTCCTATTTTAGAGACACAAAAGCCATTACTGAATCTACATTTGAACAAGAAACCAAACCATAACCACTACTATGCCCGATATTTTTGAAGACGTTCACTGTTGCGTTTGCGACAATAAAAATCCTGCTGATTTTAAAGTTTTATACCAAAAAGAAAAATTTTCAGTTGTAGAATGCAAAAAGTGTTCTTTTACTTTTATTCCACCTTATTTTAGAAAACAAATTTCTTACGAAAATTATAAAGACGAAAATGTTGCTAATGCTGTTCGTAATGGAAATAATTTTGTAAAAATTGAACGTCATAAATTACGTTACGATTTAATTAAAAAGTATAAACCAAGTGGTTCATTATTTGATTTAGGTGCTGGTTGGGGGCATTTTATGTTAACCGGACAAATGCTAGGTTACGATGTATATGGTATTGAAATTTCGGAACAACCTTACCTCTACTCTAAAAATGATTTAAAATTACCTGTAGATCATATTGATTTTTTTGACATGAAAGAAGATAAAAAATTTGATATTGTGACCATGTGGGATGTTTTAGAACATATTGATAAAGCGGATGACGTGATTGCTAAATGTGCTCGTATTACAGCCAAAGATGGTTATATAGTAATTCAGGTTCCCCAAATTGATTCTTATTTTGCGAAAAAACATAAGGATAATTGGAAAATGATGGGCTTAGATCATGTAAACTATTTTGGTAAAAAAACAATTACTCAGTTATTAAAAAAACATGGTTACGAAGTAAAAACGATTAAATCTTCTTTTGAAATTAAGTTGTTTATTATGTATACTATCCTTCCTTTATTAAAAAGGTTAAGAGGAAATAAGAAACAAACGCAACAACAAGCTAATAATGCAATTAAGGCTTCAGAAAGACAACAATACTTTAATACCTTTACTCAAAAACCACTTTGGAAACTAAAGTTATATATGAAAATTCATAACTTAATTTATAAAACGTTAGAGTTATTAAATATTGGTGAAGAAATGATTGTGGTAGCTAAGAAGGTTAGCTAAAAAACCAATTGATACATCCATTCATCTTCAAACTGATTTATAGAAATTCGGTTCCATTGTTTTTTAGTTCCAATTTTTTCAAAACCGCATTTTTCAAACAAGCTTACACTTTCCTTATTAGATGCGCTGATATTGCAAAATAGTTGATTTAATAATAAGGTTTTGCTAGCATAATCCTTTACCAACTCTATCGCTTGGCTAGCATAACCTTTTTTTCTAAAATCTTCGAAAATTAAAACTCCTACTCCTACCCTTGCATTCATTGGGTCAAAATCAAATAGATCAATTGTTCCAATTGCTTTATCGGTAGAGCTTTCGCAAATCATTAATCGTAATTGCTTGGTTGTATAAATATCTTGATGAGCCGTTTCTAAATACAATTCTAAAATAGCTTTACTATATGGCGTTAAGGTGTTACTCACTTTCCATACGCTGGTATTATTTTCTGTAGTATATAATACTGCTAAATCTCCTGGTTCCAGCGCTCTTAAATAAATATGTTCCGATTTAATAAACATTATTCTTTGTAATAATTAGCGCGTTCTATTTTTATAATTTCTTGTAGTTGTTTATTTGAATACATTGGTAACGAAAACTCACCTTCTTCTATTTTGTTATCAATATTTAATCCATAGGTTAAATTTATATATTGATTTTGTTTTAATCGTTCGATTAGTTCAAACAACAACTCTTCTTTGTTTTCACAAATGGCATAAAATTCTTGCAAAAATAGTTTAATAGGACTTAAGCAAGATGCTTCATTTACTTTTACTTGAGTAAATTGCTTTATATAATATTGGCAAATTTCTTTTTGGTAATCGGCACTAAATACAGGATGTTTTTTTAATTGAATAAATAACGTTTCAATTTTTTTCTGCTGTATCGTTTTTAAAAGAACATTTATATTAATATCCAATTCATGACCTTTAATAGTTAATGAATTATAATTTCCATCAATTAAAATGCCAATATGTGGAGGTGTTCGTGATGCATGTAAAATAACTAGCCATGTATTTTTCAATAACAATTCTTCGTTAAAAGAATCAGAAACGGATAGTGTATATGGACTTTGGATAATCATTCTTCAAATTTACAGAATTAATTAAAAAAGTTTTAATCCTAATTTTCTACTGATGACACCTTCTTTTAAAGAGAAAGTAGAAACTCTCATATGTGTTAAGTGCAATTCTTTTAAGATAAAATCAATTAACAGAACTGAAATCACAATCATATCCACTCTCATATCAATTAATCCTGTAATATGATAACGTTCTTTAATAGTTGATTCTTTTATTTTTTTACTAATAAATGCGTAGTGGTTTAAATCTATATTATATTCTGTATGTTCATCATTTAATGCTTCAGTACCAAACTCACCAGCAATCACATCAACTACCGAATCAAAAGCACCAGAAGAACCAATTAATTCAGCTGGTTTATAGTGCTTTATGGCTTCGAATAAAGGACCTAGCTCGTGTCTTAAGTAAGCATTGAAGTCAACCGTTTCATCAAATGTAATTGGATCTGATAATTTGAATTTTTCTAATAAACGAGCAGCACCTAGCAAAAAACTTTTTTTCCAAAAAATAGTGTGTTCGTTTCCTAAAATAAATTCGGTGCTACCTCCGCCAATATCCATAATTAAGGAAATAGATTCATTCATCTTTACAGCCATTCGATTGCCATAATAAATTAAATCTGCTTCCTCAATACCATCAATAACTGAAATAGAAATGCCTGCCACTTTTTTTGCCTGAGCTACAAATTCATGTCCGTTACTTGCCGAACGAATAGCGGATGTTGCAAAAGCATAAGTATGCTCTACATTATAATCTAATAAATATTGTTGAAATTGTTTTAAGGCATTAACACCTCTTTGAAATGGGGCGTCGGCAATGTAACCAGAGTTGATAGTTCCTTCGCCTAATTTAACCGCAATTTTAGTATTAAAAACTTTTTTGAACGTATCATTAGGAAGTCGCTCTGCGATAAGCAAATTAAACGTATTAGTTCCTAAATCAATAACTGCAAATATCATAAAGCCAATTTATTACTCATACCAATTTAACGAAAAAAAATGACAACACCTATTTAATTAATCAGGTATTGATATCTTTGTTTGATAAATCGTTTATCTAATCCCCTTCTTTTTCTATCTGTTCCCATCATTGATGAGAATATGAGTGATATTTCGTGAGAACCGCTTTGGTATTTTCTGAGAGGAGAAGTAACAATATCATAAGAGTAATTAATTTGAAAATTTTCTTTAATAGTATATCCTAAATTTAATGCAATAGCATCTTTAAATCTAAAACTGAAGCCTGCAATTAATTGTTTTTTCATATGTACGCGTAAAGTGTAATCAAACGAAAAAGGAACTCCAGGAACGTAAACTGCTAAAACTGAATTTTCAAATGTGAACTCAGGATTATCAGCCCAATTAAAACCAGCAGAAATATTATAATGAGGGACGTTTGTGAATTTTCCTTTTTTAAGAGAATCATTTTCATAGAATTCAAATTTACTACCCGCCATATTATTGGCACCTACTCCTAAATGAAAACGATCGTTATAATATAGTAAACCAAAACTACCATCAAAGGTTCCTGTTTTATCGGTTGCATACTGGTTAATTGCTTTATCTTGTTGATGTCTTAAGGTAATGTCGTTTCCTACAAAACTAGTTCTTAAATAATTTCCTTGAACTCCAAACGATAATTCTGAATCTGCAAATTTTAAATGGTAAGCAGCAGTTAAACTACTATTCAAATTTCTAAACGGACCAATATCGTCTTTAAAAATAAAACCACCTACTCCTACTCTGCCTTTCCATAATCTTGAATTTAAAGATAAGGCATACGTTTTTGGGGCACCTTCAAAACTGGTCCATTGATTACGATAATTAATTCTGATATCAATTAACCGTTTTGTTCCGCAAAATGCTGGATTGTATAAAGTTTGATTATTTCTATATTGAGACCACCAGGGATATTGCTGAGCAATTCCATGAAATGAAACAATAACAAAAATGAGTATGAGACTTTTTCTAATCAAGGATTTAGGTTTAGAACGATTAATTAGAAAAAGTATTGTTTAGTTTATACGAACTCCGTCTTTATATTTTGCAATAAAACCTGAATACCCTTTAGATTGTAATTCGTCGCGGTATTTAATGGCTTCTTCTTTAGTTTTGAAGTTTCCTGTAGTTACTTTGTACATTCCATTAATTAAATCCACATTAACTTTTCCAGCTCCAGCAAATCTACTTTTACTTGGCTCAGTTGAATAAGCTCCAATTTGAACTTTAAATGTCATTCCTGCTTCTGAGGTTGATGCAGCTGGTGCAGTTGTTTTTTTAACAGGAGCAGCTTCCACTGGCTTAGTTTCAGTAGGTTTAGGTGTTGCAGCTACAGGTTCAACCGGTTTAGTTTCAGTTGGCGTAGGCGTGGTAGCAACGGGTTCAACCGGCTTAGTTTCAGTTGGTGTAGGTGTTGTTGCAACTGGTTCAACTGGTTTGGTTTCAGTAGGTGCCGGTGTTGTTGCAACTGGCTCAACAGGTTTAGTTTCTGCTGGTTTAGTTTCAGTTGGCGTAACAGCGGCAACAGCACTTCCACCACCTATCGATATAACTACTGGAGTTGCTTCTACTTCTTTTTTCTCATTATTTTCTAAGTAATAAAATTTTTGAGAGAAAGTAACTGAACTAGGAGCATCAGATGCCGCTTGAACTTTTAATTTTATTGTAAATTCTGGATCGCTAGGAACAGAAACCCAAACAATTTTAGCACGTTGATTTTCAAAAGTGAAATTACCATTCTTTGCATCTATAGAAGTAACAATAATACCAGCAGGCACATCCATTTGATACTTAGCAAAATTACCAACGGTTCCTTTAACGATTTTAACATCTGCGTCAATAGACGAACCAGCACTCATTGAGGTTGGAAAGTTTCCATTAATAGTAATTTGTGAAAAAATAGCTGTAAAGCTGGTAAGTGCAAAAATTGTTAATAGTTTTTTCATATAAATTAAGTGGTTAATTACACAAATATAATTAAATACTTTTTAAAACAAAAACTGATTTTTTATTGTAGTTTTAGCGGTTTACCGTCATTGAATTTTAATTCTCTTCCGTTTTTATGACTCAATGTTCAAAATCGATTTATTTAGTGAAGACTTCCTAAATTGATTTAATTATTTTTTAACACATAGGAGTTTAATTCTGTCGAAAAATTGGTATATTTTTGTGTTAAAACACAATCAAAAAATCAGATGAACAAAAAGATACCTTATTTAGTAATTCCATTATTTTTATGTTTTTTCAATAATCTTTTCTCACAAGAAAAAAACATACTTGGCCCAAACGAATTTTTTACTATGCATTATTATACTTTTGAAGGAAATGGTGCGCAAGATAAATTAGATGCCATGGAACAATCATTATCTGCAATGGAAATGGTTTCTGAAGCAAAGGTGAAGTTTAAGTCTGAAAAAAACATGGGACAGATTGTTTTGGTTGTAAAAGAAAAAACAATCACTTCTGAAGGAGATAAATCCTTTAGCCCAACGTCTATCAAACAAACTATTTTAAAGAGTGGCTTCACCCCTATGGAATATAGCGTTGGCAAATACGAACGCAAGTAAATTCAACAAATTTTATTTATTTTTTAACCTTAAATTATTGCACATGCAAAAAATTTATGTAACTCTTTTATTGGCATTATCATTCAGTTTTTCGTGGGCTCAATCTGAAAACTGTTCTGGTGCTGTTTTATTAACTAATGGTACTTGTGTAGTTGGTACCGCTGGTGCTTCTCAAAACATTGTTGGCTGTGTAGGTAATGCAGATGATGATGCTTGGTATAGATTTGTGGCAACGGGAACGAGTCATTCTTTAACCGTTACAGGTTCTGCAACGTATGACGCAGTAATGCAATTGTTTTCGGGAACTTGTGCGGCTCTAGTTTCGGGTGGTTGTGTTGATAATACATTTAATGGACAATCAGAGTCTTTAGTTGCAAACGGATTAACTATCGGTAATACATACTATGTTCGTGTTTATCATTATGGCGTTGGTTCAGGCTCTAGTACTTTTACAATGTGTTTAGCAAATCCTCCAGCAGCTCCAGCAAATGACAATTGTGCCTCCGCAATAAATTTATCAGTAAATGCAGGTTGTATTAATACCACAGGCACAACCTTTGGTGCAACGCAATCACAATTACCATGCGCTGGCACGGCTAATGATGATGTATGGTATACCTTTACAGCAACAAATTATACTCAAACCATTCAAGTAGCTGGTTCAGCTTCGATGGATCCGGTAATTGAATTATTTGATGGCACTTGTGGTGGTTTTACCTCTTTAAGTTGTACGGATAATACATTTTCTGGTGGTACAGAAACAACTACGGCTTCAGGTTTAACGCCAGGTGTAACCTATTATTTTAGAGTATATGATTATTACTCTACCGCAGGTAGCACATTTAGTGTATGTGTGTCTGGTACAAGTATTATTGCTGGCTCTCAACCAAATGATGAACCATGTAATGCTATTCAAATTCCTGCAGTAACTGCTGAATGTAATAATTATACGTATTCAAATATTGGCGCTACTGCTACAACAATTCCAGGAACACCTCCAGCTACTTGCGAAAATTATAATAACGGAACAAATACTTATGGTGCTTTATCATCAGGAGGATATACAACCACTACAAAAGATGTTTGGTTTGCCATTACAGTTCCTGCAAGTGGGAATGTTTATGTAACTCCTACTCCAAATCAAGGTGCTGGATGGATACAAGATGGTGTGATGATGCTTTATACTGGAACTTGTGGCGCATTAACTAGTTATACCTGTTCTGACGATTATAATTACCCTGCTGGATATAACGATTTACAGCCATTTATCAGAGCCACTGGTTTAACACCTGGAAGTACCGTTTATTTAAGATATTGGGGTTATGGCTCTGCTCAGGGTAGTTTTGGTTTCTGTGTTCAATCGCCAACTAACGATTTATGTGCTAACGCTTTGTATATATGTGATATTAATGGCTATTCCGCAACAACGAGTCCCGCATATAAAAGAGATCACCCTTGTAATATGCGCGGTAATGGAGAAGGTCCCGGTCCTACATATACTTATAGTGTGAATGCAAATCCAGCTGGTCCATTTGGCGCAGGTGGTTCATGGGGAGCTGGTTCCGCTTTGAACGATGTATATATAGATAATAATTCGTGGGTTAGATTTACGGCTGCAAGTCCAACTGTTTCTTTAAGAGTTACAGTTTCTAATTGTTGGGGAGTTGGAACTAATTCAATTACGGCAACACCTGGAACTCCGAGAGGTGTTCAAATGCAAATATTCTCTACAACATCAGCCTGCTGCGGATTTACTCCTGTATCAGATTATAGAGAAAATGCTTCTGGTTCTTTTTTTGGAGGTGTTAGTACTTATACCGTTACTGGCAATAGTTTAACCGTTGGTAATGATTATTATGTAATGGTTGATGGTTGGAGCGGCGATATTTGTAATTATAATATACAAGCTATTTCTGGCGTTTCATTGCCTGCCATTACTGCCGTCCCTGGTACGATTTGCCCAGGACAAAGTTCTATACTAACCGCTCCTAGCGGAGCCACTGGTTATACTTGGGAACCAACGGGACAAAATACCCAGACTATTTCAGTCGCACCGGGCACGCAAATGACCTATACGTGTTTTGTTGGTGGTGTTTGTGGATATAAACAAACCTTAACTAAAACCGTTTTTTTATATACAACACCAACCGTTGCCGCTACAATTTCAAACTCTGTTTTATGTAATGGAGGTTCAACGACCATTAGCGGAACTGGTGCTAGTACATATACTTGGACAGGAGGCATTAGTAACGGCGTTGCATTTTCGCCAACAACATCTGCTACATATTCCGTAACGGGAACATCCGTCGATGGTTGTACAAATACAGCGGTAGCCTCAATTACAGTTAATTCTTTACCAACGGTCACCGCCACACCTAGCAGCTCAGTAATATGTAATGGAAGTTCCGTTACCCTAACAGGAAGTGGAACAGCTGCAACTTATACTTGGACAGGTGGTGTAACTAATGGAGCAGCTTTTTCTCCAACTGCAACCGCTAATTATACGGTTACAGGTACCGATGCAAACGGGTGTTTCACTAGAGCTATAACTACAGTATCCGTTAATCCGAGACCAACAGTATCATCAACTACTACAGGTTCGGTTATCTGCGATGGAAGTTCAACAACATTAAGTGGAACTGGTGCTAATACGTATACATGGACTGGAGGTGTATCTGATGGCGTAGCTTTTACGCCAACTGCTACAGCAACTTATACGGTAATTGGTACAAATGCAGTTACAGGTTGTACAAATTCGGCAGTAAGAACAATCACTGTTACTAATTTACCAAGCGTAAATGCAAATGCTTCTAATTCAGTTATTTGTTTAGGTGGTTCAACTACTTTAAGTGGAAGTGGCGCAAGTACTTATACTTGGTCGGGCGGAGTTTCAAATGGAGTCGCATTTTCTCCAACTACTACAACTACATATACACTTACTGGTGCGGCTTCAGGTTGCACAAATACTGCTGTTAGAACTATAACTGTTAACCCATTACCTACAGTTTCATCAACAACAACTGGTTCAGTCATTTGTAACGGAAACTCAACGACATTAAATGGAACTGGTGCCAATACTTATACTTGGACTGGTGGAGTAACGAATGGAACGCCTTTCTCCCCTACTTCAACAACTACTTATACCGTTACGGGAACAGATGTAAATGGTTGTGTGAATACTTCGGTAAGAACAATTACAGTCAATCCAATTCCAACTTCAACGGCTACTACATCCGGAACTATAACATGTGCAACCAATACCGTTAACTTAAATTCAAGTTTGGCAGGTGCTAGTTATACGTGGACAGCTCCGGGGGGAAGTTCAATCTCTATTGGAACAAATTCTCAAAATGCGATTGGACAAGGTTCTGGAACTTATACATTAAACGTTATGAGTGCTGCAGGATGTACTTATTCAACAACTTTAGCCACAAATATTAATACAACAGTACCTACAGCTTCTGCTACAAATGGTACATTAACTTGTGCACAAACATCCACTATTTTGGTTGGTGGTCCAACAAGTGGAGTAACTTACAATTGGTCGGGACCAGGAATTTTAGGAAGTAATACAACAGCTAATATCACAGCAACTGTTACAGGAAATTATACGTTAGTAACCACGAGTAATTTAACTGGATGTTCAAGTACGGTAAATGCAGTTGGTACAGTTACCAATAACTTAACAACGCCAACCGTCACGGCAGGATCCAATCAAGTGATTACTTGTGCGGTTCCGACAGTAACATTAACTGGTAATGCAACACCAGGCTCATCTTATAGTTGGAGCAGTGGTTCTACGACCAATACAGCATCAGTTGGTGGTGCTGGTATTTATACTTTAACAGCTACTAATCCTGGTACTGGATGTTTTTCAACATCTACAGTACAAGTTGCGCCTAGTGCAGGTACACCTAATGGGGCTGTGAGTGCAGCGTCTAATTCAATAACCTGCGCTCTGACTTCTGCTTCTATTAGTATCACATCGACGATTTCGCCATTAACTTATTCTTGGACTGGCCCTGGAACTATTACCTCACCAACATCATCTGCAACAGCTGTTTCTTCAGGAGGAACCTATACAATTACCATTACAAATACCGCAAGTTGTTCACAGTCATATCAAGTTGTTGTACCAACTAATACAACACCTGTAAATGCAACAGCAACCATTTCAACAGTAGGAGGAAGTATTACATGTAACACTACAAGTTTAACATTAAGTTCAACTCCTACTGGGACAAATTATGCGTATACTTGGTCTGGCCCAACTATTTTATCAGGTGCGACTACAGCAAATCCAATAGTTGGAACTGGAGGAAATTACACGGTAACTATTACAAATACCATCAATGGATGTTCTGGTGTAACAGGAACTACAAATGTGACAGTACCAAGTAATACCACAGCACCGACATTAAGTTTAAGTGCCACATCTGTCACAACAACGTGCTTAAATCCAAGTACAACAGTAACGGTTACTAGTAATTCAAATCCTAGTACAAGTTATACTTGGACAGCTCCTGCAACAGGAACCATAAGTAGTACATCCATAAATAGTCCAAGTATTGGAGGTAGTGGAACATTTACTGTAGCGCTTACCAATACAGTTTCTGGTTGTCCATCGGCACCTGCAACAGTTAATGTTACGGCTGATGCTAATATTCCAACATTTACTTTGTCAACTAATGCAACTACTGTAAATTGTACGAATCCTACTCCAACAGTAACCATTGCTACTTCACCAGTTGGTTTAACATACTCTTGGAGTCCAACACCAAATACTGGTGGTACAACTGCTAGCCCTACATTTACAGCCGCAGGAAACTATACTTGCGTGGTAACCAATACAACTAACGGTTGTAGCACAAATGTTCCAATGGTTGCGGTTAGTCTCAATACAACAACTCCAACAGCAACTGCAACTCCTGCTTCATCTATTACATGTAGTAGTTCATCTATTGCAATTAGTTCTACAATTACTCCAAGTTCAAATGTGAGTTATTCTTGGTCTGGACCAAACATCATATCTGGCAATACTACTTTAACTCCAACTATTGGAGCAGGTGGTAATTATATTATTGCAATGACTAATACAGTTAATGGTTGTGTAGGAAGTTACACTTTAACTGTTCCAACCAACACAACTGCGCCAAGTATGAATTTATCTACAAATGCTTTTACAACAACTTGCGCGGCACCTTCGGTTGTTATTACAGCGTCGAGTAATGCAGATCCAAGCACAACGTATAGCTGGACCGCTCCTTCCACAGGAACCATTAGCAATACAACTGTTAGTAATCCAAGTGTTGGAGGAAGTGGTATATTTACTGTGACTGCAACTAATACAATTAACGGCTGTTTATCAGCTATTGGAACTGTATCTATTACAGCAGATGCAAATATTCCAACATTTGTATTATCATCAGGAGCAGCCACAATTACTTGTTCTACTTCTTCGCCTAGCGTCTCATTAACATCTACTGTCAGTAATCTAAGTTATTCTTGGACACCAACACCAAGTTCTGGAGCAACATCTGCTAGTCCAACATTTACAGCAGCAGGTAATTATACTTGTGTTATTACAAATACAGTTAATAACTGTGCAACTAACTTACCACAGGTAGCAGTTGTTACAGATACTACTATTCCATCAGTAACGATTACGCCTAGTGGTTCGGTTACTTGTACGAATACTTTAGTAACGGTTGTAGCAGTTTCAAATCCATCAACTAGTACTTATACATGGTCAGGAACAGGAATTATTGGTAGCGTCAATAACTCCTCAATAAGTACAAACACTGGTGGAACTTATAATCTATCTGTTACAAACCCTGCAAATGGTTGTGTTAATAATACATTAACCGCTTCGGTACCGACAAATACAACCACTCCTTCTATTTCAGCTGTTGCGTCTAGTTCAGTCATTACATGTTCAATATCTAATAGTACTTTAACTGCAACGCCTAATAATGCAACTTGGACAATTCCTTCGGGAGGAACAGTAACCAATCCAGTTATTGCTGGTGCTGCAGGAGATTATACGGCTGCGGTAACGGATGCAATTAATGGTTGTGAGACAAATACGGTGATTACAATCACTAGTGATATAGTTCCACCAAATGCTGATGCAGGTGCAGCCAGTGTTATGCCTTGTAATTTATCGGTTACAACCTTAATGGGAACTTCAACAACAACAGATGCTGTTTCTTATAGTTGGAGCGGACCAACAGCAACAAGTATTAATTCGGGAGCAAACACCTCTACACCAACGGTTACGAATACTGGTATTTACACACTAACCGTTACTAATTTAGTAACAGGTTGTACTCAAACTGCTACCACAAGTGTTTCACAAGCAAATGTGACTGCGGAATTTTCTTATGATCCAACAACAGGCGAAGCACCGTTATCGGTTAATTTTACAGATGAAAGTGTAAATGCAACTACTTGGACTTGGACATTTGGAAATGGAGATGTTTCTTCAAATCAAAATCCAAACTCAATTTTTACTGACGAAGGAACTTATACTGTTACATTAATTGCAAGTTCAAGTTTATGTTCAGATACAGTTTCTCATACAATTGTAGTAGAAAATGGATTTGTAATTGAAGTGCCAAACGTATTTACACCTAATAATGATGGCACTAATGATATATTTAAAATTAAAATATCAGCAGTTAAATCAGCGCAAGGAACCATTTATAATCGTTGGGGACAATTGTTATATAGCTGATGTATTAAATGCATCATGGGATGGGAAAGCAAATAATGGTGAAAATTGTCCAGACGCTACTTATTTTTATATCATAAAAGTAATTGATAAAAAAGATAAAGAACATATCGTTCCCGGTTATGTATTAATTGCAAGATAAAAACAAAAGGCTACTTTATAAAGTAGCCTTTTGTTTTTATCTTTATTTATCTATAATTCAAAAAACTTATAATTATTATCGTAAAGCACACAGGAACACTGATTAGTAAGGATAAAGTAATGCTTTTTGCCATTTGGTTTTTTTTTGAAAAATATTTCAAAAGAATAATACTTACTAAAAATGTTGGGATAAAATAAACTACTAAGGCTGCTAGATTCCCTAGTTTAAGTAAATCATTAAAAGAGTGTGTATCCTTATCCACAGAAAATAACAGAAAGCATGATAATATTGTTAAGAATGCAATTAAAATATACTGTTTTATTCCAGGTGTCGTATGTCTTACTTGTTCCATATTTAATTTTTTTTTTGAAGATAAACGTGGAAAACAATAATTTATTGTCATGTATTTACATACCTAAATTCATGTGAGATCTAAATGATTTATCATAATCTTTCATACTTCTTCTAATCACTTCATGTGCTTCTTCTCTGCCGTAAGTTTCTGTAATTTCAACAATGGCAGCTGACTCGCCTGGAATATTTTTGTAAGTTAAAAAGTAATGACGTAAACGGTTAATTAATGGTTCTGGACAATCTAAAATGTCTTTCCATTTACTATAAATTTCATCTTTGGCCATGACCGCAATGATTTTATCATCAGCTTCGTTCTTATCAATCATTCTGAAACCTCCAATTGGAATCGCTTCTACAATAATATCACCGCTAGTAATGTTACGCTCTGTTAATACACAAATATCTAAAGGGTCTCCATCACCAATAATGTCTGTACGCCCAGTTCTTTGGTTTGCTCTTTCAGCAATTAATTCACCACAAAAAGTTTGAGGTACGAAACCATATAATGCTGGAATGATATTCGAAAATTTCTGTGGTCTATCTACTTTTCTGTAACCAGAAGCTTTATCAATTTCGTATTTGATATGATCTGCAGGAACCATTTCAATAAAAGAAGTGATGACTTCAGGACATTTTTCTCCGATAGAAATACCATGCCAAGGGTGAGCTTTATGTAATTGAACTTTCATAGTAGAGTGTTTTTATTTAAATAATTTATTGAATAACCAATAGAATGCAATTAATCCGAGCATCGAACAAATTAATACTATTATAAATTGATTGTTGTTTGGAATGATATTCCTGTTTTCTACAACATTAGGATTGTTTTTCATCAGTTTATGTAAACCCAGGTTTTCTTGCAAGTAACGAAGTTCTTCGTCATAAGTAATACCAGTTGTTTCTGCAAAAAAATCTTCTTTAATGTTTTTTATGTACTTACGGCTTCGACTGCAAAAATCTAATTTAGCATTATCCACTTGAAAGTAGTTTGTATAAATGATCCACTCATCCCCTACTCTTAATTCCAATTTACAAACATCAGCATCATTGAATATAATTTTAAAGTCATCGGCTAACATTCCTTTATACAATTCTGATACTATAAAAATGGCTTCACTTTTTTCTTTATCTAATTTAATCGATTTGATTTTCCCTTTAAAGATGATTTCATATTTTTGTAATTCTTTTTGGTCTAAGGTACTTAAAGGACATTGACAGGCAATGGAGACTTTGCAACTAAGGATTAACAGTATTATAAAGAGAGTTTGTTTCATTTTTTGTTTCCCGCAGATTTCGCAGATAAGCGCAGATTAAATGCTCATTGTTTTTACAAATTGTAAAGTAGCTTCTAATTCCTGATACATGATTTTATCATCTTTAATAAACGGAATTAGTTTTCTGAAATCAGCTAAAACACTTTCAATTTTTGGAGACGACTTTAAAGGTCTTTTAAATTCAATAGCTTGCGAAGCGTTTAATAATTCAATGGCTAATAATTTTTCAACATTCTCAATTACCTTGTAGCATTTAGTAGCAGCATTTGCACCCATACTCACATGATCTTCTTGTCCGTTACTTGATACAATACTATCAATACTTGCAGGCGTACATAATTGTTTGTTTTGACTCACAATGCTGGCTGCAGTATACTGAGGAATCATAAAGCCCGAATTTAAACCTGGTTTTGCTACCAAAAATGCTGGTAAATTACGAATACCTGAAATTAATTGATACACACGTCTTTCAGAAATACTTCCTAACTCTGCAATAGCTATCGCTAAAAAGTCTAATGAAATAGCTAAAGGCTGTCCATGGAAATTTCCCCCACTGATAATTTCATCATCTTCTGGAAACACTGTTGGATTATCAGTTACCGAATTAATCTCTGTTTCAAACACAGAGTTGACATAAGCAGTAGCATCTTTGGTTGCACCATGCACTTGCGGAATACAACGGAAAGAATATGGGTCTTGCACTTGTACTTTTGGTTGAGCTAAAATTTCACTACCATTTAAGTTTTCGCGAATAGCACGTGCTGTTTGTAATTGACCTTTATGCGGACGAATAATATGAATATTGTCTTTAAAAGGTTCGCTTCTTCCATCAAATCCATCTAAAGAAATAGACCCAATAAAATCAGCCAATGTATTTAATTTGTTTGATTTTAACAAACACCAAACGCCATAAGCGCTCATAAACTGTGTTCCGTTCAATAAAGCTAAGCCTTCTTTTGATTTTAAAGTGATAGGTTCTAAGTTTAATTGTTTTAAAACAGATGAAGCAGAGCATTTATTTCCTTGGTAGTTTACTTCGCCCATTCCCAATAAAGGCAAAGATAAATGAGCTAAAGGGGATAAATCACCAGAAGCACCCAATGAACCTTGTTCGTAAACAATAGGGTAAATTTTATGATTGTATAAATCTATTAAACGTTCAACGGTTTGTAATTGCACAGCACTTTTTCCGTAAGACAAAGATTGAATTTTTAATAGTAACATTAAACGTACAATTTCCAAAGGTACTTCATCGCCCATACCACAGGCGTGCGACATGACTAAGTTTGTTTGCAATTGTTCTAATTCATTATCGGGGATAATGACATTACACAAAGAGCCAAATCCAGTATTGATTCCATAGATAGGCGCTTTTTGAGAAGCCATTTTTTTATCCAAGTATTCGCGGCAAGCTACAATGTCTTTTTTTGCTTTATCGGATAATACTAATGTTGCATTTGAATCTAAGATATGTTGTATATCTTTTAAGGTGATTTGTTTGTCTGTAGAAATTTCGTGTTTCATTCTTTATTCTTATTTAAAAGATTACGCCCTTCGACTCCGCTCGGGGTGACAGTAATTATTAGCGTTGCTCGCTGGTGGCGTTATCTTTATTAATATTATTTAAGTTAAATATAATTGGGTATTTAGTTTTGTAACGTATTAACTTTCCATCTTTAGTACCAGCTTTCCATTTGGTTTCGCGCATAATACGCAAAGCCTCTTTGGTGCATAAGTGATTAAATTCTTTTTCTACCGAAAGATTACTAACGGTTCCATTTGGTTCAACAATAAAATTCATTACAACTGTGCACTGCAAATTTTGACGAATCGCTAAGTCTGGATATTCAAGATTAGCCAAAACAAATTCACCTAAAGCTTCTTCTCCTTTATAATATTCCGGTGATGAATCAGCTCTTGAATACACAACAAAACTAGTGTCGAATTTGGATTGTTCTTTATGAATTACAAAACCTCTCGTCTTAGTGAATTTTTTGTAGGTATCCACATTAAACTTAAATACTAAAAAACTTTGAGAGGCTACATTCACATTTCCAATAGTTGCTGGAGAAAATATGAAGTAACGCAGTAATCGTTTTGCTTCGTTTTTAAACTCTTCTTTGTATTCATTTTTAAACTCAATGTTTTTTACAGAACCATCTGCTGAAACTGTAAAATAAATGGCCACATCTTGATTCACTTTATTTTTCAATAAGGCTTCAGGATAAATAACTTGTGATTGAAAGACATAATCAACATCTAATTGTCCGCCAATTGGTTGTGCAGGTTTTTCAACAGTCGTCTCTATTTTTTCTTGAGAAAACGAAACTGAGCATAAAAACGTTAATAATATGAATACGTATCTCATTTTCTCTGTGCTTTTAAAAATCGTTCTTTTCCACTCATGTCTTGCATAATCTCGGTAAAATTAAAGATTTTACTGTCATTTGCATACTTTTTTACGTCATTTGCGTATATCGGATTAAGTTCAAAAAACAAGTATCCTCTTTCTTCTAAGTACTTAGCACACAAATCAATAATACGCTTATAGAAAATGATTGGATCCGTATCTTCCACAAAAAGCGCTAAATGAGGTTCATGTTCCAATACTCTTGAATCCATTTGTTTAGCTTCGGAATTTAAAACATAGGGAGGGTTACTCACAATAGTGTTGAATGTTAAGTTATGAGTTATGAGTTGAGATAAAATATCCAATTTTATGAATTCAATATCAACGTTGTTTTTAATGGCGTTTGATTTGGCAACTTCCAATGCTTGTTCAGAGATATCAATACCTGCTACTTTTGAGTTAGGAATATTCTTTTTTAAGATGATGGGAATACAACCTGAACCAGTTCCAATGTCTAAAATGTTTAATGTTTGATTGTTTCTTGCTTCTTGTTTAAATTGTTTAATAATCAAGTCAACTAACTCTTCAGTTTCTGGTCTTGGAATTAAAGTAGAGTTGTTGACTTTAAATTTTAAATTATAAAAATCTGCTTCTCCAAAAATATATTGAATTGGCATTCCTGTTTTTAAGGCTTTAGCCGTATCGTATATTTTTAAAACATCTGATTGATTTAAATTTCCATTAAAATTTAAACGCGTGTCTGTTTTAGAATAGCCTAAATAATGCTCGCAAACTAATTCAAAAATGGCGTACAATTCATCATTATCATAAATAGAGGATAATTCTTTTTTATAGAATTCATATAAATCGGATAGTTTGTTGGTGGCTATTTTCATGGTTATTTTTCTTCCAACAATTTTTCCAAGCCATACATTTCATCACGTAAACTGGCTGCTTTCATAAAGTCCATTTCTTTAGAAGCTTTCAACATGGCAGATTTTAACTTGGTAATTTGTTTTTTCAATTCATCTTTACTCATGTATTGAACCACAGGATCTGCTGCGTAACTTAACTCTTCTGGTTCAATATAAGTTCTTACTAATTTTCCATCAACGGTTACTTCTATGCCATGGTCGTTAGGTTGTAATAATGCCTTTTTACCAGCTTGAGTTGGGGTAATACCGTTTTTGAAGTTGTATTCTATTTGACGTTTTCTTCTTCTGCCTGTTTCTTCAATCGTAATACGCATGCTGTCTGTTATTTTATCAGCATACATAATTACTCGTCCGTTAATATTACGAGCTGCCCTACCCGATGTTTGAACTAAGCTTCGGACGTTTCTTAAAAAACCTTCTTTGTCTGCATCTAAAATACACACTAAAGATACTTCTGGTAAATCTAAGCCTTCTCTTAATAAGTTAATACCAATTAATACATCAAACATACCAACACGTAATTGACGTAAAATCTCAACACGCTCCAAGGTATCAACTTCGCTATGAATATAACGACAACGAATTTGCAATTTGGTTAAGTATTTAGATAACTCCTCTGCCATTCGTTTTGTAAGAGTGGTTACTAAAACGCGTTCGTCTCTTTCAACTACTTTATGAATTTCATCTAATAAATCATCCACTTGATTTCCGCTGGGACGAACTTCAATGATGGGATCTAAAATACCAGTCGGACGAATTAATTGCTCCACCACAATTCCCTCTGCTTGTTCTAATTCATATTCAGCAGGTGTTGCCGATACATAAATGACTTGATTTAACATTGATTGAAATTCTTCGAACTTCAAAGGTCGGTTATCCATAGCAGAGGGTAAACGGAATCCATATTCTACTAAATTTTGTTTACGTGAAAAGTCGCCACCAAACATCGCACGAACTTGAGGTAAAGTAGCGTGACTTTCATCGATAATCATCAAATAATCTTCCGGAAAATAATCTAATAAACAGAAAGGTCGCGTTCCGGGAGCTCTACCATCCATGTAGCGCGAATAATTTTCGATACCACTACAATAGCCCAATTCACGCATCATTTCTAAATCGTAGTTTACGCGTTCTTCAATACGTTTAGCTTCAATATCTTTCCCTTGCGATTTTAAAAAGGCTACATGCTTTACCATATCATCCTGAATATTAACCATCGCATTTTGTAAAGTATCTGGGGCTGTTACAAAGATATTGGCAGGATAGATTCTAAAGTCTTCATGTTTCTCAATGATGGTTCCATGTAATGGATCAAAAGTTTCAATGGATTCAATTTCATCACCAAAAAAACTGATTCGAACGGCGTAATCCGCATAGGATAAATTCACATCAACCGTATCGCCTTTTACTCTAAATGTACTTCGTTTAAATTCCTCAGTTGTTCTTGAATATAAAGCCCCGACTAATTGGTGCAATAATTTATTACGAGAAATCACTTTGCCAACTGCAATTTCAATAATATTCTTTTTAAAGTCCGTTGGGTTACCAATACCATAAATACAAGAAACTGAACAGACTACAATAACGTCCCTTCTACCCGATAATAAAGCGGAAGAAGCACTAATTCGTAGTTTTTCAATTTCATCGTTTACTTGTAAATCTTTTTCTATATAAGTACCAGTAGTTGGCAAATAAGCTTCGGGCTGATAGTAATCGTAATAACTTACAAAATACTCAACGGCATTTTCAGGAAAAAACTGCTTGAACTCACTATATAATTGTGCCGCCAACGTTTTATTATGGCTCAAAATAAGCGTTGGTTTATTGACTTGCTGAATAACATTCGCAGCAGTGAAGGTTTTACCTGAACCAGTAACACCTAATAATACTTGATGTTTGGTTTCGGAGTTTAGGCCTTCCACTAATTGTTTAATAGCAGTTGGTTGATCACCAGTAGGTTGAAAATCGGATATGAGTTTAAATGACACAGGCTAAAGATACTAAGGAAATAGCAAAATATAAAGCTAAACTATGGCTTAATTACTAATCACCAATGGCTTACTTATTGCTCTTGTTCCATCACTAATTTGGACAAAATACATTCCATTAGAAAGATTGTGGGTGTTTAATTTAATTTCCTGAGTGCCTTCTTCATAAACATTTTTTGGAAGACTATATACTTTTTCTCCTATGACATTAAATATATTGATCGTTAATGTTTTTGCTTGTAATAAATTAAATTTTAATGCGCATGTATTGATGTTGGATTTGGAAAAATACTAGCGTCTTGAATCATTTCTGAAATATCTTTTGTTCCCGTAGTAATATCAATATTGATATCATCAATAAAAATATTATTGCCACCATTTGCGCTAAAAATAAATTTCAATCTGAAGCCAGTAGTTAATAATATTCCTGGTAAAGTGGCACTTACTGATTTCCAATCTGTTATTTGTGTTGGATAGAATGCTGTTGCTTGAACAGGAACTGTTTCTAATAAGGAGCCAATTGCATTAAAACGTGAGATATTTGTTCCACCACATGCTGTTACGCCAAACAATTGTAATTGGTCTTTATTGCTTGTGTCTTTTCTTGCAAATGCATATTTAAAATTTACTAATAAACCACTTGCTCCTGACAAATTAATAGCTCTGCTATATAATTCATCTTTACCATTAATGGCAGAATTAAAATTATCTATCATCACACTTGTACTTCCTGTTGATGCTGCTAAATTAGTTAACTGCCATGTGCTACCAGTATCTAAATTATTTGTGTACCATTGCAGTCCATTTAATGAAGTAACAGTTTCAAAGCTCTCGATAAATGGATATGCTGCCCCGGTAGTTGTTTGCACATTTATATAATTTTGTTTGGTAGTAATTACCAAATCAGTGCCGTTTTTTACTTTTAATGTTACAGGGTAAGAGCCTGGGGTTGAATAACTAACCGTTGGATTTGACACACTTGATAAGGACGGGGTGCCTCCTGCAAATGTCCATTGTAAAGATGTAAATGTTCCGTTATATGATGTATTGATAAATGTTACCGAACTCGAACTTGGACAAACCATAGTTTTGTTACTAATAAAGTCAGCCTTGCATAATGGTGCTATTGTATAAATTCCAGTTGCCACTAAATTGGATGTTTGCCATAAATTATTTCTCCCAGCAATTGTTGAATTTAGACAGGCGGTCATTCTTGCTTTTTGCCCATCAGTAAACATGATATTGCAATAACTATAATCCATTGCATTTTGAACATTGTCAACCACATTACCGCAAGAGGCTCCAGTTAAATTACAACTTTGCCAGCCAATGGTGGGAGGAGTATCTGCTACTAAATCATCGATATTACAATCTTTATTAACGTCTGCACAAGGATAAAAATAAAAGCCAGGTACGTTATTACCACCCCAAATATGTTGTAAGTTTAAATAATGTCCACATTCGTGCGCAAATGCAACTGAGCGTGTTAAATCAGAGGTTCCAAAAGTACCAACGTAGCTGTGTGATAAAACTATCCCATCCCATAATGGAATAGTGTCAGCATCACTTGGCCAAATAGCGTGCCCAGCTAAACCGGCAGCATTAGCTACTACATACACATTTAAATATTGAGTTGGTGGCCAATGTATTAAATTTTTCACACGATGGTCGCCACTAGATGTTAATGTAGAAGCGATTCGATTGATGCCACTATGACAATTGCCATTAGGATCCTTTTGCGCTAATTTAAATTCAATATCACAATCGGCGTGTATTGGTTGGAAAGCTGCTACAATGCTGCTATTGTTGGGATGCTGTTTACGAAACGTTTTATTAACTATATCTAATCCATCTTTTAATTGTGCATCGGTAATATTTTCAGGACCGTAATTATGAATCACGTGAAAAACCACAGGAATAACATAAGTAGCAGTGGTTGTTTTTGCAACCGACGAATTGTTATTTACATTCTGAATGAAATTCTGAGTGAAATTTTCCAACTCAGCATCTCTTTTAATAACTGCTTTAGCAATCTCAGGATTTTTTTTTAAGGTAGCAATTCGCATTTCATCTGCACCACAATGTAAGAGCGTTTGAGCTGTCAATATTCCTGATAAAGTAATAGATATAACAAAAGGTAGAATTTTATTCATGATTATATTTTATGTACTAAAAATACGAAAAAAGATAGGATTGTTGGCTATAAATTAACAACCACAAAAATATTAAAATCAGATAGTTAATACTTGATAAATTAAATTCTCACACAAATAATACATATCACGCCAAGAGTCGGATCGTATTATCAGCCATTCGTTAAATACGAATGCCGATAATACATACATCATCCACTTGCTCTAAATTTCCTTTCCAAGATTCAAAAGTAGTGTCTAAGCTGTTTTTTTGCTCTTTAATAGGCTTATCACTCATGCTAATGAGATGGTTTTTTAATTGGCTATATTTGAACTTCTTTCCCTTCTCGCCACCAAATTGATCCGCAAAACCGTCCGTAAAGGTATAAACCATATCTCCTTTTTGAAGTTGAACGGTAAAGGTTTCAAATGGAATGGCTTTCTCCATATATCCTACAGGCATTTTTTGAGATTTGTATTCCGACAATTCTTGCTGACGAATGATATATAAAGAATTATTTGCAGAAGCATATTCCAATATTTCTGTCTCCGTATCAATTTTACAAAGCTTTGCATCCATGCCATCCATCGAGTAACCTTCGTCAGTTTTTAAAGAACGAATAATTTCTTCTCGTAACATATTTAAAATTGTTCCAGGGTCTTTTACCTTTCGCTCAATCACAATTTCACTTAATAAGTTAATGCCTAACATGCTCATAAAACCTCCTGGTACACCGTGTCCTGTACTATCGGCGGTAATGTAATACAAAGTTTTTCCATCCACATAAAACCAATAAAAATCGCCACTCACAATATCTTTTGGTTTAAAGACGATAAAACTTTCTGCATTTAATTTTTTGACTTCAGCTTCAATGTAATTGTTAGAAGTTAACATAGCATCTTGGATGCGTTTGGCGTAGGTAATACTATCAATAATCTCTTTATTTTTTTGCTCTAAACTTGACTTTTGTTGTTCAATTAATTGCTTTTGCGAACGCGTGGTTTTTAATCGTTTGTTTAATACAATGGCAAAATAAATCACAATTAATAGTACAATAACAATACTAACAATGATTAAAGTTTGACGCTTTTCTTTTTCTGCTACAATTGCTTCGCGCGCTTCTTTAATGAGTTTTTGTTTTTGTAACTGCTTGTCATATTCATATTGACTTTCCTTTTTAAACAATTCTCTTTGACGTTCTTCGCCAATGACTTCTTCTTTTAAATGCGTATATGTTTTTAAATAAAAATATGCACTGTCTTTATTGTTTATCATTTCAAAACAAGTGGCAAGACGTTTTGCTGATTCATACTGCTCGCTTACGGCATTTAGTTCTTTTGAAACGATATACGCTTTTTCAAATTGAGGAATAGCTTCTTTATAACGACTTTGTTTTACTAATACATCTCCAATGCCATTATAGCCATAAACCAATCCAAATTGGTTCCCTACCCTACTATTGATTATGATGGATCCCTGAAAATAGAGTTTTGCTGAATCCAAAATACTTTGTTTGATAGGTGCCTTAGATTTGTAATTAATATTCGCTGCTACAATAGTTAATGAATCTTCTGATAGTGAAGACATCATATCGTAAATAGTTCCAATATTAATATGAGCAACTGAAATCCCAATTTGATCACCACCAAGGGTATGAAAATCTTTACTTTTCTCAAAAAATTTTAAAGCTTTAATTACATCATGGTTATCCATAAACACGTTTCCAAGACCATTGTAGGAAGTAGCAATACCTCTATTATTTTGTAAACGCTGGTGCAGACTCAAGGCTTTAAACAAGTATTTTTTTGCAGATTCTTTTTCGTTTAAGCGGTTATATACCTTTCCAATATAATTGCAAACGTCTGCAATGCCAGCACTATCTTTAATATTACCATACGTTTTTAGGCCTTGCAAGAAGTTTTCTAATGCTTTAGGGAAATCACTTAAATCATAAAAAACATTTCCTGTTTTAGCATATGTGTCTGCTAGTCCTTTTTGGTTTTTCGTTTCTTGGAACAGACTTAAGCTAATGGCATGATGTGGCAACGCTTCTTTATATTCACTTTGATGCCATAACACTAATCCAATTAGATTATGAGCAGCGGCTAATTCGTTTTTGAGTTGGTATTTTTCTGATATTGCAAGGCTTTGATTTAAATAGTGATTAGCGCTATCATAATTACTCTGACTTTCGAAAATAAACGCTAATTGATTATTGGCACTTGCTATGCCTTTAGAATTCTGTTTTTGAGTACTTAAAGTTAAAGCTTGATGAGCAAATTGTAAAGCATTAGCGACATCACTTTTTTTGAGGTCTTCCTTACTTTGGTTTATGTAACTAAATATCTGAGTCGAATCCTGAGCGAAAACAGAATAAGAAATCAGCATAGTTATAACTAAAAAAAGGACTTTCATGATTTTTTGTAATATTCAAACATACGACAAAGAATTTGAAATTTTGACCAAAAATTGAGTGAAAACCTAAATTAACTGCTTGTTTTTAAGGTATTTTAAGTTTAATTATTTGTAATAAAAGCTATAATATATTTTTTACCAAAACATTAGCTATGGGGTTACTTTTATAAGATATCGTTTATTAACTATTTCTTTTTGACTTTTGGCCACCAAAATAGGATGGTTAATAAACAAACTGCAGAAATTGTTGTTAAAATTATTGAGTAAAAATGGTAAAACTAACACTAAAGAATCTCTATTGTTAGCTTTCAAACTCAAAATCTTCATCATTGGAAAAATCAATAAAATCTGCTGTCATATTTGTCTCCCTGAAATAGCTAATTCTTGCATATAATCCATTAATAATAAGCCAATTGTAAAAACTAAACATAAGATAGCTAAAATTAAATAGAAAGACAAGTTATACTTCTTCAATTGTTTTTTTTGGCGTTACTTTACTGCGCTCATCTTTTTTTTCTTTTCAATTTGAAATAGATTTCTGATAGATGGTTTCACCATAAAATATACAAAAGCCAAATGAATCAACAATTTAAAAATATAGGATGATGCGCTTGGTAACTCTATGATTTGACTAAACGAACTATCAACGTCTGGTAATTGAGATGTCATGTATAAATAGGTAATATCCATCATGATTTGATAAATGAGCCAAATCAAAAACATATACCAGCCTATTTTATGTTTTCTCCATAAGAAATAGATGTTTACAGGTAAGTAAAAGAACTCAATGAAAAACCAATACGTTGAATAGTCGGCCTCGGCCAGATCAGAAAACATTAAAGCCAAAAAACTCAGACTAGTTAGTGTTTTATATAAAAATAGAATTGAAAGAATAACACATAGGATGACGATAGATTTTTCTGGCGTTTTATTAGTAAAAGGATCTGCGTATTCAAAAATTGTAGAGGCTTTATCTTGAATTAGTTGTCGCTTCTTCTGATTTAGTTCCTCTTGTTGTTGAGCTTGCGAAGTTGTTTCTTTAAATTCTTGCTGAGCTATCTCTACATCAGTTCTCCCAGCTAACTCCAGTTTAGCGGCATCAACAGCCAGAGCCTGATAGTTATGACTGTTTTCAATTATTTCGATAAGCTTGGCGGTTGGCAGAGTTTTATACTTATCTGCAAATGGATTACTCATTAATAGTCGTCGTCTTCAAATTCTAACTCAGCATCTTTTTCCCAAATTTCCATTTCGCAAGGTTTGCAATTAAATTTCAATTTGTAAGCGTTATCGCCGTGTGTTAAAGTTAAAGGTTCCACTACTTTTTCGCCCATGGTGTCTCTTTGAAAACGAGCGCATTTTCCTAATTCATATTTCACGCAATATTTAGTAACCATTACGCGCGATTTTCCTGGATCCCACTGTAACTCAAATGCTTTTTCAATTTCGGTGACACCATGTCTTTTATAAAAGGCTCTGGCCATTTGGTTCGACACATTGTAGGTAAAATCTAATTGAGATACAGGGTAAGGATGATCTGTTTTTTGAATTTGAAATTCTTCGCGGTGATATTCTTTTACTCTAATGTCGATCAATTGTTCTAGCACTACCCTTCTTACTTCGTTAACTTTTGAGATTGGTAAAAACCAGTTTTGCGAAAACTCTACCTTCACATCATCCACAATAAAAGGTGTGCCACCTGTTTTAGATAAGTTTTTGATAATGTTTGGTGTGGTAGATTCTTCGTTTTTAGCTAATTCTTTAACCGATTCAAATGAAGAGATGCTTTGGTGTCCGTCTTCGTCAATAGCCACTAACATAAAGCCATCGTTTGTTTCCGTAAAAGTTAAGTTAACACCAATTTTTCTAACAGCGCTATCATCACGTTCTACTAATCTGTTAAACTCTGCATCCGAATTTCTGTAAATAACGGTTCCTGTTGGAATATTTTTAAAGGTATTTGGAACAACAATATTATTAACGATGATGTTAATTTGCATGCCATCTGGTTCGTTGTTTTCGTTTAAGAAATACAAACCATCGCCGTTATTTAGTTTTTCGTAATTTTCAATAATGTAACCGTTGGCTTTGGTTTCAATCAATTTACCAATGTATTGCCCTTGTGATTTTGGACTATCCCATGAACCAATTTTCTCAGTACGTTTGTTAACAAAGTAATCAGTATAACCTCTGTTAAAACTTCTGTCCATCTCAGCATCAAAATTAAAGAAGGTTCTACCAGATGATGCTTTTTGAAATTGATCGTTATTCTCTAAAAAGGCATCTAGTTTCTTACGCAAAAAGGAAGTATTGTTTTTGACATACACCATATCTTTTAAACGACCTTCAATTTTAAAAGACGTTACTCCCGCTTCTATTAAGTTTGGTAATTGGTCGCTTAAATCTAAATCTTTAATAGATAATAAGTGACTATTGGCAATTAAGGTTTTACCAGTTCCATCTACTAAATTATAAGGTAAACGGCAATTTTGAGCGCAAGAACCTCTGTTGGCACTTCGTTCGCCATTAGCAATACTCATATAACAATTACCACTAAAGGATACACAAAGTGCGCCGATACAAAGAATTCTAACTCCATCGGTTGCTTTGGCAATGTCTTTTATTTGATCTAAGTTTAATTCTCTTGCTAAAACTACACGTTTCATCCCTGCATCTGCTAGAAACTTCACATGTTTAGGATCGCGGTTATTTGCTTGTGTACTTGCGTGAATAACAATTGGAGGTAAATCCATTTCCATCACAGCCATATCTTGCACAATTAAGGCATCCACGCCAATGTGATATAGTTCATGGATCATCTTTTTGCAATCTTCTAATTCGTGGTCATACAAAATGGTATTCACTACTACAAATACCTGCGCTTTAAACAAGTGGGCATATTGCACTAACTCCTCAATGTCTTCAATAGAGTTAGTAGCGTTTGAACGGGCACCAAATTGTGGTGCACCAATATATACAGCATCGGCTCCAGCATTAATAGCTGCCATGCCTTGCACTAGGTTTTTTGCCGGTGCTAAAATTTCAACTTTTTTCTTCATTTTCAGCGGCAAAGGTCTGCATTTATTTGCTTGATTGCAAGTGAGATATGAAATAATACGATGCGAGAATTACACCTGATTGGAGTCAAGAATTATTCAATTTATTCAATGTTCTCTCAATATACTTTTCATTAGGCATTAAGGCCGTTTGTATACGTTGGCGTAATGTATCGAATCCAACACTTCTTTGTTTTTTTCTTCCAATTGAGCAAAAGCTTCATCTACTAATACTTTTTGTTGTTCAATCACTGCTTTTTGTTTTTGAGTCACTTTAAAGCGATTAAATACAAAACCCGAAAAAGCAATCATCAAAACTAAACCACCGTATAAAGCTAGTCGTCGCGTTTTTCTTGTTTTAATTGTGCTTGTTGTGCCGTTAATAAGGCATTTTTTACTTTTTGTTCTTCGGTATGCTTCACACTATCAGCAGCGGCTTTCTTTTCGTATTCGTATTGAAATTGCTTTTTGATACTGGCTTTTTTTGTTTGTTCATTATTTATACTGTCGCGCATTTGAATTTCCAATTCATACATGCTAAGAGCCTCTTTGAAGTTAAATTGTTTAGTGTAAATGCTTTTTAAAGTAGTTGCAGCTTTTTTAATATGCTCAGGATAGCCTAATTCTGTAGCAAGTCTTAGGCTGCGAGTAGCAAAGCTAAGTCCTTCGCTAAGTTGCCCTGCATTCAACATAGCGCTTGCAATGTTATTTAAAGAGAGGGCAATTCCTTTTTTGTTCGTAATCTCTTCATACAATTTTAAACTCTTGTGGTAGTATTCTAAAGCCATATGAGTGTCACCCTTGCGGTCATAGATAACCCCAATGTTGATTTGAGACATTGCTATTCCGTTTTTGTCATTTATTTCTTCTCTAATCTTTAAACTCTTTTGGTAATATTCTAAAGCCTTCATGTCGTTACCTTGTTTCCTATAGTTAAGTCCTATGTTGTTTAAAGCATAAGCAATTCCATTTTTGTCATTTATTTCTTCGTAAATTTTCAAACTCTTGTAGTATTCCAAAGCTTTAAGGAGGTCCTTGATTATAGTAGATAAACCCAATATTATTTAGAGAAGTTGCTATCCCCATTTTGTCCATTATTTCTTCTTGAATTTTTAAACTCTTGTGGTAGTATTCTAAAGCCTTAGGAATGTCGCCCTGATTGTCAAAGATACTCCCAATATTGTTTAAAGTGTAAGCTATTCCGTTTTTGTTCTTTAGTTCTTCATCAATCTTTAAACTCTTGTGGTAGTATTCTAAAGCCTTTGGAATGTCGTCCTGACGTTCAATTACTGCCCCAATATCGTTTAAAGTAATTGCTATTCCCATTTTATCATTAATTTCTTCTTGAATTTTCAAACTCCTGCGGTGGTATTCTAACGCCTTTGGGTACTCACTCTTATTGAAATAGAAAAAGCCAGTAGCATATAATGAATTAGCTAGATACTTTAAATAAAATTCCTTATTTGTAACGTTAGTCGCCTCCAAATTCTGTTTGCAGAGTTTCGCACTAGATTCAGCAAATAACAAAATATCGTCTACCTCACTTTTGTTCAATGAGTTTGGAAAATATAACTATTCGCGTCGTATCATGCTTCGCATTCTTCAATGCCAACTTCAAAGAATCCATCGTCCTATCTTGCGAGGAAAGCACCAAAGGAAAAAGTAATATGATATATAAAATCAATCTCATGAATTCAATTGGTTTAGTTTACGTTCAATGTATTTTTCACTTGTCAGCAAAGCCGTTTGTATGCGTTTTGCATAATGTATCGAATCCATCACTTCTTTATTTTTTTCTTCTAAGTGTGCAAAAGCATTATCAACCAGTACTTTTTGCTGTTCAATAATTACTTTTTGTTTTTTTATCACTCTAAAACGGTTAAACACAAATACTAAAAAGGCTATCACTAAAACTAAGCCACCGTATAAAGCTAGTCGCTGTGTTTTTTCTTGTTTTAATTGCGCTTGCTGGGCTGTGAATAAAGCATTTTTTACTTTTTGTTCTTCTGTATGTTTTACGCTATCAGCGGCAGCTTTTTTCTCGTATTGGTACTGAAATTGTTTTTTAATAGATATCTGTTTGTTTTCCGAGTTTTGAATACTATCTCGCATTTGATTATAAACCTCAAACATTTCAAATGCTTGTTTATACTTCCCTTGCCTTTCGTAAATGTTTTTTAAAGTTTGTGCCGACTTTTGTATTAAATCGGGTTGATTAATTTCATTTGACAATTTAAAACTGCGTTTTGCTAAACCAAAGCCTTCACTAACTTTTTCTTGTAAAACCAATACATTTGCCATTCCATTTAAACACAAGGCAATACCTCTTTGATCTTTTATTTTTTCTCTAATAACGAGCGACTGTTTTAAATTATCTAATGCTTTTGGCAAATCGCCCATGTTTTTATAAACGGCTCCTATATTACCCAATGAGCCAGCAATACCTCTCACATCATTGATCTCTTGCCTTATTTTAAGTGCTTCTAAATTATAGAATAAGGATTTTTCATTGTCTCCTCTAATACTATAAACCAAACCAATATTATTTAAGCTCACGCCCATGCCTCTTTTATCATTAATTAATTTTTGTATGGTTATGGCACGCTCAAAATTCTCTAATGCTTTTGGAACATCTCCTTGAGTTTTATAAATCATGCCGATATTAGATAATACCGTTGCTAAACTGATGCTATCCTTATTTTGCTCATTTGTTTTAATGCCTTGTAATAATAATCAATGGCTTTAGCAACAAATCCTTGACTATCATAAATATAGGCGATGTTGTTTAAGCAATAGCTAACGGCTTTGTCATCTTCTATTTCTCTTGAAATTTTTAAAGCTTTTTCGTAAAACTCAAGTGCCTTATCAATATTACCTGATCTTGAATAAATAGAGCCAATACTGTTGAGCGTTGGACACATATCCTTTTGCGGTTTAGGGCTTCATAAATTTTTAAAGCTCTTAAGTTTTTATTGAGAGCTTCTTTAGAGTTTCCGTATTCATCATCTAAATATGCAATGTTATACAAGGCATCCGCTAAAAATCTTAAAAATAGTTTTTGTGTTTTTAAATCAGAATGCGAAACGTTTTTCTCAGCTATTTTTTTTAATTCAATATTATACGCTAGCCAAGGTTCATTTTCTTCTTCTAAACTAATGAGGTATTCTAAAGCATTACATTTTGTGGTATCATGTTTCGCATTTTAAAAACCAACTTTAACGAATCAACGGTTTTATTTTGTGCTGCAAGCACAAAGGAAAAAAGTAATATGAAGAGTATCAACTTTCTCATGAATTCAACTCATTCAGTTTACGTTCAATGTATTTTTCACTCGT
This sequence comes from Bacteroidota bacterium, assembly GCA_016708845.1. Classification (GTDB taxonomy): domain Bacteria; phylum Bacteroidota; class Bacteroidia; order B-17B0; family Aurantibacillaceae; genus UBA4416. Next base: position 25,736 of record JADJFB010000002.1, on the reverse strand, counting down.
TAACAAGGCCGTTTGTATTCGCTTAGCATAACGTATGGAATCCATTACTTCTTTATTCTTTTCTTCCAAATGAGTAAAGGCTTCATCTACTAATACTTTTTGTTGTTCAATAATAGCTTTTTGCTTTTGGGTGACTCTAAATCTATTATATACAAAACCTAAAAAGACAATCACCAACGCCAAGCCACCGTATAAAGCTAAGCGTTGTGTTTTTTCTTGTTTTAATTGTGCTTGTTGCGCCGTTAATAAGGCGTTTTTCACTTTTTGTTCTTCGGCATGCTTTACGCTATCAGCAGCAGCTTTTTTTTCGTACTCGTACTGAAATTGTTTTTTAATAGACGCTTTTTTAGTTTCTGTATTATTAATACTATCTCGCATTTGTATTTCGAGTTCGTACATCTCTAAGGCTTCTTTAAATTTGTTTTGTTTTTGATAAATTCTTTTTAAAGTAGCCACTGCATTTTTAATTTCCCAAGGGAAACCAAGTTCGTATGAGATTTGCAAACTTTTAGTAGCATATTTAAAAGCCTCTGTATTATTACCTTGCTTAAGCAAAATATTTCCTATATTGTTTAAAGAGATTGCTATTCCCTCTTTATCTTTAATCTCTTCCCTTATCTTTAAACCTCTGTACCAGAAATTTAAAGCATTTGTAAAGTCTCCTGCTTATTATATATAAAGCCAATGTTGTTTAAAGATGTAGCAATACCCTCTTTATCTTTAATTTCTTCCCTTATTTTTAGACTCTTAAGATAATAATCTATAGCTTTAGAAATATCTCCCTGATTAGAATAAATAAACCCAATCTTATTCAAAGAAAAAGCTATTCCTATTTTATCTTTAATTTCAGACTGTATTTTTAAACTTTTATTATAATATTCTAAGGCTTTTGGAATATCGCCCTGATTAGCATAAATCCAACCAATATTATTTAAAGAAGTAGCAACCCCCTTTTTGTCATTTATTTTTTCCTTAATTTTTAAACTTTGGTGATAGTATTCTAAAGCCTTAAGAATGTCTCCCTGTTGATTATAAATAATTCCAATGTTGTTTAAAGATTTGCCTATTCCCTTTGTGTCTTTAATTTCTTCCTGAATCTTTAAACTCTTGTGATAGTATTCTAATGCTTTAGGTATGTCACCTTGGTGTTTAGCAAGAAAACCAATATTATTAAGAGCACCCGCAAGGAGCCTTAAATAAAAAATTTTAAGAGTGGTGGTCTGAGCTGGTGTCGAGGCCAAACACTTTTCGGCCAATTTTAAAAGTTGTTCATTGTAAATAGGCCAAACATTATCATTTCCTTCAGCATCAATCATCGCATTTAAAATATTACAACGAGTCGTATCATGTTTCGCATTTTTAAAAACCAACTTTAACGAATCAATGGTTTCCTTTTGTGCTGAAAGCACAAAAGGAAAACAGAGTATAATTAAAAGTAAACGGTTCATTAACCAAACTTAATAAAAAAGCCTGATTATGGCAATTTGTTGGAAAAGGATTATTTGTGTGGATTTGAATGACCTGAGTCCTTTAAGTACTCCTATTATTTATAATAATACCTGTCTACACACTTAATTTTGTTCTTTGAATTAGTGGTATAGTGTAAAATTTGAATATACAAGTCGTTTTTCTTAAAAACATCTGTAACCGACAAGAAATTTTTATCCAGTTTTCGTTTTACATTGGGGTTTTCACTCCCAGTAGTCCCTTCTCTCCCATTACTACTATCTTGAGAATAAAATAGCGTTTTAAGTAAAACATGGTTATCATCGTAAATATACTTTGTTTTAGAGGCCATTAAACCAAAGTCTTTCAACGTTGTGCTATCATATAACATTTCTATTTGTCTATTTTTATTATAAAACCTGGTGTAGGTCGATGCTTTTTTTATTTCGTTGTTTTGGTTGATAATGATGCTCTTGGTAATATTATTCAAGCTATCATAAGAAAATTGTATGGTGTTTTTTTCGCAATTGTAATAATTGCTGTTTTCAACCACTTTAGTCAACAATTTGTTAGCGTTATAAAAATACCAGATACTATCATTGTAATTAAATTCTTTATAATTAAAATAATACACTTCCTGAACTCTTAATCCATTATTAAAATATCTAGTAGCCATTAAAACAGAGTCTTTATCCGGTTTATCATTACTGTAAGATGTTCTGTAAATGGAAAGTTCTCCAATTGTTTTATCAGTAATCGTATCGTACGACCAACGGTATTGAGAGAACACGTTAGGGCAAACAAGAAATAGTATAAAAATGAGTCGTATTTGTCTCAACATTGTATCGATAGCTAGTACTTTTCTATGATAGTATCATTGCGGTAATAAGTTGTGTCTTGAAGTTTATTACTTAAAGAAGGAACCCATTTCCCTTGCTTGCCGTGGCAGTCTATAACATTTACGGTGTCTCTTCCTTTAAGTTCATAGGATCCTGAACAATCCTTATTAACTTCTTTGTTTTTATTATTGTTACACGACACCATTATAAGAGCCATAACAGCAGCCAAAAGATAAATAGGTTTTAAATTTTTCATAGCATTTGGATTTTAAATGATGTATAATGGGTGGATTAAATTAAATGTAGAAATATATAGTAAGAATGTCAAGCTTGCATTGACTGAATTATAATGAGCAATACATAAGATTCATCTATCTTCTTCCAAACTGTGTGCTTAGGTTTTGTTAGCGGCTGTTTTTATTATTTAGGTCATCAAATTTTACATAATTGTATTCTGGGGTACATTTTAGAAGTTGATCTAAAATAGAAATATGACCTGCCCCAAATAAAACTAAAATTCTATCATTAGAGGAGGTTGTAATTCGTTGAATATTTCTAAAAATTCGCAAATTTCGGTCATACCAATAAGTGGCTAATGCGTCTGCTCCATTATACTTTCCGTTTTTAAAATCTCCTAATAAGTAGTATCCATAATCTCTTAAAAATCTTTTTTGTGAATTATAGTACCTGAAATATTCTAACAATGTTACTTTTGAATTTTGTTCTGTTTCGTATTCAATCCATTTTTTGTAACTAGCAATTGATTTAAACGAATAGTCTTTGAATATTTCGTCAATATAAGGTCTGATGACAATTGAATCTTTAGTTTCAGTTAAATCGTCAGCAATTGTACTAGCATCAACACAGTAAACTGTATCTAATTTGAATTTATCCATAAGTCTAAACGCTATTTGTTGAATTTCGTCTCGTCCTAATTCTTTTTTTCCTGTTTTGTACATTCTGTATTTTTCCATTGCATTCCATTTTTCTGGCGCTTCAATACAAATTTTAGTGGGTTTAAATAAGGCTATATAGTCTAATAGTATTTGTAGTTCCTTCTGCTTTTGTTCTGATAAAATATCAATTTGTTTTGACTTGTCTACTTTATTTGCGTCTAAATTTGGATATTCAAAATGAAATGAGCCTAAAAGGAATATTTTAGGTAAGCTGTCAACTCCTCTTGGAATTAGAAACTCGTCAGGATCTTTAATTTTTTGTGCTTTTGTAAATAAGGTAGTCAGTAACAAACTGAATAATAGAAAGTGAGGTTTAAAAATTGTCATACTTCATTTTTTTGAGTTTTCTGTAAAATTGCCGCTAACGGATGGCTGCTAGAACTTGTGCGGCTCGGGGCATTGTCAACCGAATATTAATAACAAAGATAAAATGTTTCTATACATTTGCAAAGAACAAATAATTGTCTTTCGCGGATCGATCTTATTTGCAAAAGCTTTGATGCCAGTCCGCATTTTTGGTAGGTTGTGTTAGCTGCTAGGTGGTTTATGTCTTTATGCTATTTTATCTAAACACTATTTCATTTATGTATGGGTCTGTTTGCGAGTACTCAACAATAACAGTGTCGCCAGTTTTAATTGATTTTAATATATCACTTTCTACATTCCAAGTGTCTTTTGCAGTATATACGTACGTGTCAACTGTAAACGAAACAGCGATGTCAAAACCTGATTTGTATCTTTGCTTTTCAGATACTATACCAAATGCTCTACGTTTATGATTGTCTAATTGATATTTATGATAAACAAAATATGATATTACAATTGTCGGAATTAATAAAATAGCAATCCAAGCTTTAGTTCTTGTCTTTTTGTCGGAATAATAATATTTCATTTGTCGTAATTATTTGGGCTGTCTACCTATAGGTACTTGTAGGCTACTCCATAGGTACTTGCAAACTACACTTCAACCGATACTATGCTAACTTAAAATACTTCTTAGCCTGCTCCGCAATCTCATTACCATAGGCCAAGGAAGCGGTTGCCGCTGGCGATGGTGAGTTAATCACGTGCATGGAGTTACCTAAGAATTCAATTTTAAAATCGTCTAACATATTACCTTCTCCACTCAAAGCCATTGCTCTAATACCACAACGCTCTGCCGGCACAATATCATCCATTTGTAAATCTGGTATCAATTTACGTAAGCGGTTTAAGAAGTAAGCTTTACTAAATGCTCCGCGGTATTCATCTAAACCAAAACGCCAATGTTTTTTAAAGAACTTCCACGTTCCCATAAAGCCAAAAGCCGCCAAGGTATCTCTTAAACTAAAAGCTGTTTTACTATAACCTTCTCGGTCAAACACAAACACGGCATTTGGTCCGCACTCTACTCCACCTTTTATCATACGTGTAAAGTGTACACCTAAAAATGGAAACTCAGGATTTGGTACAGGGTAAATTAAATTCTTCACCTTGCTTCTACCCTTCTCTGTTAAATCATAATAATCTCCTCTAAATCCTACAATAGCCGAATCGGTTTTTACATGATCCTTTTTTGTAATTCTATCCGCTTGCAAGCCTGCACACGAAATAATATAGGTTGCATTAAAAGTTCCTTTTTCGGTCACCACATCTGTTGTATGGTCGCTCTTTTTAATAAAATCAGTTACTTTATGACTCGTTAATACTTTGCAGCCATTGTTCTTAGCATGTATTAACTCGACGTATTTTCTCGCAACATCGGCATAATCAATAATACCTGTGCATGGCACCCAAATACCAGCTATGCCTTTGCAATGAGGTTCAATTTCGGTTATGCGTTTGGCATCAATCATTTCAATGCCTTCAACGCCATTAGCAACCCCATTAGCAAATACTTTATTCATATGCGCTAATTCGCTTTCCTCAGTGGCCACAATAATTTTTCCGCAAAGGTCGTGGGCAATGTTATGTTCTTTCACAAAGCTCATCAATTCTCTTCTTCCCTCTACACACTTTACAGCTTTATAAGAACCTGGTTTGTAGTAAATACCAGAATGTATAACGCCAGAGTTATGACCTGTTTGGTGCGCCGCTACTTCCTTTTCTTTTTCTAAAACTAAAATGGTTTTTGTAGGATTTTGTGCTTGCAATTTATAAGCCGTAGCCAAACCAACAATGCCTCCTCCAACTATAATAATATCGTAATGTGTAGTGCTCATGTGAACTGTATTGTAAATTGTTCAAATATAGGTTTTTGTTGATTTAACCGCAAAGAACGCCAAGAGTATTTTTAATAGTTTACCACTAAGAAAAAGAGGTCGCAGAGAAAAGGGCTTCTATGAGCTTTTTTTCTATTTGGTTAAAAACATTTCGTGAAAATAATTGTAATACATAATCTCTTTGTGTAACTCTGTGACTCCAATCCCGATAGTTATCTGGATTACATTGAGAAAAATTAAATTGATATGAAAATTATTTGCATAGGACGTAATTACGCCGAACACGCTAAAGAAATGAAAAGCGAAGTTCCAACAGAACCTGTATTTTTTATGAAGCCCGATACAGCTCTATTAAAAGATGGAGAGCCTTTTTATTATCCTGATTTTACTAAAGATTTACATCACGAAATTGAAATTGTGATTAAAATAAACAAGGTGGGTAAACACATCGACGAACAATTTGCACATAAGTATTATGATGAAATAGGTTTGGGTATAGACTTTACTGCCAGAGATTTACAAGCGAAGGCAAAAGAAAAAGGTTTGCCTTGGGAAAAAGCAAAAGCATTTGATGCCTCTGCTCCTATTGGCAAATTTGTTTCAAAAGCATCTTTAGGAAATTTAGATGATATTAGTTTTGAATTAAAAATTAATGGCGAATCTCGCCAGGTGGGAAACACTAAAGATTTACTATTTAGTTTTGATAAAGTGATTGCATACGTGTCAAAATTTGTGACTTTAAAAGTGGGCGATTTAATTTATACGGGTACTCCCGAAGGTGTTGGCCCAGTGGCAATTGGTGATAAACTTCAAGGCTACATCAAAGGCGATTTGTTTTTGGAATTTGAGGTGAAGTAATTTGCTTTGGTATTTGGGTGCGCCCCTCCTCCGTCGGGTCAGGCTTTCGGCACTCGCTTTTTCATTTGCACTTCGACTTCGCTCAGTGACCAATGAAAAGAGCTCAAACAAAGCCTCAATCCCTCACACAGTTTTATTTAAAGTTTGAAATTTATAATCCGATTAAAGCACATCTGCGCGAGGGATGCAAGCGAAAATCCTTTTGCCGGCCACTGTGCTTGGCCACTGAGCGGAGTCGAAGTGGCGAAGTGCGGCAAAAGATTGTAGCGACAGCCAGGTTCCTGCTGCCTCTTTGCAGGAACGCGCCAAAAAGAAAACCTACCTAATCTGTGATTTTAAGCGTTCAACCATGTTGGTTAATTCGGTGATTTTTTGTTTTTGTTCTTCTTCAAACAAATTACGCTCGTTTAATGAAAAACAAAATGAAATCAACTCCGCTACCTGAAACAAAAAGTTAATCTCCGCTTTTTGCCACACTCTGGTAGTTTTAACTTGTTCTTGGCTTAATACACCAATCATTACATCATTATGAATAATGGGAACAAATAATAAAGAAGCGATATTGTTTTTAATTAAATAAGCTTCATTTAAGCTTTTGGTTAACACACTATTTTGAGCATCATTAGCTATCAAACAAGGCTCATTTCTCAACACCGAGAAAAAGTCAGGGAAATTAGTTTCACTTAAAATCTCTCCTTCGGTATACTGTTGTGTTGCTTTGATAAATAATTTATCGCAGCTAATAGAAGTGGTATGGTATAACCAAAATCCAGAACGAGATACTTCTAGGGTATCTGAAATGATTTGAGTGCACAATTTTCCAATTTCTTTCACATTGCCTTTGCATACAACCGAATGACGTGCTAATAGTATTAAGGAATCTTTTAATTTATCCTCTTTTAGTTCGCGTGTTTTTTCTTCGGTAATATCAATGTATACACCTTGCAATATATAATGCGTGGTATAATCAATAATATTAGCGTTAAACTTTAACCATTTAATCTCGTTATCTTTTGTTTTAAATCTTCCAACCGACGATATGCGTTTGGTCGTTTTAAGAGCCGCCTTTAAATCTGTTTTAAAATAATCTTTATCCTGGCCATTAATGTTATTTAAAAAAGAATCCCAATGTTTAATTAATTCATCGGCAGTGTAACCAAAATAGGTTTCGCAATTATCAGAGATAAATAAACACTCCTCTGAGTAATCTAAATTTACTTTAATGCTAGTAATAACTCCTGGAAAAGATTTATATAACTCGTTTAATTCAAAGTCTTCTATTTTAATCAAATTAGATTCCATGATATGGCAGAGTGATTGGTTTAAAAAATTCATATCAAAGATATTAAATTATCTAAAACCATTAACCTAATCTTATAAACAGAAAACCCGCTATGAAGCGGGTCTCACTGATTAAACTAAAAAAGTTAGATTATTTTTCAATGATAATTTTTTTGGTGATGACATTATCTCCAACAATTATTTTAACAAAGTAAACTCCGCTATATAAGGTCTTCGTATCAAAATACACAATGGTACTTCCTTGATACAAGGTTTTTTGTTCAACTACTTTACCAGTGACGTCATATAAAACAACATCATAGTTTTCTTTTACTAAATCTTTAATTTGAATGGCAATTAAATCAGAAGCAGGATTTGGAAAAATATTCACCTTCCCATCATTAATTGAATTAGAATTAACACCAGTTGAAGAAGCAGTATAAGTTGTTACTGCCTCAGAAATAGAAGTTACTTTAGCAGCTACTTTAGTGCCGTAAAAAGTTGGACCCACTAAATAAGGATATGCAGAATTCCAATTAGCATCAACAGTTGCAAAATAACAGTAAGTTCCAGCAGGATATTCGGGAGTTACACAAAAACGACCATTATGAATATCTAAATAATCAGAAGCTGTTGGTGTAATAAATTGATAATCTTCTTTAAAAGTACCTAAAGGATAAGTTGTACTTACATTTGGTCCAGCCGTTACAGAAGCGCTTGTATATAAAGTATTTCTAACGGTAATATTTCTTAAACTAAAGCTCGATTTCATTCTCACAATGCCGCCAGTTCCATTGGTATTTTTATAACCATAAGCACCATAAACAGGAAAGCCATCATAAGCAAAACCAATTAATGGCGAGTGCACTGTACTATCAAGTGCATACAAACCATCAGCATCGTATAAATTACAAATGGTTGAAATCACATTCAAATCCAAATCAAAGGCACTTGGGTTTTGATGGTGATGATAATTACCCATAGCTGGATGTCCTTTTGAACAATCAAATCCTGCTTTTTCTGCAGGAATGGCGTCTCTGTTCCAAACACCATCTCCCATGCCACCTAGAGGTCCGCCAGCATAAGCACCTGTTGAGTTTTTCCATGAAACACCATCGCGATAATCAAACATGGCGGCCCCATTAATAAATACGCCAATATTACCACCTGTAGTGCTTACAGCAGTAGCCGTATTTTGAACAGGAGTTAAAGGAAATTTAAAAATAGCATTTTGATTTGTTGCCTGACTTGGATTACCATCTAAATATGGACCAACAACATAGGAAGGAATACCTTGAGTAGTGGCATACACAAAATTAGCTGAGTATTGAACACTTTGCACATTTGCTGTTAATGAAGCATCTGTAATTGCTGTTGAATTACCAGACACATAATGACGACCTTTCACCGTTGTGTTTTGCAACCAAGAGGTTATTGCAGGATTGGTTTGAGCAAAAGCAAATACACTGGCTGTGATACATGCAGAGGTTGCGATTAATTTTCTCATATAATTAGGCTTAGAGTTTTTTATTTTATTTCTTAATAGTAAATGTATGAACAGTATTGTTAGCGAAAAAACAAAGGAGGTAAATAGGGATTATTATGCGATAAAATTATTTTTTAGGAAAACCATACTTCGTATTAAACAAAAATGATTTATCGGTTAAGGTTAATAAAAAGGCTGTTAAATCAACTTTATCGTTCGAACTTAATATCATTGGTTTTTGTAAATGAACAGAAAGAGTTTGACTTTGTTTAACACCACTGCTGTAATGTTTTAAAACAGCGGCAATGGTTTTAAATCTTCCATCGTGCATATATGGAAATGAGAACTCGATATTGCGCAACGTAGGGACTTTGAATTTTAAAGAATCGCATTTATTTTTGGTAATTCGCATTCTGCCATAATCGTTTAAAGTGGTGTCAACCGCTAAGCCATTATTTTCGAATTGTAAATTGGTAAACAAAGGTTCTGCATGACAAGCAGCACAGTTTTTTTGAAATAAGGTATAGCCATTTTTTTCTTGAGTAGTAAACTGAGATTGCTTTCGCATCACACTATCGTATTTAGAATTTGAACTTACTAAAGTCAACATAAATTGCGAAATGGCTTTTAAGGTATGTTCGCCAGTGACGATACTATCTCCAAAAGTGTTTAAGAATAATGCTGGGTAGTTTTTTGATTGCCGTAATTTTTTTACAACCGATTCTATCTTCTCCCCCATCTCATCGGGATGACTAATTGGCGCTAATGCTTGCATATCCAAATGATTAATAGCGCCATCCCACATAAAAGATTTGTGCCATGCTAAATTCATTAAGGCAGGTGAATTACGAGTGCCAATTCTATCGTCAATGCCATGACTCAAATCATGATCTACATGCGTAAAAGCCGTAAATGGCGAATGACAACTCGCACAAGAAATTTGATTGTTTTTAGAAAGCAAAGGGTCGTAAAATAAAGCTCTTCCCAATTCAACCTTTTGTACTGTCAAAGGATTTTTACTAAAATCGTAAACAGGCTTTGGCCAGCTAGTTGGCACACTAAACAATGGTTCTTTAGTAATTTGAAAAGCACAAAGCACTATAAACAAAACAATACCTATGCTCCAAACCTTTCTCACTTGTTGATACTTAATGATTGAATTACCTTTTCCGAAAAATCCATCGCATCTTTTCCAGGCGACATAATATGATGTTGTTGAGCTAAATCAATTTGACCAATTATCTTTTTTATATCTAAGCCTATTTCTATTGTTTGTTTTGAATCCACCTCTATAAAAACAGTTTGCAAATTATTGTTTGGATATTGGTATCCGCCTAAATGAAATTGAAATTCGTTATGGCGCGTTTTACAAATATTACTAGTTCCTTCTAACTTAAAATTAATGTAACCGCTTTGCCAAGTCCAATACATGCCTTTGGTTGGATCTAAGTCTCCGCCCATGGCGCCAGAAACATTGATAGTACTGTCTATTCCCAAATTAAATTTCAATTTACTATAACTTATGTTTGAGGGAATATTAATTGATAATGTTTTTTCGTTAAAGGCGTCTATTAAATGAAATGGATTGGAATCTATCCAAACACTTTTGTTATTATCCAATAATTCCATATTAGATACATAAAATCGTAAGGAGGTTATTTGAATACTATCCGACACATTTAAGTGATAAACACTATCTGCTGATAATTTTGCTGAACCAAAAGTTGGATTAAATTTGATACACGAAGTTGATTGTGAAAAAAGAAATACTCCTTTCAATAAACACATCATCATATAAACTATTCGCTTCAGCATCTTATTATCTGTTATAAATATAAATAAAAAAGACTGCTCGAGTTTTATGAATAGTAGTGTTTATTGCAAAATGAGGTAAACTCCTTGTTTTGTAAGATAAATCAGTGATAAAATGACTCAGAATTTATATTTATTTAATACGAATTTTAAACATTATCGATGGTTATTTGTGTAAATTTACATGACCTTAAATACTATTAAAATGAAAAAAATAAATGTTGCCATCAACGGCTTTGGAAGAATAGGAAGAGTATTTTTTAAAGTTGCTTTCACCAACCCAAACATCAATATAGTTGCTATTAACGATATCACTGATTCTAAAACGCTTGCTCACTTATTAAAGTACGACTCGGTACATGGTAAGTTTGATGGAGAAATAAAACATGATAACGACCACATTTATGTAAATGGTAAAGAGGTAAAAATATTTGCAGCTAAAGATCCTGAAAGTTTGCCTTGGAAAGCATTAGGAATTGATATTGTCATCGAATCAACTGGACATTTTTTAACCAGAGAATTGGCTCAAAACATATTACAGCCGGTGCAAAAAAAGTTATACTATCAGCACCTGCAACAGATGATACCATTAAAACTGTGGTTTTAGGTGTTAATGATGAGTTATTAGAAGCCGACGATATCATTATTTCAAATGCATCATGTACTACCAATTGCGCATCTCCCATGTTAAAGGTATTAAGACAATGGGGAATTGAAGAAGCTTATGTGACTACCGTTCACTCCTACACAGGCGACCAACGTTTGCATGATGCACCTCACAAAGATTTACGTAGAGCTCGTGCAGCAGCCTTAAGTATTATTCCAACAACAACTGGTGCAGCAAAAGCATTAGGTAAAATTTTCCCGGACTTAGAAGATAAATTAGGCGGCTGCGGTATGCGCGTGCCAGTTCCTGATGGTTCATTAACCGATATTACGTGTGTATTAACTCAATACCCAAGTGTAGAGCAAATTAACTTAGCATTTAAACAAGCTTCTGAAACAGATTTAAAAGGTATTTTAGAATATTCTGAAGATCCTTTAGTTTCAGTAGATGTTGTTGGCAACGCACACTCTGTTGTTTTTGATTCTGACTTTACTAGTGTTGTAGGTAACCTTGTAAAAATAATTGGTTGGTACGATAATGAATTTGGGTATAGCAGCCGATTAGTAGATTTAGTGGTGAAAATGCAGAAACTTTAACTTTTTAACCGCAAATAGTTCTAAGAGAACCTTAGCGTTCTTTGCGTTTAAACAACAAAAACTTACAGCTCTAAAATCTCATCAATTTGTAAATAGTGTTAAAACACTTCGCCTTTTATCGATAAAAAAGCCCTGTTAACAAGTCATTAACACTAGGTTTAACTTTTTTTGTATCCTTTTGCAAAACATGGCGTTATAAACTTTGTTATTTTCGCCCTAAGCAAAACTATATGAAGAGATACCTACTCTATTTATTACTATTAAGTTCCATCTCTTCTTTTTCACAGAAGTTATCGGTTTCAGTAAATATTCAAGATACAGCAGCCAAAGGCCCACTTCCTAATGCCATTGTGATGGCTATTAAGTTAATGGATTCAACCTTGGTTGGTTTTACTAGATCTGATGAAAATGGTGTTTTTAAATTAAAACCTTTACCAATTGATACTTATCAGGTTGTTATTTCTCATCCAAAGTTTGCTGATCAAGGTTACTTTATTTTTGGCGACAGTAAGAATTTGCAATATGATTTTGGTAAAATTATACTTCAACCTAAAAATGTAACGCTAGATGAAGTCACCATATTTGCTTTTAAAGACCCTGTATACTACAAAGGTGATACCTTAATATATACAGCTGATTCATTTAAAACAAAAGCAAACGCTACCGTTGAAGATTTACTAAAAAAATTACCAGGATTAAAAGTTGATGCGGAGGGTAAAATCACCTCGCAAGGAAAAGCCGTTGATAAAGTATTAGTAGATGGTGATGAATTTTTTGGTGGTGATGCAACTGTTGCAACAAAAAATTTAGCAGCGAGTTCAATTGAGTCGGTGCAAGTGTATGAAAAGAAAAGTGATGATGTCGCTAATTCGAGTACAGGAGAAGAAACCCAAAAGATTTTAAATCTAAAATTAAAAGATGAGGCAAAAAAAGGATACTTCGGTAAAATAAGTGGCGCTAGTGATTTTCAGAAATTTCATGAAGGGGAAGTATTGGTAAACTACTTTAAAAAGAAATTAAAAATTTCGGTCTTTGGGTTAGGAAGTAGTACACCTAACGCCAGTTTTGGATGGGGCGATGTTTATAAATATGGTTTAAATAATGAGTTTAACAGAGAAGAAAATGAAGATGGCGGCATGTCCATGTCATATTCAACAAGCCAACCACAAGGAATTCCATTAACGTTTAAATCTGGGTTTTACTATACAGATAAATTATCAAAAAACACTAAATTAAACATCAACTATTCATATAATAGTAGTGAAGTTGTTTCTAAAACCACTAAAAACTCGCAATACTTTTTAACGGATACAACCTACACATCTGCAAATGAAACTCAAGCTACTCAAAAAAATGAGGCACATGCCATTAATATTGGATTAGAGCAAAAAATAGATTCTTTAACTGATTTTAATTTTTCTTCAAAAGTTAAATTTTTAAACAATACATCCTCTAGCTCTGATGAAACAGACTTTTTAAGTGCAGATAATATCAAAACCAGAAATACATCTATCAATAATGCGAATTCAGGGTATGGTTACGATGTAACAAATAATTTAAAATTATTAAAACGCTTTAAGAAAAAAGATAGATTACTAACGTTGAACTATAACAATACGTTTTCTAAAAACAACTCAAATGGTATTTTAAAAACGGACAACTATTCTTATGCAGTTAGTAGCGCATTTTTAACTTCCGTTAATCAAAAAAAGACAAGCGAAAACGATAATCAAAGTCATTTTGGAGGCGTATCATTTATTGAACCTCTTACTAAAAAAATAAAAATTGAAGCATCATACGATTTCATGTATTATAGTAGTAAACAAGATAAAAAAGCATTAAATAATATTGGAGGTGAATACAATGTTTTAGATTCAGCATTAACTAATAATTTTGTAAATGTAAAACAGATAAACCGTGCGGGTTTAAAGTTTATTTATGAAGTAAAGAAGTTGCGTTTCACTATAGGTACTAAAGCACGTAACGTATTTGTAAACAATAATAATGTTTTTAGAAACCAACGCATCACTCAAAACTTCAATAATATTTTACCTTTCTAAACTTTACGCTATAAGTTTTCTGAAAACAAATCAATGGAAATTAGATATACTACTAGTTCTCAAAATCCTACTATTAGCCAATTACAGCCTGTGAGGGATAATAGTAATCCAAACTTTATTAATATTGGTAACCCTAATTTATTACCTACATTTTCGCATGGTATTAATTTAAATTTTAATTCTTGGAAATCAATCAGTGGAAAATATACTTGGGCTGGATTAACGTATAACTACACTAATAATGATATTGCAACCGCCACTTCGTATGATAGTATTGGTAGAACTGTTTCGCAAGCCATAAACGTAAATGGCAACTATAATTTTAGTGGATATATTGGAACAAGCATGCCTTTCTTTTCTAAAAAGTTAGAAGTTGGGCCTAACGTTTGGGTAAATTATGCTGAAAATAAATCAATTATTAATAATCAAGAAAATAAAACTCAAGATATTAGAAGCAACTTGAATTTAGAATTTAGAATGAATCTCGAAAAAGTGGAAGCAGCCTTATCTGGTTATTATAGTTATAATTCTGCTTACTCCTCTTTAAATGTAACAAGTAGTACTCCCTATTCTACTCAAGGTATTTCAGGAAGATTAAGTATTAAATTTCCAAAAAACTTTTTATTAGAAAGCAATGCGGATTATACCATTAACAGTAAACGAAGTAATGGCTATAACATTAATTATTTAGTTTGGAATGCCTCTTTCTCTAAAACATTTTTCAAAAAAGAAAACTTTATTTTAGGTTTTTATGCCTATGATATGTTGAATCAAAACATTAGTGTCGATCGTGATATTAGTAGTAATGTGATTACGGATATTAAAACAAATATCATTAGTCGTTATTTTTTATTGAAAGCTACATTTAAGTTTAATAGTAATAAAACAAAAGAAGAAGATGAATTTTAAATTAGCAATAGCCACTGTTTTTTGTTTTTTGATGATGCTAAATACAGCTTCTTCTCAAATTACCTATGGTAAAATTACCTATGAGCGAAAAACTAATTTGTACAAAAAATTCAAAAATAATGGCGATGTAAAAGAATGGCTAAAAGAAGAAGATAAAAACAAAATAGATTTATTTGAATTGTATTTCAACGATTCCTTATCTGTTTTTAAACCACAAGAAAGCGACCTGGTGGAGCGTATGAGTTGGGCAACTTCCAAAAACATTACTTACCAAAATTATAAAACTAATTTTCGATTAACCGAAAAAAGTATTTGGGGTGAGAAATTTTTAGTAACAGATACGGTACGTCAGTTTAATTGGAAAATAACAGATAGTAAACGTAGTATTTGCGGCTACCAATGTCGTAAAGCTATTTGGCAAGCTAATGATAGTACACGTATTTATGCTTGGTTTTGTGCAGAAGTTATTCCATCCATTGGTCCCGAAAGTTTTGTAGGTTTACCTGGAGCCATATTAGGTTTAGCTACTGAAGATGGAGGCGTTATTTATTTTGCAAAAAGTGTAGAAATGGTTAAGCCTGACGCTACTGCATTAGTACCAAAAAAATCAAAACAAAAAACGTATAAGTCGTCTGAGTTAAAAGCGCAGCTCGAAAAAGATTTCGGAAAAGAAAAATGGGGAAAGGCTATGATTTATAATCAGTTTTCTATTTGGTAGCTTCGACTCCGCTCAGCTACCAATTCGATTCCGCAAGCTACCTTACTCTATTTTTACCTTATAATTAACCAATTTATTCCATTTCTTCATTATATTTGTAATAATGAATAGGACTCTTTTTTATATTCTTTTATTTATCTCTTCGCTTCAATATAGTTTTGCGCAATTAACTGCAAATGCTGGTCCTGATGTATTTGCTTGCATAAACGGAAGCGTGGTTATTGGTGGAACGCCAAGTGCAACTGGAGGCACCGCGCCTTACAAATATTCTTGGTCACCAAGTACTTTTTTAAGTTCTACATCTGTTGCTAATCCTACATTAACAGGTATTGGTTATGGCGTTACTTACACACTTACTGTAACAGATTTTGACACGACTATTGTAACCGATGCTGTAACCCTTAACTTTGACGCTATGCATCTATTTAATGCTGGACTTGATACTGGTTATTGCTACACTCAATCAGGTGGTGTGACAATTGGAGCTGTAAATAACAACAATACCTGGCATACATTTTCTTGGCAACCAACTGCAGGTTTAAATAATCCTAGTGCAGCGCGTCCTTTAGCAAATCCTTCTGTAACTACAGTATATACATTAACCGTTTCAGGATGGTTATGTCCCAATAATGTTTCTCAAGTTACTGTAACACCCTTTCAACCACCCGTAGTTGATGCTAGCCCTGATACAATCATTGACGAAGGACAAACCATTACTTTAGTGGGAACTGGCGGTACTATTTTTTATTGGCAGCCAGATTATAACATTAAGTACTATAATACGTCTCAACCAGATGTTTGGCCAATAACTACTACAACCTATACTTTATCTACGGTGGATCAGCATCAATGTTTTAATAGTGATATTGTAACCGTTACAGTTGCCAAAGGAGATAAATTGTTTTTTTATAGTGCTTTTACGCCTAACAATGATGGCGATAATGACTTTTTCTATATCGGTAATTTAGAAAAATACCCTGATAACAACCTTAAAATTTATAATCGTTATGGTAAGCAAATTTATAGCGCTACCAATTACGATAACTTATGGAACGGTACCTACCTTGGTAATTTAGTGCCAACCGGTACTTACTTCTACATCTTTAACGATGGTAAAGGTGAGCAGTACAAAGGTTCGGTTACTATTTTGAGGTAATATAATTTATTATTTAATAGAAACGCGGATAAAGCTGATAAGGCAGATTCACACAGATATTAAGAATAAAAAAACGTCAACATCTGGACTATCCGTTTAATCCGTGTTCCTATTTTCATATAATGTAATTGTCACCAATTCGTTATTTAATATTTCTTATTTTTCTCTCCAATTATTTCATAAATTAGTACAAAACTATTAATTGAATAAACTTTTTTATATTTTTCTTTTTATAATACTGTTTTGCTGTGAAGCTAAAACGCAAAATAATCTTGTTTATAATGGTGATTTTGAATTATATAATACTTGTCCTTTAAACCCTTCTACCCCTGGTGATTTACAAATTGAACATTGTTTAGGTTGGACTGCACCGCATAAGTTAGGTACTTCTGATTATTTTAATGTTTGTAATAATGCAGGCAGTACATTAGCTGGAGTTCCTAAAAGCCTCTTAGGGTTTCAAATGCCTTTAAACGGCAATGGTTACTGTGGTTTTTTTGCTAGTGTGGTGGATTCTGCTGATGGGGAACCTTATATTTATAGGGAATATCTACAAACTAAACTATTACAATCTTTAGAGAAAAACAAAATGTATTCGTTTAGTTTTAACGTATCACACTGTAGAGAAACCAGTACACATAGCCTAATAAAAATTGGAGCATTATTTAGTTCAAATAATTACACTTAATGATTATAGTCCTATTTACAATACTCCACAAGTTGTAAATAAAAATAATTTTATTTTAGACAGCTTAAACTGGACTAAAATTGAGGGGACTTTTACAGCCAATGGTTCCGAGGAGTATTTAACCATTGGTTATTTTGAAAATCAAACAGTAGATACTCTTAATAATTACGACGATGAATTTAATCCGTATTATAAAATAGCTAGTTATTATTATGTTGATGGTATTAGTTTAATTGAATTACCATGTAGTATACTAATACCAAATGTTTTTACTCCAAATGCAGACAATGTAAATGACGTTTTTAGATTTAATTTATGTAGTAAAATTTTAAAAACTACTATTTTTAATCGCTGGGGCAATTTAGTGTTTGAAACTGATAAACAAAATCGTTCATGGGATGGAAGAACAACTTCAGGTATTAACTGCGAAGATGGCATATATTTTTATTGTATAGAAACAGAGGCAGAAAAACATAAAGGACATATTCAATTAATAAGATAAAACCCCAATTGTCAATAACTCGTTATTTAATATTTCCATCTTTTTAACTGCTTCATCAAAAAAAAACTTAAGTTTATAGGCTTATTTTTTTGAATAGTGGAAGAAACTCAAGAACCAATATCTACCCGTCAACTTTATCCTTATCAGGAAGAAGCGGTCAATACTATTTTCAATAAATTAAAGGAAGCAAAGCCTAACGAAAACATTTTATTTCAATTACCAACTGGTGGTGGTAAAACCATCATCTTTTCTGAAATTGCTAAGCGTTACATCAATCACTTTAACCGTAAGGTTTTAATCTTAACGCATCGTATTGAGTTAAGTAAGCAAACATCAGATGTATTAGTGGGTATTGGTATTAAAAACAAAGTCATTAATAGCGAAGTTAAAAACTTAGCACAGCAAACCGATTACCAAAGTTTTACCGCTTTAGTAGAGACTTTAAATAACCGTTTACAAGAAGACGAACAGTTTTTAGAAGATATTGGTTTAGTGATTGTGGATGAGGCTCACTACAATTCGTTCCGTAAAATATTTCATTATTTTGAGAACGTTAATATTTTAGGAGTAACCGCAACACCTTTAAGCAGCAATAAAAAATTACCGCTTTATCAAACTTATAAAGAAATTATTGTAGGCGAAAGCATCTCCTCGTTAATTGACCAAGGCTTTTTGACAGAAAACGTTACTTATTCCAACGACGTTAATATTAGTACGTTGAAGGTTGGTAATAACGGAGAGTTTACTACTGGCTCCCATGAGATTTTATATTCTCAAGCGATGATGCAAGGTAAATTGTTGGATGCTTATGAGGAAATTGGAAAAGGTACTAAAACCTTAATTTTTAACGCCGGTATTTTAACGAGTATAGCCGTTTATAATTTATTCAAATCAAAAGGCTACCCTATTCGTTATTTAGATAGTACGTTTAGTGATAGAGATAGAGCAGAAACCTTAGATTGGTTCAGAAATACCAAAGATGGTATTTTAAGTTCGGTAAGTATTTTAACTACTGGTTTTGATGAACCGGAAGTAGAAACCATTATTTTAAACAGAGCTACGAAGTCATTAACCTTGTATCATCAAATGATTGGGCGTGGATCGCGTGTATTGCCTCATAAAAAGAAATTTAATATTGTTGATTTAGGGAATAACTCTCGTCGTTTTAATTTATGGCAATTCCCGATTGATTGGAAACACGTGTTTGTGGCACCTCACATGTATCTGGAGCAACGCTACAAAGATGAGTGGGATTATGAATTAGAAAACGATTACGAATTACCAGAAGATATTAAAGCCCGTTTTTTAAATTCATCAGCAGAGGCATTTATTGTTCGTGAGCGCTACTTGCAATGTTTACGTAAAGGATTAAAACCACAATTAGTGCTTGACCAATCACTAGACGATCATTTTGGACGTATAAAAGATAATGCTGCGGATTTTGATGAGGCATTTGAGTTATTTGATTTATTGAGCGAAGAAGTAAAATACAGAGTTAAACAATTCTCTAAATGTATTAACGCCACTAATAATTATACCGATTATCAAACTCAAACTTTTGGCAAAGAGAGCAGGGCAAAATTTACGCCGGTAGTCAATTTTTTCGGCGGTATTGCGTTTTTTAGAAAAGATTGAAGTTGGTCTTTCCTGTTTTTGGTTCTTTTCCAAGAAAAAGAACAATAAAAACTTGTATTTATCCTTGTCAGGATAACACTTGTATTTTCAGTAAATTTGATTCATCATAAAAATGAAAAATTTACTTCTGATATTTTCCTCTTTTGTTTTTATTACTTCATGTTCTGTAGATCCTGAAATAAAACCAATTATTGGAGAAGACGATGTAAAAGAAATTGTGCCGCCAGGATGGCCTGCTCCAGTTTACACCTACAGTGCCAATACTTTAACCGCCGATGGTTTTACATTAGGTAGAACTTTATTTTACGACCCCATTTTATCAGCTGATAATACTATTTCCTGTGGTTCTTGTCACCAGCAATTTGCAGCATTTGCTCATTCTGGACACGATGTGAGTCATGGTATCAATGGTTTATTAGGTAATAGAAATGCTCCTGTACTTCAAAATTTAAATTGGAATCCCACGTTTATGCACGATGGAGGCATTTTAAATATTGAGGTGATGCCATTAGCACCCATCACTAACCCAGTTGAAATGAATGAAACCATGACCAATGTGGTGGCTAAACTATCATCAAGTGGTAAGTACAAACAGTTATTTACAAAAGCCTTTGGTAGTGATTTGGTTAATTCTCAGCGTATTTTCAGAGCTATTGCTCAATTTATGGGAACAATGTATTCATACAATAGTAAGTACGATCTAGTTAAATCCGGTAAAGAAAGTTTTACAGCTCAAGAACAGAGTGGTTATAATTTATTTGTTCAAAAATGCGCTTCTTGCCATACAGAGCCTTTATTTACAGATTATCAGTATCGAAATAATGGGTTAAGTATAAATGTAGTTTATAATGATAGCGGCAGAGCTCATATAACAGGAGCTGCAGCTGATAGATATAAATTTAAAACGCCCTCTTTAAGAAACATTGAAAAATCGGAACCATACATGCATGATGGACGCTTTACGAGTTTAAACCAGTGTTTAGAGCATTATAATTCTGGAATTGTGGCAAGTCCCACTTTAGAAACACAATTGGTGGGTGGCATTCCATTAACTCCTCAAAATAAAGCCGATTTAATTGCCTTTTTAAAAACCTTAACCGACACAAAATATTTAACCGATTCCCGTTTTTCTGACAATAACTTTTAATACAACATCAAATGAAATCTACTTTTTTAAAATTATCGTTTATCCTTTTATTAATAGGCATTACTGTTTCTTGTAAAAAAAATCAAGTTGGTGGAAAAGCCACTTTAAAAGGCGTCGTTGAACACCACGGAGTGCCCATTCCTAACGCGGTAGTGTATATAAAATATAATACGTCTGAGTTTCCTAGCGACGATGGAACCACTTATAATACATCTGTAACGGCTGACAATCAAGGTAATTATAGCATCGATTTTTATAAAGGAACCTACTATATATATGCCGTTGGTTTAGATATGGATATCCCTTATCCGTATAAAGTTAGCGGAGGAACGTCAATTTCTATAAGAAATAGAGAAAATATGACAAAAAATATTGCTGTTACAGAAGAGTAATGAGCGTTTTTAGGTTGAAAACTGCCCCTATTTTCTTTTTTTATAAGTAGATAATTTTATTTATCTTCGCAACTCAAAATTTTAATTTAATATGTCTGAAGAAATCGAACAAATTGAGCAAGTAGAAAGTAGTAATGTTGTTAAACCATCATCCATTAAAAAATCATCTTCAAATAATATGGATTTTGGTGGCTTAGAAGTGTTTTACGAAAAAAACAAGAAGGCTGTTACTTATGGTGGTGGCGCTATTTTAGCTATTGTAGTACTTTTCAGTTTCTATAAATTTTACTGGTTACCTGGTCAAGAAAAAGAAGCAAATAACGAAGCTTTTTTTGCACAAACTTACTTCGAAAAAGATAGTTTTTTAGTAGCTTTAAATGGTGGCTTAAATGTTCAAACAGCTGATGGACCTAAGACTATGATGGGTTTTAATGAAATTGCGGATAATTTTGGCGCTACCAAAACTGGTAATTTAGCTAACTATTATGCAGGTATTTGTTTATTACGCACTGGTAAATTTGCTGAAGCTATTGAGGCTTTAGAGAAATTTAAAGGTAAGGATGAAATGGTTGCACCTGTTGCTACTGGAGCAATTGGCGATGCAAACATGGAATTAAATAATATTGATGAAGCTATTAAATTTTATTTAAAAGCAGCTGAGCAATCAAATAATGATTTTACAACCCTATTTACTTAAAAAAAGCAGCTTTTGCATACGAGCAAAAGCTAATTACACAGAAGCTTTAGCGACTTATGAGCGTTTAAAAAACGAATTTGCTAAAAGTAGCGAAGCTCGCGAAGTAGATAAATACATTGCAAGAGTTAAAACTTTAGGAAACATTCAATAATTACAACAAACAATAATTAAAAAAAGGTGATATGATGTCACCTTTTTTTGTTTTAAATAAGATACAATTATGGCAAGTGAATTAAAAAATTTATCCGCGTTCGAAGGTTCTGATGTACCAAACGCTGCAGATATGAAATTTGGTATTGTGTGGGCAGAATGGAACCATGCAATTACGAGTGGTTTAATGAAAGGTGCTCATGATACGTTATTAAAGCATGGAGCAAAGCCTGAGAATATCGTTACTAAAACTGTACCTGGAGCATTTGAATTAACACTTGGTGCGCAATACATGGCCGAATTAGGACAGGTAGATGCCATTATTTGTATTGGTTGTGTAATTCAAGGAGATACGAAGCATTTCGACTTTATTTGTGATGCCGTAGCTAAAGGAATTACTAACTTAAATTTAAAATACAATAAGCCATTTATTTTTGGCGTACTAACCGTTAATACTCAAGAGCAAGCGGAAGATAGAACTGGCGGAAAACACGGTAATAAAGGAGATGAGGCTGCTGTAACTGCTATTAAAATGTTAGGACTTAAAAATAGTTTTGAATTAGGTAAAGGTAAGATTGGCTTTTAAAAAGTAGCTCCAATAGTCATGGTTAGCTGACCTGTAAAAAAGTGGTGATTCGATCTTCCACCGCCTTTTCCCAATATAAAACCTCTTCTATAATCGGCATAAGAGCCTTTTCCAACAAATTCAAATACACCATATTTTAAAAATTCAATTCTAATTCCTCCTTCAGCACCAACTATCCATCCTGCTAAGTTCCAGTTGTTGTTAACGCGGGTACCGTAAATGGTAACATCTGTACGTGGAATAACAACCCCAGCTCCAGGCTTACCAATTAAACCAATATTAAAATACTTTGAAGGCTCGTAAAATTTCCAACGTTTTATAAAGTTTATCATCCAAAAATTTGCGCCATCGGTGTGTTCGTAATGTAAAAAATTACTAGGATCTAAAACAGTATCCTTGTCAACATAATTACCGTTAAAAGTCCCTTGCACATGTACAGTTTGATAATTATCAACCACATATTTTGTGTGGTCGTAGTTTAACTCAATACCAAAATCTTGTTTATTGTTAAAATAATACCCTACTCTGGCCACAAATTGAGGAATAGTGATGTTTACTACATCTGGAATATCCTCAAAATCTGGTCTATCTTGAGCTGTAGCTTCATAAATAGTGAAATCATAATCGTGATAACGTCCTGTTTCTGGATAATAGGTATTTGAACGATCCTTAAATTGAATGGTGCTTTTACTGTATTTAGCTCGGGTATAACCCCATAAAAAATAAAAATTACCTTTTTTCTTGCCTGACGATACAGTTGAAGTACTAGCAGTTTCCGTTTGCGCAAAAGCTGATATAGATAAAAAAGACAACAGCAATAAGATACTAACTTTCATTATGAATTTTTTATAGATTCGGCGCAAAGATAGCGATTATTGTTTTCGATTTTTATGATAATTCTCAGATAAGAATCTAAAAATGGAATCGCTAATTCGGGCCACTCAATAAACAAATAATTGCCAGAGTCAACATAGTCTTCAAAGCCAATTTCAAACAACTCTTCAGATGATTTTAATCGGTACAAATCAAAGTGATACAGTTTCGATTTTGAATTAGTATGATATTCATTTACAATTGAATAAGTAGGACTACTCATAGTATCAGTTACGTTTAAAAACTCACATAACGATTTTATAAAAGTAGTTTTACCTGAGCCCATTGGAGCCTCAAATAAAAAAATATGTTGATCCTTTGCAAAATGGATGAGTTGTTTTGCTGCTTCTTGATGAAGCGACATATCTGATATATCTAGTCTAATAAATTCCATCTCTATCCTTTAATAGGCGCTATATAAATAAGTTTCCTTATCTAACTTTTGTTTTTTTTGACTCAACAAATCAATTACATACAAATTATTATTTTTAATAAGTGCAGCTTTATTATTTTTTAAATAACGAATGCTTTCACCATCTAAATAATAAGTTTCTCCTGTTTTTGTGTTTTCAACAATAAACTCTTCGCGTGGTGAATAGGATTTTATAATGTGCAATGTTTTTGAAGAGAACTCAATATGTTTTATGCTTGAATAAATTAATTTTCCTTTGTAGTTAAATACATCATCATTAAGTTTAGCATCAAAAACGGCGCTACAACAATATATTGAGCTATCTTCTTTATTAATATTGATTGCATGGTACTTACATTTTACAACCTGAAAACCTGTCGAATCAATTAAGCCTTTAATTCGGACAACTTTTTTCTCGAATTTTGAATAGTTTTCTGTTTCAAAATAACCTTTGGCTTTTGTTTCTGTAATATTATCAAATCCAGAAGATAATTGCTTTCCGTTTTTATTCAGTAAATACAATTTACCTTGAAACAGTATTTTAAAATAGTTAGAAGAATCTCTATAACTTAAATGTAATTCCTGTTGATGAGGAAAGATAAACATGCTGTCGGGAAAATGCTCTGCTAATATTTTAATTTTTTATTTTTTAAATTAATATAATAATCAAATATATAAATATTCTTCTTCTCCAGTTATAAGGATTACTTCTTATTAAACTGACTTTTTAGAAGCCACCAATGCTACTTGACTAGTTTTATCAAAAGCGAAAACTGTATCATATTCAGCCGCAATAATTACTTTAAAGCCTTTTATAACCCCATTTATTATTTTCTTTAAATGGAATTACGCTCTGAGAAATAAGCAGAGTGTTTAAAATAAAAACAAATAGTATGACAAAATTGGCTTTGATAAAAGATGATTTTATGATAATTAAAGATAGAAATCTATTTTAACACAACGCCTTTAAATCTGATTTTTTGATTAGAATTTTTGGCATTCGATATGATTTCTACAATTCTATCTTGCCTGTCGTAAACATTCTTAGTATCAAAACTAACAACAATTTTACTTGATTCCTTTGGTAAAATAGGTTCTGACGGAAAAGCAATTGTTGTGCATGAACATTCAACCTCTGTTTTTGTAATAATCAAGGGTAAATCTCCAGTATTTGTAAATGCAAATCTTAATTTCACTAATTCTCCCTTTTTACAAGCCAAAGTTTTTTTTAGTTCCTGTAAATTTTAATTGGGGGTGTGCAATAAACTATTAACAAATAAAAATAACTAAAACAAAAAACCCTTCCATTTCTGGAAGGGTTTTTAAATATATTTAAAATTTATTTGCATCAGGAGTTGTTTGGTGTGGTGCTTGAGCAGCTTCACTACACCTTTAATTTTAACTACTTTACTAGGCTCTTTTGAATTGGATGTAATTGTTACATTTTTTTCAAATGGACCAGGACGTTTTGTATCATATTTTACTTTAATACTAGCTGATTTACCTGGTAAAATTGGTTCTTGAGGCCAACCTGGTTTACCATCAATAGTAGTTGCAGTACAACCATACTGTCCTTGAACATTAGAAATAGTTAAAGGAGTTTTCCAACATTTTTATTTTGAATTCACGAACTCGTTTGCATCAAATTTTACAGTTCCAAAATCTACTACTTCAGTTTCAAATTTCATTTCTGGAGCATTTGGGTCAATACTTGGAACAACTGAACCAC
>JADJFB010000001.1 GCA_016708845.1 Bacteroidota bacterium | reverse complement strand
TCGCCTGTTTCCAGTTCGGTAACAAAATCGCCTTCTAAGCAATGTACAATATGTCCTTTTTGACACCAATGGTCGGCTAAATAACCAGCACTGTATTCTACTACTCTAATTCTTAATCCATCAAATTGTATGGTTTGCCAAATGGCAGTTCCTGTTGTTCCTGGATATTCTACTTTTTCAATTCCTGTCCAATCGATGGTATTAAATAATATATGGCTCATGTATTTTTAATTAAATATTTTTTCTTTCAACGCTAACCCTTTTTCATTTAAAATGAGTAATTCTCCATTTTTTGCTTTTGGTTCCAGCAACCAAACTCTGTCTTGGCAACCAATATTAATAATTCCTTCAATTTCATGATGTCTGCTTACAATAATAGCGTAAGGAAAATAATTGTTTTTACAAGCATCATCTTCTTTCTCTGTGCTATAGTTCGATTGATCTAAAAGCAATTCTTTAATTAATTTGACGCTATTTTTTGAAAACACTTTAACCACATCATTGGTTGAATACATCCTTGCCTTTGTATCAATTGCATACTTAGAACTCGAATCATATTGCACTCTTACATAAGTTACCTGGTAATCTTTATCCGTTATTCGCGACCAATCTATTTTTAAATCATCAGCTGGTTTAACAGAAGCAAAACCGACAATTAAAATAACTAATAGTGTACTTGTTAAGAATTGCTTCATACTATTTTGTTTTCAATTCACAGGTAACTTCATTAAAAGGAACGCTCGCGTAATGCGTATCGTAATAGTCTTTACACCTTTGAGTAGCATTTCTCTTAGTGTCATGTATATTATAATAATCAAAAGTACCACTAGGATTAGTACAATAACAAGTATAACCTTTTTTGCAGGTTGTAAAAACAAAAGGCAAAATATGTTAAATTGTTATTTATTTAAATATACAGAAACATTGCTTGTTTTACAATTCATTCGGCAGAAAATTTTTTGTATCTTTTTTATTATATTGCATTATATAATTAAGGCAAATGGCATTATATGAATAAACTCTTACTATTATTATACATCTTGTTTTCACTTAATTGTTTTTCTCAAGCAAAAAAAATTAAAATAAAAAAAGAAAAAGTTGAAAAAAACAAAGCTCCTTTAACTTCTTTAGCAAGTATTGATGCATATTATGGCAATATTGTATTTAAAGATAAATTTTATAGCCAACTTAATACAGGAGATTCTTTAAAATTTAACTTACCTCCCAATTTCGTAGGAATTGGTATTTCTGGAATTTCAAGGCAAATAGGCGCTACATATTTTGTGTTTCAATTCGACTTCCAAAAATATATCCCACATACGTTAATTTTAGAAGATAGTATTCATTCCACTTTTTCTGGAGGAAGTTTTGGTTTAGGTATAGGAAAATGTTTTGCTTCTTCTTCTGGAAATCTAAGCATCATTTATTACTTAGGATTCAATTCCGGCAGATGTACATTAAGTAATTCAGAAAACATATCCTTACAAAAACAATTCTTTTGCCCAAAGATTAGTTTGCAACCAAAACTCATGATAAAGCGACTAGCTATATCCATTATAATTAGTGCGCAAGGAGATATTACTAGCGCAAAATGGTTACCCACGTATACTGATAAAAAAAATAAAGTGTTAATAAACGGATTATATCAAACTGGATTTATTGGATTAGTAAGTCTGGGTTATCGAATAAATATGTAATAATGAAAAAACTTGTCATATTATTTTGTTTTCTATTTTCATTCCAAGCTTTCTCGCAAGCAAAAAAAATTAAAATAAAAAAGGAGAAAGAAAAGGCGGTAACACCCATTTACTATCATCAGCTAACGCTTGATCTATACTATGGAAATCGAGTCTATGACAAAAGTTATTATGGACAAATAAATTCTATAAACAAAATAGATCAGAAACTGCCGCCTGCCATCATCGGGATTGGATTTAGTGGATACAATCATTTGTTTAAAACCAGAATAATGGTCTTTCAAGCTAATTATTATAAAGTGATCCCTTCCAGAATTATGATAGAGGATACGTTAAACACCAAATTTTCGGGATATGCCTTTGGTTTTGGACTAGGACCTTCCCTCTCTACTTTAAAAAGAAACCTGAATCTGAATTTATATTTTGGATTTAACTCAGGAAGAACGACGCTCAGTAAAAATGATGTAATTACTCAAAAAAATCAATTCTTTTCGCCAAAAGTTACTGTTCAAACAAAATTCATCGTCAAACAAATTGCCTTATCATTTATTGTTGAATACGAATATGATATGAGTAATCCTATGTGGAGACAGACAATATTTGAACGCAAGGAACCTCACCTATTAAAACCATTTAACCAAACCTGTCTAACGGGTATTGTGAGTTTGGGTTATCGGTTTGCTAAATAATAGTATTTATGTAAATTCGAAGAACAGTACATTAAATTAAAAAAGTTTCTAGAAATTTACATCATGAAAAAAGTATTAATCATTCACGCGCATCCCGAAAGTCAATCGTTTTGTAGTTCATTAAAAAACGAGGCTGTTTCATATTTCCAATCTAAAGGAGCAGAAGTAAAGGTGTCAGATTTATATGCCATGGGTTTTAATCCTGTTGGCGATAAACACGATTTCAAGCAAGTGCAACATCCTGATTTTTTTAAATATCAAATGGAGCAAGTGCACGCACACCAAAATAATTTATTTATGCCTGATGTAAAAACAGAAATGGATAAATTGGAATGGTGTGATACATTAATTTTTAATTTCCCATTATGGTGGTTTGGTTTACCTGCTATTTTAAAAGGTTGGGTTGATAGAACATTTGCGATGGGCTTAGTATATGGTGCAGGCAAAGGCGTATATGACAATGGCACTTACAAAAATAAAACAGCTTTCTTAACATTGACAACTGGTGGTCCAGAAGTGGCTTATGGAGACACTGGAAAAAATGGAAACTTAGATACTATTTTATATCCTATCCAACACGGCATGTTTTACTTTGCAGGCATGACGGTTTTACCACCATTTATTAGTTTTTCGCCAGCCCGCATAACGGATGAAGAACGAAAAGCCCAATTAGCATTATATAAAACCTATTTAGAAAAAGCAGCTTTTTAAAACCTATATATAAAGCATAATAAAACATTACAACATTTAATATAATATACTTTATCGAATAACTATAAATGCAAAAAAATCCTGACTGTATCTTAAGTCAGGATTTTTTTAATTCAAAAAATATTCGAGCAGCATAAAGCTCGCTCACTTTTGTCCAATTGATGACATTAAAAAATGCAGCCATATAATCAGGACGACGGTTTTGATAATTTAAGTAGTAAGCATGTTCCCATACATCCATTCCTAAAATTGGAGTGCCTTTGCAATCTGCAATATCCATTAAAGGATTATCTTGATTTGGTGTTGAGCAAACACATAATTTACCTTCTTTAACGCATAACCAAGCCCAACCTGATCCAAAACGAGTTGCACCAGCAGCAGTAAAGTCAGTTTTAAATTTCTCGAAACCACCTAAGTCTGTTTCAATCGCTTTAGCTAAATCACCTGTTGGCATGCCACCAGCGTTTGGTGCCATTACTTGCCAAAATAAAGAGTGGTTATAGTGACCGCCACCATTATTACGAACTGCCATTGGGAATTTTGAAATATTTTTGCAAATATCTTCAATGCTCATTTTTTCAGCATCAGTTCCTGCAATTGCATTGTTTAAGTTTGTTACATAAGCTTGGTGGTGTTTGCTATGGTGAATTTCCATAGTTTTTGCATCAATGTGTGGTTCTAATGCTGTGTAAGCATAATCTAATTTTGGTAATTCAAATGCCATTGTATTTAAGTTTTAGGGTTTATATTTGTTTTAATTGTGTGATTGTTTGTGTTGGGTTTGCACTTCCAAAAACGGTGTTACCTGCTACCAAAACATCAGCGCCTGCAGCCAATAATTTTTTGTAATTATTCAAATCAACTCCTCCATCAATTTCGATAAGGGCTTTAGATTTTTTTTCGGTAATTAATTTTTTAAGTGCCGTAACTTTTGTGTAAGTGTTTTCAATAAATTTTTGTCCGCCAAATCCTGGATTTACGCTCATCACGCATACTAAATCAATATCAGCAATAATATCTTCCAATAAATGAATAGACGTGTGAGGATTCAGAGCAACTCCTGCTTTCATACCAAGTGCTTTAATATTTTGAATAGAACGGTGCAAATGTGTACAAGCTTCAATATGAACAGTTAAAACATCAGCACCAGCATCCTTAAATAATTGTGTATAACGATCAGGATCTTCAATCATTAAATGCACATCTAAAGGTTTTTTTGCGTGTTTCTGTATAGCTTTTAAAACTGGGAATCCAAAAGAAATATTTGGAACAAAAGCGCCATCCATAATATCAATATGAAACCAATCGGCATCCGAATGATTAATCAATTCGATATCGCGTTGTAAATTTCCAAAATCAGCTGATAAAACAGAAGGTGCTACTAAATGTGACATATTATAATTTATACGCTCAAAATTATAAATTATAAATGGCTAAAAGGCATTTTGTTTTTAACAAAAATCAAAAAATAGGAACACGTTAAAAAAAAGTATTCACGAGATTTCATAGTAAATCAGCCAAACCGTCCCATTTAGGCATGATAAAACGGATTAATATTGATTTCTGGTTTTACATCTGCTAATTTTAATCCGTGCAAATTAGCCAAATCTGTTTCATCCGCGTTCCTATTATAAAAAAATGCACATAAAAAAAGGAGGCCAAACACAAGCCTCCTAATCTTTATCCCAATATGAGCTATAGGGATTCACTAAACATAAACAACTATCCTAGATAGCCCATTAAAAACTTGCTTCGAGAAGCGTGTTTTAATCGGCGCACTGCTTTTTCTTTAATTTGTCGAACGCGTTCTCTCGTTAATTCAAACTTTTCTCCAATTTCTTCTAAAGAATGAGAATGTCCGCCACTTAATCCGTAATATAATCTCACTACATCCGCCTCTCTGGCGGTTAAAGCGGTCAAAGCTCTATTGATTTCGCTACGTAAACTTTCAATAATCAAATCATTATCTGGCGATGCCTCATGTTTATTTTCTAGCAACTCATACATACTTTCACTATCTTCCGAAGTTCCTAAAGGCGCATCCATACTCATGTGGCGACCTTGATTTCGCATAATATCGCGAATATCAGCAGGCATAATATCTAAAATTTCTGAAATTTCTTCAGCAATGGGTTCTCGCTCTAATTGTTGCTCCAGTTTGGCAAAGGTTTTATTAATTTTATTGATAGCACCAATTTTATTTAAAGGCAATCGAACTATACGTGATTGTTCGGCTAAAGCTTGTAAAATAGATTGACGAATCCACCAAACGGCGTAAGAAATAAACTTAAATCCTCGAGTTTCATCAAAACGTTGAGCTGCTTTAATCAAACCCATATTACCTTCATTTATCAAATCGGGTAAACTTAATCCCTGGTTTTGATACTGCTTAGAAACAGACACCACAAAACGTAAATTAGCTTTTACTAATTTATCTAAGGCACGTTGGTCGCCATTTTTAATTTTTTGAGCTAAGACCACTTCTTCATCAGCCGTAATTAATTCTACACGTCCAATGTCTTGTAAATACATATCCAACGAAGCTGTTTCGCGATTAGTAATTTGCTTGGTGATTTTTAGCTGTCTCATGGCTCAAAATTTAAAGATTATACTCAAAAAGGGTTTAAAACACTAGTAAATAGCCCAACTGAGTGTTTCTGTATTGTATTACGATATAAAAACAATTTAGTTACACCGTTTTGAGTGAATGGGCAGTTTAAATGATTGAATGATTCATCTGGTTTAGGGGCATTTTTTC
The DNA here is from genome assembly GCA_016708845.1 of Bacteroidota bacterium. Classification (GTDB taxonomy): domain Bacteria; phylum Bacteroidota; class Bacteroidia; order B-17B0; family Aurantibacillaceae; genus UBA4416. The sequence goes on along the minus strand of JADJFB010000001.1, from coordinate 424,046 downwards.
TAATCCGCCAGCTGGCGGATTAATTGTTGAAAAATGGATACCCATTTTGGGTAATTTATATATTTCTACAGATTTAAATTTCCGATATTTAACGAAGATATGTTACAGCACTTACGAATACAGAATTTTGCCTTAATTGAAGAAACTGAAGTTCATTTGAATAATGGATTGACTGTTATAACTGGAGAAACCGGTGCTGGAAAATCCATTTTATTGGGGGCATTAGGTTTAACTTTAGGGAACAGAGCTGATGTGAGTTCTTTGCACGACAAAACCAAAAAATGCATCATCGAAGCCCAGTTTAATATTAAGGAATATAGTTTAACCTCTTTTTTTGAAAGCAATGAATTAGATTTTGAGGAAGTAACAACCATCCGAAGAGAAATTACTCCCGAAGGAAAATCTAGAGCATTTATAAACGATACACCAACAACCTTAAGTGTATTAAAAGAATTGGGTGAGCAATTAATTGATATTCATTCGCAACACGAAACCTTATTATTAAAAGAAACTAATTTTCAGTTTGAATTAGTAGATGCATTTGCACAAACAACCAATTTGTTTTCTGATTACAAAAAGCAATTTAACGCTTTACAAAAACTAAGAAAGCAATTAGAAGAACTTACTGCTCAAGAAATACAAGCAAAAAAAGAATTGGATTATTTTCAGTTTCAATTTAATGAATTAGAAGAAGCCAATGTAAAAGTTGGTGAACAACAACAATTAGAAGAAGAAAGCGAAACCCTAGAAAATGCTGAATTCATAAAAGGTAGTTTAGTAAAATCATCTTTAGCAATTAATGGTGGAGATGAAAACATTGTTTCGGCATTAGCATTAGTAAAACAACAATTGCAATCCGTCTCAAAATTTGGAAAACAGTTTAACGAATTATTTGAGCGTATCAATTCGGTAACTATTGAATTAAAAGAACTATCCAAAGATATTGATGCTTGCGAGGAAGATGTGGTATACGACAATTCGCGCTTAGAAGAAGTAAATGCACAATTAGATAAATTAAATCGTCTGTTAAAAAAACATGCTGTTAATAGTGAAGAAGAATTATTGGTTATTAAAACTGATATTGAAGCGAAGTTGCAACAGTTCTCATCTTTAGAAGTTGCTATTGAAAAAACACAAAAAGAAATTTTAGCATCGGAAAAACAATGTAAATCTTTAGCCAAAGATCTATCTGATAAGCGACAAAAATCTACGGCAGGTATTGAGCAAAATATTAAAACCATGCTCACAAGCTTGTCAATGGCTAATGCACAATTTAAAATAGAATTAAAACCTTTAGATGCATTAAGCGTTAACGGACAAGATGCTATCTCATTTTTATTTACGGCTAATAAAGGTGCTGAATTTAAAGAGTTACATAAAACAGCATCGGGAGGAGAATTATCTCGTTTGATGTTATGCTTAAAAGCTTTATTAGCAGAACGTACTGCTTTACCAACTATTATTTTTGATGAAATAGACACAGGAGTAAGTGGCGATGTTGCCGATAAAATTGGGAACATTTTATTTGCCATGGGTAAAACTATGCAAGTAATTACGATTACGCATTTACCACAAATGGCAAGTAAAGGCGGTAATCATTTATTTGTTTACAAATCAGATTCAAAAGATAAAACCACTTCAAGTATTAAAGCATTAAATAAAGAAGAACGTATTGCAGAGATTGCTAAAATGTTAAGTACAGGCACGCCAACCGAAACTGCTTTAAAAAATGCTAAAGAATTATTGAATGTTTGATAAACTATCAAAAAAACTACCAGCGCATATCAAACTCCTATTTAAACTGTATGGTTTAAATCTGATGGTTTTCTTTATTATTCGTTTACTATTTTATTATTACAATCAATCTTCTGATGTTGGTGATGTTCCATTCTTAGAAAAAGTGATGGCTTTTAGAATGGGACTTGAATTTGACACAGCCGTGTATTGTTGGATTGCTTTTTTACCAACGCTATTATGGTCGATAGCTTATTTTTTTAATCAAAAACGAATTTACACTATTGGTTATTATGGTTTTCTTGCACTACAATTATTGTATCATCTTATTTGTATTGCAGACATTCCCTATTTTAAACAGTTTGGAAATCATTTAAATAAAGGAGCCTTTTTATGGAGCGAAAGTCCAGACTTTGCAGTTGGTGTTATTTTTGGAAGTTTTTCATATTGGGGATTTTTTATTGTGTTTTTTATCACAACCTACTTATTTGTTTTCATTAGTAAAAAGCAGTTTTCTGAATTTAAAATTCAAATCGTTAACCAACAAAAACCAAAGTGGTACTTTTCACTAATAGCATTTATATTATTGGGGCTAACGGTTACTTTAGGTGCTCGTGGCAGAACATCTGACCGCTCAGGTTTACATGAAGGCTTATCGATAGTATCACAAAATAATTTCATTAATCAAATTGCTATCAATGCAAATTTTACTTTTTGGAAAACAGTTTTGTATAATAAAAATAAAAAGCCGTATACCGAACCTAAAAACATTGATGAATGCATTGCTTTTACTAGAAATTACTTAGGAATTACAAGTCCGTTTGAAAAAACAATAAACAGAGAAATTATAGATACCTCTAAAACAAAAACGAAATACAACATCGTTATTGTGGTAATGGAAAGTATGTCGGTATTTAAAATGGGATACTATGGTGGCAAAAATTTAACTCCACAACTCGACAAACTAAACAAAGAATCCGTATTTTTTAATAATTTTTTCTCTTCTGGCATACACACCTTTAACGGCTTATTTTCCACCACAACGACATTTGAGTGTGTACGACGAAAAATCGATGAAGAGTTATGTGAAGGCTCCATTTAATGGACTTGGGCCTTTACTGACTAACGAAGGTTACGAAACTTACTTTTACACGACACACGATCCACATTTTGATAACATGGAAGGTTTTTTTAAACTCAATAAATTTGAACACTTTATTAGTGAATACGATTTTGATCACTCTTTATCAGAAAGTTCGCTAGGTGTACCTGATCATATTTTATTAGATAAATTAATTGAAACAGCAAATAACAGAAAAAACAACAAACCTTTTTTATCAGTAGCCATGACAGCTTCTGATCATGGTCCGTGGCGAATACCAAAAGATATTCCATTTAAACCAAATGGAGAAACGCCTCAAGATAATTGCACCATGTATGCTGACTGGAGTATTGGAAGATTTATAGATCAAGTAAAAAAAGAACCTTGGTACGATAATACGGTTTTCATTTTTTTAGGCGATCATGGTTTATCAATGGGGCATACTTACGAAATGCCTTTAAGTTATAATCATATTCCTTGCATTATTCATCAACCAAAATTATTTAAAGCCGATACGATTTCTTCACCTTGTTATCAGCCAGATATTCCTGCAACTGTTATGGGAATTATTGGCGCTAATTATTCAAATCAAACTTTTGGCATTAATATTTTAAAACAGCAACATCCTTATGTGGTATTTTCGGCAGATGATAAAATAGGTTGCGTTAATAATCAAGGTTATTATTATTATAAAACATTAGCGAACGGAGAAACTTATTTAAGAAACTATAAAAATTTAGATCCTATCAATTACAAAACACAATTCAAACAAAAAGCAGATAGTATGGAGAAAAATATGATGCAGATATACGAATCTGCTAACTATTTTATCAGGAAAAACAACTTTTTATATGAATAATTTAAGGCTTTTATTTTATACAAAATTTAACAGTAAATCGTATATTTACACAACTAAAAAAACACATAAAATGGCTTACAACTTATTAAAAGGAAAACGCGGAATTATTACAGGTGCATTAGATGAAAATTCTATCGCTTGGAAAGTAGCACAAAAATGCCACGAAGAAGGCGCAACTTTTACTTTAACTAATGCTCCAATCGCTATGCGAATGGGCGAAATCAATAAATTAGCGGAAGAAACAGGGGCAAAAATTATCCCTGCAGATGCAACTAATATGGATGATTTAACTAAATTATACACTGAATCAATGGATGTATTAGGCGGTAAAATTGACTTCGTATTGCATTCTATTGGAATGAGTGTGAACATTCGTAAAAATATTCCTTATACTGAATTAAACTACGATTTCTATCAAAAAGGAATTGACGTTTCTGCTTTATCATTTCACAAAATGTTAGCAGCTGCTCACAAATTAGATGCATTAAACGAACACGCATCTGTTGTAGCATTAACGTATACGGCTGCACAACGTGCGTATCCTTTTTATACAGACATGGCTGATATTAAAGCGATGTTAGAAAGTATTGCTCGTACATTTGGATACCACTATGGTAAACAAAAGAAAGTACGTATCAATACAATTTCTCAATCTCCAACTAAAACAACTGCTGGTGGTGGTATTAAAGGTTTTTCTGATTTCTACGAATTTGCAGATTTACAATCTCCATTAGGAAATGCAAGTGCTGATGATTGCGCTGCTTATACTGTAAGTTTATTTTCAGATTTAACTCGTATGGTTACGATGCAGAATTTATTCCATGATGGAGGATATAGCTCTACAGGTATCAGTACTGAATTATTAGAAAAAATTCAAGGATAAAATAACACACATATATAAATGCTCTTCAGCTTAAACTAAATGAAAACATACAGTTTAGATATTAATGCTGAAGAGCATTTTGATTTTGATATCTTTTCGATTACTTGTACCGAAAGTATTTACAGAGTGGTGCACGAATTAAATCAAGCCTTAAATATTGATTTACAGTTAAACGATTTATTAGATTTTACACATAAAGAAGGGGAAGATTTTTATTTTCCCCTTTATGGTTTTATACACGACGAGTTAAATATTGAATTTAATTTATTGCCTAATCAAACTTCTTTTCAACCTAAAAAAGAAGGTGTTCAACAAACAGAATTTGATTTATTTGCTGGGGATGTAGAACAAACTACGAAGCTCTTACCTGAATTAGAAAACTCAGATTATTTTTTAATTATTAAAGGCGACAACCGTTATTTACACAATCACACTATTTTTGAAGCCATTAAATTGAATCCAGCATTTATTATTGTGCATGAAATATTTGTGGAAGATTTGAAGGATAAAAAAGCGAAGGGGAATTTATTGTTTTAGTGTTTTTATCAAACCAATCAACGCTACGACGCTCCAAGTACCTTCTAAAATAATAAAAGGTAAAGAGTTAAGTAATATGCTTCCATAGCAAGCAAAGGCGCCGTCAACTATATTTAACACAAAATATAACTTACTGTTATCAGACACATACTTAAACGTATTTAAGAAAAACGCCAAAAGAATTAACGAAACTCCTATAGTGCTTATTATATCTGTGTAGCTCATATTGAAATTTGATTAATTCCAATACATTTTAAATGCTCCCAAAATAATGGGTATGATTTTGAAACCACATTGGCGTCTTCAATAATTACCTCATCTAACAATACGCTTAATGTAGCAAAACTCATAGCCATACGGTGATCATTGTAGGTTGCAATAGAAACGTTTGAGTTGTTTAAACTCTTTGTTACTAGCCATTGAATAGAATTATCAGAAACAACTAATTCAATACCGAATTTCGCGAATTCATTTTTTAAAGCCACAATTCTATCGGTTTCTTTTACTTTTAAAGTTTGAAGTCCTGTAAATGTAAATGGAATTTGTAAACCAACATTTGTGCACACCACAGTTTGTGCAATATCAGGACATTCAATAAAATTATACTCTAATTCCGATTTTGAAACTGTAGTAGATTTAGTAATCGTAATTTCGTTTTCTGAGTAAGAGGTCGTTACTCCAAAATTTTTATAAATCTCCGTACAAACAGAATCGGCTTGCAAACTCTTTTGAAATAAACCATTAATTGACAAAGATGTATTTAGTTTTGATAGTGCCGCAATACTATAATAATAAGAGGCAGCGCTCCAATCACTTTCCACCAAAAATTCTTTTTTAGTGTAAGTATAAGGCACAGGTTGAACACAGATTTCATGATCTTTCCAAATGACTGATGCTCCAAATTCTTTCATCAACTCAATCGTCATGTTTACATAAGGCTTAGAAACTAAATCACCAATAATGGTGAGTTCCAATCCATTAGTAAAATAAGGCGCCACCAATAATAAAGCAGTGATAAACTGACTACTCACACTGCCACTAATTTCTACAGTGCCGCCACTTAATTGTTTTCCGCTAATCAATAATGGAGGATACCCTTCTTTATTTTTGTAGTTAATGTCAGCGCCTAAGGTTTTTAAAACTTCTACTAAATCTTTTACAGGACGTTGTTGCAATCTATCAGAACCTGTCAATTCATAACTCCCATTTTTTAAAGCCAAAAACGCAGTTAGAAAACGCATGTCTGTTCCCGCATGTCCAACATTAATGAGGTTTGAGTTTTTGTAATGATCCAATGCCTCGTTTAAATGCTTCGTATCATCTGAATCGGAACTATTCTTAATTTTAAAATCCAACCCCGATAAAGCTTTAATAATTAAGATACGATTACTAATGCTTTTAGAGCCAGGTAAATGAATAGTACTATGATTTATACTTGAAGCTTTATGTAATTTTAAGTTCATAAACTAAATTTTAAAGCCAACGGTTAGCATAATAAAATGACTGTTGGTAAACATACTACTTGGCGCAAACGATTCGTTAAAATAAAAGGGAGATAAGCCATATCTAAATTGTATTTCGGCATATACTGCATTATGCATTAAGGTGGTGTTTTTTTGAAAACCTGCACCAATATTTAAAAAAGAGCTGTTGACAGGATTAAAAGCAGGGCTTTTAAATTTTAATAGTTCTCGCTGATTAACTAATTCATTGCCGTTCTCGGTTACTTTCAAATTACTTTCAATCAACCACCTATAGCAATAGCCTGCAAAAATATAACTCGAAAAAATAGTATTCGTTTCTTTTTGAAAAGAGTGTTTTAATTGAATGGGGAAATCTACTTCATGAATAGTTAAACTATATTTATATCTTAATCTATCGGCAGTATACAATTGTAAACTATCGCTATAAAAATAATAAGAGTTAAAATTAAGACCATGAAACATATACTCTGCTCCTACCATCAAAAAATCTTTATTGTTTCTATCTAAACGAATTTCTTCCTTTAACGAAATATTAAAAGCCATTTTTGGTCGAGTATCTGCAGTATGGTTTTTATTAGTTTTATACAACCCAATAACTGGAGAAATACCAATACGAGTTTTAACTCTAGGATTTTTACGAGCATTACGTAACCTTTTACCTCCGTCTTCTTGTGCCGAAGCTACAAGAAAAGTGAAAGCAAATAAAATGGTAATCAAATATTTAACTTGGTAAATCAAGGTATAAATATACGAATCAAAAACAATTAAAATAGAACGCAGATATAGCTGATATCTATGATTATTTATGCTTTTTTGAAAAAATGTAAATGATACTATTTTATAGAGGGTGCTTTATACAAGGGCACTGTACTGCATGGCTCACCATACATAATAGATTTTGCAAAAGGTCTTAGTCCTCTTACCAACTCAACATAAGCATTTGTAGATACTGGCAAATTACTACAACCTTTAATCACCACGCGCTTATCTTGATAATCGGAATATGTAATTGAATGTAAAACCTCACTAAACAAAATTGCCTCTAAGGTTTCTAAATTGCCAAACACTATCTTTTTAGCAAAAGGCTCTAAGGCAATACTCACTAACATATAAGCCCAAGTTGGTATAACGGCATCAGCGGTACATGTAATCGCTACCATTTTATCTTGGTAGGAAGCCCAATCATGTTGCTTGATAAACTCTCTAAAATCTTTTTCTTTCAAAATTAATTCATGAAATAATAAAGGCTTTATATCAAACAGCACGCGTTCTCCTTTTGGATAAAACTCTTCCAAATCAATGGTAATTAAACCGCTGTTAGCTACTTTATTTACGATTTCGTCTGACATGTTATTACATAAAACCCAACTCTAATTGAGCCACTTCACTCATCATCTCTTTGGTCCACGTTGGCTCAAAGGTTAAAGTTAAAACGGCTGATTTAATACCTTGTACTAACTTTAATTTATTTTCTACTTCGGCAGGTAGTGTTTCAGCAACGGGGCAATTAGGCGACGTTAAAGTCATGGTGATTTTTAATTCGCTTTCGTCATTTAAATCTAATTCATAAATGAGTCCCAATTCCCAAATATCCACAGGTATTTCAGGGTCGAAACAGGTTTTGATTTCATCAATTACCCGTTGCATTAATTCTGTGTTCTTTGTAATTATTATGGCGCTCATGATTTTTAGATATTCTAAAAATGAAATTAATTAAAATTTATAGTCTTTATAAGTTTTCGTAAACTCAGCATCATCAATCTTCGGATTTACCTGTAAAAAATGATAATCATATTGTTCAAATAATCCTTTATCATCTAATATTTTAATGCTGATAGGTAAAAAGTAGAGTTGATCAATATACAATGTAACATGCTTTGCATAAGCATTTGGCACTTTTAATTTTTGTCCTTTCTTTAAAATATCAAAATAATCGTTCAATTTTGGATTCACTTCTAAAATCATGTATTCACTAATATGCAATTTACGTGCAATGGATGTAATACTTTCGTTATCGCCCACTGTATATGTTTCGTAACCAAAATCTTTATTATCAATGATAATTTTGTAGCAGGGTCTATTATTAATTCTTTCTTCTCCCGCTAAAGTCACATAATCATCAAACTTATCGCCATATTTTAAAGCTATATATTCAATTACACTTCCAAAATAATCAACTCCCATTTCGTTTAAAGTGTGATGTTGATCTTGACGCATTAAATAACCTAAAGGATCCAAACTTAAATTAACATATGGAAATGAATTTGGTTTTACATACGCTTTGTTGTTGTTCCAGCCAGCAACCCATAAAAGCTCAATTCCTTTGATGTATAAATAAATTTTACGAGGTTTTCTATTTAACTTAACAGAAGATTCATAATGGTTAAATCCTTTTTTACCGCGCTCAACTATTTTTAAACTATACTTCAATCTTTCCAAATCTTGAATAGATTTGATCATTTTAAAAATAACCTCTTTTGATGAAGGCGTTGTTGTTTTTTGAGCAAAAGAAACACTCCCAAAAAAGAAACACCAGCAAATGGATAAATGTATGAGAACACGAGTTTTAAACATGGGCTGCAAAGGTAAAATAATCTTTAATAATATTAAACCTATTTAAAACATACCTAAATAAATAACAGCCTGTTTAACAATAATTTAGCGTTTTTAAATAGATATTTAAACGGTCTTATTTAACATAACAACAATTAGATTAAAATGTTAAGAAGATGTGTGTAAAATGTTCATTTCTATTAACAATTCTTAATCGATTGGTAATTAACTGATTAGTTTAAAGCCTTCTTTTTACTAAGTTTATAGGTAAATAGCTGTTAAAAAAACAGTAATTTCGAAATCCCAAAATGCTACACTATACTCAAATAACTCATTTAATTGCTGAACTTTTGTTTAAGCACGATTGTGTTATTGTGCCAAATTTTGGTGGTTTTGTAGCTAGAAACTACAATTCAAATTTTAGCAAAGGAAGTAATGTGCTTTACCCTCAATCAAAGCATATTCTTTTCAATAAAAATTTAGTTCATAATGATGGCTTGTTGATTTCTGCATTCATGCAAAAAAACAATATGGCTCTTACTGATGCTACTAAACAAATTGAAGATTATAGAGATTACGTTCAATCTTTATTATCAGTCAAAAAACGTTTTGAATTAGATAATATTGGTCTATTATATATTGATGCCGAGAATAGTTTACGTTTTGAAGCGAAAACAGATGTCAACTTTTTATTAGAGTCTTTTGGTTTTGAACCAGTAATTGCTAACGAATTAGTAATTGAACCTGAAAAACAAATTAGTGTTAAACCATTTGAAGACAGAAAAATTGTAGTTGAAACCATTATTTCGAAGAAAAAATCGTATGCTAAAATAGCAACCTTAGCTATCGGAGTGCCGGTAACCTTAGCATTTTTATTATTTGCAGCTTATTCGAAACCAATGAAACCATTATTAGAATCTTCTTTTAATCCGTTTTATACTCCCGAAAAAACATATACGCCCAATACATCAAAAACTGATAAAGCAATTTTTATTCCTCAATAGAAAAACCATCCTTGTTAGTTGACGCTAATGGCTTTGCAACTTTTAAATTATCCGAATCGGGTAACGTATTAGTTGCTAGTATTAATGATAGTGTAGCCAAAACAGACAAAACAACGGTTATTAAACCTTTGTATGTTTCGAGTAATAAACGCTCATTTGGGGGAAAATATCAAGTAGTAGTTGGTTGTTTTGGTGTTGAAGAAAATGCAGAAAAATTAGTGAAAGAGCTAGCGCAAAAAAATGTAAGCGCTGGAATTAGCGGTGTTAACAGTAAAGGATTGCACGTTGTAAGTTGCGGTGGATTTAATTCGAAAGAAGAGGCTGCAAATTTATTGTTATCTGTAAAAGCTGAATTTCCAAATGCTTGGGTAATGTCTAAATAATTCTCTTTTTTGTTATTATAAAGTCTTCTTTCTTTTCCTTACCATTTTTAAAGCCATGCATCACTACATTAATAGTTGTATCGGTTAGTATTTTATAAGTTACAATAGAAGGATAATCTCGAAAAGGATTTTCAAATGTATAGGTTTTATTGTCTTGTTTTGTTAATCTAAACTCTACATCCTTATTATCATTTTGATTTTTGACATTAAAAAACATAAATAAGCCTTCATGAGTTTGGTGAAGCTTCATACGTTGCCTAAACAGCGTATCTTCATTATCAGCATCCATAAAATAACCCAATCCATAATAGGTTGTGCTATCCAACTTTTCCCAATTTTCAAAGTAATTACCGTATTCTGATTTAAGTGTATAATTACCAGTAACCCAATTTAATGACACGCTTTTACCGATAGAATTATCAGATGCAATTTTTTCTTCTGAACATGCAGTTAAAAAAACAACACAAATAATACAATTAAATATATATTTCAGCGTTTTCAATATATTAAAGGTAGACTATCTACTACACATATTCAAGAAATAGTTAATAGTTTTTTATATATTCGTACCGTTGAAAACCTTATTCATACTTGCATTCTGTATATTCTTTGGAGAAAGTTACTTTGCTCAAAAAGATTCTATCCTCATTAAAAACAAAAAGGATACAACGGTATACGACAAAAAAAAAGAAATTGCTTTTGACGGCAAACGTTATAGAGTATATAACAACTGGTTATCCGTTGGTGCGGGTGCAAACTACAATACCAGATGGCCTAAAGACGAAAAAAATACAGCAGTTGATTTCAGTTTTCATGTTAAGCAACATTATTTTAGAGCGGGAGGTTTTTTAAGTGGCACTGATTTTACCGCATCAAATAACTATAGTTTTCATTTAGGATATGGATTAAGAAAAGAAGAAAATAAATACAATTTATCTGCTTTTATTGGTCCATCTTTATCGTATTTTAGAAGGCCACTTAGCGATTCAAGCAACTATAACTTAGGTACGGTTTATAACCAAGTTGGCGGCTACGCGGTTATTGAGGCGGTTTATAAATTAAAGTACGATGTTGGAATTGGCGGACAACTATTTTGCGACTACAATCAAGTTCAAATGATTTACGGTGCAAGAATTATTCTTTATTTTTCGAGCGCTTATCGTGGCGTAAAATATGGTTACCATGATCCAACCAAAAAAAAATAATACCATAGATTTTATTATTGTTGGGCAAGGTATTGCTGGTTCCGTTTTATCCTTATCATTAATTAGCGCTGGCTATGCGGTATTGGTAATAAGCACTCCAAATTTATCAACGAGCTCAAAAATAGCCGCTGGTATTTGGAATCCAATTGTATTTAAACGCTTAACAAAAAGTTGGCTAGCCGATGACTTAGTTCCTGAGTTACAAGCATTTTATGGATTTTGGGGAAAAGAATTAAACACAACACTCATTCATCAACGCTCTATTATTAAAGCTTTTACGGAAGAACAAGAAAAAAAATTATGGATCAAAAAATCCATTGAAGGGAATTTATTTTTAGATAAACACACTTATGAAGATTTAGCAATTGATGAAAACTATACGGTTAAATCCTATTCAAAAGTTTTACAAGCTGGAAATTTAGATGTTGCAAATTTTATAGAGACAACAAAAACGTATTTAGAAAACAACCAAAGTTACAGAGAAGAAATTTTTGATTATCATAAGTTGAAGGTTACTGAAAATGAAGTAAACTACAATTCTTTAAGTGCTAGCAACATCATTTTTTGTGACGGGCATTTAATCACTCAAAACCCTTATTTTAATTGGATACCAATGAAGCCTGCCAAAGGTGAGGTTTTAACGATACGTAGTACAGCGATAAAATTAAAACAAGATATTTTAAATAAAGGTTTTTTTATCATGCCATTAGGTGATGATTTGTATAAAGTTGGCGCCACCTATGAATGGGAACAACTAAATGACATTCCCACCGAAAAAGGGAAAGACGAATTACTAAAAAAACTAAATTCTGTTCTGACTTCGCCTTATCAAATCGTCTCTCATGATGCAGCAGTTAGGCCATCAGTGATTGACAGGCGACCTGTTGTTGGTCATCACCCGGAATATAAAAACCTATACATATTTAATGGATTAGGAACAAAAGCTGTGATGTTAGCGCCTTATTTTGCCAAACAACTGGTTTCAAATATTCAAAACGAAATGCCTATTGATGAGGAGGTAAATCCGAATCGGTTTAGGAAAGTTAATAGCGCTATTTTTAATAGCAACGCTGATAAAACGGATTAGGCGGGTTTAACAGATAGAACAAATTAATTAACTATAAATTCACATTTCTATTAGTCATATTAAATCACAACCACGAGTGTTATCAGCGAACTATAAACTTTAACTACTTACCAAAACAATAACCGCTTATTAACGCTAATAAATTTGGTTATTAAATTTATTGTTATACATTAGCTATATGAAAAAAGCTGTACTACTTTTTTTTGTTTCATTACCACTGCTTACAAACGCTCAAAACCTTGTGCCTAATCCATCATTTGAAGATACTTTAGGTTGTCCGCAAGTTTATCCTGATTTAGATACAAAGTGTAAATTTTGGAAATCTTTTCGTGTAACACCTGATTACATTAATAATTGTTCTTCTGTATGTGGCTACTATAACCAAGCGGGTTACCAGCAACCCAATTCAGGAGAGGCATATGCTGGATTTGCAACATATCAAACAACAATTCCCGATTCACGAGAGCATATAGGCGTACAACTTACTACTTCGTTAACTATTGGAACAAAATACTATATCTCTTTTTATGTTTCCTCTGCCTTTAACGTTCAAGTAAATGTTGCTACCAATAAAACAGGAGCTTTATTAACAACATATGATTATACTGATAATAGTGGCTCCATACCTCTTCAAAATACCTGTACATTTAAGACAGATTCGATTATAAAAGATACTGTTAGTTGGCTAAAAATAACGGGTTCATTTGTTGCTGATTCTGCATATCAATATCTCATAATCGGGAATTTCTTTGACGATAATAATACAGATACCCTGCATCTTCCAGACTTGGGGTTCGGGTACTACGTTAGCTATTACTATTTGGATGATGTATGTCTAACAACAGATTCTTTATATGCAGCAACGTGGACAGGTTTACATGAATCAATTCTTCAAAACTCATTTAACATTTTTCCCAATCCTGCTAATGAAGTAGTTCATTTGCAATCTTCTCAAAAAATTGATTATATCGAGATTTATAACCCGCTGGGACAACGGATGTATTCTAAAGAAATAAGCGGATTATTTAATACAGAAGTAAGCATAAATGATATTCCTTCTGGGTTATACATTTTTAAAATCAAATCTGGTCGATATTATCTTTCTAAAATTGTAAACATAAATCACTAACCAAATAAATCCAATACCATGAAAAGAAAATTTAACGTACTAATACCCATTACAACGCTACTCTTTACTGTAGGTGTTGTTAAAGCTCAGGTTTCAACGCCTTTTAATTTTGGTTTTCCAGCAAATTATGTTGGCTGGAATGCAGCACAGGCTTTTCCTTTGACTATTGCTCATAAAGGAAATCAACCATTAAACTTCCAAACTAACGGAACTCAAAGAATGACTATCCTAAACACAACTGGTTTCGTAGGTATTGGTGGCGGTTTCCTTAACCCTTTACACTTGGTTGATGTTCGCAATGGGAACATTAATATAGGGCAGGGAACAGGTGCAAATATAGCTGGCAGTCCGCAATCATATATGATTGGCGGCCAAAATATATTATGGCATAATGGCGAAGTGAGGAATTTGTTTGTTGGTGTAGCGGCAGGTGCAAACACTGCTGGCGCGCTTGCTTTCGAGAATACTTTCATTGGCTCAAGAGCTGGTTTTTCAAATACTACCGGGCAACGTAATACATTTATGGGGGCAAATGCAGGCGAAAATGCAACTACTGGAAGATTTAACACGTTTATTGGAACAGAAGCTGGAAGATTTTTTACAACAGGTGATCACAATACATTTGTTGGAGAGCAAGCTGGCGATAGGCAATTAAGTGGCACTAACAATTCTTATTTTGGTGCTCATACAGTAACAGGGCCATTTGTAGCAAATGGGATAGGAAATAACAATACTATTTTAGGAGCCTTTGCTGGTGCTGATATAATTAATGGCAATGCCAATACCTTTACAGGAGTAAATTCAGGTGGTAATTGTAATAGTGGTTCATTTAATACATTTACGGGAAATGCCTCAGGATCGCAATGTACCTCTGGATTGAGAAATACAATGAATGGATTTGCCAGTGGTTTATTTACATCTACAGGTAACGACAATGTGTTTATGGGACAAAGAGCTGGTTTTTTTAATTCCACTGGTTCAAATAACACTTACATAGGCGTTAATACTGGATTTCCAACATTTGGTCTTGCGTTAGCAGGAAATACTGCAACAAATTCAGCAGCTTTAGGAAATGGGGCTCAAATTAGAAGAAGCGATGTGATGATACTAGGTAATAATGATGTAAATGTTGGCATAGGTTTATCAAATGATATTACAACAGCTCAAGGACCTCAAAACAAATTGGAAATAGATGCTGGTGTTGCAGGTTTAAATCCATCTCCATCAGGCGCTCCCGGCACAAGCGGTTTACGTTTTAGAGATTTACATTCGGGAAATACAACTGTAACAAACCCTGGCACTGGTGTATTATCAGTAGATGCAAGTGGTGATGTAATTTATGTGCCAGCAAATTCTGGTTCTGGAATTGGAAATTACTGTACTGCACCAACTCAAAACTCCTTGACTGGAGATTATGAAATACCTATGAATCTAAACAATTACTATTTTAGTGGAAATAATACAACGAAAGAAAGAGTAGCTGTAGGGCTTGCATGTGGTAGCACTTTACCAAGTAAATTTAATGTTTTGTTAGATAAAACTTTTACTGCAAATTTTGTAGTTGGTAATAATGCAGGATACTTTAGAAACATAAATATTGGCGCCGCTCACAATGTTGGCGTAAAAGGAGAAGTAACAGCAGGACCAGGCGAAAATTCTGGTGGCTATTTTATTGCAAATTCAACAAATGCAACTGCAGGTAATGTGGGAGTAAGAGCAATTGCTGCTAATGGCAACGATGCATTTGGGGTATCGTCTTCCGCTCAAAATGGCGCTATATGGTCAGTGGCAGGAAAATTTGATGTTATAAATTCAACCTCTCCTCAAAATTATGGTATTAATTCAAATGTTGTTGGCGGCACAATTGCAAATAGCGTAAACTATGGAGGATCATTTTATAATGCAAATGTTGGCGCCACTAATTTTGGGGTTTTGGCTACTGCTTTTAATGCTGGTACAAATTATGCAATATTTGGTTCTGTAAGTGGTTCTAGCTCCACCACACCTCCTTCAGGCCCAGATTATGCGGGATATTTTAACGGGGATGTGGTAAGAACTGGAACTGATAATTTCACTTCAGATTTTAATTTAAAACAAAATATTGATACAATAGTAAACGCAACTGCAATTATTAATCAACTAAAACCAAAAACATTTGAATATAAGCAAAGTTCGTTTCCTAGTATGAATTTACCAAGCGGTAAACAATACGGGTTAATAGCGCAAGATGTTCAATCGGTATTACCAGAACTTGTAAATAATAACGTACATCCAGCAAAACTAGATTCTGTTGGAAATATTGTTATTCCGGCTGTTAATTATCTCTCCCTTGAATACCAACAATTAATTGGCATCATACTAAAAGGTATGCAGGAACAACAAGCTAAAATTGATAGCTTAACTGCAAAATTAAATTCAAAAGATAGTATACAAGACGCGCGCTTAACAGCTTTGGAAAATGCTATAGCAGCTTGTTGTTCAAATGCAAGTGTTCGTTCAAACAACAATACAATTCAAACAACATTAAATCAATTAGATGTTGAACTGAGTGATAAAGATGCGATTATTTTAAATCAAAACGTTCCAAATCCATTTGCTGAGCAAACCACTATTACTTATAATGTGCCAGCTAGTGTTGGTAAAGCACAAATTATTTTCTTTAATAATTTAGGACAAATTATACAAACGGTTGATATTAAAACTCGCGGTAAAGGAAAAGTGAATGTATTTGCTAGTGATCTATCAAGCGGTTTATACAACTATACTTTAGTGGCCGATGGAAAAGTAATTGATAGTAAAAAAATGGTGAGAGAGTAATATCAGTTGGCTGTTTTTTAGTTGACAGCGAACAGTAGTATCTACTACTCAAAAAATCCAAAAAAATCCCGTTTATCGTTGATAGCGGGATTTTTTGTTAAAAACAAAACCGCCTTTTTTATATTTTTTTTCTTTAAATTGTGTTTCCTTAATTCCACTATGAAGGCTTCATATTTTAAACTAATTCTTTTAACACTATTTCAAGTAATAGGTTTTAGTTTTTTTGCGCAACAAAAAGATAGTCTAGTGCCAAAACCTGCTGAAGTAAAAGAAGAATTGAATGCAAAAAGAAATCGCAAATACTTTTATTTCATTTCTACACGCTTAAGCGATGATGATAAATACGATATTTTTAAAACTACTCCCGGTACCGCGCCTGCATTAATTGTTATTAGAGGTCAATTTGAAATTATTGGGAATCCCAATGAAAAAAAAGCAAAAATTAGTGTGTATAATGCCTCGAATAATGAACTAGTAGGCATTTACAATACAAGTCCGTATACAGGTAAATACTTATTGATTTTAGCTCCTAATATCAAATATCAATTTAAAGTAGAAGCCTCCGGTTATGGTGCTCCTCAAGAAATTGTAGAAATCCCATTAAAAATTGATTACGAAATTTGCCAACAAGACATAAAAGTTAAACTGAACGAAAAAAACAAACCCTTATTAATCATCAAAAGTTTTTTTGCTGATGAAAACGAAAAAGTAGTTTACTTAAAATCATTTGTGGATACTGCTAAAGTTAATGAAAGCATCGCTGCTTCAGAAGAACTAACGAAACAGGTTGACAAAAACGGTAAATTGTATTCAAATATTGATGAACTCGTTAAAAACAATTAGAAGAAGAAAAGAAAAAACCCGAAGAAGCCCTCGCTGCATTTAAAGCTAATGATTTTGAAAAAGCATTGTCCCTTTATGAAACACTTTTAAAAAATGATCCAGGCGATCCTTTCATGAATTATTATTATGGTGTTTGTTTATTCAAATTAAATTTAAATAAAGCAAAAGTCATCAACTCGCTATTAGTTGCTACTGGTATTAAAGAAATTCCTGCCGACGTTTGGTTTTATTTAGGAAAAGCTTACCATTTATCTTATCTATTTAATGACGCTATCAAAGCCTTTGAGCAGTATAAAGCTCGCGTAAAACCATACGATTTTGAAGGAAACTATGGCCCGCTATTAATTAAAAATTGCATGAGCGGCAGTATGCTCATGAGTGATCAAGTAAATGTAGAAGTAGTAAAACGCACACCTATTCAATTAGAAAACTTATTATCAAACTACAATCCTGATTTAGTAAATGAAATCGTAAAAGTGAAAACTGATTTTTTTGCTTCTACTATTGATAAGAAAAAACAAATCCCTCTTTTAATGTGTAGTACAAACCCTCGCGAATACTATCAAGTAAGCTACGGAGAAAAAGAACAAAATCACACAGACCTATATAAAAACACCTTATTGCCTAATGGTGCCTTTAGTCCAAATCAATACATTGGTATGGGGCCAGAAATAAATAGTCCTTATGACGAAAACTACCCCTACTTATCCAAAGATGGAAACACTTTATATTTTTCATCAAAAGGGCATAATAGTATGGGAGGTTACGATATTTTTAAAATCACTCGAAAAGACAGCATTTCTCCTTGGTCGAAACCACAAAACTTAGGTTATCCCATTAACTCAACCTACGATGATATTTTGTTTATCCCTGATGAATCAAATCAAACTGCCTCTTATTGCACCAACAGAAAAAATAATAGTTACGAGTACACACAAATAAAATTACCACAACAAGAATTAGCAAGCTCTATAATTAAGGGTCAATTCAGTACCCTTGATTCTATTCCAAGTAAAGAAGCCTATATTACTATTTACAATTCCAATACCGGTGAAATTTCGGGCGTTTATAAAACAAATCCAAATACGGGATTGTATTTAATGGTATTAAACTCGGGAACTAGATATGATGTATCGGTTGAAGCAGAAGGTTATTCCGAACAAAAAGGATCGTTTGATGTGCCTGATAAAAAAGGTGAGTTTGAATTAAAACAAACCATTAAACTACAAACCATAGCTGGTATTAAATCTATTAAATTAGCAAACTACTTTACAGAAGCAGAAGCAGCTAAAATATCCTTTGACGCCGCGCCAACAAAAACTACAAGTACGATAGCTGCAAAGCCTGGCGATAAACCTACCGCTGCTGCTGCCGTTACGAAAATTAAAAAGCCAAAACGTACAGCTGAAGAAGCACTCAAAGACCAAGAAGATTTAAAATTAGCGCTTCAATTGTATGACCAACAAGTTTATCAGGAAGCAGCTTTAGTATACCAAAACTTAGATTTATTTATCGACTTACAACCTATAGACGCATACCGTTATGGTGTATGTTTGTTTAATACAAAGAAAGATAAAACTAATTGCATTTTAGCTTTAGAATCATGTGTGAATGATAAAACAGTGCCAATTGATGTGTATTACTTTTTAGCTAAATCTAATCATGCCAGTTACCGTTTTAATACTGCTATCAACTATTATAAAAAATATATGGCAGTTTGTAAGCCAGAAGATATTAAGTCTTTAAAAATTGAAGAAGAAATTGTTCATTGCCGTAGTGGTATTAAACTAGTAAATAATCCAGTGGTATTAGAAGTATATAGTCGAAAACATGTTGATTTAAATGCTATCCAAAACTCATTAACACAATTAGAATCGGGAGGAAAAGTTTTAGTGATTACAGACGATATGCGATCTGAAATCGATAAAAGAAAGAGTTTAAATCTTTATTATTTTTAACTGCAGATAAAAACACACTTTTATATTCTAGTTATGGTGATGACGAATCACATGGAAAAGATATTTACATGTTAAAAAAGATGGCAAATGGAAAATGGGCTCCTTTACCACAAAACATTACCAATATCAATAGCCCTTTAGATGAAGAATATCCATCTCTATCCAAAGACGGAAAAACACTCTATTTTTCTTCAAAGGGTTACGAAAACATGGGAGAATATGACATCTTTAAAAGTGTGTGGGACGAAAAAATGGAAACATGGACGGCTCCAGTCAATTTAGGTTCGCCTATCAATTCACCATTTGACGATATTTATTTTTTAGAGTAATTGTCGTTTTCTAGAAAATTAGCCACATAGAAACATAGTTTGTAGTAGCAGGAGAAAATAGAAGCTGCGCTTAATATAGTCCTATTGTGAAAGAATTTATTCCTATCCCCTTCTTTTTTTCCTATGTCTCTATGTGGCAAATGTTTTTGTACTAATCCTTTTAGTTTAGCAATAAATTAATTAATTTGGGGCTAGTATTATATGCTAGCTAAACCTCATAAACTAAAAATAATTGGAAGAAGAGAATATGTCAATTTTCCTCTTTTGAATATTGAACATGTTGAAGCAAAAATCGACACAGGTGCATATACTTGTGCAATCGATTGCAATCATATTGAATTAAAAAATGAAGGCGGTAAAAAAACACTAAGCTTTCGTTTATTTAATAATGAAACTTATAACGTTGAAGAATTTACGCGCAAAAAAATAAAAAATTCGTTTGGCGAAATGGAAGAACGCTATATCATCAAAACCTTAATTTCGATTGGACGAAAACGAATTAAAACTACCATTTCTTTAAGTGATAGAGGAAATATGCGTTACCCCGTGCTCATTGGAAGACGATTACTTAAAGGAAAATTCATCATAGATGTGAATTTAATTTACACCAATGGCTTACATTTAAATACCTTATTAAAATAAAAAATTCAAAAAAATGAAAATTGCTATTTTATCTCGTAACAAAAATTTGTATTCTACAAAGCGTTTAATAGAAGCTGCAGAACTACGAGGACATGAAGTATTACTATTAGATCACATGAAGTGTGTATTGGTAATTGAACAAAGTCGTCCACATATTTATTATAACGGAAAAGAAGTAACAGATGTCAACGCCGTAATCCCTCGTATTGGAGCAAGTGCAACTTTTTATGGCTCTGCGGTTGTTCGTCAGTTTGAGATGATGAAAATTTTTACAGCTGTTGAATCTCAAGCTTTAGTGCGTTCAAGAGACAAATTACGTAGTTTACAAATATTAGCGCGTGCTGGTATTGGCATGCCAAAATCTGCCTTCGCCAATGAACCAAAAGATATCGAATCGGTGATTGCTAGTATTGGCGGTGCGCCATGTGTGGTAAAATTATTAGAAGGCACTCAAGGTATTGGTGTTATTTTAGCCGAAAACGACAAAGCCGCTAAATCAGTAATTGAAGCCTTTTTAAAACTAGATGCCAACATGTTAGTGCAAGAGTATATTAAAGAGTCAAAAGGTGCTGATATACGTGTGTTTGTGGTTGACGGACAAATTGTAGGCGCTATGAAACGTCAAGCAAAAGAAGGCGAGTTTAGAAGTAATTTACATCGTGGAGGAACAGCATCCTTGATTCAATTAACTGCCGAAGAAAGAGCTACTGCTATTAAGTCAGCAAAAAAATTAGGATTAGGTATTGCTGGTGTTGATTTATTGCAAAGTGACAGAGGGCCTTTAGTAATGGAAGTAAATTCATCACCAGGATTAGAAGGCATTGAAGGCGCTACTGGTATTGATATTGCTAGTAAAATTATTGAGTACGTTGAGCGTAACGAATTTAATGCGCCTGGGCAATAATGGAAGATTTTATCATCAACTCCCAAACCGTTAGTGCAGGAGAAAGCAAGCAAATTGTTTTAAATTCTTACGAACTTCACACAAAAACTAAAATAGAAATTCCTGTTTTTGTTTTTAGAAGTAAGAAAAAAGGTCCTACTCTATTGCTATCTGCTGGAATGCACGGCGAGGAAACCAATGGCATTGAGATTATCAGAAAAATAATTACGCGAGACGAAATTAAAAATTTGAATTGCGGAAATGTGATTGCTATCCCCGTTATTAATAGTGTGTCGTTTTTATTTGGTAGTAGAGATTTACCAGATGGTAGAGATTTGAATCGTTGTTTTCCCGGAAATAAAAATGGTTCCTTTGGAAGTCGCATTGCTTATGATTTAATGAAGCATATTGTTCCACTCATTGATTTTGGAATTGATTTTCATACAGGTGGTGCGAAGATTAGTAATAGTCCGCAAATACGATGTGTATTTGAGTTCCCAGAGAATGTGGCTTTGGCTGAAAAATTTTCTCCGCCACTAATTATAGATAGTGGTTATAGAGAAGGCACTTTTAGAAAAGAAGCTGCTAAAAAAAACAAACCTATTTTAGTTTACGAAGGCGGAGAGAGCTTACGATTTGATTATAACGCTATTAACGAAGGTGTGAATGGCTGTTTGAGATTAATGAAAAGCTATCACATGATTGATAATGACACAAAAAATCATTCGGTTAAAATCACTAAAGACACTTGGATAAGAGCGCATACAAGCGGCTTGTTTCATATGAACAGAATGAACGGTTCCTATGTATCAAAAAACGATTTATTAGGTGTGATTTGCAATCCTTTTGGCGACATTGAACATAAAGTGCTTTCAACAGCAGATGGATACATTGTAGGTATCAATAATCAGCCAGTCGTTAATCAAGGCGATGCGTTGATACATATCGGGATGGAAGGGTAATCTACTCCGCAACAACCTTATCTCTTAAACCATTGGTATCAATCCAATTGTCAAGAGCTAATTTGAATTCAGAGTTTTCGCTCATCATATCGGTACGAAGGGTAATGGTTTTTTTATTATAGTTTACAAAATACATTAAGCCGTGGCGCGCTTCAATTTTTTGAATTTCTTTAGCGCTGGTCATGTCAATTTTATTAGTCGATAATACTAACTGATCGTCTTCTAGAGCTACAAAACAAAGATCTTTCATGTATCTCCAAGTCGTTACAACAATCTCTGTAAAAGCAATTAAAAAACATACAAAGGCCATGTACTTGATGATGCTGCGGCCAGAATAAAACAACAAAACTCCAATACAGATAAAGGAAATTATTTTAATAATACGTTTCGCTAAAAAACCATCGGTGAAATAAATAAATTTCTTGGTTTCCTTTTTTACTTGAGACAATGCGTAAGCTTCGTAACACGATGATAACACATATAAAGTACCCAGGCCATAAAATAAATACCAAATTTCTTTAAAGCCAATGTGCTGTGTAAACATAAACACTAAACTGATGGTGATTAATGTCAACAGAATAATATTTTTTAAAAGAATGGCGAAAAGAGATTTCATTAGTTTTTTATTTCTTAATAGTTAAACCATGTGTTTTTTAACCACATAGACACATAGGTTTTGTTAGTGCTTAATTAGGTTTTGAATGCATCCGTATTATTTAGTTTCACATAGTATTGAAGCGAAGCTTCAATTTTTAATTACTCTCTGTGTAAAAAATTTATTCTTCTATTCTAAATTTTACACGACCGGCTTTACTTATTATTTTTCTGTGTATCTATGTGGCTAAACCCATTAAAACACATGCTTCTCTGCATGGTAAGAAGAACGCACCAACGCACCACTCTCTACGTATCTGAATCCTTTTGACAAAGCAATCTCGCCCCATTTTTTAAATTCGTCGGGATGCACATATCTAGCCACTGGTAAATGTTTTGGCGTTGGCTGCAAGTATTGGCCAATGGTCATTACATCACAATTTACAGCTGCTAAATCATCAATGGTTTCTAAAACTTCTTCTTCGGTTTCGCCCAAGCCAACCATTAAACCACATTTAGTTCTTACTCCTGCTTCGTGCAAGCGCTTTAATACTTCCATGCTTCGGTCATATTTAGCTTGTATGCGCACTTGTGCTGTTAATCGGCGAACGGTTTCAATATTATGAGAAACAATATCAGGCTTCACATCAATAATACGTTGTAAGTTTTCCCATTTGCCAGCAAAGTCTGGAATTAAACATTCAAACTTAGTTTCAGGACTAATTTCACGAATAGCTTTAATGGTTTCTGCCCAAATAATAGAACCACCATCTTTTAAATCATCTCTATCAACGGATGTAATTACGCAATGTTTTACGCCCATTAATTTTACAGAGTTGGCTACACGTTTTGGTTCATCCCAATCTGCAGGTTTTGGTTTACCAGTAGCCACAGCACAAAATCCGCAAGAGCGCGTACAGATGTTTCCTAAAATCATAAAGGTTGCTGTTCCTGCGCCCCAACACTCCCCCATATTAGGGCAATTACCACTTTCGCAAATGGTATGTAGTTTATGATCTGCAACAATTTTTCTTACTTTTAAATATTCTTCCCCAATAGGTAATTTCACTCTTAACCAATCTGGTTTACGAGGCTTTTCAAGAATTGTATCTTTGTTGGAATTTTCCATTTTTAGAACCATTTTTTGCCAAACACAAAAGCAATATATAATGTTACAATAAAATTTTCGGCTGGATTGTTTGCCATAATTGGCAAAGCTTTAGGATAATAATCCAATATTACTCCTGTTTCAATTGCCTTTACTTTTTTAGAAAAAGGAGCGTATTCAAAACTTAAATTAAATTTAGCATAAGCACCAGGATATATTTTTATTTCTCCCAATCCATCCAATAAAGGTCCTCGTCCCGAAATACTATCAATTGTATAAACTTCAGGATCATATTTTACGGATTCTTGGTATTTAGTTCCTGCACTATTCTCTCTGAACACCAAAATATAATTAGGCTTCGCGAAAGTTAAATTCCCACCTAAATAATAAGAGGTTCTTATCTCGACTGATTTTCTATCCGAACGCTTAAAGATGGTTGTTTGATAACCAACACCTGCTCTAAACAATAAAATATTATTTAATTTGCCGTAAATAAATTTTTTAGAATTATCAGCACTATTAGAAATTTTAATTTCTTTAGGATGTCTCATATTAAGAGCCTGAATTTCGAACAAACGTTTTCTGGTTCCCGTAACATGTTTAGCTCTCATAAAATTTAAACCAAAACCTCTGCTGTGAGCAAATATACCAAACGACATTTCATTACGATATAATACATTAGGATCTTGACCGTTGGCAATAGCTTGACTCGTGCTTTGAGAAAAACACAAACTACTTATAAAAAGTAATATAAAACTATAGTGAAATCGCTTTGTCATTGGTTAACAAAAATAGTTATAATTTTCGTTTAAATAGATGAATTAATAGGGCTTATTTACTTTAAATAATACTAATTCTTTGAAGTAAATTACATGGTTTTACCAAAAAAGTTATCTTTGAGTTTAAATTTAACATGATGATTACGAGTAAAGTCACTTATTTAGGAGAGTTGAGAACAGAAGCCACTCATCTTCAATCCAATACTACCATTCACACGGATGCTCCAAAAGATAACCACGGAAAGGGGGAAATGTTTTCGCCAACCGATTTAGTGGCAACGGCATTAGCAAGTTGCATGATTTCAATTATGGGAATTGTAGCGATGAAGGAGGGAATTACAAAAGTTGATGGAACAACAGCCGAAGTGACAAAAATAATGTATACCGAACCAAGACGTATAGGCGAAATTCACATTACGGTTACTTTCCCAAAAGGAAATTATACAGATAAAGAAAAGAAAATATACGAACACGCTGCTTTTACATGCCCTGTTGCCAAAAGTTTACACCCAGATTTAAAACAAGTAATTGAATTTATTTGGTAACGTTTTTTATAGAACGCTGATGGTAATGATTTGGCATGATTAAAATAAGATAAATAGATTTCATAAAACAAAAATCATACTTAATCATAAATAACCAGCGGCATCTGCGTTCTATTGTATAGTGGCCTCTAAAATATCAGCAGCTGAAATATCAGTATGCGAAGCGTTATAAACACAAACGCCATTTTTAATTAATAATACTTGAGGAGAAGCGTGTTCAATCGAAAATACATTGGCTATTTCATTTGAAATATCACGGTGATTTAGCAAATCCAAATAATAAGCTGGAATTTTTTCGTTGTCAATCCATCTCGTTTCTAAGCGATTCAACGCCATCGAACTAATAGAACATCTGGTACTATGTTTAAAAATAAGAACAGTCAACCCATTAGGCGACTGTTCTTTAGTAAGATTTATAATATCTTGTAACTGACTAATATCGTTTAACTTATGCCAAAGCATAAAAAATTAAACAGATTTTTTAGCAGAGATAGTTGTATTAGCTTTAGAGTAAGCTGGACATTTCTCGTGCGATTTGCATGAAGAGATTGTTACACAAAAAGCGAACGAAAGTGCTGATAATAAAGCTAATTTTTTCATAATTTTCAATTTTAAAAATAAATAGAGTAACAAATATATAGTAATTTCGCTAACAACAAAAAAAAAGACTGAGAAAAATCATTTTTTATTTCACACAATCCATTAACAACCCATTAACAATTTAATGACTACAAATTTATTACATAATTCATGGGCTCAAAAGCTTAAAATGGAGTTTGAAAAGTCATATATGGTTACCTTAAACGCATTTTTGGAAAAAGAAAGAGCAGATAATACTATCTACCCAAAAGAAACCGAGGTATTTAACGCGTTTAACCTTACTCCCTTTGAAAAGACAAAGGTTATTATTTTAGGTCAAGACCCCTATCACGGCGCAAATCAAGCACACGGACTGAGTTTTTCTGTAAATTACGGAGTGAAGACGCCGCCATCTTTAGCGAATATTTATAAAGAACTAAAAACCGACATTGATTTTAGTGTCCCAAGTCACGGTAATTTAACAACTTGGGCAACACAAGGCGTATTATTGTTAAATGCCACTTTAACTGTTAGAGCAGGAGAGCCTGGCAGTCACCAAAAAAAAGGCTGGGAAACATTTACAGACGCAGTTATAAAACTCATTTCCGATAAAAAAGAGCATTGTGTGTTTTTGTTATGGGGAAACTTTGCCAAAAGCAAATCAAACTTAATCGATTTAGAAAAGCATTTAGTTTTAACAGCCGCTCATCCGTCTCCCTTAGCTGGCGGCGCTTTTTACGGCTCCAAACATTTCTCCAAAACGAACGAGTATTTGATTTCAAAAGGTATTGAACCTATTAAATGGGCACTGCCAAACGACACTTTATTCGACTAAAATTCATCGAATGTATTTAGATTTTTGTAGATTAAGTTTGTATTAATAAAACATTATTTATAGGTTTAAGAAAAATCTTTGTCCAACATAACGACGCCATGATTAGTATTCAAAAACAAATTCTTTTACTATCCGACTTTCACTTTAAAGAATTTTCTGATTATCTATTAAATACAAATGCTGATTTACCTCACAAATTAGTCACTACCATTCGTCATGCAAAAACACCTCACGAATCGGATGAGTTATGTAAACAAACCTATGGTGATTCGCAAGAAAAAACAAAAAAGAAATTTTTACAATTAACACATCACACCTTTAAATTAAGTGGTTTTTTAAGTCGAAACTATCCCAATTATTTAAAACACAATCTTCAAACCATTGAAGAATTACTTAGTAAAGGCGAGAAACAAAAAGCAAATGATATTGCCGAATGGCTATCAGATGTAGCCGAAAAAATTGAAGACTATACTACCCTGATAGAGGTTACCAAATTTTTTGCGCAACAATGTTTTATTACCGAATCAAAAGATGCCAATAAATATCATAAAAAAGTAAAAGAATACATAGAATTAGAGCAAATCAAAAACTCTATTTATTTATACTTACGCGAAAATTTATTTTTTAAAGGAAAAGAAAATATCTCGAAAGCTCAAGCAAATAAAGACTTAGCATTCTTTAATCAATACACTAAACATGAATCTAATTCCATTAATATTTTAGCACGATTTGGAAAATACTATGAGTTAAGTTTTTTAAGTCACCCCGATTTTTTTAGACAAGAAACGATTAAAGAATTAGATGATTTAGAACGGGACTTTTTAAATAGTGCTCATGTGTGCTTTCATTATTTGGATGACATGTATTTTAAAATTTTGGGCTTACGTTTACAACTAGACGTAAACAATAACAATACAGAATCCATGCTACAGGAAGTTAAAAAAATGAACGGCATTAGTTCTTTTTTAAAATTTTGGAAAAGCTACATTAATATCCCAGAAATATTTTCGTTTTCGGTACAAGCAAGTCATTATTTAAGTTCGTACGCATTTATATTTAGAGATGATTATCACAAAACTTTACCCTCAGATATAAAAGAAAACATACAGTTCCTTAAACAAAAGCTAGAATCTGAATTAGCAAAAAATATCTGGGATGATGGTGAATATATTATTAAACTGATCAACTTAAAATGTTTTTATTCGGCTATTTTACTGACAGGAGATACTACGGATAAAAACAAATCCGTTAAAATTTTAGAAGATACCTTGGTTTCATACCAACAGATACCATTTCAGAAGTTTTTAGATGGAATGTTTGTCGCTTTGATTATGGGTTACTTTAGCTTAGGTCAATACGATAAAGTAATTTCTACATACAAACGCTACAAAAAAATCACTTCCGATCAAATTGTAGTAAAAGAAAATGATTTAACCATTGATGCTTATTACTTTACTTCTCAATACTTAACAAATCAACGTAAACAATACACCGAAAAGTTAAAAGCAACTTATGAAAACTCAAATGACTTTGAACATGTGAGATTACTAATTGCTGAATTGATCAGCTATTATAAAATTCCAGTTAAACTTTAGACTGTGAGTGGAATATACATTCATATTCCTTTTTGTAAAAAGGCTTGTCATTACTGCGATTTTCATTTTTCAACTTCTCTACAAAATAAAGAAGCGTTGGTTAAAAGTATCTTGACCGAAATTGATTTACGAATTAACTATCTACAAGATAAAAACATTAAAACCATTTATTTTGGAGGTGGAACACCAAGTTTGTTATCAGAAAAAGAAAGCTTTCTAATTCTTGAGAAAATATACAAACTTTATAATGTATCAAAAGATGCGGAAATAACCTTTGAATGTAATCCAGATGATTTATCGGATGACAAACTAAAAGAGTTAAAACGATTAGAAGTTAACCGATTAAGCATTGGCTTACAAAGTTTTGATGAAGAAGAACTGATTTGGATGAACCGTGCACACACAGCTAAAGAAAGTGAAGCGAGTGTGAAACGAGCACAAGACAGAGGTTTTGAAAACATCACCATTGATTTAATTTACGGTTCCAAATTTTCAAACATCACTAATTGGAAAAAAACATTAGATAAAGCCATAGCATTGGAGGTTAAACATATTTCAAGTTACAATTTAACCATTGAAGAAAAAACAAAATTAGGACACGATTTTAAAGTGAAAAAGGAAATTGCCATCGACGATGAAAAAAGTTCGGAGATGTTTTTAGAAATGATTGATCGTTTGGAGAAAAATAAATTTATTCACTACGAAATTTCCAATTTTGGTAAAGAAGGTTTTTTCAGTACTCACAATTCCAACTATTGGAAAGGCGAACATTACCTTGGCCTTGGACCTTCGGCACATTCCTTTGATGGAACGTCAAGACAATGGAACATTGCTAACAATAACCTTTACATCAAACAAGTTTCAGAAAAAACAGAAGCTTACTTTGAAAAAGAAATCTTAACAGAAAAAGAACGATTTAACGAATATGTTTTAACTTCACTAAGAACCATTTGGGGAATCGACTTAAATTACTTAAAAACAAACTTCAACAACGACTTTGTAAAAGCCTTTGTAAATCAGGTGAACAATTATATTAAGCAAGAACAGGTTGTAGTGAAAGATGCAACGTACACACTAACCGAAAAGGAAAACTACTCGCTGATAAAATAGCGAGTGAATTGTTTATGTAATTTTTTAGGTAACAATTGTATTGCTATGAGCTAAGTTTAAAAACTCTTATATCCATTTTTCCCTTTAATATCAAGCATTCTAAAACATTAAACAATACCAACTAATAGTTAGGAAACTTATTATCTTAAAGATTACACGCTAAATTTAATTTTTTAGTAAGTAGGTTTGTGTTCGAATTAATTATAACTACTTTCTGAAAAACCTATGAAAAAAATTGTACTACTTTTTTAATTACACTGTCTTTAAAACCTCTTTTATCACAAACTTGTAAAGAAGTTATTGGCTACTATCCTAACTGGCAATGGTACGATAGAGCAAAATTAGTAAAGCCGTCAACCATCGCGTATTCAAAATATACCATTATCAACTATTCTTTTTTTAAACCCGAAGCAAGTGGTTTAATTTCTAATACCGACACGTGGGCGGACGAAAATTTATTACAAGGACAGATAAATTGGTCAACTACACCTCCTACTTATTATCCAAATACTTCAATCATTGATTTAGCTCATAATGCGGGGACAAAAGTCATGGTGTCAATTGGTGGTTGGACCTTATCAGATAACTTTCCTACTATAGCAGCAAGCTCAAGTAAAAGAGCCTTGTTCGCGTCTGAATGTAACAGACTTTTGAAATTTTACAATTTTGATGGCATTGATATTGATTGGGAATACCCTGGATTTGCTGATCATTCAGGAACAGCGAATGACAAACAAAATTTTACTTTATTACTACAACAAATTAAAGATTCTATTACAACTTTAGGGATTCAAAATAACAAAACCTATAAATTATCAGCTTGTTTTAGTGCCGATCCAACAAAAGCAGATGACATCGAATGGAATAATATCGTT
Organism: Bacteroidota bacterium; assembly: GCA_016708845.1. GTDB lineage: Bacteria > Bacteroidota > Bacteroidia > B-17B0 > Aurantibacillaceae > UBA4416. Next base: position 393,632 of record JADJFB010000001.1, on the reverse strand, counting down.
CCCATTTTAGATATGATAAATTTAATGTCGTACGATTTTTTTGGAGCGTTTGATTGTAAAGCAAATCATAATTCACCCTTATACGCTCCAACGAGTGGAGACCCTAATTTTAATATTCAAAGTGCATTTAATATGTTAACTACAACTTACAATGTACCATCTACAAAAATAAATATTGGAACAGCATTTTATGGGCGTTCACAAACAGGCGCAACAACCTTACATCAAACAACTAATTGTGGAGAAGATGCTGTAACATTCTCTTTAGATCTTGGAACTCCACAATACTATAACGTGGTAGATAAACTAAATTTGTTTGATTATCATTGGGATAACGTTGCCAAAGTGCCTTATTTAACGGGCAAATCTTCTGGTTCAGCAGCTGGCACTTTTGTGTCATACGACAATAAACAATCTATTGGCATGAAAGCCGAATACATTGTAAATAATAATGCACGAGGAACTATTATTTGGGAAATAACTGGTGACTATTTGGAAACTACTCCAGGATCAGGTATTGTGGCAAGCACACCATTAATTGATACCATGAATTATGTTTTTTGTCATACCACAGTAACTGGCGTTAGTCAATTATCAAACACTAAATTAGAAGAGTTTACTATTTATCCTAATCCTAATAAGGGATTGTTTAACCTAAAACATAATGAAAATTCAACTCTTTATGTTATAGATACAAAAGGCGTTACTGTTCACACTTAAAAAATCATAGAAGGAGAGAATAATATTAACGTATCTAATTTAAGTCAGGTTTTTTATATCATAAAACTAGAAAACGAAATAGGAGTTTTCTATAAAAAAGTTTGTGATTGAATAAATTATAAAATTAAGTTTTAGTTTAATTTTTGCGGCGTGTGAGGCGGTAGCCGCAGCGGGCTGTCACTTCAATCTTTTTTGTTCCACAAAAAAGGATTTTCGTTTGCGTCCCTCACGCTTAATAGCTCCAAAACAGAAATGTAAATTCCGAATTTTGAAACGTAAATTGCGTGAGGGATAGAGGCATTGTTTGAGCTCTTTTTATTTGTTCGCAGAGCAAATAAAAAAGCGAGTGCCGAAAGCCCGACCCGCAGGGACGCGCCCAAAACCTAATCTACTTCTTTACTATTCAACAAATCAAACACTAAATCTTTTTCGTAGCCTTTAGATAAAGCGTAGTTCATTAATTTGTATTGCAATTTTATCTTGTTTGGTTCTTTAATGAGCTTACGTTTACTCTCTATTATTTTTTTAGAGTTTCGAAATATTCCGTTTCATCTATTTGCTGTAATGCCTTTTTTAGACAATACTCGCTCACCCGTTTTTGTTTTAACTCTTGTTTAATTTTAATTCGTCCCCATTTTTTAATGCTAAACTTACCGCGAGCAAAAGACATCGCAAAACGCTCTTCATTTAAAAAATTATCTTGTATCAATTGAACGATGATGTTTTCAACGGCTTCTGGCCTCATACCTAATTCATACAACTTATCACGCGAGTCTTGCTGAGAACGCTCTTGGTAGGCACACCAACTTTGCATTTTAACCAACGCTAAATGTGGATCTGTTATTTTTATAGGAGCTTTCTTTTCAAACACAAACAAAAGTAATATTTCTTTATATTTGATTCACAATTATGTTACAATTACCTACCGAATTTATAAACTCTATTTCAAGTTGCGAAGGCTTTAATGAGCAAGCATTTATCGATGCTCATCAAACAGTATCGCCTACAAGTATTAGAATCAATCCTTTTAAACGTACTGAACTAAATTTTAAATTAGATCATCCAATTCCATGGAACGAAAAAGGCTTTTATTTGAATGAACGTCCAAATTTTACGTATGATGTTCTATTTCAAGCGGGTTGTTATTATGTGCAAGAAGCAGGTTCTATGTTTATTGAACATGCCTTAAAATCATGTGTCGATTTTAATCAAACATTATTAGCATTTGACGTATGTGCTTCGCCAGGCGGAAAAAGCACTTTATTAAATTCATTATTAAATAGTGAAAGTGCTTTAGTAGCTAACGAAATTACTAAACAACGCTCAGACGTATTAGCTCAAAACCTCAGCAAATGGGGAACTTGCAATGTTGTAGTGACTAACAATGATCCTAGTTCCTACTCCGACATCAACGATGTATTTGATATCATTTTGGTGGATGCGCCTTGCAGTGGTTCAGGGTTATTTAGAAAACAACATGATGCTGTTGATGAATGGAGTTTAGATAATGTGAACTTATGTAACCAACGTCAAAAACGAATTTTATCTGATATTATAGGAACTTTAAAACAAGGAGGATCATTAGTTTACTCTACTTGCTCTTACTCAAAATCTGAAAATGAAGAAATTGCCGATTGGTTAATCAATGAATTTGGATTAATAAGTGTACAAATTCCTACTGAAAAAAAATGGGGAATTGTTGAAACGAGTAGCGAAAAACAAAAAGCTTTTGGCTATCGTTTTTATCCCGACAAAACACAATCGGAAGGTTTTTTCTGCGCTGTATTTAAAAAACCTGGCGCAATAGACAGTCATCATCAAGTGCGAAAATCAAAATATGAAGCATTTTCGATTATTAAACCTAAAGAAAAAGAATTGTTTTCCAATTGGATCAAAAATTTAGACTCCCATCAAATTACAAAATTTAAAGATGATTATTTATTAACGAATCAAATTACACTGGATTTCATTAATAAATTTTCTAATTTATATTACAAAAAAGTAGGCACAACTATTGGCAGTTTAATTAAAAACGAAGTGATACCTCATCATGATTTAGCTTGGAGTATTCATCGTGCAGATACTATTCAAACTATAGAATGTAATCAAGAACAAGCCATCCAATTTCTAAAAAAAGAGTTACAATCCATTGACGGAAACAAAGGCTGGAATTTAATGAGTCATAAAGGCTTTGGTATTGGTTGGATAAAACATTTAGGAAATCGGTTAAATAATTATTTACCAAACGAGTTTAGAATTTTGAAGTAAACTATAAATCAATTAATTTTAAACCACATAGATACATAGAAAACATAGAGCTAAATTAAATAAAACTATGTGCCTATGTGGTTAAAAAAATAAATAAACAAAAACGATGTTCGGAAAACTAGGAGACATGATGGGCAAGCTTCAAGAAATGAAGCAAAAAGCCGATGAAATTAAATTAAAATTAGATTCAACCATTATTAATGTGGAAGGAGCTGGTGGCGATATTAAAATTACCATTACAGGCAACAGAGAAATAAAATCTTTAATTATTGCTCCAGGATTACAACATGGAGATAAAGAAGAACTAGAAGAACAACTAACGGTTACATTAAACAAAGCTTTACTAAAAGCCAACGAATTAAATGATAATGAAATGAAATCTGTAGCCAGTGGGATGTTACCGGGCATGTAACTAAATTTATTTCTTTTTATTTTTGCTAACTAAAACATTTTTACAGCTATCGTTACCAAGCAAAGCTAAATAATCGAATTAGAGATTGTATTTATTTTTTATAAATTAAACGCTCATCTCATTTATCATATAAAAGATAAAAGCAACCTAAGTTGCCTTTATCTTTTATGAATCACAGATCTATATCATTCAACCGCGTGATTCAATTTTTATTTTGTGATAATTATTTTTGCTTTTGCTGTTTTACCAATGATGTAATAAATTCCTTGTGACAAGTCTTTTACATCAATTACTTCTTTATCATTTCTCCACTTCAATAACTCTGACAATTTCTCCTATAGAATTTATTAAAGAATAACTTCCTTTAATAGTAGTAATTGTAAACTCGCCATTGTTTGGATTTGGAAATACGGAAAATAAAGTAGTTGTATTTTCGACTTCGTTTAGTCCAGTACATGTAGAAACTGACTGAGTAATAGCAATCGTTGTTGAACAACCAAAAGCATTCGTACCTGTAACAGAATATACAGTTGTAGTTGTAGGTGTAACAGAAATATTAGCAGATGTAGCTCCTGTATTCCATAAATAGGATACCACACCTACACCGTTTGCCGTTAATAAAGCGGATTGTGAAATACACAATAATGTATTATTAGTAACTGCTGATAAGGATGGATTAGTTGATGCATCTACTGAAATAGTTTGACTATTTGAACACGCACCACTTGTGCCACTTACTGAATATGTTGTATTTGTTGTTGGAGAAACAGAAACTGTATTTGAATTAGATCCTGTATTCCAAGTATACGTACTTCCACCTGATGCTGATAAAATAACTGGAGAACCAGAACAAGAAACTAAAGATGATGCCGCTACCGAAAGTGTAAATTGAGGTGATACGGATTGTGTTATTGAAACTGTATTTGTACATCCCTGCATATTTTTACCAATTACAGTATACGTTGTTGTTGTTGGTGGCGAAATATTAATATTAGTGATAGTTTGACCTGTGCTCCAAGTATAAGTCATACCCAGTGTAAATGGTGTGACAGAAGCTGTTAAGTTTGCTGATTGCCCTGAACACAATAACGACGTATTAGTTATCGCTAATACATTAGGATTAGTTGCTACACCAATCGAAATAGTTTTTGTCCCTGAACAACTTCCACTTGCTCCAGTTACAGTATAAATAGTTGGAGTTAATGGAGACACCGAAATTGTTGAACTTACTGCACCCGTGTTCCAAGTATAACTTGTTGCGCCAGATGCCGTAATAATTACTGGCGATCCAGAACAAGATATGCTTGATGATGCAGTTGCACTAACTGTTATTGCAGCAGTAACATAAACAACAATATTTGTTTGAGAGATACAACCTGCGAAACCAGTACCTCCAACCACGTAAGTAGATGTAGAAGTTGGACTAACATTTCTAATACTTCCAGTAGTCATTCCACCTGGTCCATTCCAAGTATAACTTTGTGCGCCAGATACTGATAATGTAGATACCCCTCCCGGACAAACCGAGTAAGCTGATGCACTAACCACTAATACAGGAGATTGTATGCCAACACCGGCTGTTGTTGTTTTTACGCAACCAGCAGCATTAGTTCCTGTTACTGTATATATTGTTGATACGGTTGGTGTGACATTAATAGAATTTGTAAACGCTCCTGTATTCCACGTGTATGAAGTTGCCCCTGAAGCAGTTAAAAATACTGGTGATCCTGCGCAACCTGCTGTTGGTTGATTTACTGTTACTAACATATTTGGCAAAGCAACGGCGTTTATAGAAAGCGTTTTTGTATTAGAACAATTTCCATTGTATCCTGAAACTGTATATACAGTTGTTGAAGTTGGATTTTTTACTATTGAAGAAGTAGTTTCGCCACTTGCCCAAGAATAGGTAGTTGCTCCGCTTGCTGTTAAAGTAACAGAATTACCAGCACAAACACTTGATGAACTGGAAGCCACATTAACTGTTGTATTAGGAGTTACTGTTACTTGCAATGTTTGTGTTGGAGCATTTCCACAATGATTGTATCCAACTACAGATATAACTCCTGTTGTTGCTGTTTGTGCCGATGTTAAACTGATTATATTAGTTGTTGAAGTACCAACCATACCAATATTAGTTGACCAAGCATATCCTTGGGCTCCAACCACTGGCGAAATACTATAAGAATTAGCGCTTCCATTACATAATGCCACAGCGCCTGTTAATGGTCCTGATGAAGCAGGTGTTGTACATTCAGAAAACTTAACAATTAATGCGTCCTTTTGTGCTATTGATGAAACTGTGTTTGAGAAATAGGTTGATGGATCAATATCTGCAGAGCCTTCAACGTATCCAGCAAGATATATATTACCAGCTACATCAATATTCAAATCATACGATTCGATATTAGAAAATGATTTAAAAAATAACAAGGAACCACTTGAACTGAATTTACATAATTTGTATGATGAAAGGTTACCGCCACTGCTAAAATTAGAAACACCTACAAAAGCATCTCCGGAAGAATTAATTGCTAAGCCAGAAGCTAAATCTATATAAGTGCTATTTCCAATACCCGAGTTAGTTACCCAATTAAATAAACCAGTGCTTGAATACTTGGCAATAAAAGCATCTCTGTTTGTAAACGACCCCGAAATACCTCCGCTTATAGTTAGTGTATTTGTTGCTGCACTTGGATCAAAATCAACAGTTCTGCTGAAATAACCACACACATATAAATTATTACTTGCATCAAACTCAATATCATTTATTGCATCATCATGATTTCCAGAAGCAGACCCTACGCCTAAAGGGAAACCAAAATCATAATTTCCTAAATTGCTTAACTTTAACACAAAAGCGTCTGGATTATTTAAAAAAGTAGTATAAGTTGTTACCCCTGCATTTGGATCAAAATCTACACTGCCAGCAAACACACCGCCAATAGCTGGATTACCAGCATTATCTAAATCAATAGTAGTTGCATAACAACCTAATGCTGCAGAATTAAATCCTTTAGCCCAACTTAAATTACCAGCTGATGTCAATTTTTGGACAAAAAACCCAGAATTAGTAACTGTAAAACTTGACACTCCTGCATTAGGATCAAAATCAATAACTCCTTGCCCTATTGTACCTGCGGTATAAACATTACCGCTATTATCTACACTAATTGAATTTGCATTTGATGTTGCAGTCCCAATTAAACCTTTGAGCCATGTTATATTTCCTATTGAATTATATTTAGCAATAAATCCAGATTGCACCGTACCGCTGCTTAACGCTAAAGTGCCTGCTGTCCAATCAAAATCTACCGTACCATTATAGTAACCACCTATATAAATATTGTTTGAACCATCAACAAAAACAGTATTTGCTGCTTCATTACCGGTACTACCAATTCTATTAGCCCATACAAAATTGCCATTAGCATCCAGTTTTTGAATAAACATATCGTAAGCACCTGCCGACGTTAATGTGTAAGTACTTGCACTTGGATCAAAATCTACAGTGCCTCCAAAATATCCAACGGTGTATACATTTCCACTTGCATCTGTTACAGATTGAGTTGCAATGTCAATATTTGCATTACCCATTGCTTTTCGCCACTCAAGCATAATAGATGGCGATTGAGCTTTGATTGATGAATTTAAAAAGGTTAAAATAACCGTCGTAATAAATAATAGTCTTTTCATGATTATAAGTTGAATGATTATAACTCAAAAATAGGAAGCAAAAAGAGCAAGGAATGCCCTAAATAGATAAGCGATGAGGCATTATTGATATTCGATGGAAAAAAACCGAAATTCGATTTAAGGGAAATTATAGATTTTTAAAAGTTTCAAGGATGAACTCCTTTTTACGCTGCGACACGGGTACAATGTCGTTATTCTCTAACACAATACTTCCACCATCTGCTTTATCAAATCGAATAATTTTAGACATATTTATTAAATGAGATTGATGCGTGCGAACAAAGCCAAATTTCTCAAGCATTTCTTCGTACTCTTTTAATCCTTTGGAAACAATAATTGGTTTTTGGTTTTGAAGAATGAATTTCGTATAGGATTTATCAGATTCGCAACGGATAACGTCAGACACTTTTACAAAAAAGATAGATTCATTGTCGCGCAATACAATTTTTTTTTCTGCTTGATTTGTTGCAGATATTACTTCTTTTAAAATTTCAATTTGCTCATTTAAACGTAAGTTGTTATGCTTTTTAATTTTTTCGATGGTAAGCATTAACTCTTCAGGGTTAATGGGTTTCAATAAAAAATCAATAGCACTGAATCTAAAAGCATCAATCGCATATTTATTATGAGCTGTAATAAAAATTAAATGAAAATCTATTTTGTCGAGTTTCGAAAGTAAATCCATGGCGGTACCATCGCCCAACTCTACATCCAAAAAAACAACATCTGGCTTATAACTTGCAATTTTCGCAATACCAGAATCAACACTATTTGCCTCCACAATTTCAGTAATATCAGGACAAAAAGCAGAAATTAAATCCACAACGCTTTGTCTGATATCAGCTTCGTTATCTACTACAAGTGTTCTCATGAGTTATAACAAAGGTAAAACTAATTCTATAATTACACCATGCGGCACATTATTACTTACCGAATAACTAGAATTTGTATTCTTTTCTTTATTAATTAAATAAAGTCTGTCTTTTGTAATTTGAATAGCTCGAGAAATGTGATTACTGTTTTTGTTTTCAGAAGCCATAAGTCCTTTTCCGTTATCAGAAATAACAACTACCAATTTTTTATCTTTAATATGAATAGTTAATTGTACAAGTCCTTTAAAATCAATATCCGAAAAGCCATGTTCAATGGCGTTTTCTAAAAAAGGCTGTATCAACATCGATGGAATTAATACTTCTGTTTGGTTAATATTCTCATCCACATTAACCACATACTCAAATTTATTATTTTCTTTTAAATTTTGAAGTTCAATATATTGTTTAATGAATTCTAATTCTTTTTCAATAGTGATATAATCATTATAAGAACTTTCGAGTGTTTTACGCATTAAACTCGAAAACTTATAAAGATTAATGGCTATTTTTTTTCCGTCATTCTCTCTCACAGCCAAACCTTGTAAAGTTGTTAATGCATTAAAAAAGAAATGTGGATTAATCCGAGCTCTATTTAAACGTTGCTCGGTTTCAATGATTGTTTGTTTATTTTTAATTGATTTTTGTCTGAAAAAGAACACTATTAATAATAAAACCAGTACTATTAACACCACTATAAATATCAAACTTCTAATTCTTAAGTTTTTTATTTCTGCCTCTTGATTTAATTCTTTAATCGTTTTTTCGTTTTGAGCTTTGTTATATTTTTCCTCTAAATCAGTAACAGCCTCTAAACGTTCAGTATTTAACCGCTCTTCTTCTAATGCTTTCACTTTTTCATTATAAAACAACGCTTTTTCAAAGTTGTTAGTTTGCTTATAAATATCTACATAATTATAAAAGACATCAGCTAAGTTTGCTTGACTAATTTTATACTTTAATGCCGAATCGTTTAATGCTAGTGCTTTTGCCGGATTTTTCAAATCTATATAACAGCGAGTCATTTTATTATAAATAGAAAACACCGAATTTTTGTGAGACTTAACTGAAGCAATGGCTAAAACACTATCGCCATAAGCTAAACTACTTTGATAATTTTTTTCCATTAAATAAATGCCTGCCAAGGTTACATAAGATCTGATAATTTCCTTTTTAGATTTATTTTGTTTAGCTAGTTGCAATGATTTTACGCATTGCAACCTTGCCGAATCTAAATACAACGCATTTTCAGTTAAATCGAAACATGTACCAAAATCACTTTGTAAATTAACCGAACATTGCAATATTAATATAACATCATTGATTTGTTGAGCATAATTTAGGGCTATTTTATCATACATTACCGCCTTAATTGGCTGAACAGTTTTAGCAAAAACCATAGCAAAATTAAGATTTGCCTTCGCCAACATTTCTATATCGTTTGTTGTTTTAGCTTCCGAAATGCACTTTAAAAAATAATGGGTAGCACTATCAAACTGTTCAGTTTTTGTGAAATAGTTTCCTTTAAAATAATGGTATTCGTTAATGTAATTAGTGCATTTGTTTTTTGCCGCTTTGTTTTTTAATTCACTTAAAAATAATGGAATCGTATCAAGGTTATTATTTTTAAAATAAAACTGGAGTTGCCATTTAATGGCCGATAATTCGCAGTTCGATTTTTTTAATTGATTGGCGTAATAAATAAGGGAGTCTTCGTCAACTTTGTCAACAGCAACATTTAAAGAATTTTTGAAGCTTTTTTCTAATGGGCAATTACAATCAGACTGTGCCAAAAACGTGTAGCAACAGAGATTAAAAAAAACTAAAACAAATATAATGTGTTGTCTCATCTAAAAATCAAATATAAGAAAAATAAAAAAGGCTACCCTAAATAGAGGATAGCCTTTTAAAATATTTAAATTTATTATAACAAATCATTTGCCAAATTAGCAAGTTCACTACGCTCACCTTTTTGTAACGTGATGTGTGCATATAAAGGCTGACCTTTTACTTTATCAATTAAATAACTTAAACCGTTAGATTGCGCATCTAAGTAAGGTGTATCAATTTGATAAATATCTCCTGTGAAAATAATTTTTGTATTTTCTCCTGCACGCGTAATAATCGTTTTCACTTCATGTGGAGTTAAGTTTTGTGCCTCATCCACAATAAAAAACATATTACTTAAACTACGTCCGCGAATAAACGCTAAAGGACAAATCACTATTTTTTCGTTCTCTATCATTTCGCTAATAGCCTTAAACTCTTTGTCTTTTTCGGAGAACTGACTCTTAATGTATTTTAAATTATCCCATAATGGTTCCATGTAGGGATTTAATTTAGAAGTCACATCGCCTGGCAAGTAACCAATATCTTTATTACTTAAAGGTACAATAGGACGAGCTAAATAAATTTGGTGATAATTACGACGTTGTTCTAAAGCACCTGCTAAGGATAATAATGTTTTACCTGTTCCTGCAACACCTTGTATACTCACTAAACGAATATCAGGATTCATAATCGCATCTAATGCAAAAGATTGTTCGGCATTTTTTGGAATAATACCATAAGACGATGTTTTAGTAACACGCTTTAACGATTTTGAAGAATCTTCGTAACGAGCCAACACAGATGCATTTCCATTTTTCAATACATAGTAATGATTAGACTCTGGCGTTTCTTTTTTCAAAACATCCTTTGCTAAACAACTACCTTTTTCGTAAATCTGATTAATGATGGTTGGATTTACTTTATCTAAAAGCGTGTTACCAGTATATAATTCATCAACCGTTAAAATTTTACCAGTTGTATAATCTTCGGCATGTAAGTTTAAAGATTTAGCTTTGATACGAAGATTAATATCCTTAGTTACTAAAATAACTTTTCTATCAGGATTCGTATCTGCTGTATATAAAGCCGCATTTAAAATACGGTGATCTCCTTTACGTTCTTGAAAAATTTTCTCTGCATCTAACTTTGAAGAATTATGCATTTCAATTTTAAAATGACCGTGAGATTTGCCATTAATTGGTGTCCACTCTTGCAAAGAATTGTCGCCCGACATATTATCTACATAACGTGTAAATTCTCTAGCGGCAAAATTTTTAGTGTCGTTTCCCTTTTTAAAATTATCTAATTCTTCTAAAACGGTAATCGGAATAACAACATCATGTTCTTGAAAATTTTTAATTGCTGTATGATCATAAATAATCACGGAAGTATCGAGAACAAATATCTTTTTTTCGGTACTTTTTGAAACTGCTTTCTTTGCCATAAAACTGAGATTTTGATTTACTATAAATCTATTTGTTTTAATATATAAAAGCTAAAAAAACCATCAATAGAAATAAACACTAAATTGTTTATACCTAAACACAATCTAAACGTTAATTTTTCGGGAGATTTATTGGAGAACTTGATTTATATATTTTCGTTCATTATATTTACTATAACTAAATACAATGCTTATGAGAAAAATATTACTAACCATTGCCATTATTTCAATTTCATTAATTCAGGTATCAGCACAGTGTATGCTTTCTCCTGTTTTATTACCTCAACGAATTCAAAACTCTTCAGATGTGATTGAAGGAAAGGTGATTAATCAAATCTCTTTTTGGGATCCTGCTCATACCAATATCTATACCTCTAACTTAATAGAAGTGTATAAATCTTTCAAAAACAGCTCTCCAGTTTACCTTGAAGTAATTACTGAAGGTGGAACCGTAGGAAATGATAAAGATGAAGTTCACCCATCATTAGAACTAAGTATTGGCGACGTAGGTGTATTTACTTTAAATTCAAAAAACTTCCCTAGTCAATATGGCAAGCCAGTTTATGAAGCGTATGCTAGTTCTCAAGGTTTTATTAGATATAATGTATCCGAAAACGAAGCTAACGAACCATTTAAAAAATACTTGAACTTATCTACTAGTTTGTATTCAGAAATTCAACAATCAACTCAAACAAACTATAGTGTTATAAAACCAATTAATCCCTTTGCAATTTCTAACGCTAATACAACACAAGCGGTTGCAGCCATTACTGGATTTTCTCCATCAACTATTACAGCTGGAACATTTTCTGTGGTAACGATTAATGGCTCAGGCTTTGGAACAACTCAAGGCACTTCTTTTGTGGAATTTAAAAGAGCAGACGATGGCGGAGCAACTTTTTGTAGACCAGATGCTTGGTCATATCTATTATGGAGTGATACACAAATTCAAGTAAGATTAACTACAACTGGTGCTGGAACTGTAAACTCAACGCCTGGCACTGGAGTTCTTCGTGTAGATGTTGGTGGAATAAAAACGACAACTACAGCGTCTTTGACTGTTACTCATGCTCAAATGAATGTATATAGCAATGGATCAGCTCCTACTACCATTTACAATACACGCCACGTTAATAAACAATCTGGCGGTTATGTATGGCAAATGTATACGGGATTTGACAGTAACGCAGCAGCAAAGGCATCCTTCCTCAGAGCATTTCAATCGTGGAGATGTGGAACATATATTAATTGGACAAACGGAACAACAACTACGGTAAATACTATTGCTAATGATGGAGTTAACGTTATTCGTTTTGATGTTGGGACAGAATTACCCGCAGGCGTTTTGGGAAGATGTACAAGTAGATTCAGTGGATGTGGAACTCAACCAAATCAAAATTGGTTTGTAAATGAATTAGATATTGTATTTGACGATGGAACAAATTGGAATTATGGTCCTGCAGCGCCAACCTTTTCTCAATATGATTTTGAATCCGTTGCTGTTCATGAATTAGGTCACGGGCATCAATTAGGACACGTAATTAACTCGGCAGAGATTATGAACTATTCTATAGCTAATGGTCAATCAAAAAGAGTATTAAGTGTAAATGATTTAGCTGGTGGTAATGCTGTAATGACAAGAAATTTAACTGGAGGTGTTTGCGCTATTTCAGCTATGACTGCTTTAACTGCTAGTAATTGCACCTTAGGGGCTCCAACGGCTAGTTTTACAGCTAATAGAACTACTGTATGCCCTGGCCAAACAGTAGTATTTACAAATTTAAGCACTGGTTCACCAACATTAAATACATGGACCTTTGCTGGAGGCACACCTTCCACGTCAACCTTATCAAGTCCAACTGTTACATATAACACACCAGGTTCATACAGTGTACAATTGGTAGCATCAAATGCTTTTGGAAGTAACACTTATTCGGTAACCGCTTATATCAATGTTACGAGTCCAGCTACCTTGCCATTAAGTCAAACGTTTCAAACGGCGACTTTTCCTCCAACTAACTGGTATGTTAATGATGATGGAAATGATAATATTAAGTGGAAATTAGCAACAAATGCAGGATTTGGCAGCTCGCAAAGTACTGTTTTTGATAACTGGACAGATAGTATTACGCCATATAAAGACGAATTAAAAACATACGTAAACCTCGCAGGTTTCTCAACCGCTAAAATGACGTTTTATCGTTCATACTCTCAAACATTTGCTGCTCCTTATGTGGATACCTTGCAAATTGGAGTTTCAACAAATTGTGGAACTTCAACAGTCTATCCTTATTTAAAAGGAGGTTCTCAATTAGCAACTGCTACTACATCTTCATCAGCAGCACCATTTACACCAACAGCAACCACACAATGGGTAAAAGACTCTATTGACTTAACTCCGTATGTAGGACAAACAAATGTAATGGTTGCGTTTATTAACAGAGGACATTATGGCGATGCTATCTATTTGGATAATATTAATATAACAGGTGTTGCCGCAACTACTCCAACTGCTGCCATCACATCAGCAAGCACAGGTTGTACTGGTGTTCCTATTACGTTAACAGATGCAAGTACTGGTGGACCAAGTTCATGGTTATGGACAATGACTGGAGGTGCTCCATCTACATCAACTGTGCAAAACACCTCTGTAACATATACTACAGCTGGTGTAAAAACAATTACATTAACCGTAGCTAACGGTTCTGGAACTACAACTGCTACTAAATCCATTACAATTTCTGCAACACCAACTGTGGCAGCTTCCATTACCAACACGACTATTTGTAGAGGTTCATCCGTTACTGTAAATTTAACAGGTGCTACTAGTTATACTTGGTTACCTTCTGGTTCTGGAAGTTCAAGTGTATTGTCGCCAACTGCAACAACTATTTATACCATCACTGGAAATACTGGAAGTTGCAATAGCGCTCCAAGAACAGTAACTATAAATGTTACACCTACTCCAACCACAAATATTTCTGCATCGTCTTTAAGTATTTGTGCAGGACAAAGCACTACCTTAACCGCAAGTGGAGCTACAACATACGCTTGGTTGCCTGGCTCGCAAACCACAACCGTTATTGCTGTTACACCATCAATTACAACAACATATACTGTAACAGGAACAACAGCAGGTTGCTCATCAAACAGAACAATTACTGTGAATGTTTCTTCAACACCAACAGTTGCAGCGTCCATTACTAATACAACTATTTGTAGAGGAGCATCTGTAAATGTGACGGTAACAGGCGCTACTATTTACACTTGGTTACCATCGGGTGCTGGAAGTTCAAGTGTATTGTCGCCAACTGCAACAACTATTTATACCATCACTGGAAATACTGGAAGTTGCAATAGCGCTCCAAGAACAGTAACTATAAATGTGACGCCTACTCCAACCACAAATATTTCTGCATCGTCTTTAAGTATTTGTGCAGGACAAAGCACAACATTAACCGCTAGTGGAGCTACAACATACGCTTGGTTGCCTGGCTCTCAAACCACAACCGTTATTGCGGTTACGCCAACAATTACAACAACTTATACAGTTACTGGCACTACGACAGGTTGCTCATCAAACAGAACGATAACAGTAAATGTTTCTTCAACGCCGACAGTTGCAGCTTCTATTACTAACACGACTATTTGTAGAGGAGCATCAGTTAATGTAGGTTTAACAGGTGCTACTATTTACACTTGGTTACCATCGGGTGCTGGAAGTTCAAGTGTATTGTCGCCAACTGCAACAACAACCTATACAATCATTGGAAGTAATGGAAGTTGCAATAGTGCACCAAGAACAGTAACGGTGAATGTGACGCCAAGCCCTACTGTTAACATGACAGCATCTCCAACATTAATTTGTACTGGCCAAACAGCTACTTTAACGGCAAACGGTGCAACAACTTATGCTTGGTTGCCTGGAGCTCAAACGACGACAGCTATTGCTGTTACTCCAACCATTACAACTACATATACAGTAAACGGAACAACCGCAGGTTGTTCTGATAACAATGTAATTACATTAACGGTTAGTACTTGTACAGGTATTGATAATATAAGTTCAACTAGCAGTCATTTATTTGTTTTCCCAAATCCAAGTAATGGGCTATTTACTATTTCAAATAGCATTAATACAGATAAATTGGAAGTAATTATAATTAATACATTAGGGCAAACAGTCATGATTGAAACTGCAAAAAACACTAATCAATTATCATTTGATTTAAGTAAAATGAGTAAAGGCATTTACTACGCTAAAGTTACTACTGATGAAGGAACTCAATTATTTAAGTTGATTTTAGAATAACCCTTAATACATACAATAAAAAAACTCCCTACTAATTAAATTGGTAGGAGTTTTTTGTTTAAATATTTCAAATAAAATTAAACCGCATTCAGTCTTTCTAAAAAAGCATCTTTTTTACGGCGACTAATTTCTAATTGTGTATTATCGCTCATGATAGCATAACCACCATCTACTTTTAAGAATCGAACAACATGATTCATATTAATTAAATGATGGTGATGAATGCGAATGAAGTCGTTTTCAGGCAATAAATCTTCGTAGTGTTTTAAACTGGCGGATACCATTAATTTTTTTCCTCCCACTAAATAAAAGTTCGTGTAACTACCATCCGCTTCACAACGAATAATATCTTTGATGTTTATAATTTCATAAGCATTACCAGTTGGCAACGTAATTTTATTGTAATTATCATCTGTACGTTTTAAGTTTTGAATTAAAAATTGCAAATTATCCATACTTGGCATGTTCGACGATCTTTTTTCAATCAATCGATTAATAGCAACTTTCAAATCGTCAATGTCAATTGGTTTTAATAAATAATCGCAAGCACTGTATTTAATTGCTTTTAAAGCATGTTTATCAGTAGCGGTTGTAAAAATAATATCAAACTTTGCTCCTTGTACTTTTTCAAGCACGTCAAAGCCTGTCCCATCGGGCATACTAATATCCAAAAACAATAAATTAGGTTTTAAAGTTTGAATTAACTCAACACCTTCGGCTACATTTTTTCCTAAACCTAAAATCGCAATTTGAGGAAAATTCTTTTTCAAGATATCCGCTAACATATCTCGGCTTTTTTGTTCGTCTTCTATAATTACTGCTTTCATCTTATTTAGTTTTTAACCACAAAGGCCGCAAAGTTTTTTCGCAGAGGGCTCAAAGTGATTAGTTAATAATTATTTTTCTTATGACTTTATTTCACATAGGGAATAAACAAATCTACTTGCGTTCCAATGGCTTCATTTTTTTCGTTATACAAATCTATAATATTTACGTTTAAATTAGATTGATGAATTGTATTTAAAATACGAACCCTATCTTTTGTGATTTTCATTCCTAATGATTTATGGCGAGCTGCTGGCTGAAGACTTTGCACAGACTTTGATTTCTCTCTACCAATACCATCATCTTTAATCGAAATCTTAATAAATTGATTGACGATCTTCATACTAATATCAATATGTCCATTTCCAACTTTAGGATTAATACCATGTAAAATAGCATTTTCTAAATAAGGTTGAATCAACATAGGAGGTATTTCATCATAATCACCGTCAATAGAAGAATCTATATGAATGGTATAATCAAATTTATTTTCAAAACGCATGCGTTCTAATTCTAAATATAATTTCAAAGCTTCAATATCTTCGTTAATGGTAACAATTTGTTTTTCGGAATTACTTAAAATCAAACGAATTAATTTAGCAAACTTACTTAAGTATCTTACGGCTTCATCACCCTTACTATTTAAAATATAATGTTGTATAGAATTTAAAGCATTGAATACAAAATGCGGATTCATTTGTGCTCTTAGTGCTGTTAACTCTGCTTTTGATACTTCCACTAAATGTTCAAATTCGGCTTGTTGTTTCTTTTTAATTTGCCGAACTCTCAATCTGAAAATCACAATCACAATACCAGATAATCCTAAAATACAAAGCAAAATAAACCACCACGTTTTATAAAATGGGGTTTTAATCGTAAACGAAAAGGTAACAGGTTCTATATTCCAAATCCCTTCGTTATTACAACTCTTTACTTTAAACGTATATTTACCTGGAGGTAAATTATCATACTTCGTATTATTGACATCTGTATAAGGGCTCCAATCTTTATCATAGCCTTCAAGCTTGTAAGAATACAATACTTTTTCGGGTGCTGTTAAACAAATACCGTCAAAATAAAAACTAATATTATTTAATGAATAAGGTAAAATAGAACCATCTTTTAATAAGGTATCTGTATAACCTAACTTAATATTGGTGATATTAGTTTTCGATAAATTATCGTTTTCGATAAACTCTTTAGGTGAATATTTAATTAAACCGTTTACTGTTCCAAACCAAATGGTACTATCTGTATCTTCATAAATACCGTGGGAGTTTGACTCTACTCCAGAAAAACCATCAGCTCTACCATATTTTGTAATGTCAATAAAATCATACTGTAGTTTTTTAATATCAATTCTGTTTACTCCTTGGTTAGTTCCGGCCCATAAATAATGGTTATCTTTTGTTATTCCAATAGCATACACTAACTCAGAACTTAATCCATCTTTTTCGGAAATAAACTTGTAGTTATGTCTATCTGGATTAAACATGAGCACTCCATTCAAAGTAGCTGCATACAAATTACCATAATTATCTTTACATAAATCAAGAGCGGTTGTCACCCCATCGGGAGAAGAAATAGCTTGCTGTTTAAATTGATTGCCTTCTAACTTAAACAACCCAGATAAATACGTTCCAGCCCAAATATTTCCTTTATGATCTTCAATAATACTCCACACCTGATACGTTTCATTTTCATTATTTTTTACAGGAAGTTTGTAATAAGTAATTGCATACGAACTTCCATTTTTTTTCATAGAACATAAACCGTTTTCTCCACCAACCCAAATAATATTTTTACTATCCTTATAAAGGCAATTAATGGGGGCTTCTTGCTTAAAGCCTTTTCCAAAAGGTGAATTCTGAATGACTTCATTTTTAAAAACAGAAATCCCCTTGTCTCCTCCAAACCAAACAGAACCATCATCTTGTGGCAGGATTGCATAAATTAAATTACTTGGCAAACCTTGTTTTGATGAATAATTTTTAAAAAAACCATTCGAATATTTATAAACACCATTGTTTTCTGTAGCAATCCATAAATTTTGGTTAACATCCTTTATAATTTGATAAATAAAAGCACTACCTAAGCCATGCTGTCTATCGTAAACTGTAAAACCTTTGCCGCGATATTTATACAACCCACTATGAGTTCCAATCCATAAATTATCTTCGTAATCAATTAATAAAGATCGAATGTGATTTGAGTTGTTATCAAAACCAATATTATAGTAAAAAAATTCCTTGCCATTAAAACTTATTAAGCCAGTTTTAGAGCCAATCCATACTGTTCCGTTTTTTTGACATAAAACACTTGTAATGTTTTCATCAATTAAACCATTATTCACATGAAATACATTTTTGGTATGCTTTGCTAAATCCAGCAAATACAGTCCATTATCTGAACCAATATATAGTTTATCATTACTTTGAGATACACTTGTTATATTAACTGAATCTAAAAGTGCGTTAAAGTCTTTTGAGCTTTTGTTTTGTATAAACAATCCTTTCGTTGTTCCAACTACCACTCCATATTTTTCGGTATATAATAAACATGTTATATGTTGATTATTAAAATACGGAACGGCTAACACATTTTTCCCATCCCAAATACATAAACCTTTTGTTGTGCCAGTCCATAAACCTGTTTGAGGTTCTAAACAAAAACTAGTTACATTGTTAGATGGCAAACCATCTTTCATATAATAATTGCTGATGGTTCCTTTAACTTTATCAATCACACTTAATCCGTCTATTGTTCCAACAGTCATTAAATGAAATTGATCTTCGATAATGGCATTGACATAATGATTTGCTAATCCATTTTTAGGGGAATAATTTTTAAATGTTTTACCATTAAATTTGCTGGCGCCACCGTATCCTCCGCTCCACAAATTACCTTTACTGTCTTGACACATGGCAAAAATTTGCACATAAGGCAAGCCACTTTCTACCGAATAGTTTTTAAAATTATATTGCTGCGAAAACTGTTTTAAAGGAACTAGAAATAAAAGTCCTAAAACAAAAAAATGGATAAAATATATTTTAAAATAAACTTTCATATAAGTGGCATTACTAAAGTACAGATTAATCATTAGTTTACAATCATCTTTTTGTAAGTGGTGGGTTTTTATCAATAACTGGAGAAAATTACTTTACAATATAGTGAGCCTTATAAGACTATGACGTCATGACTAGAACATTATTCCTTATGAGTTATAAGGTTAAAAACACTAAAACCGAAATGATAAGAGTTAAACACACTGAAAATCAAGTCATTATTTAGTAAAATTTATCATTTAGGAACGTGTATTTTTTGTACTTTCGTTAGCTTAAATTAAAAACACATTATGTTAACGTTCCTAAAGAAATTTTTTGGTACTAAATCAGAAAAAGATATTAAATCCATTCAACCTCAAGTTGATCAAATATTAGAGATTTATCCAACACTTGCTAATTTATCAAACGACCAATTACGTGCTAAAGTTGATGCTTTAAAACAAAAAATACAAGACGCTATAAAAACTGAACAAACTCAAATTAATGAGATTAAAGCTCGTGTTGAAAGCGACTTCAGTATGGATGTTGATTCAAAAGAAGAGTTGTATAAAGAGGTTGACGAACTTGAAAAAGAAATCACTAAAAAAATTGAGGAAGTTTTAAACGAAATTTTACCTGAAGCATATGCTATTTTAAAAGATACTTCTCGCCGTTTTTCTGAAAATGAAGAGTTAGTAGTTACTGCAAATGACTTTGATACGAAATTATCAAAAACTCAAAAAAATATTGAAATTCGTGGCAACCAAGCTGCTTGGAAAAACAAGTGGATGGCAGCTGGCACCGAAGTGTTATGGAACATGGTACACTACGATGTGCAATTAATTGGTGGTGCTGTGCTTCACTCTGGTAAAATTTCTGAAATGGCAACCGGTGAAGGTAAAACCTTAGTTTCAACCTTACCGGTTTTCTTAAACGCACTATCAGGTCGTGGTGTGCACGTTGTAACTGTAAATAATTACTTAGCAAAACGTGATAGTGAGTGGAATGCCCCATTATTTCAATTTCATGGATTATCAGTAGATTGTATTGATAAACACGAACCAAATACAGAAAATCGTCGTCAGGCTTATTTAGCAGATATTACTTACGGAACAAATAACGAATTTGGTTTCGATTATTTACGTGATAATATGGCGCGCGAAGTATCTGACTTAGTGCAACGTAAACATAATTTTGCCATTGTGGATGAGGTCGATTCAGTATTAATTGATGATGCTCGTACACCATTAATTATTTCTGGTCCAACACCAACTGGCGATAAGCATGAGTTTATGGAATTTAAACCTCGTGTAGAAAAATTATTAGCAGCACAAAAAGCAGCTGTACAAGTTTTTTTAACGGATGCTAAACGTTTGTTTGCAGAAGGAAATGAAAAAGAAGCTGGAATTCCTTTATTACGCGCATACAGAGGCTTACCAAAAAATGGTGCTTTAATTAAATTCTTAAGCGAGCCAGGCGTTAAAGCTCTATTACAAAAAACTGAAAATCATTACATGCAAGACCAACAAAAGGAAATGCATAAAATTGATGTGGATTTGTTTTTTGTAATTGACGAAAAACATAATTCAGTTGATATGACTGAAAAGGGAATTGACTTAATTACTGGAACAACCGATGATCCACATTTCTTTGTGATTCCAAATGTTGGTGGAGAAATTGCTGATTTAGAAAAAAGAGTATTTACAGATCCAAAAGAAAAAATATTACTTAAAGAATCGTTAATGCGTGATTTTAGTGTGAAAAGCGAACGTATTCATACTGTAAATCAATTATTAAAAGCTTACTCTTTATTTGAAATTGATCAAGAGTATGTTATACAAGAAGGTCAAATTAAAATTGTTGATGAGCAAACTGGTCGTATCATGGAAGGCCGTCGTTATAGCGATGGATTACACCAGGCGTTAGAAGCAAAAGAAAATGTGAAGATTGAAGCAGCTACTCAAACTTACGCTACCATTACATTACAGAATTATTTCCGTATGTATAATAAGTTAGCTGGTATGACTGGTACTGCTGAAACGGAAGCAAATGAGTTTTGGGATATTTACAAATTAGACGTGGTTGTTATTCCAACTAACCGTGCTATTTCTCGTAAAGATGAACAAGATTTAGTTTACAAAACAAAACGCGAAAAATATAATGCCGTAATTGAAGCTACCGCAAAATTAGTGGCAGAAGGCCGTCCTGTTTTAATTGGTACAACTACGGTTGATATTTCAGAATTATTAAGTCGTATGCTTAAACTAAGAAACATTAAGCATAACGTTTTAAATGCTAAGTTACATCAAAAAGAAGCCGACATTGTTGCAGAAGCTGGTCAAGCAGGAACCGTAACCATTGCTACTAACATGGCTGGTCGTGGTACCGATATTAAATTAGGTGCAGGTGTAAAAGATGCAGGCGGTTTAGCAATTATTGGTACAGAGCGTCATGAGTCTCGTCGTGTTGACAGACAATTACGCGGTCGTGCTGGTCGTCAAGGAGATCCAGGTAGTTCTCAGTTCTTCGTATCTCTTGAAGATAACTTAATGCGTTTATTTGGTAGCGAGCGTATTGCTAGTTTAATGGACAGAATGGGATTACAAGAAGGTGAAGTGATTCAACATTCTATGATTTCTAAATCTATTGAACGTGCTCAGAAAAAAGTAGAAGAAAATCATTTTGGTACTCGTAAGCGTTTAATAGAATATGATGATGTCATGAATGCACAACGTGATGTTGTTTACAAACGTCGTCGTAACGCATTAAATGGTGATAGAATTAGTATTGATATTGCCAACATGATTTTTGAAGTAGCAGAAAGTCTAGTTTCTGAATATCATGTTTTAAAAGATTTTGAAAGCTTTAATGTTGAGTGTATTAAATATTTCGGAATTGAATCTCCATTTACTGAGCAAGAATTCAAATCAGGAAGAGAAGAAGATTTAGCGCAACGTTTATTTGAATCTGCAGAGCAACATTACAGAGTTAAATCAGGTCAAATTGCAGAAATGGTTTTCCCTGTTATAAAAGATGTATATACAAATCCAAATAACAATTTCGAAAACATTGTAACACCTTTCACAGATGGAATTCGTTCTATCCAAGTAATGGCTAATTTAAAGAAATCATTTGAAACTAACGGTCGCGAAATGGTTTCCGTGTTTGAAAAAACAGTGATTTTAGCAATGATTGACGATAGTTGGAAAGAGCATTTACGTGAAATGGATGATTTAAAGCAATCGGTTCAAAATGCCTCTTTAGAACAAAAGGATCCTTTAGTGATTTATAAACTAGAGTCGTTTAATTTGTTTAGATCAATGATTGCTAAAACAAGTAAAGATATTATTTCCTTCTTAATGAAAGGCGGTTTGCCAATTGAAGAAAACAATAATCATAAACCTCAGTTACAGCAAGCTCGTTTTACACAAGAACCCATTCAACAAAAACCAAAAGAAAAATTAGTTGAAAGCAGAAGCGAAGAAGAAGCTCAGGAACAACAAGAGATTCAAAAGCCAAAGCAACAACCGTTTAAAGCAGAACCAAAATATGAACGAAATGCTCCATGTTTTTGTGGAAGTGGTAAGAAATACAAAAACTGTCACGGAATTGGTGTGGCTTAAACTAAAAAAATAAGAAACCGCTTACGTTATTGTAAGCGGTTTTTTTGTGCCCTTTTTTATGCATTTTATAGACAAAAATTCGAAAGGGATTCAACTTAAAACACTGTATTTCAATGATTTAATGAAAAATAAAGCTATGCTCACGCGATATGTTCAAAACGTGTTGATAATTGTTGTATTTTTATGTTTTTATAACATTTTTTAATAATTGAAATTATGAGAATGAAACTGTTTTTATCCTTTTTATTGTTTTGTGGCATTGCCAAATCCCAAACAGACATAGAGTTAAAAGATTTTATTACTAAAAATAGTGTTGCTATTAAAAGCGTTCAAAAAAACATGATACGCGAAGCAAATAACTCCTACGTTTCTTCATTTAAGAATATTCTAAAAAATCAAGAAGCTGCTGTAAAGCTTTACAGTACTGATAAAAAAGCAAGTTGTCACTTTGCATTTTTGGCAAGAACTGAGTCGCTAGACTTTTTAAAAAAACATACTCAAGGGTCTACTGAATATTTTGAAATAACTTCATCAGAAAAAAACTACAATAAGTCATCATCTGAAGATCAGACAAAAGTGCTTTCGACTTCTGATATTAAAACAATAGACGACTTAGATGCCATGAATCCTCAAAGCATTAACAATCTCACTTTAACCATTCAATAATTACTTATATGAAATAGTCGTGTATTAAACTACAAAGAAAAATAATCGACTATAGCATATCACCATTAAAAACAATAAATATCTAGATATGAATTTTTTTACGAAATCTCTTCAGGTACTTCTTCTAGTTGTTATGATACAACAAGTTGCTGTTGCACAAACCTGTCCTACATCAAGCATTAGCGCGGGCTCAAATACAACTATATGCAGAGGGAATTGTGCAAGTTTAGCAGCAACTATCGCTACATTAAATACAACTTCTAACTATAGTGTAGCTTCAATTCCATACACGCCATTTCCATATGGAGTTGGTACAACTGCCATTCCAAACGTAGATGATGTATGGAGTGCTGCTATACCAATTGGATTTAACTTTTGTTATTTTGGGAATACATTTACCCAATTATTAATTGGAAGTAATGGAGAAATTACCTTCAATACAGCTGTTGCAAGTGGTGGAGAAAATTACACTGTAAATAATGTTTTACCAAATTTAACAGAACACCAACCAAATACTATTTGTGGTGCATATAGAGACATTGATCCTTCTGTAGGTATTGGCTCTACCGTTACATACACAACGGGTGGTGTAGCGCCATGTAGAAGATTTATTGCAAACTGGACAACCGTACCTTTATATGGTGCTGGTTGTAATACTATCACAACAACTTTTCAAATCGTATTATATGAAAAATCTAACATCATTGATATTAACATACAAAGTAGTGCAACTTGTCCTGCTTGGAATAATGGTAGAGGTTTAGTTGGTATTCAAAATGCATTTGGAACAATAGCTGTTGCTCCTCCAGGAAGAAACGTTTTAACTCCTTGGACAGCAACAAATGAATCTTGGAGATTTACACCAACTGGCGCACCAACCTTTACTGTGAACTGGACAGGACCAAGTGGCTTTACAGCAACTGGGTTAACCGCTGCTCCTTGTCCTACTGTTACAAGTACTTATACTGCAACTTTAAGAGAAGCTAATTGTGGTGCAGGTATCTCAACATACACCAGTGCTGTTCAAGTATCGGTAACTCCCACTCCAACTATTACAGCAACAGCATCACCAACAAGTATTTGTCGCGGTTCATCATCAACATTAACAGCTGTTGGAGCAACTACATATACCTGGAATCCTGGAAACTTAACAGGTGCTTCTATTTCTGTATCACCAACCGTAACAACTATTTACACAGTAACTGGTACTACTGGTTCATGTACTGCAACAAGAACTATTAACTTGGTAGTTCGACCAACGCCAACCGTTACTGCAGTTTCTAATCCAACGTCTATTTGTTCTGGTAATTCGGCTACATTAACAGCTGGCGGGGCATCAACTTATACGTGGAGTCCAGGTGCGGCAACAGGTTCAACAACAGTAGTTTCTCCAACAGTAACAACAACTTATACAGTTACAGGAACAAATTTAGTAGGATGTACGAATACAAGAACCGTTACTCTAACGGTTACAAACCTAAGTTTAACTGCATCTGCAAGTCCTACTGTTATTTGTAATGGAGGCACATCTACTTTAACAGCCAGTGGCGCAACAACTTATACATGGAATCCAGGCGGAACAACAGGGGCAACTGTGGCCGTAACTCCAACAACCACAACTGTTTATACTGTAACTGGCCGAACAGGTGCATGTACAACAACAAGAACATTAACTATTAATGTTGGAGTGACTCCAACTATTTCTGCTACTAGTAGTCCAACTAATATTTGTATCGGTACAACCGCAACATTATCTGCCGTTGGAGCACTAACTTATACTTGGAATCCAGGAGCTTTAACTGGGGCTAACGTTGTGATTACGGCAACAGCAAATACTACATACACAGTAATAGGAACAAACGCCGCTGGATGTAGTTCAACAACAACAATCTCATTAAATGCAAAAAACAATCCCACAGTTACAGCTACTGCCAGTCCATCTTTAATTTGTAGAGGAAATTCTTCAACGTTAACTGCGGGTGGTGGAATTACTTATAGCTGGACTCCTGGAGCAATAACTGGAACTAGTATTAGTGTATCTCCTACTGTAACAACTGTTTATACTGTTACATCGGCAAACGCTTCGGGTTGTACAGATTCACAAACTGTATCTGTCGCAGTTTCTAATCCTACAATAAATGCAGTTGCTAATCCTACAGCTGTTTGTGCGGGAAGTTCTGCAACCTTAACAGGAAGTGGCGCTAGTACATATACTTGGAATCCAGGCGCTTTATCTGGAACAACTGTTGCGGTTACTCCAACTGCTACAACTGTTTACACTGTAGTAGGAACAACTACTTTAGGTTGTACAGCAACTAGAACTTTAAATTTAACGGTAACTCCTAATCCTACTGTCAATGCAACGGCAAGTCCAACAGCTGTTTGTGCTGGTTCTTCGGCAACTTTAACAGGAAGCGGCGCAACTACTTATACTTGGAACCCAGGTGCTTTAACTGGAACAACAGCGGTAGTTACTCCAACTGCAACTACTATATATACAGTGATTGGAAGAACAGGAACTTGTTCTAACACAAGAACTATTTCTTTAACGGTTAATCCTAGTCCAACAGTTACAGCATCTTCTTCTCCTACTTTAATTTGTAGAGGAAGCAGTGCTACATTAACTGCTGGTGGCGCTTCCACTTATACTTGGAACCCAGGTGCTTTAACTGGTTCGACAACGGTGGTTTCTCCAACATTAACTACTACATATACGGTTACTGGTAGATCTGTAGCTGGTTGTACAAATACAAGAACCGTTACATTAACCGTTTCAAATCCAACAATTAATGCGGTAGCTAATCCAACTACTTTATGTGCTGGAAGCTCAGCAACATTAACAGGTTCAGGTGCATCAACATACACTTGGAATCCTGGCGCTTTATCTGGAACAACTATTGCGGTTACACCAACAGCTACAACTGTTTATACAGTTGTAGGGACAACTACTTTAGGTTGTACAGCAACCCGAACTTTAAATTTAACGGTAACTCCTAACCCTACAGTCAATGCAACCGCAAGTCCAACAGCTGTTTGTGCTGGTTCTTCGGCAACCTTAACAGGAAGTGGCGCAACTACTTATACTTGGAATCCAGGAGCTTTAACTGGAACAACAGCGGTAGTTACTCCAACTGCTACTACTATTTATACTGTTATCGGACGAACAGGAACTTGTTCTAACACAAGAACTATTTCTTTAACGGTTAATCCAAGTCCAACGGTTACCGCCTCTTCTTCTCCTACTTTAATTTGTAGAGGAAGTAGTGCTACATTAACTGCTGGTGGTGCTTCAACTTATACTTGGAACCCAGGTGCATTAACGGGTTCAACAACTGTTGTTTCTCCAACTGTAACAACTACTTATACGGTTACTGGTAGATCTTTAGCTGGTTGTACAAATACAAGAACCGTTACATTAACAGTTTCTAATCCAACAATTAATGCGGTTGCTAGTCCAACGACATTGTGCGTTGGCAACACAGCAACTTTAACAGGAAGTGGTGCTAGTACATACACTTGGAATCCAGGTGCTATTTCAGGAACAACTGTTGCGGTTACACCAACAGCTACAACTGTTTATACAGTTGTAGGGACAACTACTTTAGGTTGTACAGCAACTAGAACTTTAAATTTAACTGTAACTCCTAATCCAACTGTCAACGCAACAGCAAGTCCAACTTCTGTGTGTGCTGGTTCTTCTGCAACTTTAACAGGAAGCGGTGCAACTACTTATACTTGGAATCCAGGAGCTTTAACTGGAACAACAGCGGTAGTTACTCCAACTGCAACTACTATATATACAGTGATTGGAAGAACAGGAACGTGTTCTAATACAAATACAATTTCATTATCAGTTAATCCAAGTCCTACTGTTACTGCCTCTTCTTCTCCTACTTTAATTTGTAGAGGAAGTAGTGCTACATTAACTGCAGGTGGCGCTTCAACTTACACTTGGAATCCAGGTGCTTTAACTGGTTCAACAACGGTGGTTTCTCCAACTGTAACAACTACTTATACGGTTACTGGATCAAATGGCTCTTGTACTAATACTAGAACAGTTACTTTACAAGTAAGTCCAATTCCTACACTAACAGCAGTTAGCAACCCAACAGTTTTATGTTCAGGTAGTACAGCAACATTAACTACATCTGGAGCATCAACTTATACTTGGAATCCAGGTGCTTTAACAGGAGCTACCATTGCAGTGACTCCAACAGCTACAACTATTTACAGTGTTGTAGGAACAAACACAGCAGGTTGTACAAGTGCAACTCGTACATTGAATTTAGTTGTAAATCCTACTCCAACTGTAACAGCGGTTTCAAGTCCAACAGCAATATGTGCAGGTTCATCTGCTACCTTAACGGGAAGTGGTGCAACATCTTATACATGGAACCCAGGCGCTTT
This sequence comes from Bacteroidota bacterium, assembly GCA_016708845.1. Lineage (GTDB taxonomy): Bacteria > Bacteroidota > Bacteroidia > B-17B0 > Aurantibacillaceae > UBA4416. The sequence goes on along the minus strand of JADJFB010000001.1, from coordinate 365,519 downwards.
AACAGGTACAACAGCAGTTGTCAATCCAACCACTACAACTATTTATACTGTAACAGGAGCTAACGGTTCTTGTACTAATACAAGAACGGTTTCTGTAACCGTTAGTCCATCACCAACAGTAACAGCAGTTTCTAACCCAACAATATTATGTTCAGGTAACACTGCCACTTTAACAGGGACAGGGGCTTCTACTTATACATGGAATCCAGGTGCTTTAACAGGCGCAACTGTTGCGGTTACACCAACAGCAACTACCATATATACAGTTGTTGGCACTTCAACTTTAGGTTGTACGAATACAAGAACTTTATCATTAACGGTAACAACAACTCCAACAGTAACAGCTTCTGCAACTTCCGCAACCATTTGTGCAGGAGCATCAACTTCTTTAACAGCAAGTGGTGCAACATCGTATACATGGAACCCTGGTGCTTTAGCCGGAGCAACTGTAGCAGTTACACTAACTACTTCAACGATCTATACAGTAACAGGAGCTAATGGTTCTTGTACTAATACTCGTACAGTTTCTGTTACTGTAAATTCTAATCCAACAGTAACAGCTGTTTCTAATCCAACTGCAATTTGTGCTGGGGCCACTGCAACATTAACTGGTTCGGGCGCGTCAACTTATACTTGGAATCCGGGAGCTTTAACAGGTTCAACAACGGTTGTGTCTCCAACAGTTACAACTACCTATACAGTAATTGGTACTTCTGCTTCAGGTTGTTCAAATACAAGAACTGTTAGTTTAGTAGTGAATTCAATTCCTACTATAACTGCAACAAGCAGCCCTACAATTATTTGTGCAGGTTCTTCTGCAACATTAACAGGAACAGGAGCAAGTACATACACATGGAATCCAGGAGCATTAACAGGTGCAACGATTGCAGTTACACCAACAGCAACTACAGTTTATAGTGTAGTTGGAACAAGTGCAGCTGGTTGTGCAAGTCCAACTCGCACTATTAATTTAACAGTAACACCAATTCCAACAGTAACAGCAGTTTCTAATCCAACAGCCATTTGTGCTGGTTCTTCTGCAACATTAACTGGAAGTGGCGCTACAACATATACTTGGAATCCAGGAGCATTAACAGGAACGACAGCAGTAGTTTCTCCTACGGCAACTACAATTTATACAGTCATTGGAAGAACTGGAACTTGTTCTAATACATCAACGGTTTCATTAACTGTAAATGCTTTACCAACATTAACAGCTACTTCTAATCCTACTGTATTATGTATTGGTAATACAGCTACATTAACAGGAAGCGGTGCTTCTACTTACACTTGGAATCCAGGAGCATTAGCAGGAACAACGGTTGCAGTTACTCCAACAACAACTACAGTTTATACGGTAACAGGTGTTTCAGCAGCAGGATGTACAAATACAAGAACATTATCTCTAGTAGTTTCTAATCCAACAGTAAATGCAGTAGCAAGTCCAACTGCAATTTGTGCTGGAGCTTCTGCAACATTAACGGGTTCAGGTGCATCAACATATACTTGGACTCCTGGAGCATTATCAGGAACTAACGTTGTGGTTACTCCAACAGCAACTACAATTTATACAGTAGTTGGAACAACCACTTTAGGTTGTACAGCTACCAGAACAGTTAATTTAGTTGTGAATCCAAATCCTACAGTAACAGCAGTATCAAACCCTACGGCAATTTGCGCAGGAGCTTCTGCAACTTTAACAGGAAACGGTGCTACATCTTATACATGGAATCCGGGAGCATTAACAGGAACTAACGTTGTGGTTACTCCAACGGCTACTACAGTTTACACCGTAACTGGAAACAGTGGTTCATGTTCAAATACAACAACAGTATCATTAACTGTAAATTCTTTACCAACATTAACTGCTTCATCTAATCCAACAGCTGTTTGTGCAGGATCTTCTGCAACCTTAACAGGAAATGGTGCATCAACTTACACTTGGAATCCAGGAGCGATAGCAGGAACAACAATTGCTGTTACTCCAACAGTAACTACAGTATATACAGTAACTGGAACTTCTGCAACAGGTTGTACAAACACAACAACTTTATCATTAACAGTAAATGCAAATCCTACGTTATCTGTAGCTGCCGCAGCTAATACTATATGCGCAGGAAGTACAACAACATTAGGAGCAATTGGCGCTGTAAGTTATACTTGGAATCCAGGTGGTACAACAGGATTTACAGTAGCGGTTAGTCCTACGATTACTACTACCTATTCTGTAACTGGTGCTAATATTACTGGTTGCTCAACTACTAATACGCTTACTATAAATGTCATTGCTAGTCCAACAGTTACAGCAATCGCATCGCCAACAGCTATATGTTCAGGAAGCTCATCTACATTAACAGCGAATGGAGCAACTTCATATACATGGAATCCAGGAGCATTAACAAGAACAACAATAGTTGTAACTCCAACTGCAACTACTATATATACAGTAACTGGAGATAATGGTATTTGCTCGAATACAACAACTGTTTCATTAACCGTTAATCCAACGCTTACTTTAACAGCAAGCTCTAATCCTACAGTATTATGTATTGGTAATACAGCAACCTTAACAGGAACAGGCGCGTCAACATACACTTGGAATCCAGGTGCATTAACAGGATCTACGATTGCTGTTACTCCTACAGTAACTACAACTTATACAGTGATTGGTGAAGACGCACTTGGTTGCTCTGCTACTCAAACGGTTGATGTAAATGTTAGTGCTCCAACAGTTTCAGCTACAGCATCATCAAATACAATTTGTGCTGGAAACACCACAACTTTAACAGGAAGTGGCGCCGCTACATATACTTGGAATCCAGGTACATTAATTGGAAACTCAGTAGCTGTGTCTCCAACTGTTACAACAACTTATACAATTAATAGAGTAAATGCTTTTGGTTGTTCAGCAACTAATACAATTACAATAGATGTTATACCAAGTCCTACTCTTACCGCTGTTGCAGCTCCAACTGTAATCTGTGCTGGTAGTTCTTCTACTTTAACTGCTAACGGTAGTGCAAACTATACTTGGACTCCAGGCGCATTAACTGGAACCAACGTTGTAGTTTCGCCAACTGTAACAACAACTTATACGGTAACAAGCGACAACGGACTTGGATGTGTTAATACAGAAACCGTTACAGTAAACGTAAATACAAATCCAACATTAACTTTAAGCGCTTCTTCAAATACGATTTGCGCAGGTAATAGTGGAACGTTAACTGCAACTGGTGCTACATCTTATACATGGAACCCAGGAGCATTAACCACTGCTTCAATTATGGTAACTCCAACAACTACTACTGATTATACAGTAACTGGAGATAATGGTACATGTTCAACAACTCAAACAATTACATTATCTGTTAGTCCGAATTTAACAGTGACCGCTTCTGCTTCTTCAAATACAATCTGTGCAGGAGGTACAACAACATTAACAGGTTCTGGAGCTACATCTTACACATGGAACCCAGGAGCTTTAACAGGTACGGCAGTTGCTGTGAGTCCTACAGTTACAACAACATATACTGTTGACGGTGATAATACTTTAGGCTGTGTTGCTAACAATACCATTACAATCAATGTAAACTCTTCGCCTAGCCTTTCAATTACAGCAAGCTCAGCAACTTTATGTGCTGCAGGTTCAGTAACGTTAAGTGCTAGTGGTGGAACAACTTACACTTGGAGTCCAATTACTGCTACAACTGCAAGTGTTGTTGATAATCCAACAGTGACTACAACATATACAGTAAGTAGTGATAATGGAGCTGGTTGTATTGGAACCGAAACTATTACAATTAATGTAGGCACTAATCCAACATTAACATTGTCTGCTTCAAATAATACCATCTGTTTAGGAAACAGTACTACATTAAATGCTAACGGTGCAAGTACTTACACTTGGAACCCAGGAGCATTAACTGGTTCAACTACAGTAGTTTCTCCAACAGTAACAACGACTTATACTGCTACAGGTGATAATGGAGTTGGTTGTACAAATACAGAAACTATTACAATCACTGTTGGCCCTGTTTTATCTATAACAGCAACTGCAAGTTCAAATACAATTTGTGCTGGTTCATCTGCAACTTTAACAAGTACAGGTGCTACATCTTACACATGGAATCCAGGTGCAATTACAGGTTCAACAACTGTTGTTACTCCTACTGCTACAACAACATATACGGTTGATGCAGATAATGGAACAGGTTGTGTAGCTTCTGAAACCATCACTATTAATGTAAACTCTATACCAACCATTTCAATATCTGCAACATCTACAGTATTATGTTCATCAAATACAGTAACGATGACTGCAAGTGGCGCAACAACTTATACATGGATGCCTTTATCTGCAACAACAGTAAGTGTAACGGATAGTCCAACAGTTACAACAACTTATACTGTCACTGGTGCAGATGCTATTGGATGTTCTAGTACACAAACAATAACAATTAATGTTAGTACAACTCCAACAGTAACTGCTACTTCAACTTCAACAACTATTTGTGCTGGAGCAAGTGCAACTTTAATTGGTGCAGGCGCTACTTCATATACATGGAATCCTGGAGCATTAACAGGAACAACAACTGTTGTTTCTCCTAGTGTAACTACAACTTATACGGTTGACGGAGATAATGGTGCAGGTTGTATTGGAAGTAACACAATTACGATCAACGTTAATTCAACGCCGTCATTATCAATCGCAGCAACATCAACAGCATTATGTTCTGCTGGTTCAATTACGTTAACAGCTAGTGGAGGCACAACTTATACATGGAGTCCAGTTTCTGCAACGACTGCAAGTGTTGTTGATAGCCCAACCATTACAACAACATACACTGTATCAAGTGATAATGGCGGTGGTTGTGTAGCAACACAAACTATTACGGTAAATGTTGGAACTAGTCCTACAATGACCATTACTGCCTCTCCAACAGGAACTATTTGTGTTGGAACAACTGCTACATTAACAGCAAGCGGAGCAACTAATTATACATGGATGCCATCAGGTGCAACAACAAGTACGATTACTGACGCTCCTTCTGTAACAACAACATATACAATTACAGGTGATAATGGATTTGGATGTACATCAACTAATACCTTTGTATTAGATGTTGCTCCTGGCGCTTCAATTACAGCAGTTGCAAATCCAACAGCAGCTTGTGCTAATTCTACTATCAGTTTATCTGCAAGCGGTGCAACTTCATATACATGGATGCCAATGAATGTTTCAGGCGCAACTGTTACTGCTACTCCTTCTGTAAGTACAACTTATACAGTATTGGGCGATAACGGATCATGTGTAGCTTCATCTACAGTATTTGTAAATGTAACGCCAGGGCCTGCAAATGTTACTACCTCTGTAAGTGGAGACATTACATGTAATACCGCAAGTGTTAATTTATTTGGTAGTACAACGACTTCACCAGTTGTTTATTTATGGACTGGTCCTAGTTCTTATACAAGCACTACTCAAAATCCAACAGGTATTACACAAGGTGGTATTTATACTTTAGGTGTAATAGATATGTTAACGAGCTGTGTAACCACATCTACTGTTACTGTGATTACAAATACAACAATTCCTGGTTTAACGGCAACAACATCAGGAAGTTTAGGTTGTGCAGGAACAGTTACATTAACAGCTGCTTCAACAACAACTAATACATTAACTTACACTTGGTCAGGCCCATCAAGCTTTACATCAACTGTACAATCCCCTACAACTAGTGTAGCAGGAAATTACACGGTGAATGTAGCGGATGCCTTAACAGGATGTAATACAACAACAACTTTAACAGTTGGAACTACTACAGCATCAGCAAACTTTACAGCAACTGTTTCAGGAAGTTTAACTTGTACTGGTAACGTAACCTTAACAGCAACACCTTCTTCAACTAATGCGGTAACGTATTCGTGGAATGGTCCATCAAGCTTTACTTCAACAGTTCAAAGCCCCTACTACAACTGTAGCTGGTGATTATACAATTTCTGTTACAGATATAGCTTCTGGTTGTAGTTCAACTTCTACTATTACAGTTGGTACAAATACAGTTGGACCAAACTTAACTGCTGTAACATCTGGAAGTTTAGGTTGTGCAACTAGTGTAACATTAACTGCTTCAACAACAGGAACAAATACATTAACATATACATGGTCAGGCCCTTCAAGCTTCACTTCAGCGGTTCAATCACCTACAACAAGTGTAGCTGGTGATTATACGGTTGTTGCTAACGATGCAACAACAGGCTGTAGTTCAACTTCAACAATAACAATTGGCACCAATACAACTATTCCTGTTGTAGGTGTTGTGTCTCCTGGACCAGTATTAGGATGTAATTCAACTGTAACGCTTTCGGTAATTACTGCAACTACTCCAACTTATGGTTATGTTTGGAATGGCCCATTATTCTTTAACTCAACATTACAAAACCCGAGTACAACTCTACCAGGCGATTATACTGTAACTGTAACTGATCCAACAAATGGATGTTCAAATACAGTAGTAGTGACTGTTACAACTGATACAACAGTGCCTTCATTTACTGCAATGGCAATGGCTGCAACATGCACTGGTACAATTACAAACAATGATGGTACAATTATGATTTCTGGATATGGCGCAACTGACACATACGATTTATCACAAGCAGCAACTTATACAGGATCTGCAACGTATGCAACAGGAAATGTAATTCCATTTGGTGGTATATTAACAAACACTTTAAACAATCCAGCAACTGCAATACCATATACAATTAGAGTATTTAGTGCTAATGGATGTTTTGCAAATGTAACAGTAACATTAACACCAACAAATTGTACATCTACAGTTAGTCCAAATGTATTAGGTATGACCAAAGCTGTTAGTACTCCAACATTTGTAAACAACAATGCCTACAATGTTACTTATACAGTTGTTGCAACAAATGCTTCAACAGTTAACTTAACTAACTTTAGCATTATTGATAATTTAAATAGTACATTCCCTTTACCAACAACATACAGTGTCATCTCTGCACCTGTTGTAACATCACTTAACAGTAGTTTAACGGTTAATGCAACTTTTGATGGTTCAACACAAAACGACATGTTATTACCATTAACAAGTACTTTAACTGCAGGCAGAAAAGATACGATTGTATTTACTGTTCAAATTAATCCAAACGGATTCTTTGGCCCTTTCAGAAACTCAGCAATTGGTTCTGGTTTTGATGGAACAGTAACTGTAGCGGATAGTTCAAATACTGGTTTTGGATGGGATCCTGACAATGATGGCGACCCAACAAATAATGATACTGCAACCGTAGTTAGCTTAAATCCAAATTCACAAATTGGAGTTGCTAAGAGTGGAACAGTTTCTGAAATATTAGCTGATAAAACATTAGATGTTACTTATGTAATTACAGTTAAAAACTTAGGAAACGATACGCTTAAATCTGTTCAAGTATTTGACACATTAAATATTCCAACACCAGCTACGTTTACAATTAAATCTGGTCCTACAACGACTGGAAATTTAACAGCTAATGGTAGCTATAATGGAAATAGTGATATTGCATTATTAATTGCAAACTCTAGTACATTAGCGCCAGGAGAAACTCAAACGATAACGTTTGTACTTAATATTACACCAAACGAAGTAAGATCAATTACAAACATTGCCATTGGAAACGGAATTAATTCTACTGGAGGAACAGTAAGAGATAGTTCTAACACTGGAACAAATCCTGATCCTAACGGAAATGGAGTGGCAACAGAACCAGGAGAAAATGTTCCTACAGTTCTTGAGTTACCAGATGTGAATTTATTCATTCCTGAAGTATTTACTCCAGATGGTGATGGCAAAAATGATTTCTTTGTGATTAAAGGAATCGAAGGTCGTACTGTTAACTTAACTGTATTTAACCGTTGGGGAAATAAAGTTTACCAAAACGATGCTTATGATAATACATGGAATGGAACACCAAATGTAAGTGGATTAATTATCGGTAATAGCAAATTACCACAAGGAACATACTACTACGTGATAGAATTTGAAGACGGAGCAGATGAACCTGTAAATGGTTATGTCGTATTACAATATTAATTCATACTAAAATTATTATAAGAAGTTAAAAAAATAAGACAATGAAAAAATCAATTTTAATAATCGTAATAGCTTTGTTTAGCGCAGTGGGTGCTAAAGCACAATACGACGCTATGTTTACACAATATATGTTTAATGAAATGTATATTAACCCTGCCTATACAGGCTCTAAAGAAGCAATGGCTGTAAACTTAACTCACCGTCAGCAATGGGTTAATTTTCCTGGGCGACCAATTACAACGTCGTTTACACTGCATGGCCCATTAGCTAATGATAAAATGGGATTAGGTATTAGTTTCTTAAACGAACAAATTGGAAAATTAAGTCGTAACCTAGTTTACTTAAACTATGCTTACAGAATTAAAGCAGGCGAAAAAGGTAAGTTGTCTTTTGGTTTAATGGGTGGTATTCATAACCAAGTAAATAAATTATCTGAGTTAAAAGCAACAGAAGCTGGTGATATACAAGTGTCGCAAAATACACCTAGTATCATTACTCCAAACTTTGGCGCAGGGCTTTACTATTACACTAATACTTTTTATGCTGGACTTTCTATTCCTCGTATGATTGATGATAGTTATGTATTTACAACAAGTGGCGAAATTGATCAATCAACAAAATTAAGCGTGAATAAATTCCATTACTATTTAACTATAGGAAATGTATTTACGATTAATGAAGATTTAAAAGTGAAGCCACAAGCTATGGTGAAAATGGTTCAAAATGCACCTTTGCAGTACGACATCAATGCCAACTTTTTAATTAAAAATAAAATATGGGCAGGCGTTTCTTATAGAAGTAGTGCTGATATTTCTGCCTTATTAGGAATTCAAGTTACTCCTCAGTTTTTAGTAAACTATTCTTATGATTATGCTTTAACTAAAATCCAAAAATATTCTCAAGGCTCACATGAGATTACATTAGGGTATTTATTCTCATACAAACAACGTAAAGTAGTAACACCAAGATATTTCTAGTATTATGAACAAGTCAATTATTATATTTTCTATTATCAGTTTATTAGCTCTTGAAAGCGTAGCACAAAATCCTACGATTAAATCAGCCAATAAACTCTATTCTTCTAAACTTTATGTACAAGCTATTCCTAAGTATGAAAGTGCTTTAAGGAAAGATAGTGCAAATGCAGATGTACTAACCAATTTAGGAGACTGCTATCGTTTAACTAATAACAACCGAGGACAATTAATTTGTTACGGCAAATTAGTAAAAACAGGTAAAGCAGAAGATATTCATAAATTATATTACGGTCAAGCCTTAATGGAAGCCGGCAAATATGATGATGCGAAAAAATACATGGAAGAATACAAAGGAGATAAAAGAGGTGAAGCTTTTACAAAAGCAATTACGAATCTTCAAAAGTTTTCTAAAAATGCAGATGCTTATGCTTTAAAAGAATTTATGCATAACTCAAAGTTTGATGATTTTTCGGCATTCACATTCATGAATGATAAAATTATTTTTACGTCTAACAGAACAAAATCAACTTGGATTACAAGAAGACATGGTTGGACAGGAAATAGCTATTGTCACATGTTTATGACAGAAAAAAATGAATTTGGAGAATATGAAACACCTGCAATGTTTATTGCAGATTATGCTCCAAAATTTAATGATGGTCCTTTTTGTGCAAGTAAAGATGGTACAAATATTTTCTTCACCAGAAATTCAACCAACAAAAAAGATCAAAGTTTAGATGGAAGTCAAAAACTTAAAATCATGCAGGCTACTATCTTAAATGATAACCTACAATCTTTGATGGTATTGAAATTTAATAGTAATGAATATAACTGTGCTCATCCTGCGCTCAGTGCTGATGGAAAAACTTTATACTTTGCTTCTGATATGGGTGGCGGACAAGGCGGCATGGATTTATACTATTGTAAAAAAGATGCAGGTGGAGCTTGGAGTTCTCCGATAAACTTAGGAGAAAAAGTGAACACTAAAGGGAATGAATTATTCCCTTCTATTACCGAAGACAACATCTTATACTTTGCTTCTAATGGCCACGAAGGATTAGGTGGCTTAGATATTTACGAAACAAAAATAAGAGATGATAAAGCAGGTAAGGTTTATAATATGGGGAAACCTGTAAATAGTGAACACGACGACTTTGCCTATAACTTAAACGCAGATGGCAAAAAAGGATTTTTGAGTTCTAACAGAAAAAATGGTGGAATGAACGACGACATATATAATGTTGATGTATTAAGAAAAGTATCGAGAGGTAAAACAGTGAATTTTATTATTAAAGATAAAAACACACAAGAATTATTGCCATTAACAACTATTAAATTAAATACCGATTCGTTTATGACAAACGAAAAAGGTGAATTTCAAACGGTGTTAGAAGAAGATATTAATTATGCTTTACTCGTTAAAAAAGAAAAGTATTTTGAAATGCAAGATTCTATTTCTACTAAATCATCAACCGAAGAAGAAGAGTTTACTAAAACTATTGAATTAGAAATTGATCCGAACTTAACCTTATTAGCAGGCATATACGATGCTAAAACAGGTGCAGGAATTGAAGGTGTAAAAATTATAATTAAAGACTTAGCTATAAGCAATGATTTTGAACTATTGAAAACAGAAAAAAATGGAGAATACAGAAAACCAATTAAAGGTAAAAAAATTGGAGATAAATTATTGTATTTAGTAACCATTGAAAAAGAAGGTTATGTCACCAAAACATTAAACTTCACTTATGATATCAAAAAAGAAGGCGAAATTCAAATGAATGAATTATTGGCTTTAACCATCGGTAAAGTTGAAGTTGGTATGGACTTAGCTAAAATGATTGACATTAAACCAATCTATTTCGACTTAGGTAAATCTAAAATCAGACCAGATGCTGCTATCGAATTAAACAAAGTTGTAGCTATTATGAAAGAGTATCCAAATATGATTATTGAATTAGGCGCACATACCGATTGTAGAGGTGGTGCTGCAGCTAACTTAAAATTATCTGGGGCAAGAGCTGTGTCTGCTGCTGGATATATTGTTAAACAAGGGATTGACAAGTCTCGTATTTCGGGTAAAGGATACGGTGAAAGTAAATTATTAAACACTTGTGGTTGCGAAGGAAAAGTAAAATCTACTTGTACTGAATACGAACACTCTGTAAATAGAAGAACAGAATTTATTATTGTGAAGTTGAAAAACTAAACAGTAATCACACCAAACAAAAAACTCCTTCAGAAATCTGAAGGAGTTTTTTGTTTGCTAAATATTTATTTTTTATTTCGTAGCGTACATCACATCCTTCACCGCTTTAATCGTTTTTGCAACGTTAGGCAACGAAGCTTCAATTAAAGTTGGAGCATAAGGTAATGGAACATCCGCAGTTGTTATACGACGGATAGGTGCATCTAAATAATCAAAGGCGTCTTTCTGAACTCTGAATGCTATTTCAGAAGAAATACTTGCCAATGGCCAAGCTTCTTCAACTACCACTAAACGATTTGTTTTCTTTACAGAAGTAATAACAGTATCGTAATCAATAGGACGAACTGTTCTTAAATCAATCACCTCTGCGCTAATGCCTTCTTTCTCTAATTCTGCCGCAGCTGCTAAAGCCACTTTCATAATTTTTCCGAAAGAAACAATCGTTACATCTGTTCCTGGTCTTTTAATATCAGCAACTCCAATCGGAATTAAATATTCTCCATCAGGAATTTCGCATTTATCTCCATACATCTGCTCACTTTCCATGAAAATAACAGGGTCATTATCACGAATCGCAGATTTCATTAATCCTTTAGCATCATATCCATTCGATGGGACAATTACCTTTAAACCTGGGCAGTTGGCGTACCAATTTTCAAAAGCTTGAGAGTGTTGAGAACTTAACATCCCTGCACTAGCCGTTGGACCTCTAAATACGATTGGGCAATTATACTGACCGCCACTCATACTTAAAAATTTAGCCGCTGCATTAATTACTTGATCAATGGCAACTAAAGAAAAGTTGAAAGTCATGAATTCAATAATTGGGCGTAACCCGTTTACTGCTGCTCCTACTCCAATACCAGCAAAACCAAGCTCTGCAATAGGTGTATCAATAATACGTTTAGGACCAAATTCGGCCAACATACCTTTACTAACTTTGTAAGCTCCATTATATTCAGCCACTTCTTCTCCCATTAAAAAAATGGTTTCATCGCGACGCATTTCTTCGTTCATTGCTTCGCGTAGGGCTTCTCTAAATTCTATTGTCCTCATAATAAGATATAAAGTTTCAAATGTAAACAAAAAGCAATGGAATTAAAAGCGATTGTAGAAATTATAGAAACGAGGTCGAAACCGTAAAAACAGACTCTTTTTTTCATCTTTTTACAAACTTAAAACCCTCGCTTACAAGTGGTTATATTTTCGTCAAAACAAAGTAAAAAAACGGTTGTTTATCACTTGATTTACAGCCATATTTTTATAAATTTGCTCACCTTTTTAAAAATCAAAACACAATGAAGATATTAGTTCCAATTAGTAACGTACCTGATACAACTACTAAAATAGCTTTTACTAACGGCGATACAGAATTTAACGCTGCTGGTGTACAATTTATTATTAACCCATACGACGAGTGGTATGCACTTGTTCGTGCGTTAGAATTAAAAGAGGCTGGTAAGGCTGAAAAAGTAACCTTGATTCATGTTGGTTTAGCAGATAGCGATGCAACCATTCGTAAAGGATTTGCTTTAGGTGCTGATGATGGTGTTCGTATTGATGCGGAAGGTCCTGATGCTTATTTTGTAGCAGAGCAAATTGCTAACTATGCAAAAGCAAATGGTTATGATTTAATTATGACAGGTAAAGAAACGATTAGCTTTAATGGTTCATCAGTTGGTGCTATGATTGCTGGTTTTATGGATTTACCTTTAGTTTCGTTAGCTACTAAATTTGATTTGGAAGGAAACAAAGCTACGGTTGAACATGATGTAGATGGCGGAACTCAAGTAGTAGAATGTGAATTACCATTAGTAGTTTCTTGTGCTAAAGGAATGGCAGAACAACGCATTCCTAACATGAAAGGAATTATGAGCGCTCGTACAAAACCATTAACCGTGGTAGCGGCAAGTGGTGCTGAAAAATTAACCAATGTTAAATCATACACATTATCGGCAGGAAGAACAACTGTGAAAATGATTGATGAAAATAACATGGATGAGTTAGTGAACTTGTTACACACTGAAGCAAAAGTTATTTAAAAAGTTATTCGATATGAGTTATTAGTTGTTTGAAAACAATCCTCAACTAAAAACTAAAAACCAACAACTAAAAACTTAATAAAATGATCTTAGTATATACAGAAATAAATAAAGGAAAAGTAAAAAAAGCATCTTTAGAGGCAGTAAACTACGCTGCTAAAATTGCTGAATTAACAGGTTCTAGCGTAACTGCTGTAGCTATTAATGCAGATGCTGCTCAATTAGAAGATATTGGGAAAGCAGGTGCTAAAAAAATATTATCTGTTAAAAATGATGCTTTAGCATCTTTAGACAGTATGTTAATCTCTTCGGCGGTTGAACAAGCTGCTAAAGCAGAAGGCGCAAAAATTATTATCTTCTCTTTTGACATTACAGGCAAAGCTGCGGCTCCTCGTTTATCAGCTCGCTTAAAAGCTGGTTTAGTAGCAGGTGCTGTTGATTTCCCAACTGTAAATGGAGCAAGCTTAGAAGTAAAGAAAAACGTTTTCTCAGGAAAAGCAACCGCTGTGTATTCAATTAACAGCGATATCAAAATCATTTCTTTATTACCAAACTCTTTCCCTGTAAAATTAGGAGATAACGCTGCAACGGTAGTTGACTTTACAGTTGAATTAGCCGCTTCTAAAATTGTAGTAAAAGAAAAAAAATCAACGGATGTTGGCGGAATGGCTCCATTGCCAGAAGCTGAGTTAGTAGTGTCTGCTGGTCGTGGAATGAAAGGCCCTGAAAATTGGGGAATGATTGAAGAATTAGCAAAAGAATTAAAAGCAACAACGGCTTGTTTTCGTCCGGTTGCAGATATGCACTGGAGACCACATCATGAGCATGTTGGACAAACAGGTGTTGCTATCCGTCCTAATTTATATTTTGCTATTGGTATTTCTGGAGCAATTCAGCATTTAGCTGGTGTTAACGGAAGTAAAACAATTGTGGTTATTAATAGCGATAAAGAAGCTCCTTTCTTTAAATCTGCTGATTACGGAGTGGTTGGAGATGCCTTTACAATTGTTCCTAAATTGATAGAAGCAGTTAAAAAATTCAAAGCAAATCAAAACTAAATTCAACCATTTTTTGTATATTAGATTCTCGTTAAAATGGGTATGAAGAAAGTTAGATTAGAAATTGTTGGTTTATCTTACAGCCAAACACAAAGTGGCGCTTACGCCCTTGTTTTAGGCGAAAGTACTGGTAGCCGCCGTTTACCAATTATTATTGGAGGATTCGAAGCTCAAGCAATTGCTATTGAGTTAGAAAAAATGACTCCTACTCGCCCATTAACACACGATTTATTTAAAGCCTTTTCAGAAACCTTCTCTATTGAAGTCACTGAAATTTTAATATACAATTTAGTAGAAGGTATTTTTTACGCGAAACTAGTTTGTACTGACGGAACACGTGAAGTAGAAATTGATGCGCGCACAAGTGATGCGATTGCTTTAGCTGTTCGATTTAATTGTCCAATTTATACTTACGAATTTATTTTAAAATCGGCAGGTATTGTATTGGATGATGAAACTTTACCTACTAATGAAAGTTCTATGTCATCTGCACCAGTTGAAGAAATGTCTTCACCAAACCCTGAAGGCGAGTACAAATCTAAATCGACTGAAGAATTAAAAAATTTATTAGAAACGGCTTTGGATGAAGAACAATACGAATTAGCCTCTAAAATAAGAGACGAAATAAATAACAGAAAAGAATCTTAATATCAAAACCCTCAGCTAGCTGAGGGTTTTTTATTTACAAGAATTTTTGTAGATTTAATTAAATATAAAAACACTACACAAAATATTAAACTACTGCATTGCAGCTATTTGGTTAGCCAATGGTTTGTTTTGCAAGGTGTTTGATTTAGTTCCAAGACATCAGCAAATTGTAGCTAGTATTTTAGGAGATCATTACGCACGACCATTAACTATTTTAATTGGCATTTCCGAAATCATCATGACTGTTTGGATTTTGAGTCGATACAAAAGTAAATTAAATGCAATTGCTCAAATAACCATCATTGCTACAATGAATGCATTAGAGTTTATATTAGTTCCTGATTTATTATTGTGGGGTAAATTCAATTCATTATTTGCCTTATTATTAATTGTGGTTATCTATCTCAACGAATTTCATTTAAATAAAAAGCTCATCAACTAAGCGCATGTTGTCATTTTTAAAAAATCATCCTTTTGCCGTTGAAGCGTTTTTTGAAAGTTCGTTGGTATTAACCTTTGCTTTAACTAAAGAACAATTACAACATTTAATTCCCGAATGTTTGCAATTAGATACCTTTCAGGATAAATGGGCATTTGTTGCAGTAGCTATGGTACAAACAAAGGATTTACGCCCTAAAGGTTTTCCTAAATTTATGGGGAATGATTTTTTCTTAATTGGGTATCGAGTTTTTGTTCGTTATACCAATAGCGCTGGAAAAAATTTACGTGGTTTGTATATTTTAAAATCAGAAACCGATAAAAAGAAAATGGAATTAATGGGAAATATATTTACTCATTACAATTACACCACTACCGATATTCAACAAATAGAAGAAATAGACAACAAACAAATCAGTTCTAATCATTCAAAATTTAAAGTAAAAATTAGTAAAAACGAAGATAACATTCTTTTACCTCAACAGTCACCATTTGCCGATTGGAAAGAAGCACGACGATTTGCTGGTCCTTTGCCTTTTACATTTACCTATAACAAAGCAACCTGAGAAGTTTTAATTATTGAAGGTGTGCGAGAAAACTGGACACCAACTCCTGTAAAAGTAATAGATTATCATTTCAATTTTTTAAATGACTTACAACTTGAAAACGCCATTTTAGCAAATGCCTTTGTCATTAAAAATATTCCATACTATTGGAAAAAAGGAAAAATAGAATCATGGAAATAAAGAGAAGAAAATTTCAAGGAGTACTAAATATTTTAAGCTTTAATAGGCACTTTTATGTGATTGGCCTTTCTGTCTTAGCTTTAATCATTGCAAGCCACGTAGTGTTTAAATGGAATGATATTTTATTTTGGATCATCATTGCTTCCTTTACTTATGGCTTTGTAATGCCTTTAATTGTATCAGCTTATGTATATGATTTTTCGGGCTATTATCGTTTTGGTTGGTTAAAAAAATATTTCACTAATACTGATGATTCTCTACAAATACTAAACATCAACGCAGGATTTGACGAAACTAGCTTCAGTATTCAACATCATTTTCCTAATGCTACTATAAACGTCTTTGATTTTTATAATCCGCAACAACATACAGAACCCGCTATTGTTAGGGCAAGAAAAGTAAGTATGGTATTTCCCAACACACAAGCAATAACAACAAATCACATTCCTTTGCCAGACAAATCGATTGATGTTGTATTTTTATTATCAGCTACTCACGAAATAAGAGCAGAAGAAGAAAAAATACAATTTTTAAAAGAATGCCATCGCGTGTGCAAGCCAACTGGTCAAGTAATTATGGTGGAGCACTTGCGAGACTTCCCAAATTTCATGGCATTCTCTATTGGATTCACTCATTTTTTCTCAAAATCGGTTTGGAAAAAATCATTTTTAAGCGCAGGTTTTACTTCTTTCGAAGAAACAAAGTTCACTCCATTTATGTCTATATTCAAAAGTTGTCCTTAATTTTATATAATGCACATTCATTTAAAAATAATTGGTTTACTCTTAATGGCATTAGCATTAATTCATGCTATTTTTCCAAAGTATTTTAATTGGGAAAAAGAATTGAAGTCTTTGAGTTTAATCAATCGTCAGATGACGACGGTTCACACTCTCTTTATAGCCTTAACTGTATTTTTAATGGGCTTACTATGTCTTACAGCCACCAACGAATTAATTGAAACCCATCTTGGAAAAACAATATGCTTAGGCTTTGGTATATTTTGGGCTGTACGTTTAGTGATTCAGTTTTTTGGTTACTCCCCTAGCCTATGGAAAGGTAAAACATTTGAAACCATCGTTCATGTTTTGTTTTCGATGTTGTGGATGTATTTAAGTGTTGTATATTTTATACTATATTTTAATGATATAGCATAATGCCTGTCAGGTGTTCAAATACAAAGACTACCCTCTCTTCAAAATAATTCTAAAAGTTGTACCCTTCCCTTCTTCGCTGTGCAGCACAAATATTTTACCATCATGATAATTTTCGATGATGCGTTTGCATAAAGATAATCCAAGACCCCAGCCACGTTTTTTAGTGGTGTAGCCTGGTTTAAAAACCGATTTATGTTTTGATTTTGGAATGCCTTTTCCCGTGTCTGCTAAGTCAATGGCAACACCTTCAGGTATATCAATAATGGTTACTTTAAATTCGCCTTTACCATCCATAGCATCTACAGCGTTTTTGCAAATGTTTTCAATTACCCATTCAAATAAAGGAACCGAAAGTTGCGCATGAATTTCCGTTTCTGGAATTTCTAAAATATAATTAACGTTTTTAGACGTGCGCTGCTTTAAATAGTCCATGGCATTTTTCACTACCAAACAAACATCTTCATCTTGCAAAGTAGGTTGAGAACCGATTTTAGAAAAACGCTCAGTAATCATATTCAAACGCATCACATCACGGTTCATTTCTGTCACAATCATATCATCGGTTCCATTTCCTTTTAAATACTCTATCCAGGCCATGAGCGAAGATAAAGGTGTTCCTAATTGATGTGCTGTTTCTTTACTCATACCCACCCACACTTGATCTTGTTCTGCTTTACGCGAGGTACTGAATAAAATGTAAGCAATTAATAAGAAAATGCCTATCACTCCAAATTGCACATAAGGATAATATTGCAATTGTGTTAGCAATGGCGATTGCTCATAGAAAATATAATTTTTAGAACCATCACCTAAGTCAATTAAAATAGGCGTGTTTTGTTTTTCCATTTCATCAATGGTAGTTTTTAATTTTTCAGGAGTACTGATTTTTACAGAGTCAATATTACCAACAGCAATGATAGACGTTTTAGAAGAGTCGGTATAAATAACGGGCACAGCAGCACTATTAATGGCTACATCCGAAATAAAAGATTTGATGATACTATCAAACACTACTTTAATATCAGAAAACAAACGACTGTCTTTATGATATAAGAAATTTTTCTTGCCTCTATAAATATCAATCACTACGGGCTCATACAAAGCCTTCATTTTAACCAATTCGTTTTTTAAAGCTTCGCTATTATGCTCGATGGCCGAATCTAAATTTCTGCTGGCGGTAATATTATCTTTGTCGTCTGTTAAGATTACTGGCACCGTTGTATTGTCTTGCAGTACTTTTAAAACAAATTCTGAAATGGTGAATGCATCAGAACTTAATTCTTTTGTAGCTAAAGCATATAGCTCAGCCTTTTTAAGCTCCTCGGTTTGCAGTTTTTGAAATAAATCATTAGTGAATTTTACGAGTCCTGCTTTTTTCTGAACGGCTTGGGCCCATAATCTTACTTTTTTCTCTTCATCGCTTTTAATACTGTTCACTAGTTTAGTGGTGTACCATAGCGACGTGAAAACAATAATTATAGCTACTATAAATAGCGCCCATTTCCATTGTTGTTTTTGAGAGTAAATATTCATTGATACTAAAGTAGAAATTATATAACGCTATTGCAAGCGGTATATTGTTTTTAGAGGCATTTAAACGCAAAGGACGATAAGAAAATGCAAAGAGCGCAGGGAATATTACCTTGCGCTCTTTTATTTAGTTTTATTGCTTTTTTCTTTGTGCTCTCTGCGAAAAACCTTAGCGTTCTTTGCGGTTAAACAAACAATTATGCAATCATATCAAAACCCGTATAAGGCACTAATACCTTAGGGATTTTAATACCTGCTTCCGTTTGATTGTTTTCTAATAAAGACGCAACAATACGAGGCAATGCTAATGCACTTCCATTTAAACTATGTGCTAATTGTGTTTTACCATTCGCATCTTTGTAACGACACTTTAAACGGTTAGTTTGAAACGTTTCGAAGTTAGAAACAGAACTTACTTCTAACCAACGTGCTTGAGCTGCACTCCACACTTCTAAATCGTAAGTTAAAGCTGAACCAAAACTCATATCGCCTCCGCATAATTTTAATGTACGGTAAGGCAATTCTAATTCTTGCAATAAACTGCAAACAAACTCACGCATGTTTTCTAAGGTTTTGTAAGAATTTTCTGGTGCGGTAATTTGTACAATCTCCACTTTATCAAATTGATGTAAACGATTTAAACCACGCACATCTTTTCCGTAGCTTCCTGCTTCTCTTCTAAAACAAGGCGTGTAACCACAATTTTTAATTGGTAAATCGCTTTCCTTTAACATCACATCACGATACATGTTTGTAATAGGAACCTCAGCTGTCGGGATTAAATACAAATCATCAACTTGGCAATGATACATTTGTCCTTCTTTATCAGGTAACTGACCTGTTCCGTAACCACTATCCGCATTGACTAAAATTGGTGGTTGAACTTCGTTATATCCTGCAGCTGTTGCTTTATCTAAAAAATAATTAATCAAAGCGCGTTGCAATCTTGCTCCTTTTCCTTTGTATACTGGGAAACCAGCTCCTGTTAATTTTACACCTAATTCAAAATCAATTAAATCATATTTAGTGGTTAATTCCCAATGAGGAGTTGCGCCTGCATGTAATGTAGGAATTACACCGTGCTCATTAACCACTTCATTATCCTCAGGAGTTTTACCAACAGGAACTGTTAAGTTAGGCAAGTTGGGAACCGTTACTAATAGTTTTTGAATCTCAGCTTCAATATTTTTTAGCGTTTCGTCAAACTCTTTTTCTTTCGATTTTAAATCTGCCGTTTTTGCTTTTAATAATTCTGCTTCATCTTTCTTGCCCGATTTCATTAACTCACCAATTTGCTTCGCTAAGGTATTAGCTTCTGCTTTAGTATCGTCTGCCTGACGTTGAGCTGCTTTACGGCTATTATCTAATTCTATTACCGAATTGATAATGCTTTCCGCATCTTTAAAATTCTTAATAGCTAAACGTTTTAAAACGTCTGCTTTATTCTCTTGAATGTAACTAAGTTGTAACATGGTATTTATTTTGAAAGGATAAATTTAATATTTGTAATTAAATATCCCCTCTCTTTTTAGAGAAGAGTTGGGGTGAGATAAAAAACACAAAAAGCCCACCGGTTTTCGGAGGGCTTTAAGTACTTAATAAATTAAGTTTCTATTATCCCTTATGCAGGAACAACCGAAACGTATGATCTGTCGTCTGCTTTCTTTTTGAAAACAACTTTACCATCTACTAAAGCAAATAAAGTATGGTCTTTTCCCATTCCTACATTTACTCCTGGATTATGTTTTGTACCACGTTGACGAACAATAATGTTCCCAGAGATACATGCCTGACCACCAAAAATTTTAACGCCTAAACGTTTACTGTGTGATTCACGACCGTTGTTTGTGGAGCCGGCTCCTTTTTTATGTGCCATTGTTTAAAAATTTAATGGTTAATGTTTAATTATTCTTCAGTTTTTTTAGCTGCTTTTTTTGCAGGCGCTTTTTTAGCTGCTGCTTTTTTTGCAGGTGCTTTTTTCTCAACCACAACTTCTTCTCTAACTACAGGATTTCTGTGGCTTGGAGCTAAGAACTCGCGAACTGATTTTTCAGCTTTTAATTCGTCTTTTAAAGTATCACCTTTAGCAAGTACACCTTGAATTAATAACTGAGTCAAATGTTGACGGTGGTTATTCCATTTTTGGTATCCTTTACGACGTAATTTCTTAAATACGATAACTTTATCGCCTTTTAAGTGTTCGATTACTGTGGCTACAACTTTTGCGCCATCAACAGTTGGGGCTCCAACAGAGATTTTTCCGCCGTTATCTAATAAGAAAACTTTGTCAAACTCTACTTTAGCACCCTCATTAGCATCTAGGCGGTGAACGTAAACTTTATTGCCTCGTTCCACTTTAAATTGTTGCCCTGCTATTTCTACAATTGCATACATGAGTGTTAAATTTTAATTGTTAATAATTTTTTTAAGGACGGCAAAGATAGGTGGTTTTTTGTATCTGCCAAAGATTTTGAGCAATTTTTAAGCTAAATAGCAGTAAATTTGAGGGATTTAACACGCTTAAATTCTACATTATTATCTAAATAGCTGAATATCAATTATTTATCAATTATCTCCTCAGCAGGCTTATTTACCGAATTAATCATCCAAATCCCTGCAATAATCACAATTACTGCCAATACTTGAAACAAATTAATCACCTCATCATCAAATAAACCCCAACCAATGGCCACTATAGGAATTAAATAGGTGCAACTGGCCGCAAACACAGTTCCTGATAACTTAATCAACGTATTATAAACTACTACCGAAAGAGCAGAACCAACTATAGCCAAAATACTGATAAAACCTAAAGAACGTAAAGCCTCGGGATGATGTGTGGCATGCGCTACCACATCGGTAAACCCAAACAAATAAATAGCCGCCATTGGGCCAATAATAGTAAAAGACCAAACAGTAGCCGTTAACGAATTCACATGCCCTAAATACGCTTTAATACCATTCACGCTGATAGCATAACACAAAGTAGCTGCTGCCACCAATAAACTATACATGATGTTTTTTGTTTGATCATCCTCCTTACTATCTCCTAAAGCTACCAAAGCAATGGCTCCTACAAAACCTACCAAAACACCGATGATTTGTGACTTGGTAATTTTATGATTAAACGCAATCATACCAATCATAATAGTAAACATAGGTGTTAGGGCGTTTAACATACCTGTTAAGCTACTACTGATTTGTGTTTCGGCTTTGGTAAATAAAAAGGCTGGAATTAAATTTCCAAAAACACCCATCAACAACAAGCCTTTTAAATTTGTTTTTAAATCTATTTTATAATGTTTGATTAAAAATGGCAACATAAAAGCCGAAGCAATGGTAATCCTTAAACCTGCTACTTCATCACTGCTAAAGGCTTTTAAACCTTGCTTCATCAACATAAAAGAGCTACCCCAAACTAATGACAGTGCAATTAAAATAATCCAAGAGATGGCTTTTTTGTTCATACAGTTAGCTTAATGCCATCGCATCTAATTTCATTTGTTTAATCATGCTCACTAAACCATTAGCGCGAGTAGGAGATAAATGTTCTGTTAATCCAATTTTATTAATAAAATCCAAATTAGCTGATAAAATAGTTTGCGGTTTTTGATGCGATAATACGCGTATCATTAAAGCTACCATGCCTTTTGTAATAATAGCATCGCTATCGGCTGTGTAAACAATTTCATCGCCTTGTTTTTCTGAATGCAACCAAACCTTACTTTGACAGCCTTTGATGATGCGATCTTCCGTTTTTAATTCTTCTTTTATCTTTGGTAGCGACTTTCCTAGTTCAATTAAATGCTCGTATTTCCCTTCCCAATCATCGCCAAACAATTCAAACTCTTCAATGATTTCGTTTTCTATTTCTTCAATTGTCATATGCAGATATTTATTTTTTTTACAGGCCATATGGTATAGTCATGTTATCTTCACTCGTGTTTGCACTGATAGCAACATGACTATTTCATGGCTCAAAAGTACAATCAATATTTTACAAAAATCATTTTCATATTAGTTTTATCATTCACATTATCAACATATTAGATACAACATCCCATTGTATAGAAAGTTTAAACACAATTATCTAATCAAGGTTAATAACTTTGCAACCTAATTATTGCATATTAACTCATAAATTAGTTGCTTAGTCGCTTGATTTTGGCTCGTTTGAAATGAAATACTGAGCCTAAAACAACATACAGAATATGAAAATTGGATTAGACATTATGGGGGGAGATTTTGCCCCAGCAAATTGCATGGATGGTGCTATAATGGCACTTGATTCATTACCAGCTGATGTAAAAATGGTATTGATTGGCGATAGCGAAAAAGCAAAACAGCATTTAAAAGAAAAAGGCGTTTCAGAAGATAAGTTTGAGTTTGTGCATGCACCCGATGTGATTGAAATGGGTGAACATCCAACGAAAGCTTTGGCGCAAAAACCACAAAGCAGCATTGCTGTTGGTTATAAATTATTAAAAGAAAACGAGATTCAATGTTTTGCAAGTGCTGGTAATACTGGCGCTATGCTAGTTGGAGCTATGTTTAGTGTAAAAGCCGTGCCTGGTGTTATTCGCCCGTGTATTACTTCCATTTTACCAAAATTAAGTGGTGGCTTTGGAATTATTTTAGACGTGGGTACCAATGCCGATTGCAAGCCAGATGTATTATATCAGTTTGCTATTTTAGGTTCTACATTTGCTAAAGAAGTTTATAAAATGGATAATCCTAAAGTGGGATTATTAAACATTGGCGAAGAACCCGAAAAAGGAAACTTAGTAGCGCAAGCAGCACATGCCTTAATGAAAGACACTAAAGACTTTAATTTTGTTGGTAATGTAGAAGGGTTAGAAGTATTTGAAGACAAAGCAGACGTGATTGTTTGTGAAGGCTTTACAGGAAATGTGTTATTAAAAACAGCCGAGGCATTTTACTCGATGATCAAAAAACGTAACCGTAGCGATGAGTATTTTGATAAATTCAATTACGAATTATACGGCGGCACTCCTATTTTAGGAATCAATTCAAACGTGATGATTGCTCACGGAAAATCAACGCCATTGGCCTTTAAAAATATGATGGTGTTAAGTAAAGACATCGTTGAAGCAAACTTAAACGAAAAAATTAAAACCGTATTTCAATAATGATTAAAGCAGCAATTACTGCCGTTGGTGGCTACGTTCCCGATTTTGTAATGACAAATGATGAGTTAGCAAAATTTGTAGATACTAACGACGAATGGATTACCTCTCGCACCGGAATTAAAGAAAGACGCGTTTTAAATATACCAGGCAAAGCAACTTCAGATATGATGGTGTTTGCTGTAGAAGAACTTTTAAAAAAACGTGGCATCACTGCTTTAGATATTGATTTATTAATTGTTGGCACTATTACGGGCGATTACATTTTTCCAAGTACCGCTAACGTTATTTGCGATAAAATTGGTGCTAAAAATGCTTGGGGTTACGATTTATCTGCGGCTTGTTCGGGTTTTATATTTGCACTAGCAACAGGTTCACAATTTATTGAAACTGGTCGCTATAAAAAAGTTGTGGTTATTGGTGTAGATAAAATGAGTGCTATTTTAAATTACGAAGATCGTGCAACCTGTGTGATTTTTGGTGATGGTGGTGGCGCTGTTTTATTAGAACCATCTGAAGATGAAAACGGCATTCAAGATTTTATTTTAAAAAGCGACGGTTCTGGTCGTAATTATTTATACCAAGTTGCTGGCGGTTCGTTTATGCCTCCTTCAAAAGAAAGCGTTGAGCAAAAATTACACTACGTTCATCAAGAAGGACAAACGGTATTTAAACACGCTGTGGTAAACATGGCCGAAGTAAGTGCAGAAATAATGGCTAAAAATAATTTGACATCTGATGATGTGACTTATTTATTACCACATCAAGCTAACAAACGTATTTGCGAAGCAACTGCTAATCGTATGGGATTAAGTTCAGATAAAATGTTGATGAACATTGAACGTTACGGAAACACAACTGCTGGTACTATTCCCTTATTATTATGGGATTACGAAAAGCTATTTAAAAAAGGCGATAATTTAATTTTATCTGCCTTTGGTGGTGGCTTTACTTGGGGCTCTATTTGGATTAAATGGGCTTATGATGGCAGTAAAGTAGGGAAATAGGGACACGGATATCACAGATCAAACGGATTTTCACAGATTTTTTTAAGTTATTTAGCTGGATATATTAATGTATTCTAACTAATTGTATTCGATTCTTTTTAATCCTTGGTAATCAGTTTAATCCGCTTAATCCGTGTTCCTATTTTAACTGACACTAAACTGACATTTTTTATTCACTAACCGCCAAAAACGGTAAAATTGTCGCCTTAAAGCTAAAAAACGGCAATTGGCACATTTTTAGACAATTAGCCACCGTAAAAATTTAAATTATTAAAATCACATAATTATGGCAAAATCAAGTGCAAATGTAAATGTAAAGCCTTTAGCTGATAGAGTATTAGTTGAAGCGGCTCCAGCAGAAACAAAAACAGCAGGTGGATTAATTATCCCTGACACAGCAAAAGAAAAACCAATGAAAGGTAAAGTATTAGCTGTAGGAAACGGTAAAGTAGATGAACCAATGACTGTAAAAGTTGGAGATACTGTTTTATACGGAAAATACGCAGGAACTGAAATCCAAGTAGACGGAAAAGATTTATTAATTATGCGCGAAAGCGATATCTACGCAATTATCTAATTACAATTAAAACAACTAAACATTTATAAAAATGGCAAAAGACATCACATTTAACATTGAAGCTCGCGACGCTTTAAAGCGCGGAGTTGATGCATTAGCAAATGCAGTAAAAGTAACTTTAGGTCCTAAAGGACGTAACGTCATTATCGACAAAAAATTTGGCTCACCAGCAATCACTAAGGATGGTGTTACTGTTGCTAAAGAAATCGAATTATCAAACCCTGTTGAAAACATGGGTGCTCAATTATTAAAAGAAGTTGCTTCTAAAACAGCTGATGCAGCTGGTGACGGAACAACGACTGCTACTGTATTAGCTCAAGCTATCGTAACTGGTGGTTTAAAAAACGTAGCTGCTGGCGCTAATCCAATGGATTTGAAACGCGGTATCGATAAAGCAGTTGAAGCGGTTGTTGCTAACTTAAAAGTACAATCTCAAAACGTTGGTAACGACAATAAAAAAATTGAACAAGTTGCTACTATCTCTGCAAACAACGATAGCACTATCGGAAAATTAATTGCTGAAGCAATGGCTAAAGTAAAAAAAGAAGGTGTTATTACGGTTGAAGAAGCAAAAGGTACTGATACAACTGTTGAGGTTGTTGAAGGTATGGAATTCGATAGAGGTTATATCTCTCCATATTTTATTACTGACGTAGATAAAATGGAAGCTGTTTTAGATAGCCCATTAATTTTAATTTACGAGAAGAAAATTTCTTCGATGAAAGAATTATTACCTGTATTAGAAAAAGCAGTACAAACAGGTAAACCAATTTTAATTATTGCTGAAGATATCGACGGAGAAGCTTTACAAACATTAGTTGTAAACCGCTTACGTTCTAACTTAAAAATCTGTGCGGTTAAAGCTCCAGGATTTGGTGATAGAAGAAAAGCAATGTTAGAAGATTTAGCAATTTTAACTGGCGGTATTTTTATTGCTGAAGACAGAGGTTTCTTATTAGAAAATGCTGACTTAACTTTCTTAGGAAAAGCAGAAAAAGTTACTGTTGATAAAGACAATACAACAATCGTTGGTGGTGCTGGTAAAAAAGCAGATATCACAGCGCGTGTAAATCAAATTAAAGCTCAAATTGAATCAACAACTTCTGATTACGATAAAGAAAAATTACAAGAGCGTTTAGCTAAATTAGCTGGTGGTGTTGCCGTACTTTATGTTGGTGCAGCTACTGAAGTTGAAATGAAAGAGAAAAAAGACCGTGTAGACGATGCTTTAGCAGCTACTCGTGCAGCAGTTGAAGAAGGTATTGTACCGGGCGGTGGTGTTGCTTACATTCGTGCGATCGCTTCTTTAGATAAATTAAAAGGTGTGAACGATGATGAGAACACTGGTATTCAAATTGTACGTCGTGCCATTGAAGAGCCTCTACGTCAAATTTGTGCTAACTGTGGAATCGAAGGTTCTATTGTTGTACAAAAAGTAAAAGAAGGAAAAGATGATTACGGTTTCAACGCACGTACTGAGAAATACGAAAACTTATTAAAAGCAGGTGTAATTGATCCTACTAAAGTAAGCCGTATTGCCTTAGAAAACGCAGCGTCAGTTGCCGCTATGTTATTAACTACTGACTGCGTTTTAGCAGAGAAAAAAGAAGATGCTCCAGCAATGCCAATGGGTAACCCAGGCATGGGTGGAATGGGTGGAATGATGTAGTCTTCGACTCCGCTCAGACCACGAAATATAATTTATAAAAACGCTCCGAAGTACATCGGGGCGTTTTTTTTGAGATAAAAAATATGAAAAAAAAGATACCACTTTCACTATTAGAAGTTTTTCAACCTTTAATTGATAAAAACAAAGAACTAGTTCAGCAAATAAAAAACGATGCTGTTATTTTTCATTTAGTTGATAAAGACAAAGATTCCGACTTTTTTTATCAAGTAGTTAGGCAAGAAAATTCTAACGGTGCTTTAGGATATATTGTTTCATTTCAACCAAAGAACCCGCATCTTACCATAAAAAATGATTCATGGCTTAAATTAGAAGAAATTACAGCTTCTTATGAAAAATGGATAAGCATAATTGAATCATATGACAAAATTCATACTATACATGATGACCCTATACTTAAAAGTAATCAAGAAAGATTTGAAAAACAATTTAATATAGTGGATGAAGATGCAGGATATACAGCATTTAACTTGGATCAACAATTATTTCTAAATGACTATTTAAATATTTCTAAAATTAAGATTTTAGAATTAAAACAAGGTAAAACGGAAGAACAAATCAAAGAACTTGATGAATTAGAGAATGAAGCGACTGAAATTCAAAAAAACCTGACTAAGGAAACGAAGAAAGAAATTATCAAACGCCTTTCAAAATTTTGGGGCAAGGCTCAAAAAACTGGATTAGACGTAATTAAGGAAATTTTCATTAATGTAGTAGCTGATATAACTAAGAAACTTTTAACTGGAAATTAATACTATGACTCAAATTATTCATATAATTTATAATTATTCAAATAATTAAACTTCTTGGAGGATTAGGAGTAATTCTAATAGCCACTATCGGACCTCGCGCTCCGCTGCATTTATAATGCTGCGGTTCATTCATAAACCTGAAAGGTTTTTAAAACCTGACAGGTGTTTTTGTTTTGTCAATCCATTAATCTCCAATTGTATATATTTGTAAAGCATGAAAAGATTCTGGAAAATAGCGGTCAGTGTAATAATTATTTTGATAACACTCTATCTTTTATTTTTTGTATTGAGATGGTAATGTCTGAAGGTCTATCGGACGATGAGCGACAATCTGCTTTTATATGGTGCTTGGGGATATCGGGCTTTGGTATAGTTTCTATTGTTACTATCTGGTCACCATGGAAGAAATGGCTATACAATAAAACGTTATAAACTATTTAACAAATGCGGTTAACAACTGTAAACCAAAAAGCACAATAGTTGAAAAGTAAACTTGTTAAAAAACGTTGAGGTAAGAATTGTGTAACATTGCAAAAGAATTAATGTCGTAAATTTATATCAGTAACCACAACCCGACATTTTAGCTTAAGCGAAAGATGGGATACGGGAGAGCCAGTCCACTTTAAGAAATCGAAAAGCTGCTTTTATAAAGTGGCTTTTTGGTTTTTATGAAAATCCATTTACACTTTATTTTTTAAGTCACTGCATACGTTGGTAATAGTGCGGCTGATTTTGGCAATTCGGTGCGGACTAACATTCTGCGAAGTTCCTGCGGGGCAAATGGGAGTCGGCGAATTGCCTTGAATTTTTGTTTCTTTTTCTTCAAGGAAAAAGAAAAGAAGAAATTGCTTTTGGATACTTTCGCAAAAGTATCAAGACGAGGAATGTAGCTCTGACATCCTCCGTCCTTCGGACACCTCCTTCAAAGGAGGAAAGAACTCCCCTCAGAAAAAAAACTTAACTAAATCTAATCTTCTTTCCCAGCTAACACAACCACTATCTCACCCTTTACTGTTTTGGCTTTAAAGTGAGCTATTAATTCATCAACAGTACCACGAGCGTTTTCTTCATACAATTTTGAAAGTTCTCGAGAAACAGATACTTGTCTGTCGCCACTTAAATATTCTTTAAACTCTTCTAATAATTTTACTAAACGAAAAGGCGATTCGTAAAATATCATGGTACGAGTTTCTTCTTTTAATGATAATAGTTTAGTATGTCTTCCTTTTTTTTGTGGTAAGAAACCGTAAAATACAAAACTGTCGCAAGGTAAGCCACTATTAACCAATGCAGGAACAAAAGCCGTTGCGCCAGGTAAAGTTTCGACAGCAACATTATGTTTCAAACATTCACGTACCAATAAAAAACCAGGGTCAGAAATAGCAGGTGTGCCCGCATCCGAAATTAAAGCTACTGATTTGTTTGACGCTATCATTTCTACAATTTGCTCAACAGTTGCGTGTTCGTTATGCGCATGATATGAACGTAACGGTTTATCAATTTTAAAATGACGTAACAAATGAATGCTATTACGAGTGTCTTCTGCTAAAATTAAATCAACGGAATTTAAAACCGTAATGGCTCTAAAAGTCATGTCTTCTAAATTACCAATTGGTGTGGGTACTATGTATAATTTTGGCGTCATATTTTTTTGTTCTTTCCTACTTTTAAAGGAGGAATTTGTTTTACGTTCTATAAAGCTACAAAATATTATTTTCCTAAATCCATTTTTTCATCGCCTGTTTGATAAGGCATGTATGTAAAAATAAATTGAAACATTTCTTCCGTCGTTTGCATACTTCTCACTCCTTCGCCTTGCCACACTAATTTTGGTGGATGATTTGGATTATTTGGATTTTGAGCTGTATTATCAAACGTTCCGTAAACATGAATAACCGTACCTTTTTTAATAATAACCGGATTCTTAAATGTATAATAATACTGCCACCTAAAATCCCATTTATTAATTTTTATTAAAGGAATAGTATCTCCAGCAGGTGTTAACGCAAAGGCCCAAAATGATTTTCCCAATAGATGCATATGAGGATTAATAGATAAAATAGTAGCGTCGCCATTTAAAGACGCTTGCGTATGAAAGGTTTGAATTTGATTGGGCTTCAAAATTAATTCTGGTTCAATTTTAGAAATGCCAAAAGTTCCCATTTGTGTTTCAAATACTGGTCTTTTAGGTTTAGCACCGTAAAATATATTGATGTAAGAACTATCCAACACATCTTTAGAACTAGGACCATAATGAATATTACTCAATAAAATAGCGGCAGTTTTATTCATTTTATAACCGCCAATTCCGTTAGGGTAAACAGGAGGCGTAAAGCCTGGTAAATAATAAACTGTGTTTGGTGTAAGCACCGGAAATGTTCCGTCATCGTTTAACACATTCATTTCTTTGTAAAGCGGCGTGTAATCTTTATAATTATCTAAAGCATACGTTTTCCCTAAATCAATATCCTTTTTATTTCCTACTTCAAAATTAATGAGATGTCCATTGACATGGTGCGCCAATTTTCGCTGCGAGGGAACAAATTCAAAGTAACTCACAAAGGTATCTTTAGGCATTTGTGCAGGAATTTTTACAATATAAAAATGATCCGCTCCATTTCCTTTAATAGGAACAGCGTCTTTCATTTTAATAACAGCGTCTGGCTTTTTGAAAAAAGAACCAGCATAAAAAACTGGTGATGCAGGAATTTTCGCTTCATCACCTTTTGGTGCACCGTTATCAACCCATGTCTTAATCAATTCAATTTCTTCGGGAGTTAAAGTGCGTTCGCCAATAAAATGACTATAGTTTGGATCCGCTGGCCAAGGCGGCATGTATTTAGTTTGCGTAACGAACTTTATTTTGTTTTTATTTTTAAAAGCGTCTTCATAAGTCATTAATTCAAAAGGCCCGCTCTCCCTGCTCTATGACACGACGTACAGTTTTTATAGATTATAGGAGCAATTTCTACGAAAGTTGGATTAGAGTTTTTTGTTGTTTGAGATTTGTTATTTGAATCAGTTGTACAAGAATTCAGAAATAACAATATGCATGAGAATTGAAAAAATAAAACAATTATTGTTTTATTCAAACAACTAAAAACCAAAAACTTTGCTCTGATATTATTCTTGAACATACACTCTTTTTACGCGTGACGAAATACTGGTTAATACTTCATAAGGAATCGTTTCCATCGCCTTTGACAAGGTCATTAATTGATCTGTTGTATCAAATACAATTACCTCATCGCCTTCTTTGCAATCGATTTCAGTTACATCAACCATACACATATCCATGCAAATATTTCCAATGGTTTTACAAGCTTGTTGATTAATAAACACTCCATAATTTCCATTACCCAATTTGCGACTAAAGCCGTCCGCATAACCAATTGGAATGGTGGCAATTTTTGTGTGTTTGGTAGATAAGCCTTTTCTATTATATCCAACGGTTTCTCCAACTTCTAATTCTTTAATTTGAGAAACACGTGTTTTTAAAGAACTGATATTCTCTAAATGAATTTTTTCGACTTCATTAAACCCAACGCCATACATGCCAATTCCCAAACGTACCATATTATAATGTGCATTTTTAAATCGTGTAATAGCGCCCGAATTACAAATATGCTTTAAAGCATGATAACCAACCGCATGTTCAATTTGCGCAGCATTTTTTTCAAATAAAGCAATTTGAGAATTGGTGAATTCATCGAAAGCTTTATCATCACTAGCTACTAAATGTGAGAAAATACTTTTTACTCTTAGTAAAGGCTCGCTTTTTAATAAATCACATAACTCATTTAAGTGAGCTGTTTCAAAACCTAAGCGCTTCATCCCTGTGTCTAATTTGATATGCACAGGGTAAGATTCTGAAATCGCTTTTGATTGTAAGGCTTGTAAAAAATCTTGAGCTATTTTAAACGAATAAATTTCAGGTTCTAAACGATACTCAATCATATCATCATATGATGATTCTTCGGGACTCATCACCATAATTGGTAAATGAATTCCTGCTTTACGTAATTCCACACCTTCGTCGGCATAAGCCACTGCCAAATAATCTACATGATGATGTTGCAGTGTAAAGGCGATTTCGGTACTTCCACTACCATAACCTGTTGCTTTTACCATACACATCAACATCACATCTTTAGTTACTTGAGCACGATAAAAATTAATATTATGAATTAAGCGATTTAAATTAATTTCTAAAACCGTATCGTGGCTTTTTTGTTGAAGTTGTTTGCTGATTATTTCAAAACCATAACTGCGAGCACCTTTTAATAAAATAATGGCATTGTGAAATTGCAGAGCAGTATTTGTTTTACTTTCATGAATAAATTCAGAAGTGCTTTCAAAAAAATGAGCATCGAGTTCAAATAAATCCTTTTGAGAAGAAATTTCTTTTCCAATACCGATTAATGTATCGATATGAAACTGCGCCATTAATTTTGCCACATGTTCATATAACTCCCAACTTAATTTACCACTTTGCTCAATATCCGAAAGTATCACCACCTTCTTACCGCCACGATGTTGTTGCTTTTGGTGATGCAGAGCAATTTCTAAAGCATTGATATCTGAATTATAAAAATCATTAATCAATACGCAATTATTATTTCCTAGCTTCAATTCTAAGCGCATCGCAACAGCTTGTAATAAATGCATTCTCTTTTCAATTTCTTGTTGAGAAATATTTAAATGCAATAAGGTTGCCCAGCAAGTAATAGCATTATCCACACTGGCAGAATCGGTAAATGGGATATTAATGGAAATTTGCTCGTTATTGTGTTTTGCAATAATAATAGAATGAGTAAATAGATTTTCTATTTCTAAAATTTGAAGTTGTGCATTGGCTTCTTTAGAAATTAAAAAAGCATTTTTATGTAGTAAATCTAAATGCTCATTCTTTAAAGACAAAGCATTAATGATAACCGTTTCGCAATTTGAAAACAGTTGTAATTTCTCTTGTAATTTTTGTGTATTATTTTTAAACCCTTCGTCGTGCGCCGATCCTAAAGACGTAAACACGCCAATAGTTGGTTGAATGATTTGATTTAATAAAGGCATTTCGCCAACTTCAGAAATTCCCGCTTCAAAAATGCCTAAAGTGTGTTTGTTATTTAATTGCCATACAGAAAGTGGAACTCCAACTTGTGAGTTATAACTTTTAGGACTGCGCGCAATCGTATAATCTGATTTTAGTAATTGATATAACCATTCTTTGACAATCGTTTTTCCATTGCTGCCAGTAACACCAATAACGGGCAAAGTAAATTGTTGTCGGTGATGAATAGCTAATTGCTGTAAAGCTTTTAAAGTATCTTTTACAATTAAAAAACAAACATCATTCAAGCCAATACATTGTTCGGGAACATGCGTCACAATAAAAGATTTTACACCTTTTTGATGTAAGCCATAAATATATTGATGTGCGTCATTTCTATCAGAAGTTAATGCTATAAAAACACTATGAGCAGGTTCTGTTAGTTGGCGACTATCCGTTAATAAATAGTGGATGGTATTATTTTGATTCCCAACTAAATTGGCATTAATAATCTGGGATATATGTTGGGTAGTGTACAAAATAAAAAAGTGGTTTATCTCTTACAAAATAAACCACTTTTAAGTGAATTCCCTAATTTTTAGGTGTTTAAACTAGGAGTTTACTAATAGTTTAAATCCTTTGCCATGTATATTAACGATTTCTACTTTAGAATCGTCTTTTAAGTACTTACGAAGCTTAGCAATGTAAACATCCATACTACGACCGTTAAAGTAATTATCATCATGCCAAATGGTTTTTAAGGCGAAATTTCTATCTAACACATCGTTTTTATGAACACATAACAAACGCATTAATTGACTTTCCTTAGTCGTTAATTTTTGTTCCGCACCGCCATTAATTAAGGCTTGAGTTTCTGAGTTAAAGGTGTAGTTACCAATTGTAAAGTTTACATCTTCTGTATTATGAACACGTTGCTTGTTGCTTCTACGTAAAACCGCTGTTACACGTGCTAATAACTCATCCATACTAAATGGCTTTGTTATATAATCATCAGCGCCAGCGTTAAATCCTTCAATCGTATCTTCTTTCATGCTTTTAGCAGTTAAAAAGATAATAGGCACATGCTTATCGGTTACTCTAATTTCTTTAGCCAGGGTTAAACCATCTTTAACTGGCATCATGACGTCTAATAACAATAAATCAAATTCTTGCTTGCAAAATGCATCAAAGCCTTTTTTTCCGTCAGTCGCTAATTTTGTTTCAAACCCTTTTGCTTCTAAATATTCTTGTAATAATGTTCCCAAATTTGGATCATCTTCAACTAATAATATTTGCGTTTTTACATTTTCCATAATCTATATTCTATTTATGTTTTTTTAATCTACGTTTTTATAAGGCATTACAATTTTAAAGGTACTGCCCTTTCCTATTTCACTCTCTACATTAATTGTGCCATTGTGCTTTTGTACCACTGCCAGTACATAACTAAGCCCTAAACCAAAGCCTTTTACGTTATGAACATTACCTGTTGGAACCCTATAAAATTTATCAAAAATTTTACGTTGATTTTCCTTACTGATACCAATTCCATTATCTTTTACACTAATCTCTATGCCTTCTAACGTATCTTTGGTACTAATTAGTATGCTTGGACTGTCTTTTGTGTATTTTATGGCGTTATCTATCAAATTAAATATAATATTAGTCAAATGCACCTTATCGGCATTAATTAAACAATTAGTAGCCTCTAATTGTTTAGTAATAGTTCCTTGGCGTTGATCAATTAATAATTGGGTATTTTGAATGGCTTGGTTAATGATTTCGTGAACATCTACGTCGCTTCTTTTGAGCTTAAACTCTCCCTTATCCAAAATAGAGGTTTGAAGGATACTTTCCACTAAAATGCTCAATCGTTTATTTTCATCCCTAATCATCTTTACAAAGCGCTGCTGTTTTTCCGGCGTCTTGGTTACCGAATCATCATTAAGCATCTCGGCGGCCAAAGAAATGGTGCTTATAGGGGTTTTAAACTCGTGAGTCATATTGCTGATAAAGTCGTTTTTAATAACCGAAAGCTTTTTTTGCTTAGAAATAGTGGCAATCGTGTAATAAAAGGCCAGTACTAAAATCAAAATAATCATTAAAGACACGCCCAACATCATCCACATGGTTTTTAGAAGGTAACTTTTTTGGTCGGGGAAGTTGACACTTAAATACTGGGGAGTAACAAACACATTATTAGGCGATAAATTGATTTTCATCGAGCAGCCTGAAGAGTCACAATCTTTTTGGGCTTCTCTATAATTACCATTTGCTTTAGCATTTGATAAACGGCTCGTAACTGAATAAACAAAATGAGTAGTAATACCTTCCGCTAATAATTCCTGACGAAGAATCGTATCTAGCATCAAAGAATCTACTCTAGGTTTATAATCCTTGTAAACATTTATACTAATTAACTCATCAAATAAATCATTAACAATTTCTTTTTTGGTCTGAAACAATTCGTCTCTTAATGACTGAATACTTTTGGATGTGGATTGTGATGAGTTTAATAATTCATAAGGTAAAAAATGATTTTGAGAATTAACAGAATCACCAATAAATTCTTTTTGCGACATTTTACTAGTAATGACTCCTGAAGAATCTGTACTTAATTCTTCAAAAATACGCACCTGCACATCACTCCCGCTAGGATTCCCAACAGTTACTAAGCCTGGTTTTGTAATACGAACTCCTTGTTTACGTAACTTGATTTTCTTGGCAATTTTATTAGCCGTCGCAATTTTTTCGAGTTTATTAGATGTAGATTTTAATGCTTCTTTTACGGAACGTTCAAACTCTTCTTCTTTTAATTTTACAGAACTTTTAATCCAATAAATTTGCACCGCAATTAATGCGATTAATGCAATACCTACTAGTGTTGAAATAATTCCTAAATTGTGTTTATTCATTACATCAAAAATAACAAAGTAAATGGTGGTTGGTAGCGGAGCTTAACGTTTTTTAACGCGCTGCTTTTCTTTCTCCTTCTCATCCTCTCTGTCTTTTCCTCCAAGTAATTCCAAAATACCGTTTACAAACCAAAGTACGATGCTAAACCATAAAGCTGTCCAAAAGCCATCTACTTTAAACCCTACAACTAACTTATCAGCAAATAAAATCATTACTCCATTAATCACTAATAAAAACAATCCTAAAGTAAAAAAGGTAATTGGCAATGATAAGATGGTTAAAATTGGCTTAACAATAGTGTTTAGAAATGCTAATACAACCGCTACTAAAACAGCTGTTGTAAATTTATTTAATTCGGGCGGACCGCTATTATAAAATTGGTTATCACCAATAGTAACTCCATCTAAGAAGTAAGCCGTAATAACAACAGCAATAGAGGAAATCAAAAGTTTAGTAATGAAGTTCATAAAAGTTTTAATCTATATCAAATATACGATTCTTTATGCTCAGTGTAAAACACAAAAAAGCCCGACAAAATATCGGGCTTTAAAAAATTGAGTGCTTATTTTTATTTTCTGATATCTAACTCAGCAATAATATTAGTTGCACCTCCTAGTTTTTCAACAACCCATAATAAGTAGCGAACATCTAGGTTAATCGTACGATTTAAATCTTTGTCAAATTTAATTTTGTGGCTTAATGCCTCGTAGTTTCCGTCAAAAGCCAAACCAATTAATTCACCATTGCCATTAATTACTGGTGAACCTGAGTTACCACCAGTGATATCGTTTGAACTAATGAAAGAAACAACCACATCTTTTGCACCAGCATCAGCATACTGACCAAAATCTTTTGCTTTTGCTAATTCAATTAATTTTACTGGAGCATCAAATTCATAATCTCCTGGTTTGTATTTCTCTAAAATACCAGATAATGTGCAAATGTGACTGTATTTTACAGCGTCTTTAGGTGAATATGATCCAACTTTACCATAACTCACGCGCATCGTAAAGTTTGCATCTGGGTACATTTTTTTACCCTTATTCATTTCTAAAACTCCTTT
This sequence comes from Bacteroidota bacterium, assembly GCA_016708845.1. Taxonomy (GTDB): domain Bacteria; phylum Bacteroidota; class Bacteroidia; order B-17B0; family Aurantibacillaceae; genus UBA4416. The sequence goes on along the minus strand of JADJFB010000001.1, from coordinate 328,419 downwards.
TAAATAAGCTTTACCTAATACAAAGTTTTGAGCATTAAAATCTGCAAATAATTTAGCATACTTAGAATTGAAGTTTGTATTAAATGCATTTGCCATCATAAAGGCAGGGTCTTTGTGTAAAGTGGCAGTATCAGGATTAGCAATCATTGCATCCCATTTAGCGTTATCTAAAAATGCAGTATTTGTAAATACATAATTAGAGAATGCGTCATAAGTTGCTTTTGATTTTAAATCGCCAAACTTTGAATTAATCATTGCATAAAAACCTGCAGGATGTTGAGCAGCATCAATAGCATTATAAAACGCTTGAGTAACAAATCCTAAAATATTCTTATCAGACACTACATTTTCGGCCTTGATAAAATTCGTACGAGCGGTTTTAGCTGCTTCCGCAACTTTAGCAATCTCTTCTTTAGTAACATCTTTTTTGCTTAAGGTAGCATCTAATCTTTGAAGAGAAGAAGCAAAAGCAATTAATGGAGATCCGAAGATGCCTTCTGTCATATAAACACGTTGTTTAGCATAAGGACGCCAAGTATCATACATTTTACTGTAATCATTAAATAGATTTTCGAATTCAGGTTTTCCTTTAGCCCAAGTTAAAAAAGCAGTTTCGTTAGCTTGTTTTTCTTCAAAAGTTTTAAATTTCAACAACTGTTTAGATTCTCCATCAAAAAATTTCCAATAGTTTGCAATTTGAGCATAGTTACCAGCTAATTGAATTTTTACAGCTGGATCTTTTTTCATCTCTTCCAACATATATTTTAAACGTTGGTCGCGTAAATCTACTAAAGAAGGATTTTCGATATCTGTTTTTAATTTTACTCCATAAGATGTTTCGTAGCGATTTGTTCCGCCTGGATAACCCCAAATCATGGTGTAATCACCATCTTTAACTCCTTTGATAGAAACTGGTAAAGAATATTTTGATTTTAAAGGAACATTATCAGCTGCATAATCTGCTGCTTTTCCTTCTTTATTTGTGTAAACACGGAAGATAGAAAAATCCCCTGTGTGACGAGGCCATTCCCAGTTATCTGTATCTCCACCAAATTTTCCAATACTCTCAGGAGGTGTGCCCACTAAACGCACATCTTTATAACGCTCGTAAACAAATAATAAAAATTGATTTGCTTTAAACATTGAAGCAATACGACCTTCGTAACCAGAACCTTCAGTTTCTTTAGTAGCCATCTCAGCTAAAATACCAGGCAATTTTTGAGTTAACTCTAAGGCAGGAATGTCTTTTAATTTTTCGTTTACTTTATCAGTAACGTCCACAATTTTCATTAAAAACTGTGCGTGAACGCCTGGCGCATAAATTTCTTCTGATTTAGATTTTGACCAAAAACCATCTCTTAAATAGTTGTGATCTACTGTACTTGCAGCTGCAATAGCACCATAACCACAGTGGTGATTAGTAAAAATTAATCCTTCTTTACTTACAATTTCGCCTGTGCAACCACCGCCAAAAATAATAATGGCATCTTTAATACAGGCTTGGTTCATGCTGTATAATTGTTCTTTAGAAACTTTTAAGCCTTTTTTTACCATGTCGGCATACACTTGTTCGCCTAATAACATAGGCAACCACATACCTTCATCGGCTTTAGCAATTGGTTGAAATAAAAAGGATAGGAATAAAAAAGATAGTACGAGTTTTTTCATAACGAAGTTATAATTGTTTAGTTTAAAATCGGGGACTAATTTAACAGAAATTGCTAAACAAACCATAGATTTTAGATAAACGACCTTTTAAATGGTTAACTGGCTAAAATTGGGGGATAAAACCTATTATTTTTTTAAATAATGAAGTTCAGTTAGATAAATATAAGGCTCAAACATGTGGTGTAAAAACACATTTTCTCCATCATATTTAAACTTTTCGTTATAAGTACTATCAGGTTGCAAAATAATTGGGATTCCAGCTGGCATATAAAAATTACTTTTTTCAATAGTTGGAGACTCGTAGTCTTTCAGAGATTTTTTAATGAACTTATTGATGCGTTTGGTGAGGTACTTTTTATACTTCCTATTTGTTTTTTGTGTTGCGCCCTGCATGTCATTTACCGCATGATTAACGTAACCACGAATTAATGGGTTTTTCACTCTACGCTGCATTATTTCTTTTCGTTTAGAAAAAGGATTCGTAGGATGTAAATCTTGGATGGCTTGAATTGTAAAGGGAGTTTCGGGCACCCAATCGTTTGCATTTACAATACGATAAGCCCAACCATTACGAGTAATAAAATCAAAATCATAAGCATAAAATAAATTGCCAGGCTTTGGCGCGGCACTACAATATACTTTGTAGGTGATATCTTTTGGCACAACTGATTCGGGTGCATATTGCAAATATGAACGCATTAAAAAAGATAAAGCCGCACCTTGACTATGACCAACAATAATAAATTCTTTAACTCCTTTTTTATAATACTCGTTTATAGTTTTAGTTACTAAAGGTGCTAAATGAGCAATGCCAATTGTCCACCCATGATGCACTAATGCTTTTTCATCATGAGAAAAAATGTAATTAAAATTTGTACTATCATTTAATTTTAAAGAGCCTTTGGCTTTTATTAATCCACTATAAAAATTTTCGAGCCAACTTGTTCCACCAACGGTGTAGCGCAAACAAATAACGCCAACCGAATCGTTACGCATCCAAAAATCTACTTTATTTTTTAAGCCAACTTCAGGCGAACGGTAAACGCGGCTATAATTTTGAGGAATAGTTTTAGGTGCGTATCTACTTCCGCTATCTTGGTGTGCCCATTCTAAATGTAAGACATCTAAAAATTCTTGAGCGTCGAAGCCGGGCGTTAATTTACCTTGACCTGATACCAAAAAATTTAAAAAAAGAATGACTATAAAAAGAGAATATTTAAGCATTAACAAATTTACTTTTAGGGATAATAGTACAAGTAAATCTCGACACACAAGTTAATTCATTAGCATCGTTATATATTTTAATGTCCCACACATGGTTTTTTCCTGAAATATTTAATGGGGAACAAACTCCTTTCACTTTCCCACTTAAAACAGCTTTAATGTGATTGGCATTAATTTCTACTCCTACTCCAATAAATACGTCGCTATTTACAACCAATAAAGAAGCGACGCTACCTAATGTTTCTGCTAATGCAACACTTGCTCCGCCATGCAATAAACCAAAAGGCTGCTTGGTACGTTCGTCAACTGGCATAGTTGCCACTAAAAAATCAGAACCAACTTCAGTAAATTCTATTCCTAGATTTTGGCCAAGTGTATTACTATTTAAAGAATTTATTTCGATGATGTTTGGCTCTTTATGCCAGATAGATGAAGTCATGTCATTATAAATTGGAGAACGAAACTACATATAAATTTTAAATTTATGAACTCCATCCTTACAAGAGTAAGTTACATGCCAATTATAAAAATCAACGATTTTTTTAATTAAAGATAAACCTAGTCCTAACGACCCAGAGATGGAATTTTTATTAAATCGTTCAAACAAAAATTGTTTGTCAATTTTATCTTTAAAGCTTGTGTTTTCAACTGAAAACGAATCCTCATTTACAACAACTCTAATAACACCATTTTCCTCTAGATTATATTTAATGGCGTTAATAAATAAATTATTCAATAAAATGGTTAGTAATATCTGATTAACGTCTTTGGTTACTTGAGCATTAAATATCTTTTCAATTTTAATTTGTTTAGCTTCTATAAAATCCTCCAGTATTTCTAATTTTTCATCAATAGCTTGATTTAAATTAATCGTTGTGGTTTCAACAAATTGTTTATTTTCAATTCTAGTTAATAAAATTAAACCTTCGTTTAATTTATATAAACGTTGAGTGGCGTTATAAGTTTGAACTAATAATTTATGTTGACGCTCACTATAGTTTGTTTCCTGCATCAACAACTCAATTTTTGTACTAATAATCGATAAAGGTGTTTGTGCTTCATGAGATACATTTTCTGTAAACTCTTTTAGGTTGTGGTAATCTGATTGAATTTGATAAGTTAAGTCTCTGAGGGTATCATTCAACAAATGAAACTCATCAATATCGGTATTTCTAAAATTTAATTTATCTTGCTTTTTAATGTTCCAACTTTTTATTTTTGAAAGCGTGTCATTAAAAGGCGACCATAAAAAATCTGAAATATATCTGTTTAATAAAAATAATATCACGAATGATAATACTAAGAAGATTAATACAACACCACTAATGTATTCACCTATTAACTTACCTTCTGTTAAAGAAATACAAACGGTAGCTTCGTATGCCTGACTATCAATAGTAGTTTGAAATAGCAACTCTCTTTGCATAACTCGAGAATCATTAAGATCAACGCCTGTTATTTCTTCTTCAAACTTTTTACCTGTGTATTCAATGAACTTATTATCAAATATGGTTTGCTTTGCAATTTTTCGAACATAAATTTTTTGGCCAATATTAGACATGAATTCCTTGGGAGAAATTCCATCTTTCAGACTTTTAATAATTTGTGCTTTTGTTGTAAGTAACTGATTATCGGCTTCCTTATCTAGCTTAGCAAAAATAACTTCGTACACAATAAAAATACCAATAGCAAACAACAATATTGTTGTGATAGAGGAATAGATATTTGTTTTGGTAAGAAGTTTCACTAATAGTTTATTAAATTCTATCAAATTGCTTGATAAAACAAATTTAAAACATAAAACTTAATAAACTCAATAAGAATTAATCTTTGAACTTATAGCCCATTCCGTAAACTACTTTAATGTAATTTTTTAAATCAGCTTCATTCAATTTTTTCTTTAGGTTTTTAATTTGACTATAAACAAAGTCAAAAGAGGTCGCCATATCTGCTTTATCGCCCCAAATGGCATCCGCTAAAGCTTCTTTAGTAATCAAATGTGTTGGGTTACTAGCTAAATAAACTAATATTTCGTATTCTTTTTTAGTTAACTGCAATTGATTTCCGTTTGCAATTACTTTCTTCTCAGTAGTATCAATCTCTAATCCATCAAAAGACAAGGTGTTTTTTCCACCAAAATTTCTTCTACGTAAAACAGAGTAAATTCGAGCGCTTAGCTCAGATAAATGGAATGGTTTAGTTAAATAATCATCCGCTCCAATTTTCAATCCCTCTAATTTATCTTCCAAAGCATTTTTAGCGGTAACGATTATAACTCCCATTTCAGGGTTATTTTTTTTAATATACTCCACCACTTCAATTCCTGAACCATCTGGCAATCCAACATCTACCAAAGCACAGCTATAAACAATATCGTTTAATTTTTGCATGGCACTTTTAATTGTCGTTGCAAAATCGCATTTGTAGCCATTTTCTGTTAAATAATCAACCACGTCTTCGCGTAATGATTTTTCGTCTTCGATGATTAAAATTCTCATAAGTACAGTTTTTGATTAGCTAAATGTAAAATAAAAATCAAATAAAACACATTTTCCAAAAAAAATACATTTTTTGAAGATATTGATGTTTTGCTAAAAGGCTATCTCAGAGCACTTTCCTTGACTTTTGGATCGATAATGAGTTGATTTGGTGCTAATCCAAATTTCTCGTTTACTTCAAGCAGAGCTGCGAGTACTAATTGCGAATAATTTTGTGAAGCCGATTTAAAATGTTTGGTTTCTGTATGCCAAAGCGTATAAATTAAATTCATATCACCCTTTGTTGGTTTAAAACTAAACAATGCTTTTTTTACATTACCAGCACCAGCATGATACGAATGCATCACCAATAATCTAAACCATAATTCATTTTCCTTGTAGTTTGTGATACCCAAGGAATCCAAAATTTCTTTCGTTTTAGGAATACATATCTTTTTTATCAAACTCGATGCTGCATAAGCTGATCTATCAAAATCAGCCCGCTCATCAATACTTTTATTCACTTTTAAGCCAAACAAACGCGCTACATCTTTCATTAATTGAAAAGAACCGTAAGCGCCAGCGTTTGATTTTTGTAATTTATTAGGACTTTCAATCATTAAGATAGCTTGTGCGTACCAAGGATCAACTCCATTGGCAATAAAATCATTAATTCCTTTATGAAAATTAGCAGAGGCCTTTTCAAAATCATAAAAAAAACTTTTACCGTTAGTTAATAAAATTCGAGCAGAATCATCTAAACAATACCAATTTCGGAGGCTATCTTTATAACATGATTTTTTGACTAAATCTTTACTTTCCCAATCTCTAATATGTTGCTTACTTAAAACATTACGTGTATGTGGTGTATTAAATAAAGCAGAATCTTTGTGCAAATTCATAATACTTCTCCAAAATTTTACGTTTGGCATTGTATCACAACCTAATTGGTAGACTTGCATATTAAATACAAAGTCCATTTTTTCTTTTGTTTTAAAATTAGGAACCGAAATAACATCTTGTCTTAAATCAAAAGAAGAATTAAAAACCAAATTACTATCAGGAGGGGCCGTTATAAATTTTAACGTAAGGAGTATGGAAATAAAAAATTGCATGAGTTTATAACTTCCAAAAGATACTGTTATAATACCTAGCCAATTAATTAGTATCCATGTATTTTTCAACACCTTTTTTTTACTAAAGTAGCGATTTTATAAAAGCTCACATTTTAAGAAAACAAGGAAAAATAACCTTGTATTTTATAAATAAAGGTCAATTTCATTGAATTCAATAAATACATTAAATAGTTGATTATCAAATAATTAATAACATATAAATTGTGTTTTCGGCATTAAATATAATTATTTGGCGCTTTTTTTAGTTAAAAAGCGTCAGAATCAAATAATTAGCCTATATTTGCAGCCCTAATTTAAAATAAATAATAATGGAAAAACGCTATGAGACGGTCTTCATTTTAACTCCCGTTTTGTCTGATGATCAGGCAAAGGAGGCCGCAAAAAAGTTTGAAAAAATCCTAACGGATTTGGGAGCGAAAATTAATCACAGAGAAAACTGGGGCCTAAAAAAATTGGCTTACCCTATTCAAAAGAAAACAACTGGGTTTTATCACTTAGTTGATTTTTCTGGAAAAGGAACTGAGATTGCAGAATTGGAATTACAATTTAAACGTGACGAACGCATTTTACGTTTCTTAACGATTGCATTGGAAAAACATGGTGCAACTTGGGCAGATAAAAGACGTGGTAGACAAGGTGAAGCAAAAGCTGCAAAAACAACTAAAAAAGCAGAAGCTTAATTATTAACTCCAAAAAAGAAATTACAAAATGGCAAAAAATGAAGTACGCTTTTTAAACCCTCCTACAGTTGAGGCTAAAAAGAAAAAATACTGTCGCTTTAAAAAGTTAGGTATTAAATATATTGATTATAAAGACGCTGACTTTTTATTAAAGTTCGTGAATGAGCAAGGTAAGTTATTGCCTCGTCGTTTAACTGGAACTTCATTGAAATTTCAACGTAAGGTATCTCAAGCAGTTAAACGTGCACGTCACATTGCTTTAATGCCTTATTTAGCAGATGGTTTAAAATAATTTAAAGAGGAAAAAACAACATGGAAGTTATATTAAAACAAGACCTTAAAGGGTTAGGATATAAAAACGACATCGTTAAAGTTAAAAACGGTTATGGTCGTAACTTTTTAATTCCTCAACGCATTGCAGTGTTAGCTACAGAAAGCAACAAAAAAATGCAAGCGGAAGAAATTAAACAAAGCTCATTTAAAGAACAAAAATTACGTAACGAAGCAACTGCAATGGCAGCTAAATTTGCTGATGTAACTGTGAAAGTTGGTGCTAAAGCTGGGGAATCTGGAAAGATTTTTGGTTCGGTAACAAACATTCAATTAGCAGATGCATTGAAAAAAGCTGGTTATGAAGTTGAACGTAAAAACATTGAAATGAACGAAGATGCTATTAAAGCATTAGGAACTTACTCTGCTAAGGTTCGTTTATTCAAAGAAATTTCTGCAACAATTAACTTTGAAGTTATTGCTGAGTAATTTTTAATTCACACAAACAAAAAGCCCTTAGTTTTCACTAAGGGCTTTTTTATTTTCCATAATCATCACAATTAACCTTGTAACTCTAACCAACGCATAGTCTTTTCATCAATTTGCGTAGAAATAAATGTAAACTGTTTTGATAATTTTTCAATCTCTTTCACGTCAGTAATTCCACTAGCTAATAACGTTTCTATTTCTAACTTTTTAGTCTCTAATTGAGGCAACTCAACATCAAGAGATTCTAATTCTTTTTGCTCTTTATATGATAATTTCTTTTTTTCGGAAACAATAGTTTCTGCAACTTGCTTAACCGGTTGCTCAACCACAGAATCATTAGCCGAAATAATTTCTTTTAGCTTTTGCTCTTTTGCTAATTCTTCTGCTTCATCTTCCGAGTCATATTTCCACTGACGGTATTCGCTATAGTTACCTGGGAAATCTTTTACAACACCATTACCTTCAAAAGCAAAAACGTGATCTACTAATCTGTCTAAGAAATAACGATCATGCGAAACAATTAACACACAGCCTTGGAAATCCAATAAGAACTGCTCAAGTGTTTGAAGCGTGATAATATCTAAATCATTTGTAGGCTCATCCAGAATTAAAAAATTTGGATTACGAACTAATACCGTTAGTAGGTACAAACGGCGTTTTTCTCCTCCGCTTAATTTACTAACATGTCCGTATTGAACTTCAGGAGCAAAATTAAAACGGGTTAACAATCCTGATGCACTTAAAGAAGTTCCATTTGCTAAAGGAATAAACTCAGCGATATCTTTTACTACTTCAATTACACGTTTGTCATCCGCCACTTGAATGCCTTTTTGAGAATAGTACCCAAATACAATTGTATCTCCAACCGTTACAGTCCCAGCATCAGGGGGCTCAATACCTTGCAACATATTAATGAAGGTACTCTTGCCAATTCCATTTGGACCAACAATTCCAATTTTTTCACCTTTAATAAAAGTATAAGTAAATGGTTCAAGTATTTTTTTATCTCCGAAAGCCTTCTTCAAATTTCGTACTTCAATAATTTTACTTCCAATACGCTCGACCTTTACGCTTAATTCAATTTTTTTATCTACGCTTTTTTTACGTGCTTTTGCTTCTACATCTGCAAAGGCATCCACACGCGATTTAGATTTAACAGTACGTGCACGTGGTTGCTTACGAACCCATTCTAACTCACGTTGGTATAAGTTTTTTGCTTTTTCTAATTCGGAAGCTTGCATCATCATGCGTTCCGCTTTTTTCTCCATGTAGTAATCAAACTTGCCTTTGTATTCAAATAATTGATGATCATCAATTTCAATAATACGATCGCACACTTCATCTAAAAAATAACGATCATGCGTTACTAATAAAATACTTTTTTTATAGCTTCGTAGATATTCTTCTAACCACTCAATCACAGTAACATCTAAGTGATTGGTAGGCTCATCCATGATTAATAAATCAGGTTCATTTAATATAACTTGAGCAAGAGCCAAACGTTTTTTCTGTCCACCACTTAGGGTACTAACTTTTTGAGTTAAATCATTCAATCCTAAATTAGCGCACACTAACATGATTTGTGTTTCCACATTCCATGCTTCTAAATCATTCATCTTATTAGTTAAGATGTCTAATTGATTTTCTGTTTTTTCAGTTGGATTAGCGTAATGTGTTTCTACTAAATGTGTATAATCAATAGCGGTTTTAACCATTTCGCTATCTCCAGCATAAATAGCTTGTTCAATCGTATGATTATCATCTAAATTAGGTTCTTGACTTAAAAAAGAAATACGTAACTCTTTACGGAAAGCAATATCTCCACTATCCGGGATTTCGATGCCTTGTAAAATTTTGAATAATGTAGATTTACCAGAACCATTTTTTGCGATGAGTGCTACTTTATCACCATAGTTAATTCCGAAATTAATATTTTGAAATAATTTTTTGTCGCCAAAACTTTTACTTAATTGATTTACTGAAAGAAGATTCATTACTATTTATTTGTTTTAATCACAAAGAGCGCAAAGATTAAGCAAAGAGCGCAAAGAGATTTATGTTTGTTTTAATTTTTAAGATTTTTTTCGATGAGATACCTTAACTTATCTCTATTTAAATTAGAATTTATTTCGCCATTCACTGTCAGCGATACATTACCTGTTTGTTCTGACACTGTAATTGCTATGGCATCCGTTGTTTCTGTTAAACCAACTGCCGCTCTATGTCGCATTCCAAAATGAGACGGGAAATTTTCGTTTTCTGTTACAGGTAATACACAACGTGCCGCTATGATACGATTATCTTTTATAATAACGGCTCCATCATGCATAGGACTATTTTTATAAAAAATATTTTCGAGCATTTTATCTGTTAAAGCAGAGTCAACTATCTCACCAGTATTAACATAAAATTTTAAATCAGATTTACGAGAAACAATAATTAAAGCGCCAGTTTTAGACTCATTCATGTTAAAGCAGGCATTAATAACAGAATCCGCATCTAATATAAATCGAGAAGCGACAGTAGAATGATTTGAAAATGAAAAAATAGATTTCCAATTTCTATTCTTTATAAATTCATTTGAACCAATGTATAATAAAAATTTTCTAATCTCTTGTTGAAAAACGACCATTACTGCAATAACTCCAACATTAATAAATTTACCTAAAATAGAACCTAATAATTTCAATTCAAAGGCACGAACAATAATCCAAACAATATAAATTAAAGCTAAACCAATAAATACATTAACTGCTGCGGTTCCCTTTACCATTTTATACAATTGGTAAAGCATAATAGCTACCAGAAGTATATCAATGGCATCAGTAATACCAAAAGAAAGAAATAATATAAAGAATTGATTTAACACGGCGCCAAAGATACCTTTTTTATAGCTTATTTTGACGATTTTTTAGCATAAAATGCCTAAAACACTATATTTTAATGCCAATAATCAATACATCATCTACTTGTTCTAAATTGCCTTTCCATGAATCAAAAGTTCTAGTTAATACATCATGTTGTTTAACTAATGGCAGTGGATTGACTTCCTCTAATAATTGATTTAATGACTTATACTTAAATTTTTTACCTTTTTCTCCTCCAAATTGATCGGCATAACCATCTGTGTATAAATAAAAACTATCTCCTTTTTCCAAATCGATAGAAAATAAACTAAAGCTATTCATTCTTTCACCTTTACCAACTGGCATTTTATCTTTTGGTAGCAATTTAATATCATTTGATTTTACAAGTACTGGCCCGTTATTAGATGCGGCATAAGTAATTTTCAATGAATCAACAGCATTAATATTTGGTTGCACATCAAAACATATTAATATACCGTCCATGCCATCTTGCTGCTCCTCTTGGCCTATACTTTCTATTAATCGTGTTCTAACATAATTAAATATTTCATTAGGTTCAATTATATTTTTTTCTTTAATCGCTTCACTCAAAAAACCAATATTCAATAAACTCATAAATGCTCCTGGAACTCCATGACCGGTGCAATCGCATGCTGCGATGTAAAATTTACCATTATGTTCGGTTGCCCAGTAAAAATCGCCACTTACAATATCTTTTGGTTTAAATAACACAAAATGTTCGGGCAAGTATCTATCTATTAATTTAGAATTCGCTAGCAAAGCATATTGAATTCGTCGAGCATAATTAATAGAATCTACAATTTCTTTTTGATGAACTTCCAACGACATTTTTTGATGTTCAACAATTTGCTTTTGCTCTTGAATATTTTTATTTTTCAAAGAAAGTTCCAGATTAGCTTTTTGTTTCACCTTATTTCTGCTATATAACGAAAAAGCTAAAAACACAAGCAATAATGAACCAATAATCAATGAATTACGAAGCCAAACTGACATTTCTTTATCTTTTTGTAGTAACGCAATTTCCTGCTCTTTTTTATCAGAATCAAACTTTGCTAACAACTCGTTTATCTGCGAGGAGTTTTCTTCATTAAAAATAGAGTCTTTGATTTCCACATATTTTGCCAAATAATCGTGCGCCAATTTAAAATCATTAAGTTGCAAATAGCAATTATGTAATCCATCATAACTAGATTTCATATCGGATAATGTTGAGTTTTGCTCTGAAATAGCTAAAGAAGCTTTATAATTTTCTATCGACTTTAAAAAATCTCTCTTTCTGTAATAAATCTCAGCAATATTATTCAAACATAATGCAATATTTTCTTGTGAATCAATTTCTTTATATAAACTGAAAGCATTTGTATAATAAGGCAAAGCCTCATCATACTTTTTTTGTTCTGCAAAAATACTTCCAATATTATTAAGCATTAGTGCTTCACGTTTTTTATTGCCAACTTCTCTAGAAATATCTAAACACAAGTTGTAGTATTCCATTGCTTTACTATAATTTCTCATCGTAAAGTAAGTTTTACCTACATTACCATAAGACATCGCAATTTCATTTTTACTACTTTCATCATTACGACTATTTTCTTTACGCATTTTTAAGGCTAATAAATGATGATGTAAAGCATTAGCTGTATCCTCTAACTCCAAATAAATACTCCCGATATTATTATGGCATCCCGAAATCCCTGATTTATTGCCTTGTTTTTCGCAAATAGCTAAAGTCTTTAAAAAAAACTCAACGCTATGATTAAAATCACTTAAAAAATAATAGTTATAACCTATTTGGTTTGTGATATCTGACTGTATTCTGAGATTATTTGTCTTTATTGAAATATCGTATGCTTTTATTAAATAGTCAATTCCTTTATTTGGGTCGGAGTCATTATATAACTTAGATAAATTATATAAGGCTTTTGCTTTATCCGTATCATGCTTTGCTTCTTTTAAAACTAAAAGCAGGCTATCTTCTGTTGACTGAGAAAATACGAGTTCATTAAAACACAATAAAAAGAAAACTAAAACTATTTTAAATGAAATTTTCAAAGTATAATTAATCTCGTTAAAGTCTTAAATATACAATTTTTATAATCTAATACCTACAATCAACACATCATCTACTTGCTCCAAATTACCCTGCCAATCAATAAATGTAGAATCAAGCACTTCCTTTTGACTATTTAATGAGGTATGATTTATTGCCAATAATAGATTATTCAATGGCTTGTATTTAAATTTCTTACCTTTCTCTCCACCAAACTGATCTGCATAACCATCTGTATATAAATAAATAGAATCTCCTTTCGAAACATTCATTTCGTATAAAGTAAATGATTCCGATTTTTCGCCTTTTCCAACTGGCATTTTATTACATTCTAAATGCTGTATTGTATTATTTGAAATAACAATTGGATGATTATTAGAAGCTGAATATGTAATTGTATTAGTGGGTTTATGAAATCTTAATAAAATTCCATCGAATCCATCTTTTTGATTTTCATTTGTAATACTTTCTATTAAACGTTTTCTAACATAATCAAATACTTTATTAGGCTCTTTAATATTTTTTTCTTTTATAGCTTCGCTCAAAAAGCCAATGCTTAATAAACTCATAAATGCTCCAGGAACTCCATGTCCTGTACTATCACAAACTGCCAAATAAAAATTATCGTCGTGCTCAGTAGCCCAATAAAAGTCGCCACTTACAATGTCTTTTGGTTTAAATAAAACAAAATGAGAATTTAAATTACTTTTTAATAAGTCTTCATGTGCTAATAAAGCATATTGAATACGTTTAGCGTAATTAATAGAATCAACAACTTCTTTTTGATGGGTTTCCACAATTTGTTTTTGTTCTTCAACAACTTTTTTCTGTTCTTGAATAATCACATTTTGTCTTTGAGTTACTTTAAATCTGTTATAAATAAATATTCCAAATAAAAGACATAAAATTAATCCAGCTATACTAGCGATGATGATGATTTTTTGTTGCTTAGATGTTGCTTGATAGGTAAGTTCTCGTTTTTCTTGTTCTGCTTTTGAAACAACTTCTCTTTTTTCGTACTCATATTGCAATTGTTTTTTGAGTGTACTTTTATGTGTTTCGTCGTTACTAATACTATCTCGCATTTTCACCGACAACTGAAGCATTTCGTGAGCTTTGCTATATTTCTCTTCTTTTAAATATATATCTTCCAATATTGTAGCGGCCGTACTAATATTTTCTGGATAGCCCATTTTTTGAGACATTTCTAATCCTTCTAATGCATATTTTTTAGCAAGGGTGGTATTATTTTCTTCTAAATAAACCTTTCCCATATTACATAGTGCGTATGATATTCCTTGGGCATCACTAATTTCACGTCTAATTTCCAAACTTTTAGTGAAATAATATAGGGCACTAAAATAATTTTTTTGATTAAAATACACGGTTCCAATATTTTGGAGAGAATATCCTATGCCTTGTTTATCTCTAATGGTTTTTCTAATATTTAATCCTTTAAAGTAGTAATAAAGTGCTTTCTTTAAACTTTTTGATCTATCGTAAACATTTCCAATATTACTTAAAGATTGAGCTTGACCATTTAAGTCTTTAATTTCTTTTTGAATGTTATAACTTTTTATATAATACTCTAAAGCTTTTAAAAATTGTTTTTGACTACTATATATATAACCTATATTATTTAAGGAATAAGATTGTCCTGATTTATCCCCTATTTGTTCTTGAATTTTTAAGCTTTGATGAAAATAATCTAAAGCTTCTGGTATATCTCCTAAATTATTACTTAAATAACCTTTGTTGTTAAGATAATCGCCGTAATGCCTCGTTGCTTTTTCTTTAATTTTTAAGTCGGCACTTAACATTAATTCTTGAGCTAAGGGACCTAATTGATCATTGTATTTCGACCAGACCGCATCATCACTTATTGCTTCAATAACTCTTGTTAGCACTGATAATTTATGGGTATCATCTTTCGCTACTTTTGTATATTCAATTAACGAATCAACATAATGGTTCTGCGAAACAGATACATTAATATTTGTTCCAATAAATAATAGCAGTAAATAAATAAATTTTCTCATAATTTAATTCCCAATACACAAACATCATCTACCTGCTCCAAATTACCCCTCCAATTAGTAAACTCATTCATCAAAATTTCTGATTGCATATTTAAAGATAAGGATGAATTCCTTAATATTAAATCATTTAGTGACTTATATTTGAATTTTTTTCCTTTTTCACCGCCAAACTGGTCAGCATAGCCATCTGTATATAAATACAAAGTATCCCCGGTTTTATATGAAATACTGTGATTTATAAAATCATTCACTTTTTCGCCTTTTCCAACTGGCATTCTATCTTTTGGAAGCTCTATCAATGAATTATCAGAAACTAAAACTGGTTGAATATTAGCAGCTGAATATGTTATCTCCCTTGAATTCTTATCAAAACAAAGCAAGATGCCATCCATTCCATCCATTTGACCTTCATTACTTATGGAATTTATTAATCTCAAGCGAACATAATTAAAAATATCAGCAGGCTTTTCTATGTTTTTTTCCTTTACTGCTTCGCTTAAAAAACCCATATTTAATAAGCTCATAAATGCTCCAGGAACTCCATGGCCAGTGCTGTCGCAAATGGCTAAGTAAAATTTATTATTAAACTCCGTAGCCCAATAAAAATCGCCACTAACTATATCTTTTGGATTAAATAAAATAAAATAGTTTTTTAAATTATTAGCAAGCACATCTTTTTGAGCTAATAATGCATATTGTATTCGTTTAGCATAGTTAATAGAGTCTACAATTTCCTTTCTACTTTCTTCTACAATATGCTTTTGATTTTGAATAATTATATTTTGTTGTTGCGTTACCTTAAATCGATTATAGATAAAAACAATAAACACAATTAAAACTAAAACTCCTGTTATGCCAAAATAAATGATGGTAGTTTGTTGTTTTGTTTTAGCAGAAAACTCTAATGCCATTTTTTCTTGATGTGCTGTATTTAGTAATTGTTGCTTCTCTGTTTGATGAAGAAAGTATTTAGAAAGGGCTTCTTTATGATTATTCTCGTTTATAACACTGTCTCGCATAGTATAAAACAAGTCTGTCATTTTCAATGCTTTTTCAAATTCACGATTCTCTTGATAAACTTTTCTTAATATATCAGCCGAATTTTGAATAGTACCAGGAAACCCAAGTTCTTTAGCTATAGTCATAGCTTCCTCACCGTAAGCTTTTGCTTTCATCAATTTATTTCGACGGAAACTAACATTCGCTAATCCATTATTAATATTCGCTAACCATTCTTTCTCTTCTAAAAGTTTATATATGACAAAACTTTGTAAAAATAAATCCTCTGCCTTTGAAATTAATGTATCATATTGAATTGTATTCTTTTTATAGTAGCAATCCGCTTGCAACACAAAATGGTCGGCCATATTAAATAAACTGAAAGCAATTCCTTTCCTATTATTAACAATAGTATATGAATCATAGCCTTTTTTAAAATAATCCAATGAAAGCGTCATTAAAGAATCAGGAAACTTATTATTACCTTTAAACTGGGTCTCTATTAAATGGGTATAAGTGGTTCCAATATTATTATAGGCTAAGCCTAAGCCAGAAGGATCATTAAGAATTTTTCTAATTTTTAAACTTTGAAAATGATATTTTAAAGCATTTACTAAATCATTTTGATTGCTATATAAAACAGCAATATTATTGTAGGATTGTGCTAAGCTAACTTTACTATCTAAATTTTCTCTGATTTTTACTGCCGCAAAATAATATTCAAGAGCTTTGTCAATTTCTCCTTTACTATCGTAGATAGTACCTAAATTACTTAAAGAAAATGCTTGCCCTTCTAAATCCTTTATCTCTCTTTGTATCTCAAGACTCTTGTTAAAATACAAAATAGCCTTGTAGGGTATGCCTCTTTCTGTAAAAAAGAAACCTTTATTATTTAATGAAGCGGCTAAATACTTTTTAGCAGTTAACTTAATAATTGGCTGACTAGAATTTTGAAGCTTGGCCGCTAATTTACCCATTTCGTTATTATAAACGGGCCAAACATCTGCATCGCCATTTTCGGCAATAATACTTAAAATATGTAATTTATTAGTATCCTCCTTAAATTTAGAAACTTCGATAATTAACGAATCAATATAATAGTCAGATTGTGCATAGAAAACATTCTTGTTAACGACGATAAAAAATAAAAATAAAGTTATATGTATATACTTCTTCAAAATAGTTACTTAAATTTTAATGCCAATAATACAAACATCATCCACTTGTTCTAAATCACCCTTCCATTTATCAAATTGACTCATCAATAATTCTGATTGCTCTTTCATACTTCTTATGGAATTATTTAATAAAAATTCATTAAGCTGCTTGTACTTAAATTTCTTTCCTTTTTCGCCTCCAAACTGATCGGCATAACCATCTGTATAAATA
This sequence comes from Bacteroidota bacterium, assembly GCA_016708845.1. Taxonomy (GTDB): domain Bacteria; phylum Bacteroidota; class Bacteroidia; order B-17B0; family Aurantibacillaceae; genus UBA4416. The sequence continues at coordinate 311,110 of JADJFB010000001.1, read as the reverse complement.
TAAATAGTCGCATTTTCTTCAGGTAAAATTTCATATTCTGTAAATGGCAATATCTTTTCTCCTTTACCTACAGGCATTTTATTGTAAGCTAAATGATTCGCAATCTTATTTGAAATAATAATTGGATGGTTGTTTGCTGCCGCGTAGGTAACTTTATTTGTTGTTTTGTTTATTCTAAGCATAACACCATCAAATCCATCTTTTTGATCTTCATTATTTACACTATCAATCAATCTCTTTCTCACATAATCAAAAATCTCATTTGGTTGTTTTATATTCTTCTCTTTAATGGCTTCACTTAAAAAACCAATACTTAACAAACTCATAAATGCTCCAGGAACACCATGACCTGTGCTATCGCAAACGGCCAAATAAAAATCATCTTCATGTTCAGTTGCCCAATAAAAATCTCCACTCACAATGTCTTTTGGCTTAAATAAAACAAAATGTGATTCTAAATTTTCATCTAATAATTTATCATTTGCTAATAGTGCATACTGAATACGTTTTGCATAATTAATAGAGTCCACTATTTCCTTTTGTTTCAATTCAATAACCTGCTTCTGAAATTCAATCTCCCCTTGTTTTTGCTCAACCTGTTCTTTTTGCTTGGTTATTAATTGATGCGCCTTCTTTTTTTGAGAATAAACACGATACATAAACAAGCCAAACAACAATGAAATAATTAAACTCCCAATAATGAAATAACTAATAATGCTTTGTCGTTGAATGCGCTCATTAGATAAATCATTTTGTTTTTTTAGAATCAAATTTTGCTGCTCTTTTTTCTCGGTTTCGTATTTTGTTTCAACTTCTAATAGTTGCTTATTTTTTTCAACACTTAAAACAGAATCTTTAAAGCTGATATATTTATCTGAATACTCTAATGCTTTTTCGAAATTATGTTGTTGTTTATATACCTCAGATATATTTAAACTAAGATGTTTCAAATCATCATAGGCTTTTCGTTCTTCAAATATGGGAAAGGATTTCAAAAAATACTCCAGGGCTTTATTGAAATTCTTTTGTTTTTTATAAGCTTCACCCATTACTTGGTAAGTAGCAGCTATTCCGTAAGTATTATTTAATGTTTTAAGTTGTTCAACCGCTTTATTGGAATTTACAAACGCTTCATCATACTTATTTAATTCAACAAATGCATCACCTATTAAAGTATATGACACAGATAATGGATATAAGGCAACTGGAGGTTTTTCAAAAACATTTTTTGCTCTGGTAAAAAAATAAATTGCCTGAGTAGCATCCTTTTTTAATAAATAAATATTACCTAATCCAATAGATGAAATTCCCATCATGTATTTGTTAGAGTCTTGATAAGCTATTTCATAACTTTGAGTATAAGCCTCCAAAGCTTTCTTCTGATTATCAATTCCCAAATACGTATTGCCAATAGAGTTCATTAAATTACTCATGGCTTTACGATTCTTATTTTTTTCGTAAATTTTATAGGCGTTAATAAAATTTTCTAAAGCCTTTTCGTAATCACCTTTACTGTTAAAATATTCGCCAATGGTATTATATGATTTTCCAATACCATTTAAAAAATTTACTTTTTGAGACAGTACTAATGCAGAATTGGCATAATATAAACAACTATCATTTGCCTGCTCCATTAAATATAGTGCAATATTGTTATTTACATTAATTCTAGCTGTATCTGGGATATTTTTAGCTAGTTTTTGCTTAAGACTATCTAACACATTTATACTAAATAATGTGGGCAAATAATACAATGCAACTATTAATAATTTTATTCTATTCATATATCTTGGTAATTACTACCGTTACTTTTATAGTTACTATATTCTAATTCCAATTAAACACACATCATCTACTTGCTCCAAATCACCTTTCCATTCCTCAAAAACAGTAACTAATTTCATTTTTTGTTCAGCCGTAGGTTCACTATTTATACTTAGCAACAAATCATTTAACTGTTTGTACTTAAATTTTTGCCTTTTGGTCCGCCAAATTGATCAGCATATCCATCCGTGTATAAATACAACACATCTCCCTCCTGTAAGGAAAGTGATTGTAATTTAAATGACTCCATTCTTTCTCCCTTTCCAACAGGCATTTTGTCTTTTGGTAAACTGATAATTTCGTTACTACTTATCAAAATAGGTTCGTTATTAGCAGCTGCATAAGTTATGGTCTTCGATTCCACCTGACCATCAATACAAATTAAAATACAGTCCATCCCGTCTTGCTGTCCGTCGTTTCCAATACTTTCTATTAATCTAGTTCTTACATAATTTAATATTTCATTCGGCATAAGAATATTTTTCTCCTTAATAGCCTCACTCAAAAATCCAATATTTAATAAACTCATAAAAGCACCCGGTACTCCGTGACCTGTGCTATCACAAACCGCTAAATAAAATTTTCCATGATGTTCGGTCGCCCAGTAAAAATCTCCGCTAACTATGTCTTTAGGCTTAAACAACACAAAATGTTCGGGCAAATTTTTACTTAGAAGGTTGTCATGCGCCAATAAAGCATACTGTATTTTTTTTGCATAATTGATAGAGTCAACAATTTCCTTTTGTTTTTCCTCAATTATTTCTTTCTGATGAGAGATTTCAAGATTAGCTGATTGTAAAGCATCATTTTTAGCATTAATCATCTCATTTTTACTTTGCAAAATATTAGCATTATTTCTCTTTTGAATAAATGCTCTTATTAAAACAATACATAAAATAAGTACACAAATTAATGCTCCAAAAATAAGATAGCGCTGTGCTTTTTCTTTTTCAAGCTGTTGTTCGTTTTTTATAATTTTAAGTTTATCAATTTCTTCAGTCTTTTTAAGCTTATCAATTTCATACTGCTTTTTTTCTGATTCATACATTTCCTTGTATTCAGCAACCGCTTTTTGCGTTTCTTGCCCAAGTATAGAATCCTTTACAACAATAAAGTCAATATGGTATTTGTAGGCATTTTTAAAATCCCCAGTCAATCTATAAATCATCGAGGTTTTTTCTAAAACCTTAGAAAGCAAAAACAAATCCTTTTGATAATCAGCAATTTTCTTTGCTTCTGTAATGGAGGTAAATGCTTTTGCGAATTTCCCTTGTGCAGCATATTGTGCCGTTAAATTTATATAAATAGTAGCCATGCCACTTTCATCTTCCGTCTCTTTCTTAAGTTCCAAAGCTTCTTCCAAGATTTTTATTGCTTTTGGAATATTATGATAATAATCGGATTCAATAGTACCTAAGTTTGTTAATACTGTGCCTAAGGCTCTTTTTTCTCCAATGCTCCTGTATATTGTTTCTGCTTTATTAAGATATTCAACTTGCTTTTTTACGTCTTTTAATCCATCATAAGCTTGAGAAATAGAGTTATACTGATTAGCAGTAGCCTTTTTATTTTCAAGTTTTATAAAAATACTTGCCGAATTTTCAAAATAACTTACGGCTTCCTTAAATTTCTCCAATCTTACCGACACGTTTCCTAAATTACCACACGACGAAGCTTGCATCGATTGATTTCCTAACTTTTCGGCACACTTTAAAGCATACGTGTATTGAGCAAATGCCTCTTTAAAATTACCTAAGCGCTCATATACCAAACCACAATTTCCATGGCCCTTAGATTCCATTAAAGTGTCTTTTAAAATAACAGCCGTTTTTATCAATGTATCAAAATATTGAAGCGCTATTTCGTTATCACCAGTGTAGTGAGTGGCTAATCCTAAAATATTATAGGCAGTCAGAAACTGTCTCTTATTTTTACTATGTCTAGTAAATTCAAGCAACTTAAGCGATGCTTTTTTGCCAATTTCATAATCAGTAAAAACTATGAATTTTGAAAACGACTCTAATGAATCGATTTTTTTTTGAGTAGGAGATATACTTAAAATATTTTTAAGATTTTGCTCATACTCATTTTCTTGGGAGGCTGCATTTAATGCAATAGACAGCAGCAGTACAAATGGGTACTTCCAAAAAAAATTTGGCGAAGTAATTTGAAAAAGATGAAACTGCTTCATTACTATTCTATAAATATAAATAAATCATAAAAATGAATCTGACTTAGTATCAAATAAAAAAACAAACTACTCAATAAAAAATTGAGTATCAATTGTTTCTTATTTTTTACTAAAACTAAAAAAAATACCTTAAGCTGTTGGATTTCCATCAACAGCTTTCACCTTGTCTGTATCTCTATTTGCAGCAAGTAATTCATTTGATGGCAAAAATGCTTTCTTGGTTGATTTTGAATCAACTACTTTTGAAACTATTTTTTCTGTTTTTTTAGAGCCCCATTTAATTTTCATGATATTTGGTTTTAGTGTTATTAAATATAATATTAAATTCTAATTTTCACAATACATATCTCTTCAAAGTCCAAGTCTGGTATTATCATAGCAATTTTTAAATACGAATACCGATAACACACATCATCTACTTGCTCTAAATCGCCTTTCCATGTGTTAAATTCATTAATTAGTAACTCTAACTGTTCGTTAATATTCTTTGCAGAATTTTCAACCAACATAGCATTTAACTGCTTGTATTTAAATTTCTTGCCTTTCGGGCCACCAAATTGGTCGGCGTATCCATCCGTATAAAGATATAACATATCTCCAGCCTTAGCATTTAATTGATGGCTAGTAAACGACTCCGTTCTCTCTCCCCTTACCAACTGGCATTTTATCTGCACTGTATTCCACAAATTGATTATCTGCAACAAGTATAGGCTTATTATTGGCAGCCGAATAGGTGATTTTTTTCTCACCATTACATTTTTCAATGCATATCAAAATAGCATCCATGCCATCTTGTTGTCCATCATTACCAATGCTCTCAATCAATCTTTTTCTAACGTAATTTAATATTTCATTTGGCAAAAGAATATTTTTCTCCTTGATGGCTTCACTTAAAAAACCAATATTCAATAAACTCATAAATGCTCCAGGAACACCATGTCCAGTACTATCACAGCAAGCTAGATAAAATTTATCATTATGCTCAGTAGCCCAATAAAAATCGCCACTTACGATATCCTTTGGATTAAATAAGACAAAATAATCTAATAAATTTTTTTTAAGCAAATCATCATGAGCTAACAAAGCGTATTGAATTTTTTTAGCATAATTAATGCTATCTATTGTTTCTTTTTGATGTTCTTCAACCAAATTCTTTTGAATTTGAAGTTCTTCTTTTTGCTTATTGATTAAAATATTGGCTTTTCTTTTCTGAAAATAATTATATATCACAAATACTAAAATTACTGCTGTTAAAAGCAGAGCAAGAGATAATAAAATTTTTTGCTGTTTAGATTTGCTTAATTCTAAGGCGCTATATTTAGATTGTTGATTTAATAATTTAATTTCGGCTTCTTTTTTCTCGGAATTATATTTGGTTTCCATTTCAGAATTAATAGCAGAGTTAACATAGCTAGATATGCTGTCATTTAATTCAATATAAAGCTTTGAATAATAGATAGCCTTTTCGTAATTTTTTGATTTATCATAAGCTCTATAAAGCGACTGATAAAAATTTTTTATAAAAATCTCATTATTCACCTTCTTTGCCAAATCAAGACCTTGCAAATAGATTTTAATAGCCGCATCGTATTTTTTTTGCTTAAAATAAATATATCCACGATAATCTAGTGCTTCCGCCAAACTATTATCATCTTCCATTTGGTAACAAAGTCTCACGTTCATATCTGCATAATATGTAGCTTTAGTGAAATTCTCAAGTTCCACATACGACCAAGCTAAACTGCTACATAACTTGGTAGAACTCTGTATATAATTTACTGTATCTATAAATTTTATAGCTGTATCTAATATAATAAGCGACTCCGAAAAGCGATTTGTATTTTGATAAAACAAAGCGTAATCTGCGGCTGCATCAATAATGTAATCTGGTGAACCAATTTTATACGCATTTAAATATCCGTCTTTAAGGTACTTCCCTGCCTTTTCATAATTATTGATGTTCATATACTCCTTTCCTATATTTAATAGAATTTGAGTCTTATTCGCATCGCACTTATCGGCATACTTAAGAGCGATTAATAAATATGAAATAGAAATTTGAAATTTGTGTGATTTGTCATATAATGCAGACATATTAGTATAAAGTCGTGCAATAACTTTACAATCCTCAATTGTATCCGCAATACTAATTGCCTTTTTGAAAAACAATTCGCAAGTATCAATTGAATTAAAATCTTGATAAATAGCAATAAGATTAGAGTATCCGTTTACAGCTTTTTTTCGTTTTCCTTTTGCTTGTAAAATAGAAACGGATAATTTAAAATATTTTATCGCTTCGGTTTTTTCACCTATATTAAATAAACTCACTGCTTTAGAAAAGTAACAATCCGCTTTTTGTAATTCTAAATCTGAAGTATTTGCAATACGCAAACAGCTATCGCAATATAAAATAGCTTTTTCGTGCTCATAGTCAGCTGCAACAAAAAAAGCTTGTAAAAAATAATAAAATGAAGTTAATTTTTTATTGCTCTTAAATCTGAAGCTTTCTTTCTTAGCATAATTAAAAAATAAAAGTGCAGAGTCCTTATTCCTCGAAAATAATTCTTTACTAAGATTTAAAGATGCTTCATACTTTTTTTCGGAAACTTTTGTGGTCTTATAAACAGTTAATAAACTATCCTGCTTAGTGATTTGTGAAAATAAAAAAAATGAGATGATTAAGAAAAATAATGTAAAATATATTTTCTTAATCATCCCAGCACTCATTATATTAAGCTTGATTTTTCAATTTCACCATCGTTAAAATAGTAGCAATACCAACGGTTTGTCCTGCTTGATCAACCGCATCGTATTTTTCTAATACTTCTGGTGAACTTGCATCGTAAATATCAACCACCCATTTTACAATACCAACTTTTACTTCTGTTCCATCGGCCGCTGTTAATGGTTTATCGTTTTCTAATTTTTCTTTGCAGGTAAATTTCACGCCAATGGTCATGCCTGGATAAATAGGACGTGTAAAACGACATTCATCAATACCATAGTTTAATAATACTGGCCCTTTTGGTGGATCCACAAATAAACCTGCTGCCTTCGATAAAATAAAATAACCGTGAGCTACGGTGCGTTTGAAAATTGTTCCTTCTAAAGCATCTGGTTGTAAATGTGCGTAAAACTTATCTCCTGTTAAGTTGGCGAAGTTTACTAAATCATCTTCACTCACTGTATGTGTTGGTGTAATGGTTGTTTCGCCTACTTCTAAATCTTCAAAGTATTGACGGAATGGATGCACATCTTTAATAATCATTTTAGCTCCAACTTGGTAGCTATTTAAAATTGCTGTAATCATAGTTGGTGAGCCTTGAATGGCAGTGCGTTGTAAGTAATGAAATACACCACGTTTTCCACCCATCTCTTCTCCACCACCTGCTCTGCCCGGACCACCATGCACTAACATTGGCATTGGCGAACCATGACCTGTACTTTCTTTAGCACAGTCTGCATTTAACACTAAAATACGACCATGCATACAAGCTGCGCCAATCGTGTATTTACGAGCAATGGTTTCGCTAGCTGTAACAATAGAACTTACCAAACTACCTTTACCCATTTTTGCTAACTGAATCGCATCTTCAATAGTTTTGTATGGCATAATGGTGCTTACAGGACCAAAGGCTTCAACATTATGGCAATCGATATTGGTAAATGGTTTATCGTTATAAAAAATAATAGGCGGCATAAAAGCCCCTTTGTTTTTATCAGCTCCTTTTACGTCAAAGTTTTCGAAATTACCGATGATAATTTTTTGTGTTTTAGAAAGTATTTCTACTTTTTCTTTGACTTCAATTAATTGCGATTGCCCAGCTAATGAGCCCATGCGAACACCTTCTACATTTGGGTCACCAATCACGTTTTGCGCTAAGCGTTTGCCTAAAGCAATTTGCACATCTTCTACCATGTTTTCTGGAACAATGATACGACGCACGGCAGTGCATTTTTGTCCTGCCTTAGTAGTAATTTCTCTTGCAACTTCTTTAATAAAAATATCAAACTCTGGCATCGCTGGCGTAACATCTGTTCCCAACACACAGCAGTTTAACGAATCGGCTTCCATATTAAAATGAACTGCTTCTTGCAATAAACGTGGGTGCGCTTTCAACATTTTACCTGTTGACGCAGAACCTGTAAAGGTCACTATATCCTGACTTTCCACATGTTCTAAAATTCCATTAGCGCTACCGCAAATTAATTGCAAAGCACCTTCTGGTAAAATTTTACTCGCAATAATTTCTTTGACAACGGCTTCCGTTAAAAAAGACGTTAGCGCTGCGGGCTTAACAATTGCTGGTACTCCAGCCAACCAGTTAACCGCTACTTTTTCTAACATCCCCCAAACCGGAAAGTTAAAGGCGTTGATATGAATAGCAACCCCTTCTTTAGGCACACAAATATGGTTACCAATAAAGGTATTATTTTTTGATAAACGCGCTACATCTCCCTCATAGCAATAGGTTTCGTTAGGAAACGATTTACGTAAAGAGGCATAAGCAAATAAATTACCAATACCGCCTTCAATATCTACCCAGCTATCCACGCGTGTAGCGCCTGTTGCCCAAGAGATTTTATAAAAATCTTCTTTTTTACTTTGTAAGTGCAAGGCTAAAGCCTTTAACATTAAACCTCTTTGTTGAAAGGTCATGTTGCGAAGCTTTGGCCCGCCCACGGTACGCGCGTAATTGCACATAGCCGCAAAATCTAAACCTTTGCTACTAACGGTGGCAATTGCCTCACCTGTAATAGCGTTATATAATTCCTGCCCGTTTTCGGAACCAGCAGCCCATTGCCCTAAGGCGTAGTTTTGTAATTTGTTCATAGAAATAAGAGATAATACGCATTAAATATAAAAAAAATGGGGGAATAAATGGGGATTTTTTATGCTTTAATTGAGGAAAAACCAGATTTGATGGTTTGTGAAATTTGGTTAAATTTATAAAAAGCAAATATGGTTGTCAAACTATACCATATAAACGAATCCAAAGTAATTTAGATCACAAAAAACAAAATAAATAGTTTTGATTAATAATGTAAATAATAAAGGTTCTGACGCAGAAAAGTTCGTATATAATATTTCAAAGGATATATTATTGGAAGAATATTGTTTAATAAATCCATACATCAAAAATTCAGACAATAAGGAAATTTGTGATTTATTAATTTTGTTTAACGACATCTGTATAATTGTTTCTGTAAAAAATTATTCTTTTAATGGAAATTTAGAACGTTTTGAGAAAAAGGTTTTTGAGAAATCAAAGAATCAATTACTTGGTGCAAAAAGAAAACTAGAACAGATAAAAAAATGCATTATCACCGACAAAAATTCAAAAGAAAAAGAATTTGATGTTAATACAACAACAAAATTCATTTTAATTACATTAAACTTTGGTCATGAATTAGAATCTTATAGCATAATAGAATTTGAAAATGATTCTATTGTTCATAATTTAGACAAAGATACTTTCGAGACAATTTTATTTGAAATAGATTCTGTTTCTGAAATCATAGACTATTTAACAAAAAAAGAAGAGTTATATCGTAAAGGAATTTCATTGAATTTAATTGGGAAAGAAAAAGATTTATTAGCTTGGTTCATAACCAACAAAAGAGAGTTTCCAGAAAAATGGTTTAATCATGACGCATCAGAAGTGATTCTTGATATAACTGGAAGATGGGATTTCTACAATACAAACCCTCAAACAGTAACCAAAAGAGAAGCCAATCGGATAAGTTACTTCGTTGATGAATTGGTGAAACGTGAAATTGTTAATTTACCACAATGTAAGATTATTGGCGACTATCTTATGAGTTTAAATAGAGTTGAAAGACGTCTTTTTGCTCTAACATTTTTTGACCATTATGATAAGAACAAGGATAAAGACCATAATAAATCATTTCTTAGTAGAAGACTTACTATAAATACTTTTCACGACGCAAGTTGTTTAATGTTATATTATGTATCAAATCTTAAAGAAAAAGAACTAGATGCGTTTTTACAAATCACTGGTGAAATATATCTTTATAAAAACTTAGTAAATAATAAAAAAATAATCATGATTGCAACTTCAAAAGATATTTCCCCAATTAAATTTGGATACTTAGAAAGAACCAAACCATATACAAAAGAGGAAATTGATTATTATGAAGATATAATCAAGAAATTTGGTTGGTTTACCTCTCACAAATTTTCACATATTAAGACACAAGAATACCCTGAAAAAAATAAGTAAAATGAACAAAGACATCCAATCATATCACAAATCACAAGCAGTTGGAGACAAAGCTATTTGTGATGTATTGCACGAAGAAATTTGTAAGCATTTGCCAAAAGCAGAAAATAAAATTTGGCATGGGCATCCTGTTTGGTTTTTAGATGGCAACCCCATTGTAGGCTATAGTAAATTAAAAGCAGGCTTGCAACTGCTATTTTGGAGCGGCGTTACCTTTGAAGAAGAACAGCTAGTGCCAGGCAAAAGCGGCAAGTTTAAAGATGCATCTATTACTTATACATCCGCCGAACAAATTAATACGAAAGACTTAAAACGTTGGTTAAAGAAAGCCAATGATATACAATGGGATTATAAAAACATTGTAAAACGCAAAGGTGTTTTAGAGAGATTGAAATAAATGTAACTTTACCAAAATACTGCATTATACAAAATTGTATGTCCCGTTTTAAACTCTGAAAATATAATGTATGCAGTATAAAAAAAGTACCATAAAAATTCTATTATCAATATTTATTTTATCAATCGTATGGCAGTCGTGCCAATACCGTCCTTTTTTAAAACATTATCTTCCATCCAAAAAAACGCATCTCGCAAAATTTACCAAATGGGAGAAATCAGTGTTCTCCAATTCAAATTCTTTGCGCTCCTGCTATAACATAACCTGTTACGATTGGTTAATACACGTTCATCCTGAGCAAAAACAAATAAATTCCACCATGAAAATATATTTTCAAGTGGAACTCAATCAAGACAGTATAATGCTTGATTTGCAAAAACACTTATCTATAGATAATATTAAAAGCTCCGTTCCATTAAAAAAGACGATCCAAAAAAAAAGATATTTTGTTTATTGTTTTTAATCGCGATTTACAAAAAGGAGAGCAAGTGATGTTAGAAATCTCTTACCATGGTACGCCTGTTAAAATGCTCGAAAATACTGCCATTAACTGGAACAAAGATAAAAACAACAAGCCATGGATTTGCACTGCTACTGAAGGAATTGGAACACATCACATGATGCCTTGCAAAAATATGTTAGCAGATGAGTCCGACAGTTGCTTTATTCGCGTAGGTGTTCCAAAAGATTTAGTAGGCGTAGCTAATGGAAAATTAGATAGTGTTACAGAAACTGCATCCGAAAAAATATATCATTGGTCTGTTCATAATCCAATTAATATCTATAATATCTCATTTAATGTTGGAGATTACGTAAAACTTGAAAAACCTTATAAAGACATAAACGGCATTGATCAAAAAATTCAGATATACGCTTTAAGTTACAATAAAAACATAGCTGATACTTTTTATAATCAAGTGCCAATCATTTTGAAAAAATTTGAGGATTTATACGGCGTTTATCCTTGGTGGAATGATGGATTTAAGGTGACAGAAACCAAAATGCCAAACGGGTTATGCATGGAACATCAGTCGGGTATTTCTATGACAGACGCTTATATTAATATATTTAAAGGTATTAATTTGATACTAGTGCATGAGATTAGCCACGAATGGTGGGGTAATAGCACAACCGCGTTCGATTATGCCGACCTTTGGTTGCATGAAGGATTTGCGGAATATTCAGGGCCACTGTTTGTGGAAACCAATATGGGCAAGGAGTATTACAAACGTTATATCTACAATTTCTATAATTCAACAAAGAATAAACGTCCAGTTATAAAACCTTATGATGTTGGATATAACAACCTGATTCATCACGATGATCAAGATATTTACAATAAAGGTGCTTTATTATTACACACGCTAAGAATGGAATTGAATAATGATTCTTTGTTTTTTAAAACCCTTAAATTATTTCAGCAACGTTTTGCAAAAAGCAACATCACTAGTCATATGTTTATATCATTTTTTAACGAGGAAACAAAAATGGACTTCACACCCTATTTTGATGTTTACCTAAAACAAATTACGCCGCCTATTTTGGAATATCATATAAATAAATCTCAAGCTGATTCTATTACATTAGAATACAAATGGGCAAATAAATTGCCTGAGAATTTTAAATTGAAAATTAATTTTTGGAATGAGAAAAAATTAAATCCTTTATATCCATCATCAACTATCCAACAATTAAAATTTCCATCAAAAGATAGATATGTGTTTGATATCGAAACATCTGGATACTTTATATTAAAGGAAAGGAAATAAAAAATTAATTAAACCAATCTCTTCAAAAAGAAAGTCCCGAAAGGCACTAAAGACAATAAAAAAGCTAAACAGGCATTTTTAAAAGAGAGCTTTACTTTAAAAAACATCAGGGCTAGTAATAGCATGAAAGCTACAAATAAAACACCGTGTATACTTCCCATTGGGCGTACATACTCAGGTGTATTATATAAATATTTTAAAGGTATAGCGATGAATAATAATAGTAAATAACTGTAGCCTTCTATTTTTCCTACTATTAAAAACCATTTGGTGATTGTTGAATTTTCCATGTTTTATAAATGTAACAAATCTTTTCATTTTAATTAAACTTTTGTACCTTCATTTAGTCCAATGGATTAAACTTTTACGTATGAATAAAACCATTACCTTCTTTTTTGCTATTATCCTTTTTAGCTTTACCGTTAAAACCCAAAGCTTATACTTCCCTCCTACTACTGGTAATGTATGGGATTCAATTTTACCTTCTAACTTAAATTATTGTCAGGCGAGGATAGATTCATTGTACAACTACTTACAAGTAAAAAACACCAAATCATTTATCTTATTAAAAGATGGAAAACGTGTGTTAGAAAAATACTTTGGCACTTACAAGCGCGATTCTATTTTTTATTGGGCATCGGCTAGTAAAAGCTTAGCTGGTTTTATTACTGGCGTGGCACAACAAAAAGGGTTTATCAATATCAATAATCAAGTATCACAATATTTAGGTACTGGCTGGACCAGCGCTCCATTAGCCAAAGAAAATTTAATTACTGTCAAAAATTTAATTAGCATGAATAGTGGCTTAGAGGATGCTCCGCCTTTACCTTGCGATAATGAAGATACGGCAAAAGCTTGTTTAACGTATTTAGCAGATGCAGGCACACGCTGGGCTTATCACACAGGAGCATATCGTAAAGTGCAAGATGTGGTGAGTAATGCTGTTGGACAAACTTATAATGCGATTACTAATAATTGGATAGAAAATCAAACTGGCATGAGTGGTTTTTGGTTACAACAAGTGTATTATAGTAAAGCCCGAGACATGGCACGCTTTGGCTTACTCAATTTAAACAAAGGCATTTGGAACACCGATACCATTATGAAAGACACCGCCTATTTTAGAGCAATGGTAAATACGTCACAAAATTTAAATAAGGCTTACGGTTATTTATGGTGGTTAAATGGCAAAAGCAGTTTAATGACTCCTGGACTTCAATTTGTGTTTCCAGGAACTTTAATGAGTAACGCACCAAGTGATATGTATTGTGCTTTAGGGAAAAATGATCAAAAAATTTATGTAGTGCCAAGCACCAATATGGTAGTTGTGAGGCAAGGCAATACAGCTGGTGGCTTTAATTTAGCGGCCTCTGCATTTGACAATGTATTGTGGGATTATATTAATAAATTAGATTGTAGTGTAACGAACATCTATGAAAATACACCTCTCCATTACAAATTATATCCAAATCCTGTTACTGATGAGCTAAGTATAGAAAATGCCACATTAAACATTTCTAAAATTAGAGTATATGATATTTTAGGGAATATTATTTATGAAGATTCCCAATCTATTAAAACATCATCTATTCATTTAGATTTTTCGTTGTTTAGCAAAGCCCTTTATTTTGTGGAGATAGAGGATACTAACAAAACCTGTGTGCGTTATAAAATAATGAAATCATAGTACCGAGATTCAGCTATCTTTGTTATAAATTTAGTTGAAATTAAACAACGTTTATGTCATCATCACAACACTACATTTCTGCAGAAGAAGCATTACAATTGGTTCAATCTAATCAACGCGTTTTTTTGCATGGAAGTGCCGCCACGCCTATCCATTTAATTAATAAATTAATAGAACAAAAACAGCGCTTAAAAAATGTAGAACTGATAAGCATTACACAACAAGGCATTGATTTGAATAGCCCAGATTTAGAAGGTCATTTTTTTATTAATTCCCTTTTTGTTTCCGCATCAAATCGAGTTGCTGTTAATGGGAAAGGCGGAGATTATGTTCCTGTTTTTTTGAGTGAAATTCCATTATTATTTACTAGGAATATATTGCCACTTGATGTTGCTATTGTGCAGGTTTCTCCACCAGACAAACACGGCTATTGTTCTTTAGGTACTTCTATTGACATTGCAAGAGCAGCAGTTGATACGGCAAAAATTGTAATAGCACAAGTTAATCCTAATATGCCACGCGTGCATGGAGATGGCTTTGTGCCTTTCAGTAAATTTAATGCAGCGGTTTGGGTAGAAGATGCTTTACCAGAAGTCAATTATTCAAACGACTCAAATGACGCTACTAATAAAATAGGCAAATTAGTAGCAGAGCTAGTAGAAGATGGAGCAACGCTTCAATTAGGTATTGGTACTATTCCAGATTCGGTTTTGAAAAATTTAACCAATCACAAAAATTTAGGTATTCATACCGAAATGTTTTCCGATGGTGCTATTCCATTAATCAAAAATGGTACTATCAATAATAGTTTAAAGAAAAAAGTAAATGGATATTGCGTGACTTCATTTTTATTGGGCACAAAAGCCTTATATGATTTTGCTGATGATAACCCCATTATAAAATCCTTAGAAATAGATTATGTAAATGATCCACGTATATTGAGTCAAAATCCTAAGGTAACTGCTATTAATAGCGCTATTGAAATTGACATTACTGGACAAGTTTGTTCCGATTCGATTGGTACTTATCAATACTCTGGTATTGGTGGACAAATGGATTTTATAAGAGGCGCTGCTTTATCAGAAGGCGGTAAACCAATTATTGCCTTACCATCTATGACAGGCAAAGGCATTTCTCGGATTGTGTCATTTTTAAAACAAGGTGCCGGAGTGGTGACTACAAGAGGCCATATTCATTGGGTTGTAACCGAATATGGCGCCGTTAATTTATTTGGAATGAACATGGAACAACGGGCCAAAGAATTAATTAAATTGGCGCATCCAATAGGGGAACAACTAAAGCAATTAATTAAATTGGCGCAATCCCAAATTTAGAGAAGAACTAGAAAAAGAGCACCGAAAGATTTAAATAAACTTAGGCTTCACCTCAACAATTAGTGCAATAATAAATTTCTCAATTAACTTTTCGATTTTGGAGTTAAGTCGTTTGTGAATACTAAATGTTGGCATTTAGGTAAACTCAAAGCTAAACGATCTATTTGCCCGTGTAATGCATTTTTGATAATCATCTCTGCATCGTCAATCACAAATAATTTGATTTTATTCAAATTAAAATTTTTACGGAAATAAATTTCTAAAACACGCTTAGCTGTTCCAATCACAATATCAGTTCCAAAATAAATAGCCTCTGTTTGTGCATCAATTTTTCCACCGTCAAAAGCCAACTCTGCACGTAAATCCGTTTCACGAGAAAGCAATTTGAATTGCTCTTTCATTTCCAAAGCTTTTACTTCATCAGCAACAATAATTAAAGCACGAGGCGCATCTTCAAATGCCATTCCCAACTTTTGAATTGCGCTAATAATAATCGTAGAGCTTTTGTCGGAATCTGTAGGCCCAATACCTATTACATCTCCGCCTCCATTAATTTTTGGAATACACTTTTTTTGTAATTCTTTAGGTTCTTCAAAACCATGTTCGGATAATGCAGCTGCTAATTTTTTATTTAATTTCTCTTTGAACATTGCTTTAATTATCGTTTAATTCCTTTTTTATTTAATGCTTCTTGGTAAGCCGATGCATTTTTCATATGCACTTTATAATCATTGGTAAAGTTCGAGTAACCACTAAAATCTGCCTTCGCACAAAAGTAGGTATAATTATGCTTGGTATAATTTAAAACTGCATCAATTACAGAAGGCTTCACTAAACAAATAGGTCCGGGAGGTAATCCTCTGTAACGATAGGTATTATAAGGCGAATCAATTTCTTTATCAACCGAGAGTACTCGTTGTATATCAAAATTACCATTAGCAAACACAACTGTTGGATCGGCTTGCAATTTCATGTCTTGTTTTAATCGATTGATATAAACGCCTGCGATTTTTTGTTGCTCTGTTTTAATAGCACTTTCACTTTGTACGATAGAAGCAATGGTTACAACCTCGGGAACAGAATAACCAATCGCTTTTGCTTTGTCTTTTTTAGCTTTGGTCCACACTGACGAATATGATTTTTCAATTAGTGGAAATAAATCTTCGATGTGGGTTGTCCAATTTACTTCGTAAGTTTCAGGAACAATTAAACACATAAAGTTTTCTGAATTTAAACCGTACTCTTCGCCTAATATATCTTCGTTAGAACAATAATCTTCTAACTCTCCACTTTCAATTTCTAATTTATCGGATACATACTCAATAAATTGTTCTTTAGTTCTTATTTGTGAGTTAAACGATAATTTTACTTTTTCTTGTTTGCCACTAATAATCATTTTAGCAATTGAACGATTACTCATCTTAGCATCTATTCGATACTTACCAGAATTGATATGTTCTGGCAAGTGCATACTTTTTGCCATCCATTCAAAACTTTCATGATCATTAATAATGTTTTGAGAATACAATTCATCTAACAAATCGTTGAACGTGGCTCCCGTTTTAATGTAGATGTAAGTAAATTTTTTGCCATTCAAATGAACGTTGCTTTTGAAAATATTTTCGTAAGCCCAAAAACCACCAAATGCTAATACGCCAAGCACTAGCAAAATAAGTATCTTTTTAATTATTCCGCCTTTAGATTTTGCCACTTCTAACTAAAAAATAATTCTTTAACTAATACAAACACACCCACTACTAAAGTAAACCAACCAAAAGCTGGTTTTAATTTTTGAGAAGAAATTTTATTTGATAACAAGCTTCCTAATAATATACCAACGCCACACACCGCTGAGATGCTTAATAAAAATGTCCAGTCTAATGTTTGATGCCCCAAACTACCAATAAAACCAACAATAGAGTTTAAAGCAACAATGCACAAAGATGTTCCAATGGCTTTTTTAAAATTCAATCTCACAAAAATCATCAATACAGGTACAATAATAAAACCACCGCCAGCACCAACAAAACCAGTGATTACGCCAATTAAAACGCCTAATAATACTACAAAGGGAATACCTAAAGGTGTTTTTGTAAATTCGTTCCACTTCACATCCTTTATTCTATTAGGTTTACGACTAATAATCATGGAATAAGAGGCGCTTAAAATTAAAAGTGCAAACACTACCATAATTAAACGCTGTTTACTAAAATGCATTTCGTTTATAGTAAACTCGGCAGGAAGATTTGGCATAATAAACTTACGCATACAAAAAACGGTAACTACAGAAGCTAAAGCAAAATTTAAAATAGCTTCGGCACTGACTTCTCCTTTTTTGATGTAGCTAATGGCGCCTACTAAAGCTGTTATCCCCACAATAAAAAGCGAATAGGTTGTTGCTAAATCTGCCTCAATACATAATACGTAAACCAGCACGGGCACTCCTAACAAGGAACCTCCACCGCCAATTAATCCTAGAATTAATCCGATTATTAAAAATGCTATACAGCCTGCTATTATCAATTATTTAGCTTCTACGGTAGATAAAATATTTAATTCCTTTAATTGCTCGTCGCTAATTTCACTCGGACTATCAATCATCACATCACGTCCCGAATTATTTTTAGGGAAAGCAATAAAATCTCTAATACTATCACTTCCACCAAATAAAGAACATAATCTATCAAAACCAAATGCTAAACCTCCGTGTGGTGGCGCACCAAATTCAAAGGCATTCATTAAAAAGCCAAATTGTTTTTGTGCCTCTTCTTTGGTAAATCCTAATAAATCAAACATTTGTGCTTGTAAATCTTTATTATGAATACGAATACTTCCGCCACCAATTTCAACACCATTAATTACTAAATCATAAGCATTGGCTCTTACAGCACCTGGGTTTGTTTTAAGCAATTCAAAATCTTCTGGTTTAGGGGAAGTAAAAGGATGGTGCTTAGCGTGCCAGCGACCAGCTAAAGACGCTAATAAATTAGGGTCGCCATCATTCCACTCTAATAATGGAAAATCAATAACCCATAATGCAGAAAATTTTGTTTTATCGCGTAAACCTAAACGAGCGCCCATTTCTAAACGTAATTCGCTCATCGCTTTGCGAGTTTTTTCTTCGGCACCTGCTAATACTAAAATTAAATCGCCAGGTTGTGAACCACAAGCTACAGACCATGCTTTTAAATCTTCTTCGTTGTAAAATTTATCAACACTTGATTTAATTGTTCCATCGGCATTATGACGAGCGTAAATTAAACCTGTTGCACCTAATTGAGGACGCTTAACCCACTCTGTTAATTCATCTAACTGTTTGCGGGTATACTCTGCTGCACCTTTGGCGCAAATAGCAACTACTAATTCTGCATCGTCAAACACTTTAAAGTTTTTGCCTGATGTTACTTGTTTGAAATCAACAAACTTCATTTCAAAACGTGTATCAGGCTTATCATTGCCATAATATTTCATCGCATCAGCGTATGTCATATGTGGTACGAAAGGCATATCAATGTTTTTCACAGCTTTAAACAAATGACGAACTAAGCCTTCAAAGGTAGCTAAGATGTCTTTTTGCTCAACAAAACTCATTTCGCAATCTATTTGTGTAAACTCAGGCTGTCTATCTGCACGTAAATCTTCGTCACGGAAACATTTCACAATTTGATAGTATCTATCAAAACCACCAACCATTAATAATTGCTTAAAGGTTTGTGGCGATTGTGGTAAAGCATAAAACTGTCCTGCATTCATTCGGCTTGGAACAACAAAATCACGAGCACCTTCAGGTGTTGATTTAATCAACACTGGCGTTTCTACTTCTAAGAAATTTAATTTATCTAAGTAGTTACGAGTTTCAATAGCCATACGGTGACGTAACTCTAAATTTTTACGCACTTCGTTTCTACGTAAATCTAAGTAACGGTATTTCATACGTAACTCATCGCCACCATCTGTATTATCTTCAATGGTAAATGGGGGAGTTACTGATTCATTTAAAATTTTAAATTCCTTAACTAATATTTCAATTTCTCCAGTAGGATTATTTTTGTTTTTACTTTCACGCTCAATAACTGTTCCAGTTACTTGAATCACATATTCACGAGCTACGCTGCGCGCTTTAGTGCTCATCACTTTATCTATATCTTCGTTAAAGGCTAATTGAGTAATACCATAACGATCTCTTAAATCAATAAAGGTTAAGCCTCCTAAATCGCGTGATTTTTGCACCCAGCCACTTAAAGTAACTTGTTTATTAATGTCTGATAATCTTAATTCGCCGCAAGTGTGTGTACGTAACATAGTGAAAATTTAAGGCTCTAATTTACCTAAAATTGATGATTTTTTACAATAAAAAAGGCTATTCTTTAACTGAATAGCCTTTTATTTGAATAAAATTGAACTAGTTTATTGCACAATTATTTTTTGAACCGCTTTATTTCCTTTTTTATCAATCACATTTACAAAATAGACTCCAGATTTTAAATTAAGATTCAAAACACTATTTTGTTCTGTAATTCCTTGATAATATACTTTTTCGCCTAGCAAATTATAGATATCGAGTGATAATTCCTTTTCTGTATTTTCGTTTAATATATTAAAATTACCATTATTTGGATTTGGATATAATGAGAAAAAAGTATGTTGAGTTCCGTTTTCATCAACACCATTAAGTAAACCACAATTAACTTTATAAACTGCCTTTGCTGAGCTTGATGTGGGTGAAGGTGCTGCAATTAATACAATTCCACTTGAGGTTTTTCGGATGGAAGGTTGTGTTGTAACTCCTGAACCTATAGGGTAGGTTGTTACATTATAATTATTACCATTTACATATATTAGTCTTTCGGCATTGCTCCATTTTTTCCATTAAAATACAAATCGTTTTCACAATGCTCTGCGCTACCAATAAACTGTGTGGTTAATCCGTCTGCCGCAAATGTTGTTGGCGTTCCACCAAATACTTTTTTTGTTCCAGTTAAAGTTCCATCCGTAACCCATAATGCTTTATTGTTTGAGTTTACGGTATATAATGTATCAAGAGTTACAAAATATACTAAAGAATTGGTTGTTCGGGAGGTGCCAACACCTGCGTTACCGCAAGGTCGAGAATTAGCTACAGTATTAAAATTTAACGATGTAGCAACCCCACCAGAAATAGAAACATATTCCATACCCGTGCTTGTTGTTGCCATTATTGCAATAACGCCATTTGGAGTAACCCCAATAATTCTAAGTAAATTTTTATTGGATGCCGTTTCTGTATAAAGTGTTGTAATTGTGCCGTTATCACTCACTTTATATATACTACTCGCACCTAAAGAGGCTGGCCCATAAGGAGTGCAATAATAATACTCATTATTGTAAACCACACCATAGTCAGGTGATCCTGAAGTGGGTGTATAAATGAGGGTTATGTTACCTGTTATCAAATCAATTCTGTTTAATCCAGCACTCCAATAAAAAATTGAATTAGTAGTGTGTTGCATTTCACTGATACTACCAACAGCCAGTGTTTGAATACTAGCAGCTGAAGTGTAATCTGTTTTAAAAATTTTATCAGATGTTCTAAAGTATGTGAAATTTCCTCTATGAAAATAATCAGATAAAATCACTTTATCTCCAGTATAACCAGCCATTGGTAATTGTCCGCCGGTAATATCAATCTGATTAGTCCCATCAAATAATTTAAAAGGAGAACCATTTGCAACTGGATATATTCCTTTACCATTATTCCAAATCATTGTTTGAAATGGATCAGCGGTTAATGTTGTAAGCTGAGTAGCATTGTTACTGCCATCAATCTTCATTAAAGTTAAAGCAGGGTAATTAACAACATAATAGTTTAAGGAATCAGCTGCAACTTTGCCGAAATTTGTTGTTGAACCATTTGGTTGATAAATGTTAGTTGGCTGTGAGTAAACATATAACGCAAATAGTGTTGAAATAATTAATAATAGATTTTTCATTTGATTTAATATTTCTTCAAAACTACCTAGACAGATAATCTTATCCAATACTCACTTTAGAGTATATTTAAAATATAAAAGCCATAGAAATCTCTATGGCTATGATGTAAAAAATCAGATTGTTAAATCAACTTATTTTTATGCGCTAAATTTATTATTTGAGCACGTGAGCTAACATGTAATTTTTTCGTATGAGATTAGTAACATGTTTTCTCACCGTTAGCGGGCTTATAAAAAGTTTCTCTCCAATGACGTTATATGAAGCACCACTAGAAAGTTCTTTTAATATTTCAATTTCACGATTTGTTAATCCAAGCTCACCTGCATTGGCACTATCTTTATTTGAACTAGGGTTATTCCCAAGCATTAACTCCATTGCTTTGCGAGCTATACTTGGACTCATTGGCACGCCATTGTGTTCATAAACATTAATAATCGCATCAACTATATTTACCGCTTTGTCGTCTTTTAAAAGATAGCCGTTAGCTCCAGCTTTAATTGCTTCGAATATGCGCTCTGTCTTCAAATACAGTGAGTACAATAAATTTATTTGCGGATATGTTGCAGTTGCTATGCGAATCGCTTCAATACCATCCAAAATAGGCATATCTAAATCCATTAAAACAACTTGCGGTTTTCTGTTTTCAGGCAGTTTTTAATTGTTCTAAAAAATCTTTGCCATTTCCTGCTTCTAAAACAAGTTCTAATTCAGTATAAGACTGTAATTTTTTTTTAACAGTATCTCTATTTATACTTTTATCATCAACTATTGCTATATTAATTGTCATCAATGCAAAATTAACTAATGATTCATTATAATTCATACTCGTTATTGAGTATTTATATTTTTTCTACTATTTTAATAGTAGTACCCATGCTAGGTTCAGCAATTACACTAATGTGATAGTTTATTTCATTTGCTCGATAAATAATATTATCTAATCCACTTTTTCTTTGAAGTAATCTATAATCAAAGCCAACACCATTATCTGATATTTCAATTTCAACTTTATTTGTTGAGCTTAATTTAAAAATGATTTGTTTGGCATTAGCGTGTTTAATAATGTTTTGTACTATTTCTTGTATAATACGATATAAATTTAAGCTTACAGTTGGACTAAGTAGTTTAACAGTTGAAATATCCTCTTGATAAATAACACTTAAGTTTAAATTTTTGACAAGGTGTTTATTTGTATATGTTTTTAATAAATCAAATAATTGATTAGCGGTAATATTTTTTGTTTTTAATATCCAAATGGTTTCTCGTAATGTTGCCATAATGAATTCCGCATCATTTCTCAAATCATTAAGTTTATCATCGTTTAATTCAATAGCTGAGTTTTCTAGAACATCAATTTGAGCTAGCATTGAAGTAGCATAAGCACCCATATTATCATGTAAATCTTTCGCAATACGCTCTCTTTCTTTCTCCTCCGCCTCATATACATCTCGTATTGACTTAATACTCAAAACTTGTCCTTTTGTGGAAATTTTTTTCTGATAAAATAATACTATACAAAAAACTACCACTAAGAATAAAATTAAGAAGACAGTAATATAATTTCGTTTAGTTTGTTTTGCCTTCGCCTCTTCTAATTCATGCTTTATCTTAAGTTCAGCAACTTTAAATTTAGCTTCAGATTCAGCAATTTCTTTTTTTTGATTTTGTGCATTTTTTTCAGTCTCTATGTTTAAAATTTCCGTTTGAGCTAAATACGATTCTTTATAATCACCTGATTGAAATTGAATTCTATGATAGATAGATAAAGCCGTTTGGAGATAATCTCTATTTTTTAATGCCCTTGACATTGCAATAGAAGATTTACTCAAATTAATTGCTTCCGTGAGTTTATTCATTGATAGATTTAATCTCGCTCTAAAAACTAGAACTTCGGCTATACCAAATGAATCATTATAGAGCTTAAAAATATCATTAGCAATATTAAATAGACTATCTGCTTGACTGTATTTTCCAGCAAGATCATAGGTAGTTCCTAAAAGCCTATAATTATTTGCTAAATTGGACTGTTTTGTTGATGGAGACTTTTTTCCGTATTCAATTGCTTTTAAAAAATAGGATTCGGCTAAACTATTATTTGTATCTGATTCTAGAATTATAGATCCTAAATTATGATAACAGTTTTTCAATAAATCATAATAATTAAATCTACTAGAAATCTCCAAACATTGTTTCCAATACAATGTTGCTTTATCTGTTTGTTTTAAATGATAATAAGAATTACCCAAGTAACGATATAATGTAGCCTCATTAAATGAAGAATTATTTTTTTTAGCAACTATTATTTCTTTTTGACATAAGAGAGCCGCTTTTTCATACTGAGAAAGATTAAAGTAGTTGTTGATAAGAAGGGCTTGAATCTTTAAAAGTTGATCAGAGTTTGTCTGAGGCAGTTTTAATTCATTTTCTAACTCAAAAATATTTTGATTATAGTTATTACTTGCTTCAATGTTATTTAAATTTATTTCATGACGAACTACTTGAGCACTCACTAATGAAAAAACAACTAGCAGCAAACTAGAGAAAAAATACTTCTTATAATTGTTTTGATAAACAACTGAAGAGTGTTAGGAATTTGAAATTTATTCTTTCTAGACAAAATAATAGTTTCTCAAAATGTATAGATACTCGTATTCAGTACATTATATAAAAATTATTTTTATTTTGATAAATAAAACGCTTCAGCACTCTCCCAATTGGCTACATTCCATTAATTGGCTATATAATTAGCACGTTTGTTTTGATATTTTAAATAATAGGCATGTTCCCAAACATCTAGTGCCATGATAACTTTTACTTTATCATTATCTACTACGCTTACACGCATAAAAGGATTTTCTTGGTTTTCGGTTGTTTCTATCATTAAAGTGTTATTTCGTAAAACCAACCAACACCAGCCGCTACCAAAGTGTTTAGTGGCTTTTTCAGAAAACAATTTTTAAACTCATCAAAGGATTTAAAATCTTTATTAATTGCTTCTGCTAATTTTCCTGTTGGTAAATTTGAATTGGCCTCTTTATTTGGTTTTAATAAAGTCCAAAACAAAGTATGATTGACGTGTCCGCCTAAATTATTTCTTAAAATAGATTTACCTTTGCTTGATGGGTCAAATTGACGGCATTTAGTGATATCATCTACTTGATAATCCATATCTGTAGATTTTATCTCATTACATTTATTGACGTAAGCTTGATGATGCTTCGTGTGATGAATGATCATGGTTTGCTCATCAATAAAGGGCTCTAAAGCATTATACGCATAAGGTAATGCGGGTAATGTAAATGGAAGAGAAGATATTCCTTCTTGTCCTAAAGTTTCTAAAGCCTGTAATTGTTCATTGCTTACTAATTTCGTAGCAATGCCTGAAAGCCCTATTAATCCTATCTTTTTAAAGAAATCTCTTCTATCGCTCATTTTAAAATTGAATCAGTAATTGATTTTTTTCAACGGCAACTCCTTTGGTAATGGCTATTTTTTTAATCACGCCATCCGTTGGCGATTTTAAAATATTTTCCATTTTCATGGCTTCCAATACAATTAATCCATCTCCTTTTTTCACTTCTTGTCCTTCGGTAACCAAGATGTTTAGTACCATTCCTGGCATTGGAGCTTTGATGTCGTTTACTTTTTTAGATGCTAAAGCATCCAAACCTAAGCTATGTAATAAATCATCGTATTTATCTTTAATATCAAGCGTATACGGCGTATTATTGATTTTTACGAATAGTTTTTTTTCTTCGGGAACATGCTTCACTACTTCTAAATTATAGGATACATTATCCTTTAATAAATGATAAACACCATCTCTTACTTTAATAATATCAGCCTTAAATTCCTTGCCATTCAAGGTTCCTGTAATGTCGTTATTTTTGGCAATGAGTTCTGTTTTAAACTCTTTATTTCCGTTTACTTTAATTGTGTACATACAGCAAATTTAGTCTAAATTAATTCAAAAAAAAACGCCCCGAAGAAAATTCGAGGCGTTTAATATTTTTTATAGTTTGAGATTATTTTTTAATAAACTCGCCCATTTTATTATCGTAGTTTAAGAAGTAACCGCCTTTAGCTAAGTTAGATGCATCCACTGTTGAACCAAAACCTCTTTTTACAACATTCCCGTATTGATCATAAATTTCATACATTGTTTCAAATGGCTTATCGCCTGCAACAAAGCTAATGTCTTTTGATACTTTAATTGGGGCAAAAGCAATTTCTGGAACATCAGATGTAAAAGAAACTGGTTTAGATAAACGTGGTTGACCACTATAATCTGTTTGACGAACTCTAATTTGGTTAGCTCCAGAATGAGGCGCAATTTTAAAAGTGTAGTTATTTGTAGAAGGTGTACCAACTCCGTCAACTTCTCCTACTTTCACCCATTTGTTCCAACGGAACTGCTCAACAGCAAATGCTAATTTACCAGTTTCAGATTTAGTAGACCATTTTACCGTACCATCTTTATCAACCGTCATTGCAATAACCTCAAAAGTACTCTTAGGTTTTAAAACTTCAGGATTTAATACTTTAGGTTTACAATCTTCTTTATGTTTAATTTTTATTTCAACTTTTTCGCCAATTGTTAATTTATGAGGTTTGAAATCAATTTCAAACGCACTTGAATTCGTTTCATCCGTAGTAATGTTCCCGTTAACCAATACCTCGGTTACACAAAAACCAACGCCGCCACTACCAAAAGGGTTTTGTACATATAAGTTCTTACCTTGGTAATTTCCTTCTAATATAATAACACCGCCCTGCGCAAATCCTTTGATAGAAAAGATTAACGAAAGAATTAGTATTGAATAAATTTGTTTCATAGTATGTTTGTTTTAGCACGTCTGCGAAAAGTCTTGCAATATTAAAACGATATTTGAGAAAAACAAAATAAAAAACACTTTTTTATTGAAAAAATGTAAATTGTCAGTAAAATTTCCAAAATAGTCGATTAATTGTTATATTTAGGCAGTCTTATTTTTTAAATACTTATATGAATTTTAACATTTCGATTTTACTTCTAGTCTCTACCCTAGCCTTTTATAGCTGTAAAGACGGCGCGAATAGCGGTAATGATAAACACTCTGATAAAAGTGGCGGCACTTTTGTAATGGCCGAAAATATTGAAATAGGTAGTTTATACCCTGTTTCGGTTACCAATCAAGTGGAGGCTCTAGTTGTTGCTCAACTTCACGAATCTTTAGTGAGATTAGATGCTAAAACATTAGAAGTGATTCCTGGATTGGCTGAAAAATGGGAAATTTCTCCAGACGGAAAAAAAATCACCTTTCATTTAACGAAAAACGCTCATTTTCAAGACGACAAGTGCTACAAAGATGGTAAAGGGCCTGAAATTACAAGTAAAGATGTGCTGTTTAGTTTAACTAATATTTGTACTAAAACGAGCGACAATTATCAATTTAATACGCTTTTGAAAGGAAGACTAGTGGGAGCCGATGATTTTTTTGATAAAAAAACACAAGCAGTTTCTGGAATAAAAATTATTGATGATTACACTTTTTCTTTAGAATTAGTAAATCCAAGCTTAAGTTTTTTAAAGCTATTAGCAAATCCAGCGGCTGCTATTATCAACGAAACAGCCTTTAAAGCTTATGGTAACAATTTAAAAACTGGAGCAGGTCCGTTTATGTATGACGCGACCTCAAATAAAGATAAAATAGTATTACTTAAAAACCCAAATTACTTTTTAAAAGATAGTTCTGGCTTTACTTTACCTTACTTGGATACTGTTGTGGTGTTAGTTGCTCCTTCTATCGAAGATGGCTTGTCGATGTTCGAAAATCAACAAATCGATTTAATCAATACTTTACCTTCCCTTCGAGTAAAAGACGTAGTTGAAAAAAACATTAAAGAATTTATCAGTCATCCCCCAAAATCATTATTACAAAGGGAACCAGAGATGTTAAGTCAGTTTTATGTATTTAACACCAAACAAAAACCTTTTGATAATGCTAAAGTTCGTCAAGCAATTAATTATGCAATTGATAGAGAAAAATTAGTAGATAATGTATTGCAAGGACAGGCCATTGGTGCAGCTATTCATGGCATTACACCTAATACATTTACCGGTTACGATATTAAAAAAATTAATGGTTACAGCTTAGATATTGAAAAAGCAAAAAAATTATTAACTGAGGCTGGATTCCCTAATGGCAAAGGTTTTCCAGAAGTTAGGATTTTGGTGAACTCAGGTAATTCACGAAATAGCTCTGTAGCAGTTGAATTACAAAAACAACTGAAACAAAATTTAAATATCAACGTTAATTTCGAATCCTTACCAAATGTTCAAAAATATGATTTACAAATGCATGGTAAAGGTGATATTTTTAGAGATGCTTGGGTAGCTGATTTCTCTAGCCCTGAATCATTTTTAAGTTTATTTGTTGGAGACGCTGTTCCTGCTGACACTAGCTTATCTAGCTATCCTAACACGTCTCGCTATCAAAATGCGAACTATGATTTAAACTTTAAAAAAGGTCGTGATTCAAATAACAAAGATTCGAGCTATGCTTATTTTATGAGAGCAGAACAAACATTAATGGATGATGCTGTTATTATTCCTTTGTGGTATGAAGGCTCTTATCGTTTACTAACAAATAAAGTAAAAGGATTACACCTAAACGCTATGCGTTACTACGATTTAACAAAAACGTATAAAGTAAAATAATAGTTCTAAATTTGATTTTTCTAATTGATTTGGAAAGACAGTTTTTATTTTAATGGCAGATTATTATTCAATATTAGGGCTTACTAAAACAGCCACTGAAATTGAAATAAAGGCTGCTTTTAGGCGTTTAGCAAAGATTTATCATCCCGATAAAAATCCAAACGATCCAAATGCTAAACACCTTTTTGAGAACATACTAAGAGCATATAATGTACTTAGTAATCCTCATTCCAGAAAGCGATATGATAATTCAAATTTTACTACTGTATCACAAACACATAAACCACATAGGCCTGGTCAACCCAAACAAAAAGATTATTCGTTTACGGAAGAGGATTTAAAACGCAGAGAGTACTACAAAAAACATTATCAGGCTAAAAAAAATACCGTTAATCAAACGCCTCAAAAACCGCATTACAGCGATTACAAATACATTTTGTATGCCACACCTATTGCAGTTGGTCTGTTGATGCTTATTATGTCTATTTTTAGTGCAGAACCTACAATAGAAAACATTTCACAAAAAACTGAAGAGGTACCTCCACAAACAAAAACTTCTGTTACCATGGTAAACGGAGATAAACCATACAGCGGTTATTTTGGAAACTTAAAAATGTATGAAACACCACATCACTTAAAAATTAATAATTCGAGCAACTATGATGCAGTAATTGCTGTGTTTGATAAAAAAACAAATAACTATTTGCAGCATTCATACTTGCAAGCCTCATATTCTATTGAGTTTTCTAAACTCCCCGATACAGGTGTTTATTGGAAATGTGTATTAGGAAAAAACTGGAATACAGATAAAGCATTTTTGGACACAACTATTTATGGAGGATTTGACAGTATTGTGCAATTTCAGAATTGGAAAACTTCTCCCGTTGCATTTTCACAAAATGCAGAAGATGAAATTTATATTTTATACGCGATTAATCCAGATTCGAAAAACAAACAATATATTAGTGACGATATTGAGTTTTTTAAGAAGTAGAAACAATGCTAAAAACCACGCAATTTAAAAAAGGAACCGTAACTTTTTCTGATACAGGAAAAGGCAGAGTCGTTGTGTTATTACATGGTTTTTTAGGTTCACACAAAATTTGGAATAGTACCATTGAATCTCTTTCAAAATCGTTTAGAGTGATTGCTATAGATTTACCAGGGCATGGCGATACTGATTGTTTTGGCTATGTGCACACATCTGAATTAATTGCTAAAGCCGTAAAAGCGGTGATGGATAGTTTACGCTTAAAAAAATATGTGATTGTTGGACACAGCATGGGCGGCTACGCTGGCTTAGCATTTGCTGATTTATTTCCTGATAATTTAAGAGGATTATGTTTATATCACTCTACCGCGTTTGCTGATACAGAAGAAAAAAAACGCGACAGAACACGTTCTATTAAAGTGGTAAAAGCCAATCATAAAATTTATACGACGGAAGTTATTAAAAATTTATTTGCTACTAAAAATGCCAAATATTTAAAAGAGGAAATTGCTTTCGCGCAAAAAATTGCCGCACAAACTTCTAAGCAATCCATCATCGCTTCGTTAGAAGGCATGAAAGATAGACCAAACAGAGATATTATTTTAGGAATGGCTCACTACCCTATTATGATGGTAATTGGCGAATTAGACAATGTTTTACCTTATCAGCAATTACTAGAACAATCAGAAATGATAAGAGAAAAACATGTGTTGTATTTAGAACATGATGGACACATGGGATTTTTGGAAAGCCCTAGGCAAAGTAATGTCGCTTTGAAGAAATTTTTGAGAGCTTGTTTTAAATAATTACTTATTATTTAAAAACACTCTAATAGCTTGTGTTTTAGAGGTAACGTGCAATTTTTTGTAAATGTTACTAATATGATTTCTGATGGTATTTGGACTAACACTCATTTTCATCCCAATTTCTTTGTATTCTAACCCTTCAACTAAAAAAGTTAATACTTCTTTTTCTCGATCAGTTAAATTATACTCATTTGTTTTTTCTACTGAATCTTTTTTTGAAAACTCTAATTTAGAATTCATTAATAAATTTAAAGCGCGGCGGGCAATACTTGGGCTCATGGGCGCACCTTCATCATTCAATAAATTGATAATAGCTTCTTTTATTTTTTCAACTGGTTCATCTTTTAATAAATAACCATCCGCTCCAGCTTTAATGGCGCTGAATATTTTTTCATCCTCATCAAAAATCGTCAACATTAAATATTTTGAATTCGGATAGCGTTCCTTACCTTTTTCAACGGCTTCAATTCCATTCATAATGGGCATATCAATATCCATCAACACCACATCAGGTTCAATAGACTTGCGTGCTTCCATCATTTTTCTAAAAATCTTGTCCGTTTTCGGCAGTAAATAACACTTTATAATTATCGAAAGTGCTTAAACGATCTTGCAAGGCAGTTCGCAATGTTTTTTTATCATCTACAATGGCAACGTATGTCATTTCCTTTTTTTCATACAAAAGTGCTGTCTATTTACCTTGAAACATATAGTGCATTTATACTAACAACTTATATTTAACTCCATCATTACGTTTTGATTCTAATTCTAAAGTAATACCTACTTCGTTGGCTCTGCTTTTTATATTTGCCAAACCAAACCCATCTTTTGAAACTACCTCTAAATCAAAGCCTACGCCATTATCAATTATCTCAACTATCACCTTGTCTTCAGATGTAATGTTTACTATTAACTCAGTTGCCTTAGAGTGTTTAAATGCATTATTGATAATTTCCTGACAAATACGGTACAAATTTAAACCCACTAAAGAATTTAATTGTGTGTCGATTTGGACATTTTCCGTAAAAAAAATTTTGGTTTCTGTATTTCTAAACATCGACCTAACGTATACTTTTAGTTTATCCGAAAAATCATTAATGCTAATTACTTCATCATTAATTGCCCATATAGTTTCACGTAAATTACTAATCACGTTTCTAACCGATTCGTTAACATTACCAGTAATTTCAGTCCTCTTACTTTTGTCATCTGTATTAATTCCATCTAAAGAATATAAAACGTATGACAATTGCCCGCCAACATTATCATGTAAATCACGCGAAATACGTTCTTTTTCTTTTTGAATAGCCTGTGTAGCTTCCAACTCCTTTTGTTTCTTCTTTAAATTAATAATATTAATACGCCAAATAATAATAAATACTATCAATAAAATACCAATCACAAGAACAATAATGGTTTTATTTCGTTGATCAATCTTTGATTGTTTTAATAAATTATCCTGTTGTAACAATCTATTTTCAGTTTCCTTTTTTTCGGTTTCGTAAATCGTTTTGTATTCTGCAATTTTATTTGCTCCTTCTGCTCTGTATATTGAATCCTTAATGGAAATATATTTGGAAATAGTACTTCTTGAATTAGGATTATTAGTTGCTACCATTACATCCATTATAATCCACATAGCATATAATCTGCCCTCAATAGCGCCAATTTGATTATACAATTGTAAGGCTGAATTTAATGTATCCAATGCAGCGTCATATTTTTTTAAATCTCTCTAATAAAATTCCACGTTTCATTTTTGCAAAAGCAACCCAAGTAATATTATTTGATTTATTGGCATATTTTTCAGCCTCTATAATGTATTTTTCAGCCTCAACGTAATCTCTATTATTAACCAAATATAAATCTGCAATGACAGCATTAACTTTTGAAAGATCTGCGTACTTATTTGTGATCTTAAGGATATTAATGGCCGTATTTAAATAAAATAAAGCGGAATCTGTAATTCTTAATTCAACATACATTGCTCCAATGTTATGATTAACAATATGCTGAATGCTATCAATTTTACAAGAATCAGCCAATGTTTTTGATTTAAAAAAATAGACCAAAGCCTGTCTTCGATCTTTATTATAATACTGCATTTTACCAACTTGTAAATAAGCAAAGGCAATTTGGTCGCAACTCTTAGATTGTTCAGCTAATTTGAGCGCATTAATATTAGTTATTAAAGCATCGTCATATTTTCCAATCTTAAATTCAAGTGCTGATTTTTTATATAATTCTTGGATTTGACTTTGTCCTGTTAAACTATAATCAGATATAATAAAGATAAGTACTAATAGAATTTGATATATTCTTAAGCGATACATTAGTCAAATATATAATTATAAACTCAAAAATTATCATACCCAACAAAGGGTATTTTAACTCTATTATGGCATCCAAAAAACTTACAAAGCCTTTATTTACAATAGATTATCAAGCAAACTATTAAAGTAGTGCATTTGCACTATTTTAAATAAAATCATAAAACAACATCTTTGAACTATCAAACAAAATAATAATAAATAAAAAATATGAAAACATCTACATTATTAAAATCAGCTTTATCAATCGCATTAGTTAGCGCATTAATTTTTTCGTGTAAAAAGAAAGATGATACGGCACCCGAGGACACAAATACGACAACAACTACAGGCGGCGGAACAACAGGTGGCACACCAACTCCAACAACCCCTGCAAATGGGCTATCTGCCAATCAATATAAAATTGGCACAACTATTTACACTGTTACGACTCCAGGATGGCAGGCTAACGGCTACTCAGGATACAATACACCAACACTTTCAAATCAATTTAAAGCCATTTTTTCGAGCAAAGGCCCTGCAACTGGTACATATAGTGTAGTTAGCGTTCCTTCTGCTGCTTCTACTGTTGGTTCAAATGAAATTGGTATTTATGTTTTAGATAGTTACTTAACAAAAACCATAACTCCTGGCACGGGCACCGTAAATGTTACCCACAATAATGGCAAAGTGACTATTATGGTAAATAACGTAACCATGGGCAATACAACATTTAATGCCAATTATGTGATAGGTGATGACACAAGATACATTTATGCAGATAATAATTCGTTAGATCCAACATACACTGATGCACAATCAATGCTAGAATACAGTAATGTGTACAAAACAAGAATTAAAACATACGGTAGTCAAACTTCGGATTCTGAGGCGTGGAATTTTGTATTCTATTATGGTGCTAGTAGCCTTGCAAATGGAACTTACACGTCAATAGGACAGCCTTCGTTACTGCAAAATGTGCCTGCTGGAAATGTGTTTGTGATTGCGGATAAAGGTGCTTTACAATACAAATCAACTGCTACAAGTGGAAGTATAACGGTTAACAATAACAAAATAAGCTTCAATAATTTTGTTATTACCACCTCTACTTCTCAAACTGTTGCGATAAGAGGTGAGTATCAGTTTTAATTTAAAAAAAGATTTAATTCTAGCATAAAAAATAAAGCTCATTATGAGCAAAACCTTAGTATCTATTTTATAGACTTAACAAATGCCAAAGACAAAACAGGAGTAACTAAATTAATTAAAGAATAATTTGAAACAAACTATGAAAAAAATAACACTTTTTGCTGCATTCAGTTTTTCTATTTCAACTATCTACGCGCAAGTACAAATAACTAGTAAAAACTTTGATTTAGAATCTCAAAATAAACACAAAAATTGGCAATTTGGCGAAGCTGGTATAGATGAGCAAACAGGCAATGTATTTATAAAAATGAAACAACCCGAATGTGACAAATCCGAAACATTTTGGACTACTACTTATAGAGGACTTAAATGGAACATTGATAAGTTGTTGTTTGATAAAGACTTTAATTACCTAGAAACCAAATCAGCTAAATATAAAAGCTCCGAGGAAGCTATATTGAACAACGAAAACATATTTGGCAAAAAATACAAAGCCATTGCTCAAGGCAGTAATAGCCCTGCTATTGCTAAAGTCATGGCATCAGCGTCTACTCCAATGCCAAAAGGACCAATTGACAATTCATTTATGTTTACAACAATTGTTACTGGTAATGCTACGATGAGTGGTTTCAAGTTAGCCTCTTCCATAATTAGCGTAGAACCATCTGTTACTAGTGGGAATAATGGTCCAACATATTGTAACGAATATCCAGTTGTAGTTAAAAAAACAAGTGAAGACGCTAAAGAAGAAAAAGGACAAAGATGGATACCCATGTTTAGTAATCCAGTGCCTAACGGTGGCAATATTCTCTTTAATACAAGTGGTGTTAACAAAGAAGAAAAACAACACTATATTTTTAGAAAGTATGATGAGAATACTTCTATTTTAAAAGAACAAACATTTACGTTCGACTACCAATGTTTAATGTATGCCAAAGAAATAGAAAAAGCTCCAGGCGTGTTTGATTATGTTTTTGTGACATTGCCTATAAATTATAAAAAGTCAAAACTGCCTACAGTTCCTGCTAATAGTTATGAGTACTTTTATGTAGATGGCAATACCTTCGAAATAAAAGAAAGATTAACCATAGTAGCACCTAATTCGCAATGGCTCATTTCACAAGTTTATGAAAAAGATGGTGCGATATATTTGTGCGGCGAATCTGGAAAAACTGGTACTACTTATGCAGATTTTGCAGTTCCTAATCCAAAAGATTACCCAAATTTTCAGTTAGCAAAAATAGAAAAAGGGAAGCTGGATTATGTAAAAAAGTATTACTCCTGAAAATATTAAAGCTGCTTTGATAAATGTAAATGAAGAGAAAACAAAATCAGATTTGAACTTTAAATTACATGCACCTCAAATGGCTGTTGTAAACGGAAAATTTATTTATGGTGGTAGATATGAAAATGTTAAAAACGCAGTATTTAATGAGAAAGGGGATTTAGAAGCTTTTATAGTTAAAAACGCAGAATTTTCGGAAAACTATTTTACTTTTTCAAAAGACAAAAAAACAATGTATTGCTTGGTTCAAAATGTACTAGACTATAATAAGTGGGATAATAAAACTGGTGTCATTACTCCAAAAAAAGCAAATCAAGTTATTACTTCGCTATCTATCGTTACTTATAACTTAGAAAATAAAACGGCTAAGTACGAAGATTTCAAAAATGAGAATTGGGGCGTTAAATTTTCGAATCACATTTTAATGGATAACGACGATCAATTATTATTACTAGGTACTAATATTACCAAAAAGGCTAAGGATAGTGAACTTGTATTTATTACTATTAAGAAGTAATTCATAATTTTATTTCAAAAAGCCCTTGGAATTTATTAATTTCAAGGGCTTTTAATTTATACTATGACCACTACTTTTATCCACGCCCAACAATCCGATTTACAAAAAATTGTAGCAACTTACAATTCAACCGTTGCATCACGCTTAGTTACTGCCGACTTAGAACCTGTATCTGTTGAAAGTAAACAAGCATGGTTTGACGCACACATCGCAAATCGTCGTCCATTATGGATCATCGAAGTGGACGGAATTTATTCGGGATGGATGAGTTTTAATTCGTTTTACGGACGACCAGCTTATGATGGAACCGTATAAGTAAGTATTTATTTAGAAGAAAGTGCCCGAGGAAAAGGTTTAGGAAAAACATGTTTACAAAAAGCATTTGATGCTTGCCAAGAATTACATATTAAAACACTTTTAGGTTTTATTTTTGATCATAACGAACCTAGTTTGCAATTGTTTTATAAAATGGGCTTCGAAAAATGGGCTCATCTTCCAAAGATTGCTAATATGATAGATGCTGAAAGAGGCTTGATTATATTGGGTAAAAGAATTAGTGAATAATTTATTTCTTATTCATCAATTCGGTTTGAATACGAATAGATTCTTCGTGCAATAACTGACAAATTTTTTCGGTATGAGCTCTTGGAATACCTAATTTTTCGGCCCATTGAGAACGAGTGCGCAAAATTTCTTGCCAACGGCCTAATTGAAAAATAGTTAAATCATGATCTTTTTTATATTCTCCAATTTGCTCAATAATGGTCATGCGTTTCTTTAACACATTAATTAATTCATCGTCCACTTCATCAATCATTTTTCTGAATTGTGTTAATCTATCAACGCAATCCGGATTTTGAGTAGAAGATTGGCGATATATAAGCCCGCCTAATAATTCTTTTAAAGCGTTTGGTGTTAATTGCTGTTGCGCATCGCTCAACGCTACTGAAGGATTAATATGAGATTCAATCATTAAGCCATTCATGCCTAAATCCAAAGCTTTTTGAGCAACATGAGGGATTAACTCTCTATTACCACAAATATGACTTGGGTCGCAAATAATAGGTAATTCAGGCAATATTGTTTTTAACTCAATGGCAATTTCCCACAAAGGTTTGTTACGGTATTTTGTTTTCCCTGCATAATGAAAGCCGCGATGAATAGCTGCTAACTTTGTAATACCTGAATTTGATAAACGTTCAATAGCTCCTAACCACAACTGCATGTCGGCAT
This sequence comes from Bacteroidota bacterium, assembly GCA_016708845.1. Taxonomy (GTDB): domain Bacteria; phylum Bacteroidota; class Bacteroidia; order B-17B0; family Aurantibacillaceae; genus UBA4416. The sequence goes on along the minus strand of JADJFB010000001.1, from coordinate 274,703 downwards.
GGATAGGATTTTTAATAAATACAGGAATATCAACACCTTTCAAAACATCCGCAATTTCTTGCACACTAAAAGGGTTTCCAGTAGTTCTTGCTCCAATCCACAATACATCTACCCCATGTTTTAGAGCCAATTCGGTATGTTGAGCATTTGCTACTTCCACGCATGTTTTTAAGCCAAATTGCTTCTGAACTTCAGTTAACCAAACCAATCCTGGCTCGCCAACACCTTCAAAAGCATTGGGACGAGTGCGGGGTTTCCAAATACCTGCTCTAAATAATTTTATACTTTCAATTTGTGCTAATTCTTTGGCAGTTTGCAAAATTTGCTCTTCCGTTTCTGCACCACAAGGCCCAGCAATAAGGAGTGGTTCATTACCTTTTGTAATCCAAGTATTTAAAGGTTGTATATTCATTTTACAGAATACAAAGTAAACAATAAATTGTTTGATATTTTTATCTAATCCGCCAATTTATTAATATCACTTTTTACAAAAAAATCTGTGAAAATCCGCTTTATCTGTAAAATCCGTGTTCCTATTAAAATGGGGACACAGATGAAAGGGATGTGACAGATTAATACGGATTTTTAAATTTTATAAGTAGAAGAGATGAACTACCATTTTTGAGGTATTGTTCCAATTCCTACAAATTACCACATTTGAATTATGAACGACGACTTTAAATTTGAAAAAACGATGCAGTTAAATTTAAACTGCCCGTTATTGCCATTTATAGATAGTTGCAAAAAAGGTAAAGATTGTTGCAAAAACTTTAAAAAAGGTGATCGCTGCAAAAAATGTCCTGGTAAGAAAAAATAGTTTACCGACAATAAGTCTGCAAAGGTTGCTGAGCCGCTATAAAACCTAAATCAACCGCTTTCCTTAAATCAGCACAAGGATTTTGTTTCATATTCACTTTAACAACGCCCTTCCAATAATAAGCTTCTGCATAATTCGCATCTAAGTTTGTACAAGCCTCTAAATCTTGTAAGCACGATGAAAATTGTTGCATTTTACCATAAACGATGGCTCTTCTTAAATAGTAGGTTGGATTTTTTGAATCTAATTGAATGGCATTACTATAATATGGTAAAGCTTGGTCTAACAAATTTAAATCATCATAACAGTTAGCTAATAAAAACTGTGCTTTTACATTTTCAGGATCTATCACTAAAGCGGTTTTAGCATCTTCAATAGCTTTAGGTATATCTTTTAACTGGTAATATACATTTCCCCTAGCCACATAAGACTTATAATGATCGCCACGTCGATGCAAACTAATCGCCTTATTCAAATCGTTTAAGGCATTTTTAAATTGCTGCAATTGCATGTAAGATAATCCACGATTATAATAAGCCTTATAATAATTTGGAGCAACTGCAATCGCTCTGTTTAAATACGTAATGCCATCATTAGGTTTGCCAATGGTATTATACTCTGAACCCAAACTGTTTAACACCAAAAAAGAATTAGGTTGTTTTTTAACTGTATCAGAAAAAACAGTGATGCTATTTTTCCAATTTAAGGTGCGCATAAAACTCAAAGAACCAAAATAAATAAGAGTTGCAAAAACAATGAAATTAATGTGTTTATCAGAAAATTTAAAAATGCTAATTAGTAAAAACCCGAAACCAATTAACGGCAAATACATATAACGATCGGCTGTAATAACTTCTCCAAAAGGAATTAATTGAATAACTAATAAAAAATTAGCTAATATAAAACCTAGAGCGCCAAGAATGACTAATTGCTTTTTCTTATATAAACGAATGATAAGGATAGCAACCAAAAACCAAACTAAATACCCTAACACAATCCAAATTATTTTATTGTCAGGGTATGGATACACTAAAGATAAATTAACAGGAAATAAAAATTTCACGAAGTAAAAAGCTATACAATAGCCAGCGTAACCAATTCGTTCATAAATTGGAATATCGATGTCTGAGGTTATGAACTTATCTTCTGTACGTGTATAGAGCGTAATAAAACCCATTAATAAGGCTATGGCAAAAAATGGCACTTTTTGCAATATAGATTTTTTGGAAACCGGAATTTGAAGTAAATAATCAATAGCAAACAAACATAAAGGAAAAGCAATAGCCGATGGTTTTGACAAACAAGCCACAACAAATAGTACAAAAGAAATAACCGCAAATTTTAGTTTTCCTTCCCTACAATAGTGTATGTATGCAATGGCTGCTAATACATAAAATGTGGTGTAAATAATATTGTTTTTTGCTGATACCCAAGCAATGGTTTCTACTTGCATGGGATGCATAGCAAAAATTAAGGCAACCAAAATAGCGTAACGAAAATTAGAGAATAACAACAACGTTAACCGGTACACTAAAAACACATTTAAAGTATGTCCTAAAATATTAGTAGCATGTTGCCATACAGCATCTCCATGAAATAAAAGCCAATCCGTTGCAAATGCAATCATAGTAACAGGAGCGTAATTTCCCACATAATGTTGACTAAAAAATGCCTTGATATTAAACTGATGAACGTCTACGTTATTTAATAAAATATCTTTATCATCCCAACCAAAAAAACTGATGCCGAAAATTTTAAAATAAACAATTGGAACTAGCAATAACAAAACTGCCAAAAAAAGTTTTTGACTTTTGTTGTTTATAGTTGATGTCTTTTGGTTCATGTTTACAAATATAAAATTATTACCTTTAACCGATGCCACAATTATCTGTAGTTATTATCACTTTTAACGAGGAAAAAAACATTGCTCGTTGTTTGGAATCTGTGAAAGAGATTGCCGATGAAATAGTGGTGCTCGATTCTTTTAGTAAAGATCGTACAAAGGAAATATGTGCCTCTTTTGGTGTTAAATTTTACGAACATGCGTTTGATGGGCATATCCAGCAAAAAAACAGAGCCATTACTTATGCTTCGCATCCCCATATTCTTTCTTTGGATGCTGATGAAGCACTAGATGAAACTTTAAAAAATTCCATTTTAGAGGTTAAGAAAAATTGGACTCATGATGGTTATTATATGAACCGTTTAACTAATTATTGCGGGCATTGGGTAAAACATTGCAACTGGTATCCCGACACAAAAATGCGTTTATGGGATAGCAGAAAAGGTTCTTGGACAGGTATTAATCCTCATGATAAATACGAATTAAAAGAAGGTGATAAAAATACCAAACATCTTAAAGGAGATATTTTACATTACAGTTACTACACACAAGAAGATCATTACAAGCAAGTAGAATATTTTACGAATATTGCCTCCAAAGCTTTTGTGGAAGCAGGAAAAAAAGCACCGTTCTATAAATTAATTGCCAATCCCATTGCTAAATTTATTGATCACTATTTATTGCATTTAGGGTTTTTAGATGGAAAGGCGGGCTATTTAATTTCTAAAATATCGGCTTATGCCACTTATTTGAAATACAAAAAAATCAGAGACATCTACAAACAACAAGCGCTTGCAAAATAATCCTGTTATAATTATAAGCCGAACCGATAGTATTGGCGATGTGGTATTAACCTTGCCTATGGCTGGCATTATTAAACAGTTTTTACCTCAAAGCAACATTATTTTTTTAGGAAGAAATTACACTAAGGATGTAATTGCATTATCAGAACATGTGGATGAATTTGTGAGTTATGACGATATTTTAAAACTCAATCCTAATGAACAAATTGATGCCTTTAAGAAATTAAACGCCACTCATATCATTCATGTTTTTCCTGTAAAAGAAATTGCACAACTAGCAAAAAAAGCTGGCATTGCACATCGCATTGGTACTACCAATCGTTTATGGCATTGGTTTACATGCAATGTAAGAATTAAGTTATCTCGTAAAAATTCTGATTTACACGAAGCGCAGTTAAACACTAAACTATTAGCTCCCTTAGGTATTCACAAAGACTTTAGCATAGAGGAATTAGCGACGAATTACGGTTTTACTAAAGTTCCTACATTAGAAAAAACACATTTAGATTTAATTGATAAAACAAAAATCAATGTCATTCTTCATCCAAAATCAAAAGGCAGTGCTCGCGAATGGGGCTTAGATAATTTTTCGAAACTCATTACTCAACTTGATAAAACAACACATCAAATTTATATTAGTGGTACACAACAAGAAGGAGAATTAGTAAAAGATTTAATTACCAAGCATCCCGAAGTGATTAATTTAACGGGCAAATTATCCTTACAACAATTTATTGCTTTTATTAATCACTGTGATGTATTGATAGCAGCTAGTACTGGGCCTTTGCATATTGCATCTGCACTTGGCAAAAAAGCTATTGGTTTGTTTGCGCCCATGCGTCCAATTCATCCAGGCCGATGGAAACCAATTGGCGTAAAAGCTAATTACTTAGTATTAAATAAAGATTGCAGTGATTGTCGTAAAACGATGAATTGCCATTGTATTAGAGAAATAAAAACGAGTGACGTTATAAACGTAATTGAAAAATAATGAGTGAATTAAACAATAAAGTCATTTGGATAACAGGCGCTTCATCAGGCATTGGTGAAGCTTTAGTATATGAGTGTGCGAAAAAAAATGCACTAATTGTTCTATCTGCTCGCCGTGAAGGTGAATTATTTCGTGTATCAAAAACAGCAGGATTAACCTCAAGCAATTCTTTAATTATACCTTTTGATTTATCAGATACGAGTCAAGCAAAAGAGTATGCTCAACAAATTATTACAAAGTTTGGACGAATAGATATTTTAATAAATAACGGCGGACAAAGCCAGCGTTCATCCGTTATAGAAACCACAGCAGAAACCGAAAGACAATTAATGGAAATTAATTATTTCAGCGCGGTTAACTTATCCAAAGCAGCATTACCAGTGATGTTAAAATATGGTAGTGGGAAAATAGTGGTAGTGAGTAGTATTGCAGGAAAATTTGGATTCTTTTTACGTTCTTCATATTCAGCAGCTAAACATGCCTTACACGGTTACTTTGAAAGCTTGCGTTTAGAGGCAGAGAAAAAAGGAATTAGCGTATTGATGGTTTGCCCAGGGAAAATAAAAACAAATGTATCTTTAAATGCAGCTGGTGCCGCTGGCGATTCTCATAACAAAATGGATCCTAGTCACGAAAACGCTATGAGTGCTGAAGAATGTGCCAAGCAAATTATAGCTGGTATAATGAATGACAAAGAAGAAATTTTTATTGGTGGAAAGGAATTATTAATTGTAAAAATCAAACGTTTTTTTCCAAAGTTGTTTGGGAAATTGATTAGAAAGCAGAGTCCTTATTGATAATTATACCCAATTTATAACCCCGTTAGAGGAAATATTACTAGTAACAAACATGTTTTTCACTTTAGCAAGAGATATTGTCTCTTTATCTGAAAAGACATAATCTGTTCATAGTATTCTTCTTCGACTTCAAATTCAATTACCTTTCAAGGTAAAAATCACTATCGACTATTGAAGACTTAATGGCGAAATTTCTAGTTATATAATTATTCTGAACACTTGGATACATAATACAATCATAATTTACATTAAAATTAGAAGCGCCTTCTATAATTCTTTCAGAAAATAATGATGAAATTAAATACTCATAATGATGATTAACTGTTTTTGAATATTCGCGACCAAGTAATTTATAATAAGAGGCCATAAATTCTTTAAATATTGGGGGATATTTAGAGAAATCTTTTTCAAATGCAGAAAACGCATTGTATGCATCAGGATTAACTTTAGAAGTACTATCGCTGTAAAAAACAACATAAGTTTCAAAAGTTCTATTCTTTTTAGGCATCCAAACTCCAATAGTTACTAATTTGTTTTTGGGCGGTTTAAGTTCCTTAAGAGCTGTGTCTATATCCTCACATGAATAAAAAATACTTGATTCAGGCGTGTTAGATCTATTATATTTATTTATTTTTTTTACAACGTCTAGACTTGGATGTTTTAGATTCTTTATATGCTTAATTCTTTCGTTTTTTCCAATTATATTTTCATTCAAAACCATTCTATATGTTTTAAAAATGGTGTATTTGCTTGTCATAAGGGCAACATAACTAAAGGCATAATAAATATAATACTTGAAATTTTTTAAATCTTCATTATTAAAACTTTCATAATCAAGGCTTTCTAAACGCTCATATAATTCATTATAAAAATTTATTAATTCTAGAAGTATAAAAGTTTCCTCTTCATTTATAAATGATTTATTGATGATTTTTTTAATAATTACCTGTTCTAAAGTAGTAGAAAAGTCACTAGTCCATCTTTTGCTATTTGGTATTTCAGGGAGGTTTTTAAATGTAACTTGCCAATTAACACCTTTATTACTGTTCATAATAATTTAGATTTTATAAGTAAACTCATAACCCTTCTCTTTAATAGCTGGAATCAAAACTTCCAATAATTCAGGCATAAAATCCAAACGATCGTGTAGTAGTATAATCGCACCTGGTTTTAATTGAGATAACACGCGTTGTTTTATTTTTTCCACGTCTTTTATAGAGGTATCGTAGCTACGCACATTCCAGCCAATGGATTGTAAACCTAATTGTTTTAAAGCTTTGGAAATGTTAGGATTGGTTACTCCATAAGGCGGGCGGAACAACTTTGATTGTGGTTGATAGTGTTCAATTAATTTTTGGCAAGTCGCAAAATCTTCCGTTACTTTTTTTGTTGACCATAAGTCTATAAAATTATGATGAGAATAGCTATGATTCCCAATTTGATGTCCTTCAGCTACAATTTGATTTAAGATGGATTCTTTGCCTTGTATATTTTTCCCAATAATAAAAAACAATGCCTTTACATTATGTTTTTTTAGAACTTCCAAAACCTTCACAGTATTAGCATGCGGACCGTCATCAAAAGTCAACAATACTTTTTTATCAGATGCATTTAAATGATTGATTGAGGTTAAATGAAAATTTAATCCAATAAAGTATGCGCCGCAAAATTGGAAGATGGCAAATAACTTAATCCAAATAATCAAATACCAATAACTTAAATGAAGGCTAGGCTGGAAAATAAAAAAGGCAATTAAGCCTAAAATAAAAGTGATGGTTGTTGGCCAAAATTTTAGCATTGTGATAACAATGTAAACGAATAATTAATACCTAAGTACTGATTAATAATAAGAACATGTTTTATTTGAGAAGGTGTTTTATCTGAAATAGCTAACACCTTAGGTAATTTTTGTTTTTCAATTATCTTTGTAGCAGTCCACATAGCGAAAGCTGAGGCAGTGTGATACTCGCCACACACATTTTTATAACACGCCGCAACAGATTCTTTTTCGATGCTTGGTAATAACTCTTGTAGTTTACTATCAAAGTTTACATCGCCACTAAAACCCATTAAGGTTACATCTATATCCGCTAATGTAAGGTTATGCAATTTTAAAAAGCTGTGTAACTTATTTAAAATATCAGTCGATGTTTTTGGTTTGTATAACGTTTGTATGCCATCAACACTGGCTAAACTTTTGTCCGTCTTTGTTTTATTCAAAATAAAGCAAGCCGTTCCTTCACTCATTTGAACGCCCGAGGTGGTTGATTTCCAGATAGGCGTGTTTAAAGTTACTTCTTGAAATTTATGTGCTCTTCTGTTTAGGATAACAAAATTTGGCGTGTGCTCTTCAATACCACCAACCAAAATCGTTTCCTTTCCTTCTTCAAATAACATTAACGCATCTTGTATGGTACTTTCAAACGAAAAACCTCTATGCACATACGTAAAGTTATAATCATGACATTTCATGAGTAATGCTATTTGGGAGCCTACCGTGTTATGCGTTGATTGTATAAACGACGTTGGTGTTAAAAATTGTTCTTCGTTATTTAAGAGTGCTAATAAAAAACGCTCACTATCTTCAAAACAACCTAAACCTGTTCCTGTAATAATAGCATCTACTTTTTTAGCGTCAGCTTGTTGAATAGCTATATTACCAGCAGCAACACCCATTTTAATAGCACGACCCATTCGGCGTAATAAATTTGGGGCAATAAATTCTTTATAAGAAGGTTCAATGGCATCAAAATAATCGCCTTTAGCAGGATTAATGGTGTCAAAAAACCACTCGCTATCAATTGAGTTTTGTGGCGAAATGCAACCAGTTCCGTTTATATATGCCTTAGTCAAAATATTATGCTTTCTTAAAAATTAAAGATGAACAGTTTCCGCCAAACCCAAAAGAGTTTGAAAGGATCGTGTTTAAAGGAGTATTTACCAATTGAGTTTCAGGAATTAAATTCATGTCGGCAATTGGTGTTGTAAAATTTAAGTTCGGGAATATCATACTGTTTTGTAATGATAAAACCGATATAACAGCTTCAATACTTGCAGCGGCAGCTAATGTGTGTCCTGTAAATGCTTTAGTAGAACTAAATTTAGGAACTTGATTTCCAAACACAGCCTTAGTAGCCATGCTTTCCGATAAATCATTATTAGGAGTACCAGTTCCGTGCATGTTGATATAATCAATTTGAGATGGCGCTAAACCACTCATTGCTAATGCTTGTGTAATTGCTAATGTTGCTCCGTAACCTTCGGGCGAAGATGCTGTTTGATGATAGGCATCATTGGCATTGGCATAACCAACCACTTCTGCTAGAGCCTTGCCTTTTCTTAAATTCAAAGCATTCTCTCCTTCAATCACTAAAAAAGCGGCCGCTTCTCCTAAGTTTAATCCTTTTCTATTTTCATCAAATGGCTTACACCATTCTCTATCTAAAATCATTAAAGTATTAAACCCGTTGAATGTAAATTTTGATAAAGCATCTACTCCACCAACTACTACTCTATCCAATTGTCCATGCTTAATCATTCGGCAACCTAACATAATCGCATTTGCTGCTGATGAACACGCTGTTGAAATAGTGGTTACATAATCTACATTACCTAAATAATCAGCAATGCGTTCGGTGCTATCTCCGCAATCGTGTGTATCAAGTACATCTAAATGATCATCTTTTTCAAATAATTCTTTATAGTACAATTCGGTTTTACCCATTCCCGCTACTGTTGTAGAAGAAATAACGCCTGTGCGCAACCCATCATTGGTATCGATGCCTGAATTGATAACCGCTTCTTTAGCAGCTAACATAGCAATGTATGAATTACGATTTAATGCAGGATTATTGTCTTTAACCAAATCCACTAAATCAGCATTAGATAATTTTATTTCACCAGCTAAAAACTCGTCTTTGTAACGCGTTGTTAAATGGTTAATTTTTCCAATACCAGTTTTTGATTGAGATAAGGACAAAAAAGATTCAGACACATTGTTTCCAATAGCCGAAATCATTCCTAATCCAGTAATATAAACTCGCTGAGACAATTCTTAAGATTTACCTTGAGATTTAATGTATTCTGCCATTGTTCTTAAAGATTGGAAAATAGTTTTTCCATCTTTAGGGTCTTGGATTTTAATACCATAGTGTTTTTCTAACAATACAATTAACTCTAAAGCATCAATAGAATCAAGACCTAAGCCTTCGCCAAATAATGGAGAATCTGGATTGATTTCTTCTGGTTTTACTTCAGCTAAGTTCAGCTGTTCGATAATTTGTCCTTTTAATTTTTCGATTAATGCGTCCATATGGTTTGATTGTATATTGTTATAACACTTGTTTGATTAAGAGGTTTAAAAATACTGTTTTTATTTATATTTTTTGCGTTTTCAGTTAAAAAAATGAAGGCTTCATAATTGGCTCCATCAACCTCAACCCAACCAACAATAGCAGCCTCTGTGTCACTTTGCATCAATGATTCAGTGTAATTTACCAATAAATCGGCATCTAATTGCTCCGACACAAAAAAGGCGTTTTCGCCAGTAATTTTGTGTTTAATAGCTAATTCGCCAATAGTGATATTAGGAAGCGTGTAAACAAATACGGCTGGAGATGGGAAATAATTGGATTTATCGTCGATAGAATGTTGGTGCACTCTGTCGGTTTCTAAACTCGAGGCGCAATTCGATAACACAATCGCTGTTTTTGATAAATTGTTTTCTGTTAAAAAGTTGGTTCCTTTCAAAGCAAATTCTGTACATAAAAAACCAAGTTTACATTGCGCATCCATTTTATGAAACTTAGGATAGCTCACGCCTAGAGTTTTGTAGGCTTCAGATAAAAACTCTGTCAACGTCAAGGATGAGTTAGATTTAAATACAACCTCACCATCAACCGAAACTTGGTTATGTTTGATATGCGTGTATGATGTGATTGTGTTCATTCTATATCTTTCTAAATAAAGCCGCTGCGTTACATCCACCAAATCCTGAAGCCGTTTTAATAAATGAAGAAAAGCTTTTATCTTGATGCGATTCTATCATGGTGATATTTCCACTGAATCCTTTTGTTTCAAAACCTTCTGATTTAATTAAACGTTGATGCTTCATGGATTCTAAAGATAATACGGTTTCTAAAACGCCTGCTGCGCCTAATGTATGTCCGTAATAGCCTTTAAAACTATTTACTGGTATTGTATTTAATCCTGCTCTATCAAAAGCAATGGATTCCATTTCGTCGTTAAACGGAGTAGCCGTTCCATGAGCTGAAATAAATCCTATATCGTTTGTATCCTTATCTAGTATTTGTGTAAGGCACTGAAATAAACCATCGCCCGTGCGTGACGGACCAGAAATATGATTCGCATCGTTTGCAGAAGCACCACTTATAATTTGTGTATTGTATGGTGTTGCTAATTCTTTTTTATTGGTGATTAAAATAGTAGAAACTGCTTCACCTAAATTAATACCTACTCTGTTCCCATCAAACGGTTTACTTGGCTCATTACTCAAAGCATTGAATGATTTAAATCCACTAATCGTAAATTCAGATAAAATATCTCCACCACAAACTAATACATTATCATAAGTGCCTTGCTCAATAAAACGTTTAGCAATGATAATGGCGAGAATGCCAGAAATACAAGCGTTTGACAATACTATAGGAGTATGTGCCAATTGAAAATAAGATTGCAAATGTTTAGCGAAAGTTGATAAATAAACTCTTTTCGGATCTATTCCTTTATATCTGTCATCCTGAGCGGAGTCGAAGGACAAGATATCAATATTGCCTTTAGTTGTGGAATAAATTAAAAGGGTACGACTATCTTTTGGATTAATCCCGCTTTGATTTAATACATCTTGAATAGATAAAATACTTAACTGCTCTAGTTTTGTATGAGTGTCCGCATTTTTAATTTGAGAAAGATGTTCTTGAATTTTGTCATCACTAATTTTCGCAACACAAAATTCATCTTGCGAAAAAGGCAATTTCATTTTTTTTACTCCAACCTGAGAATTAGAAACGGCTTGGTAATTTTCTTGTGTAGAAAATCCCAAGGGACTAATAATATTATTGTAAGACGTAAAAATCATTGCTGCTTTAAAAATTCATCTTTTAAATGTAATAAACAAGTATTACAAACACAATTTGAATATTGCTTTGCAATGTATTGCGTTTCTTCAAATGACAACTCAATTTTTGAACAATTACATTGAGCAATATTTGAAGGATTGCAAACAAATGATTGCTGACAACGTTGACAAGTAGCATTGTTTTTTATCTCGGTTATAGACATTTAGGTTTTCTAAAGTAATGGATTTATATGGGTTTTTAAAACTGTTTTTTAATTTTTCGAGTTTTTTAATTTATATTCGTGTAATCGCCTAGTGCACACATTACTAAAACATCAATATGGATTCGAAATACCCAATTTTAGATCATTATAGTCACGAAAAGCCAACAAGACAGGCATTGGTAGATATATTTAAAGGCGAGTGGTCGTCATCGCTACCATCCATTAAAAATGAACAAATTATTAGCGGACACGCTGGTTTATTTGATGATCCAAGAATACATTCATTAAACAATAAGGTTCCATTATCAGGAAAAAAAATCTTAGAATTAGGTCCTTTAGAGGCAGGGCATACCTATATGATGCATGAAATGGGCGCAGAAGAAATTACTGCTATAGAAGCTAACAATAGAGCCCTGTTAAAATGTTTAATTGTTAAAGAGATTTATAAATTGAAACGCGCACAATTTTTATTTGGAGATGTGATCAATTATCTAAAAGATTGCACTGAAAAATTTGACGTTTGTGTAGCAAGTGGCATATTATATCACATGACTGAACCTGCTATGTTTTTGGAGTTGTGCTCAAGAGTATCTGACAAACTTTTTATTTGGTCGCATTATGCAGATGCAGAAGTTATAAAAACACATCCAGTGTTATCAGAAAAAATTAAATCCACCGAAGAGCAAGTTTACAAAGGAATGAAGTATACTGAATATCAGTATGAATATGCAACTGCTTTGGGATGGGCAGGTTTTTGTGGAGGAGCTGATAGTAATTGTAGATGGTTAACAAAAGAAACCATTTTAGAAATTTTGAAAATGAATGGATTTAAAAATATCCATGTGTTTTTTGATGATTTATCAAATAATCCAAACGGTCCGCAAATTTGCTTGTTAGCTGAGAAGTAATCAAACAAAAAAACCTCCTCGATTTCACGAGGAGGTTTTTGAATATATGGTATTCAAAAAAATTAAGCTTTTACTGCTTTTTCCATTACTACTTTTCCTTTGTAGTAAAGTTTTCCTTCAAACCAGTGTGCACGGTGAAATAAATGAGCTTCACCTGTTGTTGTATCTTTAGCAATCGTCATTGTTGGCGCTTTGTAAGTCGAACGACGAGAGTCTCTACGTGATCTGGATAGTTTTCGTTTTGGATTAGGCATGGTATTTAATTTTAATTATTGTTAAACTTTATATTTTTTAATTTATCCCATTCAGGATTTTCACTCGGTTCTTCTTCTATTTTAAGTTCGTTATATTTAGCTAAAGTTTCTTCGTCACACTCTACATCTATATCATTCTCTTCATCTTCGCAAGGCACTTTACGACTTGGTATAGATAATTCGATGTATTCGAATAAGTATTGTGCAAAGTTGGCTTCATCAATCCCTTCTTTCAGTACCAATATTTCATCGTTACTTTCTTCAGGATTACCATGTTTGATGACTAATTTTTCTTGTCCAAATATGGGACAATTATAATCAACCAAACAACGGTCGCAGCTTAATTTTACAGTGCCTTCAAAAGTAAATAAAATATGCATCAACGTATTTTGCTTTACTAAATTAGCCTTTACCTGTATATCGGCTTCGGTTATTTCACTTTCACTAAATTGTTCAAAGAACTTTCCTTTAATATCAAATTCAAATTGGTGTTCTCCCATTGATAAACCGCCAAACTGTATTTTGTACTGACTTTTACCCATAGCTTATTTTCCAAAATGGACGGCAAATATACACTTTTTTTCAATCTTATCAACAAATTAGCAAAAAACAATAGCATTTTACTGAAATATCTAAATGGCTATTATTTAAGCTTTAACTACTCATTGCTTTTTACTAAGCATTTTGGCAAAAACCACTTTCCTTTATAGTTTTCTATTAAAATTGCTTCATTTTGACAAGAAATGTACTGATTTTGACTATTTTTCTTCAATTTCCATGCATTTCCTTGCTTAATTTGATCTATAATGAGGTTTTTCAACTCTTCTTTTGACACATTTTTACTCTTTTCGCCAATTTCAAAACCCAATTCATTGTTTCTTAAATCCATTACGCAAGCCAAACTATCCGCTCGTTCGCCAAATTCTTGATGATTTTTATAGAAAAAATATTCATTACCTTTTTCATGTGATTTTCCTAGCTTTCTAAGTTTATCTATTTGCACATAACGCACTAAATAGGCCATCGTAAAGGCATGTCGAAACGCATCTAATGTTCCACCATTATCAAAACCATCTAATTCCTTGGCATTTTTAACTTCTTTGTAAACATCCATTGCTTCAGCCAAATGTTTTTGTACTCTTTTAGCAGCAAAAGGGTGTAGCATCGCCCAGCGGTATTCGTATTTACTTATTTCGTGTTGAGAAAATAAGGTTGCGGCAAAACCAATCATCAAACACATAAAAAAAATACACTTTGATTTTAACATTGGTTTGTTAGCAATAGTATGGTTTAAAATGCTAAGTTAATCAATCCATTTCATATCTTTGAAATTGATGGACTTTAAGAACGACATAGCAAAACGCTTTTTTAGCAAGCAAGATATTGGTGGTGCCGAAAGCATCAACGATTTGCGCGATAAGGAATTTAGCGGGAAATCGTTAACGGCAGAAGAAAAATTTGCACTAGCAAACTTTGATAAATACAGATTAAAAATCTTAAATTCTCAAGAAAACGAAGAGCAATTTCATTTACATTATCGCCAAATACAAGTCATTTCAAACCTTGGTGACTGGAGAGAGTTTTTAAAAGACGAATACAGCAAATAATTTCATCTAAAATATACGAAAAAGTGCTTCCTAAAACGAAGCACTTTTTTATTTACCTATATGGGATTATATTAATAATAAATTTACCTTTGCAATACTTGCAAAAAGCTTGTAAAGATTATTAAATCGATATTATTTAAATTTAAAATATAACATTATGTACGCAAAAAACTCTAGGTCAGTTTATTATCGAAAAGCAAAACGATTTCCCATTTGCTAAGGGCGAATTATCTCGTTTATTACGCGACATTGCTATTGCAGCAAAAATCGTTAATCGTGAAGTAACAAAAGCTGGTTTAGTAGAAATATTAGGTGAGACAGGCGACACTAACGTGCAAGGTGAACGCGTAAAAAAACTAGACGTATTTGCGAACGATCAATTTATTGCAGCCTTAAAAGCAGGTGGCGAGTGTTGTGCTATTGCTAGCGAAGAAAACGAAGATATTATTCCTATTGATTCTGAAATTTCGAAAAACGCACGTTATGTTGTTGCCATGGATCCATTGGATGGTTCTTCAAACATTGATGTTAACGTTTCTATTGGAACAATTTTTTCTATTTACCGCCGTGTAAGTTTAAACGGGCCAGGTACTCACGAAGATTTTATGCAACGTGGCACTGAACAAGTAGCTGCTGGATATATTATTTATGGTTCATCCGCTATGTTGGTTTACACAACAGGTAAAGGTGTTAACGGGTTTACATTAGATCCAAGTATTGGAGAGTTTTGTTTATCACATCCAAACATGCAAATGCCAAAAGACGGGAAAACATATTCTATCAACGAAGGAAACTATTTACACTTCCCAGAGGGTGTAAAAAAATACATTAAATACTGTCAAGAAGAAGACAAAGCAACTAATCGTCCTTACTCAAGCCGCTATATTGGGTCAGGTGTTGCTGATATACACCGTAACTTAATTACAGGTGGTATTTATATTTATCCAACAACTACTAAATCTCCTAAAGGTAAATTACGTTTATTATATGAGTGCAATCCTTTAGCTTTTATTATTGAGCAAGCAGGTGGTGTGGCTACTGATGGCTACAAACGTATTATGGAACAAGATATTACGGAATTACACCAACGTACGCCATTGTTTTTAGGGTCAACAGAGATGATGAAAACATCGATGGGCTTTATGGAAAAATTTAAAGAAGCTTCTGTTTAATTTTAAATTAAACATCTCGTTTACTTTTTGGTTATTATTTAGTACATTAGATTTCTGATGGAGTATATGCCTACGACTATAACTGAAAATCAAGTAAAAGAAGAATTCTACAAATCCACTGAGAAGGCTCATGTGATTGTTAGTTGGATTGGTATTTCATTAAATTTAGTGTGGTTTTTAGGCGACTACTTGAGTATTCATGAGTTTTGGATTCCATTTCTAATTTTCAGAATTGCTGTTTCTAGTGTCAGTGCCATTGCCCTATTAGCAAAAAACTTTTTAAAAATTAGTATTTACACCTGTATGTTTATATTGGTGTTGGGTATTTCTGTTCAAAACGCTTATATGTGGAGCGTGATGGATATTCCGCATTTACAAAAACATGCCTTTGCCTACATGGTATTATTTATTGGTGTTGGTATGATGGTACTATGGGAAATGAAGTTGTCAATTATACTATTGATTACAACCATAATTAGTAATATTATCTTTTATGTTTTAAATAGTCCGTTAACCGTTGACGAATTTATTACTAACGGAGGTTTATTGGTTTTAACTGTATTAATATTTTGTGTGTTCCTTATCAGAAACCGTTATCGTTTAACGTATAAAGAAATCAAAAGCAGATTAGAATTAGAGAAATCAAAAGCATTAATTGAATTTCAGAAAGAAGAAGTTGACGAAAAAAATCAAGAAATCGTTAGTAGTTTAAGATATGCCAAGCGTTTGCAAGAAGCCTTACTGCCTCCAAAAAATTTATTAGATAGTTTCTTTAACGATAATTATTTTATTTTATACAATCCACGCGATATTGTTTGTGGCGATTTTTATTGGGCTCGTAAAATAAAAACGACTCCCACTGAAGGAAAACCGAAAGACTATTTATTAATTGCTGTGGCCGATTGCACAGGACATGGTGTACCTGGTGCTTTTATGAGTTTATTAGGCTCCAATTTTTTACATCAAAGTGCAGTTGAAAAAGGAGTAAATACTCCTGCTCAAGCATTATATTTTTTAAATCAAAAAATCATCACCACATTAAATAATGGTTACGGTGGTATAGAAATTAGAGATGGAATGGATATTTCGTTAATTGCCATTGATTTAGAAACAAAACAATTAGCTTACTCTGGTGCAAACAATCCTATTTATATTGTTAGAAATAAATCGTTAGAAACACTAAAAGCCAATAAACAAGCCATAGGAAACATGAATGAGGTAGTATTACCTTACGATAATGTAACTACCCAATTACAAACTAATGATTGCATTTATTTATTTACAGATGGTTACGCCGACCAGTTTGGTGGACCAAAAGGAAAAAAATTAATGCGTAAGCAATTTGAAGAAACGCTTATTTCCGCTTCGGATAAACCCATGACAGAACAACGACACATCCTAGAAACTACTTTTAATAATTGGAAAGGTGATTTAGAACAAGTAGATGATGTGTGTGTAGTTGGCGTGAGGATTTAGTAGCCTTTTACTTTAAATGAACTGAAGAATGCTGTGTGTATGCGTAGTGTTTTTATTTACCGGTTACGCAACTTTCTTTTTAATATTCGTATTTTTTCTATTTATAAATTTTAATCCTATTACTAAATTTAGAAAATCGTTTACCTTTTGAAAAATTAAATCATGTTATAAATACTTTAATCAAATTACAATTCTTTATTTCTCAACCTTAACTTCTAAATAAACGTTTTTTGAGTATTCTAAATAATTATATTGGGTATTTCCTACTACATGATATCCAGTGCCAATTGCATTTATTGTAATACGAATGGCATCTTTTCTGGCAGCATTACTGTAGGTCATTTCAACTAAACCATTTGAATTAGATTTGGCTTGTTTTACCTGACTAGCGCTTGAACTATGTTCAATATTCCCAACTGAAACAGTAATGTTTTCTACCGGAGCTCCAGTTGCAATATCAGTAATTTTTACTTTTATTTTACGTTTAGAGCCAATACAGCCTGATAAAACTATAACTAAGAAGAATAATGCAATACAAATCTTTGTCTTTCCCATACTACTGTATTACATTATATTTTTTTAATAACCAAACATTATTACTGTCTATATCTATTCTTTTTATTACGCCATAGTTTTTGGATATATAATTTTTATACTTATATGTTTTTGTAATCCAATTGTTTGTTGAGTAATTCATATGGTTTTCAAACACAGCAACATTATTAAAAGTAAATGTATTTACTGTCATCAAGTTAATTTCTCCTTTAGAAGTACACTTCTCCATGTAACCATAGCCACCACCCTCAACTCCATTTGTAAAATTATTAAAGATGTGCGTATATGCTCCAAAATAAATTCCTGCTATTACGCTTCCGTTCGTATCTAGTTTTGACGGTCTGTTCCAATGAGCTTTACAAAAATACCTGCTATTACAACATTTAGCAGTCTGCGCTGCATCTTCATCATGTATTTCATATTGCCTATCATCACCTTTACCGTCTTTTGTAAACATATTGTAGTAATTAAATGTACCCGTATAGTCTTTGCCAGCATTAGCATCGATATTGTAAGTTAAAACTTGGGCACTAGTTACGTAAGTACAGTCAATGGCCCCAGTAATGCTATCTTGGTAAACCCAATAAGACCCCTACTTAAAATAACAATAATCGGCAAGATTTATAGGTGGAGTATAAACACCATAATCGGTTATCGGTTCTTGACTCTTTTCTTTACATTTTTGGCAGCCTGTAAGGTAAATACTAATGAATAATATGTATACAATCTTTCTCATTGTCGTCTGTTTTATGTTACCTAAAGTTAACACATTTTGTTTTGCAATACAAAGGTATAATGGGCATTTTAAAATTACCCTACCATTCAAGCAGTTTTTAGCACATTTTTAATTTTAACTAATATGGTAATTTTAATATTATCCTTCATGTATCTAATTAATAGTTATTACATTTTGTTAGAGACAATAGTATTTTTACAAATCTAGAAGATAGATAGTTTGTGAAAATTATAAAGCATCAGGCATACATTCATAATTAACTAAAACCGTTAGTGTTTTTGTTAAGATAAAGACTGTTGTAGTCACTAATATTTTGATCTTTTCTTAAACAATTAAATAAATTTCTATTAATTACTTTTTGAAAAATTTGGATTAATAGTTATTCCCATACTAATTAAAACAGGTATGGTTGCTCTACTCATAATATTATAATTGTTAACATTAATGTTTGTGCCTAGCGGGCCATAATACATTGCCTGACAAAAGAATCCAACTTTTTTATATGGAATATGAAAAGAGATATGAGGCTCTATATTTAATTTTTCAATATTGCGTTTTTGGATAGATATGTTTTCAATAATTACTTCAGGACCATAACCACTTTGCTCATTTTTAAAAGTATAATCAAAATGACTAAAATTTATATAAGATATTCTTGCTCCTAAAAATAATTTCATCTTGCCATTAAACAAAAATAAGAAAGACGGGGAAAAATATGCACGATAATTATGATAATGTATCGATTCATTTTTTTTATAATATTTATCATAGCTACTTCCGCCTGTACCATCTGTATATCCACGTGCCCTATTATAATTCATATCTCCAAAACCAATACCTGAAGTAGCATCAAAGTGTAAAGTTTTATATATTGAAACGATATGATGCCCCAAGCTCAACTTGATTGAGCCCTTTTGATAGATATAAGTTACTTTGTAAACTAACTGCATTGTTTATTCTAAAATTAGATTGAGATTCAAAATGATTAAGACCTATCAGGAATGTATTAGAATAATCATTTGATTTTATAGTTAAGTCTTGATTAACTGTATTTGGTATATAGGCTGATTGTTCTTTAGCATTATAATAAACAACAGAACATGACTGTAATATAACCATTGAAAAAAATACAGAAGCAATAATAGATACTATTGATTTCATACTATATATATTTATTTACAAATATATGCTATGGTAATTATTTCCTCCCTACCATTCAAGCAGTTTTTAGCACATTTTTGATTTTTATCGAAAATTTAAAAACCAAGTATAAAAAGCATTACATAAATTTGACTTAGAATTATTAATCTAGCGTTAAAATTTATTTTTTATGAAACTAAAGGTCATTACTCTCTCTATTGCATTCGCCTTTATATTAAGCGCATGTGTTAAAAAAGTTGTTTGTGAAGGTACTGTCTTTTCAAAAAAAGGCACAGGTAATATTCCAGTTCCTAATGTAGTGGTATCAATACGTCAGTTTACGAGTGGATCTGATGAACCTTTAAAAGGTTCTTTTAGCGTAACTACAGATGAGAACGGTCATTTCCTAATTTTTGAAAGAGCAGTAAGTAAAAATCGTTCTTTTTCGATAAGCTGTGATTGTAATGAAGGATGGTATTATAAAAAGGATTTAAGCAGAGAAGACTTAAAACAGTATAATATTCATTTAAAATAAAAAAGCCACTTACCCGTCGGTAAATGGCTTATTCATTTTATAAAAATTAAATTACATCGAAGCGTAATCTGTTGTTTTCACTACAGTTCCAGCATCATCCCACTGAGTCCAAGTGCCTACTTTTTCTCCGTCTTTATATTCCATTTGAAATAATTTATTTCCTTTATCGTCATAAACCATCCAAGTGCCATCTTTTTTATCGTTTTTGTAGCGAGCCTCTGCAATAGCAGCACCATTTACATTAAAGCGAGTCCATAAACCAAATTTTAAATTGTTTTCATATTGCCCTACTTCCATTTTTTGGCCGTTCTCAAAATACTTCACAGTTTCTCCATCCAATTTACCCTCTTTAATCGTTAAAACTTCCTTAACGGCTCCGCTTGCGTAATAAAGCGTTTGTTTACCCGTGTATGCCTTTTGATTTTGTGTATAAGAACCATTATCAAAACTAATATCCTGAGAAAAAGCAATGTTTCCTAAGAATAAACACACTAAAAGAATTAAATTTTTCATGATTTCTGGTATTAAATTGTGGAACTAAAAAATCATCTATCGATTTCTAGTACAATTATACCAAAATATACAATTATTTGTTACAACCGTAACAAAAGCTTAACTTTAACTTTACATTGGGATTTCCCTATTCAGATACTAAATCAATAGATAAACTACCTGAATTAGCTTGTAAGTCTTGTAAATTAAGGGTTTTAGAAGAATAGCCTACTTGCGAAAACTCCAATGTTAAATTTTCATCGGTATTTACTTCTAAGTAGATAAAGAAGTTGCCATCTAAATCTGAATACACTGTTTTTTGACAATTTGCACAAGCAATTTTAACGCCTGCTAAATACTCATTGTTTTTAGGATCAATAATTTTACCACTTAAAATCATGGTTTTTGTTTTAACAGGCTTAGGCATTTCGCCTGCAAAGCCTAATACACAAACAAATACCGTTAATATAAAAATTAATATGATTTCCTTTTTCATGTGGTAATATTCATTTTCTTTTTTGTCACATGGTATGCTCATCATAAAATTTTAATTTGTGAAATTAGCATGATGAGCATTTCACGCTACAAATTAAGCCCACTGAGTTTAATTTAAGTTCATGCCAATGTTATCAGAATGTTAAACTTTAATCTAACTTTACTGAATAGAATAAAAAACATGAAAACAGCTATTATTATAGGTGCAACTGGTCTTACGGGTAAAGCCTTGTTATATCAACTTTTGCAAGACGATCAGTTTGATAAAGTCATCTTATTTTTAAGAAAAGAGCTAAACATCAAACATGCTAAACTCATACAACATGCTGTTGATTTTAATCAGCTAGGTAATTATAAAGATCTAATAAAAGGAGATGTTGTGTTTTGCTGTTTAGGTACAACCATTAAAACTGCTGGTTCTCAAGACGCATTTAAAAAAGTAGATTTCACCTATCCCACTGAGTTTGCGAAAATTGCCAAACAAAATGGAGTTTCAACTTTCTTACTTCAAAGCTCATTAGGTGCAGATGCTGCCTCCAACAATTTTTATTTAAAAGTAAAAGGAGAAACCGAACAAGCTCTCCAAAATTTATCTTTTAACTCCTTTGCCGCCTTCAGGCCATCCATGCTTTTAGGAGATCGCACCGAATTTAGATTTGGAGAATCTATCGGGAAAATAGTAATGAAATTCTTTTCTATTTTGTTTATCGGCAAGTTAAAACGCTATAAAGCCATTCATGTAAACCAAGTAGCAAGTGCTATGATTAAACATTCAAAATTAAATAAACCAGGAAATACTATTATTGAGAACGAAGAAATGATTGGCTAGTGAATTCCACTACTAATACTTTCGCGTTTCATTGGTTTAATTGAAAGCACAGGTACATTACTAGATTCCGCAATTTTTTGTGCTGCTGCCCCAACAAATAAATCACCTAAGCTTAAACCGCTTTTATTCATCTGTACAATTAAATCACACTCGTTATTATTAGCGTATGAAATAATTGCCTCTACAACATTGTTAGAAGCTATAGATTTATTGGTACACTCAACGCCTCTATCTTTAATGAATTTTTTAACTTGATTCAAATAAGGTAATAATTCGTTTTCAAATTTTTCGTCGTTTGGACTAAACACAGAAACAATTTTTATGGTTGCTTTATAATACTTTGCTATTTGCACAACAGTACCCACTTTCTCGCGACTCTCAGCACTTAAATCGATTGGCATTAATATGTTACGGCAATTATTACGATTATCCACTGAACGCATCGTAATAACTGGACAAGGCGCATTCATTAAAAATTTACCAACGTTAGTTACTCCAATAAAACTTCTAAAGCGAACTTGTGTATCCAATCCAATAACAATTAAAGAACATTCTAACTCTTCTGCTTTAGGGTCAATTAAATCAAAAATATCACCTTTTAGTAAAATATATTCGGTTGGTTGTCCAGATTCTTTTGCTGTTTTTGCCACTAACTCTTCCATATCTTTTTTATGCTCAGCGCCTCCGCTAGCAGAGGCATGCATCAAAATAATTTTAGATTTAGTATGTTTTGCTAAATTGTAGGATTGCTCAATGGCAATTAATGATTGTTTTGAAAAATCAATAGGAATTAAAATTGAACCGTTTTCTTTAATCAGCATAGCAGATGTATTTTCGACAAAGATAGAAAAAATTCGATGAATGTCAAGTTTAGACTGACTAACTAATTAAACATAGTAACAAATTTGAGTTAATAATTTATGAAATAGGTCTAGAACCCGGTTTTAACAAATTATGATTAACGAACAATATGCACATGAACATAATTAGCAATCAATGCATCGCAGAGTTCATCAAAATGTGGTTGAGTAAACTCAAAATACAAATTCTCCTCATAAAAATCACCTTCATAATAAAACACAATATTGCAACCATCAATTTTTGGAGTATTGTCTAATTCGTAATAATTGGCATAAAATGAAATCAATTGAGAGATGGGCAAAGTTTTAGAATGAGGGTTCTTGGTTAAAAAAAATCCTTTTTCAATAATCAAATCTTTACCTTTAAAATAAGCTCTTGTGTATTTTCTTTCTAAATGCAACCAACATAAACCTGCCAAAATAAATAATATATATGCTGGCGGATGTTTGTAGCCATCTCCTAATAAAGAAAAACAACCGAAGATGACAAATAATAAAGCGGCATATATTGCTCCACTATTTGGCAAAACATACTTTAACAGCGTTCTATTTTCTTTGATGTCTTTACTAATATTAAGTTTCATTAAACTCTATCTGCAATTTAAAACAATCGAACCATCTATAGCGGTTGTTTGGTTTAATAGTATAGAAGTGTGGTGATATAACTCTGGCAAATTGGTTTTAAACTCTTGTGGTTTTTCAAAGAAGGTTTCAACAACCACACTAAAAAATTCATTGATGTTTACCGCGCCATATTTTCTTAAGATACTGGCGTAACCTTTTCTCATTTTAGTGTATTCTCGGGAAGCACAAGCTAACCAACGCTTAAAATAATTATCAAAAAAATAATCAGGCTCATGTCCTTGCATTCCGCTAAATCTAAGGGCATGTCCAAATTCATGAAGCCCTAAATTGATTTTATCATCAGGTGTTTTGTTTCCTTTTAAAAAATCAATCCAACTAAAACACATAAAGCCACCCATATTGGTTTCGCCTTTATGCATTTGTCTTGTTTGTGGATTTTGATACTCTGAAGGATAAATTAAAATCTGGCTAAAATAATCTAAGTCCCACGTATCTAATCCCAAAGTTAATTGAACAGCTGCTGCAGCTAGAGTTACCCGAACTTCTTGTGTTACTAAAAAATTTTGTCGACCTGTTATTGATTTACGATCAATAAACTTTTCAACTCTGTCGTGAAACTTTGCCTTATCAGAAGATTTCAGCTTTTGAAAATACGGATTCGTCTTATTTAAAAACGATGGTATATCCAAATATTCTTTAATATGCTGAATTTTATTTTATCCAAAAATTTCAATCACATATTTAGGTACTAATCCTAATGCAATTGTAAATAAAGTCGTTAAAGCTAACAAAAGCACGTGCGATGTTTCCATCTTCACTTCTTCATGCGAATCTTCTTGTTTAAAATACATAGCAATAATTACTTTAAAGTAATAGTAAACACCAACTGCTGATGTTAAAATTGCCAACATGATTAACCATTTAAACGTAGTGCCAATCATCACCGTAAACACAAAATACTTTGCAAAGAAACCTGCCGTAACTGGAATACCTGCTAATGATAACATAGCAACTACCATACAAGCTGCCATAAATGGATGGCGTTTACCTAAGCCATTAAATGCTTCGATGTTTGCACTACCTTTTGCTTTAGATACATTGTATAAAACAGTAAAGGCTGCAATAGAGCCAATTGAATAAGCTAAAGAGTAATATAAAATAGCGTTAATACTAGCAAAACTTTTTGTATGCGCTAAAATAGCCATTAACATAAATGCTGCATGACTAATACTTGAATATGCCAACATACGTTTCACACTTTGTTGTGTAGCTGCTGTAATATTTGACACGATTAATGATAAAGCAATAATTACTGCTAATACCATACTCCATGTATCGCTTATGCCACCAAATACAATCACAAATAGTTGCATGAATGCTGCAAATGCTGCCGTTTTAACGATGGTACTCATTAAAGCTGTAATAACGGTAGGAGAGCCTTCGTAAACATCTGGTGCCCAAAAGTGAAAAGGAGCAGCACTTACTTTAAAACACATGGCAATTAAAACCATTAATACACCAGCATAAAAGAACGCTGGCAAATCGCCGTTAGCGTGACTAATAAATGAACGAATAGCCATTAAATCAAAACTACCCGTTGCGCCGTAAATTAAAGCGATACCAAATAATAAAAATCCTGAAGCAAATGAACCCATGATTAAATATTTGAATCCCGCTTCATTTGATGCTAAATCACGTTTACGACTTGCAGCTAATACATACATTGGAATAGAAAGAATTTCAACACCTAAAAATAAAGTAGTCATGTTTCTGAAAGACGTTAACATCAACGCACCAACTAATGCAAATAAAACTAATGCAAAATGGTCAGTAACATGATCTTCTTCAAAATAATCATTTGCTAAAATGAACCAGAAAAAAGCGGTTACTAAAATCACACCGCTAAATGCTAACGACATGTCATTGAAATGAATCATGTTATTAAACATTGGAATGGACATGTTATTTTGTCCCCACTCCATAAAGTTAGCAGCGTATGCTCCTAAAATTCCAACTAAAACAATTGGATACAACAATTTTTTGAATTTAAAAATCTCAGCCAACATGGCTAAAATTCCTAGTGCACTAATTATAAAAAGACCTTTCATACGTTATTTAAGCTTTATGAATTATGATAATCGTAATTCGAAAATTAATTTGTTATTTGATATAAGTTAAAATTGCTTTTGTTCCTTCTTCTGCTAAATCATTTAATGGTTTTGGATATACACCAAAAGCAATTATGACAAAACAAATAATATACAATACCCATTTATCTGAACTAGCTAAAGAACCAAATGCGATTGCTGAATCTCTACGCTCACCTAACATAATAGCCTGGTAACTGCGTAACATATATACGGCTCCTAAAATCACGGTTAAGCCAGCAAATGCTGCAACCCATGCGCCATATTGATATACACCGTTAATTAATAAAAACTCACCAACAAATCCATTTGTTAAAGGCAATGCTACTGATCCTAACATCACAATTAAAAATAAGACAGCAAAGTTGCCGTTCATATTTCTGATACCTCCTAATTTTTCCATCTCACGTGTTCCTGTATGACGCATTAAAATATCAGCAATTAAGAATAAACCTACAACGTTAACACCATGCGCTAACATTTGCATCACCGCTCCTTGAATACCTTGTTGGTTGGCAGATAAAATACCTGCTGCAATTAAGCCAACGTGAGCAATAGATGAATAAGCAATTAAACGCTTATAATCTTTTTGAACGATTGCAATACATGATGCATAAAAAATTCCAAATACAGATAATCCGATAGCTAACCAACCCCACTCTGCTAAAGCTAAAGGAGTGATTGGTAATAACCACTTAATTAATCCAAATGTTCCCATCTTTAACATGATACCTGACAACAACATCGTTCCTTGTGTTGGAGCGTTTACATAAGTATCAGGTTGCCATGTGTGTAAAGGAAAGATTGGCATTTTAATTCCGAATGCTAAAAAGATGCTCCAGAAAACAAATGATTGTTGGTTTAACGTTAACGATTTTCCAGCTTGGTATAAATCAGTCCGTTCCCATGATTTAATTCCTGTTTCGAAACCTGTATGATTATATAAATAAATTCAACCAACCAACATAAATAAAGATCCAAATAAAGTGTAAACAAAAACCCTGAAAGTGATGCGTCCACGATTTTCTCCACCCCACAACAAACAGATAAAGTAAATTGGGATTAATGCTAATTCCCAGAACACATAAAATAAGAAACCATCGTTTGCAGTAAACACACCTACTAATGCCATTTGCATTAATAAGATTAAACCATAAAATGAATTCGGTTTTTCGTACTCCGTATTAAAGGATGATAAAATAATTAGTGGCACTAAGAATGTGGTTAATAATACCATTAACATTGATAAAGCATCAACACTCACTGCAAAGTGAATCCCCAAAGATTCAACCCAAGCGCAATTTAAAATCAAATTCGCATTATCAGGATTGTGTTTGTATTGAAACAATACCACTAATGATAAAATAAATTCTACAACAGATAACCCTAATGCAACTGTTCTACTAGTTTTTCCTTTTGTGAAAAACACTAACAAACTTGCGATAAGTGGTACAATAATTAATAATCCAACTAACATATTTTATTTACAATTTAATTATTTACAATTTTAAAAATTTAGCTATTTTCTGTGAAGGCAAGGCAAGGGGGATTTTTTTGTTCTTGGGTTTAAATAAATATTTTTTAAATTTTTGATCTTAAATTTTTTTTTTTACTCTTTAAACCACCCAAAACCAAAAAACAGATTCGTCTGCCTCTCCTAAAAAATTTTTAATTTTTTAATAAGGTGAGGGGAGGAGCCCCCCACACCCCCCCTTACACTTGCCCAAGGGGGGGCGCGCAGTTTCCATAACTTCATTAGCAACTGTTTTTAAAAAAATATCTTTTTTTAAAAAGGCAAGAGCAAAATAAAACCTCTCTTTTTATATTTCAGCACTTTTTTCCCCTTTTGATAAAAAAAAAAATTGTCAATTACTTTATAAACGTGTAAAACAAAATGGCAATAATTCCTAGCACCATTCCAAAAATATAAAACCCAATGTGTCCTGTTTGCACTTTACGAACCAATGCACTCATTCCAGTTACAGTCGTTCCAACTCCATCAACAACGCTATCAATAACCTTGGTGTCAATATATTTAAAAACTTCAGATAAGGCATCTAACGGTTTACGAATTAATGCTTCATAAATTTCATCAATATAATATTTATTGTAGATCAATTTTTTAATACCAGTTAACTTCGAATCGTTTGCTTCTGGTAAAATTCGATTTTTCATATACACCATATAAGCAAAGAAAATAGTTGCTAAAGCCGATGCTGTTGCTAAGCCCATTAGTATCCACTCTTTTTCGTGATTCAACACGCTTGGATTTTTATGAACGATAATAGAATCTAAATGATGATGCATCCAATTAGTTGCTCCCCAAAATTCAGGTAATCCTAACGCTCCACCAACTACTGCTAAAATTGCTAATACAATTAAAGGAAAAGTCATGCTTTTTGGCGACTCATGTAAATGATGTTCTTGTTCATGTGTTCCTCTGAACTTACGATAGAAGGTTAAGTATAATAAACGGAACATATAGAACGCTGTTAGCATAGAAGCCACTTGTCCGAAAAACCATAAAGTTGGACTATGTTCGTATGTATGTGCTAAAATTTCGTCTTTTGAAAAGAAACCAGAGAAAGGAGGAATACCACTAATAGCAATTGTTCCTATTAGCATCGTTGCAAAAGTAATAGGTAGTGCTTTTTTCAATCCACCCATTTTACGCATGTCTTGTTCACCACCCATCGCATGAATCACAGAACCTGCTCCTAAGAATAATAAAGCTTTAAAGAAAGCATGTGTTGTTACGTGAAATACAGATGAACTGTAAGCACCAACTCCTAATCCTAAAAACATTAATCCTAATTGAGATACAGTTGAGTATGCTAGTACTTTCTTAATGTCGTTTTGAAATAAACCAATTGTTGCAGCAAATAATGCTGTTGCAACACCAACAATAGCTACTATATGAGAAGCTTCGTCTGACATTGAATAAAATACATTTGAACGCACAATCATATAAATACCTGCCGTTACCATCGTAGCCGCATGGATTAATGCTGATACTGGTGTTGGACCAGCCATCGCATCTGGTAACCAAGTATATAAAGGTAACTGCGCTGATTTACCCATAGCACCAATAAATAATAATAAAGCGATTATCGTTACTGTTGTATGATTTCCACTAGAAGCTATAGAAAACACTTGGTCATAAGAAATACTTCCGAAGGTTACGAAGATTAATATAATCCCCATTAAAAATCCTAAGTCACCCACACGATTCATAATAAATGCTTTTTTAGCAGCATTGTTATAAGCTGTGTTTTTAAACCAGAATCCAATTAATAAATAAGAACATAAACCTACACCTTCCCAGCCCACAAACATAATTAGGTAGTTGTTACCTAAAACTAATAACAACATGAAGAAGATGAATAAATTTAAGTAAGTGAAGAAGCGAGAAAAACCTTCATCATCGTGCATATAACCCATAGAATAAATATGGATTAAGAAACCAATACCTGTTATGATTAATAAAAACCAAGATGATAAAGGATCCACTAAAAATTCAAACGGAATTTTTAAGGTGTCAGAATTAATCCATGAGAATAAAGGAACAATATGAGAGGTTACTTCTTTATGTTCTTCTAAATCAATAAATATTAATACGGATATAGCAAAGGATGCAAACACTGCTGCACTGGCAATAATACCAGATAGATTTTTGCTAATTTTTTTGCCAAAAAATCCATTTATTAAAAAACCTAATAAAGGGAATAATGGGATAAGGGCTACTAATTTAATCATATACTTAGTTCTTTAATCTGCTTAATAAATCAATATCAATACTCTTGAAATTACGATACACCATCGATAAAATAGCTAATCCTACTGCAACCTCAGCCGCAGCAACCGCCATAATAAAGAATACAAATACTTGTCCGTTTGCATCGTTATGTAACGTTGAAAACGCAACTAGCATTAAGTTTACTGCATTTAACATTAACTCAATACACATAAAAATAATGATAGCATTTCTGCGAGCCATTACACCAACAGCACCAATAATGAAAAGCACTGCGCTTAACATGATGTAATAATTAATAGGAATTCCGTTTAACATAGTATGTGTTTATATTAGTTTGTAGTTTCTTTTGAGTTAATATTTGTGTCGCGCTTACCAATCATAATCGCACCAACAAGTGCTGCTAATAATAAAACAGAGGCGATTTCGAATGGGAATAAGAACTCAGTAAATAATACTTTACCTAAATTTTTCACTAAACCAATTTGAGAAGCGCCACCTTGAACCATTTGTAATTGCTCAGCACCTCTTAAAGCGCCAATCATAACAAATAATAACATGCCGCCAATGATAGCTGCAATGGCTCTTGTAAGAACATGTTTTCGAGGTTCTTCATCTGCATTTAAATTCATCAACATGATAATGTATAAGAACAATACCATAATTGCTCCAGCGTAAACTACAATTTGTACCACTGCTAAAAATTGAGCGTTTAATAATAAATAATGTCCTGCGATGCAGAAAAACGTCATAATTAAATATAACGCTGAGTTTACTGGGCTACGAGTAAAAACCATCATTAAGGCAAACATGATTGCCATTAATGATAATGTTCCAAAAAGCCATTGTGTAATTGTAAGTCCTAACATATGTTTTTTTTATTTTATTATTTAACAAACCTATTTCAAAAACCCCCCCCCCCCCCCCCTTTTTTATTTATTATTTTTTTTTTTTTTTTTTTTTTTTTTTTTTTTTTTTTCCCCCCCCCCCCCCCCTTTCTTTTTTTTTTTTCCCCCCCCCCCCCAATCCCAACCCCCTTTTTCCCTTTTCTCTTTTGAAAAAGCAAACCCCCTCCTTCTCCCCAACACCTCACCCCTTTTTTTTTTTTTTTTGGGGGGGGCCGGTGGAGGGTTTTAAAAAATTAAACCTTTTTTTTTTTTTTTTTCTCCCAAAACCCCCCCCCCCCTCTTAAATAAAAATATTTTTTTTTTTTTCATTTTTTTTTTTTCCCTTCCCCCCTAAACCAAAAAACACAAAAAAAATTTTTAAAGCAAACACCCCCTTCATTAGTGTTTATGTCCTTTATTTAATTTATTAGCATCAAATAATTCGTTGTGCTTTAATCCTTTTACTTTTTTAAAATCTAATACCGCTTGTGTTTGACGTTTAGTAACATCAATACGAGCATCTATTTTTTCAACCAACTTATCTTTTCCGTAAATAAAATCTTTACGTTCAAATTGAGCATCAACTAAACGGTCTGTTAAAAAGATTGCTTCTTTCGGGCAAGCTTCTTCGCATAATCCACAGAAGATGCAACGTAACATATCAATTTCATAAGTCGCTGCATATTTTTCTTCACGATACAAATGCTCTTCGCCTTTTTTACGCTCACCGCTAGTCATGGTAATAGCTTCTGCAGGACAAGCCACAGCACACATACCACAAGACGTACAACGTTCTGCTCCGTTTTCATCACGTTTTAAAACATGCTGACCACGATACACAGGCGCAATTGGACGTTTAACTTCTGGGTAATTAATGGTGGGTGGTTTTTTAAACAAGTGACTTGCTGTAATAATCATCCCTTTTGCAATAGCCGGCAAATACAATCTTTCAGCAAAACTTTGCTCTTTATTTGATACGACTACTTTTCTGTTTGTTAACTGCATTTTAATTTGTTTTAGTATTAAGTTATTAATGCTTAATAATTGCAACTATTGCTATTACAAATAAACTCAAAAACTCTATCGTTTCAATAAGTTTGAATGCGTTTAAAAATTTATTTTTCATAGCTTATTTTTTAAAAATGAATGTTTCCTCTAAAATATTCAATTGCTACCGTTAATAATAAATTAAATAACGATAACGGTAATAACGTTTTCCAACCTAAGTTCATTAATTGATCATAACGGAAACGTGGTAATGTCCAACGAATCCACATGAATAAACAAATGAAACCAAATATTTTTGTCATTAAAGCTCCAAAGCCAATTAATGAAATCCAAACCGAACCATCTGCTAATCCTAATTTAGCGTATAACTCATGAGCAAATGGGAAATTATATCCACCGAAATATAAGGTAGCAATGACTGCTGACGAAATAAACATATTGATGTATTCAGCAAATAAGAACAAACCTAATTTCATGGAAGAATACTCCGTGTGGTAACCACCTACTAATTCTGTTTCACACTCTGGTAAATCGAATGGTGCACGATTCGTTTCTGCTAAAGCACAAATAAAGAAAATTAAAAAACCTAATGGCTGCCAAATAATATTTGCGAACCCAGCATCTTGTCCTTCTACAATTGTTTTTAAACTTAAAGAACCGCCTGAAGAAATGATTAATGCGATTAATGCAATTCCCATAGGAATTTCATAACTAATCATTTGTGATGAGGCACGCACTGCTCCTAATAAAGCAAACTTGTTATTAGAAGCCCAACCACCAATCATAATTCCATACACACCAATAGAGGCAACACCTAATAAATAAATCACACCAATATTGATATCGGTAATTTGCATATCATATACATGTCCGCCAATGTTTACCGGCTTAGCCCAAGGCACCACGGCACTTGTAACTACTGCTGTAATCATAAATAAAGAAGGTCCTAAAATAAATAAGGCGCGATTGGACACATTAGGAATAATCTCTTCCTTCATAAACATTTTTACACCATCTGCTAATGGTTGTAATAAACCACCCCAGCCTGCGCGGCTTGGTCCTTTTCTATCTTGAAGAAAAGCAGCGAATTTTCTTTCCCATAACGTTGCGTAAGCTGCTGCCCCCAAACAAATCAGGAAAACGGCCGCACACATTATTGCTTTATATATTACAAATGCTATCATACTAATTTATTACGGTCTTTTATTAATAGGTATAAATCCAAGTGCTTTTTGTTGTTTCATCACTTGTACTTTTAATTCATTTAAATGATTGTAATGATTTTGAGAAATCACGCTACTTCTATGAATTTGTGATGGTCCTTCCACTTTCCAATCAGAAGTTTTCTTTCTATCAAAACGG
Source organism: Bacteroidota bacterium (assembly GCA_016708845.1). GTDB lineage: Bacteria > Bacteroidota > Bacteroidia > B-17B0 > Aurantibacillaceae > UBA4416. Next base: position 242,350 of record JADJFB010000001.1, on the reverse strand, counting down.
CAAGTATTGCAAATAAATTCTTCTGCTTCACCCCACTGATCTTTACGAGCAGTAACGCGCAATACTTCTTCGCCTTTCATCCATAAACGTACTTTTCCAGAACATTTTTTGCAATCACAAGTTGCATCCACTGGTTTCGTAAACCATACACGTGATTTAAAACGGAACGTTTTATCTGTTAATGCCCCAACCGGACAAACATCAATAACGTTACCCGACATGTCATTTTCTATAACGTTTTCAATGTAAGTAGAAATCTCTGCGGCATCTCCACGGTGCATCACACCATGAACACGATTATCGGTTAATTGCTCCGCTACTTTTACGCAACGGAAACACATAATGCAACGGTTCATATGTAATTGAACATACTTACCAATATCAATACGTTCAAACTCTCTACGTGGAAATTCGTAACGTGTTGTAGCAGCACCATGTTCGTATCCTAAATCTTGTAAAGAACATTCTCCAGCTTGATCACAAACAGGACAATCTAAAGGATGGTTCATTAATAAAAATTCTACGACACCTTTACGAGCTTCTAAAACATCTTTATTAATCGTATTTTCTACAACCATTCCGTCCATCACTTCTGTACGGCAACTTGCTACCGGCTTAGGCATTGGTGTAGGATTAGCTGTACTACCTTGTGTTACTTTTACAATACAAGTACGGCAATAACCACCACTAGTTTTTAGTGAAGAATAATAACACATAGTTGGCGGAGCTACCTCGTGACCAATCATACGTGCTGCTTGAAGAATTGTGGTACCCTTTGGTACGTCAATTTCTATTCCATCTATCGTTACTTTCATTAAGCTCTAATTTTATTTAATCTATCGTAATGAGAAATATCTACAAATTTTTTCTTTTGTGCGATTTCAATAAATTCGTGTTTGAAGTGGCGAATAGCTGCTGCTACTGGCCATGCTGCGGCTTCACCTAAAGGACAAATTGTTTTACCTTCAATTTTACTTTGAATGTCCCACAATAAATCCACATCACTTTCATTAGCCGTTCCATCTAAAAACTTCTTCAATATTTTTTCCATCCAACCTGTTCCTTCACGGCAAGGCGAACATTGTCCGCAAGACTCATGATGATAAAAACGAGAGAATGTAAATAAATTTTTAACAATACTTGTGTCTTCGTCCATAGCAATAAAGCCGCCAGAACCTAACATCGTACCAGTTGCAAAGCCACCGTCTGATAAGCTTTCATAAGTCATTAAACGCGGTTCGCCTTTAGCAGTTTTTAAAATTAATTCTGTTGGTAAAATTGGCACCGAAGAACCACCTGCTACTACTGCTTTTAATTTTTTTCCATTACGGATACCTCCGCAATATTCATCGCTATAAATAAAATCTTCAACCGTAATCCCTAATTCAATTTCGTAAACACCAGGTTTATTAATATGTCCAGAAGCAGAAATTAATTTTGTACCAGTAGATTTTCCAACACCAATTTTAGCGTATTCTTCTCCACCCATATTTACAATAGGAACCACAGCGGCAATGGTCTCAACGTTATTAACAACAGTTGGACAACCCCATAAACCAGCTACAGCAGGAAATGGAGGTTTGATACGTGGGTTACCACGTTTACCTTCTAATGATTCTAATAAAGCCGTTTCTTCTCCGCAGATATAAGCTCCACCACCAACTTGCACAGAGCAGTCGTGAGAGAAATCAGTACCTAAAATATTTTTCCCTAACAAACCAGCAGCGTAAGCCTCAGCAATAGCCGCTTCTACAATACGAGCTACATAAAAATATTCACCACGAATATAGATGTATGATTTTTTTGCGCCTAATGCAAATGAAGAAGTAATCATTCCTTCAATTAATGCATGAGGAATTTTTTCCATCAAATAACGATCTTTGAATGTTCCTGGTTCAGACTCATCTGCATTACAAACTAAGTAACGAGGAACGCCTTCTGGTTTCGCCAAGAAACTCCATTTCATTCCTGTTGGGAAACCTGCACCACCACGACCTCTTAAGCCTGATTTTTTTACTTCATCAGTTACTTGATCGGGTTGCATTGTTTTTAATGCTTTCTCTACAGAAGCATAACCACCATGTGCGCGATACACTTCTAACGTATGAATGTTAGGTACGTGATCGTTATGTATTAATAATTTTCTTCCCATCGTTTAATGGTTATAATGTGTTTTTATAATCTAAATCTGTATAACTTCTTAATTTACCTTCTGATTTGTAGGTTTCTAAAATAGCATCTACTTTTTCGTAAGTTAAATTTTCGTGGTAGCTAGCTCCACATTGTAACATCGGGGCTGTTCCACAAGACCCTAAACATTCTGCTACTTTTAAAGAGAACATGCCATCCTTTGTTGTTTCGCCAACTTTAATATTTAATTTTTTCTCAATGTATTTTACGATGTCTTCTGCTCCATTTAACCAACAAGAACTTGTTTGGCAAACTTCTAATACACATTTTCCCATTGGTTTTAAATTGTACATCGTGTAAAACGATGCCACTTCAAAGACCTCCACTGGACGAATTTTTAAAATTGACGCAACATAATCCATTGTTTCTGGGCTTAGCCAACCACCAAATTCAGCTTGCGCTAAATGTAAGATTGGCAATAAAGCCGATTTCTGTTTTCCTTCTGGATAACGAGAAATAATAGTTTGTGCAGTCTTCATAGCCTCTTCACTGAAAACTGTTTCAGCGCGTTTAGCTTTATCAAATTTTTGTGCTCCGTGAACTTGTGAACTCATTTATTATTAATTTAAAAATTAAAAGTTAAAAGTTAAAAGTCTATTCTTTTGGAGAAGACTTATCATCTTTTAAGTTTAAAATTATTTTTGCTATTACTTTTTCTATTTGTTTTAATTCTTCCCAACATTTATTAAGTGCTTCTGATTTATAATCATAACCTTTTGTTATGACTTCAAACCAAAAATCTGTTTCATTTGCAGATTTCAGTGCAATTGCATAATACTTTACCAACTCTTTTCTTGATACACTTGATTTACCCTCTCTAACATTTGCTCCAACCGATGTTCCACTTCTTCTAACTTGATCAACAATATCAAAATCTATTTTTTCTTTTTTTAATAAAGCAGAAAGTTTAACTATTGAAATGGCAAATTCTAAGGTCCATTCTTTTATGTCTTTCTGATATTTCAAACTTATCTGCTTTTTAAATTTTAACTTATATCTTTTTAACTTGAATTAAGCGTCTAATTCTCCTGCAATTACATTCATGCTACTCATTGTTAAGATAGCATCTGACAACATAATTCCTTTCACCATTTCAGGATATGCTTGATAATAAATAAAGCATGGTCTGCGGAAATGTAAACGGAACGGTGTTCTACCACCATCACTAATTAAGTAAAAACCTAATTCTCCATTTCCACCTTCAACGCAGTGATACACTTCTCCTTTAGGAATATCTGTTTCACCCATCACAATTTTAAAGTGATAGATTAATGCTTCCATGTTATTATATACTTGCTCTTTTGGTGGCAAGAAGAAATCAGGTAAATCAGCATGCATTGGTCCTTCAGGCATTTTTTTAATAGCCTGTTCAATGATGCTTAATGATTGCCACATTTCGTGTTGACGAACCATAAAACGATCGTATGTATCACCTTGTGTTCCTACAGGAACTGTAAAAGTAAAATCTTCGTAAGAAGAATATGGATTCATCACACGCACATCATAATCAACACCTGCTGCACGTAAGTTTGGTCCAACAAAACTATAACTCAATGCCATCTCAGCACTGATAGGACCGCAGTTAACCGTACGGTCCATAAAAATTTTATTACGCTCTAATAAATTAGAAAACTCTTTTAAGCCTTTAGGATATTCTTTTAAGAATGTATCAATTAAGTCCCAGGTTTTTTTGCTCCACTCTTGATCAAAACCCCCAATACGACCAATGTTAGTCGTTAAACGCGCTCCGCAAATTTCTTCGAAGATTTCGTAAATTTTTTCTCTCCACTGAAAGATGTATAAGAAGCCCGTCATGGCGCCAGTATCAACACCAATTACAGAGTTACAAATAATATGATCCGCAATACGAGATAACTCCATGATAATCACACGGTGGTATTCTGCGCGCTTTGGAATTTTTGCTCCTAATAATTTTTCTACCGTCATGTACCAACCCATGTTATTGATTGGCGATGAACAATAGTTTAAACGATCGGTAATAGGTGTAATTTGTGCATAAGGACGACGCTCTGCTAATTTTTCGAAAGCACGGTGAATATATCCAATAGTAGGAACGGCAGAGTGAATAATTTCACCATCCATTTTTAATACATTTTGGAAAATACCATGTGTAGCAGGATGCGTAGGTCCAAGGTTAAGCGTAGAATATTCTTTTTCTTCGATAACTTCCTGATTAACGGAATATGTTGTTTCTTTTTTACTCATTTCAATTTGTTATTGGTTTCTTGTTTTTAGTTTCTAGTTCTGGATTTAAAACAACCAGAAACTTTAAACTAGAAATAGTATTAACGTCCAAACATTTCATCTTTCTTATCCGTTCTTCCTTGATCTTCTAAAGGATATTCTTTTCTTAAAGGAAAAATATCCATTTCATCTACGTTTAAAATACGTTTTAAGTTTGGATGACCTTTGAATTTTACGCCAAAGAAATCGTAAGTTTCTCTTTCCATCCAGTTGGCTGCAGGCCATAAATCGGTTGCCGTCGCTACTTCAGGTTTATTGATATCAAAAAATGTTTTTAAACGAATGCGGTAATTTTTTGGCATGTTATGTAAATGATAAATCACACCTAAGTGTTTCTCATCTGCTGTTTGCATGCCGCATAAATCCGTTAAGAAATGAAAATTTAGTTCTTCATCTTCCTTTAAGAATTTTAATACGTCGTGTATTCTATCTTTTTGAATAGTAAAAACTGGGTAATCGTAAAGTAACTCCGCAGATTCAATATCTCCGTGGAAGTGCTCCTTTAATTTATTATTAACGATTTCTAAAAGCTCCATAGTAATTTTTAAATTATTCTATTCCGTATGAGTTTAACATTTTCTTGTACTCTTCTGAATTTCTTCTTCTAAAAGATTCGTTTTGAGCCATCTCTTGTATTTTAAGAACACCTTCTAAAATTTGTTCAGGACGTGGAGGGCAGCCTGGTACATATACGTCAACTGGAATAATTTTATCAATGCCTTGTAAAACAGAATACGTATCAAAAATACCACCTGTGCTAGCGCAAGCACCAACTGATAATACCCAACGTGGTTCTGCCATTTGCTCGTAAACCTGACGTAAAGTTGGCCCAATTTTTTTAGCAATCGTTCCCATCACCATTAGCATATCAGCTTGACGAGGAGAGAAACTTAAACGCTCTGAACCAAAACGTCCTAAATCATAATGAGAAGCCATGGTTGCCATGAACTCAATACCGCAGCAAGATGTTGCGAATGGTAAAGGCCATAACGAATTTTTACGAGCCATCCCAACTACGTCTTCTAATTTTGTTGCAAAAAAACCAGGACCTTCAAGCCCTTCAGGCATTTTAGCGATTTCTGGTTTTGTACGTTTTATAATTTCTTTTGCCATTTTTTTAAATTTTAGAGTTGAATTATTCTTCCCACTTCAATGCTTTTTTAGAAAGCATATAGTAGAATCCAACTAATAACAATATGATGAATGTAAACACTTCGATAACGCCTGTCATTCCTAAATCTTTGAAATTTACTGCCCAAGGATACATAAAAATCACCTCTATGTCGAAAAGCACAAATAAAATAGCCACTAAGAAATACTTAATGGCAAATGGTAAACGAGCGTTTCCTTCTGATTCTACACCACACTCAAATGAGTCCAACTTAATTTTTGTTTTACGTTTAGGGCCTAACCAATGTGATGCAATCATCGTCGTTATTACAAATCCGAGTGCAACTAAAAACATTAAAACAATTGGTAAATAATCTAAAGGGGATGAAGCTGTATTCATAAATAACAATTTAATTATTGATTGTAAGGTTAACTATTTTTAGGGAAATCATCAAATATTCGGTCTATTTTTTTAAAGGTTTGATTGTTTAAAAATAGCATAAAAAAAGCCACTAAAAAATAGTGGCTTTTTTTGAAATAAAATCGTGTTTTTACTCTTTTACAAACTTATAGGTAGACGATGATTGATTAACATTAAATTTAATTTCATAAACGCCTGAAGCTAGGTCTGAAACAGATATAGATTCTTTATTATTTAGAGTAATTGTACCATTTTTTACAACTTGCCCAGTCATTGCATAAATGATATAACTTACTGATTTTGGCTCTTTTAGCAAACTATTAATGTAAATTATATCTTTTGTAGGATTTGGGCTAAGTTGAACTGTATTAATATAAGTGGCATCTTCAACGCTAGTTAAAAGAACACTTACTGTTGATGAGCCTGCTGAGCAACCATATTGCGAAGATACAGTAACACTATAGGTTCCATCTTGAACTACTGCATAAGATTGCCCGGTAGCTCCATTTATTAAAGTTCCGTTTAAATACCATTGATTATTAGTTGCCGAACTAGACATTAATATATTTCCAACCTGAGAAATAGTTGGGGTAGCTGGAATACTACCTACAGATATGGTAGCTGTGGCAACCGCACTGCAAGCTCCAGAAAATCCGGTAACTGTATATATGGTTGTTGAAGTAGGTGCTACAATTAAAACGGCAGCAGTTGAACCAGTTGACCAAGAATACGTTGTTGCTCCGCTTGCCACTAATGCTTTTGATTGAACCTGACAAACAGTATGAGAAGGAACGGCTACTGTAGGCGGCGATGTAACATTAATTGTATTTGTATACAAAGCACTTGAGCCATTTCCGTTAGATGAAATAAGAGAAACTGTATATATTCCTGGTGAACTATATGTTACAGTTGGATTTTTTACAGATGATAATGCTGAAGAAGCTCCTGTTAAAGTCCAACTCCAAGCAGTTGGAACCCCAGAAGACTGATCGGTAAAAACAAAAGGAGTATTTACACAGGCTGAAGCAAATGATGTAGAGAAATTAGCCACAGGCAATGCAGAAGGATTGGTATATAAATCAGATTGCCAAACACCTCTACCGTAAGTTCCCGCTCTTAGTTTATTGGTAGGATAAAAAATCTCGAAATCATTTACAATAACATTAGGTAGGCCAGTCATAAAAGGCGTCCACGAATTCATACTTCCATCTCTGTAATAAACGCCTACATCAGTTCCAACATAAATAGCATCATTAGAGTTGTTAGTGTATATCACACAGTTTACTGGTAAATTAGGTAAGCCAGTTGAAATATTTGTCCAGGTTGCTCCGCCATCAGTAGTGGTAAAAACTTTATTAGTTGCTGAGTAACCTGAAAATGTAACAAACGCATTATTTGCATCAGTATTATCCACTGCTATTCTAGTAATTTGCGCCGAACCAGTAGGTAATCCGCTTGTAATGGTTGACCAGGTAGTTCCTCCATTCGTTGTTTTATAAATAGCGCCACTTGTAGCTGCATAAAGCACTAACGAATTTGAAGGTGCTGCTGCTAAATACAATATTTGTCCGCTAGTTGAAATAGTTCCCATTTGTGTCCAGTTAGTACCTTTATTAGTTGACTTAAACACCTGCTGGTATCCACAGTAATAGGTGTTTGCAACATGTGGCGATTGAATAATTGGCGCTATCCAAGCACCAGTTCCTGTAAGACCATTCGTAATTCCTGTCCAGCTATTTCCGCCATTGTTTGAGATATTAAAATCTCCATATACATAACTTTCAACTAAGGTGTTGTTATTTGTTCTATCAACAAAACAATCGGCTCCATCGCCACCATAAACTTCTTTCCAAACTGTCCCATTTAATAAATTAGTACCATTATCTTGATGGCCAGATAACACATAATTTGCTGTAGTTGTAGATTGTCCTATTCTATAGGATTGAGAAATGTCCATTTGACCGTTAATAGTTGTCCATGTAACTCCGCCATCCGTAGTTCGAGAGATTCCACCATCATGACCTAAATAACAAGTTGTTCCACTAATATATTCAACCACATGTAAATCCGCATGCACATATGGAGCGCCGCCGCCATACCAATGTGTATTTAAAGTCCAAGTGGCGCCACCGTCTAAGGATTTCCAAGAGTTTACTCCTCCACATGTGATTTCATCTTTATTAGTTGTAGATACACCACAGGCAATGTCATACCAACCTTGTCCACCAGCATCAGAACCATCTGGATCCCAACCAAAAATATTTGGAGAGTTTGACATTAATGTAAAGTTTGAACCAGAATTAGTTGAACGATAAACTCCTCCAAATGAATTATCAGAAGCGCTTCTTAAAATATATACATAATTTGGATCTGCTGGTGTTACAGAAATAACTTGTCTTGCACCTGAGGTAGCCAGTCCTGAAGTGATTTGAACGAAAGAGGCAGAAGTATTACCTCCAGTTGTAGTTTTAAAAAATGTTGAACTCGTAACTGCATATACTGTACTAGTATCATTAGGACGATATTCCATATCTTTAAAATTTCCACTTCTAATTAAAGTCCAATTTGTACCTGCATTATTTGTTCTATAAATACCTACAGAAGTTGCTGCAAATAAAATATTTGGGTTTAAAGGATTAATCAATAATCGACCTATTCTTCGTTGCGAAGAAACACCCCAAGTTAAACTAGTTGGATTCCAAGTAACGCCGCCATCTGTTGATTTTAAAACACCAGTTGCATAGGTATCACCAGCATCAATATCACCAGTGGCTAAATACATTATGTTGGTATTTGTTGGGTTGATTGCTAAATCAGAACAGCCTAATACTTCTAAAGAGTTTGTATTGGTATTCCAAGTAGCACCTGCATCTGTTGATTTCCACATTCCACCTGCGCCAGTTCCAACAAAAATAGTGTTTACATTTCCTGGCAAAAATCGAATAAAAGTTAATCGACCTGCATCACCGCCAATAGGTGAACCAAAAGGTCCCATAGCCGTCCAGTTACCTGTTGTAGAAGTTGCATTTGGTGAATGTATTTTTTGAGCAGCTACAGGGTTTTGAGCTAAGTAAGCTTTAAACTCTTCTAAAGCTTTTGCTCTTGAACCTAATTTTAAATCTCCAGAAGGATATACGCGAGGTTCGGTAAACCATTCCCAACGTCTGAATGCTTTATAACCTTTACCTCTTTCGTAAGTTTTATTTTGCCAATAATTATTAAACTCTTGTTGAATTGAATAAAAATTTTGAGTTGGATCTTCCTTTTTATCAACCCAAACCTGAGCTGAAATATTAAATTGAATAAGTAAAAAGAAAATGGTTGTAAGTTTGATAGTTAGTTTCATTTACTGTAGTTTGAGTTTGCAATAGCACTAAACTAAATCAATAAAATTTAATTTCCAACGAAAAGCCAATAAAATTAACCCTTTTATAGTAGTCTTAAGCGTAAATAATTTGTAGAAAAACTGTAACAAAAATTTTGTTTAACAATAAAGCCGCTCAAGTTAAGCGGCTTTATTCAATTTATTTCTTTTTGGCTGGTAATTGTTGACGTTGCTTTGCCATCTCTTCTAATTTAGCTTGAAAGCCAGATTTTTTTTCTGGTTTCTTCATATTAGCTAAAAGTTCTTCTCTAATTTTTCCATCATCGATCATTTTTTTCATTAACCAAGTTTGTAAAAAAGTAATAATGTTAGCTAAGAAATAATACCAACTTAAACCAGCAGCGTAACTATTCATTACTGCTAAGAAAATTACGGGCATTAAATACATCATATATTTCATACCTGGCATTTGTGTTTGTTGTGGCTGCAACATGGCTTGATTCATCCAAGTGTAAATAATAGTAGACCCAAACATTAAAACAGCAAACATACTAACGTGATCACCGTAAAATGGAACCTCAAATCCAAAATTGTAAACCGAATCATAAGTAGACAAATCATCTGCCCATAAAAATCCTTTTTGTCTTAATTCAATGGCTGCTGGGAAAAATCCAAATAAGGCAATTAAAATAGGGAACTGCAATAACATTGGTAAACAACCCGACAATGGATTTGCGCCTGCTCTACGATACAGTGCCATTGTTTCTTGTTGTTTTTTCATTGGATCATCGTTCTTTTCAAACTTGGCATTAATTTCATCAATCTCAGGTTTTAAAACGCGCATTTTACTGCTACTCATATACGTTTTATAAGCAATTGGGAAAAGCAATGTTTTTAAAATTAATGTCAAGATTAAAATAATAATACCACTGTTTAACCCAGATAACAAACTAAACAAAGGAATAATCATCCATTTGTTAATGTAACTAAACACGCTCCATCCTAAAGGAATTATTTCTTCCAAATCAATGTCATAAGCTTTTAAACCAGTGTATTGTGTAGGGCCAAAATAATACGACATTCCAAATTTTTCGGAAGACGAATGCTTAAACGGAATACTTAATTCGGAAGTAATTGTTTTTACATACTTCGAATTTGGGTTTTCAGATGTCTTAACAAAACTACCTTCTTTTAAAAATTCTGCATCAGCAATTAATGTTGAATTAAAAAAATGTTGTTTAAAAGACACCCATTTAATATTGTCTTCATTTAGAAGTTTCTCTTCGCTTTTACGAGCATTGATATAATCAACACCTTCTTTTGTTTGATTCCAATAAGCCGTAGCAGACTCTCTTTCTTTTACAATATGTTTTTCTTGAGATGGTAATGCCTGGCTCCAATGCAAGGTTACTTTATTGCTTTTACTTGAAATAATATTTTGCATCCCAACAAAATTCACATCAAAATCAAGCATATAATCATTGCCTTTTAACGCATAGATATATTCAATGTAGCTTTCAGGTTTTGATGTTTCCAATTTCAAAATGATGGATTTTGTTCCATCTCCACTTACTACTTCAGAAACAGAAGATGGTTTGAAATAAAAGCTATCTGTTGTAAAGCGCATGTTTGTTGCATAAGCATCAAATTGCAAATATTGTGATGTAGAATCTTTGTCAAATAAAATTAAAGGAGCTTTTTGTCCGTAACGGTTAAAGTTTTTTAATTCAACTTTTTGAACGTTTCCGCCTTTTGTAGAAATATAAATTTTTACATTTTCATTTTCAAGAGTTACTACTTCAGCTTTACCTGTTGTTGCTACTGAAAAATCTCTATATAAACTACTTGCAATAACTTGTTTAGCTGAGTCCGACAACTCCGCCATCGGCTTTAATGTATCTGTTGCTAATTTTTTAGCTGCTATCTTTGCTTCTTCGGCTACTTGTGCTGCTTTAGTTGCTAATTCTACTGAATCTTTAATTTGTTTGTTACGTGCAATTTGTTCTTTGCTTGGTCCGGTTAACGATAGCCATGTAATTAAAATGACTGCGATTAAACCTAAACCAATAAGCGATTTTTTATCCATGATGGGAATTAATTTTAGGCTGCAAATATAACTGTTTTTCTTAACGAGGATTCGTCAAAAAATGATAAATACGGTGAGTGAATTATGGTAGTCGGTTAAATGTACTTTCTTATTTCAGAAGCAATTTGTTCGAATTCCTCTTTTGACAATTTCAACTTTTCGTTCGCAAAATTTACATCGTTCATTGTATTCATGGGAATTAAGTGAACATGCGCATGAGGAACTTCTAACCCAAACACACCAACAGATATACGATTACATGGCACTGCTTGTTTAATAGCAACAGCAACTTGTTTCGAGAAATTCATTAATCCAGAGTAAATTTCCTGATCTAAGTCGAAAATATAATCGACTTCCTTTTTAGGAACAACTAAAGTATGTCCTTTTTTAAGGGGAAAAACATCTAAAAACGCAATAAAATCATCATTTTCAGCAATTTTATAGCAAGGTATGTCTCCAGCTATAATTTTAGAAAATATACTTGCCATTCTTAAATAGTGATTTCAATAATCTCAAAAGGAATAACACCAGCGGGAACTGTTACATCTACCTTATCGCCAACACCTTTTCCTACCAAAGCTTTACCAATTGGTGAGTCAATCGATATTTTGGCAGCTTTTAAGTCCGCTTCATTTTCGGCAACAAGGGTATATTTCATTTCCATGTTGTTTTTCAAATTTTTGATTTTAACTGTTGTTAAAATACTCACCTTCGTAATATCTAATTTAGAATTTTCAACAATGCGAGCATTTGCAACAATTTCCTCCATTTTAGCAATTTTTATTTCCAACAAACCTTGGTCGCTTGTAGCTGCATCATATTCTGCATTTTCAGAAAGATCGCCTTTATCTCTTGCGTCCGCAATCGCTTTAATTATTAGTTTACGTTCTACAGTTCTTAGTTGATGTAATTCGTCTTTTAATTTCTGTAACCCTTCTTCTGTGTAATAAGCAATTGTTGCCATTTATATGTATGTTTTTAAAATAAAAGAATCCCGAATAAAATTCGGGACTCTAAATATATGTAATAAAAAACTTTAAAAGTTTTATAAGTTAATTCTAACTCCAAAAGAGTGAACTCCACCAAATGGGTTAGTAAAACGGTAAGAGTAATCTACGCCAACTGTTGATTTTTTCTCTCCGAAAGGAATCTCTACAGTTGCTCCACAAGATGGTCCTGTAAATGCAGTTGTACGATTTGCATCTCCTTGAAAAATACCTTTTTCAGTTGCCATACCTGCACGAACCATTACCATGTCTTTCCAACCATATTCTAAACCAACTAAGTAATTATCCTTAGTAAAAGAGTTAGAAGTATAGTTTGCAGCAATTGTAACACGGTGAGTTTTCATTCTACCAGTTGTGTCTTTTAATAAATAGATGTCATAAGCGCCAGAGATGTTTAATAAAGCTGGCAACTCAAATGCTGCTGATTTATTTGCACCTGTTAATTGGTAGTCAAGACCATAAGCATTAGTAACTGTTTTTTGAGAAGACAAACCATCACCTTTGTATTGCATTTTTGGACCAACATTTTTCAATGCAACTCCTAAATGGATATTATCATACTTTCCAGTGTGGTATTGAATTCCCGCATCAACAGAAACGCCTTGAGCTTTCACGTTATCAATACCTTCAGAAATTACTCTTACAGTAATTCCACCATAGATATTATCAGAAAATCCTTTAGCATAAGATAGAGCAATGTTAGTGAAACGAGGAGAAAAAGTTCCTAAACCACCTTCTGGTTGATCTTCGGTAGTTCTTTCAATTTTACCAGCATTAATTGACATGATTCCTAATCCAATAGCACCAGTTTCGCCAACTTTTTGAGTTAAACCAAACGTATTGATGTTAATGCCTGTTCCTACTAACCAAGCAGAACGCATAAACATTAACTCAGTTTTTTTTGTGTAAGCAATACCTGCCACGTTAGTGTATTGAGACTCTAATCCTTTTGAACGAGCTCCATTTGCTCCAGCCCAACCCGCAGAACGAGCATACGGGTTTATTAATAATTGAGATGCTCCAGCTTGTCCAGCACGTTCAGGATTACCTGCATTTGCTTGAAAACTTGTAGCGATTAAACTACTTGTTAAAACAACACTTAACGATATATTTATAAATGACTTCATATTATTTATTTTAATACTTATTTAATACCTAGTAACTTTGTAAATCTAAAGGTCTCATAACTCCAAACCATTTCAATATTTTCTCTCCAACACCTGGTACATCAACGTGTATAATATACAAACCACTAGCTACAGAAATGCCGCTTTGATTTTTTAAATCCCAATCTTGATATGGTAAGCGTTTTGAACGAGTAAAATCAGATTCATTAACGATAATATCTTCCTGACCACTAACATCTCTATCAAATGTTCTTACTAATGTACCGTTTAATGTAAAGATTTTGATTTTACATTTATTAGGTAAGTTTGTAATTCTGATACGATTATCAATTCTACCTGATTCGTATGTAGAGTAAGCATAATAAGGATTAGGTACTACATTTATTAAATCTAAAGCAGATTTACCTTTGTTTACATTATTAATCTCTGAGAAAATATCATCAGTGCTAAATCTGTATAATCCAAAGTTATTGTTAGCAGGTGTAGAAGCCATCTCTTTTGGTAATTTTAAAAGTGCATTCACAGCAGCTGCAGAGTTACCAAAGAAAGGTCTAATATTTGGTGCCCAGTTAACATTAAGTGCCGTTCCACCAGCATTTACAACTCCTGATGCAGTATATAAAGAACTATCAATAGCTGTTTTAGAAGCGTATGCAGGTCTGTATGCTTTTTTAACTCTTAATGATACTCTTGCGTCACAAGGCATATCTGCAGGGTTTTTAAAGTTATAACGAGAATCAACTGTTACTGGAATATTTACCCACATCGCATCAGTCCAGAAATTTGTTAATGCTACGTTAGCACTATTTTTCACAAATGTTGTAGCCGTTCCAATAGTTGTTTGGTAAGCCCACTTGTAAGTAAAAGCTAAATCATGGAAGCTAGATTCATAAGTACCTGATCCAATTAATTTATTTTTAAGGGCTGCTGGAGCAAACGCATGGCTATAAGTTGTACCACTTCTGTTATTACCAAATACATAAATATAATGTCTTCCTCCAAATGCATATCTGTATGTTTGTTCAGATACTACATCGTTTGGATTCCACATCATATCATCACCATTATTATTAACTTGGTAAGAATCTTCTCCAAATGCAATGTTTAATCTTTCTCCAGTTTCTAGGTTAATAGCATAACCTGGGAACCAAGATAAACCAGTTTGGAAAGCAAATCCCGGAACTGAGTCAAAGGATGCCTCAGCTGTATTACAACCTGGGTCACCTAAAGCAATACCTTGTTTATCCACTGATTTTCTTCTTCTTGGCTCTAATTTTCTAGCACCAGTAGCAATAGAACTAGGCTCATCATTTTCTTCCAAAACAAGGCAACGTGTCCATTTACTCTTATCTTTTGTGAATACAATGTCAACACTAGCTAATGTTCTTAGATCATAGGTTTGCAATAATGTAGCAGAACCACCAGCTGTATTTACTAAACCACCATGTGCAGGAGCTCCAACATTATTTGTTTTACTAGCGGCGCATAAAGCATAAGGAGCCCAAGTACCACCTAAAGTAGATTCAAAATATTGATTTTCATCAGCAAAGATTGGGTTTGTTCCAGAATACGCATTACTAGTTTCATAGTCATTTAATCCAGCATCATCTTGGTCCTTAAAATTACCAGATCTAATCCAGTTAAATGGAGTTGCGCCATCAATATCACCAACAGCAGATAACCAAGATTGAGATGAATTGGCAAAATACGATGCTCCACCCATAAAATCTCCTGGTTTCATGATTTTATCTTTTGCAACATCATAAGGGAAACCAATATGTGCAATATCATTAGCTCCACCAATTTGAACAGATAAACCTAGCTCTGAGAAATAATACTCTTCTCCGATTCTAATTGATTTACAAGGGTAGTATTCTTTTAAGCTATTTACATCTTTTAATACCCAAGTTGCAGTATCTTGATCTACATAACCATCTGGTGCGTTGTTAGTTAAAGATAATTTATTGTAAGGGCGTAATTTATGAAATGCGCTAGTTCTGCAAGGGTCTGTTGCCATTGTATCTAAATTTACTGACAAACTTGT
Organism: Bacteroidota bacterium; assembly: GCA_016708845.1. Taxonomy (GTDB): domain Bacteria; phylum Bacteroidota; class Bacteroidia; order B-17B0; family Aurantibacillaceae; genus UBA4416. The sequence continues at coordinate 226,775 of JADJFB010000001.1, read as the reverse complement.
TGTATCAGTGTGATACCAGTTTCTGTTTATTAATGCAATTGTAAATACAGAGTTTGGAACATTTAATGGGTCAACCACTTTAATATTTACTGGTCCACGTCCATTTTCGTAGGTAATTTCTTTAACACTATTTCCATTGGCAACAATTGCCTCCATTGAAGCTTGTGTTAATTCTAAATAATTACCACCATTACCTTGTCCTTCAACACGAGTAATTTTTGGTCCGTAACCATAAGCAGAATTCGCAATTGTACCATCTTTTTCAGGAGCTGGATTATGAGGAATACCATATGCTTTTTTAGATTTACGGCCTTCTAAATAAGGACGTTTTTGACCTTCAGAACTTGCAACATCTAAAGCAGTCCAAACTTGGTCCTCTTTATATTCACCATACTGATTATATCCATACGCTACGCAGAAGAAATAGTACTCTTTATTATTTACAACTTTTTTATCTGATGATAAAGAGAATAAATCTTGGGTAAAGTGAAAAGTTGATTTAACTCCTTTATCACTATTATCATTTGTTTCAACTTTTACTGAAGGAACATCTCCACCAGTTGTTGCGTCAAATTCATAGTTTACTAAACGAGTAATACCATTTTGCAAATCACAATTGAATACTAATTTAGCTTTCGAAGGGTCATTTAATTCTTCTTGTACAATTGAATTGTTTTTTAATTGATATAATTTATACCCTTCGAAACGGTAGTAATTATCAATGTTAGGAAAGTGTGATGGATCAGCTTGAATTGTAACATCTAATTCTTTGTATTGATTTAAATAGTTATTAGAAGCTGGTTTATTAGAGAAATAAATAATTAACTCATTATTTAGCTCTTGAATAGTTAAATCTGGAGCTTCTGGTCCACTTAAAACGCGGAAACAGTTATCAAATAAAGCCTGTGCTTTATCATCAGCAATTTTTAACAAAGGAATAGATGCCTTTGGATCTGTAGAAGTTGTTCTAGCCCAAGGCAAACCAACAGTAATATAGTTAACAGCGCCAGGTTGTAAAATAAAAGGACCTGAAGATTGCATGAAACGTCTGTCACCAGGCGTAGTAGTTTCTTCCCAAGTGCCAGCACAAGGACCATTGGTGTATGTATCGGCTGGATAAACGAAACTAGTTTGAATAGAACCACCGTAACCATTTCCACCACATGTAAATGGTGTTCCATCTCTCCAGAAGCCAGTCATGTAACCATAATACTGAGAAGCATTATCAGGGTCAGTTGTTTGTAAAGGAACACCGGCAAAAGAGTTGTTAAAATATAAGAACTTTGTCATTCCCATTTGCTCACCTGGCTCATCAACTAAGATATCTCCATCATTGTCAACTCCATCGGCAGTATTAATTGGGCCTTGAAAGAAGTCACAACCTAAAGCCGGACAAAAAGAACCATATCCTGGTGTTCCAGCAATTGATTCATCGTTTGCATCGGCATTGTAAATATAACCTAAACCTCTTTTAACATCACATCCAATATAATCATCACCATAATAACCTAAATCGGCATCTGTCCAAACAGTCATATAAGTATCATACAATGCAAAAGATGAACGATTGATTAATTGATAGTTATAAAAGGTCATGTTGTTAATTTCATCTGTAGTTTTGAAAGCAAATGCTTGAGCACGAATTTCCATACCAATTGCTTTACCTCCATTACCATGGTTATTACCATTATCGTTGTATACCCACCATAATGTTTCGTCACCAAAAACTCTCGCTTTACAAACACCTAAATTATCTTTTAAGCCGCTGTTATAAACATCATAAGAAGGATAATCACCAGCTTCTGGTGTATAAACACCATCAGCATTAATATCAATATATGGCGCTAATTGTTGATCCTGGTTTAAAGAGATATCTCCATTACCTGGCCAATTTTTAATATTTGAAGTCAATTCACCTCCAGCTAAAGTAAATTCATCCACTTCAGCACGAGTTAACTTAAATATTCTGTCATATTTTTGACAAACATCTGAAGAAACAGAAGCATCGCCCGTACTTAATGGACCAGTCCAAAAACTAATACCACCTGATTGTGATTGACGATAGGTTTGAGCAGCTAATTTTAATTGCCCACCAATATCAACACCACCAAACCAAACGTTACCCGCAAAGTTAGAATTAGGAAGTTTAGACAAGTCTTCACCTTTAGGAATAGTATATCTGGCATTTTGTGTACCAAATAAATCCCACCACATATCCGATCCGGAAAATATTAGGGTTCTTACGTTATTAACAGCAAGTTCGGCAGAAGCTTGAGCAGGAGAGCATCCAGCCAAAACTTTTTGAGGAGCTGCTGTTCTTGCACCAACGCCATATTTTTCTTTTGCATTAGCTGACAAAGCACTTAGTGCAATGGCTGCTATCAATAGATGTTTGTTTAACTTAGTCATGGTTTCCATAATAAAAATTCTTTATATAATTAAAAGTCTAATAATACTCCTATTCTGAATGTACGTGGTCTTCCGTAATTACCAGGGTTATTAATGTAAATGTTATATTGATCAGTAAAAGATGTTGCTGTAGAAGGGTTACTGTTTAAGAATAATTGACCTCGAGCTGATGCTAAATAACCATCATCATCTGGGTTACCAGTAAAGTTATACACACCTAAAATATTTCTGTTGTTTAATACATTTAATACTTGAATGTAAATATTTAAGTTAGCTGTTTTCTTGCTATCGTCATCTTTCTTACCCCAAGATAACTCAATATTTTTATCAACTCTTAAATCTGTTCTAAATTGCCAAGGCTTATAAGAACCGTTTACAGATCCGTTAATTTGAGTTCTTCCACCAATTGGAGAAGCTGCAACGTCACGAGTGTATGGTGTTCCAGAACCAATACGGAAAATTAAGTTAGCTCCAACATTTTGTAATATTTGTACAGTTTGTTGCTCTCCTTTTTTCTTACGATTAAACTGAGGGCCTTTGTAGTCTTTTCCTTCACCAAAACGGTAATCGAAGTTTAATGTGATTGTATGACGTTGGTCATAATCTAAAGGTAAAGTAATACGTAAATTAGGTTGATCAGAGTTAGCTAAGTTAGCACCTGAATTAGCATTAGAACCAGATCCTTCAGCAAATTGCAAAGTATAGTTTGCAGTTAATGAAATTCCACCTGTTCTTCTTAAATCAAACTCAGCACTTAATCCTTTTACAGTACCAAAATCTTTATTAGCATAAGTTTGGTATGTTCTAGGATATGCATTTGACATTGAAATTTGTGTAATTTGATCTCTAAGCTCTCTGTAAAATGCAGTTACTTTTAATGATGCATTTTTCTTTTGATTTAAAATTTGCTGATATCCTAATTCGTAATCAATTGTTTTCTCAGGCTTTAAGTTAGAGTTTGTAATAAAAGGACTTGCCGTAGAATTAATGAAATAATAATTTTTTGGGTCAAATCTCATTAAACCATCGCTTGGTCTTTGAGTTAAAACGTCATAATGTGCGAAGAAATTAGCAACGTCAGAAATAGGGAACGAGAAAGCCACACGAGGCATCACATTAATTTGTGGTTTATAATCTTTAAATGCAGCAGTACTAAATGCATTTTTGCTAGCATAATCAGCGTCTTTTAACCAAGGTGTTAATTTACCATCGTTTACTAATAACTTAGGATCTGAAATTTCTTTACCTTCATTATTATACCAAGTTGTTGTTTGAGTTTTTTCATCTGTATGACGGTAACCAACAACATTTAAACTATTTAAATTATCAACATAAACTACATAATCGCTTTTAATATTTTCTGGTTTTCCTTCAGATTTCTCGCCAGCTGTATATGCTTCTTGAAACAAAAACGGATCTTTTAAAACTTTTTTGATTTGCATCAAAACGATCCACACGAATACCTACGTTGAACTTCAAATCTTTAAAGTCAAATTTATCTTGAATATAACCAGCTACATAAATTGGTTTATACCCACCTACGTTTAATGTCTGATTGCCATTTTCGTCTTTATTATTTAAGAACTTATCCAAGTTAGTAGCATTTTTATCTCTGTTACCTAAATAGTCAAATCCATAATAATCTACTAAAGGATTAATTCCATTTTGTAATAAATCTTGCGCACTAAACATATCCAATGATAAATCATCTGGAGAAAGTGCATCTGTATTAATAAATGTTTGATTGTCTGCTCCTAATCCCATTGAAGCTCTTAAAGATTTATCAATTTGATTTTGTTTAGTAACATCATATGAATATCTGTGGTAATGTAAATCTAAACCACCTGTTGCTGCAGTACCAGGGATGATTATTGTATTAGCTACAGTAGTATCTAAAGAAACTAAGTGAGCGTTAGTTAAAAATCTCATACGCTCCCATAATTCATTTGGAGAAACAAAATATCCACTTTGATCACGTTGATCGTATTCAACACCCACCATTATAGCGTGGTTTTTAAAGTCAGCAGAGAAACTAGAAGCAAAACGTAATTGAGTAGATTCAGTTACTCCATAACTTCTAGATTGACGACCAGAAGAAAAGAATAAACTATTAATATTTGAAGGGCTATCTCCATTAACGAAAGCGTTATCGTTTTGTGCAGCATTAATAGATGGTAAAGTACCTCTATAATTAAATACTTGGCTAGAATAATTTGCGGTAATTGGATTTAATTCGCTTCTCTCAAAAGTAACAGGCCCTGTAACTAAACCTTGATAATCTAAATAGTACTTATTGTTATTACTATCATATTTAATTCGATAGTTTGTAGTAGTATCTACAGTAAAATTATATTTTCCTTGATACCCGTAACGGAAGATTTTATCTTTGTGTGTGTCATCTTGATTTACAGTTTTACTCTTCTCATAACTAGCTAAAAAAGTAAAGAATGCATTAGAAACTGCAGATTGAGATTTTTCCTTTTCAGAACCTGATTGTGCAGCACCAAATTTTTGACTAATTTTTGCATAAGCTCTCCAAGTATTGTCTATCGCCTGAGGGTTATTAGATGCATTAAATAAAGAATAGCCATAAACAAAATCGTGTCTATTATTGTAATCAAAGTTACCACCTATTTGTAAAACAGTATTTGGAGCAACTTGATATTTGATATTACCATTTAATTGAATTGCGCGACTAGCTGCATTAGGACGAACTGGAGTTTGAACCATATCAGCTTTAGTAATATAATCTAAAGCACGATAAAATTTGTCTTCAGAACCAATCGTAACAACTTTTAAAGGATTCTGTTCGATTTGCGCTAATTTATCATCATTTAATTTCCATAATTTAACATAAGAAGGATCAGGATCTTTTTCATAAGTTCCTTGTCCAGATAGGAAGAATCCTATAATCGGTTTCTTTTGACCAGTTGAATCTCTTTTTTGCCAAATTGGACCACCTAAAGAAAAACCTAAAGAGTTGTAACCATATTTATCAGTTAATTGAGAAGAGATTAACTCGACTCCACCAGCAAATTTACTTTGAGGTCCACGAGTTGTAACTGAGATAATACCTGAAGTTGCATCACCATATTGAGCAGGAACACCACCCGTAATAACGTTTAATTGCTCAACGCCTTGTTGAGGAACACCTAAACCACCAATTGTTTTAACTCCATCTACGAAATAAATAGTAGAAGAAGAACGACCACCACGAACATTTAAAGCACTACCCTCATCAGCTTGGTAAACACCAGCAGTTGTTGCAGCAACTGAGTTAATATTTTTAGTAGCCATATTTTGGTACTCTTCTCTAGTTACAGTACCACCAGATTTCATATCACCATCAATCAATGGTTCTTGATAAGCAATAACCTGTACCTCGTCTAATTTCACACCTTCTCCGTTTGATAACTCAAGAGTTACGTATGCGGTTTTAGCTTCACCAACGATAACACCAGTACTTAAAGCTGGTTGATATCCAACATAAACACCTTTTACATCATATTTACCTGGAGATAATGGTTTAATAGTAGCATAACCATCCATATCTGTCGTTCCAACGCCAACCTGCACGCCACCTTGGTAGGCTACAACGTTCGCAAAAGGAATAGATTCTCCATTTGTTTTATCTTTTAGTAAAACCTTGATAGCACCACCGTTGTTTTGCGCCAATACTGATGCGCTGGCTAGTAAAAGTGTTACGACTGAAAAGTAAATTTTTCTTAACATATTGATAGTTTTTAATTAAGTTCGATTTATACGAGCGGATAAATATATAAATGATAGGTAACTAGTGCAAGTTTTTATACCCTTTTTTTGTAATATTCTGATTATGTGGTTATTATTTTCCAAATTTTTGTTGTTAAAGGGTATTAAACTTAACAAGAATTAACACGAATTTAGGGAGTTCATTTGTGATAATTTTAAAGAACTGTTAAATGGGCGTGGAAAATTGATAAGTGGTGGGTTTTTGCCAATAAGTGGTTGAAATTTTGCCACAGATGAAAAGTAAGCTATTGGAAAAGTGCAATTTTTAATACTGTTGCACCTTTGAAGGCTTTTCTTTAGCTCTTTTTGAAGCTTTACCTCTTTTTTTCTGAAACAAGCGCTGAAAAAACGGCTCTCTTTGGTGTGTATTATTTCTAATCGCTTTTCCTTTATTTCGTTTCATCCTTTTACGAACTTCTTTTGTTTGAATTCGTTTATGATGATCACGTATTTTTTTTTGTTCTGCTTTTTCTTCTTTGCGTTTTTCTCTTGCAGCTTTTCTATCAGCTTTAGCTAATTTTCGTTTACTTTTAAAAGATTTTTCATGTTTAGGAACATCCGACTTCCCGCCTCCGTCTTGTGATATACAAGGAATTGAGATGAATGATGCGATTATGAATATGAAAAATAATTTAAACATTTTTTAATCTATATATAACGTTTTTCTAACTTGTACTACTTAGTATATCTTATAACTTCTACGCCAAACTTTTTTAAAAATTCAACTCCTTCATCTGTTGGAATATTTTTATATTCAGCATAACTATTTTTATAATACACTCTTTTAATTCCCATGGTGTAAATTACTCGCGCGCATGCAATACATGGCGATAAAGTAACGTACAAGGTTGAACCATCAATGGTAGTGTTATTTTTAACAGCATATAAAATGGCATTTTGCTCAGCGTGTAGGGCCAATGAGCAACTTCCTTTGCTATCTCTTGCACATCCATGTTCTGGCCACTCTTGATCACAATTATGCGTGCCTGCTGGCGGACCATTGTAGCCCAACGATACAATACGTGTATCTTTTGTTAAAACCGCTCCAACCTGAGCTTTTACGCAATGTGAGCGTAAGGCTAGCTTTTCGGCTAACTCCATATATATTTCTTCGTAACTAGGCTTGCTCATTATGCGAAAGTAATTATATAATGCAAAAAGGCAAAGAAAACACAATGGTTTTACTTTGCCTTTTAACTATTTGTGAGATTATATTATTTTGAAACTAATGTTTTACCCATACGTTTACGCTCATTTTCATCTAAATAGATTTTACGTAAACGGATGAAAGTTGGAGTAATCTCAACATATTCATCACCTTGGATATATTCCATTGCTTCTTCTAAACTGAAGTTAATTTTTGGTACGATACGCATTTTATCATCAGTACCTGATGCACGCATATTCGTTAATTGTTTCTCTGTACAAATGTTTACTACTAAATCATCAGGACGGATGTGCTCACCGATAACCATACCTGGATAAATTTCGTCTCCTGCTTCAACAAAGAATTTACCGCGATCTTGTAATTTATCAATTGAGTAAGCAACTGCAGTTCCTTTATCTTTAGAGATTAATACACCTGCAATACGGCTTGGGATTGGGCCTTTCCAAGGTTCGTAATCCTTGAAACGGTGAGCCATAATAGCCTCACCAGCTGTAGCTGTTAATACGTTATTACGTAATCCAATAATACCACGAGAAGGAATTTCAAACTCAATATGAGTTAAATCTCCTTTAGCTTCCATGATTAATAAATTACCTTTACGTTGTGTTACTAAGTCAATTACTTTAGAAGCTGATTCTTGGGGAACGTCTACTGTTAACACCTCAATTGGCTCACATTTTTGCCCGTCAATTTCTTTAACGATAACTTGTGGTTGGCCTAATTGTAACTCATAGCCCTCACGACGCATCGTTTCAATTAAAACCGATAAATGTAAGATACCACGTCCAAATACTAAGTAAGAATCAGGGGATGATGTTTCTTCAACACGCATTGCTAAATTCTTTTCCAACTCTTTATATAAACGATCACGTAAGTGACGAGAAGTAACAAATTTACCATCTTTACCAAAGAAAGGAGAGTTGTTAATGGTAAACAACATACTCATTGTTGGCTCATCAATTTTCATGGTTGGCATTGCTTCTGGAGTATCAAAATCAGCAACTGTATCACCAATTTCAAATCCTTCAATTCCTGTAAATGCACAAATATCACCAGTTTGAACTTCGGTAACTTTAACTTTACCTAAACCTTCGAATACAAATAACTCTTTAATACGAGATTTTTGAATTCTACCATCACGTTTTACAACTGAAACTGGCATATTTTCTTTAATGATTCCACGGAATACACGGCCTACCGCAATACGACCAATGAATGAAGAATAATCTAAAGATGTAATTTGAATTTGTAAAGTTCCAACACGCTCAGGAGCTGTAGGGATATTTTCTAAAATTGTATCTAATAAATAAGTTACATCTGTTGTAGGTGTTTTGTAATCAGCACCCATCCAGCCATTTTTACTTGAACCATAAACTGTAGGGAAGTTTAATTGATCTTCAGTTGCTTCTAAGTTAAAGAATAAATCAAATACGTTATCATGAACTTCTTCAGGACGACAGTTTGGTTTATCTACTTTATTAATCACTACAATCGCTTTTTTACCCGCTGCAATAGCTTTTTGAGTAACGAAACGTGTTTGAGGCATTGGCCCTTCAAAAGCATCCACTAATAAAATTACACCATCCGCCATGTTTAATGTACGTTCAACTTCTCCACCAAAGTCAGCATGGCCTGGTGTGTCAATGATGTTAATTTTTGTTCCTTTATAGGTAACTGATACGTTTTTAGCTAAGATAGTAATACCACGCTCACGCTCTAAGTCGTTGTTATCAAGGATTAATTCTCCTGACGCTTGATTTTCTCTAAATAAATTACATTGGTGTAAAATTTTATCTACTAATGTTGTTTTCCCGTGATCGACATGGGCAATGATGGCAATGTTTCTAATTTCTGACATGTTATATTTTAATAAGGGCGCAAAAGTAGTTCTTTTTAAGTCGGAAAGCAATTTATCTTGTTGAAAATCTACACTTTATCGTTAAATAAGGGTTAAATTATGATTATTGAGATGATTTTTGCGATTTAACACATTTACAAATTGTTATGTTAATTTTGAGACATCGTTTTTCAAATGTCAAAATCATTCAAATATTTATTACTTGGTTTAGTTTTTATAATTGGGCTTGTTATATTTTCTTGCGAAGGCAATAAAGAAAATAAAACCACTCAAACGGTAAAAAAGGATACCTTACTTTATTTGAATCATTCAGATTCTGCGAAGTATGTTGGTATTAATACATGTAAATTATGTCATCAAGATATTTATAACACTTATATCAAAACAGGGATGGGTAAGTCATTTGATTTAGCTACAAAATCTAAATCCTCTGGAGATTACCACAATTCCATCATTCGTGATAAGATTGGTGACTTTTATTATAAGGCTTTTTGGCTAAATGATAGTTTACAATTTTTAGAATACCGTTTAAAAGGAAAGGATACTATTTACAAACGACAGGAAACTGTTGATTTTATTGTTGGTTCAGGGCAACATACCAATTCACACATACAATCTGTAAATGGCTATTTAAATCAAATGCCAATGACATTTTATACTCAAAAACAGAAATGGGATTTACCTCCTGGTTTTGAAGATGGTCGTAACACCCGCTTTATGCGCAAGATTGGATTAGAGTGTATGAGTTGTCACAACAACTATCCGGAATTTGTATTAGGTAGTGAAAATAAATTTACGGCTGTGCCAGAAGGTATTAACTGCGAACGATGCCATGGACCAGGAAGTATTCATGTGGCACAACGTCAAAATGGAAGTCGAGTTGACACATCAAAATTTATTGATTACACTATTGTAAATCCTGCCAAACTAAGTATTGATGCGCAGTTTGATATTTGTCAGCGTTGCCATTTACAAGGCAACACGGTTTTAAAAGAAGGAAAATCGTTTTATGATTTTAAACCAGGAATGAAGCTGAGTGATTATATGACTGTATTTTTACCTAAATATAAAAATGCGGATGATGAATTTATCATGGCTTCACATGCAGATAGATTGAAGCAAAGTCAATGTTTTATTAAGTCGGTGACTTCGACAGGCTCAGTCACCGAAACAAATAAGTTAAAGCCATACAAAGATGCAATGACGTGTGTGACTTGTCATAACCCACATGTGAGTGTTAGAGAAACAAATCCAAATGTATTTAATGATGCGTGTAACTCATGTCATACAACAAATGGCAAATCAAAATTAAATTGTAGCAAAAAAGGTATTACCATTAAATCCAACTGTGTGAGTTGTCACATGCCGAAGTCTGGCTCTATTGATATTCCACATGTAACGGTTCACGACCATTATATCAGAAAGCCACTAACGAAAAAAGACAAAGACGGAATTAAAGAGTTTATTGGCTTATATGCCATTAACGAAAAAAATCCAAGTGCTTATACAAAAGCTAAAGCTTACATAAATCAGTACGAAAAATTTGAAGGTAAATTATATTGTTTGGATAGCGCAGCATTTTATTTGAAAGATAAAACAGATGTAGACTTAAAAAACAATATTGATTTATTAATTCAATTATACTTCAATAAAAATGAGTTTAATAAAATCGCAAATTATGTAGATAAATTAACTGATAATTATTTGATCAATACTAAACTTACTAAAAAATCATACTCGAATGATGATGCCTGGACTTGTTATCGCATTGGGGAGGCGTTTTCAAATTTAGGAGAAATAAGCCGTGCAATTAATTATTACAGACAAGCCGTAAGCATAGCGCCCTATGTTTTAGATTTTAAAAATAAATATGGAGCAGCTTTAGCCTCTAACAACTTGCTTCCTAATGCTGAAAAGAATTTAGTGAAATCTTAAAGGAAAATTCAAAACATGTATCTGCTTTAACCAATTTAGGTTTTGTGAAATTGCGACAAGGCAATGTAAAAGAAGCGGAACTACTTTATTTTAAGGCATTAGCGCTTGATCCAGATTATGAATCGTTATTGTTAAACATTGCTGGACTATATGCATATAAAAAAGACTTTAAACAAGCAAAAACTTATTTGAATAGAATTTTAAAACAGCATCCAAATAATACTCAAGCCAAACAGGCATTACAACAAATTAAACAATACATGTAATTATGTCTATCATCAAAGCAAATTCATATAACATTTATATAGGCGAAAAAAGTTTCGACGCGCTAAATACATTTCTAAATAAAAACAAATACAGTCACTACTATATTTTATGCGATGAACATACTTTTGAGTTTTGTTTGCCAACTTTATTGTTTCATGCTCCTTTGTTAAATGAAGCCGAAATTATAGAATTAGAAAGTGGAGAAGATAAAAAAACATTAGAAACATGTCTGCAAGTTTGGGGTGCACTAACCGATACAGGTGCTGATAAAAAAAGCTTGATTATTAATTTAGGTGGTGGAGTAATAAGCGACTTAGGTGGATTTGTAGCCTCCACATTTAAAAGAGGAATAGATTGCATAAATATTCCAACAACTTTATTAAGTATGGTTGACGCTAGTGTTGGAGGAAAAACGGGTGTAGATTTTGAAGGCATTAAAAATCATATTGGTACAACAGCAGAGCCAAAAGGCATTTTTGTTAATCCTACTTTTTTAGAAACCTTGTCTGAACGTCAAATAAAAAATGGCTTTGCCGAAATTATTAAAATAGCCTTGATAGCTGATGATGTTTTTTGGAAGACTATCATGAAATTAAAAACAACAAAAGAGTTCAGTTCTGAAAAAATTATTACGAAAGCTATCGAATTAAAAAACTCCATCGTTAAAAAGGATTTGCATGAAAATAACTTACGGAAATCACTAAACTTTGGTCATAATATTGGTCATGCTTTAGAAAGCGCTTTAATAAAACAAAACAAAGATGTTTTGCATGGAGAAGCTATAGCTGCTGGAATGATTATGGAATCAGAAATTGCACAATCTTTAAAACGCATTTCCAAAAAAGAACAAAAAGAAATAACAGATTACATTCGGTCGATTTATAAAAATATAAAAATCACAAAAGATACAGAGTCGCAACTTTTAAAATATATTCTACACGACAAGAAAAACGAAGGAGATGATTTGTGTTTTGCTTTACCAAAGGGAATTGGTGCTTACGAACTATATTGTGGAGTATCGATAGACCTTATTAAAAAAGCAATTTCAAACTATTAGCTTTTAAATTTTAATTCCAATTACACAAACATCATCCACTTGTTCTAAATTACCTTTCCAGTTTTCAAAAGAGTCATTCAATATAGCAAATTGTTCTTGCATTACATTATCATTAATAGACAGCAGTAACTCTTTTAGCTGCTTGTACTTAAATTTTTTACCTTTTGGTCCTCCAAATTGATCAGCAAAGCCGTCTGTAATAGTATAAATAGAATCTGAAGGATGTACTTGTAAAGCTTTGGTTTCGAAAGACTGCATGTTATCAGAATAACCTACTGGCATTTTTTGAGCAGGCAAAACAATTAACTCTTTGTTTCTAACTAAATATATTGGATTATTTGCAGCAGCATACTCCAAGTCATTTGTTTCAAAATCAATTTTACAAACAACTGCATCCATACCATCTTTAGAGTAACCATCATCCGTTTTTAATGACCTTACAATTTCTTCTCTTAGCCTATTTAAAATTTCTCCTGGGTTTGTAACACCTCTTTCAATAACAATTTCATTTAATAAATTGATACCTAGCATGCTCATAAATCCTCCAGGAACGCCATGACCAGTGCTGTCTGCTGTCACATAAAATAACGACTTATCAGTTTTATGAAACCAATAAAAATCGCCACTCACAATATCTTTTGGCTTAAATAAAATAAAATGTTCTGTCTTAGTTTTACTTAGCTCATCTAAAATAAATTTTTGGCTAGGTAAAACTGCTTGCTGAATTTTTTGCGCATACTTAATACTGTCAGTTATATCCTTATTTTTTTCAGAAAGCTCTTGGTAGGCCTTATCTATAACAATTTTTTGAGCTTCGATGGCTTCGTTCTTTTTATTAATAACTTCTACAATTTTTTGTTTGTCGATAAATCGCTTCAATAGTAAAATTCCAATTAGTACGATTAAAGCGCCAATGATAATAAGCACTGCGATAAGATAATTTTTTCGTTTTAATTGCTCACTATTTTCTTTATCTCGTAATTGCTGAATTAATTTTACTTCAGAAAGTTCAATTTCGTGTTCTTTAGTTTTAAATTTAGTTTCTAGTTCAGCAATTTGATTGGCGTTTTCAATATTTCTTAAACTATCTTTTACTTCCATTAATTTATTTAATATAATATTTGCTGCCGGATAATCTTTTTTAGCCTCATACGCTTCCTTCAAATTTAAATAAGCATATTTCACATCCTCTTTTGCCCCTAATCTAGTGGCAATTTCCACAACACGTTCGCTAATTTGAATGGCGTCGTCATACTTTTTAAGAGCTATAAAAATGCTGCCCAAATTTTCCATACTTGCCAACATTCCTATAGTATCTCCAATACTTTCTCTCAAATTATAACTCCTTAAATTAAAATCTAAAGCTGTTTTAAATTCTTTTTGTTGTTTGAAAACTAGCGACATATTATCTAAACAAGCTGCCATTTGCATTGGTCGTTTATTTTTTTCGAAAATCACCAAGGCTTTCTTGTAATACATTAAGGCATTATCCAAATCTTTTCGTTCATCAAAAATAATAGCAATATTACCGTAACTAGCAGCCATACCATTCTCGTCTTTAATCTCTGAACAAATTGAAATGTTCTTTTTGTAATATTCAATCGCTTTATCAGAAAATCCTTGATACCAATATACAATACCCATGGCAGTATAACATTGGGCTAGCTTAGATTTGATTTTCATTTTTTTAAACAAATCGGTAGCGATAATGAAATTTTGCAAGGCTGCTTTGTAATTTCCTTTAGCCTCCAAACTATAGCCTAAAAGCATGTGCGATTCGGCTAAAATAGAACTATCTTTCAATATTTTTGCGTTTTTAAAGGCAATGTTCCCGCAAACGAATGCAGAATCAATATTATGATGAACAAGCTCATCGCCATATACTAAAAGTGATTTCGTTTTTAATTTTAAATCTGTTTGTGATTTATAAATATGATAAAGCGAATCTAGGTTTTGAGAAAAACCTGCGTAAGAGAAAAATAATAAAAATATGTAAACTAACGGTCTAATAAATAGTAGAATTGAAATAAGACTAAGATAAGATTAAAACTGAAATAAAAAAAGCCCTAGCATAGTGCGAGGGCTTTAAAATTGAAAATTCGTGTTTTATTTAACTAAATAAAATATGTTTGTTTGCCATTTAGCTGTGTCTTTTTCCGTCATAGGATCATTAGCATATTCTTCAATCACAAAATTTTGTGTTAAGCCTTTTTCTTTCATATAAGCATCCATTGCATAATGTGCGTTAGCAGATTTGTTATAACCTCCAAAATATTCGATCAATAACACTTTACCTGCTGGTGTTTCAAATTTTTCGACACCTTCTAGCTTGGTCCCATTAGCAACTTCCATCACAGCAGCTACATCTGATATCATCGTTTTTTCATCGAATGTAAAATAAATTGCTTTCGGCATTCCTATAGGTTGAGCTTTAGCTTTTCCTAAAGCCTCTCCAATTTTCGCGTAAGATGTGCCAAAAAATGCTGCTAGTTTATCAAATGATAATTTATCCTTTACCCCATAAAAGGTTTTTGCGTCCCAGTTTATTTCTTTTACTTCATAGTTAGTAACAGTTTGAGCAGGCGTCGACTCAATTTCTTGTTTTAATTTGGCTAAACCTCTTTGATAATCTGGACCAATCATTTTATCCATATTGATAAACATCATCGGAACACGACCAAAGAAACCTATATCAAATATAACTCCCCAAGTTACATTTATGTTTCCATCATTAGATGGTTTAGTAATATAGTATAATTCGTTATCTCCCATGCCATCAAAATTTAAGGTCATCAACACACTATCTGGTGTAAATTTATTAAACGTTATCGTTCCCTTTCCAGCACTGTCTAATTCACTTTCCCATCTGTAAGTACTACCAGACTCACAACACAATCCTGTATACGTTACTTTCATATTCGGATCTCTTCTTGTAAAAGGACTCCATGTATCATGAAAGAATTTTAAGTCCGCTAATTTATGTTGAAGATCTTCAACAGATGATGTTTTAATATCTATTGAACGCTCCACTTTAATTTTTGAAGGACCGAAGAAACATAGAATTAAATACAAAGCGCAAATGCCAATAATAACGTAAAGAATTTTTTTCATAATTTTTATTTTAATGTTTTGGCAAAATTAAACAAAAAACAAATGCTCCCATTAATATTGGATAAACGGCTTAAACAAAATGTGAGTATTAAACCCTCACACCTATAACACAAACATCATCTACTTGTTCTAAATTACCTACCCAATCAGTGAATGTTTCATTAAGCAGTTCGTGTTGTTCTTGCATTGGCAAATGTGAATTTGTAACTAATAATTCTCGTAAATTTTTACTCATAAACTTTTTGCCTTTTTCTCCGCCAAACTGATCAGGGAAACCATCAGTTAAGGTATAAACTACATCGCCACCTTGCAATTGTATTTCCTGCTGTGTAAACGAAATAGAATCCTTATCATGTTTACCAACGGGCATTTTATCAGGTTTAATGTCGAGAACCTCAGTCACTCCTAATTCATTTTTTCTAATAATCCAAACAGGATTATTTGCTGCGGAAACTGTTAGCTTTTTGGTTTTAAAATCAAAACTTATCAAGCTACAATCCATTCCGTCTTTTCCTCCTTCGGCACTGCCATCTTTTTTTAAACGTTCGATAATTGTTTGACGCGTGACATTTAAAATATCTGCTGGTTGCAGGAAACCCTCTTTTATGGCTGACTCAATACTTGTAATATTTAATAAACTCATAATAGCCCCGGGCACTCCATGTCCAGTGCTGTCTGCCGTTACTAAAGCAAAGTTATCATTACTTAGTTTTTTTGCCCAATAAAAATCTCCGCTTACCACATCTTTTGGTTTAAAGAAAACGAAGTAGTCAGACGCGTCATTGCGAGCGACCAAAGGAAGCGTGGCAATCTCATTAATTGTTTGAGATTGCTTCGTCGTACCTCCTCGCAATGACGATAAGTTTTCATCCAATAGATCTTTCGTTGCTAAAAAACTCCGTTGTATTCTCTCAGCATAATTGATACTATCGGTTATTTCTTTATGTTTTTCTTCGATGATGTGTTTTTGTTCTCGAATATCCTCAGTTGCAATGTCTATTTTGTGCTCCAGTTCTTTTTGGCGTTGTTTTAGTTTTTTTGTTTGTTGCTTTATAATTAAATAAACAATTCCTATTAGCGTTAAAACATACAAAGTATACATCCACCAAGTGCGATACCAAGGTGGTAATACTTTAAATGTATAGGTCAAAACCTCGCTCCATTCATTATTACCATCGGGACCAGTGTATTGTGTTTTTAGTTTAAAGGTATAAGTGCCTTCGTTGATGTTACCAAAAGTGGCTTCGCGCTTTTTTAATACAGGGCTCCAGGTTTTATCATAACCTTCGAGCATGTATTGAAAGTTTAATAAATGTGAACGCGATAATTGCACTGCATTAAATTCAAAAGTGACATTGTTATGCTCATAAGGCAACACCAAGTTTTGTGGTATGGGATAAAAATTGGTGATGTCATCAAACTTTATATTCATAAATTGTTTTTGTATACTGTCTCGCTCAATAACACTGAGCGGCCTACCGTATGTAATGACTTCTTGTTGTGAAAGCTCAGTACTATCTGTAGTTGATGCTATCGAGTAATAACATATATTCTCCTCATTTAATTTTATTTTATATAAAACAGGAGTGGGAGGTTTTGCGTTGCGGTTAAGTGCATTAAAATCAATGCGCACTAAGGCGGTTGCATCGCTGCCGGTGCCTGCCCAGTATATGCCTTTGCTATCTTGCAGCATACAGTTTTGCCCTGTGTTAACATCTTTAACTGGGTAGCCTGTTGCGGAGTTGTAGGTTTCTAAAACCAAATCATAGTAGGTTGTTAACTCCTCATTCTTTAAATTATTTTGGAAAGACACTTGTTTTTTCGTGGCTTGGTAGGGTAACTTTGGAGTGAAAGAAAGCCCCACCGCCACTCCAAAGTTTGTTGCTATAACAATGTTCTTTCCGTTCTTATCTGCTACTACTTGTGTTACCACATCATCGGGCAGCCCCTGGGCAGTCGTATAATTCGTAAACGTTTTACCGTCATATCTGCTTACTCCACCGCCATCAGTACCGAACCAAAGGTTTCCCGTCTTATCTACAGTGATGCTCCTAACTACATTATTTGCGAGCCCTTGAGCCGTCGTATAATTCGTAAACGTTTTACCGTCATATCTACTTACTCCACCGCCATTAGTACCGAACCAAAAGTTTCCCGTTTCATCTTCGATAATACTCCTAACTACATTATTTACGAGCCCTTGAGCCATCGTATAATTCGTAAACGTTTTACCATCATATCTACTTACTCCTCCGCCATCGGTACCGAACCAAAGGTTTCCCGTCTTATCTTCGGTGATGCTCCTAACTACATTATTTGCGAGCCCTTGAGCCGTCGTATAATTCGTAAACGTTTTACCGTCATATCTACTTACTCCTTCGCCAAAAGTACCGAACCAAAGGGTTCCCGTCTTATCTTCGGTGATGCTCCAACTACATTATTTGCGAGCCCTTGGCCGTCGTATAATTCGTAAACGTTTTACCGTCATATCTACTTACTCCTCCGCCATAAGTACCAAACCAAAGGTTTCCCATTTCATCTTCGGTGATGCTAAAAACAGTGTTATTTGCGAGCCCTTGAGCCGTCGTATAATTCGTAAACGTTTTACCGTCGTATCTACTTACTCCACCACCGTGTGAACCGAACCAAAGGTTTCCCATTTTATCTAATATAGAATAAGCAATAGCATCTAAAGCTAAACCATCTTTAGTTGTAAAGTTGGAAAAATGAGGTATGCCTTGGGGGGTATTAGGGTTATCGGCTAGGCTAGAACTTACAATGGGAGGTTGTACTTTATTAATTATTGGTGCACCAGCCAGTATAATAGTTGGTAATTTAAAAGTGTCTTTACCAGGGGTGAGAACAACGGGAACTTCTAGAGGCTCAGCCCGCAAAGCGTGAGTTTTTTGGTCTTTGTTTTCATCTTTGCAAGAGAAAAAAGAAAGAAGAAAAAATAGATAGAATAGTTTTCTCATTAGATAAATATAATAAAAAAAGCCCTCACAAATTGTGCGGGCTTTAATTTTTAAGTTTGAGATTGCTTCTCACGCCAAGGCGTGATCACAATGACTTGAGGTTACATATTCCTTCTGTACTGTCCGCCTACTTCAAATAAGCATTTAGTTACTTCACCTAAACTCATATACTTAGCGGCATCCATTAATTCCGCAAAAATATTTTTGTTGTGGATAGCTGCAGTTTGTAAACGTTTCACCATTTCATCATGTTTATCTGCATGTGTTTTGTGTAACTCTGCTAACATGGTAATTTGGTATTCTTTTTCTTCCGTTGTTGAACGAATGACTTCACGAGGTAATACCGTTGGGCTTCCTTTACTTGACAAGAATGTATTTACACCAATAATTGGATATTCTCCTGTATGTTTTAATGTTTCGTAGTATAAACTTTCTTCTTGTATTTGTCCGCGTTGATACATCGTTTCCATAGCACCTAACACACCGCCACGTTCAGAGATACGATCAAATTCAGTTAACACGGCTTCTTCCACTAAATCAGTTAATTCTTCAATAATAAAAGAACCTTGTAATGGATTTTCGTTTTTCGCTAAACCTAATTCACGGTTAATGATTAACTGAATAGCCATTGCTCTACGAACCGATTCTTCTGTAGGCGTTGTAATAGCTTCATCATAAGCATTGGTATGTAATGAATTACAATTATCGTAAATCGCATATAACGCTTGAAGAGTTGTTCTAATATCATTAAAATCAATTTCTTGTGCGTGTAACGAACGGCCAGAAGTTTGAATATGGTATTTCAACATCTGACTTCTTTCGTTACCGCCGTAACGTAATTTCATAGCCTTCGCCCAAATACGGCGGCTTACACGGCCAATTACAGAGTACTCAGGGTCGATACCGTTACTAAAGAAGAATGATAAGTTAGGGGCAAAATCATCAATGTTCATTCCGCGGCTTAAATAATATTCTACAAACGTGAACCCGTTAGCTAGTGTAAATGCTAATTGAGAAATAGGATTTGCGCCTGCTTCTGCAATATGATAACCACTGATAGAAACAGAATAAAAGTTACGTACTTTTTGATCAATAAAATACTGTTGCACATCGCCCATTACACGCGCAAACTAAATTCTGTACTAAAAATACACGTATTTTGTGCTTGATCTTCTTTTAAAATATCTGCTTGCACCGTGCCACGCACTTGTGATAAAGTAGTTGCTTTAATTTTTTCGTAAACATCTTTAGGTAATACTTGATCTCCCGTAACACCTAACAACATTAATCCTAAGCCATTATTACCCTCAGGCAACTCACCTTGGTAAGTTGGTCTTACAGTTCCTTTTGCTTTATAAATCTCAACAATTTTCTTTTCAACGTCCTTCTCTAATTTATTTTCTGTAATGTATAATTCACATTGCTGGTCAATGGCGGCATTCATAAAAAATGCTGCTATTGTTGGCGCAGGGCCATTAATCGTCATTGATACAGATGTAGTGGGACTTGCTAAATTAAAGCCAGAATACAATTTTTTCGCATCATCCAAACAACAAATACTCACACCTGAGTTACCCACTTTACCATAAATATCTGGGCGGTAATCAGGATCGTTACCATATAACGTTACGCTATCAAAAGCTGTACTTAAACGAGCAGCAGGTAACCCTTTGCTCACATAGTGAAAACGTTTATTGGTTCTTTCTGGTCCACCTTCACCAGCAAACATACGAGTTGGATCTTCGCCCTCACGCTTGAAAGGATAAATACCAGCTGTGTATGGGAAATCTCCAGGGAAATTTTCTTGTAAGGTCCATTTTAAAATATCTCCCCAAGAGGTATATTTTGGAGAAGCAATTTTTGGGATTTTTGAATGAGATAAAGATTCGTAATGCGTTTCGATTTTCAACACTTTATCGCGCACTTTAAATTCATAAAACTCGCTACTGTATAATTTCTTCTTTGCTTCCCAACCTTCAATTACTAATAAGTGACGAGGATCTAAATCTAATTTTGTTTTTTCGAACGCTTCTTGCAAACCTTTAATCAAACGATCTTTGTCATCCATTTTAGATTCTGTAATCGTTTCGATGGTTTTTTGAATACCATATAATTTTTGAGCGACCTCTGCTTGCGCATTGGCTCTCTTATCGTAGTTGCGGTTGTTTTCAGAAATCTCTGATAAGTAACGAGTTTTGGAAGGAGGAATGATGTAAATTTTTTCACTCATCTCTTCGGTAATATGAAACTGAGAAGCTAAAGCTGTATTGCTAGTTTTCTCAACCATAGTATTCATCACCGCTTTGTATAAACGATTCATACCTGGATCGTTAAATTGAGAAGCGATGGTTCCAAACACGGGGATATCTTCATCTGCAATTTCCCATAAGTTATGATTGCGTTTGTATTGTTTTTTTACATCACGTATAGCATCCAATGCGCCACGTTTGTCAAATTTATTTAATGCAATAATGTCAGCGAAATCTAACATGTCAATTTTCTCTAACTGAGTTGCTGCTCCGTATTCAGGAGTCATGACGTACAAACTCATATTAGAGTGTTCAATAATTTCTGTATCCGATTGACCAATACCTGACGTTTCTAAAATTATTAAATCGAAGTTAGCTGCTTTACAAATGTTTACCGCATCTTGCACATATTTGCTTAACGCTAAATTACTTTGACGAGTAGCTAATGAACGCATGTACACTCTATCATTTTTGATTGCATTCATACGAATACGATCGCCTAATAAAGCGCCGCCAGTTTTACGTTTTGACGGGTCAACCGAAATAATCGCAATTTGTTTATCTTTAAAATCAATTAAAAAACGACGCACTAATTCATCTACCAAACTTGATTTACCTGCGCCACCAGTACCAGTAATACCTAACACAGGTGTTGCCGATTTTTCTGCTTTTGCTTTTAACTCATTTAATAAACCAATATTTTCTTCATTAAAATTTTCGGCTGCAGAAATAATACGAGCAATTGATTTATAATCTCTCTCCGCTATTTTAGCCACATCATTTTTAATATTAGTACCAGTAGCATAATCACACTGACGTAATAAATCATTGATCATTCCTTGCAATCCCATTGCACGACCATCGTCTGGCGCATAAATACGAGCAATACCGTAGTTGTGTAATTCTTCGATTTCTGTTGGAAGAATTACTCCGCCACCGCCACCAAATAATTTGATGTGTTCACAGCCTTGCTCCTTCAACAAATCGTACATGTATTTAAAATACTCAACGTGTCCACCTTGGTAACTTGTTACTGCAATGGCATTGGCATCTTCCTGAATAGCACAGTTTACAACCTCTTGCGCACTTCTATCGTGACCTAAGTGAATAACCTCTGCTCCGCTTGATTGAATGATACGACGCATGATATTAATTGCAGCATCGTGTCCATCAAATAAAGCGGCCGCTGTTACAATACGAATTTTATGTGTTGATTGATATGGTGTAGTTTCCATAGGAAAATGATTTTAAAATTGAAGTGACTAATATAATAGTTTTTATCGCTTTTAAGCAAGAAATTAGACGAGTTTTGTCCTAGAAAAACTACAATTACTTATTAACAACACAAATAAATTCCCACAAAAATAAAGCCCAATGCAAAGGGAATAGATGCCCAATATTTCAATTCTCCAGTACTAAAAAACTCTATAAACATCCAAAAACTATTGGCTGAAATCCAAAATAATATAGCTAAATTCAAGAAAACATCTACGGTTTTACGGGTAATGTAAACAATTATTCCTGCGATAGACAGTGTTGGAATGACCATTAGTATTCCCAACCATTTAAACTCAAGCATCCAACAACTGTCTTTTATTAACCAAAAAACAATGTGCAAACTTTCATACTTTTTTATCTTTTCCCAGAGTTCCATTATTCAGCATTAAAAGTAAGAACCCCCCCCTTTCCGTTTCTTTTTTAGCCTTTAAGAAATAGTATGTCTTTGTGGTTTTTTCAAAAGATTTCTTTTTACTATCTTTAAGTTCAATTTAGTTCTAAAACCTTTATGATTCAATTCGAAAAATTTAAACTTAAAAATAACCTCACTGTCATTGTTCACCAAGACAAAAGTACGCCAATGGCTTGCTTAAATATTATTTATGATGTTGGCGCCCGTGATGAAGATGAAAATAAAACAGGATTTGCCCATTTATTTGAACATTTAATGTTTGGCGGCAGTATTAATATCCCTAATTACGACGAACCATTACAACTAGTGGGTGGAGAAAATAATGCCTTTACCACAAACGATATCACCAATTACTACTGCACTGTTCCTTCCGAAAATTTAGAAACAGCTTTTTGGTTAGAAAGCGACCGCATGTTGAGCTTAGCATTTGATAAAAAAAGTTTAGAAGTACAGCGCAGTGTCGTAATTGAAGAATTTAAACAACGTTATTTAAACCAACCTTACGGTGATGTATGGTTGTTATTACGCCCCTTGATTTATAACGTGCATCCTTACAAATGGGCAACTATCGGTAAAGAAATTAAGCATATTGAAGATGCGACGATGGAAGATGTAAAAGCATTTTTCAAAGAACATTACAACCCTAGCAATGCGGTATTAGTTGTAGCGGGCGATGTAGAAGTGGAACAAGTAAAAGCTTTAGCCGAAAAATGGTTTGAACCCATTGATGCCGGTGTAAAACCAAAACGTAATTTACCAGTAGAACCACCTCAAACAGAATACAGAAGCTTAACCGTTGAACGCGATGTGCCAATTAGTAGTATTTACAGAGCATACCGCATGTGTGCTCGTAACGACGAAGAATATCATACGGTAGATTTATTATCTGACATTTTATCGAGAGGAAATTCATCACGTTTGTATAAAAACTTAATTAAAGACAAACAATTGTTTAGCGATATTAATGCTTATGTGATGGGTGATTTTGATAAAGGTTTGTTTGTGATTTCAGGAAAAATTAATGACGGCGTTACGATTGAGCAAGCCGAAGCTGGTATTGATGCTGAAATTGCAAAAATGCAAAACGAATTAGTAGCTGCTGATGAATTACAAAAATGTAAAAACAAAATAGAATCAACTGTAACTTATAGCGAAGCAGATGTATTAAATAAAGCCACCAACTTGGCTATTTCGGAATTGT
The DNA here is from genome assembly GCA_016708845.1 of Bacteroidota bacterium. Taxonomy (GTDB): domain Bacteria; phylum Bacteroidota; class Bacteroidia; order B-17B0; family Aurantibacillaceae; genus UBA4416. The sequence continues at coordinate 203,084 of JADJFB010000001.1, read as the reverse complement.
TAGGTGATGCTAATTTGATAAACTTAGAAATAGAAAATTACCAAAAGGTAACAGCTGAAGGTATTAAAGAACAAGCGAATAAAATTTTACAAAAAACAAATTGCAGTACTTTGTTTTATTTAAAGAAAAAATAGAATGACTATAACTGAAATATCAAATCGTTTAAATCAACTGCAGTTTAATTCTGAGGTGATGAATGCGTATGATGAACCACACCGATTTTATCATACGTTAGAACATATAGAAGATGTATTAAAGCAATTACATAATGCTGATTTATTAAAACATGATGAATTGTTTTTGGCAGCCATCTTCCATGATATTATTTACAATCCGCAATCGAACACTAACGAAGAAGATTCGGTTGAGTTTTTCTTGAAGTAAGGTCATTCATCTTCTTTAACTGGCGAGCAAAAAGAACATATTAAACAATTAATATTAGACACGAAACATCATAAGCCTTCAGTCAAATTTTCAGAAGAATTTATTAAAGCAGATTTAGCTATTTTAAATTCATCCTTTGATAAATTAATCAAATACGAAAAACAAATTTTTAAAGAGTTTCAATATGTTGATTATAAAACATACAAAGTAAAACGTATTGAAGTTTTAAAACACTTTAATACCAATGGTAATTTAAATAACTTAATCGATTATGTGAATTCTGTTGAACCAAGTATTGGTGTATTTGCAGGCAGCTTCAATCCTTTTCACAAAGGACACTACAACGTCTTACAAAAAGCAGAAAAATTATTTGATAAAGTGATTATTGCTTTTGGTAAAAATCCAGATAAAACCGTTCGCACTTGGCCTGTTCCAAAAACCATTGCTAATCGTCAGCAAACCGAATACCATGACCTATTAACCGATCATATCGAATCGTTTGATTATGACGTCACTGTTGTAAGAGGTTTAAGAAACTCGACTGATTTTAACTACGAACAAAATCAATACCGTTACATACAAGAGTTAAAACCAGATATAAAAATCATTAATATCTTTTGTGATAAAGAATTTGAACACATTAGTTCTTCTGGTATTCGTACGTTAGAGAAATACAACAAACACCACAATTATTTGTTAGACTAATATTAAAACTGAAAAAGATGAAACATTTTTTAAAAACAATTTTGGTACTACTAGTTAGTATTCAACTAACAGCACAAAAATCCTATCAATTGCCAGCAACATTAGCTGCGGATGAATACTTAGCAAAAACGATTATCATCAAAGTAAAACCTGCTTTTGCTAGTGTATGTTCAGACACAAAAATTGATCATCCTTTATTTAATTCTTTAGCAACAGCTATTAGCGCAACTAATCTTCATAAAAAATTCCCTTTAGATAAATCCCCTGAAACTCCTTTCAATTCGGCAGGACAACGTTATGCAGATTTATCGCTAGTGTATGAATTAAATTATACATCAAGTCTTTCATTAGAAAAAGCCATTAGCAAATTATTACTATCAAACATTTTAGTGTATGCCGAACCACATTTTGTTCCTAAAATAAATTATTCTCCAAACGACCCATTAGCCAATCCAACTAACCAATACCATTTATTAAACATCAATGCCTTTAATGCCTGGGATGTAAACAAAGGAGATTCATCTATCGTTATTGGAATTACAGATACGGGAAATGATTTTACACATCCTGATTTATTTAATAACGTCAAGCGTAATTATGCAGATGTAAATGATGGGATTGATAATGATGGCGATAGTTTTATAGATAACTACATGGGTTGGGATTTAGGAGAAAATGATGCAGATGCTTCATGGAACGCCAATGCTCATGGTGTGCACGTGAGTGGATTATCTTCGGCAAGTGCTGATAACAATTTAGGTGGAGCGGGCACAGGCTTTAATTGTAAGTTTTTACCCGTAAAAATTGCAGATGCAACTGGCGCTTTAACACAAGCCTACGAAGGTATTAAATATGCTGCCGACCATGGCTGCCAAATTATTAACTGTTCATGGGGCGGTGGCGGCTCTAGTCAGTTTGGACAAGATATTATTGATTACGCTACTATAAACAAAAATGCTTTAGTGGTTTGCGCGGCAGGAAATAATGGTGTGGATGGGGATTTTTATCCAGCTGCATATAATTATGTATTGTCTGTTGCTAATACCTCACAAAACGACGTCAAGTTTTCTAATTCTAACTATGGTTATATGGTTGACGTTTGCGCACCTGGCGACAATGTCAACTCTACTTGGCCAGGAAGTTTTTACATCACCACTTCAGGTACTTCGATGTCATCACCTGTAGTTGCTGGAGCTGCTGGAATCGTTAAAAATCATTTTCCAAGTTATAACGGCTTGCAAGTTGGTGAGCGTTTAAAAGTAACTGCTGATAATATTTATGCAGCAAATCCTACTTACATTAACAAACTAGGAACAGGAAGAATTAATTTATTTCGTGCCTTAACGGATCCTGCATCACCAAGTGTGGTGATGATTAGCAAAACCGTAAGCGATCATAATGATATGTCATTTATTAATGGCGACACTTTATTTATTGCTGGAAATTTTATTAATTATTTAGATCCAACTTCTGCTTTAAACGTTACAGTTACGCCTTTATCGGCTTATGCTGTAACAATAGATAACACAACGTCTCTAGGCGCCATCAATACATTAGCAAGCGCCACTAATTCATTAGATCCATTTACTTTTAAATTAACTGGGGCTATTCCAATTAATCAAGCTATTAGTTTTGAAGTAAGCATGAGCGACGGTGCTTATCAAGCTAAACAATTTTTTACCGTATATATTAATGTAGACTATATTAATATAGACATAAACGATGTGAGTACAACTGCTACTAGTAAAGGAAAAATTGGTTACAACCAAGATACTCAAGGGCAAGGTTTAGGTTTTAAATACAATAACACAGAGTTACTATATGAAGCAGGTTTGATGATTGGTAGCGACACGACTAAAGTATCTGATTGCGTGAGAGGTTTAAATGGTAATCCTTCTGATACCGACTTTGGACTTACAAATCGAATTGCACTACAAATTCCTTCGATGTTTTCTGACTTTGACACGAAAGCAAAATTAAAAGATAACCTATCCTTTAATCCACTAAACATTGATATTGACCAAAACACATACACTTGGGCGGCTGTGCCAAATACACAATTTGTTATTTGGGAATACGTCATTACAAATACTCACGCAACAGATACTATCAAAAATATGTATGCTGGTATTTTTGCTGATTGGGATATTGACGGTGGCACTTACGCGCAAAACAGAAGTGCGTATGATGCTGGCACTAAAATGGGCTACAGTTACTACACAGCTGCAGGTGGAAAATACGCTGGTATCAAATTATTAACCAATACGGCGCCTCCAAACTTTTATGCAGTAGACCATGTTACAGGAGGTAATGGCGGACTAGATTTTGCAAATGGCTCGGATACAAAAGACAAATATTTGAGTTTATCTACTCAGCGTTTAGCAGCTGGTGTGGCTGGTAATGGTGTAGATGTGATGAATGTAATGAGTTCTGGTCCAGTGCAATTAATCCCAGGACAATCAGTGAAAATTGCTTTTGCCTTAGTTGGTGGCGATAGTTTAGCAAATTTAATTACCGGCGCACAACATGCGCAAATTAAATATGATGGTATGCCAACAAGCATTCAAGAATCTGTATCTGCTGATTACACTTGGAGAATTTTTCCAAATCCAGCAAAAAACAGCATCACCATTTCACAAATGGAACCAACTTTTAACAAATATGAAATTTATAGTTTAAATGGGAAATTAGTAGCTGAAAGTAAAATTAATGGAATCCTACAAAAGGTTGATTTAACTAACTATGCAGAAGGCATGTACATTGTAAAATTAATTGGAGCGCAAAAAGTGGAGTTTAAAAAGATTGTGGTGGTTGAGTAATATAACATTATGTCTACGAGATTTTTAATACTATTCTTTCTTGTAATTTTTTGGCAACTCAAAAGTCAAACTCTTTCAACTGTTTTTATTGATACTGTAAAAATTATAGTTGACAATAAAATCATATATGAGTCAAATACAACTACTCTAAAATTTGTTCCAAATAATGCAGATTGTAATTTGATTTTGTATAAAGACTCGATATATAAATTCGTTATAAAACTTGGACATCTTAAGTCGAAAAATTTAGACTATTTATCATATGCGGGAGAAAATTTTTACATAAATGATTCAATTTGCTCATCATCTGGAAGTCAATACTCTGAGTCTGAAACTTGTTCCGAAATTGATATTCATCACATATCTTTAAAAAATTGGTCTTATAACAACCCTAATTTACCTGAGAAATTTAAAATAAGGCTATGCTATCGATTATGTCAACTTGCGCCTATGGACACATCTAACTACTTATATAACTATAGAGAAGATTTATGGATCGGACCTTACAAAAAGGTAGAAAAAGTTATAGTAAATTACAAAAATGACAAAAAACATGGTTTAGCAACAGCATATTATAATGATGGAGTTACATTTAATGTAAATTTCACCAATGGAATTGCAGAAACTTATGGACGAGAGTCTTTCAGAAATTATAAAAGCAGGAATAAATTGAAATCTTCATATGTGTTGCCAAACATAATAATCAAATCGTGTAATTAATTTATAGAACAAATTTTCTTATACCCCCCCAACTCACTCTTACAAAGGATAAAGCATTTATCAATTGAATCCATTCTAGTTAAAACCTTGCTCATTTTTAACCTAAAATTCCCTATATTTACCCTTTATTTTTAAAATTATGGAATTAAATACTTTAACTGCTATATCTCCTGTTGATGGTCGTTACCGCCGAGTAACTAACGAATTAGCATCCTACTTTTCTGAATTCGGATTAATTAGATACCGCGTACAAGTAGAAATTGATTATTTCATCCTATTATCGCAACAAGGCTTGCCTCAATTACCAAAGTTAAACGAAAGCCAAATTACTAGCTTAAAAGCAGTATATCAAAACTTTTCGTTTGCAGATGCAGAAGTGATTAAAGAAACAGAAAAAACAACCAACCATGATGTAAAGGCGGTTGAGTATTTCATTAAAGAAAAATTAAAAGCACAGGGTTTAGAAAACTATTTAGAGTTTGTACACTTTGGTTTAACGTCTCAAGATATTAATAATACTTCTATTCCATTGTCGTTAAAGCAAGCTAACAACGATTTGGTATTACCTAACTTAAAACAAGTCACAGATAAATTAACAAGCTTAGCGAAGGACTGGAAAAACATTTCGTTACTAGCTCGTACTCACGGTCAGCCTGCTTCACCAACTCGTTTAGGAAAAGAAATTTATGTGTTTGTAGAGCGTTTACAAATTCAAATCAATCAATTAAATGCGATTCCATTTTCGGCTAAGTTTGGCGGCGCGACTGGTAACTTCAATGCACACTATGTAGCTTATCCAAAAAATGATTGGATTAAATTTGGAAACGAATTTGTGAATACTACTTTAGGTTTAAGCAGAAGTCAGTTTACCACTCAAATTGAGCACTATGATAATATTGCTGCTTACTGTGATGCTTTAAAACGCATCAACACTATCTTATTAGATTTGTGTCGCGATATTTGGACATACGTGAGTATGGATTACTTTAAGCAAAAATTAAAAGCAGGAGAAATCGGATCTTCGGCAATGCCTCATAAAGTAAACCCCATTGATTTTGAAAATGCAGAAGGTAACTTAGGAATAGCGAATGCTATCTTAGAACATTTATCGGCTAAGCTTCCTTTATCACGTTTACAAAGAGATTTAACCGATAGCACCGTATTAAGAAACTTAGGAGTTCCTGTGGCTCACATTTTAATTTCTTACAAGAGTATTTTAAAAGGCTTAGATAAATTAATTTTAAATGAAGAAATATTTAATAGAGATTTAGAAAATAACTGGGCAGTTGTGGCTGAAGCTGTTCAAACTATTTTACGCAGAGAAGGTTATCCAAAACCATACGAAGCGTTGAAAGATTTAACTCGCACGAATACACATATTACAAAAGATTCGATGCATACATTTATCAATGGATTAAATGTGAGCGCCGAAGTAAAAGCAGAGTTATTAAAAATTACACCACAAAACTTTGTAGGACAAAATCCGGAGTTTTAACTACAGTAAATGAAAGTAGCAGGCTTCACCATCATACGAAATGCGATTAAGTTCGACTATCCAGTGGTAGAAGCGATTACTTCTATTTTACCAATTTGTGATGAATTTGTTGTGGCTGTTGGTAATAGCGAAGATGACACCTTACAATTGATTAAAAGCATCAACTCTCCTAAAATTAAAATCATTGAAACTGTTTGGGATGATTCACTTCGCCAAGGCGGACAAGTATTAGCCATTGAAACTAACAAAGCATTTGATGCCATTAGTAAAGAGGTCGATTGGTGTTTTTATATTCAGAGTGATGAGTGCGTTCACGAAAAGCATTTAGCTTCGATTAAAGAAGCGATGCAAAAACATAAAGACGATAAACACGTAGAAGGTTTATTATTTAACTACGTTCATTTTTATGGTACTTATAATTACGTTGGTAATTCTCGCCGCTGGTATCGTAAAGAAATTCGCATTATTAAAAACGACAAATCCATTCGTTCTTATAAAGATGCACAGGGTTTCAGAAAAACAGATAATTCAAAATTAAACGTCAAATCTATTAGTGCAGAAATTTATCATTATGGTTGGGTGAAGCCGCCTAAAGCACAACAAGCCAAGCAGGAGAATTTTCATAAGATGTGGCATGATGACGAATGGATGAAAAAAAATATTGCACAAGTAGAAGAGTTTGATTACTCGCAAATAGATAGCTTAGAAGAATTTAAAGATACACATCCGCAAGTATTTCAAGCGCGCTTAAAAGCCGCTAATTGGAAATTTAATTTTGATAAATCACAAATCAAATTAAGCGCAAAAGATAAATTCTTATTGTTTATTGAAAAAACTACTGGCTGGAAGGTTGGGGAGTATAAGAATTATAAAGTCGTATAAGTGATTCTCGACTTCGCTCGAACTGACAAGGTGTTATTCCTACCTCTGCGTTCTCGGCGAAAAAACTCAGCGCCCTCTGCGGTTAAATTAAAACTGAAAATAAATAAAAGGTTGCATCTCGCCACTTACCATTTGGTAAATACAAAACACAAATACCACTGCTACTAAACTCATCACTGGCAAAGGTAATTCAGCGAATTTCAAGCGATACTTTTCTTTAATGCTTTCTGGTATCCAGTGAATTAAATAACCAATTAAAATCACCGAAAACACTAAAGCGTAACCTTGAATGATGTTAAAAGTTAAAGCTCCGCCAAAGTGATTAGTAATTCTATCAAAAATTAAACTAACGGTATCTAAACTATCGCTTCTAAAAAAGATACGCGTAAAGCTAATGAATGCAAGGGTGATAAATACCATCATGCCTTTTACGAAAAATGAATTAGAATCTTTAAACGGAGAAATTTTTTGCCATAGTTTATGTACCACTAAACCTACGCCATTTAAACCACCCCAAATAATAAACAACCACGAACTGCCATGCCAGAAGCCACCTAGCAGCATGGTTACTAATAAATTGATATTGGTATTCACACTCTGTTTTACTTTAGGGAAGAAGTAAGCTAATATCACTAACACAATGGCCATCAATAATAACACCAACAACAACCAAATTTTACCTGTGAGCATAACTAATACAACAGATAAAAAGGCAATACAGATGTAAGAACCAATCGTTCCTTTTTTATTTCCACCTAATGGGATGTATAAATAATCCTTTAACCAAGTGGACAAGGAAATATGCCAACGTTTCCAAAATTCACTCACATCTTGCGCTTTATAAGGTGATTTAAAATTTGTTTTTAAACGATACCCCAACAATAACGCCACGCCAATAGCAATGTCGGTGTAGCCACTAAAATCAGCATAAATTTGCAAAGAGTAACCAAAAATACCAAATACAGTTTCTACCCCTGAATAGTAATTGGGGTTATCGAAAATACGATCGATGTAATTAACGGCAATATAATCGGCTAATATTTTTTTTCCTAAGCCATTTAATATCCAAAAAATAGCATAACCAAATTCTTTGCGGGTTAAGCTATACTCTTGATAAATTTGATATAAAAATTCATTAGCTTTTACAATTGGCCCTGCCACTAAATGCGGAAAGAAGCAAACAAAGAAACCATAATCAAAAATAGATTTTACTGGCGTTACTTTAGACCTATACATATCAATGGTATAGGAAATAGACTGAAACGTAAAGAAAGAAATACCAACTGGTAAAATCAATTTATCTACCGGATCGTTTGTTCCTAAAAAGGTATTACTAAATTGCGTGAAATGATTAAAGAAAGAAATATCCGTTCCTGCTAATTGATTCATACTCTCTGTAAAAAAGTAAGCATACTTAAAATAACATAATAAAGTTAAATTAAGCAGTAAGCTAATGGTTAGATATACTTTTTTCTTACTTTCTGATTTACTTTGATAAATAAGCCTTCCCCAATTATAATCACTAATAATGGTGAAGATGAGTAATATTAAAAAAACACCGCTCGTTTTATAATAAAAGAAAAAACTAACTAATAATAAATAAAAAGTACGAACTGTATTCTTTTTATAAATCAAGGAGTATATACCCAACACCACAGCAAAAAATCCCCAAAAATATAATTGAGTAAAAATGACTGGTTGTCCTTTTACATAAAGGAAACAAGATTTTAAATATTCAATAATGTCACTCAATTTTACTTAATCTTACTGTTATACTTATAACTTCTATTAATCGCATCAAACATCATGGAGGCTAAAATATTATAACCTCGCCCGTTAAAATGTACTTTATCCTTTGCTGCTAATCCAGCCTTATACCATTTATAAATTGATTTGTACCCTCCCATCACAGCATATAAATCATACACTGCCGTGTTATGCTTTTCCATTAACTCATACATTGCTTCTTGAGCTTTAATAGGTCGTTTGTTAGATGTTTTGCGATTCATGTAATTATCCGTAACCGTTGTAAACAAAAATGTGCAATTTGGCGATGCAATTTTGATAAGTGTAATTAAACTATCATAATTTTCAATAAATTTTTGTTTCGAAAAATTAACATCATGAGTATCATTAACGCCTAATGAAAAAATTACTAAATCAGGCGGTATAGTGCTTAACTCATTAACAAATTCCTGACATCTTAAATACGAAGATGTACTTGCTCCATTAACGCCAATTGATGCATAATAAAATCCAGGATTGTCGTTTTCGATACTAAAGCCTCTAAGCATGAAATCAGGAATAATAGTATCTTTTCTCACTAAATTAAAATTCACTGAGTCGATATAAGACTCAAAGAAAAATTCGGAGTACCCATTTTTTCTGAAATCATTTCTTACAAAGTGCACTCCTGTTTGGTTGGCAATAGAAAACTCAAAACTGGGATTAAAATTATGATACACTCTTAACGAATTAAAACTTTGGTGGTGATTATTTTTTAATAAATTAAACCCAAATGTATTAGCGCTATCGTTAGTAATACCAGCCATGCCAGCCATTCCTAAATTATCACACATTTCTTTTGATAAGGCGTTACGCTTTCTGATCCACTTGCCAGTTGTAAACGATTTAAAAAAATGGGGGCTATTTGTTTTTACTATTTTAAAAGGAAAAATAAATGTTCCGCCTCCTTTAAAATTTCCCATACTTTGAAAACCATCCATTAATACTTCCGTCCAAAATCCAGCTTGTATATGTGAACCCCCAAAATGGACGATGGTTACTTTTTTACGCTTCCCTTCTCTTAGGTCATCAATTTTTTTATAAAACTTCATAAACTGAGTGCTATCTTTTGCCAAATGCAATTTACTTTGATTGTAGTTGATGAAAGGATATTGTTGCGCTTTCGAATGATTTGATACAAGATAAAAGACACATGACAAAAGACAGGTGAAAATTAAATTTATTCTTTTTGTATGTATAGTTCTATTTTTTGTCATTAACCTTTTCTCCTAAATCTTTTATTTATTTCTTACAAATCCATTATAATCACTCATCAACGAAGAATACAACAATACTGCAATTTTACGCGCACCTCCTGAACTAAAATGTATATAATCTTTAGCACCAATACCTTGTTCAACCCAAGTTAGCATACTGTTTCGGCCACCCATGCAACTGTACATATCAAAAAAAGCACAGTCGCTATCAAAAGCTGCTTTTTTAATGGCGTCACGTAAGTCTTCTAATTGCGGATGCGTTTCATAATCTGTTCCAACTTTCACGCTCATATCAGCAGGGCCAATAACTAATATAGAAGCTTGTGGAGCTATTTTTTTTATAATGTTTATTTGCGCTCTTAAGTATGTTCCAAAAGCATCTGCTTGTTCTTTCGTTTTAATGTAAGGCAATGAGTTTCCGCCAAACTGAAGAATAATTAATTTAGTATTTAAGTAGTCGTAAAAACTTTTTAATTGTCCGAAATTAATTTGGTTAAAAAAAGTTCCAGAACTTCCACGTAGACCAAAATTATCAACCATGACACCTCTTCCGCCTTCCAACGAAACACCATAAAAATCAGGACTATCTTTGCCTTTAAATTTAAACTCTTGCAATAAGGCTCCTTGATTTAAATTAAATTCTTTGATATTAAAATTTCCTCCAGCTGCTAGCGAATCGGTTGTATTTAAAGTTCCGTTTTCATAAAACTCAACTTGTGTTTTTGATTGAGCGCCACCATAAAATAATTTTACTTTTTTATACGCAGCGGCTTTTGGTCCACCATTTTTACTGGTAACAATTTTTACCCAAGCCGATTTTGCTTGTGCGGTATCAGAAATAGTACCATACGGACTAAAACGTGTAATATGAGCTAAAGCTCCGAAATTATTGTGTTTTACGCGCTTATCTCTTCCTGCAAAGACAGGGTAACGATCCCACGTTGAACTCCAAGATAATTTATTAACTACACTTGGTGCAACAGGCATAAACGAAATTAATCCTGGTCCTTCTCCACCAAATTCGCCTTGTAATTTTAATCTCAAGTAATCGCTAATTCTGTCTCCTTCAATTTGCGAATCGCCATAATGTAAAATACGAATGCTTTTATCTTCATTAGAAATATTAGCGAGTGAATTAAAAAAATTAGTCATCGCTGTTTTCGATTCATTTTTGTATTGAATACTTGTAATGAGTTTTAAATTAGTATCAACCTTTACTAATTTAGCAACGGCTGGCGATAAACTATCTTTTTCGACTACAGTTGTAGTGTCTGTGCTAGATTCCAAAGCATCATCTTGGGCGTCAGATAAAGCGATGATGCTAGAAATATCTGTCTTTTCAACTTTCTTCTCTAAAAACAAAGAAGCAAATGTTGGGTATTGAATTTTAAAATTATCTGTAATATAAATACCGTTTTCGGGAACTACCAAACTAATGACGCCTAACAACAAAAATGTAAGTGCAACAAATAAAAGTGTATGAAAAGGTTTATGCAATATGTATGATTTAAGTAAATAGCAATATCCTAAATACTTAGCTTGAAGATTACTTGTAGCAAATTAGTTTTTCACAAAAGGCTTGTAGATAAGTAAAATAGCACAGTTCTAAATCAGCACATAATCATTAAGATTTTATACTATAAAAGTTTCTTTTTTAAGCCAATCATATCTAAATTCAAATACTCGCCAATTAACTAACAATCAAATAGTTGCCTTATTTGGATTGCCTTGGTTCAAAAAACGTACGTATTAAAGGGTATTTTAACTAAAATTTTAGTTAAATCGTTGATTTTTAGCTAAAATCCCTTATTTTTGCACCCCTTATATTTACTTAAGAAAAACACCATGAACATATCTAAAAAAGACATTAGCGCATTAAATGCAGAATTGAGTATCACATTGGCTCCGGCTGATTATGAAGTAAAAGTTGAGAATGCGATTAAAAAAGTACAAAAACAAGCGTCTTTGCCAGGTTTCAGACCAGGAAAAGTGCCTGTTGGATTAATCAAAAAACAACATGGAAAATCTATTCTGGTAGATGAAATCAATAAAATATTAAACGAAACTTTATATAACTACATCAACGAAAACAAAATCGAAATCTTAGGAAATCCAATGCCTAAAGAAGATAACAAAATCGATTTTGATACGCAAAAAGAGTGGACATTTAACTACGAATTAGGCTTAACTCCTCAGTTTGACGTGAAATTAGACAACAATCAATCATTCGTTTACAATAAAGTGAAGATTGATGATGAGTTAGTAGAAAAATATTTAAAAGATGTGAAACGTAATTACGGTAAGCCTTCAAACCCTGAATTAGCTGAAGCTAAAGACGTATTATATATTGACATCGTTGAATTAGACGCAGATAACAACATTGTTGCTGGTGGTATTTTTAAATCAACTAGTATTGGTATTGATCGTTTAAAAAACGAAGCTACAAAAGCTAAATTAACTGGCGCAAAAGTAGAAGATAAAATTGTGCTTAATGCTAATGAATTATACGATTCAGCAGTTGACAAATCAATGTCGTTAGGCATTGATAAAGAAATAGCGGAGAATTTTAGTTCAAATTTACAATTAACGGTTCGTAACATTGCCCGTATGGAAGATGCCGAATTAAACCAAGAATTATTTGACAAATTATACGGTGCTGGAACAGTTAACTCGTTAGAAGAATTTAAAGATAAAATTAAAGGCGAATTAGCTTTAATGTTTGAGCAAGATACAGACCGCAAGTTTGTTGAAGTCGTTGAAAAAACATTAGTAGAAAAATTAAACATCACCTTGCCAGATGATTTCTTAAAACGTTGGTTAATGGCTGTTAACGAAAAACCGTTAACGAAAGAGCAATTAGAAGCTGAATATCCTGCTTATGCTAAATCAATGCAATGGAAATTAATTGAAAACAAAATCATTAAAAATAACGAGATTACTGTAACTGCTGATGAAGCAAAGGATGAAGCAAGTAATTACGTGCGTTCTCAATTTGCACGTTACGGACAAGTGCCTGACGAAACTGAAGTAGCAAAAATTGTTCAAGGTATTTTAACTAAAGAACAAGAAGCTCAAAAAATATTTGAAGGCTTATATAGCAAAAAAGTATTGGACGTTTTAAAAACTTCATGTAAATTAGAGACCAAAGAAGTGAGTTATAACGAGTTTTTTGGAATTAAAGACTAAACAATAATTCTTTTAAACTGTTTATACTAAAAAAGATACGCCCCACAATAATGCAAGGAGTTTATATAACTAAAGCCGCTAAATTTTACCCTCCTTAAAGATGAAAACAATATTTTCTAAATGCTAAATTATACGATACACATAGACAATTATAATTATTGCATAATATGAATATTGTTTTCGTAATAGATACTTATAATGAGTCAAGTGGGGGCAGTGTTGCTACAAAACGACTTGTAACAGAGTTAAAAAAAAGAGGCCATAATATAAAAGTTGTAGCTGCGATTCATGAAAATGAAAGCGATCCTGATTTTTATGAAGTACCGCGTTTTACTATTCCGATTAGGCGAAATATACAAAGCCAAATGAAGTTCTATTTTGGAAAAAATAAAAAAAGTGTATTTTATAAAGCAATGAAGGATGCTGACCTTGTACAAATACAGTTTCCCTTTCTTATGGCAAAAGGTGCAGCTAAAATGGCTAAGGAATTAAATATTCCTGTCATTGGCTCATTTCATTTACAACCACAGAATATTCTGTTAGCCTTACATAGTACAAATAAAAATTATGAAAACTTATTTGGTGGCTCTTTAAGTATTTTTATTCAACAGAGTTAATCATGTTGTTGCTCCATCTACTTTTGCTAGTAATTTATTAGCTTTTAATGGTGTAAAAGCAGATATTACAACTATTTCAAATGGAATTACTAATGAATATACTCATCAGGAAGTTAAAAACCAGATTGGTTTATGGATCATTTTGTTATTCTTAGTGTCGGAAGGCATGCTAATGAAAAGAAACATAACTTGATTATTGAAGCTATTAAAAAATCAAATTACGCTTCTGATATTCAACTAATTTTAGCAGGTAAAGGTGAGTTATCGCACGATTTAAAACAATTAGGTAATTCTCTTCCAATTAAACCAGTTATAGAATATATTAGTTCTGAAGAGAAAATTTTGTTTATGAATACATCTGATATTTATATTCATGTTTCTGATATTGAATTAGAAAGTTTATCTACAGCCGAGGCAATAGGTTGTGGCTTACCCAGTTTAATTAGTAATTCAATTCATTCCGCCGCCTCACAATTTTCATTAGACGAAAGATTTTTGTTCAATGCCAATGATGTAAATGATTTGGCACAGAAAATTAATTATTGGTATGAAAATAGATTAGAATTGAACAGTGATGAAATTCGAGATAAAGCTCGAAGTGTTGCAAAATAATTATCTTATCAGAGATTCTATTGATAAATATGAAAATTTATACAAACAATTAACTAAAATTTAATAGTCAAATTTTAGTTGAAACCATAAAACATGAGTAGAAGAGTTGAAATTAGAGAGCAACAAACTTATTTAGAAGCCCGGTATCCGATAAAGTTAGATAATGATTATTCATTTATTAGAGAAGATTTCGGATACTTGATTCTATCAAAACTTGTCTATTTCTTTGTGATTATATTCGGTAGAACTTTTTTTAAAATTATTGGTACGCACAAAGCTATCGGAAAAGATAATGTTAAAACATAGATGGTATAGGTTTTATAAGTATATCTAACCATTGTCATTTTCTTGATTCTGTTTTAACGGGCACATCTTTAAGAAATAGAACTATATGGTTTTCTTCGATGCAAAGAAACTTTGAAACTCCATACGTTCGTCATATTTTACGCATTCTAAAAGGTTTTCCCATTCCAAATAACCCCTTTGGTCTTATGCAAATAATGAAACCAGTGGTAAAAACTATAAAGAGAGGCAATGTTGTGCATTTCTATCCAGAATCAGAAATGTGGCATATGCATCTAGGAATAGGTAACTTTCAGCAAGGAGCCTTCTATTTGGCTCATAAAGCTAATTGCCCAGTACTGCCAATAGTCCATCTATTTAAACCAAGAACATTTTTTGGAATAATCGTTTCAAAAAACATACTAAATGTAACCACTATTATAGGCGAACCAATTTATGCTGATAGTCCTTGTATCAATGATAATGATTACGTTAACACTGCATCAGTTAAAGTTATGTCTGAAAAAGCACATAACTGGATGTTAGTTGAAATGACTAAATATAAAAATGAAAATAATATTGATTGAATTTATTAATCTAATGGATAGAAGATATAAAGCAATACTTATTCAATTTTTTCTGATAATTTCTATTAGTTTAAGTGCCCAAAAATTTAATGCCGACATCATATATGATGCGTATATTAATAATAAATATAATGTATGGAAAGATGTATGTGACGAAATGCAAAAAAATAAAAACAAATCAAATGATTTTCTATTTTCTCTGATAAATATAGAATACGGTTATATAGCACATTGTATATCTACATCCAACAATATCGAGGCTTTAAAACACTTGGATTTTACAGAAAAAAAACTGCAAGAAATTGAATTGACCTATAATCACCCATCTTTGATAAAGTCATACAAATCCGCCCTATTATCATTTCGTGCATCTCTAGATAATAAAACGGCCATTAAGTCAGCCTTAAAAGGCTTAGAATTTGCTGATAAGTCGATTAAAGAGGACAGTACTAATTACTTTGGTTTCTTCAAAGAGGTAACATCTATAGGTATTCTCCTTCAGCTTTTAATGGGTCAAAGCATAAAGCTATATTGCACTATTTAAAAGCGGAATCGTTGCTAAAAAAGGAAATAAGCTCTAAAAAAAATTGGAATTATATGGATTTATTAGTTACTATTACAAATACATATATTGAAATTAAAGATTTAAAAGGTGCTACTGAGTATCGCGATAAAATTCTAAAAATAGAACCTAATTTTATATTTGCAAAAGTTACGCTAACGGAAAAAATTAAAAAATTAAAAATCATTAAGAACAAAATTGATCAAAAAAATGTCTTTTTAGGTGTTTTTATTTTGAAACCATAAATATTAAGTAATATGTTAGAAATAAAAGGTATTTCAAAATCTTATGGAAATATTAAGGTATTAAATAATATTTCTCTTACGATTAGTAAAGGAAGCATATTAGGACTGCTTGGTATAAATGGCGCTGGTAAATCAACACTTATAAATATTTTAAGTTGTTTTATTGAACCTTGATAATGGTGATATTTTGCTTGAAGGTGTAAATATTAAGTCTGATATTGATAAATATAAAGTCCAGATTGGCATTGTACCTCAAGACATAGCGTTGTACCAAAATCTTTCCGCATACGATAATTTATTATTTTGGGGTAGTTTGTATAATATACCAGAGATTGAATTAATTGAAGCTGCTAATAGTGTTTTAAATCAATTTGGCATGTATAATAAGCGTTACGACAAAATTAAAACATATTCTGGCGGTATGAAAAGGAAAATTAATATAGCATGTTCAATATTACATAATCCTACACTATTATTATTGGATGAGCCAACAGTAGGACTAGACCCTCAGAGTACAATTGATACTATTGAGCTTATAGAGGGATTAAATTCTAAGGGTATGACTATTATATATACTACGCATTATATGAAAGTTGCAGAGCGATTATGTGACAAGATTGCAATAATCGAATCGGGCTCAATTATGGCTGAAGGCACGCTGGCTGATTTAGATTAAAATCTGGGGCAAAAGATAGTATTACAATTAAAATTCAAGAAATTAATGCTATGATTATGAATAAGTTAAAATTGAATCCTTCAAAATATACTATTGATAATTTAAAAAATACAATTTGTGTAAGAGGTAACGATATCGATAAAGACATTGTAGAAATTGTTAATTGCATAAATAATAATAATGGCAAAATAATTTCAATTGAGAGTGCCTCAGTTGACTTAGAAAGTATTTTTTATGAAACTTACTGGAAAACATTAAAAGCTAGATGTTTAAAATTTTCAAAAGATATTAAGTTATTCATTCAAGACAAGAAAGCATTAACGATTTCAATTCTTCTGCCTATAATTTTAATTAGTCTTTTGGATTTATATTTAAAAATGACGACGGGAATAAGGAACATGCTAAACCAATAAAACTATTATTGTGTGATGAGGACAACTCACAATTATCAAATAAATTAATATCTATTTTAGATTCGTGTAAAAATCTTAGTATTACTGAATCTGATTATCTTAGTTCTATTAATTTAATCAGTAGAGGTAAAAATTCTGGAGTACTTATTATTAAAGATGGTTTTGAGGATTCTTTAGCAAAACATTTGTCCTTGCCGCTTGAAATAAAATATGACAAAGCGCATGAATTAGAAATAAGACTTTTACAATCAATAATTATAAATAAGTTACTAGATACTTTGGGCAATGAAATGCTTACAAAAAGTGTTGATTCATATATAAAAACAAATTTTCAGATTTGGACGAGAGTATCTTAAATATGATTAAGCAAAACAATAACTTGTCAATAAACTTTAAAAAATTAGTTGATTTAAAAGTAACCTCAGTTGTAGGTGAGAAAAAAAACATTAACCTAGGCTTAATACAAGCTATTGCAGGAACTGCCACGCTAATATTATTGTTTAGTGTTACTGGGCATGCAACGAGCATAATTGAAGAAAAGGAAAATGAAACTATAAACCGTTTACTGTGTTCACCATTAAAAGTCAGTCATATTTTATTCGGAAAAATGTTGTCAGCGTTTTTTATAGCATTAGTTCAGCTATCAATAATGTTTTTATTTGCAGTTCTTTTATTTAGATTTGATATAACAATCAATTTTCCTACGTTTATTATTTTAGTATTTGTTACCATAATAGCGGTAATTGGTTTTGGCTTTTTTCTTGCGTCAATTTGTAATTCACGGCAACAGGCAGAAAATCTTAGTACAATAGTGATTATTGTAATGTCTACTATTGGTGGTAGTATGGTTCCACTATTTATTATGCCAGATATTATGGAGAAAATTATGATTTTCAGCATTAATTTATATTCATCAGAAAATGATGTTTTTAGTTCCAAGAATATCATTTTTTACGGATTTGATTTTACTGGTTTCCAATTATCTGATCCTAAAAGAATGGGTCAAGACCTGAAAAAATACGTGTTATCATTAACAGGCTTTTTGATAGAGCGTTTGCCAGAAAAAAAATTACAAGTTTGGCTAAACAAGGATATAATAATTTATAACTTAAATCCAACCTTACTATTAAACAAGAAAATAAATAATGAAGATATCGCCTCACCTGTAAAACATAACATTGCAAAAGATTCCATTCAAACGTTTATAGATAAATACGCAATAATTGACAAAGAAGGAATTGGATATGTTATTATTTATGAATGCTTTGACAATGCTTCAAAAAGGGTTTCAGCTTATTCTGTATTCTTTGACATTTCAACCCGAAAGATTTTAGTTCTTGAACACGTCATAGTTCATGATCATAACAGTTTTAATAAACTTTTAGATTGGAATGCACCAGCATTTTCAGCTATTAAGAGATTGACTGAAAATTATAAATCAAGAGGTGTTAAGTTCTAAAACTAAGTAAATCCTAGAGAAATATATAAGAAACTAATGCAAATCATTGTGTTTATAAAGTAATAAAAAAGTTTAACTAACAGAAAATACTATTTTAAATGTAATTTGAAGATTTTGAAATCACATAATCATAGTTATAAACAGTGGAATACTCTCATATACAAACGGCACATTGCGAAAACGGTGTAGCTACAGGCCTTTTAAGGCATCATGGCTTAGAATTTATGACCGAGCCCTTAATGTTTGGTTTGGGCTCTGGTATATTTTATATCCATGTTCCTTTTTTAATGGTAAATGATGGCCCTGCTATTTCTTATAGAAGTATGCCTGGTTGGATTTTTAGTAGAGCCAGTAAATTATTAGGTGTAAAAGTAAATCGCAGAAAATTTAGCAGCGAAAAAGAAGCTTACGATTATTTAAATAAACAAATACAATTAGGAAATCCTGTGGGTTGCCAAGTGGGAGTTTACAACTTACCTTATTTTCCTCATGGTAAACAAATGCATTTTAATGGGCATCATTTAGTTGTTTACGGAAAAGAAAACGGAAATTATTTAGTGAGCGACCCAGTGATGGAAACCGTTACCACTCTTACTGAAGAAGACATGTTAAAGGTTCGTTTTGCAAAAGGACCACTAGCCCCAAAAGGGCATGTATATTATCCAGAAAATGTAAAACCAGTTAGTAAAGAACATTTACAAAAATCTATTTACAAAGCCATTCATCGTTCGGCATTTGATATGCTAAACATTCCAGGGCCAATTGCTGGTGTGGATGGCATCAACTATACAGCTCGTCAAATACGTAAATGGAGAGAGAAGTTAGGTCCGCGCAAAGCAGGCTTATACATGGGGCAAATAGTTCGTATGCAAGAAGAAATTGGAACTGGCGGCGGAGGTTTCCGTTTTTTATATGCCGCTTTTTTAGAGCAAGCAAGCGATATTACAGGAAATCAAAAACTACTAACCTTATCTGATGAATTTACAAAAGCAGGTGATTTATGGCGTGCCAGTGCTATTAATATGGGACGTATTTTTAAAGGACGCTTAAACGAACAAAAAGATTTTTTAGAAAGCGCTGATATGTTAGATAACATTGCTGCTATTGAACGCTGCGTTTAAAGAGTTACGTAAAATCAAAATGTAATTCTTAAATGGAACGCTGATGACTCTGATTTATTAAGAACTTATGTGATAAAAAATAGGAACGCGGATTTAGCGGATACTGCTGATTTTAGAATAGCGGAAATTATTTTTATCCGCATTTATCTGCCTAATCCGTTTAATCTGTGTTGCTATTTAAAGATGTTAGTAAAGATTTATTTAGATCTGCAGATATCAAATTTTAACCAGTGATAAAAATCTATATCTGCTTTCTAGTCATCAATCCTTAATATATGTTAATGATGGGTTACAATTATTTGTTTAATGTAATCAATCATTAAACCATAAAACTAAAAATCATGAAAACTATCATTGCAACCATCGCCACTTCTATTGTTTTAGTATTTAGTATGACATCTTGTTTTGATGATACAGATGCATTCGTTCAAAAAATAGAAGCCACACAAACAGAATTAAAACAACAAGATTCTCTTTTAGTGTCTTACCGTTCGGAGCTATCATCTGTAGCCTTTACCGACACGATTACAAATGCCAATCCTAACGATAGTTTATTTACTAAGCTCTCAGAAAAAATCAATCCATTAATTACACGTTTGGAATTAATGATTGAAAAAAATAAAACTTTAGTTGAGCAAGTGAAAACCAATTCAGGAGATGCAAAACAAGTGGAGAAAGATTACACAGCACAATTGGATGAATTAGAATTAATGAAACCTAAAATTGCTTCTGTAAAAAGTGACTATGAAAAAACAGTTGCTGAAGTTGATGAAGCCTTTAAAAACCTTAGTGATTCAACGAAAGCGAAGTAGTTAACTTCTATACACCTGTCAGGTTTACTAAGCAGGTTGCTAAAAACCTGACAGGTGTTAGTCAAAATTTACTTATTCAAAACAATTTTCTCTCGTTTCACAATTCTATCATACTGATATATATTCACAAAATAAATTCCGTTAGAGAAATTATCTAAATGCAATGTATGAGAAACGTTAGTTGGAGTTTCACTTAATAACAATGCACCAGTAATAGAAATAACGTCTATTTTTTGAAGTTCAGTTTTTGAATTAATAGTTAATAATCCGTTTGTTGGATTTGGACTGATAGAAACTACATTTCCATTCAACTCTTGTAAACCAACACTTGTACCCAAAGCCATTAAAGTGCCTGAACCAGATGTTAAAGGAACAATTGTGCCTAACGCATCAGATTGATTAGCTTGAGAAATTCCTAAATTTAAAACCTGATCAGTTGTTAAACTAGATTTAATTTGATAATGTAATTTTGCTATTAAGCCATTACCGCTCACGTTATTATTAACGGTATGTGTAGTTGCTGTAAATATTTTTCCAGAAGGTAAATTCAATTTTCGGAAATCAAGATTTTGATTCGAAGGATCCAAAAATGAATTTTGGTATTCAATGTAAATATTACTTGATTGAATTAGTGCAGTATTGAAGTCGATAGTAAAAGCAACCCCATTTACACTATTCACAGCAGCAGAAGTATCGCCTAAATAAATGGATGCTGAACCCCATGACCCTTTTGCGACTGCTGCTTGATCGGGTACAATTCTTAATTGAGGATTAACGGTATTAGTTTGCGCTGGTTTAAACGCATGTGTTAAACCATAATTATTATAAATAGCTAAGGTATCATTATCATTAATTATTCCGTCTCCATTACAATCACTGTGATTCAAATTTTTACCATTCGTAATTGTTCCCATCCAATTATTTGCAAAATACGATTGCCAAGCATTACTTACACTTGCTCTTGGAGCTCCTGTTTGTGTATAATGTAAGCCTAATTCTAACACATCTAAATTATCTGCAAAGCCATCGCTGTTAGCATCTCCTGGCCAAATATCTTGGCATGTATTATCAATAACGACACTAACTGTTTGCGTATTACTACAATTGTTTAAAGCTGTTCCCGTGACAGTATATGTGGTATTTATTGTTGGTGTGACTGTAATGCTTGATGTTACTGCCCCATTATTCCATGTGTAGTACTAGCGCCAGTAACGTTTAAATTAGCGCTTGAATTGAAGCATATTGCTGCTATAGGAGAAATAGACAAAGTAGGAATTACTTTTACTGTAATAGTATTGCTATTTACCGCACATGTGTTATTCTTATTATGATAAGAAACATAATATTGACCACTTGTAGTAACTAACAAACTATCCAAGGAAGAATTTCCCGGATGCCACGTATAAGAATATAGATTCTTAGTTGCCTTAAGAACAACTGGTGGAGGTTGACAAATAGTAGTATTTGACACTGTACTAATTTGTGGTGATTGATTAGTAAAAATAGTTATCTTTTCATTATAAGTAGCTACTATATCTATAGTTCCATCATTATCTATGTCCTCCGGCAAAACAACTTGAGCATCTATGGGAACATTAAATGGTTTATATGTAAAGACTCCTGCTCCATTACCAAGATATATGGCTAACCCATTATATGTATATGATGAATATGGATTTGATGTGTATCCAGAATTTAAGGCCCCTATAATCATATCCTGTTTTCCATCACCATTCATATCTGCGATACCAGTTGTTGTTGTAATATTGATTCCTGTGTTATAGGTTACGACATTACTAAAACCTGCAGATCCATCTCCAATAAGAACTGATACAGCACCAAAGGTACTGCCTGGTCCATGATTAACTGCTAAATCAGAAATACCATCATTATTAAAATCAGCACTTGACACATATTTACCCTGAAAACTTGTTGACACAGTCATTGGAGAATTAAAAGTTCCATCACCAATACCCAATAAGATATAAAGTGATGAAGATAAATTAGTAATAGCTATGTCTAATACTCCATCTCCATTATAGTCGGAAACTGCTGCACCTTTTGGCATACTCATTGCATAAACAACAGGGGATGCAAATCCCGAATTCCCATTTCCCAAGTATATCTTAATATCGCCATTATTAATTACCAATAAATCCATATTGGAGTCTGCATTCAAGTCCCTTGCAATCATCCCTACTTTATTTAAAATACTAGAGCCGTTTACAGCAATTATACTCGTAAAAGTTCCTGAACAAGAATTTTGCAAAATAGTAATTCCATTATCAAGTATCGCAATGTCTATTAGTCCATCTCCATTAAAATCACCTTTTACAAGTGATTGAGCATAACCAGAACATTTATATCGTTTCTCTTTCCATAAGTTACCCCCTTTATTATATAGTATTGATATTGAATCTATAAAATTTGAAACAGAAGCAATATCATTTTTACCATCACAATCAAAATCTGCAACTACAACTCGATATATTCTATCAGTATTGTTTAAATTTTTTGAACCAAAAACACTTGCAGTATTAAAGGCTAACGTCCCGTTCCCATAAAAAGTACATATTTTATGACTGGCTTCAGAAGAGCTGATAATATCCTCCTCACCATCATTATTTGTGTCAAAAGAAATAATTGATCTTATTCCTATTGGAGCAGAATACATTGTTTCTTGAGAAAATTTTCCTAATAAATTTCCAGGCAGAATAAAAAAGGTATTATCGTTCAGAGCTCCTGCAATATCTAAAAATCCATCATTATTAAAGTCTTTAGCTGTCAGAGGGCCTGATGCAATTGCACTAATTGGATAATTTCCATTTGCCAAAAATGTACCATTGTTATTTCCTAGAAAAGTTCTTACAAACAACGGTGTCGATGTAGATTGATCAATTGATGCTATGTCTAGCATGTTATCATTATTAAAGTCCCCAGGAACTATTGATAAAATATTTGCACCAACACTTACTGAGCCTCCAGAAGTAAATGTACAATTACCCATGCCAAACATACATATGATTGAGGTTCCAGCAGCAAGAGCAATGTCCTTATTTCCATCAGAATTAAAATCACCACTTACAATTTCTCCAGTTGATCCATTAAAATCAGTGCCTACAACAAAAGACCCATTACCGCTTCCTATGAAAATTCTCATTTTATTAGGAGAAACTGCACTTGTCATGATTATATCCATGTTTGAATCATTATTAAAGTCATCGGCTACAACAAAGCTCTGCGCTGCAGAAGATATAGTAGTATTATACTGATAACCAAGAGAAAAAGAATTGTTTGTATTATTCATAAGAACCCTCATTTCCCCTTGTAAGCTACTTATAAGAAGGTCGTCATATGTATCATTGTTAAAATCAACAGCCTTGAAACTAAAAACTGGAGCTGATCCAGCATAAAACAAAAAGCATTTGTCCCATATGAATATGTATAATTACCTGCATTGTCCCCCAGCATGATTGCAATTGGATTGCTTACATTATTCCTGAATACAGCAAGATCTTTTATTCCATCACCATTAAAATCGCCGGGAGCTGAAACTATGGCAGCACCACTCACCCCAATAGCGTAAGATTCTGAATTGTTAAAACAAATATTTTGCGAGGACACATTAATAAAAAGAAAATGGAATACTATTAATGCTATTTTTTTTATAAAACTATTGTTCATAATTAAAAAATGATTTAACGCTAAAGTAGTAATTATTTCAAAATACAACAAATATGTTTTAAAACATATTTGCTGTTATCGCAACCTTAGTAGCTACTAATATAGCTATTGGATCTTAAAAAAGACATACTTCAAAAAAATTTCGGCCTTCATGTTAAAAAATTGAGGTTAAAAAAGGGCTTTACTCAAGGTGAAGTAAGTAGTAATATGAATAAAGACCAACAAAGCTTACAAAGAATCGAAAGTGGCAAGGTTAGTCCATCTCTCTACTATTTATTTCAACTCGCCAACAGCTTAGATGTAACCATTGCCGAATTAATGGATTTTGAAGTCATGGAGAAGAAGTCGAAAAAATAGCACTTATTTATACCCAATCTGTTTTCGTTCCTTTTGATTAGTTTCCTGTTTATCCTTCTGCAATAAATAATTGATGGCTTCGTAAACATCTTTAAATTGTTTATTGTAGGTGTTTTCCAGTTCTTTGAGTTTATTATTTAACTCCGTATTTGTTAGAGCAAATTGTTTTAAAGCAATAAAAGCGCGCATAATAGCAATGTTTACATCAATGGCTTTGTCGCTATTTAAGATGCCGCTTAACATGGCTACGCCTTGTTCGGTAAAGGCGTAGGGTAAATACTTACGGTATTTTCCTCTTCCATTCTCTAAGGTTTCATTTGCAACCTTAGAGAATTTATATGCTCCCATTCCGGTTTTGTGAGTTGAAACATAAAGTCTTCCGGAAACCTTCTTAGATTTCTTTTTACTGCGAGGTTTAGGCTTTTAGTTAGCACTTCATAAAGCTCTGCTAAATCAAAATCTAACATAACCTTTTGTCCTCTTACTTCACAAATTTTTGTTTGAATCATTTGTAATTGCATCTCTCTATAAATTAAATTGTTTCTCTAAAACAAAAGTAAATTATTTTGTAGTAGGGTTTTGCTACAGATTGTAGCATTTTGTAGCATTTCGAAAAATGTGCAATTGTTTTAATAGAACGCTGATGACGCAGATAGTTATGATTACCAAAGATTAAATCAGTTCCTATCATATTAATCTGCGTTCCGTTTCTATATTTTTTTGATTCACTTATGCAGTCGCAAATTGCGACCGCATAATAGTATTTTGATATTCTTGAAAACAAAAAACCCCGACATTTCTATCGGGGTTTTAATTTATCTTTTAAGCTAATTAAGCTTCTTCTTCGATCTCTTCTTTAGATGCCATTAAGCGCTCGTACTCTTCTTTACTACCAACCACGATTTTTTCGTATTGACGTAAACCTGTACCTGCAGGAATTAAATGTCCAACAATTACGTTTTCTTTTAATCCTTGTAATGTATCTACTTTTCCGTTTACAGCTGCTTCGTTTAATACTTTAGTAGTCTCCTGGAACGATGCCGCAGAAATCCAACTGTTAGTTTGTAACGATGCTCTTGTAATACCTTGTAAGATAGAAGTTGCTGTTGCAGGAACTGCATCACGAGCTTCAACTAATTTTAAATCCTTACGACGTAACACAGAGTTCTCATCACGTAATTTACGTGCTGTAACAATTTGTCCACGTTTCAAGTTTTCAGAATCACCTGGCTCAACAACTACTTTTTTACCATACAACTCATCATTCTCAGTCATGAAGTTAATTTTATTAATTAACTGTAATTCTAAGAAAGAAGTATCACCTGGATCTTCAATTTGAACTTTACGCATCATCTGACGAACGATCGTTTCGAAATGCTTATCATTCAATTTTTGTCCTTGTAAACGGTAAACCTCTTGAATCTCATTTACTAAGTATTCTTGAACTGCTGTAGGGCCTTTAATTGCTAAGATATCACCAGGAGAAGTTGCTCCATCAGATAATTGCTCACCTGCTTTCACAAAGTCATTCTCTTGTACTAAGATATGTTTAGATAAAGACACTAAGTAACGGTGTTGTTCACCAGTTTTAGCTTCAACAATTACTTCACGATTACCACGCTTAATTTTACCGAAAGTAACGATACCGTCAATTTCAGAAACTACTGCAGGATTACTTGGGTTACGTGCTTCGAATAACTCAGTTACACGAGGTAAACCACCTGTAATATCTCCCGTTTTACCAGTAACACGAGGAATCTTAACTAAAATTTGTCCTAACTCCACTTTTACTTTTTCGTTCACAACAATGTGTGCACTAATAGGTAAGTTATAAGTTTTTAAAGGCTCACCTTTTTTGTCAACGATTCTGATTAATGGTGATAATGTTTTATCTCTACTTTCAATAATTACTTTCTCACGGAAACCTGTTTGTTCATCAGATTCTTCACGGTAAGTTACATTTTCTTTAATTCCTTCGTATTCTACAGAACCAGCGAATTCAGAAACAATAACCGCGTTATATGGATCCCAATCACAAATCATATCTCCTTTTTTCACTTTCGCGCTAGGTTTGATATATAATTGAGAACCGTAAGGAATATTACCAGTAGTTAACGTAATACCTGTGTTTGCATCAACGATACGAACTTCAGTAGAACGACCAATAACAACATTAGCCTTAGTTCCGTCAGCGTTAATACGCTCAACAGTACGTAATTCATCAATTTCAGCAATACCATCGTATTTAGCAATGTAGCTAGAAGATGCTGCCGTGTTAGATGCAGTACCCCCAACGTGGAATGTACGTAATGTTAACTGTGTACCTGGCTCACCAATTGATTGAGCTGCGATAACACCAACTGCCTCACCTAATTGAACTTGACGTCCGTTAGATAAGTTACGTCCGTAACATTTCGAACAAACTCCTAATTTAGATTCGCAAGTTAATACCGAACGAATTTCAACTGATTCAATTGGAGATTTTTCAATTAATGCACATACATCTTCATCAATCATTTCACCACCAGTAACAATTAATTCACCAGTAGTTGGATGATATACATCATTTAATGCAATACGGCCTAAAACTCTTTCTGCTAATGATTCAACGATATCATCATTGTTTTTCAATGCCATAGCCGTTAAGCCACGTAATGTTCCACAATCTTCTTCGTTAATAATAACATCTTGAGCAACGTCAACTAAACGACGAGTTAAGTAACCCGCATCAGCTGTTTTTAATGCCGTATCCGCTAAACCTTTACGAGCACCGTGGGTAGAAATAAAGTATTCTAAGATAGATAAACCTTCACGGAAGTTAGATAATACCGGATTCTCAATAATGGAAGCCGTTGTATCACCTGCTTTCTGTGGCTTAGCCATCAAACCACGCATACCACTTAACTGTTTAATTTGTTCTTTAGATCCACGAGCACCAGAATCCAACATCATATATACAGAGTTGAATCCTTGCTTATCTGTACTTAACACATCCATTACTTTTTTAGTAACTTTTGAGTTAGCATGTGTCCAGATGTCAATTACTTGGTTGTAACGTTCGTTGTTTGTAATGAAACCCATTGAGTAGTTACTCATTACTTCATCAACTTGCGTACGTGCATCTTTAATAATTTTGAATTTCTCAGCTGGAGTTTCGATATCACCTAAGTTAAATGATAATCCACCTTTGAAGGCTGTTTTAAATCCTAAGTCTTTGATATCATCTAAGAACTTAGCAGTTTTAGCCATACCTGTTTTCTTAACCACCATTCCGATAATATCACGAAGCGATTTTTTAGTCAACAATTCGTTGATATAACCTACTTCATGCGGAACAACTTGGTTAAACATCACACGTCCAACTGTTGTTTCAATAATTTTTGTTACTAATTTATCGCCCTCTAAAGCATTGGTAACACGTATTTTAATTTGAGCATGGATATCAACTTGCTTTTCGTTTAAAGCAATGTTAACTTCTTCTGCACTATAAAATATTTTACCTTCTCCTCTTACTGCGTCATTAGGTAAGTTCTTTTTAGATTTAGTTAAATAATATAAACCTAAAACCATATCCTGAGATGGAACCGCAACTGGCGCACCGTTAGATGGATTTAAAATGTTATGAGAAGCTAACATTAAAATTTGTGCTTCTAATACTGCGGCATGTCCTAATGGAACGTGTACCGCCATTTGATCCCCGTCAAAATCGGCGTTGAATGCAGAACACACTAATGGGTGTAACTGAATTGCTTTTCCTTCAATTAATTTTGGTTGGAACGCCTGAATACCTAATCTGTGCAATGTTGGTGCACGGTTTAACATTACAGGATGTCCTCTTAATACGTTTTCTAAAATATCCCAAACAATTGGCTCTTTTTTATCTACAATTTTCTTAGCAGATTTTACCGTTTTCACGATACCACGCTCAATCATTTTGCGGATAATAAATGGCTTGAATAACTCAGCCGCCATATCTTTTGGTAAACCACACTCATGTAGTTTCATTTCAGGTCCTACAACAATTACCGAACGCGCAGAATAATCAACACGTTTTCCTAATAAGTTTTGACGGAAACGTCCTTGTTTACCTTTTAATGAATCAGATAATGATTTTAAAGCTCTGTTAGATTCAGTTTTAACTGCGTTAGATTTACGAGAGTTATCAAATAATGAATCTACTGACTCTTGTAACATACGTTTCTCATTACGTAAGATAACGTCTGGTGCTTTAATTTCAATTAAACGCTTTAAACGGTTGTTACGAATAATAACACGACGGTATAAATCATTTAAATCAGAAGTAGCAAAACGACCACCATCCAATGGAACCAAAGGACGCAATTCTGGTGGAATAACCGGAACTGTTTTGATGATCATCCACTCAGGACGATTTTCAATGTGTTTGTTTGCTGAACGGAAAGCCTCAATAACTTGTAAACGTTTTAATGCTTCGTTTTTACGTTGTTGAGATGTTTCTGTATTTGCTTTGTGACGTAACTCATAAGATAACTCATCTAATTGTAAACGAGCTAATAAATCTTGTAAAGCTTCCGCTCCCATTTTAGCAATAAATTTATTAGGATCATTATCATCCAATAAATGATTGTCTTTTGGTAACGTGTCAACTAAATTTAAATATTCTTCTTCCGTTAAGAAGTCTAAATATGCTGTTCCGTTTTGAGCGGCAACACCTGCATTAATTACTACATAACGTTCGTAGTAAATAATCATATCTAATTTTTTAGTTGGTAATCCTAATAAGTAACCAATTTTATTTGGTAACGAACGGAAATACCAAATATGAGCAACAGGAACAACTAAGTTAATGTGACCCATACGTTCTCTACGAACTTTTTTCTCAGTTACTTCAACACCACAACGATCGCAGATGATACCTTTGTAACGAATACGCTTGTATTTTCCACAATGACATTCGTAATCTTTAACTGGTCCAAAAATACGCTCGCAAAACAAACCATCTCTTTCAGGTTTGTAAGTACGGTAGTTAATGGTTTCTGGTTTCAAAACTTCACCAGCACTACGTTGTAGGATAGTTTCCGGAGAAGCTAAACTAATCGTGATTTTTGAGAAGTTTGATTTTACTTTGTTATCTTTTCTTAAAGCCATTTTTTTGCTTTTTGGTTTTAGTGATAATAAAAATTTATACCTCACCCCCAACCCCTCTCCTAAAAGAGAGGGGAGAAGGAAAAGAGTTTTTTAGTCTAATGTTACATCTAATGCTAATCCACGTAATTCGTGCATTAATACATTAAACGATTCTGGTATACCTGGAGCAGGAATGTTTTCGCCTTTTACAATTGCTTCATAAGCTTTTGCACGACCCATTACATCATCCGATTTAATGGTTAATAATTCCTGTAACACGTTAGCTGCACCGTATGCTTCTAATGCCCAAACCTCCATCTCACCAAAACGCTGACCACCAAACTGTGCTTTACCACCTAAAGGTTGTTGTGTAATTAATGAATATGGTCCGATTGAACGAGCATGCATCTTATCATCCACCATGTGACCTAATTTTAACATGTAGATAATACCTACAGTTGCTGGTTGGTCAAATTTCTCACCTGTACCGCCATCAATTAAGAATGTACGGCCATATTGAGGGATTTTTGCTTGTGTTGTATAACCATCAATTTGTTCCATTGTAGCACCGTCAAAAATTGGAGTTGAGAATTTCAATCCTAATTCTTTACCAGCCCACGCTAATACTGTTTCATAAATCTGTCCGATGTTCATACGAGATGGTACACCTAATGGATTTAACACGATATCAACTGGAGTTCCATCATCTAAGAATGGCATGTCTTCGTCTTTAACGATACGAGCAACAATACCCTTGTTACCGTGACGACCCGCCATCTTATCACCCACTTTTAACTTACGTTTTTGTGCGATGTAAACTTTTGCTAATTGAACAATACCATTTGGTAATTCATCACCAACAGTAATTTGGAACTTAGCACGTTTGTACTGACCTAAATAATCATTAAACTTGATCATGAAGTTATGTAACAAACGCTCAATTTGCTCATTTTTATCTTTATCTGTTGTCCAGTTACCTGGGTTAACTTCAGAGAAATCAACTTTCTCTAATAATTTTTGAGTGAATTTAGTTCCTTTAGTAATTACCTCTTCGCCTAAGATATTAGTAACACCTTGCGATGTACGACCATTAACTAGTTCAAATAATTTTTCAATTAATTGGTATTTAATGTTAGCAATATCTTTATTATGATCTGCATCTAATTTCTCAATTAAAGGCTTCTCATCAGCTTTTTGCTTTTTATCTTTAATAGCACGAGAGAATAATTTTTTATCAACGATAACACCTTTGATAGAAGGAGATACACGTAAAGACGCATCTTTAACGTCACCTGCTTTATCACCAAAGATAGCACGTAATAATTTTTCTTCTGGAGATGGATCAGTTTCACCTTTTGGAGTAATTTTTCCAATTAAGATGTCACCTTCTTTAACCTCAGCACCAACACGAATCACACCTTTTTCATCTAAATCTTTAGTTGCATCTTCACTAACGTTAGGAATATCTGGAGTTAACTCTTCCATTCCACGTTTTGTATCACGCACTTCTAAAGAATATTCATCAATATGAATAGATGTAAAGATATCATCACGGATGATACGTTCAGAGATTACAATCGCATCCTCAAAGTTATAACCTTTCCAAGGCATGAACGCTACTTTTAAGTTACGTCCTAATGCTAATTCACCTTTATCGGTTGCATAACCATCACATAATACTTGTCCTTTTACAACTTTATCACCTTTCTTAACGATAGGTTTTAAGTTCATACAAGTACTTTGGTTGGTTTTTTGGAATTTAGTTAATTTATAAGTTCTAACATCACCTTCAAACGATACTAATTTCTCGTCGTTAGTTCTGTTGTAACGAATTACAATTTCTCTTGCATCAACATATTCAACAATTCCTTCGCCTTCTGCATTAATTAATACACGGCTATCTTCAGCTACACGAGCTTCGATACCAGTACCAACGATTGGTGCTTCTGGACGCATTAATGGAACTGCTTGACGTTGCATGTTTGATCCCATCAAGGCACGGTTGGCATCATCATGTTCCAAGAATGGAATTAATGAAGCGGCAATCGATGCAATTTGGTTAGGAGCAACATCCATCAAGTTTACTTTAGCTGGCTCAATTACTGGGAAATCTCCTTCGTAACGTGCAGTTACTTTGTCATTAACAAAGTTTCCTTTTTCATCTAATTCTGCTGATGTTTGAGCAATATTTTTTTGATCTTCTTCTTCAGCTGTTAAATAAGTAATTCCTTTATTTACTTCCACTTTACCGTTAGTTACACTACGGAAAGGAGTTTCGATAAATCCTAATTTATTAACTTTTGCGAAAACGCATAATGAAGAAATTAATCCAATGTTTGGTCCTTCTGGAGTTTCAATTGTACATAAACGTCCGTAGTGAGTGTAGTGAACGTCACGTACCTCGAAACCTGCACGCTCACGAGATAAACCTCCTGGCCCTAGTGCCGAAAGACGACGCTTATGCGTAATCTCCGATAAAGGATTGGTTTGATCCATGAACTGAGATAATTGATTCGTTCCGAAGAATGAATTAATTACAGAAGATAATGTTTTTGCATTAATCAAATCGGTTGGAGTAAATACCTCGTTATCACGAACGTTCATACGTTCACGAATAGTACGAGCCATACGAGCTAAACCAACACCAAATTGAGAGAATAATTGTTCACCAACTGTACGAACACGACGGTTAGACAAGTGATCGATATCATCCACATCAGTTTTAGAATTAATTAATTCGATCAAATATTTCATGATCAAAATAATATCTTCTCTTGTAAGTACACGGATATTCATAGGAATATCGATACCTAATTTTTTGTTGATACGGTAACGACCTACTTCACCTAAATCATAACGTTTGTCAGAGAAGAATAACTTGTCGATTACTCCACGAGCTGTTTCTTCATCAGGTGGCTCAGCATTACGAAGTAAACGGTAGATATACTCGATTGCTTCTTTTTCTGAGTTAGTTGAATCTTTTTGTAAAGTATTGTAGATAATAGCAAAATCTGCTGTATTTACGTCTTCTTTGTGCAAGATGATAGATTTAACACCAGCGTCAGCAATTAAGTCGATATGTAAATCATCTAAAATCGTTTCACGATCTAAGATAACTTCATTACGCTCAATTGACACAACTTCCCCGGTATCCTCATCAACGAAATCCTCAATCCATGTTTTTAAAACACGAGCTGCTAGTCTACGACCAACCTCACGTTTTAAACCTGCTTTCGAAACTTTCACTTCGTCAGCTAAACCAAAAATTTCTAAAATTTGTTTATCACTTTCAAAACCAATAGCACGTAATAAAGTAGTAACTGGTAACTTTTTCTTACGATCAATGTAAGCATACATCACGTTGTTGATGTCAGTTGCAAACTCAATCCAAGAACCTTTGAAAGGGATAACACGAGCACTATATAATTTAGTACCATTTGCGTGACGGCTTTGACCGAAGAACACGCCTGGAGAACGGTGTAATTGAGAAACAATAACACGTTCAGCACCATTGATTACGAAAGAACCTTTTGGTGTCATGTACGGGATTGTTCCCAAATAAACGTCCTGCACGATGGTTTCAAAATCTTCATGTTCAGGATCAGTACAGTAAAGCTTTAATTTAGCTTTTAAAGGTACTGAATAAGTTAAACCACGGCTAATACACTCTTCAAGAGCATAGCGTGGTGGATCTACGAAATAATCCAAAAATTCCAATACGAAGTTATTTCTCGCATCAGAGATAGGAAAGTTTTCGGCAAATACGCGGAATAAACCTTCGTTTTTACGGTTATCCGGTGTAGTTTCTAATTGAAAGAAATCTTGGAAAGATTTCACTTGTATATCCAAAAAATCTGGATATTCAATTGGAAATTTGTTTGAAGAGAAATTAATTCTCTGTGATTTTTTAATTGCTGTAGCCAATGTAATTAAGTTTATTAGTTAGTATTCTAAAAGAGTTACGCCAATTACTAAAAGCAGAAAAAGGGTTAAGGTCTTTTGCCTGAGCAAAGAAGACCTTAACGCCTAATTTTATAAG
Source organism: Bacteroidota bacterium (assembly GCA_016708845.1). Lineage (GTDB taxonomy): Bacteria > Bacteroidota > Bacteroidia > B-17B0 > Aurantibacillaceae > UBA4416. The sequence continues at coordinate 169,319 of JADJFB010000001.1, read as the reverse complement.
TAAAATTATTTTACTTCTACTTTTGCACCAGCTTCTTCTAAAGCCTTTTTAATAGACTCAGCTTCTTCTTTTGCAATACCTTCTTTAACTGCTTTTGGAGCACCATCAACTAAATCTTTAGCTTCTTTTAAGCCTAATCCAGTTAAGTCTTTTACAACTTTAACTACACCTAATTTAGCTGCACCTGCTTCAACTAAAATTACATCAAAAGATGTTTTAGCTGCTGCTGCGTCAGCACCACCACCGCCTGCTGCTACAACTACTGCTGCTGCTGCTGGTTCGATACCATATTCGTCTTTTAATACTGTTGCTAATTCTTGAACTTCTTTAACTGTCAAGTTTACTAATGTTTCAGCGATTGCTTTTACGTCTGCCATTTTATTATTAGTTTAATTTTTGTTTGTTATTAATTTAATTTGTTTTGCTTACCTACGTAAGCTTGTTTTTTTTATTCTTTGATTCAGTACAATTAAGCTGCTGCTTCGTCTCCACCTTTAAACTTGTTCTCTAAACCACCGATTACGCGTTGGATTGGAGATTGTAATAAGCCAATTACTTCGCCTATTAATTCGTTTTTCGATTTTAAGTTTGCTAAAGAATCTAATTTATCGTCACCGATAAAGATCATTTCTTCAACATAAGCTGCTTTTAATTGAGGTTTATCACCACCTTTACGGAACTCTTTAATTAATTTAGCTGGTACATTGGATGTTTCAGTTAACATTAAAGCAGTTTGGCCTTTTAATGCTGGGATTAATTGAGCAAGATTGCTATCGTTTGCACGCTCTAAAGCTTTCGCTAATAAAGTGTTTTTAACAACAGACATACTTACTTTTTTATCATAGCAAGAACGGCGTAATTGATTTACCTTTTCTACTGACAAAGAAGAACAATCAGCTAAATAGATTTTTGTGTTAGCATTTAACATGCTAAGTAATCTATCTATTTCCTGTGTTTTTTCTTGTTTGTTCATACTAAAAGAGTTTTTTTATTAATTAAATGATTTAGGATCAATTTGAATACCTGCACTCATTGTGCTGCTCATGTACACAGATCTAACATATGTACCTCTTGCAGAAGATGGTTTTAATTTTACGATTGCATTTAAAACTTCCATCGCGTTTTCAGTTAATTTTTGAGCGTCGAAAGATGCTCTACCAATTCCTGTGTGAACGATACCTGCTTTATCTACTTTAAAATCAATTTTACCACCTTTTGAATCAGTTACTGCTTTACCAATATCCATGGTAACAGTTCCTGTTTTAGGGTTAGGCATTAATCCACGAGGACCTAATACACGACCTAATGCACCTACTTTACCCATTACTGAAGGCATAGTGATGATTACGTCTACATCTGTCCATCCGTTTTTAATTTTTTCAATGTATTCGTCTAATCCAACGTAATCCGCACCTGCAGCTTTAGCTTCTGCTTCCTTATCAGGAGTAACAATTGCTAAAACACGCAACACTTTACCAGTACCGTGAGGTAAGGTAACAGTTCCACGAACCATTTGATTAGCTTTACGAGGATCAACTCCTAAACGGATCGCAAGATCCACGGATGCATCAAATTTAGTAGTGGTAATTTCTTTCACTACTTTTGAAGCTTCAGCCACAGTGTGTGCTTTGTTCACATCGAACTTAGCGTCTGCTGACTTTCTTTTTTTAGTTAACGTTGCCATTTTTTAAAAGCTTGTTTTTGGTTAATAATTAATTTAATTAAGGTTTTACAGGTGCCTCGCCTGTTGTTGTGATTCCCATGCTACGAGCAGTACCTGCTACCATTGACATTGCAGATTCGATTGTAAAACAGTTCATGTCTACAATTTTATCTGTTGCGATAGTACGAATTTGGTCCCATGAAATGGTACCAACTTTTTTACGGTTGCTTTCGCCAGAACCTTGCTTAACTTTAGTTACCTCTAAAATTTGAACTGCTACTGGTGTACGTTTGATAATGAAATCGAACGTTTTATCAACATAAACATTAATCAAAACTGGTAATACTTTACCTGCTTGTTCTTGAGTTCTAGCATTAAATTGCTTACAGAACTCCATAATGTTTACACCTTTTGCACCTAATGCAGGACCAATTGGAGGCGACGGGTTAGCAGCTCCACCTTTAATTTGAAGCTTTACAATTGCTGATAACTCTTTTGCCATTTTTTTGTTTTTATTTATTTGTTACATTGTTAGTATAAATCGAGAATTAAAGTTGACTTTGAGTTGGAAGCAGCAAAGCGGCTCATTTTAACCTGATTTATACCATTCAATTTCTTAATTATTCTATTTCTACTTCACCAAAGCTTAATTCAACTGGAGTTTTACGTCCAAAGATCTTAACAGTAACTTTGATTTTTTTCTTCTCTTCGTTAATTTCTTCAATTGTACCACTGAAACCGTTGAAAGGTCCGTTAGTTACTTTAACCGATTCTCCAACAGTATAATTACTAGTAACTACGCTATCAGCTTCTGTTAATTCATCTACTTTACCTAAAATACGATTTACTTCAGATAAACGCATTGGAACAGCTTCTCCACGTTTAGTTTCACCTAAAAAACCAATAACACCAGTGATGTTTTTGATAATGTGTGTGATTTCACCTACTAAAGCTGCTTCAATTAATACATAACCTGGGTAGAAAGAACGTTCTTTTTGAATTTTCTTTCCGTTACGAATTTGAATAAATTTTTCAGTAGGAATTAAAACTTGTGATACATAATCGTTTAATTTTAAACGATTAATTTCTACTTCAATATATTGTTTTACTTTTTTCTCTTGTCCGCTAATAGCACGTACTACGTACCATTTTTTTACAATCGAAGAAGTTTCTTTATTTACTGTTTCAGCCATTTTGTAAGTATAAAAAATTATAAACTATTCACCATTTGATAAGCTAATTCCATTAACTTACTAAATGCTGCATCCATACCCCAAACTATAAGACCAATAATGATAGACGCTACCATTACTAATAAAGCACTGCTTTGAAGCTCAGGCCAAGTTGGCCAAGTAACTTTATTAAATAATTCGTCTTTAGTTTCTTCTATATATGTTCCAAACTTACTCATCTTTGTTAATTTTAGATTTAAAATTTTAGATGTAAGAAATTTTACTTTCTTATCTCTTCCTTCTAACTTTATTTAGCACGGGAGGAGGGATTCGAACCCCCATCAGCGGTTTTGGAGACCGATATTCTACCCTTGAACTACTCCCGTAAAATACATTTTATATTAAATAGCAAAATGGCTAAGCCTTTCGGCAAGCCATTTTGCTAATAATATGCATTTATTAAGATAAAATCTCAGTTACTTGACCAGCACCTACAGTACGGCCACCTTCACGCATTGCGAAACGTAAACCTTTATCCATAGCTACAGCTGAATGTAATTCAACTTGAATAGTAACGTTATCACCTGGCATAACCATTTCGCGTCCTGCTTCTAAAGTAATCTCTCCAGTTACGTCAGTTGTACGTAAGTAGAATTGAGGACGGTATTTGTTATGGAATGGAGTGTGACGTCCACCTTCTTCTTTTTTCAAGATATAAACCTCAGCTTTGAATTTTTTGTGAGCTTTGATAGAACCTGGTTTAACGATAACCATACCACGACGGATATCAGCTTTGTCAATACCACGTAATAATAAACCTACGTTATCTCCAGCCTCACCGTAATCTAAAATTTTACGGAACATCTCAACACCTGTAACAGTAGAAGTTAATTTTTCATCACCCATACCAATAATCTCAACTGGATCATTAGAGTTGATTACACCTGTTTCGATACGACCTGTAGCAACAGTTCCACGACCAGTAATTGTAAACACGTCTTCAACCGGCATTAAGAATGGTTTTTCTTTTTCACGTGGAGGTAATGGAATGTAAGAATCAACAGCATCCATTAATTCCATAATTTTATCAACCCATTTTGGATCGTTATTTAATCCACCTAAAGCAGAACCTTGGATGATTGGAGTGTTATCACCATCAAACTTGTAGAATGATAATAATTCACGGATTTCCATTTCAACTAATTCTAATAACTCAGCATCTTCAACCATATCCACTTTATTCATGAATACAACGATAGAAGGTACACCAACTTGACGAGCTAATAAGATATGCTCACGAGTTTGAGGCATAGGACCATCAGTAGAAGCAACTACTAAAATAGCTCCGTCCATTTGTGCAGCACCAGTAATCATGTTTTTTACATAATCCGCGTGACCTGGACAATCTACGTGTGCGTAGTGACGTGTAGCTGTTTGATACTCAACGTGTGAAGTATTAATAGTAATACCACGTTCTTTTTCTTCAGGAGCATTATCAATAGAAGAGAAATCTCTTACTTCTGATAAACCTTTAGATGCTAATACAGTAGTAATTGCAGCTGTTAATGTAGTTTTACCGTGATCTACGTGACCAATTGTTCCAATGTTTACGTGTGGTTTGGAACGGTCGAATTTTTCTTTAGCCATTGTTATTTTGTTTATTTGTTATTATTATTAATTATTTAATTTATTCGTTTTTTCTCTTTGTTTGAGCTGTTGAGCGGGATTGAACCGCCGACCTCCTCCTTACCAAGGAGGTGCTCTACCACTGAGCTACAACAGCTTATTAAATATGATTTCTAAAAGTCATATTATTTTGACTCTGCTGTTTGCTGTATTTTAAAGAACTTTACTCTTGTATACACGAAAAGTCCCTCTTTTTGGGGACATTCAAAAGAATTGAGACCGCCTACGCAAGCCTTTTCTGTCTTTTGTCCGTTTATACGGTTATTCATCAACTTCACACAACCTCATTCTATTGGAGCGAAAGACGGGTCTCGAACCCGCAACCTCCAGCTTGGAAGGCTGGAGCTCTACCAATTGAGCTACTTTCGCTTAATCTCTTAACAATGCGACAACCATCGTTCAATGTGGGGACAGGAGGATTCGAACCTCCGAAGTCGAAACAACAGATTTACAGTCTGTCCCATTTGGCCACTCTGGTATATCCCCATTTTAAATTAAGAGCCGAAGAAGGGACTCGAACCCCCGACCTACTGATTACAAATCAGTGGCTCTACCAGCTGAGCTACTTCGGCTTAATTTTTTTGCTTTTAAAGAACGTCCCTTTTAATTGGGGTTGCAAATTTAATAACAATTTCTGTTGTTGCAAAAAAATATATAACTTTTTTCGTTTTTTTTCGAAAATAATTGTTTTTAGTTCTATATGTAAACAAAAATGGAAGGAAAAATCCTTCCATTTTTGTTTAATTAAACTGCTATTTAGTGAGTTCCTAAATAGTCTGCAACCCCTTTGTGGTCAGCCTTCATGCCATCTTTTCCTTTGCTCCAATTCGCTGGACAAACTTCACCTTTTTCTTCAAAAAACTGTAAAGCGTCAACCATACGTAAAGCTTCATCAACATTACGTCCTAATGGCAAATCATTGATTAATTGGTGACGAACAACGCCAGATTTGTCAATTAAGAACAATCCACGGAATGCAATCATGTCTCCTGTAGCTATTAAATCACCGTTTTCGTTTACATCATAATCTCCTAATAATGTATCGAAATTAATAGAAATAATTTTAGTTGTATCTGCTACTAATGGATAAGTAACTCCCTTGATACCACCTGCTTTTTTATCTAATTGTAACCAACCCCAGTGGCTTTGCTCTGTATCTGTACTGCAACCTACTACAGCGCAATTACGAGCTTCAAACTCTTTTAATTTCTCTTGAAACGCGTGTAATTCAGTTGGACATACAAACGTGAAATCTTTTGGGTAAAAGAAAAACACCACATGCTTTTTGCCAATGTATTGTTCTAACGAAAAATTATCTACGATTTCTTCTCCGTTAATTACCGCTGATGCCTTGAATAAAGGCGCTTTTTTACCTACTAATGCCATATAATTTTATTTTTTTAGTTTATTAAATTTTTGTGCAAAATTATCATTTACTTTGTTTAAACAGTTCTAAATTAAGATTGTTTAACTAACAATTAATAACCAGTTTACCACAGGTAAGCATAAAAACAAAATATATGGCAATTACAGTAGGACAAGCAGCTCCAGATTTTAAATTATTTAATACCGAAAAAAAAGAGATTTCTTTGTCAGATTACAAAGGAAAAAATTTAGTGATTTTATTCTTCCCCTTAGCATTTACAGGTGTATGTACAGCTGAATTATGTAACATTAGAGATAATTATAACATTTACACATCCTTAAATGCAGAAGTAATAGGTATTTCGATTGACTCATTATTTAGCTTAGGGAAATTTAAAGCTGAGCAAAGCTATAATTTCGATTTATTATCGGATTTTAATAAAACAACTGCAAAATCGTATGATTCATTATATGAAACCTTTGGCTTTGGAATGATTGGTGTTACTAAGCGTTCGGCTTTTGTAATCGACAAAAATGGCGTGATCCAGTATGCTGAGATTTTAGAAGATGCTGGTAAACAGCCTGATTTTGATGCGATTAAGGCTTGCTTGGAGCAGATATAATTTTAAAATTAACCGCATAGGAACATAGAAAACATAGGGTTATAATCTATGTGAAGCTATGTGACTATGTGGTTTAAAATTTCACATGCTTAAATCATATTTCGATAAAAACTTAATTGAAGCAGGTTGCGACGAAGCAGGGCGTGGCTGTTTGGCTGGTCCTGTGTATGCAGCATCAGTTATCTTACCCAAAAATTATAGAAATAAATGGTTAGATGACAGCAAAAAATTAAGTGACAAAGATAGATATGAGCTGCGTCCTGAAATAGAGGAAAAAGCGCTCACTTGGGCTGTGGGGGTAGTTGATAATGTGGAAATTGATGAAATTAATATTTTAAAAGCTTCTTTTTTGGCAATACACCGAGCTATTGACCAATTGACTCAAAAGCCTGAATTATTATTAATTGACGAAAACCGCTTTACACCTTACAAAAAAATCAATCATCAATGTATTATTAAAAATAATGCCAAATTTTTGAGTATTACTGCTAGTATTTTAGCGAAAACCTACAGAGATGATTTTATGAAAGAAGCAGATGTAAAACATCCTGAATATAGCTGGGCTCAAAACATGGGCTATCCTACCAAAAAACATCGCGAAGCAATAAGACAATTTGGAACAACCTCTTTACATAGACTAACGTTTCAGTTATTACCTAAACAATTAACTTTAGAATTATAATGGAGTTCATTACCAAAGACCTTAGCGATTATTGCGAAAACAATACCTCTGCTGAAACAGATATATTAGCTCAATTAAATAGAGAGACGCACTTAAAAGTAGTGTCTCCACGTATGCTGAGCGGACATTTACAAGGACGTTTTTTAAGTTTTATATCGAAACTGCAACAACCAAAATTAGTTGTTGAAATTGGCACGTACACAGGTTACTCAGCATTGTGCTTAGCAGAAGGATTAGCAGAAAACGGAAAATTAATTAGTATTGATGTGAATGAAGAAACATCAGCATTTGCTAAATCATTTATACAAAAAACAGAATACGCAAACAAAATAGATTTAGTATTAGCTGATGCTAAAGATTACATTCCAACCATTAAAGAGTCTATAGATTTAGTATTTATAGATGCTGACAAAAAAAATTACCTCAACTATTATCATTTAGTGATTGATAAATTAAATAAAGGCGGATTAATTATTGCCGACAATGTTTTATGGAGTGGCAAAATTACCATGTCTGAAAGCGCCATGGACAAAGAAACTTTAGCACTTCATCAATTCAATCAATTTGTGCAACAAGATAAAAGAGTTGAAAATATGTTGTTGCCAATACGAGATGGTTTAATGGTTGTTAGAAAGAAGTAAATACTATCTGATAATAGTATAAAACAAACATTAAATAGTATTTGAATTTATTTTACATTTAACTTCTTATTAATTATAGCATGAAACCTATTTACACACTTTTTCTATTTATTTTTTTATCAAGTATTTCTATCGCACAAACCAACGAAGAACTATCTGTTTCATTTATTCAGAAACTAGAGCGTCAGCAGTTTGATAGTTGCTTTGCTATGTTTGACACGAGCATGGCTAATAAATTTAACGCAGGTATGTTAGAAGGTATGTGGGGACAAATACCAAAGTATATGGGCGAATACAAGGGTTATTCTACGGTTGAATCTAGTAAAAAAGATTCGATGGATATAGTGGCCGTTAGATGTGAATTTGCAAAAACAAAAATGGATTTACAATTTGCATACAACGATGCTCAGAAAATAATGGGCATGTACTTTGTGCCGCCAAAAAGTAAAAATGCTTATGTAACTCCTGAGTACGCTCAACAAAATAAATATTACGAAACTAAAATTGCTGTAAAAACAGGAACTATGTCGTTACCAGGAGCATTATGTGTTCCAAACAATACTAAAAATCCGCCAGTGGTAATTTTGTTAGCTGGCTCTGGACCAAATGATAAAGATGAATCTCTTGGTCCAAATAAAGCATTAAAGGATTTAGCCATTGGATTAGCTTCAAACGGCGTAGCAACCTACAGATACGATAAACGCACCTTGGTTTATGGGAAAGACATGAAAAATGTTGATTTGAATTCGGAAGTAATTGAAGATGCTATTAATGCGGCAGCAATGCTAAAAAAGAATCCCGATTTTAAAAATTCAAAAGTTTATATTGTTGGGCATAGCCTTGGCGCTATGTGCGCACCATTAATTGCAAGTAAATCAAAACAAATAAACGGTATTGTATTATTAGCCGGAAATGCCAGGCCATTAGAAGATGTTGTATTAGATCAGTATAACTACATTTATGGACTTGATAGTTTGGATGCGGAAGAAAAAAGAAATTGCTGACTACACTATTAAAATGAAAACAGTAAAAAATTCAAAAGCATTAAAAACAGCCAAGGCCGAAGATTTACCTCTAAATTTAGAATCGTATTACTGGCAATCGTTAGTTAAATACAATCAGGTGCAAGTAGCTAAAAAAATGAAGCAACCCATTTTAGTGTTACAAGGCGAAAGAGATTATCAAGTAACTATGACTGATTATAATTTATGGAAACAACATTTAGGTAGTAATCCAAAAAATCAATTTATCTCCTACCCTAACTTAAATCATCTGTTTATGAATGGTGCAGGAAAATCGATGCCAAGCGAATATGATAAGCAAGGCAATGTGGAGGAAAAAGTGATTTTAGATATTGCCACTTGGATTAAGGAAAAATCCTCTTCAAAATAAATCATTGTATTTTATTGATTTTCATTGTGTTACAATTATTCTAAGAATAATTGTTGTCCTCCTGTAACTTTTAAAAGATATGGTGCGTCCTATGTATAAAATCTGCAGAAAAGATTATTTATACTTAAACACCATATAAAATGAACTATCCATTTTTCCAAACAGCAAAATTTAAAATGATAAAATGGATAAACCATGTTACAATTTAAAAATCAATAAAACCCTCAACATGAAAACCATATTACTATCCTCTCTGTTTTTAATTAGTTCGTTAACTATTAAAGCACAAACCTCTCAAGTAAGAGAAACATCTCCCTTCAAAAAAATAGAAGTATCTGGCGCAGCCAATGTTGTATTTACTCAAAGTGATACGTTAAGCTTAAAAGTGGTTGCTGATGAAAAAGAAATCAATAACATCTTTACTACTTTCGAAAACGAAACTTTAGTGATAAAAGCAAAAGGCAGTTTTACTCATTCATATAAAATATATGTAAGTGGTAATACCTTAAATCAAATCACCAGTAGCGGCGCTTCTAAATTTAGTTCAACTAACCCTATCACATCTGATAGTTTATCCATTGATGTGTCTGGCGCTAGTGATGTGATTTTAAAAGTTAACGCAAAAGCGATAGATGTGATGTTAAGTGGCGCGTCTGGTGTTAATTTAGAAGGGAACACACAAACTTTATATAGTACTGTGAGCGGTGCTTCCGCCTTAAAAACTTATAAACTAAATACAGCGATAACCAACGTTACAGCATCTGGTGCTTCGTCTGCTAAAGTATTTGCTAACGATAAAATAAATGCTAATGCCACTGGGTTCAAGTACCATTAAATTTAAAGGTGAGCCTAAAGAAGTAAGTGCTGAAGTGTCTAGTTCTTCATCTATTGCCAAAGTTGTTGGAGACGATGTTGCAAAAAAAGCGGGCGACAAAAAAGATTCGACCACCATTAATTTTAGAAATAAGAAATATGTGATTATAAATAAAGACAAAGATTCTGATACTAATGTTTCTTCAAAAGATAATGATGATGATTTTCACCATTGGTCGGGATTTGGCATCGGTGTTAATGGATGGCTGTCTAATGGCAATACCTCACTACCAAAAGGGCAAGAATATATGCAATTGAACTATGGCAAGTCATTAAACTTTCAATTAAATCCTTTCGAAAAAGATTTTCACCTTTATAAAAATTACATCAATTTGGTTGTGGGTTTAGGATTTGAATGGAATCAATATGAATTTAGCAACAAAACAAAATTAAATCCAGATAGTAGTTATACATACGGCGTGATTGATTCTACAAACACTTTCAGCTACAAAAAAAATAGACTAAAAAGTACTTTTATAAATGTGCCCGTATTATTAGAATTCAATACCAACAAAGATCCAGACAAATCATTTCATTTAGCTTTTGGTGTCATTGGAGGATATAAATTAGGTTCTCGTACACGACAAATTGGAACTCAAAACGGGCAAGAAGTAAGAATTATTAAAAAAGATGATTATAACTTAAATCCATTTCGTGTAAATGCGCACGCTAGTGTTGGATACCGTGGCGTTACTGTATTTGCTGATTACGCATTAACCCCCTTGTTTGAAAACGGAAAAGGTCCGGAATTATACCCTTTTACCATCGGTGTAAAATTAATTTCATTTTAAAAGACCAATCATTACGAGCATTTTGATTAAACAACAATAAGCCGTTTCTCAAACAACCAAAACCCTTCTGATTGATAGCAGAAGGGTTTTTTACTTTTCAATTAAATCGATTTTTGCCAAAAACGCTACACTTATCAGTTAGATGCCAGCACTTATTTATTTGCCATAAAAATGGATATCTATTGAGTTACTTTTACTCAGGTTTTAGTTCAATTTGCAAAAACGAGCGGTTTTTAATTATAGACAAACAAACCCGAGAAACGAAAAAGCCCTTCTGATTGATAGCGGAAGGGCTTTTTTAATTTAACAGTAATCCCAAAAAACCTACCACTTATCAAATGAAACCTACCACTTATTAGTTAGTGGTTTTTTATGGCGGGTTTAGGTATTAATTTTACACTACGTTCTTTTTCATAGGTTTTGTTTAGTTTAAACCAAAAAAATCAGGCTGCGGTGCTTTAAACGGGGATGGGCACAGCAGCCTTTTTTTATGCCCAATTTTTTGGAGTTTCCTCAAAAACTAACTTAGCCTCAACCAGATATTCTGCAATCTGAACTGCATTAGTAGCAGCGCCCTTACGTAAATTATCCGATACAATCCACATGTTTAAGGTTTTTGGCTGAGTTTCGTCACGACGAATACGCCCTACAAACACTTCATCTTTATTATGAGCATTCATAGGCATTGGATAAATTTGATTCGCTATATCATCTTGCAAAATAACGCCTTTTGTGTTATTCATCATCTCAAAAATATCTTTTACCTCAAATTCGTTTTCAAATTCAATGTTCACGCTTTCGCTATGTCCGCCCATTACAGGAATACGAACCGTAGTGGCTGTTAAACGGATCGAATCATCGCCCATAATTTTCTTGGTTTCGTTTACCATTTTCATTTCTTCCTTGGTATAGCCATTATCTGTAAACACATCGATTTGAGGAATGACATTTAAATCGATTTTATATTTATACGCCATTTCTCCTTCTTTTCCAGCACGCTCATTCATTAGTTGATCAACTGCCTTCACACCAGTACCAGTTACCGATTGGTAGGTAGAAACTACTACACGTTTGATTTTATATTTTTTATGTAATGGATTTAACACCACTACCATTTGGATAGTAGAACAATTTGGATTCGCAATAATTTTATCGGTTGCTTTCAATTCGTGTGCATTAATCTCAGGCACTACTAATTTTTTAGTAGTGTCCATACGCCAAGCACTAGAGTTATCAATCACAGTAATACCTGCCTCTGCAAATTTCGGAGCCCACTCTAAAGAAGTGCTTCCTCCAGCTGAAAATAAAGCAATTTCAGGTTTTGCCGCAATAGCATCTGTCATAGAGTGTACCTTATATTGCTTGCCCTTAAATGTTATTTCCTTACCTACTGATCTTTCTGACGCTACAGGGATTAAATCTGTTAACGGAAAGTTTCTCTCTGCTAATACTTCTAACATTTTTGTGCCTACTAAGCCGGTTGCTCCTACTACTGCAATTTTCATTTTATGGTTATATTATATTAAAGTTAAATACTAGGCTTCAAAGTTGTTAAATTATTTGCTATCAAAAAAATTTCTTACCTTGGTTTTTCAAATTTTTTAAGCCGATGCGTGTTTTTGTTGTGATGTTGTGCCTTTTTTGTGTGAGTTTGTTAAACGCACAAGTAACTGATAATTTTAGTGATGGAGACTTTACGGGAAATCCGGTTTGGACATTAAGTTCAGCGTCAGATTTTTCGGTAGGGGCTTCTCAACTAAAATCTGCAAATACTACAACTAATTCGAATTTTTACATTAGCACAACAAACACACTAACCTCTAACTGCACTTGGGAATTTTGGGTAAATCTACAATTTTCAACTTCTGGTTCTAATTATGTTGATGCTTATTTAATATCAGACAACTCTAATTTATTAGCTTCAAACATTAATGGTTATTTTGTAAGAATTGGAAATACATTCGATGACATTTTATTATATAAAAGCACGGCAGGTGCACAAGCTATATTAATTGATGGTGTAAATGTTTCAGTAGCAAGCGCAAGTAATAATTTAATTAAAATAAAAGTAACCCGTACAAGCGCAAACCTGTTTACGTTGGAACGTGATATGACCGGAACAGGTAGTAGTTATTTTTCAGAAGGAACTATTACAGATGCTACTTTTAGTACTTCAACTACATTTGGTTTTGCAATTAAACAATCCACGGCTAGCTTTTTTGGTAAACATCTTTTGATGATATTAACGTTGCTGCGATAGTTGCTGATGTTACAGCGCCAACTATAGTAAGCAATACAGTTATCTCTAATACACAATTAGATGTATTGTTTAACGAACCAGTAGAAGTTGTTTCCGCACAAACAGTTTCAAACTATAACGCTGATAATAGTATTGGTAATCCGAACAACGCTACAAGAGACGCATCAAATTTTTCTTTAGTTCACTTGTCGTTTACAACACCTTTTACAAATGCTGCTCTTAATACATTAACCGTTTCTAATGTTCAAGATTTAGCTTTAAATGCTATTACTTCTTCTACAACAAATTTTACTTATCTGGCGCCGGTTACAGTTGGCTATAAAAATATTGTAATTAACGAGTTATTCGCAGATCCATCGCCAGTGATTAATTTAACTAATGCAGAATTTGTTGAATTATACAACAGAAGTTCAAATACCTTTAATTTAAATGGATTACGATTAGCCGACAGTTACACCGCAACAGGAGCAGCATTAGGGAATTATGTCATGGCTCCAAATAGCTATGTTATCATTTGTCCGATTGCAGATACGGTGCAATTTACAACCTTAGGTTACATGAATAAATTAGGGGTAAGTTCTTTTCCAACATTAAACAATAGTGGAGATAATATTTATTTGAAAACAAATGCAGGCGTATTTATTGACAGTGTCAATTACAAAGACACTTGGTACAAAGATGCTGTAAAAAAAGACGGTGGTTATACCTTAGAACAAATTAATCCAAATTTAAATGCTAGTTGTTCTCAAATAAATAATTGGATAGCCTCTAGTGATGCAGATGGCGGAACGCCAGGATTTGTAAATTCAGTTTACTCTTTAGCACCCGATGTTATTCCGCCAACAATTAACTCAGTAACTGTTTTGGATTCTTTGCACGTTTCAATTTGTTTTGATGATGCAATTGCTTCTTCTCAATTATCTCTTGCTTCAAATTATACTATTACTAGTGTTGGCTCTCCTACGCTTGCAACTCCAACATCTGGTAATATGTGTGTTACATTATCGCTTTCAAGTAAGTTAATTAATGCAACAAATTACACCATTACAGTTTCTGGAATTAACGATTGTAGCGGAAATATATTATCTCCAAATACTAAAGCATTTTCTTATTATAAAGCGAAACCTTATGATGTGGTAATTAATGAATTAATGCCCGATCCCGACCCTGCAATTGATTTACCAAATGAAGAATATGTTGAACTAAAAAATAGAACCAACTTTAGTATCAATTTAAAAAATTGGAGTTTTGCATCACTTACTAGTTCCAAAAAATTACCAGATATCACCATTGCACCAAACGGTTATGTAGTTTTATCTGGAACGGGTACAGCAAATACATTTTCTATCAATTATGGAATTCCTTCTTATGAAGTTGCAAGCTTTCCATCCTTATTAAATGATGGCACTACACTGACATTGCGCGATACAAATAATGTTGTTATTAGTTCAGTTTCATATTCTTCAACTTGGTACAATGACGTTAATAAAAGTGACGGTGGCTGGAGTTTGGAACAAATAGATGCCAACAATCCTTGTGGTGGACAAAGCAACTGGCATGCAAGTACACATCCTAACGGCGGCACTCCTGCTTATGCAAATTCTGTTGCTGGAACAAATCCTGATAATTCATCTCCAACATTAGATAGAGTAATAGTTATAACAGCTGACACGATTGCCCTTTTATTTACAGAGCCTTTAGATAGCATCACTTTATCTAATCCTTTGAACTATTTATTTGATAATGGATTGACCTCTCCTACTTATGTAAAAGCCATTGCACCTCAATTTAAAAAAGTAATTTTAAAATTATCCTCGTCCATTCAATTAGGAACTATTTATAATGTAAGTGTTTTAAACGGCATTACCGATTGTGTTGGCAATGCATTAATAAATGGCTCTTTACCATTTGCATTGCCCGAAGCGCCTTTTGCAAACGATGTAGTGATTAATGAAATTTTATTTGACCCCAATACAGGCGGTGTTGATTTTGTAGAGTTGTATAACCGAAGTAGTAAAACCATTAATTTAAAAGACTTACGTCTTGGTTCAATGGACACACTCACGTCTACTTTAAAAGATACTGAAATACTGACTGAAGAAGGTTATTTATTATTCCCTGAAAGTTATGTGACTATTAGCGAAAGGGACTTCTGTAAAACAACAATACTTAACTCCAAATTCAAAAGGATTTTTAGATGTGCTGAATTTACCAAGTATGAATACTGATGATGACGTTGTAACCTTAAGCGATGCAAATTTTAATGTAATAGATAATTTTAAATACACGGCAAAAATGCATTTTCCATTATTAGTAACAACTAAAGGTGTATCATTAGAACGCATTGATTTTAACAGGCCCACAAATGATAAAACAAACTGGAATAGTGCAGCGGAAGCTGTTGGTTTTGCTACTCCTGCTTATCGTAATTCTCAATATTTACAAGCCGACGGCGGAAGTGGAGTTACTATTCCTAACCCATTATTTTCTCCTGATAATGACGGATACAATGATGTATTAAACATTAGTTACAAACTAGATGAGCCAGGAAAAGCGGCTAACGTTTACATATATGATAGCAAAGGGCGACAAGTGCGTCATTTAATTCGTAATGAACAATTAGCACAAGATGGAACTTTAAGCTGGAATGGAATAAATGACGATAACGAAAAAGCACCAATAGGTATTTATGTGGTATATGTTGAGTTATTTAATTTATCGGGCAAAGTCAATAAGTATAAACTAAGTTGTACACTTGCAGGTAAATTGTAATTTTACTTTTCTTTTTCCTTGATGAAAAGAAACAAAAATCAAGACGAAACGCCAACTTCAATTCTTTTCTCGCTCAAAAAGCCCTCGCAGTACCACCGAAAAAATTGTAGTTCGCACCGTTTCGCCAAAATCAGCCGCACTATTACCAACGTATGCATTACTTAAACTAATAGCTACTATAAAGAAATGTTAAACGATTTCCTTGCTTTAATCTATCCTCGCAATTGTGTGGCTTGCGGCAATTCTTTGTTTAAGCATGAAGAGCAAGTTTGTAATTACTGCTACACTAATTTACCAAAACCAATTTTCATAAACAACAACGTAACCCTGTTGACACTCTATTTTATGGAAGAACTCCTTTATTACTAGCAAGTAGTTTTTATTTGTTCACTAAAAAAGGAAGCATTCAAAAAATACTACACGCTATAAAATACAAGCATAATAAGGATTTAGCAGTATTGGTTGGAAAATGGTATGCTGAAGATTTAAAAACAAACGGCATCATTAGTAAAGCTGATTTTATTATTCCTGTTCCTCTTCATAGTAAAAAATTTATAATACGCGGCTATAACCAAAGTGAAGAGTTTGCCAGAGGTTTAGCAGAAGGCCTAAATATTCCTTTAAACACAAGCGTTTTAATTCGTAAAGAATTTACCGAAACTCAAACTAAAAAAAGTAAATACGAACGTTGGGAGAATGTAGAAGACGTATTTGAATTAATTACTCCAGAAACATTTAAAAATAAACATGTAGTCATTGTTGATGATGTAATTACTACTGGCGCTACTATTGAAGCTTGCTGTCAGTTATTGCAGCAAATAGAAGGAATACAAATTAGTGTGTTAAGTATTGCTTATGCGGATAAGTAAAATGAAACACATAGTCGCATAGAGAACATGATAAAAGTCTTTTTTGAAAACAACCAGTGGTAATTACATCGCTTCGCTCACCACTTCTTTCACAGCATCTGGTAATAAACGTTTTAATAACGCTTCAATGCCCGCTTTTAAAGTCATGGTGCTACTTGGGCAGCCGCTGCAAGCGCCTCGCATTTGCACCGTAACAACGCCCTCTTTTAATTCTTTAAACGTAATCATACCTCCATCCGACTCTACTGCTGGGCGAATATATTGATCCAATATTTCAATAATTTTTGCTTCAACTTCGTCTTTAGCAGCAACGTGTTGAGTGCTGATGATTTTCTTTTCAGTAAATGTATTATCAACAGCTACTTCTTGCTGCGGTAAAGCTGTAACAATTAAATTGCCTTTGTTTAAATAATCGTTTAAGAAAATGCGTAGCTCCAAACTAATATCGTCCCACTCTACTGCATCTGTTTTTGTAACAGTAATATAGTTAGAAGCAATAAAAATCGTTTTCACAAATGGGAACTGAAATAACTGCTTAGCAATAGGAGCTGTTTGTGTTTCACTGATATTTTTATATTCGGCTGTCGCCCCTTTTTCTTTTATTAAAACTTTATTCGCAACAAATTTCATAGAAGCAGGATTTGGCGTTGCTTCAATATATATCGTGTAAGGTATTTCTAGTTCGTTTTCCATGATAATTAAATTATGAGTGTAAAGATAGGAAAGGTTTTTTTAGATCGCATTATTGCGAACGAAGGGAGTAATCTCAAAATCTAGCTGATAAATATGATTGCTTGGGCAAAAAGCCTCAATGACGAAATTCAACAAAAAACCTTTCCAAAACCCACACTTTTCTTTATCTTCACATCCTCAAATTTCACATTATGACAACTCGCACAAAAATTAAAGAAGTTTTAAAAGGAACACAAATCGACCAAACGGTAAACGTTAAAGGTTGGGTTCGTACATTTCGTAATAATTCATTTATTGCCATCAACGATGGGTCATGCATCAATAATATTCAGGCGGTTGTAAATTTTGAAACCTTTAATGCAGATACTCTAAAACGCTTAACTCCTGGCGCTTGCATTGGCGTTACAGGTAAATTAATCGCTTCGCAAGGTAAAGGACAAACGGTTGAAATTGTTGTCTCTGAGATTGAAGTATATGGTGATGCTGAATCAGATATTTCAAAACCAAATCCATATCCATTACAACCTAAAGCTCACTCTTTAGAATTTTTAAGAGAGATTGCACACTTACGTTTTCGTACAGGTACGTTTGGTGCTATTTTCAGAGTACGTCATACATTAGCATACGCTATTCATAAATTTTTTAATGATAAAGGATTTGTATACATGCATACGCCAATCATTACTAGCAGCGATGCAGAAGGTGCTGGTGAAATGTTTCGTGTATCGACTTTAGATCCAAAAAATCCACCATTAAATGACGCTGGTGAAATTGATTATAAACAAGATTTCTTCGGTAAGTCAACTAACTTAACAGTTTCAGGGCAATTAGAAGGCGAATTAGCAGCAATGGCGTTTAGCGACGTGTATACTTTCGGACCAACATTCAGAGCAGAGAATTCAAACACAACACGTCACTTAGCGGAGTTTTGGATGATAGAACCAGAAATGGCCTTTTATAATTTGCAAGACAACATGGCTTTAGCAGAAGAAATGTTGAAGTATGTGATAACTTATGCTTTAGATAAAAATAAAGAAGACATTGAATTTTTATCGCAACGTTTGTTAGATGAAGAAAAAAATAAACCTCAAACAGAACGCAGCGAATTAAATTTATTAGAAAAATTAAATTTCTGTTTAGGAAATGAGTTTGCTAAAATCACTTATACTGAAGCAATCGATATTTTACGTGAATCGAATCACAACAAGAAAAAGAAATTCCAATACATCATTGAAGGCTGGGGAGCTGATTTGCAAAGCGAACACGAGCGTTACTTGGTAGAAAAGCATTTTAAAAAACCAGTGATTTTAACCGACTATCCTAAAGACATCAAATCGTTTTACATGCGTATGAATGATGATGGAAAAACGGTAGCGGCTATGGATATTTTGTTCCCTGGTATTGGCGAAATTATTGGTGGTTCTCAACGTGAAGAACGTTTAGAGAAATTAGAAGCTCGTATGAATGATATGCACATCCCAACTGAAGAAATGAGTTGGTATTTAGATACGCGTCGTTTTGGTGCTTGTCCGCATGCAGGTTTTGGATTAGGTTTTGAGCGTTTGGTATTATTTGTAACGGGCATGACTAACATCCGCGACGTCATTGCTTTCCCAAGAACTCCTAATAATTGCGAGTTTTAAGAACTAATAATTTTTTTTAATTCATTCAGCATCATAGCTGTTGCACCCCAAAGCACCTTACCTTGTACATCAAAGTAGGGTGTTTTTAATTTAAGTCCTGGCGTTGGCTCTAAGATTGTTTCTTTAATAATGTCTGGGTTTAACAAATGATTGATTTCCCATTCAATGAGTTCATTGACTTCATAAGCACTTGCCGAAAAATTTGGCTTTTGCTCAACATAAGAAACAAAAGGTTGCACCATAAATTTACTGACTGGAATATACACAGGTGTTAATTTACCAATAACAGTAGGTGTTACATCCGAACCAGTTTCTTCAAAAAATTCGCGTAAAGCCGTTGCTTCTAAATCAATATCACCTGGTTCAACTTTACCGCCTGGAAAAGCTATTTGTCCGCTATGGTGTCCGTTATAAGTCATGCGCTCAATCAATAAAACAGAAGTTTGATTTTGTTCGTTTGGGTATAATAAAATCAATACTGCGCTTGGTCGATAATTTTGTGACTCGTAGGAATTAGACAATACTTTCTCGCGCTTTACATGAGCCATTTCAAACTGAGCTTCTTCGCCCGGTAATGGCTTTTGTAAATTGGTTTTTAAATTATTAATGAATAATTGAAACATTGCACCGATTTAATTGTCTTACATTTAGTATTACGTAAAGATATAACATTATGAACTTCTATAGCATTAAGAGTACTCAACATTTACCTATTAGTTTACAAGAAGCTTGGGATTTTTTTTCGTCACCAAATAACCTAGCAAAAATAACACCTCCCGATATGGGCTTTATCATTACATCCGATAAAAAAGATGGGGAGAAAATGTATGCTGGGCAAATCATCACGTACATTCTTAAACCCATGCTAGGTATTCCTGTAAAATGGATGACAGAAATTACACATGTAAAAGATGGAGAATACTTTATTGATGAACAACGCTTTGGACCTTATAAACTATGGCATCACCGCCATTCATTTAAAAAAACAGCTACTGGTGTTGAAATGAATGATGAAGTGAATTATGTGCTTCCATTTGGGATTTTAGGGACAATTGCTCATAAATTATTTGTGAGAAAGCGTATTGAGGAAATTTTTACCTATAGAACGAAAGTTGTAGACGACTTTTTCCGTAAATAGCCATTAAATCCGTAAATTTGCCTCGCAAATCAAGAATCATGGAAACAATTAAAGTAAATACCATCGAAGAAGCCATTGCTGATATAAAAGCAGGGAAAGTTATTATTGTTGTAGATGATGAAGACAGAGAAAATGAAGGTGACTTTTTAACGGCCGCTCGCAATGTAACTCCTGAAATTATCAACTTTATGGCAACTCACGGTCGTGGTTTAATTTGCGCCGCTGTTACCGAAGAAAAAGCTAGAGAGTTGAAATTAGAATTAATGGTAACCTCTAATACCGCTTTACATGAAACAGCATTTACGGTTTCGGTTGATTTGTTGGGTTATGGGTGCACGACTGGAATTTCTACGTCTGATCGTTCAAAAACTGTTCAGGCATTAATTGACCCTAATATGAAGGCTTCTGATTTTGGAAGACCTGGCCATATATTTCCTTTAATTGCAAAAACAGGTGGGGTTTTACGTCGCACAGGACATACCGAAGCAACGATTGATTTTGCACGCTTAGCCGGATTTGAACCTTGTGGTGCTTTAGTGGAAGTATTAAACGAAGACGGCACCATGGCTCGTTTACCTGATTTAATAAAAGTGGCCAAACAATTTGATTTAAAAATTGTAACCATTAAAGATTTAATTTCTTACCGTTTAAGTAAAGAAAGCATTGTGACTCGTCAGGTAGAAGTGGATATGCCAACTCAATGGGGCGATTTTAAATTAATTGCCTATAAAGTTGATACAAATGGTGAAGAACACATGGCCCTTATAAAAGGTGAATGGAATAAAGACGAACCTGTTTTAGTGCGAGTACATTCATCTTGTGTTACGGGTGATATTTTTGGTTCTTGCCGTTGTGATTGCGGTCCTCAATTACACAAAGCAATGGAATTGATTGAAAAAGAAGGTAAAGGTGCCATTGTATATATGAACCAAGAAGGCAGAGGCATTGGCTTATTAAATAAATTAAAAGCTTATAAATTACAAGAACAAGGTCGCGATACAGTAGAAGCTAATTTAGAATTAGGTTTTAAAATGGATGAACGTGATTACGGTGTTGGTGCCCAAATTATTAGAGATTTAGGAATTAGCAAAATGAAATTAATTTCTAATAATCCTGTAAAACGTGTTGGTTTAATTGGTTATGGTTTAGAGGTAGTAGAGAATGTTCCTATCATTATTCAATCCAATCCGCATAACGAAAAGTATATGCAGACCAAGAAAGATAAAATGGGACATAGTATTTAATTTATAGTCTTGCTGAACTTATTTTCAGCATCTCATTTATTTTTTGTATCTTCATACTAACAGTAAAATTGTTTATATATGAAGATACATTTACTTTTTATTTTCTTGTTTTTTATCGTTGCTTTTAGTTCATTAAAGGCACAGAATTATCCATACCTAAATGCCTCAACAGGAAACGAAGGAACATTTGTTATTGACGTAGATTCCAACATCTATATGTTTCACAATAGTCAAATTGAAAAAGTAGATAAAAACTTCAATCCTATATGGGTTAAAACTTATAATGGCATTTCTTTCTTTAGTATCTTATTATCAAAAAACGGAAGCCTTTATTTTATTGCTTCAGATACAATTAGTCTTTACAGCCAGTCGAATTTCCCTATGAGAACTAAGTATGTAGGTAAAATTGATGCAAGTGGGGATTTGGAGTGGTGTAAAACAGCTGATAATAGTTCTTTGAATTTAAGTATTAACTTTTATAAATTATTACTAGATAGAAATAATGACCTTATGGCATCATGCAATTTAGGTATTATTAAATTAGACACCTTGGGCAATATGTATTATTTTAAACATATTCAAAGTAATATGGGGCTTATAGCCGATTTATCTAAAACAACCATTTTGCAAGATTCTTTGGGGTATTATTCGTATGCATTTACTTGGCATGCTTTTGAAAGCTCTGGAATTGGGCATTTTGAATACAATGAAACATTAGATACTTTCAGCCTACAAAATTTTTATAATGACTATCCTAAACTTTGGGGAGTAAATGACAGCTGGTTTTATCAATCAAAATATGATGAAAGCACATACTATTCAATTACTGTTCATTCAATGAACGGCCCTACATCTGGCGCAAGATTTTATTCAATTAGAAAACATAGAAATGGAATTATCATATGGAATAAAAAATTTGGTTGTTGCACATACCCATATATAATTACAAGCTTCGAAGAAGATAGAAATAAAAACGTACTATTTAATACATCGCCTCTGCTATATTCGGGTAGTTACTATTATCAATTCTCTAATAATAATTACAAACTAGATTCCAATGGAGTTCATAATGGCTTTAGATCTACGCTACTAAACTATTCTGGCGTATATAAACAAGCAAATCTTCAAGCCTTATATAATAACACTTATTTCTACACGGTTGTTGGAAATGGATTCCCATCAAATCCTCTTTCAATAACTATTTTAGATTCTACTTTATATTCAAACTGCGCTACCACGTCTTCAATTACAATTACTAATAATGCAGGTTTAATTAGTAGCGATACTCTTTTGTCAAAAAAATCCATCGCGCCATATTTATTGCAAGACAAAGCTATTAATGTCACCCCGATACTAAATTTTACAATTGGTTCAAATTATTGTACCGTGCTTAATCTTAATGAAAACAGTTCTGAAAAAGAAGAATTAAATATCTATCCAAATCCATCCAATAATATTATAAATATTACATCATCTAATAACATAGAAGAGGTTTCTATATACGACATCAATAGTAAAAAAGTATTAACAAGTATAACAAACACCATCATTGATGTTTCAAAATTAAATTCTGGTCTTTATTTCATTAAAGTAAAAACCGATCAAGGAGAATTTAGTCAAAAATTTATTAAAGAATAAACCTTATCTTTGCCGCCATGACACCCGATTACCGCAGCGGCGAACTATTATTAATCAACAAACCTTATACTTGGTCGTCGTTTCAGGCTGTCAATAAACTAAAGCATGCTTTAAAAAAACATCCTTCTTTATTATTGGATGATAAATTGGTTCATTTAAAAATTGGACACGCAGGCACTTTAGATCCATTAGCAACGGGTTTATTAATTATTTGCACTGGTAAAAAAACAAAAGAGATTTCTTCTTTTCAAGATTTACCAAAAGAATACACGGGCACTTTTTTTATTGGCGCCACTACGCCTTGCTACGATAAAGAAAAAGAAGTTGATGCGACTTATCCAACAGAACACATTACCGAAGAATTGGTTTTAGAAACCGCTAAATCCTTTATAGGAAAGCAAGAACAAGTGCCTCCTATGTTTAGTGCTGTAAAAGTTGACGGCAAACGTTTATATAAATTAGCACGTGTTGGCGAAGAAATAGAATTAAAAGCAAGACCAATTGAAATACTGGAATTTGAAATAACGCGTTGCGAACTGCCTTTAGTTGATTTTAGAATTGCATGCACTAAAGGAACATATATCAGAAGTATTGCTCGCGATTTTGGACTAGCCTTAAACAGCGGCGCTTATTTAGACACTTTATGTCGCACTAAAATTGGACACTTTTCGATTGAAGATGCTAAAACACCAGAAGAATTTATTACTGAAAATCCTTACTAAATCTATTAATCCGCACACCTCTAATTTACACGTTATGCCGCATCGTTGGACAACTAATTAGAAACTCTATCGTCAACAACAATGTTCAACTACTTTTAGTTTACACCAACATTTCGTGGCGACAATTACAATACAAAAAACTAAACGTGTTGACCTCACTAAACTCGGTTGACCTAACCGCAGAACTCACAAAACGTATCGACCTAACCGCAGACACAAAAATTTATAATGAACTTTATTTAATTTTTGTTATGGCACTAAGGCAATATGTTAAATAATGCTTCAAATTAGATTGTATGTGCTATCTTTAATTAACAATATTTTTTTAAATAATTCGTTAATTAACAATGAGAATTTCAAATATTACTTTATTTCTTATTTTATATATTAATTTTGTTAATGCTCAACCAGTATTGACAAAAGCAAATACAATGTTAACTGCGGGAGAAACTATTATTCTTAATAAAGCAAATTATCAAAATCAAGGAGTCTCGGGGCCTAACCAAATTTGGGATTATTCTTTAGTTCTACCAACATCTACAATATCTTTAAGTATAAAGACAACTACAAGTAATAACTATATTAATCCATCGGCTTTAAATTATACAGTTTCAGACTCTATAAATGGCACAATTGGATATTATTCTTTTTTCAATGACTCATGTTTTTCAAATGAAAATTTTATAAATAGTTGTACATATAATTATCCGCTAGTACTTAATTATCCTTTTAATTATGGCGACTCCATATATAGCACAAAATCATTTTGCTTTGCTCAAAATGTATCCTTTGGTGGCAATCAAGTTAATAAAGCAAAATTCGACGCTTTTGGCACATTAATTCTCCCAAACAACACATACAGCAACGTTGCTAGAATTAAATACGTTTCAATAATGGAGTGCCACACTTCTACGCAATTTTTAGGCAATTCTCAAGTAACAGCATATATTTATTACCTTCCAAATTGCAATTATCCAATAGCTAAATCTTTAGATATTTTCATTCCTCGCCCATCAAATCCACCAACTATTAGTCAAAATTTTTATTACCAAAATTCCGTAAACGTCGGGCTAAAAGAACATAATATTTCTGATGCAATTTCTTTATTCCCAAATCCAGCTAATAAAGTATTATATATTCGGTTAAATAATTATCACACTCAATTAAGTTGTATCATAAAAGACATCTATGGTAATCAAATATTAGCTTCGACAATTAACTTAAATCAACCCGACTCGCATGAAGAAATTAACATCTCTTCTTTAAATAGTGGGATTTATTTTATAGAGTTGCTATATGAAGGGCTTAGTATTACTAAGAAGTTTATAGTCAACCAATAACTAAAATAGCAATTTCTTCAGTTAAATAAAAATCTCATCATTCCGCACGAAAGTTGTGTTTAAACTAACCGCAGAAAAGGAAACGGCGGCTGCATCACACACGCTAAGCAAACAGTTTGGCAGACATCAAAGCTTTTGCAAAAGCGGTCGCTCCGCGAAAGACAATTATTTTCGCTTTGCAAAAGTCCATTAAACATTTATCTTTGTTAATAGCGTTTCGGCAAGACACAGTTTCAAATCAAACCGTTGCTTAGCGCGAAAACGTTGTATCTTGGATATTGAAAAACATAATCAAAAAGCGTCTACTCTTAAGAAAGAGAACAGGATTTTTTTTGACAAACTCAAGCGAACCAAACCAAAAAATTTAGACAATCAATTTCATACTTTACATGAGGAAGTGTTTGAAGAAATAGATTGTCTCGCCTGCGCCAACTGCTGCAAAACTACTTCTCCCATTTTTTATAACCGAGATATTGAACGCTTAGCAAAACATTTTCGCCTAAAACCAGGCGAATTGATCGATAAATATTTACGTATTGATGAAGACAAAGATTATGTGTTACGTCAAGCACCTTGCCCTTTTTTAGGTTCTGATAATTACTGTTCTGTTTATGAAGCAAGACCAAATGCATGCCGTGAATATCCACACACTGATAGAAAACGTATGGAGCAAATTTTAGATTTGACTTACAGAAACACTCTGGTGTGTCCTGCTGTTTTGGAAATTACGGAGAGGTTGAAAAAGATTATTTAATATGATGCCATCACATCTCCGTTAGTAATGAAGCGGGGTTTGTCAATTCAGTGAATCGCATTCTGGGAAGCTTGCGGGAAATGGAGATTGCGAATTGTCTGAATTTTTGGTTCTTTTTCAAGAAAAAAGAATAGATGATTAATAGTGCAATAAATAGATGAAATTTACAAAAGCTTCACTTTATACTTCTCAGCCATTTTATGTAACTGCTCATCACTCACTCCATGCGTATTTTGTTTACCATGATAATTTTCAACTGTTACTACAAACAAAGCATACTTAAATTCGGAAGCCAATTTAAAATAGGGCTCTAATTCCCAATCCATTGTAAATGTATTATGTACAAATACCTTAGCAATGTTTTGTTTCATAGCATCTCTCGACAATTCTTCGCATTGCTTATAGGCTAAATGATTATCACTAAAATTAAAAACATATTCGCCCGAAATCTCGTCTGTAAAAAAATCATCTACTGAAAATATGGGATAGGTATTGTTCTCTGACAACACATGTGCTAAAGTAGATTTACCTGCACCTGGCAAACCTCGTAATAAAATTAAACAATTTTGAGTCAACATATTTTAGTGATAAATATACTAAAATATATAGGTGATTCTAATACATTGCTTTTGATCTTCGTTGATATAGGAAAGCTGTGGGAGTCATCATTCTTAATGTAATTTCTGAACCACCTCTTCCACTACTCACATTTGCCAATTTTGAAACATTAATATCATAACTGTAACCAACGGCAAATTTACCGAATTCTACCAATAACGTAGTAATAACAGCATCTCCTGTTCTGTAATTAGCTCCAACCCCAATAGACCAACGTTTTATATTACCAGTATATTTAGAATTGTCTTTTATATAGTACTTCATCATTAAACCTGCCATTATTTCTTTTGAAGGACCTTGCATTTGCACTAACCATGTAGGCGCAATTCCCATTAAGGTATTTGGAATGCCAAATAATAAGTTTCCATGAAACACATATTTTCTATACATCCTGTCGCTTTCACCATTTAAAAAATTTTGCTGCGGACGAGTTAAATGGAATGCGCCAAAACCAACTTGCGCATTAATTTGATCATTAGCGGCAACAGATCTTTCTCCGCGACTAAATGTATAAACTATTCCGCTTCCAACATCGCCGTACATAAAACTTTGTCTTGTATAAGCTTCGCCTGAAGGCATGTTAACGTCATAAGTGTAACCGTTATACTGTTCGCCATAAATCAAATTTGAACCATCCATTTTACGTTGAACTAAACCGCCTTGTAACCCGAGAGAAATACTACTGTTTTTATTAAGAGGAAAAAACATCGCATAGGTTAAATTAGCAGCAAATGTTCCCATTTTTGCGTCTCCTGCTTTATCATTGTATATCGAAATACCACCTGCCATTCTGTTCTTTGCTTTTGTAAATATCATGCCTCTTTTAGCATCTGCTTTTTCCCAATTACTTGCTTTAAATCTTGATTCAAAGGATAGGCCATAAGAAGTATATGGTGTTGCAACAGCACTCCATTGAGTTCTATAAACAATCGAACCTCTCATAACATGGTTAGAACCCGCCAAAGCAGGATTCACCAATAATGGATTTTCGTTATATTGAGAAAAATGAAAATCTTGTGATGTTGCTGTTTGAAACAGTAAACATCCAACTACTAGTATAATAAATCTTGTCATCATTTCTCTTATTTAACTAATGTAATATTTCCTTTTCTCACAACTTCACCAATATCTTTTACGGTAGCTTTAATATAATAAACAAATACCGCAGAATTTAATGGATTGCCCTTAAAAGTTCCGTCCCAACAAAAACCTGGATCTTCCGATTCATATATTTTCTCCCCCCATCTGTTGTAAATCCCAATGTAAAATGTAGTAACACATTCATCCCAACCTTTTAAACAAAACTCATCGTTAATACCATCGGCATTAGGACTAAATGCGGTTGGTGTAGAATAATCTGTTTTACTCTCACAATTGACCTCTACCGTAATTAAAACGCAAGATGTATCGGCACAAGAACCAATGGTGGTATAAGCGCAATATTCTGTAGTAACTGTAGGTGAAGCAATAGTGACCGAACATGTAGCGCAGCTAAGGCCTGTTGTTGGTGTCCAAACTACTGATGCTCCATTCGGTATAAAAGCCGTTAATTGAGTGTTTTCTCCTTCATTAATCGTAACATCCGAAGAAGTATTGACGGTTAATGAACCTACTGAATTTACATTTGTAATAGCCGAGGCTGTACAACCTGTAGCATCAGTAACCAAAACGCTATAAGTACCTGCTGATAAACCAGTAACTGTTGCGCTGTTACTATTTACACTCCATAATGGTGTTAAAGAACCTGTTCCTCCACTCATTGTTACCGTTGCGCTACCATCATAATTTCCACAACTGGCAGTTGTATTAGTTACTGTAACTACAATTGGTGGTGGTTGAGTAATATTAACAGTGATAGTGCTCACACATAATGATGCATCTGAAACAAAAACAGTATATGTTCCTCCAGATAAACCAGAAGACGTCGCTGAATTTCCACCAACAGGATTCCAAGTATATGTAAACGGTCCTGTTCCCGTTGCAGAAATAGAAGCACCCGCATTTGTAGATGAAGCACAGACTGCATTTGTTTGAGATGAAATTGATAATGCAGGGCCTGTTCCTGATGTATTAATCGATGTATTTAAAGTTACTGAACAACCTTGTGCATCAGCCACAATAACCGAATAACTTCCAACACCTAATCCCGAAATGGAAGTTCCAGATCCTGGCGTTGGCCCCCAAGTATATGTATAAGCTGGTACACCACCACTTGCCGTTACGGTTGCGCTACCAATACTATTGCCGCAGCCTGTTGGCGTTGGTGTAATTGTTCCTGTAATTCCTGCAGTTGGTTGAGTAATAGAAATGGTTCCTGTTCCAGAACATAAATTGACATCTCTAACAGTTACCGTATAAACGCCAGCTGCTAAGGATGATTGACTTGCTCCAATTAAATTTCCTGGCGACCAAGTATATGTATACGGTCCAGTTCCGCCAGTTGCACTAACGGTAGCTGCTCCTGTACTAGCTCCTAAACAATTAACACTGGTTTGCGAAACAACAGATAATGTTGGTCCGCTAACAGATGCTAATGACACAACCACTGATTGTGTACAACCTTTTGAATCGGTAATAGTTACTGTGCTGTTACCAGAAGATAAATTTGAAACAGAAGGTGTTGTTCCACCATTTGGGCTCCAACTATAAGAATATGTTGGCGTGCCACCACTCGCGGTAACTGAAGCACTACCAGTGCTTGAACCACAACCCGGTGCTATTGTATTAGATATAACACCAGTTAAAGATGCAGTTGGCTGGGTAATTAAAACAGTCGTAGATGAAGCGCAAGCGTTAGCATCTAAAGCATTGATAGTATAAGTTCCAGCAGCTAAACCTGTTTGACTTGTACCAGATAAATTTCCTGGTGCCCATGTAAATGTAACAGGAGCTGTTCCGCCTGTAGCATTAATTGTTGCGCTACCCGTGTTTGCTCCAAAACAATTCACATTTGTTTGGGATGTTACAGATAACGTCGGACCACCTGCGGTAGTAATATTTGCGACAGCTGATACCGTACAGCTATTTGCATCTATAACAACCACCGTGTTGTTTCCTGCTCCTAAATTTGAAACTCCTGCCGTTGTTCCTCCACTAGGAACCCACGCATATGTATAACTTGGTGTTCCACCACTTGCTGTTACTGTAGCGCCTCCTGTACTTGATCCACAACCTGCTCCAGTTGTAGCTGATATAACCGCACTAAGTGAACTGGTTGGTTGAGTAATAACTAACGTTCCAGAGCCTGCGCAAGAGTTAGCGTCCATTAAATTAATTGTATAAGTTCCTGCTGCTAAACTAGTTTGACTAGCCCCTGTTAAATTTCCTGGAGACCATGTATATGTGAAAGGACTAGTTCCGCCAGAGCCAGCTACTGTAGCAGTTCCAGTACTTGCACCAAAACAAGTAACACTTGCTTGCGAAACGGTTGTAAGTGTTGGTCCGCCTGTAGAAGTAATATTTGCAATAGCAGTCGCCGTACAACCTTTACTATCTGTTACTACAACCGTATTACTTCCTGCACTTAAATTTGAAACGCCCGCTGTTGTTCCCCCACTAGGAGTCCAAGCGTATGTATAACCTGCTGTTCCTCCACTAGCCGTTACCGTTGCACCGCCAGTTCCTCCTGCTCCAGAACTTGCAGATAATGTAATATCATCTACTGCAAACGAAGGATCAGATCCAGCACCATCATCATTATTTACCCATCTGTATCCAATTTTTACATTTGCATTGTTATTGGCACTTGCAGGTAAAACAATTGTTCTTGTTCCCCACTGCCCTTGACCACTACCACAAACAATTGTTTTTGGCATATTATCTATTTGAGTCCAAGTTGCTCCATCAAAATACCATAAAGTAGCATCATCAATGGTTGTTTGTCCGCCTTCTATATAATTAAAATTTAGTGTAATGTTTGATTGTCCCGTACAATTTATTGTCGGAGATTCTGCTCGTTTATCAGCAGCTACGTTATTTGCACCAATACCTGTATCATAAGCCGCTCCCACAATCACCTGTCGGACAAAAGATAAACGCCGCTGGTGATGTAGATACATTTGCAACATGTAATGTTTTATTGGTAGTACCTGTACCCAAACAACCGTCTCCACAGTTTCCTGCTCCCATGCCGGATTCAGTAGCACTTACAAACCATTGACTGGCAGACGGATTGTTCACTCCAGTATTAGTTACTGCCCATGCTCCATTTGTACCTGTATAAACTGATGCTAATGCGCCTTGGTTACAGCCCACTCCAAAATTCTCTGTCCAAAATATAGCAGTAGTAGTGCTGCCGCCACAACTAGCTGGTGTAGTTGCTGAAATAACAGCTGACAAAGCACTTGCAGGTTGCGCAATAGTTAACGTCGTTGTGCCTGAGCATCCGCTGACATCTGCAACATTAACCGTATAAGTTCCAGCTGCTAAACCAGTTTGACTAATGCCACTTAAATTTCCAGGAGTCCAAGTATATGTATATGGTCCTGTACCACCTGTTGGATTTACAGATGCTGAACCAGTACTTGCTCCAAAACAATTCACACTTGCCTGAGACACCACCGATAAAGTTGGTCCACTAGCAGAACTAATGGTAGCAACGGCAGTTCTCGTACAACCTTTACTATCGGTAACGGTAACTGTATTATTTCCTGTAGCTAAATTCGAAACGCCTGCTGTTGTTCCACCGCTGGGAACCCAAGAGTATGTATAACCTGCTGTTCCGCCACTAGCTGTTACTGTAGCGCCTCCTGTACTTGATCCACAACCAGCAGGAGTAGTTGCAGAAATTACAGCACTTAATGAAGCAGTAGGCTGCGTAATTATTACTGTTCCCGTACCTACGCAAGAGTTAGCATCTTTTATGGCAATAGTATATGTACCAGCCGATAAGCCTGTTTGGCTCGCTCCAGTTAAACTTCCTGGCGACCAAGTATAAGTATATGGACCGGTACCTCCAATTGTACTAACGTTTGCTGTACCTGTGCTGGCACCAAAACAATTAACGTTTGTTTGTGAGGCTACAGACATCGTAAGTGTAGGACAAGCAGTTGTTGTGCAAGGAGGAATAGAAGCTAATGTGGTAAACGTGAAAGTAATTCCGCTACCTAAATCTTTTACTTTTATCGGAAATACCGTAGCAGAAGGCGCTGCTACTGTTGTTCCAGAAGCCGTCCATGTTGGTACGGTTGTGCCTGCACATACAAATGGAATACAATTTCCACCAGGACAAGCTGAGCAGTTGACGGATGTTGTTGTACTTGACCATGTAAGTTACTTGCTCCGCCTATGACTGATAATGAGCCAGAGTTAATACATAATGAAACCGTTCCGCAAGCTGTCACGTTAATTGTTGTTGTACCAACCCCGCATGCCAAACTATAAGTAACAACATGTGTTCCAACACCTGCTGTTGCAGGATTGAAAGTACCAGTAGTAGCATTTGTAATTCCTGTTCCGCTCCATGTTCCTCCAGCAGTTGCTGCTTGTAAATTAAATGGAGCATTAGTTGTACATTGATTTGGCACTTGACAAATATTAACGTCGCAACATGTTAATGTAATTGTTGCACAAGCTCCTGCATTAATATGCTCGATGGTTCCTGAACGTGAGCCTGTGGCAGATGTCCCAGTTGAACCACAAGCAATAATATTTCCACCAGTTGTTACATGCACATCATAAACATTGTATGTTGTTGGATAAGACGCTAACTGATTTAAATTTGCATCAAATTTAATGACTGCATTTTTAGATCCTACATAAACGTTTCCACAATCATCAATGTCAATTCCACTATTTTGAACAGCATTCCCGCCAAAACCACCTGTAAAACCTCCGCCTGGTATTGCTACCGAACTGATAATAGCACTTGTATTCAAATTACGTTTATCTAAACGATTCCCTCTATTTACATATACAAAAGAAGTGTTGGCTTTAATTGCCATAATGCCCGTATTATCATACCTAAAATTTTCACACTTATATCCGAAACTATATGTGTTTGTCGCTTTATAAATGGCAGCATTTGGTGTTGAACAAGCATTAAAATTTTGATTGATATATCCAATTGTATCATGGGTTAAAAAATAATATCGACCATTGCCACAAGGAGCAATCGACCTTACCTCTTGAGTTGGAATTAAAGCGCCTGGAGTTACCTGCAAACTGCTAATTACATTTCCATTAGCCATATTCATTTCATAAATATATGGAAGAGGTGGCACAAAGCCTCCAGTTCCACCAATTACTAATTTCGTTTGATCGCAGTTAAAGGTTATGTTCCAAAACTCCGTTGAACCAAATATACCGCCAGGGCTAGTATTATTCCATACCACAGCTCCTGCCGTAGATACTCGTACAATTTGTGCCACCGAACCTTGTGTTACATAGGAGTTACCAGCATTATCTGTTGCAAATGTTCCTAACCAAGCTGTAGTATCATAGGGAGTATTGTAAGTCCATTGGATAGCGCCTGCTGCATTGTATTTAATTAATTGCATAGGGCTAACGCCTCCAATTAAATAAACATTTCCGGCACCATCTTTTTCACATTCCCACACACAATCCCAGTTGGTTGCAAAAGCAGGTGTTTGTGTCCAAGGATCAATCACAACCGTTTTGGTATTGTCATAATTTGCTAATTGAAAAGAAACTGTTTTTCCTGTTTTTGTAAAGCTAGAGGCAATAACCGATGCGTTATTGTTTTGATAAAATGTTAAAGGTGCATGGTCAATAATATCTCCAAACTTTGTGCTAATTCTAATTTCTCCTGCATTGTTTAAGTCAACATGGCTATCATATACCATTTTTACTTGTGAAGGATCTGCGCCAGGATGAAGTGTTAACGAATATTCTAAGCCGCCTTTTTCATGAAACACATAGTCGATATCGATATTGGGATAAATATCTTTGTACGTAATCTTTCTAAAACCTCGGATATAACACACGTTTTTATACTGTGTGTTTGCTTGTTTAAAATAATAACTATGATAATCATCTGTCACTCCACTTGCTTCAATCTTTACATTTGGATTGGCATTTTGCCATAACATGGTAACTTGATCAGTTTTTGTTTTTATTTTTCGCTCTTCTTTTTCGTGACGCTCGTGTGCCTCTGCATCAAGGATTACTTCATTTCTTTCTCTTTCCAACTCTTTCTCATCTTTCGGCTTTTTCCACATTTCCAAAAAAGTATAGGTAATCCCTTTTTTAGTAAAGTAAATTTTAGTGCCGCCATCATCAACAGCAAATAATACCTCACTAGGGTTTCCAAAAGAATTTGGGATGGTGAATTGTCCTTTATTTTCAATAAAGGACTTTTGACGTTCTAGTTTTTTTGACCAAGAACCCGCTGGTCTGTTTTGCGCATGCAAATTTGCGATAGAAAAAACTAGCAAATAAATAGGAAGCAAAAAATAATAAAGTAAACGTGTTTTCATGTATATAGGTTGAAAGTTTGTGTTATTTGGACATCAAACAAATATCAAAAAAATACAAATTTTAAGTTAGGGGGGTAGCCCCTCAATCCTTCAAAAACAGATCTTTTTCTAAAAGGATAAAGCCATTCATTTTTAACAAATAAATGGCTTTAATTTTGATAAAATAAATCACATTTT
This sequence comes from Bacteroidota bacterium, assembly GCA_016708845.1. Lineage (GTDB taxonomy): Bacteria > Bacteroidota > Bacteroidia > B-17B0 > Aurantibacillaceae > UBA4416. The sequence goes on along the minus strand of JADJFB010000001.1, from coordinate 135,127 downwards.
ATAGCGCAAACTCACAATAAAGTTTCTGCCTGGTGCATTAATACCACTAGCAAAGGTACGGTAACGATTATTAGTTAAGTTTTCGCAAGCTGCATTTAATCGCAATGATTTAGTAATATTAAATCCTAAACGGATATTTAAAGTAAACCAAGCGGGCATGCCATTAGCGGTTGCATATTGCAAATTATCTTCGGTAGATATGAAAGCAGGGCCATAATCCGCTAGTGCTTTTTTGCCATTATAACGTACAAAAAACTCGCCATCAATATTTTTAGTTTTATAAATTAAACTTGTTTGTCCAAATAATGGAGCAATGTGATCTAATGGAATAACGGTATCAATTTTTGTATCTGTTACTCTACCATAAGTATAATTCAACACACTTTTAAAGGATACGTGCTCATTAAAATCAAGAGTAATGCCTCCGTTAATACCAAGAATATAAGCATTGTTTCCATTTTGCATGGCTTGCACTTTGCTTTTTACTCCTTGATATACGGCGGAATCGTTTCCATTAAATGTAAAATCACGAACCACTAAAACATTGGTTAAGCTGGTGTAATAACCAGTGATATCAAATTTATATTTTCCTTGTATCACTTTACTAATACCTAGTTCAATATTATAAGAGTACTCAGGTTTTAAATCTGGGTTTGGAACAATAATAACTCCTGAGGGCGACTCAAATACTTTTGTCATATCGTCTACATTTGGAGATCGAAAGCCAGTATTAGCTAATAAACTTACTTTATAGTCATTATCCGATTTCCAAGTAAAACCTAAGGCTCCCGTCACTGCCTGGTTATTTTGTTTAGCTGTTTTAAATGGAAATTTAAAAAACGTAGTGTCCTGAAAGTTAGCCGTTAAGCTTGTGTTTGTATAACGAATACCATCTGTGACTACAAAATTTTCATTTACCTCCCAAGCATGTGATAAGTAAACAGCGAAGGTATTCATTTTACTTCCACCATCAGGGTAACGTGTTTGTGCTTTTCCTTTACCTCCTGCTACAATGTTTGTACTATCTGCCGCTGACTTTACATCATTATTCGTAAATTCTAAACCATAACGTAACTCATGATCTTCTTTAATTACTTTATTAGCATCTACATTGGCAGATAAAACAGCTACATCTTCTCGCTGAGAAATCCTTGCTGTTTTTTGCCATCTTCTTGTGAATCTATCCTGATCAATTTTTTGATAGGCTAAAATTACTTTAACGTTATCTGTTAAAACCGTTTTTCTATCGAAGTTTAAGGTATAGGCTGCTAACAAACGCTTTTGTGGGCCATACCCATTTTCTGCCCATCTAAATTTGCCGCCAGCATAATCTCCATTTAAACGATCGTAGCGAGGTAGATAACTTGAAGTAGCATACTGGAAATTTAAATTATGAGTGATGTGACTTCCTGTTTTAATATTAAATCGTTGCATCAAATCCATTTGTGTGTAACCACTTCCTTTCTGCAGATTATTGTCTTTATTTACAGTCATCGTATCTCTATCATTTACTCTCTCCTGAAAATAATTTCTATCCCATGCATTTGAATAGCCGTTAAGTTTTGTAGAGCCACTCATCACATCTCCAAAATCAGAAAAAGTAATATTAGTGAGTGAAGCAAATTTCTTTCCGCCTATGTTAAAGTCCAAATGCCCTGTTTTTTCTTGATTAACAGATGCGTAACGTACCATGGCATTGGCTTTCACTAGTAGTTTATCATCAGAACTAAATTGAGCATTCTTGGTGTAAAAATTCATTACTCCACCTAAGGCATCACTACCATACATAGTAGAAGAAGGTCCAAAAATAACTTCTGTTCTATCCAACATATTAGGATCAATGGTCATAACGTCCTGCAAATGTCCGCCACGGTAAATGGCATTATTCATTCGTACACCATCAATGACTAATAATACTTTATTAGCTTCAAAACCTCTCATACTTGGGCTTCCGCCTCCAGCCTGACTTCTTTGAAGAAATACTTGACCTGTATTTTGCAATAAGTCGCCACTTGTAGCAGGATTTGTAAACTCGATATCTTTTTGTTTGATGATTTCCATTTGATATGGAACATCCATTTTAGATTCTTCTTTACGATTTGCCGAAAACACAATCTCATCTAAGTTGACAGATTTAGCAGATAAATCAATTGTTATATCCATATCCTTTGACAGCATCACTTTTTTAGTAGCATAACCAAATTGATACACAAAAGCAGAATCACCTTTTAACAAAGTAGAAACATCTGCTTTTCCTTTGATATTTGTTTTTACTTGAACATTGTTTTTATCTTGAATAACAACATTCTCCAATGGTTCTCGCGAAGATTGATCTCGCACAGTAATTGTTTGAGCATATGAAGATGCGCATATGCCAGACAATAAAATAAGTAGTTTATTTTTTTGCATAGATAATTATTTAGTGAAAATTATAACACACACAACGACACTCATTTATAAAAACAGTGCGTTATGCATAAACTTAGGCGATGCAAAAAGCACCGCGCAAAATTATAGTGCAAAAAATTGGGGAGGAGGTGTATCTAAATTAATTACTGGTGAATTAATTTGAATGCTTTTAAATGAAGCTAAATTATCAAGACTAAAAACACAATTGTTAAAACAGAAATCAGAGTTAGCAGCTAAATATTTAAGGGTCATAAAGTTTTTTAATAAATCAAAAGGGCCTTTCGTTTTTTGATTCGAGCTAATATCAAACAAAGAAGCGAATTCTTTTTTAAGCTCCATTTCCTGATGATCGGAAACAACCATTAACTCAACTGTTAAACCTTTACCGTTAATCTTTACAACATCATACAAAACACCTTTATAAATTACTTCCTTGAATTCATCCTCCCAAGTAATAGTTTTAGAATTAGCATATAGCTCACTCGGGTTGATAGTAATTGTTGAAAAAGCGGATTGCTCCTTATATTTTGAAATATAGGCTTTGAACTCTTTTTTGTAACTTTTTAAATATAGTTGATGCAGGGAATAACTTCCTGCTGAAAAAACAGTAATTAGTATAAAAGAAAATATGATAGTTGCTTTTTTCAAATAATTGGTATACACTAATCCTTATAAATGTAGTTGAAATAACGCTAAAATAGCAAAATATTTTCAAATTAAATTGGAGGGCTAACCCCTTTTATTTTTATGGCATATATGTTATAATATTATATTTGTTTCATCATGTCGCTAAGCAAGTATATTAAAACCAATACGCTAATACTCTTACTACTTATAGTAGCAAGTGTTTTGCGCCTTTATAATTTATTTGATTTACAATATACCTATGATGAATTAAGTGCGGTTGATCGATTGCGTTTTGATTCTTTTGGAGAATTAATCAAGAAGGGTGTGATGATTGATGCACATCCTGCTTTGATACAAGTTTGGATGTATTACTATTCCTTAATTTTTGGTACTACCGAATGGTTAATGAAATTGCCTTTTATTTTTATGGGCATTGCATCGGTTTACCTTATTTATAAAATAGGGAAACGTTGGTTTAATGAAACCACAGGACTTTTAGCAGCAACGGTATTAACTTGCGCTCAATATTTTGTGTTTTATAGTGTCACTGCAAGACCTTATGTGAGTGGGTTATTCTTGTGTTTATTTGTTTTAAAATATTGGCTAGAGATTTTGTTTAACGATTCTGCCAAACTCAAACACTATGTATGGTTTGCTATATTTGCCGCATTAGCAGCTCTTAACCATCATTTTAGTATGATGTTTGCAGCACTGTGTGGATTGCTAGGGTTATTCTTTTTAACTAAAACAAATCTCAAAAATTATTTAGTGATTTGTGTTGGAGCAGTTGTATTATACGCTCCCCATTTTCCTATTTTGTTTGCTCAATTAAAAATTGGCGGCATTGGTGCGGCAAACGGAGGTTGGTTAAATCCACCCGAAAATGACTTTATACTTCAATTTATATTCTATCTGTTTCATTACTCGTGGCTATTTTTAATTGCATGTATAGGTGTTATTGCATTCGCCTATTTTTCTGCAGAAAAAAATAATACTTCCTTAAAAAACAAAATTCGTGCTCTATTATTTTCCTTATTTGCTTTATCTTTTTTAATTGGGTTTTTCTATTCATTAAAAGTAAATCCGGTTATTCAATTTTCAACACTCATTTTTGCAACTCCTTGCCTGCTTTTGTTTATCGCTTCTTTTGCTGGAGAGTTCTCCTTCAAATTAAAATGGGCTTCTGTTGTTTTACTATTAGTAATTGGCATGAGTACTTTAGTTTTTAAAAGGCATTATTACCAATTAGTATTCAATCAATCCTTTGATACTTATATCAAAACAACCGACGAGTTGATTAAAGAAAAAGGAAACGAAAACGTATATGCTTTATATAAAGGTGAACCTTGGTTTTTAAATTTTTATAAAGAAAAATATGGATCCAGTGCGCGTTTTGAAGTAATTGAAAATGAAACAAAAACCATTAACGATTATAAAAATATTTACGATACATTATCTTCAAAATACTTGGTATTAGGTGATTTTAATCCCGCACAATTATTACAAGCCTCTAACTATTTTCCGTACGTTTATAAAAAAATAATTGGTTATGGATTTGAATTGTATGTATTAAGTAAAGAACCTAGCAAAGAAAATTTAGAAGTTGAAAAATTCAATCGCCTTCAACTTGACTTTAAAAATCCATCATCATTATTCAATCTTAATAAAGATTTGGTTGTTTCTAATAACGAAGAAACTTATTATCGCATTGATAGTTTAAATGAATACCCTCTTTCTTTTAAAATTAAAAATAGCGAACTCCATTGTTATGAGGGACAAAGCCTTGTAGCAGAAATTAAATACCAATCAGATTCGATAATAAAAGGATTGCTGAGTAGCAGCCAAGACGCCTTAAAACAAAACATACATTTTACTGCGTCGGATTTTTCTGCATTTTATCAGCCATCTCAAAAAACTCAAACTGCTTATGTATCTGTTTATGTAGATGTGAAATTTAATAATCCAGATAATGAACTCACTCTTTTTGTTTGGAACAACAATAAAGAGAAATTTCGTATTACAGGCTTTTCAGTTTATACTTGGGATAATAATCCCTATCGTTATGGGTTGCTCTCGAACATCAAATAAATTATAGAACGCCTTTAGCTTCGGCTCCGCTCAGCTAAAGGCGTTCTATGAAAAAAAAGATGCTGTAACAAGTTCAGCACGACTCCTACTCTTCGATGTAACCAAACTTACCCATGTTATAATCTTCAATAGCCTGAATGATTTCGGCACGAGTATTCATTACAAAAGGACCCTGAGCGGCAATCGGCTCATTAATGGGTTCTCCACTTAACACTAATACAATCGCATTTTCAGTAGCTTCAATTATAAAATCCTCCGCATTATTTTGAAACACCACAAAATTATTAGTTGGTACTAAGTCTGTTTCGTTAATTTTAACGTTTCCCTCTACTACTATCAAAGCAGTATTATAATGAGCTGGGAAAGAAAAATTTGTAACTGTACCTTTATTTAATTTGACGTTTAATAAATTAACAGGTGTAAATGTAGAAGCCGAACCTTTTACATCTTGATACTGTCCTGCAATAACCTCAACAGTGCCTCCATTATTTGGTAACTGAAATTTATTGATTTGCTCATGCGTTAATCCCTGATATTTTGGTTTCGACATTTTATCTTTAGCAGGAAGATTTACCCATAACTGCACCATTTGGAAATCACCACCTGTTTTACTAAAATTTTCTTCATGAAATTCTTTATGTAAAATTCCCGAAGCAGCCGTCATCCATTGCACATCGCCTTCGCTAATTACGCCGCTATTTCCTGCACTATCGTTATGAGCTACTTTACCTTTATAAGCAATGGTAACTGTTTCAAATCCTCGGTGAGGATGTACACCTACTCCACGGGGTTTATCGGTTGGTGGAAAATAAAATTTTGAACCGTAATCCATCATAATAAAAGGACTCATACGCTGCATATCTGCTTTGTAAGGAATAAAATTATGTACTCTAAATCCGTCGCCAACAAAATGAGGTGATGGTGGAGTCATTACGGTTTCTATGTTTCTTGTTTTCATATTAATAGTTTTAATTACACATCAAAGGTATAGACATCTACGTTTTAAAACGTTGATGTATGATATGAAATTAAAAAATAAGAACCATTAACCACATAGGAACATAGAAAATAAATGCTAGTCTAAGTAAATGATAGAAACTACGTTTCACGCATAGTAACTATGTGTTTAGCAAAGCGCTATCTTAATCTTGTAGCAAAAACCAACCTATGTGTCTATGTGGCTCAAAAAACTAACTAGCCTTAAAATGCTTTTTAGCTAATTCCTTTCTTACTCTGCTTAAACTTTCTGGTGTAATACCTAAATACGAAGCAATCATCCACTGAGGTACTCGTAACATCAAATCAGGATACAATTTTATAAAATCCATGTAACGTTGCTCGGCAGTTGCACCAAGCAAAAGGCTTACTCGCCTCTGTATGTGCCTAATGTGGTTATGAAGAAGTTTGTCGAAAAAAAGCCTAAAATTAATGTCTTGTTCCGAAGCAGTTTCCATAAAGCTTTTATCTATATATACTATTTCCGAATCTTCAACGGTATCAATAAAAAAATCGGAAGGCTGATTAAAATAAGCGCTACTTCTATCACTTACAATCCAGTTTTCGGGGGCAAATTGAATCACGTGTTCTTTTCCTAAATCATCAACAGAATATAATTTTAATAAGCCTTTCTCTACAAAAAAAGAATGTGCGCAAACTTCGCCAGGATGTAAAAGCATTGTGTGCTTCTTTACCTTTTGTGTTTTCAAATTTTTAGATAAAACTTCAAATTGTTTATCATCTATTTGAGCATTTTTTTGAAGATAGGCTTTAAATTTTTCTAACATAATAAGGGATTTACTCTTTACTAAATTAGTGAAAAAAATAATGAAATAACAATTCTCATTTTTAGAAATTACAGCTTCTGAAATTCTTCGTTTAGCTCAACAACTGTTTTTAAACATTGCTCTTTAGCAATAGTTATTTGCTTGGTCAATTCATCAAGGTTCCTTTGCTCTTTAGCTCCAAGCTCAATATCAGCATACAATTCTTTAAGAGATAAGGCTCCCATTAAAGCTATGGGCGCTTTCATTTTATGAGCTTGTTTTCTTATTTCCTCATAATCTTTTGACGCTAAACAGTTGTCCATTTCTGTAATATAAATAGGCATTTCTATAATATAACATTCAATAATTTCTTTTAAAAATTGCATGTCTCCATCTGCACGTTCATATATTAGAGTTAAATCGCTGAAATTTGGTTTATGCCCCAATACCTGTTTAGGTAAAAGTCGTGTAATTTTTTGCAATAAATCTTCTGCCACAAATGGTTTAGAAATATAATCGTTCATACCTGCTGCTATGCATTTTTCTTTGTCACCCACAAAAGCCGCAGCGGTCATAGCAATAATAGGAACTTGATTAACTGGATTTCTAAATTGTTTTCTGATATTATTAGTCGCTTCAAAACCATCTATATCTGGCATGGTAATATCCATCAAAATCAAATCAACAGGTTGATCACTTAAAATTTTATAGGCTTGCTCTGCACTATCTGCTAATTTAACTTTCACATTCCATTTTTGTAAAGTTAATGCGGCAACTTTTTGATTAATCAAATTATCATCCACTACCAAAATACACACTCCATTTAAATTAGCTTGTGGCGTTGATGAAAGAATTGTTAATGCATTATCGGCAATTTCTTTTTTATCTTTTTGTTTTTTAAACGGAAGCGTAAAACTAAAAGTAGAGCCAACGTTTACTTTACTTGTTACTGAAACCGTTCCGCCTTGTTGTTCTACTAACTGTTTACTAATAGATAAGCCCAAGCCTGTTCCACCGTATTTACGAGTTGTTTTTGCATTTACTTGCGTAAAGTTTTCAAAAATTACATTTAGTTTATTTGCAGGAATTCCGATACCAGTATCTTTAACGCTAAATTTTAATTGAATGTCTTTTTCTGTTTCATTTATTATATCAACTGTAATTTCTATTTCGCCATCATGCGTAAACTTAACGGAATTCTCTACTAAGTTTAATAAAATTTGTTTTAAGCGAATGGCATCTCCAATAATAGTTTTAGGTATTAAAGGATTTATCCGAAACTTTAAACTAAGCTTTTTTTCGATGGCTCTAAATTCCAATAAATGAACTAAATTTTTAATGATTTGTTCTAATTCAAATGGCTGTTTATCAAACAAAATTTTCTTAGCCATTATTTTAGAAAGATCTAACAATTCATTAATGATGGAGAGTAAATTATTAGAAGATTCTTGAATAGCGTGAATATATTCTTGTTGTTCGTTATTTAATGGTGTATCCATTAAGTGGTTGGTCATGCCTATAATTCCATTCATAGGAGTACGGATTTCGTGGCTTGTATTTGCTAAAAATTGTTCTTGTGCTTCTTTTGCTTTTTCGGCTAATTCTTTTGCTTTCAATATTTCAAAAGCTGCCTGTTTTCTTTCTCTATAGAGATAAAAAACAACTATAAGAATCGCCAAAATAACAATTACCAAAATAATTAAATAGTTGCGTTGGTTTTTATTAGAATTAATTTCTTGACTTTGCGATGCCGTATTCTTTGTTAAAAAAGCAATTTCTTTGTCTTTCTTTTGTAAATCGAGTTCAGCTTGAAAACGAGATACATTAAAGCTTGTATTTTCATTAATCACACTGTCTTTATAATCGTTATACAATTTATAATACTCACAAGCCTCTTCAAATTGTTGTTGTTTCGAATATATAACAGCCAACAATTGGTAATTACTACTTAAATGTTTTGCCAAATGTTGTTCATTCGAAAGAACAATAGCTTTTTTAATATATTCAACGGCTTTACCATACACGTGCATTGTGTAATACGTTTTACCCATTAATTCGTAGGTATTTAATAGCCAAGATTTTGCGCCTAATGGTGCATAAATTTTTTCAGCCATCTCAAAATAGTAAATGGCTTTAATGGTTTTGTTTAAAGACAAATACACTTCACCCAAATTTAGATAACTAATGCCTTGCGAACTTTTTATATTAGCTTTTTGAGCTAATTGCAACGACAACATCGAGTAATTTAACGATTCATAAAAATGGTGTTTGTTTTTTGATACTGATCCAAAAATATTATAGGCATCGGCTAAACTCACATACGCGTTTATATATTGTTTATCATCCTTAATAGCAGACGCAATATCTTTTACTTTTAAATAAGATTGGATTGCAGATACTATAAAAGTAGTATCATTCGCGCCTCTACCTTTATCCATTAATCTATTTCCAATTCGACTTAAACTAACAAGAACCTGAAAGTTTTTTTTGTTTTTATTTAAAACTAATGCCTCGGTATAATAACTTAATGCCTTATCGTAATTTAAAAGTGCCGAATAAACATCGCCCGCTGCTATAAAACATTTTGAAATAGAAATTGTATCACTTACACTTTCGGCAATTTGTATCGCTTCTTTTAATGTGCTTAACGCTTTTGAATAATTTCCATTGTTTCTATCTAAAATAGCTAACTCGTTTAGGGCAGCTACTTCACATGTTTTATCGTTAATTTTTTTTGCTAACGCAACCGACTCAAGCGCAAATTCGTATGCTTTTTTAGCATCTACATCAATATATTCGTGCGCCAATTTATATAAAGCGTTTGCTTTAATATTATCATTATTGGTTGTTTGAATGACTTTGGTAATGGAATCAATAGCAGGATTGTTTTGAGCTGAAGAACTCAAAATAAATAATAACAAGGATATGATAAGTATAACTCGCAGGGTGACGTTTTTCAAAAACCGGCGCAAATATATAACAAAAAAGCCTCACATTTCTGTAAGGCTTTTAGGTGGTGGGAGATACAGGGTTCGAACCTGTGACCCCCTGCTTGTAAGGCAGGTGCTCTGAACCAGCTGAGCTAATCTCCCGAATCGGGCTGCAAATATAACGGCTTTTTTTAAATCTGCAAAAAAAAACAAGTTTTTTTTCAAAAAAAACTATTTATCGTAAAAATATATTTTGATTTGAGCTGCATCCTTTAAAAAGTCAATTTTATGGATAGAGTATCTATGCACGTTAAAGCCCGTTCTAAGCTTTAAATCAGCCATTAACTCGTCTTGCTTGCCCTCTTTAATCATTTCAATGTTTTCATATAAAATGGTTTTAACGCTCTCTTTTTTCATGAAAATATTACTTTCTAAAAGGTAAGTAATCAGTAATACTACCGCGTTAATCCCTATTAAAAAGATATATTCGATATGATCTGCCGTATCCTTAATTTTTGTTACCGCCGATACCAAGCCTAAGGCAATTACTAGGAATAAATAGGTCATATCTTTAATGGCAATTTCTTCGGTTTTATACCTCAACATACTAAATACAGCAAATAAACCAAAGGCTGCTCCCATCGACAAATCAACCTTGTTTAATAAAAAGGATATTAAAAAGATGACAATATTGAAGATGAAATAGGTAAAAAACAATTCGCGGTGTTTATAGATAGGATAATAAATAAAACGCACTAAAATAAATACAGCCGTTAAATCAATTAATAACCTCACCAGTAATTTAACCGACATTTTTTGAAATTCTTCGAAACCAGAAAGTGTTGTTGCTGCATCGCCAGCAATTTGTAATAGCATCATGAGTTAATTATTTTTTTTACGTTTAACAATTTTCGTTTAAAGTTATTTTGTTTCACTTCTTTGTAAGAACTTGCAATTCCAAAACAATATTTACTGATAGAACCTTGGCGGATGTGCTTATGGCGCATAATCGCCACAAACGGCGAAGCTATTTTACTATCTTGTTTTACTTCTGCAATTACTAACTGATTTAATAGTTCGGTTTTTCCATCTCTCTCAAATTCTAAATTCAAATCTAAGGTTAAGCGTTCGGCCGAAACTTTATTTACTAATGTAATTCTACTATAGTTAATCCATATTTTTGGTAACAATATCAAAGGATCAAAAGGCAATGTTTTTTTTAAAAAGTCAAATGATTTTCCTGATGATAAATCTGGAACGCTTACTTCTTTAATTCTAGTTTTTAAAGTGCGACCTTTATTATTTTTGAATTTCACTTCTAAAAAACCTAAGTTGCTTTCCACATAAGTTCTATGTCTGATTTTGTAACGGTTTAATTTTCCGCAATGATGTTGATTATACAAAGCAAAATTTTGCGTGTCAAAATATAAGGTTTTGTATCTACTAATTCTATTGCCTTCAACATCCAATATACGATAGTGATTTTTTGCTTCTTCTAAAATAACTGGCAGTTCATTGATGTTAAAGGTAAATTTAGTGTCAGTTCTATCCATTAGTTTTACGCCATCCATTTCTTGAAGGGTAATTGAATTGAACTCACTTAATTTATCAGAAACTTTTTGGTTCATTTATTTTGTGACGTACACGTATTTTTTTACCGAAATTATTTTGCCTTCTGCATCTAATGTTTTTCTTTCCGTTTTCAAGCCTTTTGCATCGTAAACGTATGTATGCTTTTTTGTAAGCTTTCCGGCTGCGTCAAAATAACTTTCTTCTAATTTGTCATTAGATGCATTATACTTTGTTAATTTTTTTTCCACTAATTTATTATTGGCATCGTATTGCTCATCTTCAACCTCATCACCTTCGCTATTAAACTTAGTTTTATGAATTGCTTTAATGGTGCCGTCTTTGCTATAATCGGTTGTTTCAATTTCGTTACCATTGGCATCAAAAATAGTTTTACTTTCATTAATCGTTTTTCCGTTTTCGATAACAGAAACCGCCGAAGCTTTAATTTTGTGTTTTTTTACTTCTTTTTTACTTTGAGCATATACTGAAAGTTGAAAAAGAACAATAAGAATTATTAAGAAATGACGTTTCATATAGTACTGATTAAATTAGTTAGCAGAAATAAAACTTCCTTTTGAATACAAAGATTGGTTTTTAATATGAATGATGTAAAAATAAATCCCTTCCGAATACTCAGATGCATTCAATGAATATGTTTGGTTACTTTTTATGTTAGCAGTTTTTACAAGTTTTCCAGTAGCATCAAAAATACTTATTTCCCAAGGATGATTGGAGAAATTATTGTTTAATTGAATAACGGAATTTGAACCAATAGGATTTGGAAAACATACAGACGGAACTTGATTAGATTTATTTAATTCTTTAATACCCACATAATTAGGAGTACCTGTAGAATATAAATGATGTACATAAATATCGTAATGCGATCCGTTTCTACGATCTTCCCATGCATAAATTGCTCCACCATTTCCATCAGAAACTTGTGACACATATTGCTGATCATCATTAGCATCACAAACGACTACTCCACCCGATGGCCATTGAATGACACCCGCAGAATTCAATTTTTGAGAGGTGATATCCCAAGAACCTAAAGCTGTAGAATCCTGCCAAGCAACGATAGCTCCACCAGCACCATCACTTACTACATTAGGACTAAGTGATTTTAAAGCGTTTGATAATTTTATTCCATTTGCGGTTAACTGAGCAGTACCTGATAAAGAAACTAATTGGGTATAAATTTCATTAACACCTGCCCTTTCATCTTTCCAACTAAAAACCACGCCTGTGCTACCAATATACTTCATATCAATAGCACTTTGGTTGTTTGAAGCACTACATACAGAAATTCCATTTGCTGTCCACTGAACAGTACCAGAAGCATTAATACGTTGAGCGTATATGTTATTATCAATAGCATTTCGCTTATCTGCCCATCCGATAATAGCACCATTAGCACCATCAGATTCTATGCGCGCATTATTTTGTGTATTCACAGCATTACAAATAACCACGCCGTTAGCAGTCCACTGAGTAGCACCTGAAGCATCTATTTTTTGAGCGTAAATGTCATAATCTGCATTATTTCGTTTGTCTTGCCACGTTATGATGGCGCCACCTAATCCATCAGCTTCAATTTTTGGATTTGCTTGTGTATTAGGAGAAGAGCATACGGCCACGCCACCAGTTGTCCACATGATAGCGCCCGCTGAGCTTATGCGTTGTGCATATATATCCCAATAAAAATTTAAAGAATCTTCCCAAACAATGATCGCGCCTCCAGCATTATCACTGACGATTTTTGGACTTTTTTGTGTAGTGGTTTTATTACACACAGCTACACCATTTGTTGTCCATAAAATATTTCCCAACGAATCTATTTTTTGCGCATACACATCGTGGTTACCGTCTCTTCTGTCTTCCCATGTAATAATAGCGTTACCATTACCAACATCTGCAATAGTTGAATTTTTTTGTGCGTTAGCAGCACTACATATATTTACACCATATAATGTCCATTTTCTAACCCCACTGGAATTAAAACGTTGTACATAAATATCATCCTTAGTGGTTGCATCGTTTCTGTTATCATCCCAAACCATGATGATTCCATTATTTGAATCGGAAATTGTATGAACGTTATTTTGTGATTTAGGCGCTATAGCTACTCCTGTATTAATACTATTATTACTATTCCATTGAGCCAAGGTGGTGAGTGAAATAAAAATATAAGTACAAAAGAATAATTTTTTCATGATTTAATTTAATGTGAAAGTAATAAAGATTTAACTTTAAATTTACCTAAAATAGGCGAATAGTCAAATTATAGAGAGGAATATTTAACTTAAAATCTGTAGATAAACTGTACTCTTATACTTTTATTTTTTTAAATAGTTAAGGTATAGCCTATTCCTAAAATAAAAATGGTTTCTGGAGTTGAGATGGTAAACTCTGTTTGATATAGATAATATACATTTACCGAATTTTTTTTGTTTATCTCATACTCCATTCCTAATACGTTTCTAACTCGGCGAAATCCGTTATCGTATAAAGGCCCGTCACCTCTTGGCGCATGAATTTGATACCGAAATTCAATGGAATAATATGGAGTAATTTTATCTGTGGCTGCATATTTTACATCTGTTTTAAATCTCAAAAATTGCTCTACTAACTTCCCTTTTCTACTTGTATAAAAATCTTGCACTTCGGCTTGATACCTAATACGTTCACTTAAGGTGACTTTTTTCAATTTCTTTTTTAATGTCACGTCAAGCATTAGCCGATGTCTGTGGCTGTATGTGCCGTCTAACCGTTTTTTTTGTATCGCTCGGTAAGTTGGACTAATTTTTAAAAATTTACTGTATTTATAATCAATACCAATGTTTGTGTAAAATAAATTGATACGCTGATAGTTTTCTCGCAATCTAAACTCTTGATCAATTACTAAATTTACTTTTTTAGTGAAAGGATGTTGTATTGTTAATGTATTCCACATACCAGCATCATTACTACGCTGAGCATGACTTGTGAAAAAATACAACATAAATCCACTTAAAAAAAATATAACTTTTAGTGTCATTATTTTATTTAATAATAACAAAGTCATTTAGTACTACCTTTTCTTTTCTTTTAGTAATATTTACTTCCACAATTACTTCCTTGGGAACGGATAAAAATGGCTTAGTTGAATCTTCACTTAGTACAAAAATTTTGTAGGTGCCTTTTCTTAAATAATTAAATTTAAAGGAGCCATCGTAAGATGTTTTTACATCGTTGGCAACTTCTGTTCCATCACCGTAAATAATATATACGGTTTCGCTAGGTATATAATACTGCGCAGTTAAAAGTGTGTAACTGTCATCATAGTCTCTTGCATATACTTTACCTTCAATAGAGGCAAAACCTCCTTCTCCAGGCTGTTTTTTACACGAAAAAAAGCTTAAAGAAATCAAAACAAATACAATAATTTTGCGACTCATGGGTATATAATTAAGTTCAATATAATGTTAAATAAACTTTAAATTTAATCAAAATTCATATAATTTAATTATTTTGCGCCACTTTATGAGATAACCCTTATGTTTATTAAGGTGAGTTTTACTAAGAACTATGATTTATAAGCTACGACATATTTTTATTTTCTTATTCGTATTCAGCGTTTTTTCTTTAACGCTGCAAGCTTCTATAATCAATGCTTGTAAAGACAGTAAAGTTTTCAAAAATCAAAATCAAAATAATCCTGTTGCTGAGGAAGAAGAAGAAAGCCATGATGCTGATGAAGATGCGGATAAAGAATATTACATAGGACACGAAAGTAATAGTGATAAATCAATTCCTATACAGAAACTTTTTTGGTTGAAACCAGAATGCGGCTATCCTTCTTTTGAAAGGACAATTCCAATACCGCCTCCCAAATTTTAATTTAATATTTTGTCTACTTTATGATCTTGTAGATACGTTTTATTATTATTTAAAATTCAAAAAAAATTATGTTTAAAAAAAATTTATTTGCCGACATTAAGGCGGGTATTGTAGTATTTTTAGTGGCTTTGCCATTATGTTTAGGGATTGCTATGGCATGTAAAGTTCCTTTGTTTTCTGGAATTATTGCTGGTGTTATTGGTGGCATATTAGTCACTATTTTCAGTGGTTCAAAGTATAGTGTGTCAGGTCCAGCGGCAGGATTAACTGCCATTGTGTTAGCTTCCATAGCACAGCTAGGAAATTATCAAGCATTTTTAGCGGCAGTTGTTTTCGCTGGTGTATTTCAATTGCTTTTAGGGATATTAAAAGCCGGTTCAATTGGCAATTATATCCCAAATGCAGTTATCAAAGGTATGTTAGCCGGTATTGGTATCATTTTAATTATTAAACAAATTCCGCATTTGTTTGGGTACGATAATGATCCTGAAGGAGATGAACAATTTATTCAAGTGGATGGCGAAAATTCGTTTACAGAATTAATACACATGATTAATTTTATAACTCCTGGCGCTATTATTATCGGACTAGTTTCGTTTGTTGTTTTAATTATTGCCGAAAAACAATTTTACAAAAAACATAAAATTTTATCAAATTTACCAGGGCCTCTATTAGCTGTTGTATTTGGTATTTTATTGACCATTACTTTTAAAAATAATGCGTTTTTAGCAGTTGATAATATACATCTGGTTAATTTACCAACCATTGCTTCATTTAGTGATTTGCAAGCCAACTTATTTTTTCCCGATTTTAGTTTTGCGAATAGTAGTAAATTTTGGATGATTGTTTTTACACTAGCAGTAGTTGCAAGTTTAGAAACATTATTAGGTATTGAAGCAGTTGATAAATTAGATCCAGACAAAAACGAATCAAACACAAATAAAGAGTTGTTGGCTCAAGGTATTGGAAATATTGCTTGCGGTTTTGTTGGCGGTTTACCTGTTACATCCGTTATTGTTAGAAGTTCCGCAAATATTAATTCAGGTGCTAAATCAAAAATGTCAGCAATTATTCATGCATCATTACTTTTAGTAAGTGTTTTGCTTTTACCAAATTTGTTAGCTTTAATTCCAAATGCTTGCCTTGCTGCTATTTTAATCATGACAGGCTTCAAATTAACCAAGCTCGCCATTTTTAAAGAGCAGTGGAAATTTGGATATGAACAATTTATACCTTTTGTGATTACTATTGGAGTAATGCTTGTGACCGATTTATTGAAAGGGGTTTGCGCTGGAGTTATTGTGTCTATTATTTTTATTATTCGAGATAATATTAAATCATCATTTGAAGCAAGTAGCGATGTGATGGATGGACAGTTATATTATTTAATAAAACTACCACAGCATGTTACTTTTTTTAATAAAGGATACCTCATTAATTTTTTTGGGACTATAAAACCTGAAAGCAAGGTAATAATAGACGCAAGTATAAATAGAAAAATTAATAGAGATTCAAAAGACGTGATTGATGACTTCATCAATACAGCAAAAAAAAGAAAAATAGAAATTGAACTAATTAAATATAAACATTAAAATTATGGATAAAGCGTATCAAAAATTGATTGACGGAAACAGGCGATTTGCCTTAGAGAAAAAGTTTGATGATCCTGAATATTTTAAGAAACTTTCATTAGGACAAATGCCAGATTATTTATGGATTGGTTGCAGTGATAGCCGTGTGCCAGCAAATGAAGTAACTAACACTGAAAGTGGCGAAATGTTTGTGCATAGAAATATTGCAAATATGGTTGTTCACACAGATTTTAATTTAATGAGTGTTTTAGAATATGCTGTTAATGTTTTAGGAGTTAAGCATATTATTGTATGTGGTCATTATGGATGCGGTGGAGTAAGGGCAGCCATGACTCATAAAACATACGGCTTAGTTGATAAATGGCTCAGAAACATCAAGGATGTTTACAATAAAAACCGAATAGAATTGGATAATATTGACGATGAAGATAAACGAGCGGATAGATTGACAGAATTAAATGTCATACAACAAGTACAGCATTTAGCGGAAACGAAAATCGTTCAAAAGCATGGCACGATGGTAAAAGCGTGCAAATTCATGATTGGGTATACGGATTAAATAGCGGTTTAATTACAGAACTTAAAGCTGTTTACGATGATAAGGGAGATATAGATCCAATTTATAGATATGAGTTTTAATGGCTCTACCTACTTCGCAACCACAAACTTAACTAAACCAAAACGTGGTTCATTAGTAACTCTCAAAAAATAAATACCTTGGCTAAATGTCGAGGTATTTATTTTTAATGTTTGATGTAATTCTTCTTTTAAAACAACTTCGCCCACAATATTTAAAACCTCCATTGGCAAAACAGCATTAGCACTACAAGTAATTGTTAACTCTTCGTTAGCGGGATTTGGAAATGCCAACAAAGAGGCTAGCTCCATATTAATTTCATTTACACCAACTGCACAATTACTCATATTATAAGAAGGTGTGGATGAAGCTTCGAAAGAACCTGTTCCGTCCGGACAACGAGCAATGGAGATATCTGCTCCTTGAAAACCAAAACTAACACTATCCAAAACCGCAGTGCCATTACTTAACATAATTTGCTCCCCACTATTTAGCAATTTAAAGTTACAATGTAATGCTTCGCCATTCATATTGTCTTCATCAGCCCAAATAGTTAAAAATCCATTTGGCTGTATGATAATATTATTAGGTATCGTATATTTTGTTGGATTTGTATAATCATCCGACAAATACAAACCGCTTACATTTAAAACGTTATTTGTGGTGTTATGTAATTCGATCCAATCTTCATGTTTCCCATTTTCATCAGTTTGTCCAAAATTATTAGCTGCTAAAAATTCATTGATTACTAAATCTCCAACATTTGGCTGAGCTAAATTTGTATTCAATAGATGAAATTCATGCTCTGCTCTTTCTGGAGAAAAAATTCCAGCAGTAGCATTTTCTGCAAATATATAATACTCTGTTTCTGCAGTTGTTACAATAATACTTGCTCCATAAATATTATCAGCAGCAGCTCCATCATTATGAGCACCATCATCATACATTAAAACTCTAGTAAATTTTTGATGGTTATTTGTTCTATAACCCAAATACACCGTATTTGTATTTACCACATTAGCAGTAATAGAAACTGTTGAATTAATTGCTGGAGAATTGGTATTTGCACTTACCGCCGTAATGGTTGGTGTTGCATAATTAAAATCTGCAGTGCCCTGTAAGTATGATAAACGAGCTCCCATTAAATTACTAATGCCTGGCACCGAATAACTACCAACAGAAACATTAGAGGTTAAACCATTTTGAAATTGTGGGTAAGTATAGAATTTAAAATTATCGCTTTGTACTGATGTATCTATCAATGCTTGAAATTGATTAGCCTTAGTAATATATGTTCCAGTTGCAAAAAAATCGTTAACTAAAGTTCTCATGTGAGCGACTAACATTTTTTTATACTGAGCGTTGCTATTAATAATGTTAATCATTGGCCAATACACATCTGTTGCATGAATATTAATAGCCATTTGTTGCATATTAGTAATACTTAATTGCGCTAAACTACTATTGCTTACGCCTAAATACGGGAAGCCTCCAAAACACATATTCAAATCCCAAATAGTAGTGTTGTAATGGTTGGTATTATCTTTATACAAATAATAATTTTGACAAAATCGTAAAAATTAAAATAATTGCTACTATCTCCGGTGGTAAAATATTTTAAATTTGATTTTGTATTTGAACTTGGATTTACAATAGGATTACATTTAATAGCCGTATTGCCAGATGAGTAATAATGTTTAGCATAAAATTTCTTACCAATACTTTCAGCATTTGAATATACTCCATGATATACTCCATTAATATAAACCTTTGCAAAATTTGCCTCGGGGCAATGCATGTAATTTTTTAATATATCATAGCCTAACACTTCTCTAATCATGGATGGATCGGCATAATTATTTCCTAACTTAATGTCTTTGATACCCAAATACGATTGATTTTTATAGCCATCTAATTCAATATGTAGAGGATTTTTATTGTAAGTAGGGTTATACGAACTATTGCCTTTATACTTTACACCGACACTATCAAAATATACTCCATTTATGGTTACCGAAGCTGCCATGATATAACCCTCTGCCCCTGATTTAGCAGTATCTAATTGATAATCCCAGTTTGGTTGAGTAAACTGTATTTCTATTTTTTGAATAGTGTTTTGATCATAAAAATTTTGTGCGGAAACATTTCCGCACAAAATAATGAAACTAAAAAAAGACAGGATAGACAGACGCATGTTATTCTACAATTATTTTTAAATACTGTGTTTGTTTATTTTTATTAGTTACTCTTACCATATATAAACCCGATGAAAGATTTAAATTATTAAGTGTAGCAGATTCGTTATTAATAGCAAGTATTTCTTTAACTGATTGACCAGATACATTATAAACCGTAACCGATTCAATGACTTCGCCTTGAGCAGATGAAATCACGAACATATCTTTTACAGGATTTGGAAATGCTTTAAATGTAGAAGTTTTAGAACTTAACTCATTCACTGAAACTGGTGCACATGCCGAACAGCTGCTGAAACAAACCATTTCCATGGCTGTATCTTTTGTAAGCGTTAATCCTCTATTGCCAAATACAGAACAAGTTCCTGTTATAGTTTCAGTAGTAGTTGATACATTTCCATTAAAATATTTATATGCATAAGTATTATTTGGAAAGTAATTAATAATCTCATAAATACTATCTCCAAAACTATATAAGCGAACTTTCGTTGGACTAAAGGCATCCATGCTAGTACCAACATGCACACCGTTTGGCGAAACTGGTAATGAGTTATTCATATCTACTTTATAACGAACTAAACTTAAACCCGCTGGTGCATTACCTCCAAATAAAATAGCACCAACAAAGCTTGTATCATTTGCTAAAGAATCAACATACATCCAACGATTATCATTGAAATTATACCCTACTCGCGATTCATCTGGAACAAACTCAGATTCATAAGTTTGATCTCCATTTACAAATCGGTATTCATATTTAGTGAAAGCAGGAATGTTAACAATAACACTATAAATATCTGTGGAGCCTTCTTTGTAAGAGTTGTAGCGCAAGGATCCCAATTAAAGGATAGCCAGCAGCTTCCTGAAAATCGCCTGTTACATGCACGCCAAAAGGGCTAATTAGTTTGCCCTGTCATATCAACTGCAAATTTTACTTTTTTAGCTGATGCACTAGTTACAGCTGATATAAATGATAATGCTAGTAAAAGTCTTTTCATATTTTATTTTGTTAAAATTATTTTTTTGTAAATTGGTTTTTTATTATCCAACGACACAGATAGCGCGTAAACACCATTTGCTAATTGTGTTAAATCAAGGCGCGATGAGTTTTCAGATGTAAATACTTCTTTGCCAAAAGTATCATAAACCACAACCATCAAATTAGTTACATTCTTGTAATTTAAATCAATGTCTATAATTCCTGTTGACGGATTTGGATAAATAGAAATTGTTTTCCCTTCTAATTTTCGATCTCAGTAGCAATAGAAAAGCAAAGCCTTGCGAATATACATTTACACAACCATTTGCATCAGTTGTTCTTACAACATAAATGCCACTTTGTGTGGGAGTAAAATTTTGAGATGTTGCTCCTGAAATTAAACTTCCGTTATAATACCATTGGTAAGTTGTTGCTGTAGCTGTTGTTAAATCATTACCGCTAGTTGTAATTGTTGGTTGTGGAGGTGCAGCATTATTTATAAAACAAGTTGTATAACGATGAGATTGCGCCAGAGCACCTCCTGTTGTAATAGTATAAATGGGTGTTCCAGCTGCATTTAATTCATAAATTTTACCTGCCGTTGCAACACACACTAATTGGTTACCATTTGGAAACTGCTCTGAGCTTCCCATGTTACTGCTATATCCAAAACCAGAATTACGCTGGTCATAAGAAGTTGGTCCGAATGCTGAGCCAGCAGTAATTGTATAATTATAGCCACTAAGTGGTGGCATAATTTGATCGAAACATGATACTGTTGCGGATACTCCTTTGTTATTAAACCCAACTAATCTACCTGCATTTGGACAACCTTCGGGAATCCAATGTGAGTCGTGTGTTACATTTAAAACAGCTGTTCCTGTTGCTTGATAAGCGGCAGGGTTTCCCCAACGGTATAAAAAGTCGCCACCTTTACCAGCATTACCTCCACTGTGTGAAGCAGCTTGAGCAGTTGTTGTGCTATGATCAATTACATACCATTCATTTAAATTATGAGAACTCACCACAATTTGATCTAAGATGGGATTATAATCAATTCCATTCATGTGCATCCAGTCTTTGGTGCTTTTATAATTTACATTTAATAACTCCGGATGATTAACGATAGAGGTTTGGTAATTGGCTTTACTTGAATTAAGGTTTTGCACCATGTGATCCCACACATGCCATTCCCAAACAATATTGCCTGTAGTTGCTCCCGTTGGTTGAACTTCAATTATTTTTTCGGGCCAAATACCTGAAGTTAATGCTGTATTAGTTCCGCCTGTAGCTGTTAATTCTGTTTGTGTTTTTAATTCATAAGCAATCATCAGTACGTTTCCATTTGGTAAAACACAATGATCGTGATGCGTATAATAAGTGCTTGAAGAATGAGTGTAATCCCATACTATACTTCCGCTATAGTTTACTTTTTGCATTCTACCGCAAGCACCACCTCCATTAAACGTTGTGTTAGTTACTTTAACACTTCGCACCAAAGTACCTCCTGGCTCCAAATAAGACGAGTAACCTGTTCCTCCTGATAGACCCGACCATGTTTTTACGGTAACATTACTTGTATCTACTAAATACGCAGAAGTTGCATTACTATTACTATATAACGTTAATCCATTCCATTGTTGCGCATTACAAACTAACGACAACAAGAATAAGAGACTAATTGAAGTAACTATTTTTTTCATGCTTTTTAGTATATTAATTATTACCTAAATGTAATTAAATAGTTAAAAACCTGATCAATTTTTGAGGTGAAATTAGGTTAAAGCGTGGTAAACTTTAGCAAATATTTCTTTCTACAATTTCTTTACAATATTTCAATGGTATTATCTATTTAGACACTACCACTTTTTTGTATACGGATTTTTTATCATCTAAACTGATTGCTATTGTATAAACACCATTTGCAAAGTCTGTCAAGTCGATGCGAGATCTATCTTTGAAAGCAAACACTTCCTTTCCAAACACATCATAAACCACCACTATTAATTTGTTTGGGTTAGAGTAATTTAAATCAATATCAAAAATACCTGCTGATGGATTAGGGAAAATAGAAATATTCTTACCTTCTAATTCTTCAATAGCAGTAGTAGTTGAATAAGCATAGCCTTTTGAGTAAACATTGACGCAGCCATTAGCATCTGTAGTTCTAACAACATAAATACCATCTTGAGTTGGTGTATAATTTTGTGAAGTGGCGCCATTAATTAATGTACCATTATAATACCATTGATAAGTTGTGGCAGTTGAAGTAGTTAAATCATTGCCACTAGTTGTAATTGTTGGCTGCGGAGGAGCGGCATTATTTACATAACATGGCGAATAACGGTGTGCCTGAGATGATTTAGCACCTGTAGTTATGGTGTAAATAATTGCTCCTGCTGGTGTAAGTTCATATATTTTGCCTGATATAGAAACACATACTAGTGTATTCCCATTTGGATATTGCTCTACACTTCCTTCATTACTTGTATAACCAAAACCCGAAGTTCTTTGATCGTAAATAGAAGGTGCAAAAGCTGAACCTGGTGTAATTGTATAATTATAATTTCCGTCATATGGTGTTATGATTTGGTCAGCACAAGACTGAGATGTAGAAACACCTTGATTGTTAAACCCAGTTAATCTTCCAGATTTCGAAAAGCTAACTCCAGGAAATTCAGGAATCCAATGTGCATCATGAGTTACATTTAAATACTTAGTGCCAGTAGCTTGATAAGCAGCTGGATTTCCCCAACGGTATAAAAAATCTCCGCCTTTTCCAGAATTACCACCACTATGGCTTGCTGCTTGAGCTGTTGTTGTACTATGATCAATTACATACCACTCATTTGTGTTATGAGAACTAATAACAACTTGATCTAATATTGGATTATAATCAACGCCATTGCAATGCAACCAATCTTTTTGAGTAAGATAATTTATGTTTAATAATTCTGGATGATTTACTATTGACGTTTGGTAATTAGCTGCGCTAGGATTCACGTTTTGTACTAAATGATCCCAAAAATGCCATTCCCAAACAATATTTCCTGTTGTTGCACCTGTTGGCTGAACTTCAATGATTTTATCAGGCCAAATACCTGTAGAACTTAATGATGTTATAGTTCCACCTGCCGCCGTTAACTGCGATTGTGTTTTTAATTCATAGGCAATTAACAACACATTGCCGTTAGGCATAACACAATGATCATGATGTGTATAAAAAGTAGTTGAAGAATGATCATAACTCCAAGTAATGTTTCCGCTATAATCTACTTTTTGCACTCGCCCACTTGCACCACCACCGGTAAACACAGAATTTGTAATTTTAACACTTCTAACTAGGGTACCTCCCGGTTCTAAGTGAGATGAATATCCAGTTCCGCCAGTCAAACCTGACCAAGTTTTTATGTTTACATTATTGGTATCCACTAAATAAGCAGTGGTTGCGTTACCATTACTATACAACGTATAACCCGGCCATTGCTGGGAAAAAGATACTATGGAAAGAAATAAAGAAACAATTGTTAGGATGTGTTTTTGAATCATAATCATGTGGTTTAATTTTATGTAAACTAAAAGTAAACAAATTATGAAGTGCTTAAAAACTAATGAGATGAAATGATGCTTTTTTGAGGTTAAGGATTAAAGTGTTTTAACACATCCTCTTCGTAGCTATTGCCAACAGGAATTTTTTTATCGCCCAACTGTAACATTTTGTTTCTTAAACTTTCAACCTTTTTAATAGGAACAATAAAAGACCGATGAACTCTCATAAATTCTGTTGAGGGTAGTTTTTCTAACATCGCTTTCATAGTCATGCGGGCTACAATGGTTTTTTGATTATTAATATAGATTTTTAAGTAATCGTCTAAAGCTTCAATACACATAATATCATCTAACATAATTTTCTGTAAGCTATAATCTGCCCTCACAAAAATATGTTGAGCTTTTTGATTATTAGAACTTGAAAAATAATCACGAGCCTTATCAGTAGCTTGCTTAAATCGTTCAAATGTAAATGGTTTTAATAAATAATCTAATGCATTTAAATTAAAGCCTTCTACGGCGTATTGCCCATGAGCGGTACAAAAAATAACTAGTGTGTTTTGTTCGATATTTTTATAAAAATCAATTCCTGTTAGCGAAGGCATATGAATATCTAAAAACAATAAATCAACTGGATATTTATTTAAATGTTTTAAAGCCTCATTGGGTTTGGTAAATGTCTTTTGTAAATCAATATAATCTAACTGAGCACAAAATGCTTCAATTACATTAAGTGCCAATGGTTCATCATCTATGGCAAGTGCTTTAATCATGAATGTTTAAAACTAAAATAACTGTAAACATACTATCTTTTTCTATAATGTCTAAAGTATAATTTTGAGGGTATAATAAATTTAAGCGTTGTCTTGTATTTTCGATACCGAGTCCGCTTTTGTTTAAAGTATTGTTATTTGTGCTAACACAATTATTTTTGACTTGCAATTTCAATTCTGTTTCCGAAATTGAAATATGAATATCAATGGCAGAATTTTCTTCGGAATTAACGCCATGTTTAAACGCATTTTCAATAAAAGGAATCAAAACTAAAGGTGCAATTTTTTTATCAATCACAGAGCCTTCACAAACATACGTTAATTTAACATTAGAAGTTAGGCGCATACGCTGTAACTCAATATAGTTTGAAATATAATTCAATTCTTTTTCTAACAACACGAAATTAGCATTACTATCATTGAGCACATAGCGCATCATGTCGGATAGTTTTACAACTGCATCCGCTGTTTTTTCATTTTTTAATATTGCTAAAGAATAAATACTATTTAAAGTGTTAAATAAAAAATGTGGATTAATTTGCGCTTTTAAATACGATAGCTCTGCATTTGCTTTTTCTGTTTCTGTTTGCTTTAAGCGTTCTCTGATTTTTAATAGCAAGGAAAAAATAAGTACAATTATAAATTGCAAGAAATTATGGTTTAATAAAAAGAATAAAGGAAATCTGCGAGGTGGTCTAAAACCATGAGGTCCTCTAAGCTTGGGGCCATGATCCATTAATAGCTCCGGTAACAACATGATGACTAAATAACAACCCACTATAATTAAAAGGTAGCTTACATATTTTTTTGGAATATAAAATCGAGGCGTGAAATAATAATAATTAGCGTAAAAAAACACTAATAATAAAACAGTCACGCTAAAATCTCTTTGAAAAAAATCAGTATGTATCAATCGCTGTACGCCACCAAAATCTGGCGAAAATACAATAGGAAAGGTTAAAAAGGCCAAGCACCCTAATACATGAATGAGTATATACTTACCGTTAATTTGCATACTATAAATGTAATGTTGCTTTTGCAATTCAACTAATAACTTAGGTAAAGCTTATTTTTTTGTAGGCGAATTATTTTTTAATGGCCTGCTCAATAGAGTTTGTCAACTCTACAAACTCCGTAACTGATAATTGCTCGGCACGTTTATCTAAATAAATAGATTCAACAACTGAATTACCACTCAATACTTTCACTGAATTACGAACTGTTTTTCGGCGTTGATTAAATGACGCTTTGACTACTTTAAAAAACAAGTCTTCATCGCAATTCAATTTACCTGTGGTATTTCTGGTTAATCTAATAACGCCAGACTTTACTTTTGGCGGTGGATTAAACACGTGCTCGCTTACCGTAAATAAATATTCGATTTTATAAAAGGCTTGTAATAGTACGCTTAAAATGCCGTAGGCTTTTGATCCTGGCTTTTCTGCAATCCGAACCGCTACTTCTTTTTGAAACATACCCACCAATGCAGTAATATCATCTCGATGTTCCAGTACTTTAAACATAATTTGAGTAGAAATATTATAAGGAAAATTTCCGACGACTTTAAATTTGCCTTTGGCGGCAAAAGGATGCAAATCTGCTTCTAAAAAATCTTGAAACTGAACTTTATGTTGATGCTCTGGATACTTTTGTTTTAAAAACTCTATCGACTCGGTATCAATATCAAAAGCAGTAAAATTATCTTTCTCAATTAAATATTGAGTTAATACACCTGTTCCTGGACCAATTTCTAAAATAGCCAAATCATCCTGAGGTAGGGCATTAACTATTTTTTGCGCAATATTTAAGTCAATCAAAAAATGCTGCCCTAAATGTTTCTTTGCTTTTACTGGTGAAGCCATGGCTTAAAAGTAAGTAAAAGAATTAACTAATCACATCTTAGAAACTGTGTAATTATAGTGATAAAATTGTCTGTAATTTTTTTTGAGAATACTCCTTGAATTATTAGATTTACGGAAACCACTATTTTGACATTACATTATGCGCTTACTTATTTATATTATTGCTTTTTCATCTTTCTCTCTTTTTGCAGGCACACCCGATAGTTTAAAAACTAAAAAATGGGCTGTGGGCATAACCTGTTCTCCTGATTATTGCTATAGGGTTTCTTATATAAAAGATGGTGAAGTTCCGACAACAAATACAACTGAAAAAGGAAAAATTGGTTTTACTGCGGGTGTTAATTTATTATACCGTTTAATGGATAAAATAGGGATTGAATTTGGTGTATTATATTCTACAAAAGGTCAAAAGCAAGCACGCCTCCGTATCATGGCATACACCTAACGGAGATAGTACCAGCCATTCCAGTACTTATGTTACCATGCCAGAAAGATTAACAAGCTATACGTATAAATATTTAGAAATTCCACTAAAAGTAAATGTGTATGTGATTAATAAAAGATTAAAAGTGTTTCCAAGCATTGGATGTTCAGCTAATATTTTTATGGGAAAAACTACTAAAACTAAATATATACTTGCAGATAGTAGTCCAATTAAAACTACCCAAAATTTCCAACGTAAAAACATTCCAAGCTCTGAATTTGCTTTATTACTTGGTGTTGGTTTAAGTTATGATATCAACAAAAATATATTTGTGAAGCTAGAACCAAGCTACCGAACATTTATTAGACCTTTGGTAGATGGGCCAGTAAGTGGTACGCTTTACTCGATAGGAGCAAATGCTGGTGTTTATTTTAATTTCTAAGCTATTTGTTTAGATCTTGGTAATTAGTGTCAAGAACTTTTAATACCACGTTTTTCCGCATATAAATATGTTTGTCTTGTATGCGTTTGATAATAACACCTGCTATAATAGCTATTGAACTTACTAAAACAGCTTGTTCGTTTACAATTTTTGCGTGTCCATTTGCAATGTTATTACCTGTATCTATTATAAAAAATAAAGTACCAGCAGTAAACACCCACGGACTAATTTTTGCGCCCCTAATTTTAATACACTTCAATTGACTTAGTTTAACAAAGGAATCGTTATCAAAAACTAACAAGCTATCATTCATATTGACAAGCTTATGATTTCTATAAAACAAATCGCCTTTCATTTTATAATCCAATTTTGAATTATTAAAAAACTGAAATGATTTTTCTTTTCCAAAAAAGGAACGATAATGAATATCTAATATTTTTTGGGCAAAACAGAGTTCTGCAAACAAAAGCAAAATAAATATCCAGAAGATTTTCATTACACTATTTCTAGCAACGTTCTAAAAGCAGCGTATTTGCCTTCGTAGCGTTTACTATGTTCTGCTTGCAAACGTGGCGCATGATTTTTCTGATAAGCTTCTATTTCTTCCATTGTATTAAAGGTGTATTGAACAGAATAGGTTGCGCCTTCATCATCCACATTTAATACTTTGCAAATTTTATTTTCGGTAAAATGGCCAGTGTTTAAAACATCAGGCACATGAATGGTTTTCATCCAGTTTAACCAATCTTCGGCTAATGATTTTTCGATGCTTACGGTTACGTTGTATATATACATAGTACAAATTTATGATTTTAGAATGTAGAAGTACGAATTTTATATGTACTAATTCGTCATTCGTAAATCTACATTCTTAATTTACAATATCTCCTCTCAAATCTCTGTAGCGTTTACGAGCATCCACTACATAAATACTTCCAGGATATTTAGTTAATACATCTTGATATAATTGTTTTGCTTTTTCTTTATCGTTTTAAATAACGCTCATACAATTCTGCCTCTTTAAATAATGCGTCGTCACCGTATAATTCTGTTGGATAAAATTCTAAAATATTTTCGTACATCTTCGCAGCTTCGGCATAACGGTTTGTTCGTTTGTAGATTTCCGCTTTTTTATAATAGATATCATCGCCTAAGGTATGTTCGCTAAATATACTGTTAATACTATCTAAACGAGATAAGGCTCTATCGTATTGATGTTGTAAAACCAACAACTCGGCTGATGCAAATAAACTTAAAGGCGCGTCATTCGTATCAACACCAATGGCATCTGTAATCACTAATGATAAATCCAGAGCGTCGTTAGCAATGGTTTTTGTGGTAGCGCCTTTCAATACATCACATTGCGTTTTGGCCCATTTAAAATCAGACGCATAATAACTCAATTTTGCATTTCTAAATTTTGCGCCTTGTCCAACGACTTCATATTTAAAATCTTTTTCTACTTGTGAATACAATAAAGAAGCATCCCAAATATTGCCAACTAATAAATTCATATCACCTAAATCTAATTTAATTTCGGCTACGCTATTTTTGTCAAATGTATATTGTGCAATGAGTTCTTCTAAAGATTGAATCGCATCTTGCGGCTTATCTAAATAATAGGCTTTTAGTAACGCAGATTTTTTAATGAGAGGCAAAGTTAAATTACTAATGCCATACTGTTTAATCGCATTTTCGATATTGTTATTTAATAATAACACATCAGCCATAGCTGGATTTGTTTGATTGGTCAGTTGCAAATAATTGGCGTTTAATCGTTCAATATCAGCAATATCATAATACGGATTATCTTTTCCTTTACTCATCACATACTGATAACATTTTTCGGCCACTGCATAATTTTCGTTACTGATACACAATTTGGCTAATTCCATTAAACGAGTACCGTCTGTTTTTTGACGTTTATCTAAAGCTTTATTTTGAACAAAAGAGCCCTCAAAATCTTTTTGTTGATTTAATAGAAAAATTAAAAATTCAGAAAAAATAGTTCTATCCGGATTTTGCTGAATACGTCGTTGCAATTCCTGTTTTAATATTGGATTATTCAATCCGCCATTTTTTTCATCGTAACCTAAAGACTGTTGTAAATTAGCTTGCGCTGTATATAATTCACTTTCTCTAAACTCAACCGCATCTAAATACTCATTTACCATGGCTTTCAAATCGCCCTTCTTTTTATATACCTCCGCTATCTCATAAAAATAAGGATAACTAGCTGCGGTTTGTTTACGCCCCTTTTTATACACTTCAATGGCGTAATCATACAACTCTTCATCTTCAAAAGCGTGTGCTAAAGCAAAAATAAAATTTTGTTCAGGAATAACTTCCTTTACAGCTTTATTATACTGATCTTTTTCCTTATCAGGATTTTCCATTAATCTGTAAACTGTACCTAACTTTACATACAAGTGCGTGTTGGCATCACTGTGCTTAATTTGCCGTTTAGTAATTTTTTCAGCGGTTTTATAATCTTTGGTCTCTATTAAACATTTAAAGTAATACGTAAAATAAGCGTCTGGCTGTTTGTCGTACAATTTCTCAAAATAAGCAGCGGCTTTATCAAATTGTTTTTGCTCATAATATTGCATCGCTAATTTATCATCCACGTTTTTTTGAGCATTTACATTTGTAAATACTGCTATTAAAAAAACAATTATGACAACAAGACGATTCAAATTAATTATTACGTTTTATTTCGGGTGATATCAATTGAGGTAATACTCCTAAGTTTAATTCCTTTACCAAATTTTCACAAACAGGTAATGATTGATTATAAACTTCTAAATGTTTTCGGATAGTTTCTGTATTGACTTTTAACTCTTCAATAATTAACTCCGCTTGCTTTTTTTCTTGATTAATAAATTCAATAGCTTCTTCCTCATTCACACTTCCATTTTTTAAGTCGTGCGATAAAGTTTGTAATTGTTTGATAGAGGTATTAGCTGTAGCTAACCAATTTGATCGCAAAGACAGATAGTCATTTAAGCCTTGCTTAACCGATTGAAGGTTTTGCAAATTCTCGGCAACTGATTTTGTGACGGTATCTTTTAAATGCGTTTCAATAAATTGCGAATAGGTGTATTGTTTTGAATAAGCATTGACGCAAGTAGCGCTATCTACTGTTTTAAAATTATCGACAGATTGTTGTAACACGACTTTTAAACTATCTAATTCCTTTACATATTTATCATAAGTGTGCGTGTTTTTACATGAGAAGAAACTCATGCAAGCAATAGCCATTATAATAGAAAGTAAAGATTTCATGATCAACCAAATTTAAGTTTTATTGTCCAAATACAATACTCTTCTTTTATAATAAATCTTAAATTTTAGCGAGAGCCTATAGTTTATGTCTCAATATTTTTTTGAAACTAAAAGCTGCTATAATTAAGCTAATAGTAACCAAAATAGCACTCATCATAAATGGAGCGCCTGGAAAATAAACCGAAGCTGTGCTTTGAGTAAATGTATAAAACAACTCCGTCATTAAAACAGGGCCAATAATGGCCGTGACACTAATTAAACTTGTTATGGCTCCTTGCATTTCGCCTTGCTCGTTATTGGGCACTCTGTTAGAAATAATACCCTGAATTGCAGGCATCGCTATTCCTCCCAATGCAAAAGGAACCATAAAGGCAAACATCATCCATCCTTGATTTGCAAAGGCAAATAAAACATAACCCAATAGAGAAAATGCAAAACCCAAATACACTGATTTTTCTTGTCCTAATTTTGGAACAATCACTCTAATCAAGCCGCCTTGCACAATAGCAATAGATAAGCCAATAAAAGCCAAGGAGGCTCCAACCATTTTGGTTGACCACTCAAACTTTAAAATGGTGTAATACGTCCAAGTAGATTGTGGCGACTGACCAGCAATATTCAATAAAAATATAACCACTATCAACCAAATAATTTCTTTATGTCGTTTTAAATTTATAAACGTTCCTATAGGATTTGCACGCTTCCAATCAAAAGGCCTTCTATTCTCCTGCGATAAAGATTCAGGTAAAACAAAATAGCCATACAATGCATTTAGTAAAGATAAACCAGCGGCAATTAAAAAAGGCACTCTCGAACCAAAGTCTGCAAACAAACCACCAATTAAAGGCCCTAAAATAAACCCTAAACCAAAGGCTGCGCCAACCATTCCAAAATTTTGGGCGCGTTTTTCGGGTTCACTAATATCGGCAATATAGGCAGAAGCTGTGGTAAAGCTTGCTCCCGAAATACCTGCAATAATACGACCTACAAACAACCAAAATAGCGTTGGAGCAAAGGCTAAAAATATATAATCAACTCCTAAGCCGAGAAGAGAAATTAATAAAATAGGCCTTCTGCCTTATCTATCACTTAAACCACCTAACACACTCGAAAATAAAAATTGCATAATGCCATACGCAAAAGCCAGCCAACCACCATATTTAGACGCTTCACTAATATCGCCACCAATTAATTCTTGTATTAATTTTGGGGTAACAGGAATAATAATTCCTATACCCGTGCAATCAATTAAAAGAGTAATGAATATAAATAGTAGAGCGTTTTTTTGATTTTTCATTCGATAAACATAATATTTTAAATCATACTATTAATACGAGCCTCCTGACCCTGCGCCACCAGATTGACCGCCACCAAACTCAACACCATCTTGCGATAGTGGAGTAGTTTTTTGAGTTAAGCTCTCTACAATGATTAGAGCTTCAGCATTCGTTTTCAAGAAGCTATCTTCATCAACTTGCTCTTCAAAGGTAATACCATATTTAGGTATTTTAAAATACTTGATAGAAAAATAAGCCACTACAATTAAAACAATACCTGATGCTGTTAAAGCAATTTCTGGGTGACCAAGACTAAAATAATATTTAAAGGTAAGCGCTGATGCGGCCAATAAAGCTAATCCCGACCAAAGCAAAGTTTTATCTTTTTGTTTTAATCCAACATATATATACCCTAAAGGCACTAAAGCTGTTAGAATATAAAATATAAATGCTAACGGAATATCCTCTCCTATTTGTAAATCCATACTAAAAAACGCCACACTCGATTCTCTAATCACATAATAATTGCAAGCCATATAAAATACAATTAACGATAAAAACTCAACAACTTCAATACAAGACCTCCAATAAAATAATTCGGCTTTTGACTTGAATTTTTTAATTTGAAAATATAGAACTGCTGAAAATAAAATCAAGGCAAATGGCATAATGAGTTTTGCAACATCGCCTAACTTCATGATCACTAAAAACAAAATGGCGTACACACAAAAGCTTAATGCTAATGTGGCAATTCTATCAGCGTATCTTATCGTAGCAAATGCTATAAAAGGCAGGGCAGTAGAGAAATACAATAAAGGACTATTAGATGAAATTTCGTCAACAATCAAAAAAACACTCACCGCTAAAAATGTTAAGCCTATGTATAGCAATGCTTCGTCGGTGCCCGAATTATAGATGTTTTTGTTTTTTATAAACGATTCTAAAACAAAAAAACAAGCTGCTGCAAATAGCAAGCAAGAAAATGTCCAAAAAATAAAACTGCCATCAACTGCATACATCAATCCCGAAAATAGTAAGCTATAAATGCCCAAGGAAGCTAAAGCGATGAAACAAATGAAAATGAATAAACCAATTTTCACAAACACGTTCGATGCTTGAAAGCTAGAAGCATGCTGTTTTAAAATATCCTCATATTGTTGGTCGGAAATTAATTTATTAGCATGCCAAAACGCTGCTTTCTTTTTAAGAAAACTATTTTTTATAGTATCCATGTTATAAGCCTGCATCATTTTGTCTTCACAATCTTTTTAATATTTAAAAACAGAAAAATAACGCCTACTGCCGAAGCAATCACATACGTCATTCCTAACATAAAAATACCTTCACTCATATTATCTACTTTTGATAGCAAATAAAATATAATATAAGTCAAGCCAATGTATCCATATAATACAGAAAGCAACAAAAACAAATACGACTGTTGAGTCAGTGCATATTTAATAAAATACACACAAACGCCTGCTAACGCTAATAAAGTTATGAGTTTCAAGTCTTGATCAAACAAAGTCGCCAATGTGGCAATGCATAAAATATTTAAAGCAAAATTACTATACGTAAAACTAAAATGTTGTTTAATGCGCTTTTTATCTGAATACCAAGCCCATGCCGCTAAAATAATTCCTAATAATACCGCCGTAAAAATTACTGATAAATCTGAAAAATCATTGCCATCAACTAATTGTCTAGGTGTAACACTTAATCCAAAAGTACTTGCCAAGCCAGTAATAGCAATTGATAGCACACCTTTATGGTCGAAACGATAAGCTAAATAAAAAGAAATAATGGTTGGTACAAAAACTAAAATACCATAATGCTCTCCAAACGGATGATACTGAAATTGAAAGTATCCAATGAATACAGCAAAGAGCAAACATCCCAATAATACCACATAATCAAAAAACGGTGAAGCATGTGTTGCCGTTAAATTGGTATATGGCAATTTGTGTTTGTGGATATAATACATACATGCCGCACTTGCTAAACCTACTGCTGCTAAAATAGCTTGATGGCCAATGGTATCAATATTTAAGTAAACTAAAATACCAATTCCCGACGACAATAATAAAATACCTAAATATAAAACGGTTCGAAGTTCCCAATGAATGGAGAACAATCGATTATTCTCAAAGGATTCAATAGTTTTGTATTGTTCCTCAGTAATGTGCCCGTCTTTAAGTATTTGATTTAACTCAGTCATTTATGATGTATAAATATAATTAAAAAGACTTATTAGGCAAATGCCCCCTCCATCCTATCACAAAACCGCTAAAACAAAAAGCGAACTAAGCTTGAGATTATCAATTATATTTACACCATGGTATTAACCCTTTTAAAAGAAAGTATTGTGTTTGCTTGGGGCGCTTTAGTTGCTAATAAACTAAGGACGTTTTTGAGCTTATTGGGTATTACCATTGGTATTTTTGCCATTATTACCGTATTTACCATTGTAGATAGTTTAGAACGTAATATTCGTGGAAGCGTTCAAAGCCTTGGAGATAATGTGGTTTTTGTGATGAAATGGCCTTGGACTTTTGGTCCCGATTACCCTTGGTGGAAATATATGAATCGTCCTGTTCCTGAATATAGCGAATTAGCAGAAGTGCAGCGTAAAGCAAAAAGCATTGATGCTATTGGTTTTAGAATAGGCGCTCGTAAAGTATTAAAACATAATAATAATACGATCGAAAATGCTCTAGTGTCTGGTTGGTCTTATGGCTACGGACAAGTAAAATCCTTTGAAATTGTGGATGGCCGTTATTTTAGAGAAGATGAAGCTGAAGGTGGATATAATGTAGTGATGCTGGGACATACCTTAGCAGAAGGTTTGTTCCCTAATAACGAATATCCAATTGGCAAAACCATTAAAGTAGCAGGTAGAAACTGTAAAGTCATTGGTTTATTTAAAAAAGAAGGCGAAAGTATGTTAGGTAATAGTATGGATAACCAAGCTGTTGTTCCATACAATTTTGCGAGGTTATTTATGGATGTGAAATCTGAAAATAGTGATCCTTTTATTGCCGCTAAAGCAAAACCTGGTGTAACTAATGCCCAATTAAAAGATGAACTTACCGGCATTATGCGCAGCATTAGAGGTTTAAAGCCCTTAGCGGATGATGATTTTGCTTTAAATGAAACTAATTTACTAAGCAAAAATTTTGATGGCTTATTTGATATTGTTGGAATTGCAGGCGCTATAATTGGCGGATTCTCTATCCTTGTAGGCGGTTTTGGAATTGCTAACATTATGTTTGTATCGGTGAGGGAAAGAACAAATATCATCGGCATTCAAAAATCATTGGGAGCAAAAAACTATTTTATTTTAGCGCAATTTTTATTTGAAGCGGTGTTTTTATCTTTAATGGGAGGTATCATAGGACTCTTACTCATTTATGGGCTCACTCTAGCCGCCGACGGAGTGATAGATATGGAAATTACCTTAACACGCTCAAATATTATTTTAGGTTTAACGATTTCGGTTTTAATTGGCATCATTAGCGGCTTTATTCCTGCCTATGGCGCCTCTCAATTAGACCCCGTAGAAGCAATTAGAACAAATTAATGGCACAAGTAACTCGCCCAAAAGATATTCGTATTGTTACCATTATAGCTCTTATATTGGTTTTGTTGGCGTTTCCTATGCTTTTTACCCCTTCTATAAAACGCATGGGCGATTTTATTCCTATGATTTTAGGGATTATTATTACCATGCAGTTTGTATCGTTAATTGGTATTTGGCATATGAAACAATGGGGCGTTCAACTCTTTATTATTATGTTTTGCATTAGGGTGATTACATTTATGTTTTTAGATTTATATGAATTCCGTTTCTTCTTCAATATCTTTTACTCACTCACATTTATCGTTTTCTTTTTGATCCATTATCGTAAGATGGATACTAATTTATAGAATGTCAGTTGAAACCCCTGTTTAATAGAAACACGGATAGGGCGGATTAAGCTGATAAGCGCAGATTATAATAAAATCTGATAAATTCTATTTATTTTATTTTGCAAAACATCTATTTAATAAACAAAAAACATCCGTGTATATCAGCTGCATTCGCAAAATCGGTGTTCCTATTTTATTAAACCGTTTATGCGTGCTATTTATAACACAAATCTCTAAAAATCAGCGCTTTTCAATTTATTGATTCATCGATTCATCGTATTTAAAAGTTAATTTGTCTGAAAATGCTATTTAACCGTCAAATTGTTTTGCTTTTATCGAAAATTTAATTATATCTTTATAATAGAATTACACGAAACCATTCACTCAATAGAACATACATTTTAATCACTAAAACCATGATTGCAGAAGTTGAAACCCATAATTTAGCCGAACCACTTAAAGCCTTTTTTGGCTTTGGAGGCTTTAAAGGAACCCAGGAAGCCATTATCAATAATATCCTTAATAAACAGGATACTTTTGTGATTATGCCAACTGGTGGCGGTAAATCGCTTTGCTATCAATTGCCTGCTATTATGAGCGAAGGAACAGCTATTATTGTTTCTCCTTTAATCGCCTTGATGAAAAACAGGTAGATGCTATCCGTGGTTTTAGCAACGAAACAGGAATTGCTCACTTTTTAAACTCTTCTTTAAATAAATCGGAAATAGCAACTGTAAAAAAAGATGTGCTATCTGGTAAAACGAAATTATTATACGTAGCTCCAGAAACTTTAAATAAGGAGGATAATATCGAGTTCTTCTCAGAATTCCCTATTTCTTTCTTTGCAATCGACGAAGCTCACTGTATTTCTGAATGGGGACACGATTTCCGTCCAGAATACCGCCGCTTACGCCCTATTATTGATAAATTGGGTTCTGTGCCCGTAATGGCATTAACTGCCACAGCCACTCCTAAAGTTCAGCACGATATTCAAAAGAACTTAGGCATGCTAGAGGCTAAGTTATTCAAATCATCCTTTAACCGCGAAAACTTATATTATGAAGTGCGCGCTAAAAAAGATGTGATTAAAGAAATTATTAAATACGCAAAGCAAAATGCTGGTAAATCAGGTATCATTTATTGCTTAAGCCGCAAAAAAGTGGAAGAAGTTGCTCAAGCTCTTATTGTAAACGGAGTAAAAGCGGCACCTTACCATGCTGGATTAGACGCTAAAGAGCGTGCTAAAACGCAAGATGGCTTTTTGATGGAAGATATTGATGTGATTGTTGCTACAATTGCCTTTGGTATGGGAATCGATAAACCAGATGTTCGTTTTGTGATTCACCATGATATTCCAAAATCATTAGAAGGCTATTACCAAGAAACTGGCCGCGCAGGACGTGATGGTGGCGAAGGAAATTGCTTAACGTTTTATAGTTACGATGATATCATGAAGCTAGAAAAGTTCATGAAAGATAAGCCAGTAAACGAACAAGAAATTGGAAAACAAATGTTATCCGAAACCGCTTCGTTTGCAGAGACTTCTTCATGTCGTCGTAAATTTATCTTACATTATTTTGGTGAAGAATTTAATGATTCCAAATGTAATGAGATGTGTGATAACTGTCGCCATTCAAAACAAAAATTTGAAGCTCAGGATGATTTGATACTTGCTATAAAATCAGTAAAAGAAAGTAAAGAAAAACATAAAGTTAAAGACATCGTTAATTTATTAATGGGTAACTTAACTGCTACAGGCAAATCATACAAACACAACGAACTAAAAACTTGGGGCGAAGGTGTAGAGCACGATAAGGATGATAAGTACTGGAATGCCGTGATGCGTCAAGCTATCGTCAATGGTTTTTTTGCAAAGGACATTGAAAATTATGGCCTAGTAAAAATTACCGATAAAGGAAAAGCTTATTTAAAAGATCCATTCAGCATTAAATTCACAAGAGATAACGACTTTAGTAATGCCGAAAGCGATAACGATGATGACATTGTTGGAGGAAAAGGTGCTAACAGTACTGACGAAGTATTGTATGCCATGCTAAAAGACTTAACTAAAAAAATTGCGAAACAAAATAATTTACCTCCTTACGTTATCTTCCAAGAAATTTCATTAGAAGAAATGTCTATCAACTACCCTATTACAATGGAAGAGATGACAAAAATTTCGGGTGTTGGCGCAGGTAAAGCTGCTAAATATGGTAAACCGTATTTGGAGTTAATTAAAAAACATGTTGAGGAAAACGAGATTGAACGCCCTAGCGATATGGTTATTAAATCTGTGGTTAATAAATCAGGTTTAAAAGTATTTATCATTCAAAACATTGACAGAAAAGTTAGTCTAGAAGATATGGCTAAAAACAAAAATCTGAAAATGAATGATTTATTGACAGAGATTGAAACTATTGTTACTTCTGGAACTAAAGTAAATATTAACTATTACATCGATCAAGTAATTGACGAAGATAAAAAAGATGATATCTATGAATGTTTAAGAGAAGCAGAAACAGATGACATCAATGCTATTTTAAAAGAATTAGGTGAAGATGAATATAGTGAAGAAGAAGTGAGATTAATGCGCATTAAATTCATTAGTGAATTTGGTAATTAATTGTTTTTAAGATTTCATAAAAAGGCTGTTTTAAGAAATTAAAGCAGCTTTTTTATTTACACGAAGTGTTGATTTTGGGAGATGAAATTTGCCTTTTTTACTACTAATTTAAGGCATAATCTACTTGTTAAACCATTTTAAATAACTGATTAACAGGTAGATAATTCATTATTTGTTAAAAAAAGAAGAGTCTGCAAATAAAGATTAACTTTATAGTCCCTAATTTTTATGAATTTTTTGTATCCAAAATTAAATGTAATTGCCCTATTAATAGGCATACTCCTTTATCCAAATTCTCATATTCTAAGTCAGAATAAGGATGAAGTGGTTTCATTATACATAAAAAATTTAACTGATATATGGAATGAAACGAATACTAAAACATTTACTTCCTATATTATTGATTCTACTTTATCATTAAAATCAGAACCATTTAAAATTGAGCAAAAAAAAATTTTAAATCAAGCTCAACAGTTACAGCTTCGATTAAATCAATTGCAGCAATCCATTAATAAAAAAGATGTTGGATTACAAGCAACCGTTAATTTTCAGGAAAATTTAAATTCGCCAGTTGTTGATCCTGAAGAAACTGTCGTTTTTAGGCGCCGTGCTATTGCTGGTATTGATTGGGACATTTTAAATAATGGCTTTTACGAAAACAGAGTGAAAAATAAAATTTTGAAACTCAACTATCTTGCACTTCAACATAAACAGTACAATGATCAATTAAACTCCTTTCAAAATAAACAAACCTCGCAAATATTATTTTATTTCAATAAAAAGAAAGTAGAAATACTCGATATTCGAAAAAGCTTAAATAACAAGCAAATGCCAATCGTTGAAAAACTTTGGGGCATCAAACACATTACAAAAGATAATTATCTAAAGGCCATTCAAAATAGTACAGACATTAATGCACAATATAATTTATACTTAAACTACAATAAAGTAAACCAGCTTAATAATGCCGAATTTGATTTTGAGTTACCTATTTTGGATATTAATATTCAACAACTCCTTCAAAAATCAAATACTTCAACTATCGATTCATCTTTAATCAATGCATCTCAAATAGCAAAATATCAAGCGTCTTACATCAAAGATGTTAGTTTAAAAGCTTACACACGTTACAATTATTACGATGTGTATAATTCCAGTCAACCTAACCGTTCGTTTATTTCAGTTGGTATGAATTTATCTTTACCATTAGCATTTAATCAAAAAGATAAAAAAGAATTTTATTTAACTCAACAGCAATTAACAAATTATAAAGAAGGTTCCGACTCTGCAGACTTTCAAGCAACGTTGATTAATAAATATTATGAATATCAATACAAATTAAAACAATTCAAAAATTTATATCATAAGCGCTTAGTGTTTGAAGAATTGCTCAGAACAGAAAGAGCCAAAGCGCAATTAAATAGCATGGAGTTTAATCCCAATACAGCTTTATTTATTTTAGACGACTATTGGAGTAATGCTATTGAGCTAATAGACCTTAAACAAGATCTATATAAAATTTTATTAGACTTTAAGGTAAAACTTCCTGCAACTAATATTTCTGAATACACAACGCCATTAAATTTATCAAACTTAAATATTGCATCCAGTAATCCTCCATTTAAAGCAGTTTATGTATGGAGTGATGCTTTTAAAAATAATTCGCAAACCGTTATTAACGAGTACTGTAAAGTAAATGAGTTTAATCCTATACTCATTTCATATAACCACACAAAACTATATATTCAACAAATCACAGAATTCATTTCAAAAAATTACACTACGCCAATTCATTTAATGATTGGTAGTAATAAAATATTGCAAACTGGCATTAGTGGTTATTTAGATACAGTAAAACTAAACACGGATTTAGCGAAAATTAAAGGCATTCATTTAGATATTGAACCTCATACCTTTGACGACTTTAAAGATAATAAGGAAAAATATTTTACAATGTACTTGCAACTAATAAAACAAGCTAAATTATTTTGCGATAACAATCATTTAGAGTTATCTGTTTCTATTCCTTTAAATTACCCTGACAATGTATTGATCGAATTAAATACCGCTTGCAATCAAGTGTATTTAATGGCTTATGAAAATGTAGATATAGATTTTATTTTGAGAAAAACCGCTGAAGAAAAAACAATTCTAAAAGATAAATGTGTTCTAGCTTTAAGAACAAAAGATTTTGAAAACAGAACAAGTATGGACGAAACTCTAAAAAAATTGGGATTCGAAAAAACGGCTTATCACGATTTAGATGATTTAATCAAATTTGATAACACAAGTATTAATGTGAAAGGAGAAGGAGGAAAATAGTATGAAAAGCATGAACTTTCAGAGAAATAAATCATTAATCCGGGTAGTTAATGAGCAACAAAAAGTAAAACAAAACAAGCAGCGCAATTGGGATAGAATACTTTATGTTGGCTTACTTGGTTTGTTTTTGTTATTTATGGCGTACTACTTTATTACAAAGTATGTTT
This sequence comes from Bacteroidota bacterium, assembly GCA_016708845.1. GTDB lineage: Bacteria > Bacteroidota > Bacteroidia > B-17B0 > Aurantibacillaceae > UBA4416. Next base: position 93,880 of record JADJFB010000001.1, on the reverse strand, counting down.
ATGTTCATGCGTATGGCCATGTGATTATTGAAAACACACACATTAGATTAACAGATGATGCAAGAGTTATTGAATTTTATATTCATGAAGGAGATAGCATACAAAAAAACGACACGTTATTTTCTTACGCATTAGATAGAGACGATGATATTAACGGACAGTCATCTCAAGCACTAAGCATTGGGTCAATTAACGCAACAGGTAAAGATGATTGGTGGGTAAAAGAATTGTTTGCTTTAAAGAAAAAAAAATAACTTTAAATAATATTGACATCACAGAAAATGGAAGCTTAGTTGCAAATTATAAATCAGAAATTAAACGATTAAGTAATGAAGTAATACTAGATGTGTTACCAAAAAGCAGATTAGAGTTTGTGCAAAATGAAATATTTAGATTAAATACAGAGAATCAAAAATTACAAAGAGAGAATAACGAATTAAATGGACTAATAAGAACATTAGGCCCAACAACCAACAAAAGTAGATACAGTGCCTCTAATATTCGTTTAAAAAATTCGAGTGTAGGAGGTAATCAAAGCGACCAATATAAATTATCTTTCAGCGAAGAATTATTATCTGAACCAAAATATTTTAAATCTCCAATCAGTGGTGTTTCTACTCGCATCTTTATTCATAATTACGAAACGGTTTTAAAAAGTGAAGAAATCATGTCGATTCACCAAGCGCATCCTGCCTTTATTAAAGCGTACTTTGAACAGGAAGATTTAAGGTATTTTGATGTAGGAGATGTGTTTACCATTGATTTCCCAGATGGCACGACTAGTAAAGGGGTTTTAAAAAGATTTTATATAGCAACTTATACCTTACCAGAAGAATTTCAAAAAAAATATGAGCCAACAACACGAAGTATTGCTGCTGATATTTATCCATTAGATTCAACAGAAATTGTTAAGTGGAAAGCATTTTATAAAATGAGTGTAGATATTTCTAAATTAAAATTTAACTAATCGCTATGGAAAAAACATTAGCAAATAATAAAGTTGAGTTTCATGATAATGTGGTGACTTGTTTTGGCAAAACATTTTACTACTTCGAATCATTTAGTTCGTTAAAGATTGACGATTTAGAAAAATATGATGCCGTTATTATAGATGCCAGAGATGTTGAATTCACGAGAATTATCGTCAAAAAATTTCGTAGCCATTCAAATCTTGAGTTTTACTTAAAGCCATTATTTTTAATTAATAATAAAGCTACCGAAGACCCGTATATCAAAGAGTTGACAGACGGTATTATCATGTCGTTTGATCAAATATCAGAAACCATAAACGATGTTAATCAAATCAATATGAAGATCACTCGTTTAGAGAGTTCTGCCTCAGCATCGTTTGAAGTACAGGTGTTTAAAAAAGCTTTGAACTACATGTTTACGCGCGATATAAATAGCTTGAAGCCATTAGTTGACGTTAATTCATCAATAGGCTATTGCTATCCTGTTCTTTCTGTAAACTTTGATTCGTTTGAAGAATTTAAAGCGATTGAAATATTAGAATGGGCAGAAAAAGAAAATTTAATCTGGCCAGATTTTTACGATAGAGTTTATTTGTGTAGCAATTGTAAAGGCGGTCATTTATCATTTAGAGAAATTTGTCCTAATTGCGATTCGGCTAATATGAAATCGGAAGATCTGGTGCATCATTTTCCCTGCGGCTATATTGGCGCTATCAGTGACTTTAAAAATACCGTCGATACCGTATTAACTTGTCCTAAGTGCTCAAAAAACTTACGTCATATTGGGGTAGATTATGATAAACCTTCTATTATTAACCATTGCCAAAATTGTAATGATGTTTTTCAAGATTATTTGGTAAAAGCCAAATGCGTACAATGCAAAACAGATACGGATGTGCAGTTTTTGATTTCTAAAAACATCAATGTATATAAGCTCACAAAAAAAGGAAGAAACTCAGCCGTTGGAGGAATTTACACATCAGATTATGCTTTAAATAATGAAATCGTTGGGACTTTAGATTTAAAGACCTTTTCAACGATGATGCATTACGAGCAAGAAAGAACAAAAGCAAATGCTTTATTAAATTCTAATCTGGTAGTTTTTTATTTAGAAAATATTTTTGATTTATATAAATTGGTTGGAAAATCCAAAGAACGCTCTTTACTAGCAGAGTTTGTGGACATCATCAGAGACAACATTACACCTGCTGATTTTATTTGTATTAATAATCCTTCTATTATCAGCATTTGTATTAATGATGCCACTCTTGAAGATGCTAAAATCATGGTTCTGAAAATAGCAAATATGATTCAAGAGTTGGTGATGAATAATTTCAATAGATTTGATTTAGAAATTACTTCTAATGTTTTACCATTGAGTAAAACTTTATCGTTTGATAAGCAAATGCAAGCTACCATTAAGGAGTTAGTTGAAAAAACATGATAGAGTTTATTGACGAATTTTTTAATTACATATCTGCCGTAGGGCCAACCAAGCTCCTTCGTATCTTTTGGTTTTTTGTGTTTTTTGAATTTGCTCGATTTTTCATTTTCGAATTAGGTGTTTTAATTGTTTGGAAAATTCGTGAGCCAAAAAGAAAAGAACAGTACATTAATGCTAGAAGACGATTATTTATTGAACGTCCTTTAGTTTCTATTATTGTTCCTGGTAAAAATGAAGGAAAACATATTTATAAATTAGCCAACTCTCTTAAAGAACAAACTTACACTAACTTTGAATTAATCGTTATTGATGATGGATCTGATGACGATACAGAAAGGATTTGTAAAAGTCTGCAAAAAAATGGGTTTATAGACTTATTTTTACGAAACGATGTGCGTGGTGGAAAAGCATCGGCCGCAAACTTAGGTTATCGTTTTTCTAAAGGAAAAATAATTGTGCATTTAGATGCCGATTGTAGTTATGATGCTGATGCCATTGAAAAAATAATTGTTCCATTTTATTTAGACGATGATATTGGTGCAGTTGGCGGAAATATTTTAGTAAGAAATTATAAAGATAGTTTATGCACGACTTTACAAGCCATTGAGTATTCTGATACCATTTCTGTAGGACGAATTACTTCGAGTTACTTAGGGATTTACCGTCTAGTGTCAGGAGCTTTTGGAGCATTTACCCGTGAAGCGTTAGACAGAGTTGGGGGCTGGGACATTGGTCCAGGATTGGATGGCGACATTACCGTAAAGCTACGTAAACTAGGCTATCGCATTGTTTTTGAGCCAGACGCTATTTGCCAAACTAATGTGCCAAATACATTTAAAAAGCTAGTAAAACAGCGTTTACGTTGGGATAAATCCATTGTTAGATTTAGGGTGCGAAAACACCGAGATGTATTTTATCCAAATGCTACCTTTCGTTTTTCTAACTTCATATCAAGTCTCGAAAATATTACCTATAACATTTTACTAAACATCAAGTGGTGGCTATATATGATTGATATGATTGTTAACTACACTTCTTTATTAGGCTTTATCTTCCCCTTTAATATTTTACTATATACCACCAATAATTTTTTAAAGTTTTTAGTATTCTCTCTTTTTAGAAAACGAAAAAATTCTTCTATTTCTTACTTTATTCCTTACTTACCATGTATGGTTTTTTACTTTGGATTTTATTTACGATTTGTTAGATCTGTTGCGTATGTGCAAGAGTTTTTCTTTAAAAAATCTTACGAAGATTCATGGAATCCATCAAAATCATCAAGTCACGCAAAAAAATTGGGTATTTAAAAGATTAATGTGAAATAATTAATTTTTTAGTAATTGATTTAGAATCAATTGTGATTTTATAGAAGTAAATTCCTGCTGGGAGATTTGAAGTTGTAAATGGGGTATTATGCCAGCCTTCCATTAAATTATCTTCTGACAATACATTCAAGTAATTACCTAAGGTGTTAATGATTTCGATTTTTACTTTTGTCAGTTTATCTAACTTAAACGTAATGTAACAGTTAGAGTTAGTTGGATTTGGAAAAGCATTTAGATAAAACGTTTCTTCCCAATTTTTTTCTAGAGAACGAATGCCTACAACTGGATACGAAGCAAAATGCAGAATAATATCGTTGGCATTAAAATTTGATTGAATAATTTGTATAGGATTTTCATTGTTGTCAACTGCTTTAATATGAGCAAGCGCTTGTCCGTTATCAACTACAAAACTAATCATAGGATCAAGAGGCAAAGATGCAGCTGGTATGGTAATAATTAAAGTATCGTTTGAAACAGTTGAATGAAATGCAACAAGATTTCGTTTTTGCCAATAACTAGCAAATAATTCCATATTAGTTACAAAAACACCATTAGGCAAAGCGTTAATCAAATCTTGTTGCGCAGTTAATTTATATCTACGTGTTGGATGAATTAATAAAACAACTGGTGAATTATTGTCTAAATTATCATTTATCACATCGAGCCAAATGGCTACTTTTTGAGAATAATTAGTGTTACTAATTGGGTTTGAAGAAAAAACATCAGAAATAGTCATTGGATATTCCCACACATTAGCCAAGGCGCCAGAAGTAGAACGATCTTTATGTTGTTGAAAAGGAAAATTAGTTAAAACATCGGCTGCAGAAAGCGTGGTGCTATTTGTGTAACCTACTGTATCTAAAGCATTAATAATTTTATCATTAAAACATAAATACCCTGCTCTAAATGTATTAATTAAAACACCAAAATTAGATTCTAAAATGTTTTTTGACACTTCTACTTCGCCTAACACGCTACCACTTGTTGTGGCTCCTGAACCAGAATTATAGGGGATATACGACGTAGGCGTATTACCAAGAACACCTAATGGAAATACAGCTTAATCATCAAAATCGGGAAAATGCCCTACAGAATGACTTCCGGCAATGTGTCCTTTATTTAATACATCTTGTACTTTAGGTATCGTATTTAAATTATAAAAATCAGACAATAGTCCGTCGTTTATGTAATGTGTGGTGAAAAAGTACGACGTATGTATGCCAACAGAATTTTCATAATCTGAATAATATTGCATAGTGTCATACGCAGAGGTTGCATCCACATCATGAGTGATCATTAAGGTAGTTTTACTATTAAATGGCGACGTATGCAGCCACAGGGCTCTTGGCGCATGTGCTAAATAAATTCCTTTTATAAAAAGCATCAAGGCATCTGAGGTAGGTTCAAAACCATTCGAATAAACTCGATTGGCATTAAAATCTAAATTTTGTTGATTCGTGAGCACTAAATTTCTGAATGAAAAACCAAGTGCATAAGATGTACCTTGCCCATAATTATGTTTAGTAATAGCAGTTGTGTTATCATCAAATTTTGCCAAAGACACTGCGCCTGCTGTGGTGTAATTTCTCGAATTAATAACCGCTGTATAGGTATTTCGGCCCAAAGAAATAGTTTGTTCCATGGTGTCGTTTAACCATTTAAAGGAAGGGTCTCCTAAAAAATAATTAAAAGATACCGTATAGCGGGCATTACTATTTAAGTTAGCCGATACGCCAAATAATGAATTAAAATAAGGATCTCTCATATTTGGTGCAATGAGTATACCTCCTTTATTTACATAACTAATTAAAGAATCTTTTTCGGTTGCAGTAAACGTATTGGTATCAAATTTTGAAGAGGCAATAATAAATCCATAGTTTTTAGCAGTATTTACATTGCTAGTTGTTAAAAAAGGAATGCCCGCTGTTTTTAAAATATGTGTAATTGAAAATATTTCAGCTTCTGAGCTTTCTGCATTATTTACAGTAAGATCTAATATTGCTACAGTACGTTTATTAGTTGATGCCGTTATTTGTGCCATATAGGAATGATAGACAAACAGTACAAAATAAACGAACAGAAAAAATGCTTTCATGAATTAAAAATACAAAAAAATTGATAAAAATTATTAGAAACTATGATATACAATAAAAAACAAAACCATCTGTACAATCATCAATCCATCTACCCACAAATAGTAGTAAAAAGAATGCCTTCTATCATTGGTAAATAAAATAGTACCAATAACCAATAACCTTAATAGTAAAGATGCTATGATAGAATGAGCATCGTGCTTGAATTGGTAAAAACAAGTAAAGGCAATAATCACTGAGCATAGGCAAACCACCTTAGTGATGGTAATACCAAATTTATTAGCATAGGTATTTACACCAGTCATGTAATCATGTTCTACATCTTTAATATCAAACAACAAACACAATACTGATATAAAACAAAATTGCGATACCAAATACCAAACGCTATGCAGCGTTAACAAATCATTTTCAATTAATGGCACTAAACAACAACTAATCGTCCATACGGATGATATTAAAAAGGGTTTGATATAACCGTGTTTTCTAAAATTAAAAGGGGGTAAATAATATAAAGTTGACAAGACTTCCGCTAACACCATAATACCAATGGATGTCCAACTTAAATTATTACATAAAAATAGTACAATCAACAAACAGCCAGATATGCTGTAAAGCATGATTTTTTTATGCTTCAACAGCCATTGCGAACGTTCGGTATGTGCGTTGCTAGGGTTAATCATATACCCACGTTGCACATTGTATTGCAAATAGGTGGACAATAAAATAAATACTAAATACGAATTATTGGCAAAGTTTACAGGAATAGGAAATAACTGATACGTAAAAAACACTTGTGCCAAAGAACAAAAGGCTACAAACACATTAGCATACACTAACGTTTTAATAAAAGGTAAATCTATGAATGATTTAGTTTTCAAATATCTCTAAAGCGTTTTGTGAAGTTACCTCTGCAACTTCTTCGATACTGACGTTTTTTATCTCTGCTATTTTTTGAGCAATTAAAGGAATATAAGCACTCTCGTTTCGCTTGCCACGATAAGGCATTGGAGCTAAATAAGGCGCATCCGTTTCTAAAACAATATCTGTTAATTTTAATTGTTCTACTACTTTATCTAATCCCGAATTTTTAAATGTCACTACGCCACCAATCCCTAATTTAAAATTACCTAACGATAAAATCTGTTGCGCTTGAATAATATCTCCGCTAAAGCAATGAAAAATACCTTTAGGTAATTTATCGAACGATTTTAAAATAGAGAAAATTTCATCAAAGGCGTTTCTGCAATGAATTACTACCGTATAATTATATTCTAATGCCCAATAAATTTGTTCTCTAAAAGCGAGCTCTTGTTCTTTGATAAAGGTTTTATCCCAGTACAAATCAATGCCAATTTCACCAATAGCAGCAAATCTTCTTAAATCCAACCAATTTTTAACGATGTCTAATTCTTCTCTGTAGTTTTCTTTTACTGAACAAGGGTGCAAACCCATCATCGGCAAACATTGCTCCGGAAAATGTACTTCTAACTGCAACATGCCTTCAATACTGCTACTATCCACATTCGGCATGTAAAATTTAGTAACCGATTTGGAAATGGCCTCGTTGATTTTTTCAATGCGGTCAGCATTAAATTCTTCCGAATAAAGGTGTGTATGGGTATCTATAAACATTTAAAAAAATTGGTTACTTTTGTGCTACAAAGTTAATCAACATGAAGAAATTATTAGCATTTATTTTTTTGGCCTCAGTTCTATTTTTTAGTGAATGTAAAAAATACCCAGAGGGTCCTTCCATAAGCTTTAGAAGTAAAAAAGAACGTATAGCCAATACTTGGAAAATTGATGCTTTACTTATTAATGGTGTGGATTCTGCAGCATATTATAATAATGTATTAAAAGATTATACGCTTACCTTGTCGAAAAGTGGTTCCTATACCATTAGCTATTATGTAGTAGTTCCTCCTTTTGGCAATATTACAAATCTCGAGTCAGGAAGTTGGACTTTAACATCCGATAAAAAAACGATTACTATAAATCCATCGTCTATTTCGGTGGGAAGTGTTCCGTCGCCTAGCTCTTGGCAGATCCTAAAACTATACGAAAAAGATTTTAGAGTACGGGCATTTGACGGTAATGGAAAAAAAACAGAATATCATTTTATTCCTAAATAAAATTGAAAGTTTTAGTTATACGTTTTAGCTCTATTGGCGACATTGTTTTAACAACGCCAATATTACGCTGCATTAAACAACAACTAAAAGACGTTGAACTTCATTTTATCACTAAACAGCAATTTATTTCGGTTATCGAAAACAATCCTTACGTTGATAAATTTCACACCATTAATCAATCGTTAGCTGAAATTATTCCTCAATTAAAAAAAGAAAACTTCGATTACATTATTGATTTGCATCACAATGCTCGAACCTTAAAATTAAAATTAGCACTAGGTAAAAAATCTTTTTCGTTTAATAAATTAAATTGGCAGAAATTTTTAATTGTCAATTTCAAAAAAAACAAACTTCCTCAAAAACATATTGTGGATCGCTATTTTGAAGCTGCGGCTAACATAGGTGTTAAAAACGATGGCAAAGGGTTAGATTATTTTATAAACGATAAGGATGAAATAGACATTGTATCGTCTTTACCTGCGCTATTTCATAACGACTATCATGCATTAGTAGTAGGTGGTTCTTACTTTACCAAACAAATTCCGCTCAATAAATTAAAAGAAATTTGCACCAACAGCTCTCTTCCTTTAATACTATTAGGAGGAAAAGAAGATGCCGCTATCGCTGAACAGGTATATCAATTCCATAAAAACAAAGTTTTGAATTTATGTGGTAAACTAAATTTGAATCAATCGGCTTCTATTATTCAACAAGCCAACAAAGTGATAACTTCGGATACTGGCTTAATGCATATTGCAGCCGCTTATAAAAAAGACATCATCTCCTTATGGGGAAACACCATCCCTGAATTTGGTATGGGACCTTATTTGGCTGGCAAAAATTCGCATGTATTGGAAGTAACAAATTTATCATGCCGACCTTGTTCTAAACTTGGATACAAAAAATGTCCGAAAGGGCATTTTAAATGCATGAACGACATTCAACTTAAAGACGCTCAGTTTTAGAATAAAGAATTCCTACTATTTTTTCTGATAGCATTATTCCTGCCTTATCAATCCATTTATAATATCCAATTGACATAATTGCAATAACTGGCAAACTACATAAAAATGCAAGTATCACGGACGAATTGTATTCGTAAGATATAAAAAATAATTTGAAGAGAAAACACGACAAAGAACACAAAATAATAAAATGTAAGAGGTAAAACGAAAACGAAATTTTACCTATATAATTTAAAATTTTACCAGATAAAACTGATTGTACTTTCTGAGAATTAACAATCACAAACATGATGATAAAGGCACCAATAACATGATAAAAAACTTCGTTATTTAGCCAAGGAAAATATAATGCTCCATAAATAGTCTTTTTAATATTGATGCAACTTGGATAAGAACTCAAATAAAAGCCAATCATAAAAAGCAACCATAAAAGCCATGTAGGAACATTCAGTGATTTTGGCTCTAGTTGCTTTTGCACCACATACTTATTTAATATGACACCTAATATAAACGCAGCGTAATAATCATTTCTTGTTACAAATAAAATAACAACTAATACTCCATACAAACTCATTTTATATTTAATGGGATGTGTGATCAATAAGAAAGCAAATATTAATAAAGAACCCAATAACTCATAAGTCATAGTCCATAATACAGGATTATACGTATTATCTTTAAATAAAAACACATCTAAAAACATATTCTTAATTAATGGGTAAATATTATCAGAAATATTAAACGAACCCGCCAGTCTTTTGATTTAGTGATGTCTCCTAAATGAAGACGGTTCATAAAGCCTAAATGCACAAAAGCATAGGCCAACAAAATAGAAACAGAAACAGGAACTAATAATCTGAAATAACGTTTAATACCATACTGAATTAAAATTTGAGGATTGTTGTTTTGATGGTAGTTATTGCTTAATACATAACCACTTAAAATAAAAAAGATACATACCGCAAAACCACCGTTATAAAAAATATTGAGCGGAATTTGTGCCATTACCTCTTCAAAATAAGATCTCTCATTATGAATTTGTGCTTCATTAGCCGAACTCATGGCAGGATAAAATGCAAGAATATAATGATGTAAAACCACTATAATAGCTGCCAAACCTCTCATTCCTTCGAGATATCTGAGTTTATGCTTTTCGGCTAACATTTAAAGCTCTAAAATAAATTAATCTTGAGTAAATAATGCTTTTAACTCGGTAGCATCATCTGGTTTCATTCTTCCGCCTAAAATTAAAGACAACTGACGGCGACGTAAAGCACCTTCATATCTCTTTTTTTCTTCTTCGGTTTCAGGAATTAATGGAGGAACTGGCAATGGCGCTCCATTTTGATCAATAGCTACAAAAGTAAAAATGGCTTCATTACATTTTGTCTTGTGCATCGTAATTTTATCCTCTACAAATACATCAATATGAACTTCCATGCTACTCGTAAAGGCACGAGACACTTTTGCTTCAAGCGTTACAACAGAGTTTTGTTTAATTGGGTTGTCAAACGACACATGATTAATAGAAGCTGTTACAACCACTCTACTCGAATGTCTTCCGGCGGCAATAGCAGATGTAATATCCATCCATTGTAATAACTTACCACCAAATAAATTTCCTATATGATTTGTATCGTTAGGCAGTACAACTTCTGTATTGATTGTTAACGATTCTTTTGCAGTTTTTCCCTTCATGAGTTTTTATATTATGACCATAAAAGTACTACCTTTGTTCTAAATAAAATAATATGGACTATTTATATATCAAAGCCCTTCATGTAATTTTTGTAGTTTGCTGGTTTGCAGGCTTATTTTATATCGTCAGATTGTTTATCTACACAAAGGAAGCTTATGAAAAAGAAGAGCCCGCAAAAAGCATTTTAACTGCTCAATTAACATTAATGCAGAAAAAATTGTGGTATATTATTACTTGGCCTTCCTTTATAGGGACTTTTATTTTTGGAACCTGGATGTTGATTTTAAATCCCGCTATTTTAACCTTTCCCTGGATGTGGTTAAAGTTAATTTTTGTAGGATTATTGGCACTTTATCATTTACAATGCCACGCTTATTTTAAACAACAAAAAGCAGGAGTTTTTAAAACAAGCTCTTTTAAACTAAGATTATTTAACGAACTAGCTACCGTATTTTTAGTAGCTATTGTATTTTTAATCATAGTTCGCTCAACTGGCGGATTGGTTTGGGGCATGTTAGGGTTATTTATTTTTGCAGCATTATTAATGGGCGGTGTTTATATTTATAAAAAACAACGTAAAGCAATGGAGGAAAAAGACGATACGCCTCCCACAATACCTAATAACTAGCACAGCTAAACTTGTTCTAGTGTAAATCATACAATATGGAACAACGAAAAAAAATTATTTTAATTGGTGGCGGATTTGCAGGTTTGCATTTAGCCCAACAATTAAACAGTACTGCCTTTGATGTATTACTAATAGATAAACAAAATCATCATCAGTTCCAGCCACTCTATTACCAAGTAGCTAGCGCGCGACTAGAGCCTTCTAATATTTCTTTTCCATTTCGAAAAATTTTTCAGAAGTCGAATAATATTCAAATACGTTTAGCAGAGGTCACAAAAATTGTTTCTCAAGAAAACAAAATTGAAACCAATATTGGTGATTTTAACTATGATTATTTAGTGATTGCCACAGGTTGTAAAACAAATTTTTTTGGCAACGAACAAATTAGCAAACATGCGCTTTCGATGAAAACAACAGAGGAAGCTATTGAAATTAGAAACAATATTTTGCTAAGTTTTGAAAAATATATTTCGGCTGAAGATCATGAAAAAGAAGCTCTCCTAAACATTGTGTTAGTTGGTGCAGGCCCAACTGGGGTCGAATTAGCAGGGGCTTTCTCTGAAATGAAAAAACACATTTTACCAAGAGATTATCCTCATGTTGATTTCTCAAAACTCAAAGTAGTTTTATTAGAAGGAAGTAAAAACACACTCAATAGTATGAGTGAAGAATCTAAACAAGCTTCTAGAAAATACTTAGAAGAAATGGGTGTTATTATTAGAACAGAAACATTCGTGACTAATTACAACGGATTAACGGCTACACTTAATACTGGCGAAACTATCTTGACCAATAATTTAATATGGGCAGCAGGCGTTACTGGAAATATTATTGAAGGAATTCAGTTAGAAAACATTATCCGTAACAGATACAAAGTTGACAGATTTAATAAAATACAAGGCACACAAAACATATATGCTATTGGAGACATCGCCTATATGGAAACGCCACTATACCCGAACGGACATCCACAATTAGCGAATGTAGCCATTAATCAAGGAAAAAATTTAGCAGCCAATTTTTTAAATCAATTAAAAGGTAAAACTCAAAAAGAATACGAATACAAAGATTTAGGATCGATGGCAACTATCGGAAAATATAGGGCTGTAGTGGATTTGCCATTTATTAAATTTCAAGGATTTTTTGCTTGGTACGTATGGATGTTTTTACACTTAATGCTGATTTTAAGCGTGAGAAATAAATTATCTATCTTTTTTAATTGGGCTTGGAGTTATGTGATGAAAGATTCTTCGTTGCGATTAATTTTGAAGTCGAAAAAGTAAAACTAATACGTTTGATGAATTGCATTCACGCAATTAACACCGTCCATAGCCGCACTTACAATGCCTCCCGCATAGCCCGCGCCTTCGGCACAAGGGTATAAATTTTTGATTTGTACATGCTGTAAGGTAAATTTATCTCTTGGTATACGAACAGGTGTAGAAGTTCGAGATTCAACACCAACAATAATAGCTTCGTTACTAACATAACCGCGCATTTTATTATTAAATGCTTTAAAGCCTTGTTGTAAAGTCGTACCTATCATTTTACCCAACACATCATTCATTTGAACCGATTGCGTTCCTGGTTGATACGAGCAATCAATTAATTTAGAACTCACTTTATTATTTACAAAGTCTTGCAAATTTTGCGCAGGCGCTGTTTGTGTTTTTCCTCCCATTTGCCAAGCCTTACGTTCTATTTCTCTTTGCAATTGCAATCCTGCTAAAGCACCGTGTTTTTTATAGGGTTCAAAGTCTATTAATTCTAAGCCAACAACAATACCACTATTGGCATAGGGATTGTTTCGTTTTGATGGACTCCAACCGTTAGTAACGACTTCATCTTGGGCGGTAGCACAGGGCGCAATAATGCCTCCTGGACACATACAAAACGAATAAACTCCATGGCCTTGAACCTGATGCACTAAACTATAAGATGATGCAGGTAAATATGAACGCTTAGAAACGACTTCGTCGTGCGAGTGACAACTGTATTGAATTTGATCAATAAACTCTTGTGGATGCTCCACACGAACTCCTAACGCAAAAGGTTTTGCCTCAATGGCAATTTTCTTTTTATCTAATAACTCATAAATATCTCTAGCAGAATGACCAGTTGCTAAAATTAAATGGGTACAACGATGTTCAATACTGGTCTTATTTTCTGTCACACTGAGCGGAGTCGAAGTGTCAATAATTACTGATGAAATTTTATCGCCACTATAATTAATATCAACTAGTTTAGAATGAAAATGAATTTCCCCACCATGTTTTATAATGGTTTCACGCATATTAGAAATAATATTTGGCAATTTATTGGTCCCTATATGCGGATGCGCATCCACTAAAATAACATCATCAGCGCCGTGAAATACAAAGGTTTTTAAAATATGTTCAATATCTCCGCGTTTACTTGAACGCGTGTATAACTTACCATCACTGTATGTGCCTGCTCCTCCTTCTCCAAAACAATAATTACTTTCTGGGTTGACAATATGCTCTTTATTAATCGCCGCTAAATCTCTTCTGCGTGCTTGAACATCTTTTCCTCTTTCAAACACTATGGGTTTAATGCCAACTTCTAAACAGCGTAAAGCCGCGTACAAACCTGCTGGGCCCGCCCCGATAATGGTAATTGATTTCTGAGCATTTGAAACATCGTTATAGTTGATTCCTAAATCATCATCGGCTACAGGTTCGTTAATCCAAACCGCCAATTTTAAATTAACCTTAATGTTTCTCGAACGCGCATCAATACTGCGACGTAAGGGTTTAATAAAAAATGTATCGGTCGATTTTAATGATAGGTGCTCAGCAACTTCTTGTTTTAATAATTGCTCATCGTAAGCAATGTGGGCCGCAACGGCTAGGTTCAATTCTTTTTTCATAGTGTGGAAGATTTTTATTCTTCAGTTTACAAAATTACTACCCTTCAAATGTGATAGAAAAAATAACCATTTTGGAATTTACTTTTTCGAGACTATTTGTGAAAATATTATTAAGTGGTTGTTTGAGATTTTTAGTGCCTTGTAAAACCTTGAGTTCTAAACCCAATTTAAAATATTGCAAATAAAAATCAACTCCTGCTCCACCGCTGTAAAAAAATCATCTCGTTTTAACTGATCAGCATCATCTAATTGATTTGCACCACCAGAAGAAACTGGTTTCTTTTTAGAAACTAAATCCATCGAGTATCCTCCACCTAAAATAACATAAGCGCCAAAATTATCTAAACGCTTAGATTGTAATTTAAGCTCCAGAGGGAAAATTAAAAAAGTAGATTCTACGCTTTTTTTATACTCTTTCGTACTATCTCTTTTGGCGTTTTCTAATTTATACTCTAAACTGCGAGACGCAAAACTAATGTTTGGTGTAAAGCGCAAACGAATGTATTGATGTAATCTAAAATCAGTAATAATACCTAAAGCAAAACCTGGATCCGACTTGGTATAAATCGTTTTCATACCATAAGTTACCCCACCAATAACAGTATCGGGAAGTTCGGAATTTTTAATAGTGTGGATTCTAAAATCCGTTTTATTATACGCTAAGGCAAAACCAAAATGCATTTTATTTCTGTAAAACTTTGGCAAGTTCACTCCACTCTCTTCTTTATGCTGAGAGAAGCTCTGAAGATAAATCAGGGTAAATGCAAGTATGTATAAAAGTTGTTTCAATCTGTAATAAAACGTTATTATTTAGCTTTTATTATACTAAGAATTAGACGATGATTCGTTAACTGGTTGCTCGTCAATTGGAGGAGCTTTTTCTTCAATTGTTAGTTTTGATTTAAAAAAGAAATTTTGAAATACGAGTATAATACCCACACCAAATGAAATCGCCATATCGGCAAAATTAAAAATCGCATTAAAAAACTCGAAGTGTTCTCCGCCCCAAATAGGAAACCATGTTGGGAAATTTCCTTCAAATATGGGAAAGTAAAACATATCTACTACATGCCCTTGTAAAAACCCAGCATAGCCTCCACCCTCAGGCATAAAAGCTGCTATTTCATATTCAGAACTAGGTCCAAACACAACTCCATAAAAAGCTGAATCTAAAATATTACCTAAAGCGCCTGCTAAAATAAGAGATACACAAACGATAAATCCTTTATGCTCTTTATCATTCACAATTTTTTTAATATAAAATGCTCCTGCAAAAACAGCAATTATTCTAAATAAACTCAAAGCCAATTTTCCATAATCTCCTCCAAACTCTAATCCCCAGGCCATTCCTGGATTTTCTGTAAAAGTTATTCTAAACCAATCAAAAAAACGATGTGCTTCCCCAATAGGATAATTAGCCTTGATGTATAGTTTGATACATTGGTCAATTAATAAGACTGAAAAAACAGTAATTATTGGAAGTCTGTATTTTTTAAGCATAGAGCCTATAAAAGCAAAAAGGTTATCTTACAAAGATAACCTTTTATTTTAGTTAGTATAAAAAAGAGAATTAACTCGATTGATTTAATTTAGCGTCAATTCCTAAGGTTGCATGCGGCACTGAACGTAAACGTTCTTTAGGGATTAACTTCCCAGTTACACGACAAATACCATAAGTTTTATTTTCAATACGCATTAAAGCATTTTTTAAGTTCACGATGTATTTTTCTTGACGAACCGCTAATTGAGCGGTTTCTTCTTTGGATAATACATCAGATCCATCTTCTAATAATTTAAATGAAGGTGACGTATCATCAGTTCCATGATTATCAGCATTAGATAATGTTTGTTTCAACAAATCATAATCCGTTTGTGCTTCTTTTAATTTATCAATAATTAAATCTTTAAACTCTCCTAATTCTTTATCAGAATAACGACTTCTGTCATCCTTCGTATTTAAAAACGGTTTTGGTTGAGCCGCTTGAGGTTTTTTAATTAATGGTTTTGTAATATCAATATGCAAAGGTCTGTTTCTGATATAAGATTCTGAACCTGATGAACGACCTTCGTTTTTCTTTCTACGACCACGACCACGTTTTTCAGGAATTTCATCATCATCATCATCATCTAATGGAATACCACCACCTTCTAAATCCAATACTGGTGCTTCGTCTAAATCAACTACTACATCATCATCATCTTCTGGTTTTTCGTAATCATCTTTTACATCCACATCAGAATCATCTTCCTCTTCTGGTTCAATATCATCTTCCTCATCGTCGTCGCCTTTTTTGCCTTTTTTAGATGGCTTTGCAGCTTTCTTAGAAGGTTTAGCGCCTTTTTTTGCTACAGCATCAATTGGCTTTCCAACAACTTTTGGTTTAGCTATTTCTTTAACTGCTTTAGTTGGTTTTGCAGGTGCTGCAATTTTTTTAGCAGGCTTAGCAGCAACTTTAGCTACTGGCTTTACTACTTTTTTCTCAACTTTTTTAGGTGCAGGTTTACTTGCTTTTGGAGCAGGTTTTGCAGCTTTTGCTACTTTTTTTGCGGGAACTTTAGTCACTTTTTTTGGGGCTGGTTTTGGTGCTGGTTTTTTTGCAACAGCTTTTTTAGCTATTGGTTTTTTGGCAACTATTTTTTTAGCTACTGGTTTTGGAGCAGGCTTACTTGCTTTTTTTGCAGGTTTAGCCACAGCTTTTTTTGGAGCTGGTTTTGCAGCAGCTTTTTTAGGTGCTGGTTTGCTTGCTTTTTTAACAGGCTTTACAATTTTCTTTGCCATATTCTTAACTTAAAATTAATTTAACTTTTCAATAGAAATAAGGGTAGATACCAATTCGTCAACTTCAACAGAATTTGCGGTGGCGGCGGACAAATTTTGTACCACTTGTAAATCTCCTGTCAGAGTTTCGGCGCAAATATAGTTCAAATTATTCTGAATGGCAGTATCAAGTGCATCATTTTGTTGAATTTTAACCAAAATCTTGTCAGTTACGTCTAAACCACTGTCTTTACGCAAGTTTTGGATACGATTCACTAGTTCTCTGGCTAAACCTTCTTCTTTTAAGGATTCTGATAAAGTAATGTCTAACGCAACGGTTATTTGCCCGCTATTAGCTACTTTCCAACCTGGAATATCTACTGGAATGATTTCTACATCTTCTAATTCCAACAAAATCTCTTCGCCTTCCACATTCATCTTAAACTGACCAGTCTTTTCAATTCCAGCAATAATTAAGTCGCCATGATCATTTGCATAAGCCTGAACGGTTTTCATGTGTTTACCACATTTTTTACCTAAAGTTTTAAAATTCAACTTCAAATTCTTCACAATATGTGCTTCTTCTTCTGTCACAAATTCTAATTCTTTCACATTTACCTCAGCCAAGATAATATCTTTAACCGCCTCCACATGAGTTCTGAATTCATTATCTAAAATAGGAATACGAATTTTTTGCAATGGCTGACGAACTCTTAAATTTTCTTTCTTACGAATAGATAAAATCATCGAAGAAATTTTTTGCGCCATTTCCATGCGTTTTTCTAAACTAGTATCAATAATGCTTAAATTAACTTTTGGATAATTCGTTAAATGCACTGAATTCAGTTCTCCAGACACATCATTTAAATTTTGATACAACCAATCAGCAAAGAATGGCGCTATTGGACTCATTAATTGAGATAAGGTATTTAAACATTCGAATAATGTTTCGTACGCTGCTTTTTTATCGTCACTCATATCGCCTTTCCAGAAACGACGACGAGATAAACGAATGTACCAGTTACTTAAATGTTCATCAACAAACTCCTCAATATAACGAGCTGCTTTATGAGGTTCAAATGTTTCGTATTGTTCTGTGACATCTTTTACCAATGAATTTAATTTTGATAAAATCCAACGGTCTAATTCAGAGCGGTTACTAACGTTTACCGTATTGTTTAAATCAACTACAAAATTATCCACATTTGCATATAATGCAAAGAAACCATAGGTATTATAAAGCGTACCAAATAATTTACGTTGCACTTCTCCAATTCCTTCTACGTCAAATTTCAAATTATCCCATGGAGCAGCATTTGCAATCATGTACCAACGAGTGGCGTCAGCACCATATTTTTCAATGGTTTCAAACGGATCAACAGCATTACCTAAACGCTTACTCATTTTATTACCGTTTTTATCTAACACTAATCCATTAGACACAACATTCTTGTATGCTACTGAATCGAAATTCATCGTTGCAATTGCGTGTAAGGTAAAAAACCATCCACGTGTTTGATCAACTCCTTCGGCAATAAAATCAGCTGGGTAATATTTTTTATCGTCAATTAATTCTTTGTTCTCAAATGGATAATGCACTTGCGCATAAGGCATAGCACCCGAATCGAACCACACATCAATTAAATCAGGCTCGCGGAATAATTTTTTTCCGTTCTTTTCTAATACGATATTATCAGCATAAGGTTTGTGTAAATCAAAGGTGTCGTAATTTTCTGCTGTAAAATTTCCTGGAACAAATTTACCTAATGGATTTTCTGTCATGAATCCTTTAGCGATTGAATTATCAATTTGATTTTTTAATTCTTCAGCACTTCCAATTACAATTTGCTCAGAGCTATCTTCACTTGTCCAGATAGGAATTGGAATACCCCAAAAGCGAGAACGAGATAAATTCCAATCATTTAAGTTTTCTAACCAATTACCAAAACGACCAGTACCAGTAGCTTCTGGCTTCCAGTTAATAGTTTTGTTTAATTCAATCATACGGTCTTTTGCCGCGGTTGATTTAATAAACCATGAATCTAATGGATAATATAAAACGGGTTTGTCAGTTCTCCAACAGTGAGGATAACTATGTTCGTAGGTCTCTTTCTTAAATAATTTTCCTTCTTCTTGTAATTTTAAAACAATACGTTCATCAACACTCAAATAAGCTTTTAATTCTTTGATCTTGCCTGTTGCTTCTAAAATTTGTTTTTGTTTTTCGAACTCCACTTGTTTTTCTGCATCTGTATGATACGCTTCTTTAACATATTCTTCGCCATACAAAAATGTACCGTCATTAATTTCAGGCAAAAAGCGACCGCGTTTATCAACTAAGGTTAAAGAACCAATTCCGTTTTGTTTAGCTACTCTAAAGTCATCTGCGCCAAAGCTTGGCGCAATATGCACAATACCTGTACCATCCGTTGTCGTTACGAAATCACCAACAATTACTTTAAAGGCATCGCCATCTGTTGGTTGAGTGAATTGTAATAATTGTTCGTAGGAGATTCCTTCTAAATCTGAACCTTTGCAATGATTCACAATTTTAAAAGGAATGTTTTTGTCGCCAACTTTATAATCTTCAAATTTTAAATCCGTATGTTTTTCGGAAAAATATTTGTTGACTAAATCTTTTGCTAATACAACTGTTTGAGGAGCTCCGCTAAATGGATTAAAGCTTTCTACAAATACATAATCAATATCTTTTCCAACTGCTAATGCAGTATTTGAAGGCAAAGTCCAAGGTGTAGTTGTCCAAGCAAGAATAAATAAATCACCCTTAATGTTGAATTTAGAATCCCCCCTTTGGGGGCCCCCCCACTTTAAACTGCACCGTCGCTGTTCTATCTTTCACATCTCTATAACAGCCAGGTTGATTTAACTCGTGAGAAGATAAACCCGTTCCCGCAGCTGGCGAGTAAGGTTGAATAGTAAAGCCTTTGTATAATAAGTTTTTGTTATTTATATACTTGTTATCGTAGGTAATGTATGGGTCTTTCATGTCAACCCAGTAGCCCATCTTCGCTGTTACATCTTCCCACTTGTCGGTATATTTCATTACCTCTTTGCGACAAGCTTTGTTATAATCTTCAACCGAAATAAATTTTTTGCTATTCGGATTTCCAATATCTTCTTTTGTAATTCCAAGAAATTTTTCTACTCCAAGCTCAATAGGCAAACCGTGAGTATCCCAACCTGCTTTACGTTTTACCTGAAAGCCTTGTAAGGTTTTGTAACGACAAAAAATATCTTTTATCGTACGACCCATCACGTGATGAATTCCAGGTAAGCCATTAGCGCTTGGCGGTCCTTCATAAAACACCCAAGGAGTTTTTCCTTCGCGTGTAGAAATGGATTTTCCGAAAGTGTCTTTTTCTTTCCAATAATCTAAAATGTCTTTACTTATTTGTGATAAGTTGAGTTGGTTGTATGTAGGGTACTTTTTCATTGTTAGTTTGAGTTTAACCGCAAAGAGCGCAATGGTTTAGCAAAGGGCGCAAAGGGTTGTTGCTTAATAAATTAAGGGTAGCGAATGTACAAAAAAATGGTTTAACAACAAAAGATAGAATTACTCTGCAAAATTGCGTCTACTTCGTTTCTCTGCGGTTAGATTTTACCCATTTGTTTCATTTTGCTTTCAAATGAAAAAGCGATGGTTTTTGCCCGAAAAATGGCTTTTTGAGCATTTTCTCCTTCAAATAACCCATTTACTGTGTTTTCAAAGGCATTTAACCAAATGTCAAAATGCTCTGCTTTTAAGGGTAAATTCACGTGTTTATCAAATACATTGGTTGTATAACCTTCTTTATCCAAAAGAACAAATTCCCAAAAAGCAATCATATGAGGCATGTGTTTTTCGAAATCCACATGCTCAAAAATGGGTTTTACCTCTTCATTTAAAAGTAAATTGGAGTAAAAAGTCTTTACTAAAAGTTCTACGTCGGCTGAATTGGTGATGTCTTGCATCTACTATTTTTTCTTACAAACCTGAATGGTGTGGCTAATACCTACATTATCAATTTGTTCAACAACTTTAAAACCAGCTCTGTCAATTAATCGATTAAACACCGCACTATCGTACATTTGACTGTTTCCATTAGCAATATTGGTAAAGTACAAGGAAGTCATTTGTAAACTAAAAGCACCTGGTCTAAATTTTTGACGATCCCAAAAAGTTTCCATAATATAGATACTTCCATCTTCTGCAATAGCTTCGTGACAACGTTTTAAAATACTTACAATTTCATCTTCGCTAAAACAATCTAAAAACTGACTCATCCAAATTGCATCAGCCCCTTTCGGGAAACGATTAGCGTCATCTAAAATATTGATTGGATGATAGTTTACTCTATCCGAAAATGGTGTTTTCGCAATGTTTTCTTTAGCCATAGCCAATTGGCCTGGCAAATCCAACATCGTCATTTTTACATCTGCATCGTAATTAAGGCACTTCATGGTAAACTTTCCGGTATTACCTCCAATATCTAAAATATGTTTAGGTTTACGTTTAAATAACTCGGCCAAAGCTTGGTCAAATGAGCCATCAGAATAATAATGGTCAAACGCAAACCAGCTATCTTGTATAGGTTTTGGTAAATGTGCTAACCCTTCATAAACCGTTGGCCAATCACCTAAAACCTTTAATCCTGTTGGCTTGCCTTGTTTGATGCTGTCTGTTAACGTAAACATTCCTTCGTAACAAACGTCATTAGTAAAATCCATATTAACGTTAGTCATACGGTCGTTTAAAATAAACAAGCCTGTTTTAGTAATGGTGTATTTTTCGTCGTTTTTAACCACTAAGCCTATCCCTAAACCCGCTTCCAGTAAAACTCTAACTCCATATTCTGATAATTTAAGCTTTGTGTATATTTCTTCTAACGTTAATCCAATGGTACTAGATACTTCTACCGCCGATAAAATGCCCAAATCTCTAAGTGATTTAGTCGCTTGGAAAACTATTGGTGCAAATGCAATAAACTGCGCCGCTGTAATGGCCTCAAAGGCTGATTTGTCGTCTTTGGTAAAAAAATTCATGGTTTTAAAGCTAAAAATTAATGCTGTTCTATCTAAAAGACTGCCAAAATAATGAAAAGATTATACATTTTTTCGATTTTTCTTGATAAAAAACCAAATACCCAACAACACGGATACTAAAATTGTTTGTAATATTGTAAATTGCACCCACAATTATGGTAAAAATAGGAGATAAGAAAATATCGGCTGATGATTTCTACAAGGTTTTAATTAGCAATTTAGAACTTAAGTTGGATGAAGAAGCTTTGAGAAAAGTATATCGTAGTCATTATTTTTTAAAAGAGTTTACTCGCGAAAAATTAATATATGGTATTAATACTGGATTTGGGCCAATGGCACAATATCGTATTAATCATGACGATCAAATGAAATTGCAATACAATTTAATTCGTAGCCATTGTTCTGGCTCAGGAAATCCCATTCCTGAAATTGATTGTAAAGCGGTGATGTTAGCACGTTTAAATACCTTAATGCAAGGCTTTGCTGGTATTCATCCTGATGCACTAATTTTAATTAAAGATTTAATTAATAAAAATATTTCGCCTGTTATTTACGAACATGGTGGCTTAGGCGCTAGTGGTGATTTAGTTCAATTGGCTCATTTAGCATTAACCTTAATTGGAGAAGGAGAAGTATATTATAACGGTGTGATTACAAGTACCGCCGAAGTTTTCAAAAAAGAAAATATTACCCCAATGGAAATTCATATTCGCGAAGGCTTAGCCTTAATGAATGGAACTTCTGCCATGAGTGGTATTGGTATGTTGAATGTGATTTACGCTGAAAACTTAATGAACTGGAGCTTATTAGCCTCAGCAACCATTATGGAATTAGTACAAAGTTTTGACGACCACTACTCTACTCCATTAAACGAAGTAAAACATCATTACGGACAAAACCGTGTGGCTAATGCTTTGCAAGCCACTTTAAAAGATAGTAAATTAGTAAAGAGCCGTGAAGAACATCACTACAACCAAAAAGTAGAAGTGGATGTTTTAGTGGAGAAAATGCAAGAATACTATTCTATTCGTTGTGTGCCGCAAATTGTAGGGCCAATTGTAGATACTGTAAACTATGCCAAAGAAGTGTTGATTAACGAAATCAATTCAGCTAATGATAATCCAATTGTTGATTGGGAGCGCAAAAACGTTTACCATGGTGGAAATTTTCATGGCGATTATGTGGCTTTAGAAATGGATAAATTAAAAATATCGATTACTAAATTATCGATGCTTGCCGAAAGACAATTAAATTTTTTATTAAACAATAAGTTAAATAATATTTTGCCTCCTTTTGTTAATCATGGTACACTAGGATTAAACCTAGGAATGCAGGGCGTTCAATTTACAGCGACATCAACTACTGCCGAAAATCAAATGCTTTCAAATCCAATGTATGTTCATAGTATTCCTAGTAATAACGATAATCAGGACATAGTTAGCATGGGAGCAAATGCATCTTTAATTTGCAAGAAAGTAATTTTAAATAGCTACGAAGTTTTAGCAATTGAATGGATGACTATTTTACAAGCGATTGATTATTTAAAAATGCAAGATAAATTATCTTCTAAATCAAAAGATGCTTACGAAAAATTGCGTAAAATTTTCCCTTGTTTTGTTGAAGACACAACTAAATACAAAGACGTAAAAGCAGTAAGAGATTATATATTTTATAACCATATAGAGATTTTATAAATGGAATATGCACTAGTAACAGGCGGCAGCCGCGGAATTGGAAAAGCAATTTGTTTGCGTTTAGCAGACATGGGCTATAACATTATTTTGAATTATACATCAAATGATATTGAGGCAAATAAAACAAAAGACCTTTTAACTGCAAAAGGTGTTGATGTTGTATTAATGAAATTTGATGTAAGTAGTACTGAAGAATCTGATGCTCATATTGAAACTTGGATTAACTCCAATAAAGATAAATCTATTTCTGTATTAGTAAATAACGCTGGTATTCGTAAGGACAATATCATGGTTTTTATTCAGCCAGAAGATTGGAAACGTGTGATCGATATTACAGTTGATGGTTTTTATAATGTGACGCGTCACGTTGTAAAAAGTATGCTAACTAAACGCAAAGGTCGTGTGGTAAATATTGTTTCTTTATCAGGTTTAAAAGGCTTACCAGGACAAACAAGTTACTCTGCTGCTAAAGGCGCTGTTATTGCAGCTACTAAAGCATTAGCTCAAGAAGTTGGTAAACGTGGTATTACAGTTAACGCTGTGGCGCCTGGTTTTATTAAAACAGATATGACTGAAGATATTAAAGAAGAGGATTATAAATTTATGATTCCGATGAATCGTTTTGGAGAATCAGAAGAAGTAGCTGGTGTGGTTGCATTTTTAGTAGGTAAAGATTCTACTTATGTAACAGGGCAAGTAATTTCAGTTAACGGAGGATTATACAGTTAAGATAAAATGAACAGAGTAGTAATAACAGGTATAGGAGCTTGGTCGTGTTTAGGAAAAAACGTAGACGAAGTAAGAGATTCATTATTTGCAGGAAAATCAGGAATTGGTTTTGAGCAAGTACGAAAAGATATGGGCTATCGCTCTGCTTTAACGGGCATGGTAGAAACTCCTGTTTTAAAAGGATTATTAGACAGAAGGGCTCGCATAAGTATGGGGCAACCAGCTGAATTTGCCTATATGGCAACTTCTGAAGCTTTGAAAATGGCTAACATGGATCCTGAATGGATTGAAAAACAAGAGGTAGGTATAATTTATGGTAACGATAGCGTTGCTCAATCTACTATGGAAGCCATTGATACTGTTAGATTAAAAAAAGATACCATGTTAGTTGGTTCTGGAGCAACATTCCAATCCATGAACTCAACTGTTACAATGAACCTTTCCACAATTTATAAATTAAAAGGCATCAACTTCACTTTAGCTGCAGCTTGTGCTAGTGGCTCTCACTCAATTGGAATGGGTTATTTATTAATTCGTACTGGCTTGCAACACCAAGTAATTTGTGGTGGCGCACAAGAAGTTAATCCATACACATTTGGAAGCTTTGATGGCTTAAGTGCATTCTCAATAAGAGAAAACGAACCAACCAAAGCATCTCGTCCGTTTGATAGAGACAGAGATGGTTTAATTCCGAGTGGTGGTGCAGCAACTGTGATTTTAGAAAGTTTAGAATCGGCTCAAAAACGTGGGGCAAAAATATTAGCAGAAGTTATTGGATATGGGTTTTCTAGTAATGGTGATCATATCAGTAATTCGAGTGTGGATGGGCAAACTCGTTCTTTAGAAATGAGCTTACGAGATGCGAAATTAACTCCTAAAGACATTGATTATATTAATGCTCATGCTACCTCAACTCCAGGCGGCGACAGAGTTGAAGCAAAAGCAATTGACCAAGTGTTTGGCGATGCTAAAACACCCGTAAGCTCTACTAAATCAATGACAGGTCATGAGTGCTGGATGGCTGGCGCTAGCGAAATAGTGTACACAACTTTGATGATGCAAAATGATTTTATTGCTCCAAATATCAATTTCGAAAATCCCGACGAGGATACACAAAAAATAAACATTATTGCTCAAACCAAGCAAACACCGCTAAACACTATCTTATCTAATTCTTTTGGTTTTGGCGGTACAAATTCTACTTTGATAATTAAAAAATTTGCCTAAATTTGTAAATTAATACAAATAAAATTCAGAAAGCATAGTTAGCATGACACAGGAAGAGATTATAAAAACAGTAAATGGGTTTTTAGTTGAAGAATTTGAAGTAGATGAGGCTAAAATTACCCCAGATGCAAATTTACGTGATACGTTAGAGTTGGATAGTTTAGACTATGTTGATTTAGTAGTTGTTATTGAAAGTCATTTTGGATTTAAAGTTGTTGGCGAAGATTTCTTGACCATTCATACATTCCAAGATTTTTATACGTATTGTTTTAATAAAGTTCAGGAAAAAGCAGTTGCTTAATACATATATTATTTTTTCAAAAAACTAAAAACAAAACACTGGTTGTTTTGTTTTTTTGTTTAATAGATAATCATGAAACATGAGTAATCAAAACAAATGGGATGGGCAATCAAAAGCCCAAGTTTTAGGATTTAAAATTTTTGTGTTTATCCTTAATACTTTTGGATTGAATCCAGCATACTTTTTATTACGTTTTGTTTCTTTCTATTATTTTTTGTTTTCAAAGCCCAACAAATATATTCGTCAGTACTTTATTCAAGCACATCATTACTCTCCATTAAGAGCTCGATTAGCTATTTATAAAAATAACTTCATGCTAGGGCAAACTATCATTGATAAAGTAGCCACGATGGCAGGCGCTAAAACACCCTTTAAAGTGATTCATAAAAATGGGGAAATGCTTGATGAATTAACTGCTATTGGCAAAGGTGGAATTTTAGTGAGCGCGCATATTGGCAATTGGGAAGTTGCAGGTCAGGGACTCAACAGATTAGGAACCGCCTTTAATATATTAATGTACTCCAACGAAAAACAAGATGTAAAACAATATATGGATGGTGTGATGAAAGAAAAAAAAATAAACATCATATCAATCGACGAAGAAACTAAAAGTCATATTATTGAATTACACAAAGCCTTTAGTAATAACGAACTTGTTGTGATGCACGGCGATAGATACAGAGAAGGTGCAAAAACATTAACTGCCAATTTTTTTGGAAGGCCTGCAAAATTTCCTGCTGGTCCGTTTATAATGGCAGCCAAATTTGGAGTGCCACTATGCATTGTGTTTGCAGTTAAAACCGATAAACATACTTATCAATTTTCAACTGAAAAACCAATCCAAGTAGATAGAGTGAGAGGTGAAGCACAACTAGAAAAAGTGTGTCAAGATTTATTATTGCAATATGTTGCAAAAGTTGAAGAAACTGCAAAAGCATACCCACATCAGTGGTTTAACTATTACGATTTTTGGCAGTAACTAAATTTTTGTTTCAATCCATTGCGCATAGTTAATTAAACCAGCGCCATCTTTTGGGTTCTGGAATTTTTTTACAAAAGCTTGGATATTTGTTTTCAAAGGTCTCCAACGGTTTTCAGATTCATTTAAAAATTTATTAATCAAATCTAATACAGCAATATCGATTTTAATGGACTCTTTTTCTTTCACATCCTGTATCAACTTATAGAGCTGATTCAACTGTTTATCGCACAATTCATAATCCTGAAGCTCTACTCTGTTTATTAATTCGAACACTTGTAACTTAACTATAAATGATTTGTCGAAAGATTTAAAATTTTGAGATACATACATCTGACTAAAAAATTTACTAGCTTGTTTATGTTTTTTTAAATCGAAATTTAAAATGGCTAGATTATTTAAGACATAAAAATATTGGTTCGGATTATTTTTTATTTGTTTCTCATTTTGAGCTTCTTCCAATGTATCAATAGCTTTCAAGGCATTGGTCTTACTATAATTATTTACCAAAATATTATAATAATAAAAAATGTACTGATTGTATAAAGCTTTGTCAAATTCGAAAATAGCTTTATGTAATACATTAGCATACTGAATAGATTGTGTGTGTTTGTCGAGCATATAAGACGCATTACATAAATACACCAACAATTGTAATTTCACTTCGTGTGTTTGTTTAGTAAATAATTTATCATTTTCAAATTCCAATAAACAGGATTTTAAATACGCTTCCAGTGAGGCGTAATCTTTTAGCAACAACATTAAACGACTTAAATTTTGAAATATTTTAATGCGCAACTGCACAGAGTTTTTTACATAAGACAACTTTACGGTATTCTTTAATGTGTGATTTAACCAAACTGTAATTTCTTTTTTAGTTGTTAAGTTTTGTGTAGTTTTTACCTCGTGAGATAAAACTGCTAAATTATTTTCTAGATCTTGTAGTAATTTTAAACGTTGACTATTTTCATTTCTTTTTTCAATAATACGCATAGGACTTTCTTCTGTATTTTGAATACTCATTCTTACCATTTGCTCATAAATTGCCTCCAGCAGCGCATACTCTTCTTTATCAATTGCTCTTCGCTCAGCTAGTTTTAAATAATGAAGAGCAAGGTTTGCTTTTTGTTTGCTATTAAAAATTTTTGCAAGACCAATTAGATGAATTGTATCGGTTTCAGATTTTTTATGATTCAAATTAGAAAGAACTATGCCTATATCATCAGCAATTTTATTCTTGAGTCTGTAATATTTAGCATCTGGTTTTGTACCTTTATAAATAACATTAAAATGATACTTATCCGATTCATCCCCTTGTTTTTTAATAGAGTCAAATAACTCAATATCCTTGCGGTTTTCGAAGTTGTGAGTTCGCTTTGTAAAAAGTTTATAGCTTTTTAACTCTTCCTTTTCTAAGGATTTAATTAAATCTTGTAAAACATCCATGATATGAGTATGTAATAAAATTTAAAAGTAATTAATATTTTCCCGTTTTTTTAATTAATTTTAGATTAGCAAAAAATCTTTATTATGAAACGTCTTTTAATATTATTAATTGTTTTAACTGAACTAACAAGTTACGGTCAAGCAAAAATTGACATGAGTCCTGTTTTTTCGTTTACACCTGCAAATGCTACATCACCAGCAAGTACTGTGAGTTATACAACGCAGGTCAATTTTTCTGCATATATAAAAAATACAGGAAACACAGCCTTTAGCGGATCAGTATTGGTAACTGCTGTAAGAGACACAACTGGAGGGATTGGGCTTGATTCAATAACGGTATTTGCATCGCTACAGCCCAATGGCTTAGACAGTGTTCCTGTTGTTATATCATTTACGCCAACTCCTGGGCCAACAGCGTTTAAATCGGGTGGTAATGGAAATACGATTGTTGTATGGCCAATAATTACTAACGGTTCTGGAATTAACGGAGATAGTGTAAGGCCTGTGGTATGGATCAATGATGTTGCAAGTGTTTTTGAGTTTGAAAAAAATCAATTTAAACTTTATCCAAATCCTGTAATAAATGATTTAACAATTAAAGCTCAAAGTAATAATCAGTACAAAAACATTATTATTTATGACCTATTTGCTAGGAAGGTAAAAGAACTATCGTTTAAAGAAACCATCGATGTTTCTGAATTAAATGCTGGTTCTTATTGGATGATTATTAATTCAGAAGATAAATCGTACCGCATCAATTTTATCAAGGAATAAAACATTAAGTCATTTTTGTTAAAGAGCGAATCTATTAGGTTCGCTCTTTTTTTGTTTTCAATTAAAGCAAAAATAGATTCTGTATATGTAATAAAATAAAAAATTAAATCTTAATATACGTACAAAAATAAAAAATAATATGTTTTGAATATGTAATATTTAATAAAATGATGTTTAAATTCAGAGATAGTCTTTGCAAATTTGTATCAAGAAAATAATTAATTTAAATACATAAAATCAACAACATGAAAACAACAATTACTAAAAAACTATTAGGATTAGCACTGAGTGTTTTTTCTATAGCAGCAATGGCTCAATGCCCAACCATCACTAATTTAACTGCTACAATGGGCGCTAATGGAACCGCAACAGTTACTCCTGTAATTACGGGCACTATTAATCCACTATTTGGTTCTTTGAATTGGTCTACATATCCTAGTGCAACTCAAACATCAGTAAACGGCACATTTCAATTTCCTGCAAATGGAACTTACTCGGTTTGTTTAAATTATACCGACTCATTAAACAGCTGCTGGTCAAGTTTATGCACTGCAGTTACTATTACTAATATGAGTGCTACGGCTTGTAATGCTGGTTTTTATTTTTACACAGACAGTTCTTGTGTAACCAATTTTATAAACACGTCAACTGGCAGTAACTTATCTTACAACTGGTATATTAATGGGGTTAGTTATGGTTCCACAAATCCATCAGTTTCTTTAGCTAACGGCTCGTATAATGCGCTTTTATTTACATATTCTGGCGGATCACTTTGTGATTCAACTTCTCAAAATATTTCTATAAGCTGCGGTGGCAGCGGAACGAATACTCCTTGCCAAGCTTCTTTTTACACATATACAGATTCATCTTGTGTGACTCATTTTGTAAACACATCAACAGGTGGCGGTAATGAAATATGGTACATTAATGGAATGACTTATTCTACGTCTACAAGTCCAGCAGTTGCTTTAGTAAACGGATCTTATTATGCTACTTTATACTCATATACACCAGCTGGCGGTTTCTGCGATTCTATTACTCAAATGTTCACTGTATCTTGCGGAAGTGGAACAACAACTGTTGGCTGCCAAGCTAATTCACAATTCTATATTTTTGCTGACTCATTAAATGCAGGAAATTATTTTGCTTATAATTTATCATGGACATCTGGAACTGCATCTTATTTATGGGACTTTGGTGATGGCACAACATCATCACAACAATATCCTTTCCATCAATATGCAATACCTGGACAATATATAGTTTGCCTAACTGTAACTTCTACATCTGGCACAACAACTTGTACCGATACATATTGTGATTCATCAAGTGTACAGCGCATGGCGGCAGGATTTTTAATGAGTCAAGTAAATGTTATTCCATTATCTGTTACTGGTATCAAACAAACAGAAAAAGAAATTGGATTAATAGCCTTCCCTAATCCAATTGCTGATGAATTAACCATTGAAGCAACAACTACTAACGATAACAAATTAACTTTTGTATTAGTGGATGCTTTGGGAAGACTAGTTTTAACAGGAAATTTAAATAACTCTAAAACTACTATCAATACAAGTAATTTAGAGAAAGGCTTTTATAGTTTAAGTGTTACTAATGAGAAAGGAAGCTCATTAAAAACTATAAAATTAGTGAAGTAAAATTTAGTTTAATTAGAAAACGCCTCTGCAATCTTTTGCGAGGCGTTTCTTGCTATATAAAATTACCTGACGTATATATTCTATAAAAAGGTAAAATATTGAGGAAACTGTTGGTATGGCTTAGCGAATAATAAACATCTTATAATATTATATAATACCTTAGAGTAAAATAACTCTCTTATGAAAAAGATCTACGCGCTATTTAGTATTTTATTTTACTGTTCTTTTTGTGTAGCACAAATAGAGCCATCGGTATTACATCCAAAAAAACAGATTGTTTATGATAAATCGAAATTCGTAAAACTAAATAATGCCGCCGCAAAAGTTTCAACCATTAGTAACCAGGGTTGGTTTAATTATGGAGCATCTGCAGAACTTTTTTATAATTCATACAGTCAAATTCATGGGAGTTATCTCTTTCCTGATTCTCTGGGTTATATGGAATACGTGAGTGGAATTTTTATGCCCTGTTGGGTTCATCACATTGCTGAATTAGTTGATTTTAAATCCCCAATTTTTTCTTTAGATCCTTCAACAAACTGGGTTGCAAATAGTGGGGTTACCAATTATTACATAGATTCAATTTCTATAGTTTATGCTTATACGCGTGCTAATATCAATATAAACATTGTGGACACGCTCATCTTTACTATTTATGACAACACTATTTCTACAAACATGTCCTTAAGTGCCCCTGTTACTGGAGCAATTGCAAATAATTTCTCTGCCGACACTATTGCCTTTCAGTTATTAGGATATAATCCTTCTAACAATATTATATGTGCGCCATCCCCAACAACAGGGGTACAAGTAAGTCCTTCAGGAGCATATATCTTAAAGGTCTTATTAACAGAAGCTGATACTTCAGTTTATTTTAAGGAAAAGAAAATTGGCCTACCAACTCCATTTATTTCAAGCGCAGGTAAATTTGCTGTAGCCGACGTAATGTTTAAGCCTGGCTATAGTTATTACCCAGGTGAATATATTACCCAAACTCAAAACTCCTTTTTGTTTGCATCAAGAAAAGAAAATGAGGACATTAATCCAATTTACATGAACCATATTGATTGCAACTATGGCTCGAGTTTGTGCGACAATAGCATGTCATATATTCTAACTACCGATACCCGTTACAATACGCCAGCCGGTTATAACTACCGATATTCGCCAACTTTTTCTTTTAATGGGAGTTATTTTTTAGAGCATCATCTAATTTCATTCCATCTCACTGATACGCTTCCTGCGGCATGTCAAGTAAATTCTCAATTCTCTGTTTTTGCTGATTCGCTAACTCCAGGAAATTATTTTGCATATAATAACTCTACTGGGTCTGGCACATTATCTTATCTTTGGAATTTTGGTGATGGCACAACATCCACGCAACCATATCCTTTTCATCAATATGCAGTTCCAGGCCAATATGTAATTTGCTTAGATGTTACCGCATCTTCTGGCACCACAACTTGTACAGATACTTACTGCGATTCATCAAGTGTTCAAAAAATGGCTTCGGGTTTTCTAATGAGTCAGTTTAATGTAATTTCGCCAACGGTAACACAAATTACTCAAACTGAAACTATCAACGACATAAAAATCTATCCAAATCCTGTAGATGAACAATTAAACATTGAGTTTTCTGCAAACAACTCACAAAAATCAAGTTACATCCTTTTTGATGCTTTAGGAAGAATAGTATTAACAGGAAATTTAAACAACTCTAAAACAACTATCAATACTAGTAATTTAGAGAAAGGCTTTTATAGTTTAAGTGTTACTAATGAGAAAGGAAGCTCATTGAAAACTATAAAATTAGTGAAGTAAAATTTAGTTTAGTTAGAAAAAAGCCTCGCAATCTGCGAGGCTTTTTTTATTGAAGATGTGTCATAAAAAAATCCCTGTATCAATTAATACAGGGATTTTTGTTCTGAGAAAATAATTAAATCACTATCTCATCTAAATCTTTATTTAAAAAGTGATATTCCATAAACGAGTAACTATCAGATTTGATAACCTTTACCCATTGCTTATGTTCGAAATACCATTTCCATTGTTTGCTTCTTAAAAAACCACCTTGTTTTAAATATCCTTCAATATATGGATGTACACAAAGCGTTATATTTTTGCAGATTGTTCTTTAATAATAAAACGCAAAGCGTTTTCAATTTGCTCAACAAATAAAATACTTGGTTGCACTTTACCGCTACCATTACAGCTTGGGCAAGTTTCTAATACTTCTACATTTACTTCAGGACGTAAACGCTGACGAGTAATTTGAATTAAACCAAATTTACTTGGAGGTAAAATATTGTGTCGTGCTCTATCCGACTTCATTTCTTCCTTCAACTTATCAAACAAAAGTTTTCTGTTTTCAGGATTGTGTAAGTCAATAAAATCAATCACAATAATACCACCCATATCACGCAAACGTAGTTGGCGAGCAACCTCAACCGCTGCTTCTAAGTTTACTTCAAGCGCATTTTCTTCTTGCGATTTATCACTCTTAGCACGGTTTCCACTATTAACATCAAATACATGTAAAGCTTCGGTATGTTCTACTACTAAGTAAGCACCGCTTTTCATAAAAACGGATTTGCCAAACAATGATTTAATTTGACGATCAATTCCAAAATTATCAAAAATAGGAACCTTACCTGTATAGTGTTTTAAAATATCAACTTTATCGGGAGAGATAGTTTTAATGTAAGATTTCAAATCATCATACACTACTTCGCTATTTACATGAATCGCGTTAAATGATGCGTTTAAAAAATCTCTTAAAATAGCATTGGTTCTATCAACTTCTCCTAATAATTTAAATGGCGGTTCAGCAGTTTGCAACGCTTTAAAACATTCGTCCCATTTACTTACTAAATCTGCTACATCACCTTCGATATCAGAAACCGATTTTCCTTCGGCAACTGTTCTGATAATAACTCCAAAGTTTTTTGGTTTGATGCTTTGCATCAATGCTTTTAATCTGCTTTTTTCTTCGCTGCTTCTAATTTTTGAAGACACGGAGATTTTATCAGAAAACGGAATCAATACAATGTATCGTCCTGCAATCGAAATTTCTGTGGTAACTCTTGGGCCTTTTGAAGAAATAGGTTCTTTAGCAACTTGTACTAAAATGTATTGCCCCGATTTTACGGCCTCATTAATTTTTCCATCTTTATTGATGTCACCTTCATTTTTAAAGTACATTAAGTTACTTACATTCTGTTTACCAGAACGCACAGCATCAACGTATTTCATCAACGAATTGGCTTGAGGGCCCAAATCTAAATAATGCAAAAATGCATCCTTCTCGTATCCTACATCTACAAAGGCTGCGTTAAGTCCGGTCATTACCTTTTTAACTTTACCTAGGTAGATATCGCCTACCGAAAATTTAATGTTATTTTTTTCTTTATGCAGTTCTATCAAACGTTTATCGTTTAATAGCCCTATAACAACTTCGTTAGGCGTAGAATTTATTACTAGTTCTACGTTCACTTTAAATAGTTTTAATTTATATATAATAACGTTATTGACTGCACAACAAACCGATTAA
This sequence comes from Bacteroidota bacterium, assembly GCA_016708845.1. Classification (GTDB taxonomy): domain Bacteria; phylum Bacteroidota; class Bacteroidia; order B-17B0; family Aurantibacillaceae; genus UBA4416. The sequence continues at coordinate 59,571 of JADJFB010000001.1, read as the reverse complement.
AGTTTTAGCAAACAATAACATACACAAATAACACAAACGGTAAGCACATATTGGCTTTCCGTTTGTGTGTAATCTTAACTAGAAAATCTAATTAGCTAGGCTAATTATTTTTTCTTATGACGGTTCTTTCTCAAACGTTTTTTACGTTTGTGAGTAGCCATCTTATGTCTTTTTCTTTTCTTTCCGCTTGGCATAATCCTTAGGTTTTAAAAAATTTATATTAGGTTAATTATTTATTTACTTTTTAATTGTTCAATATATTTTAGTACTTCTTGTTTTGCCATCGCATCTTCTGTTAGACTGGCATATTTTTGAAGCATTTCAATTGTTTTGTTTGTTTGACCTTGTTGCTCATAAGCATCTGCTAAATGCAAATACGCTTCAATATATAAAGGATCAATTTCTAACACTTTATTAAAACGCTTTATCGCTTTATCCCATTGCTGAGATTTTACAGAGAAAAAAGCAAACGTCAATTGTAATTTCACATTATTACTGTCCGTTTTTTCAACTTCGCGTAACATGCCAATTCCTTTCATCGGATCTTTACCCTCCTCAACAAAACAAGCTGCTAATTGAATTTTAGCATCCACGTTTTTAGCATCTTTATCTACTGCTTTTTGATAACAACGCATCGCACTTTGATATAAAGCAGGAATTTCGTTTTCATCTTTTGTAAAACGAACAGAATAATAATAACGATCGCCCGCTTTATTATAAGCTAAAGAAGTTTGACTTCTTTCAGCAATTTGTTCTACAAAATAAGCCGCAAAATCTGGTCTTTTTTGTTTATCCCAAAATTGCACAACAGGAACAAAAGCAGTATCAACTTTTGAATTTTTAGCTGTATTAACTAAAGCGTCATAAGTCGTTTTTTCTTCTGGTTTTAGTGATTTAGTAGCCATGGTGATAAATGTTTCAAGGCTAACTACTTCCATAGTTTCCTTTTTATCCACTTTGGTTTCTAATTTACCTGTGTGTGTTTTTGGTGCAAGAAATAAAAGAACGAATAAAACAACAGCCGTTATTAATAACCCAATCTGTGTTTTACTTATTGTTGTCATTATTCAACTTGTTTGTTATCTAATGGTTCCGCAACTTTTACATTACGTTTTACTCTTTCGCTAAAAGTTTTAGCTGGTTTAAATGCCGGAATAAAATGTGCTGGAATAATTACTGTTGTGTTTTTTGAAATATTACGTCCCACTTTTTCAGCACGCTTTTTAACCACAAAAGTACCAAAACCACGCAAATACACGTTTTTTCCTTCAGTCATTGAGGTGCGAATCGATTTCATGAATGCTTCCACGGTTGTTTGCACAACTATCTTTTCGATGCCTGTCTTTTCTGAAATTTCGTTTACTATGTCTGCTTTAGTCATTTACAAAATATTTATAATCAACGATTTAAAATTAAAAATCGGGCTGCAAAGATATGCTTTTTATTGTAAATCAAAAATTTAGAACTATTTTTTTGAAAAATTTCTCATGAGCTTAAGTTTTTTCATAAACTAAGCTATTTATAAAAAGCGATTGTTTTAGCAATATTTAGAGTAAATCCGAGCCATATTGGCGGTATTTTCTCTATTTATTAAGTATATTAGCACTCTGTATCATTATGAAGGATTTATTTAGCTACCTAAAATCAAAAACATTTTTTAAGCATCTAGCTTTAGCAACGGTTAGTTTGGTTATAGTTTTATGGGCTTTATTTAAATTATTAGGGGTATATACCCACCATGGCGAAACAGCAGAAGTGCCTGATTTTAAAGGAAAAGCCATTGCTGAATTAGATAATTTTGTAAAAGATAAAAACGTAGGTTATACCATTATTGATAGTGTTTACAGTCCAGAAGAAAAGCCAGGTATTGTTATTAAACAAGATCCAGAGGCAAAATCGATGGTAAAACACAATAGAATTATCTATTTATACGTTACTAGTACGCAAGCGCCACAAATGGCTATGCCAAAATTAGTAGATAGAAGCACTCGGCAAGCTGTGTTTATGATTGAAAGTTATGGCCTTAAAGTGGGGAAAATAACAGAAATTGCAGGCGATTGCAAAGGCTGCGTGCTAAAACAATATTTTAATGGTAAAGAAATTATGCCAGGTGATGCCATTAAAAAAGGAAGTAAAATAGATTTATCTGTAGGAAAAAAAGAAGAAGATTACTCAGCAATGTCAACAGACTCAACCACTGTAGCAGATCCTGAAGATGAAGAATAAAATTATAAAAGAATGAAGTTTTATAAATATACTGTAATACTAATCGCATTATTGATAAGCATTAACCATTATGCTCAGGAGCAATTACGCCCTTTGGGCGGCAATGGCAATTTGCCAAAAACAATAACTACTAATTCTACTGTAAAAAAAGTAGCAACTACTACTTCTATCTATTTACCTTTTTTTGATGATTTTTCTTACTCCTATAAATCTCCTTATCCATCTGTCAACAATTGGGTAGATTCAAATGTGTATGTGAATAGTGGCTTTGCAATTGCCCCCATATCATTAGGCGTTGCTACATTTGATGGTTTAAACAAAAAAGGCTATCCTTATAATTTAAACGCTGCGGTTAATGTTTCTGCATCAGCCGATACATTAAAATCGAAGTCTATTCATTTAGATTCTATTCCTACTGCTAATCCCTTAGTATATAAAAAGTATAGCCCTAGCGATAGTATTGCTTTAACCTTTTATTATCAAGCCGAAGGTTTTGGAGAAGCTCCTGAGCCAAATGATTCACTATGTTTAGATTTTTTTAAACCAAAATTAAATCAATGGATGAAAGTTTGGGGTAAAGCTGGCTACAACCCAAGCGCTACAGATACTAACTTTTATAGAGTAAAAATTGGAATTGTTGATACTGCTTATTTTCACGATGGCTTTCAATTTAGATTTAGAAACAAAGGAACAACAAGCGGTAGTTTAGATCATTGGAATATTGATTATATACAAGTTAAAGACCAATATTATTATGATGATACTTTACTAAATGATGCTTCGTTTGCTTACAAACCAAGCTCTTTTTTAAAAAATTATTCCGTCATTCCTTATCGCCAATATAACCAATCATTAGAGTTAGCAACAGGTTTTACAAATTTTCTCAGAAACAATTTTAACATCGCAAAATTTTCGGTTTATAATTATACGATAACGCAAGGTCCTTCTCAAATTCTTGTGCCTACAGATGTTTACGGTACTTTTCCAAACCCAGGATTTTTGCCATTTGAAAATAATGGTTATTACTCTGGGGGTTCAAACAGTGCGGCACGTCCTATTTTTTCGCCAACAGGAACCCCGTTTCCAACAGCTCCATTTACAGACTCTACTTATTTTACTATTAAACACAGTCTTACAACACCAGCAGATGTAAAAAATGATAATGATACGGTTGTTCACATTCAACGTTTTTCAAACTACTATGCCTATGATGATGGAAGCGCAGAACAAGGCTACTACTTAAATACATACGGTGCCAAAATAGCCTTGCGTTATACGTTAAATGTAGCTGATACCTTAAAATCGGTTCGTATATATTTTGATCCAATCACTCAAGGTGGGCTTATTTTAAATTCTACTTTCCGAATTAATGTGTGGAGCAACAATGGTGGCTCACCTGGAAGTGTGATTTATAAAGATAGTTTAATGTATCCTGAGTATGAATCGGGTAGTTATAACATGATTCCAACCTATTCTTTAACATCATGTTTGCCTTTGGGCGTTGGTTCTTATTTTATAGGCATTCAACAAACTACCAATCAACCATTAAATATTGGTTTTGATAGAAACACCAATCATAAAAACTCCTTATATTATAATATTTCTGGAAGTTGGTCTCAATCTTCTATCAATGGTTCTTTGATGATTAACCCAGTGATGGGTTGTGTAGACCCTCCTATAATTATTGGTGTTGCAGAACATACAAAAAACAATCTTGCAAAGATATTCCCCAATCCTGCGCAAGATATGATAACAGTTAGTTATCCTGGAAATCAATTGGAACCTAGTGAATTAGAAATTACAACAGCATTAGGACAAACCGTATTTACAAAAAGCATCACAAGCAACGAACAAATCGATATCAGTAATTTATCGAACGGATTATATTTTATTCACTTAAAAGGCAATAGCCTAAACGTTAGTTCTCAAAAACTAATAATTTCCAGATAACATGATAGATGATTTAGAAGAAGTTGACTCAAGCGGAGAAGAAAAAGAGCTTTACGAACATCACAACATAAAGGTTGAAAAAGGCCAAGTAATGATGCGAATTGACAAGTTTTTGATGATTCGTATTCAAAATGCTACCCGAACAAAATTGCAACAAGCTTGCGATGCAGAATGTATTTTGGTAAATGGCAAACCCATTAAATCAAGCTACAAAATAAAACCTTTGGATGAGATTTCTGTTTTAATGACAACACCTCCGCGCGATGTGGAAGTATTGGCAGAAGATATTCCAATCAACGTCGTTTACGAAGATGATTATATCTGTGTCGTAAATAAAGAGCCAGGCATGGTTGTGCATCCTGCTTTCGGACACTATTCAGGAACACTAGTAAACGCTTTAGCGTATCGTTTTAAAAACTTACCGACTTCTAAAACTCAACTGACTGAAAATTTATCTATCGATAGGCCAGGCTTAGTGCATCGTATTGATAAAAACACATCAGGTATTATCATCGTTGCTAAGACAGAATTAGCGATGACGCGTTTAGCAAAAGATTTTTTTGATAGAAATCTCGATAGAAAATATATTGCTATTGTTTGGGGCGATGTGAAAGAAGATTCAGGAACCATTACTTGTAATGTGGCTCGCGATTTAAAAAATAGAAAAGTAATGGCTTGCTTTCCGGATAGCGATCATGGCAAACATGCGATTACACATTATAAAGTATTAGAACGTTTTGGCTATGTAACCGTTGTTGAGTGTAAACTGGAAACAGGCCGCACACATCAAATTCGTATTCACATGAGGCATTTAGGTCATCCGTTGTTTAATGACAACGAATATGGTGGCGATAGAATTTTAAAAGGATTATCAAGTAATAAGTACAAACAGTTTATTGAAAATTGTTTCGAGATTTTACCTCGTCACGCCTTACATGCTAAAACATTGGGCATTACACATCCTATTACCAAAGAACCTATTTTCTTTAATAGTGAGTTACCCGATGATATGCAGCAGGTGATTGACAAATGGAGAAAGTATTCTTATAAGTTTGAAGAGGAATAATTAATCTTTCACCCACATAAACACCTTGCCGTTATCGCGATAGGTGTCAAAATTTTTTCCAAAAGTAATGGCACAAAAATCAATGAATGGTAAAATGCCAAACACGCCACCCAAACTAGCAATGTAGGCAACAGGCACATGAGGCTTTGTTCCTAAATAAATACGGTGTAAGCCAACCATACCAAATGGAAAAGGAAAAGCCAATACAGCAGATGTAATGCGTTTATTTAATTTTTGTTTTTTATGAAATAACTGAAAAATAGGATTTGGTTTTTTGTCATCCACTAAAGTGTTTTCGGAATAAATAATGGTTGTTGAACTATCTAAATAATAAACCATTGCTAATTTGTTTTTAGCAAACAAAGTTGATGTGATCAAATAACAGATAACAAACAACTTAAATTTCATTATTCTTGTTTTAAAAAGTTTAATATCCGAAATTAGCTTTACAACAGCTACACTATCCGTTCCGTCATACATGCCACGAATGCGTTTTTGAGCATCTATTAAAATAAATAATTCGCTGTGCAAAAAACCTTCTTCACTTCCATCTTCTTCTAAAGCATTTACTAAATAGCTATAACGTGCCATATCATAAATTGCTTTTTTGTTGCCTGTTAAAAAATGCCATTTATTTTTTAAGGCACCATAGGTTTGCGCGTAACCATTCAATACCTCAACTGTGTCGTTAGATGGATTAACCGTATGAGATAAAATCAACACATTGTTATCTTCCTTAAAAGCATTTTGTACATGCACTAACTGTGAACTCATTTTAGGACAAATACTTTGGCAAGTGGCGAAGAAAAAATCTGCCACATAAATTTTGTTGTTGATTGTTTTTTCTGAAATTGTATCGTTATACTGATTTACAAAAGCAAATGGCTGAACCGTATGGTAAATAGTATCCTCAGCTTCTACTCCACCCAATTTTTTCTCGCCAATAATTGGCAATAATAATTTTTTAGTTTCTTGTTTTGGAGTACAACCAAAAAATATAGTGGCAAGAATTAATATGTTTAAATACGTTTTCATTTTTATTTACTTTCAATTTTATTAGCGCTAACCATTCCTTCTTTTTCTTCTTTAATTCTTAAATGCTGATATTCTTCGGTTAGTCTTTTAATCTCTGCAATATATCTTCCATCGTAATAGCCTCTAATGTTGCGGTTTTTATCAACCAATACAAAAAAACTATAATCCACATAAATAGGTTTTTCTTTAAAGAAAGAATAATTTAAACTATCAAACGACGATGTATTCCAATACAAACTTTTAATATTTTGATTTCCAATCGATAATTTTTCCATCTCTCTTAAGCAACTCGTATCGCTCAATCCGTCACAAGGTGTAACAATGACAAAGGGAATAAATTTTATTTTGTCTTTTTTATACTGAGCATATTCACTTAGTCCAGCCATTCTGTAATCATCTTTTTTATAACTCTGTTTAATGAAACACACAGCAAACAATGGGTAATTAACCGTGTCTAAATTTAATGTTTGTAAGCCAATTTGATTACTAGTAGCTAAGGGTAAATTTTTAAACTCTGAGCCCACTTTATAAAACACAGTGTCTTTCCCTGATAATTGTTTAGGCCCGTAATGCGGTAATTTTTTAGAATTAATGGTACTGAACTCTAAAAAAAGCTTAAGAAACGCTGGGAATAAAAGGATAATAAAAAATAGGAGTTTCTTATTCTTCATGATAGTTCGTTTTAAAAGTCTCTGTTTTTAAGACTTTCATTAATTTTTTCGGCTAATCTAGCTTTAAATAATTTTTTGTGAGATGCTCGCATCCCTAATAATGGCAAGTTTTCGGTATCTCCGTCATTATAAACTAATTTCTTTGACTTTTCATCAAATCCTCTAAAGTCTAAAAAATAAAACTCTCGGTTGTAAAGTAACGATTGCTTAATTTCAAATCTATCATCATACACAATGGCATAAGGATTTACAATGAGAGTAAGTGCTTGAAGTGTCAAAATTAAACCTGGGATTGCGGTTGCAGAGCCCCACGGATTAACATCTAGCAACATTTTTATACTAAACCAATCTAATAAAACACCAGATATAGCAACAGTTGCCACTAATAATATACTACGCTCAAAATACTCTTTTGGTTCTTCGTCTTTGTTTTTCACAGCGCAAAGTTAAAAATTAAAGTACTTTAACTTTTGTTTATTAAATATATTTTTTATACTTGTTGTAACAGAATTATTAATAATTGTAACGTTTTGTAAATTATTACGTTACACTAATAAACTAAAACAAACACGATGCTCACTACATTAAAACATACATTCCATAGAGCGCTATTGGTGTCTGCTTTGGCTACAGGTAGTTTGTTTGCGCAAAACACGCTTACCATAACTGATAATCCAGTGGCTGCTATGTTAGATAGCTTAGCTAATCAAAAAGTGTTAGAAAAAGCACTATTAAAGCCAGTTTATCCAAAAACTAACAAGTATAAATATGCTGAAGACAGCGTTCCTCGTTTCGAAGATTTCGTTTACGAAAGCCGTTTAGCAAAATTAGATGCTACTTCTCCATTTGATTTAGTATATAATCCTCATGTGAAAGGGTTTATTGAGCTTTATGCTGTTCGCAAGCGTGAATTAGTAAGCCGTGTAATGGGTTTATCTCAATTATATTACCCAATGTTTGAAGAAATCTTCGACAAACACAATATTCCTTTAGAATTAAAGCATTTAGCCGTTATTGAATCAGCTTTAAACCCTTGCGCCCGTTCAAGATGTGGAGCTACAGGTTTATGGCAGTTTATGTACCCAACTGGAAAAATGTATGGTTTAATTGTGAATTCATATGTTGATGAACGTTCGGATGTTTACAAAGCAACTGAAGCAGCAGCTGAATATTTAACAAGCTTATATGGCATGTTTCACGATTGGCAAATGGTGTTAGCAGCTTATAATGCAGGACCAGGAACTATTAGCAAAGCTATTCGCCGTAGTGGCGGCAAAAAAACATATTGGGAAATTCGCCCTTATTTGCCTTTAGAGACTCAATCATACGTTCCAGCCTTTATTGCTGCTAATTATGTGATGAATTACCCAGCAGAGCATAATATCTATGCTTCTACGCCTCGTAAAACCTATTTTGAAGTAGATACCGCTGTTGTTAAAGAATCAATGACTTTTGGTCAAATTTCAGCAGCTTTAGATATCTCAGTTGAAGAAATTGCTTATTTCAACCCACAATATCGCAAAAGTGAAGTTCCTGCTGGAGGAAATAGTTTAACGTTGCCAAAAGCTAAAATTGGTGCCTTCTTATCAAATGAAACTGAAATTTATGCAGCTATCAAATCTCAACAATTAGTCGCTTCTGAAAGTTCAATAGCTGTAAAAGAAGTACAGAAAACACATACCGTAAGGAATGGAGAGAAATTAAGCACCATTGCCCGCAAATATGGCGTTACAGTGGCTGATTTAAGATCTTGGAATTACATTGGTAAAAAAGGAATTAGAACTGGCAAAAAATTAATTGTATATGTAAAACAAAACACTGCCACGCCTGCAACCCAGCCTAAAACGGATGCTCCAAAAGATCCTCAAACTAATGTAGCTGCTAAAGCCAAGGTTGATACAACTGTTAAATTAGCCGATAACTCAGCAACAAGCGACATAAAAATACATAAGGTGAAAAAAGGAGAAACTTTATACGGTATCTCTAAAAAATACGGCATCAGCGTTGATAAACTCATTGAAATAAATGGTTTAAAGAAAAACCCACAATTACTGATGGGACAAAAAATCAAATTAGTGTCATAAAAATTGAAACCCTCTGATAATCAGAGGGTTTTGTTTTTATAGGCATTGTAACTTTATAACAAACTCAAGCGTCTTATGTGTAGTTTAATTTAAAAAGGTTTGGTTCAAACTATTCAAATTTAAAGCACACAAGAATTTGAATAGTTTGAACTCATAATACAAAATTGACAGTAACCGAATATAATCAATGCGTGGATAGCTATTCCGATTCCTTATATCGCTTTATTTTAAAGAATATAAAGGATGTGGACGTGGCTAAAGACATTGTGCAAGACACTTTCGAGAAAGTATGGCGTAAGGTAAATGATGTAGAAAGTACCAATGCTAAATCCTATTTATTTACGGCGGCACATCATACGTTAGTGGATTATACGCGAAAAGCAAAAAAGCAAGGCGATTATAATGAAGTTGTTGAAAATACCTTGCAACATAACAAACATTATAGCGACTTAAAGGAGATTTTAAATAATGCCTTAGATAAATTACCAGAAATACAAAAAAGTGTGATTTTACTGAGAGATTATGAAGGCTACGATTACAACGAAATAGGAAAGATTACCAATTTAACGGAAAGCCAAGTGAAGGTTTACATATTTAGAGCAAGGGCCTTTTTAAAAAATTACATAGGAAAATTAGAAGTTGTTATTTAATGCACAAAATTGATATACATAATTACGAAGCGTATTTGTTAGATTTTTCGGAAGGAAATTTAACAGGTGAACTTCAAGTGGAATTAGAATTATTTCTAATTCAACATCCCGAATTAGAAATTAATTTGGATGAATTATCATTGGTGACTTTAGAAAATGAAGCCGCATCTTTTTCAAATAAAAACTCATTAAAAAAATCAGAAGCTGATTTAGTTTCCGAAACACAATTCATTGGCTACATCGAAAACCAACTTCCAGAAAATGAACGCTTAGCATTAGAAAAAAGTTGTGTAATCAATCCTTCTCTTGCAAAAGAACTGGCTCTGTATAATTATACAATTGCAAAAGCAGATGAAACCATTGAGTTTGAAAACAAACAATCCTTAAAACGCAAACCAAAAGTTATTTGGTTTAATTTTTCGGCAACGCAATACGCTGCAGCGGCTTGTATTGTATTTTTAATTGGCTTATTTATATTGTGGCCAAAAACATCGATTGATTCTGAAACCTCAACATTAGCAGACAAGACAGATGCTGTAACTAGTCAAACAGTATCTTCAAAAAATAACACAATTGAACCAACACACAATACAAATGACTTAACAAGTCCGAAAGAATCTAATACTTCTGTTGCTCTACAAGCCTCAGCTCCAATCGTAACTAAAAAAGAACAAGCCCTATTAGCAACTAATAATTCTTCGCAAAACAATAATGCATCATCTATAAAAGACACGCTTTATCCTACTATCAAAATTTCTCCAAGTGTTGAACCACCAAAAAACGAAACCTTGATTGCTTTAAATGCAGCTCCAGTTGCAAAACATAAAACAGTAGTGCAAGTCATTACAGAAAACGATGACGAAGTAGTTACAGCAAACCCTGACAAAAAGAAAAAAGGTATTTGGGCAGCTGCTAGCCGAGCTTTAAAAAATTTGAATCACGTGGGCGTTAAAACTGTAAATGGTGACGAGGAAACATCTACTGATAATGCAGCTTATGCTCTAACTTTAGGCGGTGTAAGTATTACACATAAATCGGGTTTATAAGATTATTTAACCACTGAGATGAAAGGTAATTAAAAGCTCAAAAATTAGAGTTTAGAGAAACATGTTTTTCACATACCCACCCCCCACCCCCACCTCAACCCCGCAAACAACCGGCCTGTGGTTTAAAAATTAAACTATAACGTAGGATAAAAAGCCCCCACCAAATGTTCTACTTTTAATTCGCTAGGATTTTGGATAATAGACACAATATCAAACCTAGTTTCCCAATTTATGTTATTTTCCTTAATGTAAAAGTCCGCTGCTTTAATGAGTTTTTTCTGCTTGCTCTTGGTCACAAAATCCTCTGGATTTCCATAATAAGCATTAGCTCTTAACTTCACCTCTACTATCACTAAAGTAGCGTTAATACTAGCAATAATGTCAATTTCTAAGTGTTTATGCCTCCAATTTCTTGCCAAAATGTGATACCCATGTTTTAAAAGGTGAGCTACTGCAATTTCCTCTCCTTGGGTTCCTTTTTCGGTATTATTTGGCATAATTTTTATTTATAACTAAATTATATTATTTTAGTGTCAAATTTAAAAACAAATTAAATGAATAAAATTAAATTATTAGTAGCAAGTCTTACATTATCAGTAATGGCAGTTGCTCAATCTTTCGAAGGCAGTATCGAATTTAAGATGGAAACATCAAAAGATACAACTACTAACATTTATTATGTAAAAGGAAAAGATGTAAAATTAGATCAAATTGGTCGTAAATCTGGTAAAGTAGAAGGTAGCTTCGTATTTAATACAGAAACTAACGAAATTAAATTTGTTAATCCAGTTCGTAAAGTTTGGGGAGAACACAAAAGCGAAACAGCTCCAATCATTAAAGGGACTTGTGTGTCTTCAAAAGGTGCAAATACAAAAATGGTTCAGGGTCAAAAATGTGCTGAGTATATCGTAAAAAACACAGATGAGAATACAGTAATTACTTACTGGATTGTTTCTGGTAAATATGATTTCTTTGCTCCATTAGTAAAAGCTTGGAACAGAAAAGACAAACAAAGTATTTACTTTAACCAAATTAAAGATTTACCTAAAGGATCTATGCCTTTATTGTCTGAAGAAAAATCTTTAGATGGTTCATTAATCAGCAAATTAGAAGTTTCTAAAATCAACAAATCATCTATTGATGCTTCTAAATTAGCTATCCCAGCTGAATACAAGAAGTTTGAACAAAAATAATTTGTTTCAATAATTTTTAAAAGCCGTTACGAAAACTCGTAGCGGCTTTTTTGTTTTAACCAAACTTAACAAATTATTGTGGTTACTATAATCATGATTGTGGCATCAATAGTAAAATCCACAACCATGAAAAATACAACATCAACTTACTTAAAATTATCAGGCATCATTTTAAGTACAACGCTTATTTTATTTTCTTGCGGACCCTCAGCAGAAGAAATGTATGACAGAAAGAAAAGTCTAAAGCCTTTGCCGATTCTGTTTCAAGCACTATTCAAAAAATAAATAAATCGCCCATGCAAGCTGATAGCAACAGAGCTTTTGTGCGCACGGCGGATTTATCATTCAAAGTAAAAGACGTTAAATTAGCCACTTTTGATATTGAACGTATTGTATCAGAACATAACGGTTATGTTACTTCTTCTGTTTTAGAAAGCACTGTGAATTACAAAAACTCGGTAAGAACTACTAAAGACAGTATGTTGGATGTTATTAATTACACCGTACACAATGATATTGTGATTCGTATTCCAAATAAAGACTTAGATAAAACCTTAACAGATATATCCAACCTAATTGATTTTTTAGATTACAGAAAAATAAAAGCCGATGATGTTACCAAGCAATTTCAATCTGCGAAATTATCAGAGACTAGATTTTTGGATCATAAAAAACGACTAGAAAAAGCTATTGACAACAAAGGCAAAAAATTAGAGCAAATGGTAGCTGCCGAAAACGAATTAACCGTAAAACAAGAATCTGCTGACTACTCAAGATTAAACACCATGGAATTAGCTTATGATGTTTCTTATAGCACTGTTACCATCGCAATCTATCAAAAAGAAACCACTAAAACAGAAGCTTACGCTTACACATTTCCATCTGAGCCGTACAAGCCAGGTTTTGGAACTAAATTTATAGAGTCAGTAAGTGATGGCGCTGGCATTTTTGCTGAAATCTTGTTGTTTTTTGTGAAATTATGGCCAATAGCTCTGTTAATAGTAGGAATTATAGCCTTCATTAAATTGTTACTGAAACAAAAATGGTTTGCTTAACTTAAAACATGGTGACTGATCGCGTCTTGGCGTGACTCGAAGTCACCATGTTTTTATTATTGCCTAAATCATTAATAAATGTATTTTTGTAGCCTATTAAACAAAGGCTTGGTCTGAGTGTTTATCATAAATAAGCGTACAAAAACATGATTACTGTTAATACACCTATCGTTAATTCAGATAGCATTTTAAATTACATTCCTCAACGTCCGCCAATGGTGTTGATTAGTAGAATTTATAAATGCGACGAAGCTTCTGTGATTACCGGCTTTGATATTGTAGATGAACATATCTTAACACAAAACGGCGTTTTAACTGAATCTGGTATTGTAGAAAATATGGCGCAAACAGCTGCGAGCATGGCTGGTTACGAAGCAGTAGTTAATAAAACCCTACCACGCGTTGGCTTTATTGCAAATATCAAAAGCCTAGTGATTCATCATTTACCGAAATCAGGTAACGAAATTTTAACGGAAGTATCAACTAAAACGCAAGTGATGAATGTTTCTATTATTGAAGCAAAATCATATTGCAATAATGAGTTGGTGGCCACTTGCGAAATGAAAATATTTTTACAGGAAAACGCATAGATGAGCATTTTGGTAGACATACAACATGTATCTAAAAAATACAAAGATGCACCAAGAGCTGCGGTTAATGATTTAACCTTCTCAATAGATAAAGGAAATGTATTTGGTTTATTAGGTCCTAACGGTGCTGGCAAAACAACGTTTATAAGCATGTTATGTGGTTTGTTCCCAACAAGTAGTGGAGAGATTTACATTAACGGAAAAACACACAAAACACATAGTAAAGAATGTAAGCAAGTGATTGGTGTTGTGCCTCAAGAAATTGCCTTATATCCAAAATTAACGGCTTGGGAAAACTTAATGTTCCTAGGGCACATGTATGGATTAAGCGGTACATCTTTAAAAGAAAACGTAAAAGAAAATTTACGCATACTTGGTTTAGAAGAAAACATGCACCAAAAAATTGTTTCCTACTCAGGTGGTATGAAACGTCGTGTGAATTTAATTGCTGGTTTATTACATAACCCTCAACTATTGATTTTAGATGAGCCAACCGTTGGTGTAGACGTTCAATCAAAACAAGCTATTATTGAACATTTAAAAAAATTGAACAGAGAAAATGGTATGACGATTTTATATACATCGCACCATTTAGAAGAAGCAGAAGATTTTTGTAGTCATATTGCTATTATTGATGATGGTAAATTAATAACACAAGGCGCTACCAAACAATTAATAGCCGATAATAATTGTAAAAGCATAGAAGAGGTTTATTTAAAAATTACTGGAGTAAAGTTTAGAGATAAATAATGAAATTATTATACAGCATATATAAAGAATACAAAGTCTTAACTCGTGATAGAGCAGGATTGGCTATTACCTTTATTATGCCAACGGTTTTAATTTTAATTATTACATTAATTCAGGATACCACCTTTCGCTCGGTAAACGAAGCTTCAGTTCCATTACTGATTGTTGATAGAGATCACGATTCATTATCTAGTGTTTTAGAAACATCTTTGATTAAATCTAAATTTTTTGTGATCACCAAAAAACAATTGAGCGATGAAGAAACAAAAAAAGAAATTGCGACTGGACATTTTTTTATTGGCATTATTATTCCAGAAAATACGAGTAAAAAATTACGAGAAAAATCTTCGGCGCGAATTGGAAAATTATTAGGAAGTTTTAGTGGTGACACAACAGCTATTGTAGAGCCTTTAGACACTAGCAAATTAAAAGTTCAATTATACTTTGACCCTATTACTAAAAAATCATTTAAAACCACGATTAGTAATTCTATTGAGCGAATTATTTCACAAATAGAAATGCAAAGCATGGTAAGCTCTTTAAATGAAAAAATGAAAGAGAGTTTTCCCTTGGCAACTCCTTCAAAATTGGAGTTAACTCCTATTGTAAGTTTAACGGAAGAATACGCTTCATATAACAACTCTTCTATTATCCCTAACTCAGTTCAACATAATGTGCCCGCATGGACCCTATTTGCTATGTTTTTTATCTGTATTCCTTTAGCTGGTAATATTATTAGAGAACGAGATGATGGCAGCGCCTTTAGATTATTAACGATGCCTGGCTCTTATATGATTGTGATTTTAGGCAAAATGTTAACCTATGTCATTGTGAGTTTAATTCAATTTGCGTTGATGCTTTGCGTTGGTATTTATTTTACCATTATTGGGTTTACCTGAATTAAATATTGGAAATAATTTACCTAGTGTTGTTTCTAGTAGCTTTTCATCGGGTCTGGCAGCTACAGGTTTTGGATTATTAGTAGGAACGATTGCTACCTCTCACGACCAAGCTTCTTTATTTGGTGCTGTGTTCGTGATTATACTAGCCGCTATTGGTGGTATCTGGGTGCCAACTTTTGTGATGCCAGAGGTGATGAAAAAAATTGCGGTTATCTCTCCTCTTAACTGGGGATTAGAAGCCTTTTACGGAATATTTTTACGGAACTTTGGCTTCAAAGAAATATTCCCAGAAGTAGCTAAGCTATTGCTTTTCTTTGGTGCGTCTCTTGGTGGCTCATACCTATATCAAAAGTATAAAAGGTTAAAATAGTTGACATTCTTACAAAAAGGTTCTATCTTTAGTTAATGAAACAGATTTTACTTTTTCTGATGATTCCGTTTATTGGCTTTTCACAACATACAAGAAAAGTATTTGTTGAAACTGGTATTTCTACTTTTAAGCCCTTTGTTAAAGAAGAAAGAGTTTTTGGAAACCCAGATTATCAATATAGTGCAGATTTAAAAAATACATATAAAACCACTTCAGGGTTTTTTGTAAAATGTGGTATTGAAATACTTCCTAAAACAGAAAAGAAGTTTAGTATTACTGTTCCTTTGAGTATAGGCTATAAAGAGTTTAATAAAAAGAGAGAAACAGAAGGATGGGCTTATGGTTGTTTTTCGAGTTTTAATGGCATAGAAAAAAGTCAAATATCTTCGAAATCCGCTTCAGTCATGTTTGGTCCAAAATTTAATTTTAATATAGAAAAAATTATTATTTATACAGCCATCAACATTAATGCAGATTTGTTTTTTCAAAATACTGAAACTTCAGAATATAAATCTATAAACTCCGAAACTTATAGCTACTCTAAATCCTCTCAGCCTTATATTAATGATTTTGTAATTAGTACGAGTTTACAATTAGGAATAGATTATAAAAATTTCTAATCGTTGGGCTTTAGGTTTGTCTACTGATTGTTACTTTTTCAATTTTAATCCATTAATTTATAAAGATAAATTAAATACGAAATTATTTAATTTGGGATATGGCAAACAATCGCTGTTTATTTGTTCAGGAATAAGGGCCGGTTATGCCTTTTAAATTATATTGATTTCTTTACTCAACAACTTTAACTCTATACTTCCGATAAAGAATCTCGCCACTTGCAATTTTGCACTTCATTGATATAAAAATAAATGAATTTACTTTTGCTTGGCTTAAAAAAGAGAAGTTAATTGTATTAGGATCCGTTCCTTTGAAAAATTTAGAGCCATGCTTCCCTCCAACATTCACCATTACTTCCATAGAAAACCAAGTAATATTTTTAGGAAAGTCAGGAATGATTTGATTAAGTGACTTTATGCCAGCTACTTTATCCTTCTTAAGAGTATAAACTTATTAGCGTTTGTGAAACACCAATGATACAAGCAAAGAATTGTATGGAAAATAGGAACGATTCATTCAAAAATTTTAAATACTATTGCTTAATCAAATAATACGTTTAGATTTAAGACAAAAATCAATATAAAAAATATGTTTCTGATTACTATCACTATCCTTATGTAATAACCATCCAAGCCATTAAGCCAGTTGAAATTTCTAGTGCTTTTTCATCAATATCAAAAGTAGAAGTGTGAACCCCAGAAGTAATTCCTTTTGCTTTATTGCCAGTTCCTAAACGGTAAAAACAACTTGGCACTTGTTGTGTGATGTATGCAAAATCTTCGGCAGTCATTCGTAAGGGTAAATCTTCTACATTTTCTTTTCCTAAATAATCTATCGCAGCTTGTTTACAATGTTTGGTTACCTCAGCATCATTGGTTAAAAATGGATAGCCATCCATAATATTAATGTCTGCTTTAGTGTTGTATTTAGTTGCCACAGTATTTATTATTTCCGTGATTTTTAATTTCACTTCCTTTCTCCACACTTCATCCATGGTGCGAAAAGTCCCAGCTATATAAACAGATTCGGGAATAACGTTCGTAGCGCCTTTGCCTTCAATTTTTCCAAAAGCAATCACCGTTAGAATATTATTTTGTGTGTTTCTTGCCACACCTTCTGCATCAATTATAAAAGGAAATTGTTTTTCTATTTCGGTAATAATATGCGCTGCCACTACTAAAGGATTATTGTAATCTCCAGCCATAGCTGCATGTCCACCCTTGCCTATAATAGTAATATGCAACTCATCCGTACTAGCCATGTACATGCCTTCTCTAAAACCAACTTTACCAACTTCCATACTTGGAAACACATGTTGTGCCATAGCTACATCCACTTTCGGATTTTGCAACACCTCTTCTTTAATCATTAAAGATGAACCCCCAGGCAATACTTCTTCGCCCGGTTGAAACATAATCTTGACTGTTCCTTCAAATTCGTCTTCTTAATTGATTTAAAATAATGGCCGTTCCTAAAACAGACGCTGTGTGCGCATCGTGTCCGCAAGCATGCATGATACCTGCGTTTTGAGATTTATACTCTACATTATTTTTCTCTTCAATTGGTAAAGCGTCTAAATCGGCACGTAGTAATATGGTTTTTTTAGTTGGATTTTTTCCTTCGATGATAGCAACGATACCTGTTTTGACAATACCTTTAGTATATGTGATAGCGTATTTATCTAAAATAGAACACACATAATTTGAAGTTTCATGTTCTTCAAAAGATAATTCAGGATGTTGATGTATATGTCTTCTAAAAGAAATCACTTCATCAAAATACTGATGCGCTAATTGTTTTATGTTATCAATCATCGACATGAAAATACTATTTATTCTATTTTTCCTTTAGCTTGAATCACACTTAATCTATCTAAAATTTTATCATAGATTAGTTTTAGTTTCTTTGGATGTCTTGTGTAATAAGCCATCGACGAATCAAACACTGCTTTATCAATACGGTTATCGCTTATAGGATTAAACACGTAAGCTGAATCAAATTTTTCGCCGGGAACATTTTTCACATTAATGCCAGAGGCGCCTTCTGCTAAATAAGCGTCGGTTAATACTTTTACTAACTGGTCTTCGCTAAGCACAGTTTCTGGAACAACTTCGTCCTCTTCGGATGTAGGTTTACATGAAGAAAAAAACAAAACTGAAACAATAAATAGTTTAATTAGGTTTGTATGCATTAAATGCAAAGTTAACACTATGCAGCACATTTTTAAATTGTTCGTGAGATTCGAACAAAATAACATTTTTTGGAAGCTCAATAGGATCATTTGGTTCAAAAAATGCACGTCCCGACACCATAATTTGACTATTTGGGAAAGAGTTTGACAAATTATTAAGGTACTCCTGAACCGAAATGCCCTCCATACGATTTGTAAATACGGTTACAATCACATCCGCCGGAACAACATCTGTTACCGTCAATAAATCGTTAAAAGGAACAGATTGCCCTAAATATAAGCATCTATGGCCTTTTGCTTTCACTAAAAAATTACAATACAAAAGACCTAATTCGTGCATTTCGTTTGATGGTAGAAATAACAAAAAGGTTTTTGGATTTGCTAATGGTTCAGGAAATAAGCCATCAATTCCAACAATCACTTTTTGACGGACTAAATGAGTAATAAAATGTTCTTGAGCGGGATTAACCATGCCTACTTGCCACATATTACCTATTTGGCGCATAAAAGGAAACACCACTTTCTCAATAGTACTTTCAAAACCAAAGTGAATAATGCAATTTGAAATGATTTTCTCGAATTTAGCTTCGTTCATTTCCATCATACATAACACCAAATTATCAATCTGATCGCTCTCTTTATTAAAATTATTTAAGATTGACTGTGCTTGCTTAATAATTTCCTCATCTGGTAATTTGGCAATTTTAGAAATCTTAAAGCCATTGCTGTTTAATAACGAAATATTTAAAATACGGCGTAAATCGTCGGAAGTATAATACCTGATATTGGTGTCAGTACGCTCAGGCTTTAAAATGCCATAACGCTGCTCCCAAATGCGTAAAGTATGGGCTTTAATGCCCGAAAGTCTTTCTAAATCTTTTATCGCGTACTGAGTTGGCATCTTTAAGTTTTATCCAGTAACAAAGCTAAAGGAATTTTGTTTAACTCTAATGACAAAAATCAAGAAAATACTCATTTTAGGTAGTCACAAATTGTGACTACCTATTTTTAACAAATTAACGTATTGAAATTATCCCGCCCAACCTTCTCTATCCAAACTTCGGTATTGTATAGCCTCAGCAATGTGGTTAGTTTGGATATTTTTAGAGGCTTCTAAATCGGCAATGGTTCGTGCCACTTTTAAAATACGATCATAGGCTCGAGCAGATAAACCCAATCGTTCCATAGCGGTTTTTAATAAAGTATTACTAGCTTCATCTAAATGACAATGGGTTCTTAAATCCTTCGTGCGCATTTGAGCATTACAATAAATGCCATCGGACGTTTTATAGCGTTCCGTTTGTAACAGACGTGCTTTGATGACGCGCTCTCTAATATCTTTACTTGTTTCGGCACTTTGAGATTTACTCAACTCGCTAAAAGGAACAGGTGTTACCTCTACATGCAAATCAATCCTATCCAATAAGGGTCCTGAAATTTTATTTAAATATTTTTGTACCACACCAGGTGCACACACGCAGTCTTTTTCGGGATGGTTGTAATAGCCACACGGGCATGGGTTCATACTTGCCATTAACATAAAACTGGCAGGATACTCTACACTAAAACGTGCACGAGAAATCGTCACAATTCTATCTTCTAAAGGCTGACGCATCACTTCTAAAACTGTTCGTTTAAATTCAGGCAACTCATCTAAAAATAAAACACCATTATGTGCTAAAGAAATTTCTCCTGGCTGTGCGTTCATTCCGCCGCCAACCAAAGCAACGTCGGAAATCGTATGGTGCGGACTGCGAAAGGGACGCTTAGTTACTAAGCCCATTGTTTTTGATGTTTTACCAGCAACACTATGAATTTTGGTTGTTTCCAATGCTTCATCTAATGTTAAAGGTGGTAAAATAGATGGCATCCTTTTACTTAGCATCGTTTTTCCTGCTCCAGGAGGACCAATTAAAATAACATTATGTCCGCCAGACGCAGCTATTTCCAAAGCACGCTTAATATTTTCCTGACCTTTTACATCATTAAAATCAAATTCAAAATCATCTAAACGCGTTAAAAATTCTTGTTCAATATCAATGGTGGTTTTTTCTAAAGTAGCTGTTTCATTAAAAAAATCAATCACTTGCTTAATGTTAGATACCCCATAAACATCCATGCCATCAACCACCGCAGCTTCTTTGGCATTTTCTTCAGGCAATATCAATCCTTTAAATCCTTCTTGTTTGGCTTTAATAGCAATAGGTAATGTGCCTTTAATAGGACGTAATTCGCCATCCAATGATAGCTCACCCATGATGATGTAGTTAGAAACATCTTCTGATTTAATTTGTTCAGAAGCCGCTAAAATACCAACAGCAATGGTTAAATCATAAGCTGATCCTTCTTTACGAATATCAGCAGGTGCTAGATTGATCGTAATTTGCTTACCTGGTATTTTTAAATTGTTATTATTTAAAGCGGCATGAATGCGATGATGACTTTCTTTAACGGCATTATCAGGCAAGCCCACCATAAAAAAATTGATTCCTTGTGAAATATTAACCTCTACTGTAACCGTGGTGGCACTAATACCGTGCACGGCGCTTCCAAATGTTTTAACTAGCATACTACAAAATAATTTCTGCAAAATAACAACAAAAGAAAGCACGCCTTTGCTATAATTTGTAGCATCTTTGAAATTGGCAGTATTTACAAGGGCTTCAGAGGGACAAATTAATAAAAGGCTGTCGTATTTGAATTAGATTTAATATATTTGAATGATAAATTATGTCGATACTAAATCCTTCACATAAAAAATTTCCTTTACAACTTAGTTTAGTGTTACTATCTGGTTTAGGAATAGTATGGTACATTATTTATAAAGCTTCCCATACTTCTTTTACACATGACGAGAGTTATACATACACACATTATGTGCATCAAGGTTTTATGGATATCATTTCTTATAAAACACCTTATACTAATAATCATATTTTAAATACAGTATTGATGAAGTACTGTGAATTTCTTTTTAGCAGTTCTGAATTAAGCTTGCGCTTACCAAATATTTTAGCTTTTATTCTTTACAGTATTTTTACCGTTCTACTTTTATACAAGTATATTCCTAAATTGATGTTCCCTTTTTACTTGTTAATGTTGCTAAATCCTCACCTACTCGATTTTTTTGCGCTTGCACGTGGTTATGGCTTATCTATTGGTTTTTTAGTGATGAGTCTCTATTATTTGAGTTTGTATTTCACCTCCAAGCAAAACAGACATTTAATACTCTTTAACGTTGGAGCCTTTTTAGCCGTGATGAGCAATTTTTCGTTGCTTAATTATTACGTAGCTGCTTTAATTGTATATAATATTGTAAGTTATGTTGTTTTAAAAATAGACTCTACAAGTAATAAGTATCATTTTTATAAGCAAAACAAAATCAATATTGTTTCAGTGATTTTATCTGGAATGGTATTATATGAGCCATTACGCCGAATATCCAAAATGAGTTTGCTCGATTTTGGAGGTAAGAATGGGTTTATGGAAGACACAGTTAGTACAGCCATTTATAGTTTTTTTTATGAAATGTATGTTACTCATTTTTGGGAAACCATATTTAAAATCTTTATAGTATCAGTTGTTGTGCTAACTCTCATAATCATTTTAAAGGCTGTTGTTCAAAGAAATATCACCTTTTTTAAAGCACATATTAGTCTAGTACTTATAAACCTAATTCTACTAGTCATTGTTGCGATAACTATTGCGCAGCATTTGATTTTAGGGAATGACTATTACATCCATCGCTTTGCGCTCTTCTTTTACCCCATATTTATTTTAAATTTTACTTTCCTTTTAAATTATTTTTTTCAATTATCTAAAACAACCAGCGTTTCTATTTCCTATTTATGTGCTAGTTTAGCGCTTTTTAATATCTATATAAATCACAATACTGCTTTTTATAAAGATTGGAAAATAGATAGCGACGTTAAAAGTATGATGCAAAATTTGGTTTTAGAGCATGAAAAATATCCCAACAAAAACATACGATTAGGGATTAATTGGCTTTTTGAGCCAGGTGTTAATTTTTACCGTTATACCTGGCATTTGAAATGGTTAAACCAAGCTCACAGAAGGGGAATTAGTAAATATGACGACTATTTTTATATTCTAAATACTGACAAAGAATATATGGATTTGTCTAATAAGCCAGTCGTTTATAAGAACGAGCAGACAGGTGCTATTTTGCTAAAAAACCTTAATTAAATAAAAAATTTAAAAGGAGATTGTTTTAAATACGATAAATTGTATATTTATAATTCTAAAAAAACACGACCATGATTAAAAAATTACTTATAGCAGTTACCTTACTACTAACAACCGCTCAAATAAAAGCTCAAAATGAAGAGCCACGTGAATTAACTTGTTACAATAAATGGTCACAAAAATTTGATGAGCGCGGAGCAGAAGAGGTGGAAGACGGTGTTTATACTGATGTTATTATCACTTCTCGTATTGGCTCAAAAGCTAACTGCTGGAGTGGAAAGGCAGAAGTTCGCAACCACAAATTAATAAAATGTTGGATTATTAAAGAGGATAACTCTGAGGAAGAAGTGACTCGTACTTGGAAAAACAATTCAAACAAAGAAGTAAGTATTATTAATGGCGTAAGTTCATCTATGATTACAGTTCATAACGAATTAATTAATGTATTATGGCCTAAAAAAATAAAAGCTAAAAAGGCTGCTGCTAAAAAAGCACCAGAACCAACGGATGATTAATTATGATTTAATAAACAAAAAAGGAGCAAATTAATTTGCTCCTTTTTTTATGACTCTTCCTTAAATGGATTCCTTGGAATCCATTCAGTTGGTTGTAAAAATTGCATAAATGGTTTTAAAATTAATTTAGAAACCGTGTTTTGTGGTTTAATGTAACATAATAACTCATGAGCTCTGGCGCCCACGGTGGTTTTAATTTCAGAAGCTGTTCTTCCTAAATTAATTTTTGTTTTTTGCATTAAAATGGCTTGTTCAATAAAGCTATATAAAATAGTTTGATACAATTCATACTCTTTGTTGTGTGCATAATCAAAGCCAATATAGTGTGCTTCTACCTCATTCTCTAAACAAAAACCACAAGCAAACGATACCATTTGGTCGCCTAAAAACCAAGCATCCACATAAAATGAATTGGTATCTGCCTTAATCACATCTTCAAAATAACCTGGCGACAAGTGTACTAATTTAAATTTAGCCTGATTAAATACTTGCGTATATAAATCATGCATCGTGTTTTTGTATAAGGAAACTTCTTGGGCTGATAATCTTTTTTTAGTTAATGAAGCACTAGCACTTAAAATATGCTTAGCTCTGTTTCTATATTTTTTTGAAAAGGTAGCTAAATAATCTGTGAGGTTTGATAAGTCTTTAGGCAAATCAATAATCATATTTGGCTCTACATTAAAGTGAACAAATTTAGTGCAATACCAACAATCTTTATTGCCAAATCCTTCGGCATAAAAATCTTTTACCAAAATGGCAGAAATTTTTCCTCGTAATTTTTCTGCTCTCGAAACGCAATCAATAACTCCTTCTACAATTTTGAAAGTGGTTTTTTTACTGTTAACATCCAAATAAAAACCATGCTCACCGCTAATAAAATTGTTGCCACATGTTACCAAACGCATGATGGTTTCGTTTTCATTATGCTCAATATATCTTTGGAAAACAGAAGCACGTTTACTTTTTAATTCTGAGATTTGCTTTTCAATCAATTCGCCAAATAAAGAAGCTGAAAAATCATTGATTTGAAAATACACAACACCAATTGGGTCTTTTCTATTATAAACAATCACATATCTAAATCTAAAATGCTCTGTTTTTTCTTTATGTAAAACACTTAAGTAGGAATGTGACAAAAACACATTCTTGTTGTTTACTGCTTTTGTCCAATCATCTACAGGAGCCAAATTGATATCTTCGAAACATGTAAATGTGTAACTACTAAATAGCTTTCTATTTGGTTTTAATATATTCTTCCCTAATATCTTATCGCAGAGTACAAACATCAGATCGCTAATAATTGAAAAATGTCATCGAATAAATAAGTAACACTTTCATCAATAGAAAGTTCAGACGTATCGATACTATAAATAGCATTAGTTGGCATTTCAAAAGGATTAGAAACTCCTGTAAATTCCTTTATTTCACCTGTTCTTGCTTTGGCATAGTGCCCTTTTACATCACGTTTTTCGCAAACCTCTAAAGGTGTTGCAATATGATATAATATAAAATGTTGCTCTCCAATAATGTTTTCTGCTAATCGTCTTAGTTCGTTAGTAGGAGTAATTAAACTACAAATCACCACTACACCACAACTGGCTAATTGCTTTGCTAACTCAGCTGTACGACGAATATTCTCTGTTCTATCTTCCATGCTAAAACCAAGTCCTTTATTCATGCCTTGCCTTAAAACATCGCCATCAAGTACCTTTGTTAAAATGCCTTCGTCATGTAATCGTCTTTCTAACTCGTAAGCTAAAGTTGTTTTACCTGAACCTGAATAGCCTGTCATCCATATTACCAAGCCTTTATGAGACAATAAGTTTTCTTTATCTGAACTAGTAACCAGTTCTTCCTGATTAGGAAATATGTTATTTGATTGGCTCAAATTAGAAGAAATTAGAATTTAAAAATACAATTAATTATCTTATTTTTGATGATAATATAGCCTTTTAATTAATATTAACATGACATACGATTTTAGACAAAGCCCTGTGGTTGACCAAGTAGGAATTGAGGAACGAGTGGCTCGTTTTAATACACGCAGTATTAAAAAAGGAAGTAAGGTGCAAGCTTTGAAACTAGCACTAAACATGATTGATTTAACTACGTTAGAAGGAAAAGATACAGAAGGAAAAGTCACACAAATGTGTTACAAAGCTATGCATCCACATTTAGCTTTACCAGATTTGCCAAGTACGGCAGCAGTTTGTGTTTACCCAACCATGGTAAAAACGGCTAAAGAGGCATTAAAAGGAAGTAAAGTAAAAGTGGCATCAGTTTCTACAGCTTTTCCTAGTGGAAATTCAACCATGCAAATTAAACTATTAGATACAAAATTAGCTTTGGATAATGGTGCAGATGAAATTGACATGGTAATTAGCCGCGGTGAATTTTTAAAAGGCAATTACAGTTTTGTGTTTGACGAAATTGCAACCATTAAAGATTTAACACATAAATATAACGCACGCTTAAAAGTAATTTTTGAAACTGGCGAAATTTCTACCTTAGATAACGTACGCCGCGCTAGTGATATTGCTATTTATGCAGGAGCAGATTTCATTAAAACATCAACAGGAAAAATTGGTGTGGCAGCAACTATGCCTGTTACATTAGTGATGTTAGATGCGATTAAAGATTATTATTTTAAAACAGGCATACAAGTGGGCATGAAGCCAGCGGGCGGCATTAGCACAGCTAAAGGTGCTTTACAATATTTAGTGATGTTGCACGAAACCTTAGGCAACGCTTGGTTAGATAATAAATGGTTTCGCTTTGGCGCAAGCTCTTTAGCAAACGATTTAATTTTACAATTAGAAAAAGAAGCAAAAGGCGTTTACTATAGTAAAGATTATATTTCAGTAGATTAAATCTAACCGCAGAGAACGCAGAGTTTTTTGCGCAAAGAGAAGAAGAAAGAATTAAAAACATATTGCCCTCTGCGACCTTTGCAAACACTCAGCGTCCTTTGCGGTTAAACACAAAATAAAATGGCAAAAAAAGAAGTTAAAAAATTAGAATACTTTACCGATTGGAAATACGCTCCATCACCTGAAGCAACCGATCATATTCGTTTACAAAAACAGTATGATTTATTTATCAATGGTAAATTTGTGAAACCAAATTCTGGTAAATATTTCGATACCATTAACCCTGCTACCGAAGAAAAAATTTCGAGTATTGCAGAGGCAAATGATAAAGATGTTGATAGTGCTGTTAAAGCCGCTCGTGGTGCTTATGATAAAACGTGGAGCAAAATGCCAGCAAAAGAGCGCGCTAAATACATTTACCGTATTGCTCGTTTAATTCAAGAGCGTGCTCGTGAATTGTCAGTGATTGAAACGTTAGATGGTGGAAAATCAATTCGCGAAAGCCGTGATATTGATGTACCATTAGCAGCGAATCATTTCTTTTACTACGCTGGTTGGGCTGATAAATTAGAATATGCTTTTCCTAATCGTCATCCAAAATCATTGGGTGTTGCAGGGCAAGTGATTCCTTGGAACTTCCCTTTATTAATGGCTGCTTGGAAAATTGCTCCAGCTTTAGCAACTGGTAATACCGTAGTATTAAAACCTGCAGAAACCACTTCGTTAACAGCTTTAAAATTAGCAGAGATTATTCAAGAAAGTGGTTTGCCTGATGGAGTAGTAAACATCATCACAGGTCACGGACCAGTTGGTGCTTCTATGGTGAATCATAAAGACATTAATAAAATTGCCTTTACAGGAAGTACGGGTGTTGGTAAATGGATTCAAAAAGCCATTGCAGGAACCGATAAAAAATTAACTTTAGAGTTAGGCGGAAAAGCAGCGAACATTATTTTTGAAGATGCTCCAATTAATCAAGCCGTAGAAGGAATTATCAATGGTATTTTCTTTAATCAAGGTCATGTATGCTGCGCAGGTTCTCGTTTATTTGTGCAAGAAAGCGTTGCCGAAGAAGTGATTCGTAAACTAAAAGATAGATTAGAAACTTTAATTGTTGGCGACCCATTAGATAAGAATACAGACATTGGCGCTATCAATTCTAAAATGCAATTGAATAAAATTAATGAGTATTTGAAAATTGGTGTAAACGATGGAGCAGAGATGTATCAAAGCTCTTGTACGATTCCTAAAAAAGGATTCTTTGTTCGCCCTAGTCTATTCTTAAATACATCACAATCACACCGCATCTCTCAAGAAGAAATTTTTGGACCTGTGTTAGCAATTCAAACATTCCGTACAATTGAAGAAGTAATTGAAAAAGCTAATAACATTCCTTATGGTTTAAGTGCTGGTGTATGGACAGACAAAGGATCTCGTATTTTTAATTTAACTTCTAAATTACGCGCTGGTGTAGTTTGGGCAAACACATACAATAAGTTTGATCCAACGTCTCCGTTTGGTGGTTACAAAGAAAGTGGATTTGGAAGAGAAGGTGGATTACATGGATTAATGCCTTATTTAAAATTTTAATTGTAGGAAAAGATGGAAAGAATAGAAGTTTTAAAAACATACAAAATATTTATTGGCGGGCAGTTTCCTCGTACCGAGAGCGGCCGCTATTATCCTTTAAAATTAAAAAACAACATGACTGTAAATGTAAGTTTATCTTCTCGTAAAGATTATAGAAATGCTGTCATCGCTGCTCGTGGTGCCTTTAGTGGATGGAGTGCTCGTGCGGCATTTAACCGCGGGCAAATTTTATACCGCATAGCAGAAATGTTAGAAGGCAGAAAAGATCAATTCTTAGAAGAATTAAAACAGTTAGGTTACACGCCTGCTAATGCTAAAAAAGAAGTTGAGCAAAGTATCGATCGTTTAGTTTACTATGCTGGATGGTGCGATAAATACCAACAATTATTTAGTTCAGTAAATCCTGTTGCTACGTCTCATTTTAATTTTTCAGTTCCAGAACCAATGGGAGTGGTTGCTATTTTAGCAGATGAATCTTCTGCCTTACTAGGATTGGTATCTGTGATTGCCCCGGCTATCGCAGGAGGAAATACATGTATTGTGTTAGCGTCAGAAAGTAAACCAACATGTTCTATTACTTTTGCAGAAGTGATTGCAACGAGCGATGTGCCAGGTGGTGTTGTAAATATTGTTACTGGTAGTCGTAAAGAATTACATTCACATTTTTCATCTCACATGGATGTAAATGCCATCATCAATTGTAATTCGGAAAAAGACTTTAATAAAACCATTAGCGAAAACGCTTCCTTAAATGTGAAACGTGTTTTTACTTGGAACAAAAATTGGAACGACGAAAAAGAACAGGGACCGTATTACATTACCGATTTACAAGAAATTAAAACAACTTGGCATCCCATTGAAAATATTGGCGTTTCAGGAATTAAGTATTAATTAATATTTTTAGCGGTTTTTGTAACTGTCGAAATAAATAATTTCAATTTTTCTACAAATTATTTTTTCAACATTAAAAAGTTAGTGCCTTCAAAAGCCTTATATCATTGGCCATTTGAAGAGTTCTCATATCTTTCAATTTATCAGATTTTAATCTTAAAACAGATTTTGTTTCTAATTCTTTTCATTTATTTTTACTTAAAACGTATTATGAAAATGAAAACATATTTGTCTATTATCAGTTTACTATTTTTTGTTGTTTCGTTAAAAGCACAAACAACAAACACTGCACAACAAAATCCTAATATCAGCACTGAATCGAATAAAACAAAATACGTAAATATATACCCCAATCCTTCTGCTGAGGTTATAGTAATCAAAGTATATGAGCCAAAAACAGGAATGGAATTTCTATTATACAATGCCTTGGGTCAAGAAGTGGATAGAGTAGCGGTTGTAGAAAAAGAAACACAATATTTAAGAAGAAATCTTTCGAAAGGAATTTACACATTCAATGTCCTAAACAATAAGGAAGTTGTTGAAACTGGAAAGCTTGTTTTTGAATAAGAACTAGTTATTTAACCGCAAAGACGTAAAAAAAAGCCACAGAGTACGAAAAGTATTTTGTGGCTTTTTGCATAGTTTCCTATTTCATTCTTTGCGAAAAAACTTTGCGCCCTTTGCGGTTAAGTTCTATCTTTACACCTCGCAAAATCAAGCATTATGGAATACAATTTTAAAGAGATAGAAAGTAATTGGCAAGCATATTGGGCAAAACACAAAACCTTTGCTGCTAAAGATGGTGGAGATAAACCAAAGTATTATGTATTGGACATGTTCCCTTATCCATCAGGCGCCGGTTTACACGTAGGTCATCCTTTGGGCTATATTGCTTCTGATATTGTTTCTCGCTACAAGCGCCATAAAGGCTTTAATGTATTGCATCCAATGGGTTACGATAGCTTTGGTTTACCAGCTGAGCAATATGCGATTCAAACAGGACAACATCCAAAAATTACGACTGAACAAAACATTGCTCGTTACCGCGAGCAATTAGATAAAATTGGTTTTTCGTTTGATTGGGACAGAGAAGTAAGAACATCAAATCCAGAGTATTATAAATGGACACAATGGATTTTCATACAAATATTTAATAGTTGGTATAACAAAAGCACCAATAAAGCAGAACCAATTGAAACCTTAATCCAAATTTTTGAAACAAAAGGATTCAATGCTAAATTAGATGACACCTTAACGGGTGATATTGAAAAAGATTTAGGGCCGTTTACTAGTGAAGAATGGAAAGCTTTTGATGAAAAAAAGAAAAGCGACATTTTAATGAATTTCCGTTTAGCTTATTTAGGAGAATCAGTGGTGAACTGGTGCCCGGCTTTGGGAACGGTTTTAGCGAATGATGAAATTAAAGATGGTGTAAGCGAGCGTGGCGGACATCCTGTTGAACGTAAACTCATGAAACAATGGAGCATGCGTATCACTGCTTATGCCCAACGTTTATTAGATGGATTAGACACCTTAGATTGGACGGAAAGTTTAAAAGAAGCGCAACGTAACTGGATTGGAAAATCGGAAGGAACGAGTCTTAAATTCAAGGTTCAAGGTTCTGAAAATTCAATTGAAGTTTTCACTACAAGACCAGACACAGTTTTTGGCGTTTCCTTTGTAACACTTGCACCAGAGCATGAATTAGTAGAAAGCTTAACCACAGCAGATAACAAAGCTGCGGTTGAAGCTTATGTGACGCAAGCAAAAAACAGAAGTGAACGCGAACGCCAAGCTGATATTAATAAAATTACTGGAGTGTTTACAGGTTCTTATGTAGAACATCCCTTTACAGGAAAACAAGTTCCTATTTGGATTGGTGATTATGTATTAGCTGGTTACGGAACAGGTGCTGTAATGGCAGTTCCGGCGCATGATAGCAGAGATTATAGTTTTGCCAAACATTTTGGTTTACCAATTTTAGAAGTAGTAGCTGGCGGCGATTTAGAAAAAGAATCGTACGATGCCAAAGAAGGAAAATTAATTAACTCTGATTTTTTAAATGGATTAGAAGTTAAAGAAGCCATCAAAAAAGCCATTTCTGCGATTGAAACAAAAGGCATCGGAAAAGGAAAAGTGAATTTCCGTTTGCGTGATGCAGTTTTTGGCAGACAACGTTACTGGGGAGAACCTATTCCTGTCTATTACAAAAATGATATTCCTTATGCATTAAATGAAAAGGAATTGCCATTAGTATTACCAGAAGTAGATAAATATTTACCTACCGAAGATGGCGAACCACCATTAGCTCGTGCGGCTTCTTCTTGGAAACACGAAGGCAAATACGATTACGAACATAGCACTATGCCTGGTTGGGCAGGTAGTTCTTGGTATTTTTTAAGATACATGGACTCTACTAACGCTTCGGTATTTGCGGATAAAAAATTAGCAGATTATTGGCAACAAGTAGATTTATACATTGGTGGTAGCGAACATGCCACTGGGCATTTATTGTATGTGCGATTTTGGACAAAATTTTTGAAAGACCTTGGATACATTGCGATTGATGAACCAGCTAAGAAGTTGATTAATCAAGGCATGATACAGGGAAGAAGTAATTTTGTTCATAGGTTAGGATTACCAACCTTTACTACGAAAGATAATAGTGATATTGTACAAGCATTTCAAAAATATTACAAAGAGAATCCTGTATTTATTAGTTATAATTTACTTAAAGATTGGAATAGCGAAAACACTACTGTTTTAGAAAACTTATTTATTGAAATTCATAATAAAGCAATAAAAGCTGTTGGTCATAATTGTGTACAACCTAATTTTAGTGCTACTTTAGTGCAACACTTAAATGTAGATGTTAATATTGTTGACAACGATATACTTGACATAGAAAAGTTTAAAGCTTCAAGAGAAGAGTACAAAAACGCTGACTTTATTTTAGAAGAAGGAAAATATATTTGTTCTCACGAAGTAGAAAAAATGTCTAAATCAAAATACAATGTTGTTACACCAGATGACATTGCAGAAAAATTTGGTTCAGATACTTTACGTTTATACGAAATGTTTTTAGGTCCGTTAGAGCAAAGTAAACCTTGGAATACCAATGGTATTACTGGCGTGCATGGCTTCTTAAAAAAATTGTGGCGCCTCTTCTACTCCCCTCTCCCTGTGGGAGAGGGCCAGGGTGAGGGCATTAACGTAGTTAATGACGAACCAACTAAAGGCGAATTAAAAACCTTACATAAAACCATCAAAAAAATTACAGAAGACATTGAGCGTTTTTCTTTCAATACCTCTATTAGTAATTTTATGATTTGCGTGAATGAATTAACCGATGCAAAATGTAACAAGCGAGCAATATTAGAACCATTGTTGGTTTGTTTATCACCTTACGCACCACACATTGCAGAAGAACTATGGAAACAATTAGGTCATACTGAAAGTATTTCAACCGCTGCCTTCCCTGATTTTAATGAAGCGTTTTTAGTAGACGATAATGTAAATTATCCTGTATCATTTAATGGTAAGGTTAAATTTACATTAGAGTTAGCTGCTACTTTAACAGCTCCAGAAGTGGAAGCGATTGTAAGAGCCAACGAACAAACTGCTAAATACTTAGATGGTAAAGAACCTAAAAAAGTAATCGTGGTTCATAAGAAGATTGTGAACATGGTGGTTTAAACGTTTTAGAAAAACATTCAAAATAAAAGTCCTGAGATTAAAAATTCCAGGACTTTTATTTTTAGAAAAAAGTAGTATATTGAAACCTTAAACGCACTATACAAAAAATGATTTTTGGGAACTTAATAAACCTTGGGGTAAAATCAGAAATGGAATTTTACCAAAAACGAGAGGCAAGAATCGTTAATTTGTTTGCTTTGATAACACTGCTTGGGCTGCTCTTTGGCGTTTCTTCTGTAATTTTTATTAGTGGCGATTATGTGATTTCAACTGTGTTATTTACAACATTCACTTCTTTATCCATTTTATTTTTAAACTATAAGTTACATCATAATGCTGCTACCTATTTATTTGTAATAACCATCAATGTTACCATTTTTATTTTAAATCAACAGTACATTGATTCGGTGGGAAACTACCTTTATTACTTTCCCGTTATTTTTTGCGTGGCTTTAATCCATAATCCTGTAAAATCAAATGCTAGAACCGCTATTTTCTTTTCGATTGTATTAGTGAGCTTTTTATGTTCTCGACTTATTGATATTCCTTTCTTAAAAAACACAACCATTACTGAAGCCGATAATGCTGCCTTATTAACTTATAATAGTGTGTTAGCCTTTTTCGTCACTTTAATTTTAGTGTTTTTAGTAGTGAGGCTGATCAATCGTCAAAATAACGAAGCCTTAACTTTATTGCATAAAGAACAGGAAGCACAAAAAATAATTTCTCAATCCTTAAAAGAAAAAGAAACGTTATTAGCAGAAATACAACATCGTGTAAAGAATAATTTAGCCATTATCACTGGCTTATTAAATCTTCAAACAGAAAAAGCACCTTGTGAAGAATCGAGACAATTAATGATAGAATCAAGAAATAGAGTGATGAGTATTTCAATGGTTCACGAACGATTGTATAAAAAAGACAACCTGTCAAAAATCAATTTAAAATTATACTTATTTGAATTGGTGCAAGAGTTGGTAAAGAGTTTTCCCGTTAATTCAAAACAAATAGAAATCATTGAAGAGCTAGCAGTCATTGAATTGGAAATTACAAAAGCTGTTCCAGTAGGTTTAATTGTAAACGAAGCTATCACCAATTCTTTAAAACATGCCTTCAATCAAGGGCATCAAAACCCAAGTATTAAAATTAAAATGCAATTAATTTTCGACAGAATCCAAATTTGCATCATGGATAATGGCAGTGGTTTTGCCGACACTTCCAATAGAAAAGAAACTGCCCTTGGACTATCTTTAATAGAATCTTTATCTGATCAGATTGATGCAGAAGTTGTTTTTAAAAATGAAGGTGGAGCTTGTGTGAGTTTGGTGTTTCCTGCCTAATTTTTTGATCTACAGTATTGTGAACTAACACTATTTTTATATATTTATATATAAATCTAACCTCTTAATCATCACAAACCAAAAATTATGAAAAAAATCATTTGTTTACTAGCCATTAATTTTTGGTTCAGTTCTGCTTATTCACAAGCTACTCATGAAGATACTGTTGCCATGTATCAAGAAGTCATGAACCATTATTTGGATTCCATTAATGGCACATTTAAATACCAAACAGGGCAAATAACCTTAGATGGTGGGTTTGCAACAATAGATGTTCCAAAAGGATTACGATTTTTAGATGCCGCTCAATCAAAAACAGTATTAGTTGATTTGTGGGGAAATCCTAATGCGAATGGTATTATCGGTATGTTGTTCCCAGAAAAATATACGCCTTTAGATGAAAACTCTTGGGCTTTCACTATTAGTTTTGATGAAATGGGTTATGTGGAAGATGATGATGCAGAAGACATGGACTATGCCGAATTATTAACTACCATGAAAAAAGAAACATCAGAATCAAATACTGAAAGAATAAAAGAAGGATATGATAAAATCGAATTAATTAATTGGGCCTCTACACCATTTTATGATAAAGACAGAAAAGTTTTGCATTGGGCTAAAGAATTTAAATTTGGTGAAGCCACCGACAACACACTAAACTATGATGTGAGAATTCTAGGAAGAAAAGGCGTTTTATCCATGAATGCCGTTGGAAAAATGTCGTCGCTAACAGAAGTAAAACCTGTTATTAATTACTTGTTATCCTCCGTAAAATTTACTCCAGGAAATCAATACTCGGATTACGATTCAAGTGTTGATGAAGTAGCCGCATGGTCTATCGGCGGATTAGTGGCCGGTAAAGTTTTAGCAAAAGTAGGTTTATGGGCTTTGTTTGCAAAGTATATTAAGTTAATTTTTATTGCAGTAGCCGCTGCTGTTGGTGGGATTTGGAAATGGGTGAAAAATCGTAAAGATAAAAATCAGGATATGGACAACAACATGCCGATTACTAAAACATAAAAAATAAACTGTAGCAACTAAAAATAAAAGCAGAAAAACATTAGGTCTTTCTGCTTTTATCATTTAAAGAAATTACTCTTCTGACTTATTTTTTAATTGCATTAATAAAGCGTATGCGTTTTTTGTAACAATAGATGCATTCAACATATCTTTGCCATCTAATGTGCTGACTTCCGAAAAATTATTTTCAGTAACACCTTTCTTTACTTCTACTATTTCAAACTGTCGATTTCCTTTTTCTACAAAAACATAATCTTTCCCCTCGTGGCTAACGATAGCGTCTTCATTAATGGACACCGCGTTTTGTAACTTAATCTCCACCTCTGCATTCATGTACATGCCTGGTAATAAAGTTTTATCGTAGTCTTCAAAATGACAATGAACATCGGCGCTTCTATCCGCTGATAAATCCTGACTAATTAAAATAATCTCACAAGGATGTTTTTTGTTGGGTTGATTATTATTAAAGGCTAATAGTTTTTGTCCGATAGATAATTTATCTAAATCTTTTTCAAACACTGCTAAATTCAAATGTATATCCTCTGGATTAATCAATTCAAATAATACATCAGATGGGTTAACATACTTTCCAATGTTCACATTTACTTTTGATACAAAGCCGTCGATAGAAGAATAAACATTAATACTTCTTGATAAATTAGACTCATTTAAATTATCTGGATTAATATTTATTAATCGCAATTTCTCAGCTAATGCACTCAATGAAATCCGTTGAGTTTTATAATCCATTTCGGTTTGCTGAAATACCTTATCGCTACTCGCTTTACTTTGGTTTAATTCCTTTTGGCGATTGTACTCGTTTTCGGCATAACTTAATTTTGATTTCACTGTCAGATATTCCTGCTGCAATTGAATGTATTGTTGATCTTCCATCGTTGCCAACACTTCTCCTTTTTTAACATGCATGCCTGGCAATAATTTAGTGGACTTCAAAAAGCCTCCAAAAGGTGTGCTTACCGAAACCATATTTTGCGGCGGCACATCAATTTTTCCATTCAGTTTTAAAACCGTAGAGATTTCTCTCTTCTCTAGTTTTCCTGTGACAATGTTAGCACTTTTATATTGTGCTTCGTTTAAAGTTACCGTAGTTTCTATAGCAGCTACAGTTTCTGTTTCTTCGCTTTTAGTGCCTCCACAAGAAGCTACTATAAGTGAAATCATCAATATGACAAATATATTTTTCATTTTAGTAAGGTTATTTAGTGATTAAGTAATTAATTTGAATAATAGTTTCATTGTAGCTTTTAACAGCATCCATGTAATTAGATTGAAGATTGATGGCTTGATTAGTCAGCATCACCCAATCGAGGTAATCAATTTCGCCATTGCTAAATTGCTTATTGGCTGTTTCAAAAATCAATTGCGCATTTTTTAATCCGGTGTTTTCAAAATAAGTAAGCGCTATAGTATTGGCTTGATGTTGCATTAGTAAGCTTTGATATTGATTTTGCAAAGCATTTTTTTCAAGCTGATACAAGTTCTCTGAAATAGATTGATTAATTTTTGCTGCATTCATTTTTGCTTTTTGAGCTCCAAAAAATAAAGGAATTCCTAATCCTAATTGCACCGATTGAAATCTAGTAGATGACGTGTAGGTTTTATTATCTGAGCCCGAACCTTGCATCGTCATATTATAATAACCAATATTAAAGTCTGGTAACAACTTAGACCTCTCTAATTTTCTTGAAATCATAGAAATCTTTTTTTGTTGCTCCATTATCTTCAATAAGGGGTGCTGATTAATAACCGTGTTATCAGCGTTTACATCTAAGTTTAATTTTAAATCCGTTTCTGTTGGCACAAAATCAGTTAGGGTATTTAATAATAACTTAAATTGTAATTTAGCAATATCAATATCTTGCTGCAATTGTTCTAATTGAATAGCAATGGTTCCCCGCTGCGATTCGGCAGTTGCCTTTTCCAACACATTGCTCTCTCCTTTATTAAAACGCATCGTTGCTTTCTCTAAAAAATTAGCATACATGCTATCATTTTTTAACAGTAATTTTTCTTTTTGTTTTAGATATAAAAACAAATAAAAGGACTGTCGCACCATTTTTTTAGTTTCTGCTTCCTTTATGGTCACATTCAACAATGAAGAATTCCACTCTTCATTTAACAGCTGCTTTTGATTCATATAAACGCTTGGGAAGTTAAACGACTGTGAAGCGCCAAAACGATTGTCGTTATAATAACTATTAATTTGTCCGTATTCGCCAACAATATTAGCTTGAGGTATCGAGGCAGAAGTTTTAATTATTTTTTTCTGATACTCCGCTTTCAGTTTTTCATTTTTAACACTCAAATTATTTTTAAGAGCTGTATCAATAGCAGCTTGCAAATTAATGGGGCTTTGTGCATTTGCATTAAACGACATGAATCCAAAAATTAATATAACGGATGTTACTTTTGAGATGTTCTTTACTTTCATTTTAACTCCACTTTCAAATAAAATATAAAGTATTGGCAAAACAAACAAGGTTAAAAAGGTGGCAATCATTAATCCACCAATCACAACGGTAGCTAAAGGTCGTTGAACCTCAGCCCCTGCCCCATTACTAATAGCCATTGGTAAAAACCCTAATGAAGCTACAAAGGCTGTCATCATCACTGGGCGCAAACGAACCTTAGTTCCCATCAATACAATGCGTTGTAAATTATTCATGCCTTCTTTTTTTAATCGGTTAAACTCTGCAATAAGTACAATGCCATTTAGCACGGCAACTCCAAACAAAGCAATAAAGCCAACACCTGCACTAATACTAAATGGCATGCCTCTTAATGCTAAAAAGAAAATGCCTCCAATAGCAGATAAAGGAATGGCTGAGTAAATAAGTAAGCCTTGTTTTACTGAATTAAATGCAAAAAATAATAAAATGAAAATCATCACTAACGACACTGGAACAGCAATTAGTAACCGTTGTTTAGCGGCATTCAGATTTTCAAATGCTCCTCCATACGTTACATAATAACCTGCCGGAAATTTTATTTGCTTCTCTACTTTTTGTTGCAATTCGTTAACAATGCTTTGTACATCTCTTCCCCTCACATTAAATCCCACAACAATTCTTCGTTTAGCATCTTCACGTTGTATTTGATTTGGTCCGTTTTTAATACTCACTTCCGCTAATTGATATAAAGGAATTTGTGTACCTTGAGGAGTAGGAACTAAGAGATCTTTAATGTCATCTAAATCTTTTCGTTTATCTGTATTTAAACGAACTACCACATCAAATCGTTTTTCACCTTCAAATAATTGGCCTGTGCTTTGTCCTGCAAAAGCAGTATTCACTACTTTATTAATGTCCGCAATATTCAAATGATATTGAGCAATAGCTGCTCGATTATACTCAATTAATATTTCGGGCATTCCAGTTACTGGCTCTACATATAAATTTTTAGCGCCTTCTACTTGATTTGCAAGAGCACCTAACTTTTCGGCGTAAGCCGCAAGTGTATCTAAGTTCTCACCAAATATTTTACATACCACATCTTGTTTAGCTCCTGTCATCAATTCGTTAAATCGCATTTGAACAGGAAACTGAAAACTAAAAGTGGTACCCAAAACAACTTCCAATTCTTTTCCCATTTTTTCGGCTAGTTCAGGAAATGTTTTTGCAGAAGTCCATTCTGATTTATCTTTTAAAATAATCATCATATCGCCCGCATCAATAGGCATTGGATCGGTTGGCACCTCACCGCTACCAATTTTCGTTACAATTTTTATGACTTCTGGGAATTTACTCTTTAAAATAGCAGATGCCTTTGTGGCACTTTCTATACTAGTTTTTAAATTACTTCCAGGTAATACTCTCATTTCTAAAGCAAAATCACCTTCTTCTAAGGCAGGAATAAATTCTCCTCCTAAAAAAGTAAGTGTAACAATAGCGGAAACAAATAATACAATCACACTCGAAATAATAAGCTTAGGATAACGCAATACTTTTGCTAGAGTATGTTGATAGCCTTTTTCAACCCATATCATTAATTTATCAGAAATGTTGATTTTATGTTTTGTTTTTTTACTTAAAAATAAAGCGCTCATCATTGGGATGTAAGTAAGCGATAAAACAAAAGCACCCAATAATGCAAAGGCTACTGTTTGTGCCATAGGTTTAAACATTTTTCCTTCGATACCTTGTAATGTAAATATGGGAAGGTATACGACTAAAATTATCACTTGTCCAAACACTGCACTATTCATCATTTTGCTAGCGGATAAATTAACTTCATTATCCATCTGCTCTTGATTTAACTGCGCAATATGTTTAAATTTTTTGCCATGTGTGAGTTGATGCATGACGGCCTCCACTATAATTACGGCGCCATCTACAATCAAACCAAAATCCAAAGCCCCTAGGCTCATTAAGTTTCCACTCACGCCAAAGGTGTTCATTAAAATAATGGCAAATAACATGGCTAAAGGAATAACAGAAGCAACTAATAAGCCCGCTCTGAAGTTTCCTAAAAACAATACCAAGACAAAAATCACAATCAAAGCGCCTTCTAATAAATTTTGCTCCACTGTTCCAATGGCATTGTTCACCATTTTAGTTCTATCTAAAAACGGTTCGATAACCACACCTTCTGGTAATGATTTTTGAATTTGAACAACACGTTCTTTCACATTTTTAATCACATCGCTACTGTTGGCTCCTTTCAGCATCATCACTACCGCACCAGACACTTCGCCTTTATCATTATAACACATGGCGCCATAACGGGTAGCGTGGCCAATTTTAACTTCAGCTACATCTCTAATAAATAAAGGGTTTCCGCTGTCAGTCGCTTTAATTGATATGTTTTCAATATCACTAATGCTACCTATTAAGCCTTCACTTCTAATAAACAAAACGGTTGGACCTTTTTCAATATAGGTCCCTCCTGTGTTTTGATTATTAGTTTCTAATGCAGTAAATACATCATGAATAGTAATGTTATGCGATTGTAATTTATTTGGATCAATGGCAATTTCAAATTGTTTTAATTTACCGCCAAAACTACTTACCTCTGCTACGCCTTTTACACCCAATAATTGTCGTCGCACTAACCAATCTTGTATGGTACGTAATTCGGTTTCGTTATATTTTTTTTCGTAACCTTCTTTGGCTCTAACCACATATTGGTAAATCTCGCCTAAGCCAGTAGATACCGGTCCTAATTCGGGAGTACCAATACCTTGCGGTATTTGAGATTGTACATTTTGTAGACGTTCCGCTACTTGTTGTCTTGCCCAATAAATATCAACGTCGTCGTCGAATACAATCGTCACTAAAGACAAACCAAAGCGCGAAAAACTTCTGATTTCTTTTAGTCCCGATATATTATTGTTTGCTTGTTCAATGGGAAATGTAACCAATCGTTCAATATCTGTTGCTCCAAAAGATGGTGCTACGGTAATAACTTGAACTTGATTATTAGTGATATCTGGCACAGCATCAATAGGCAACTTAGTTACCTCATAAGTACCATAACCAATAAGGGCTATCACAAAAAGCCCAATGATGAGTTTATTCCTAATGGAAAAATCAATTATTTTATTTAGCATATTTTTATTGTTAATGTGTATTTGATAGAACTAAATATCGAAAACAGATATACTCTAAGTATACATGAAATTCGAAAATCAAATGGTAATTAACAAGATTTAGGCGGCTGCCAAATAGAAGAAAGGTAAGAGGAACTTATAAAATCAATAGAATGAGTTTTATAAATTTTAGATTCAATAGGTGTTGATTTTATAACAAGACAGAAACTATTAAAGGCTACAAATCCTGAATTGATAATATTTCCATTATCATGATCTGCTTTAAAAGGCAACTTCGAATGTTCACCGCCATCATCTGAATTAGAATAATGCAATACTAAAAAATCCAAAAACGTTGTTTGTTTATCTTCAGCTTTGTGTTCGATAAAGTGTTCTACCAATTGCGGCAACTTAAAAAGTTCATGTAACTCCGTTACTGAAACTACATAAATAGATAAAAACAATATGGGAATTAATTTTTTCACCAACACAAAGGTAACCATTTAACTAATTAATAAAAACTTACTTAAAGTAAATAGGCTTATTTAGATAGGTTACAAATTGTGTTACTCAAAAATTTGCTCATACAGATTAAAACAACTCGATTTTTTTACTTTCATTTAACGCTTCTTTATAAATAGCCAATACTCTTAATCGAGCAAAAACATGGTATGCAAATGATTTTGGGTATTTTGCTGTATTAAATTCAGAAATCCATTTTTTATGTACTTGTATGTTGGGTCAATTCTTTTGTTTGCTCCACTGAATTAATCCGAATTAGTAAATGAAGTAACTAAAAGTTTTTCTTTAAATACAGCATAAATAGAAACGTTTGAAGAGTTAGATGAAATAGAATTAAAAATTGCAATAGCTTTTCCAATTCGATTGATTGTAAACGAAGCTTTAACTAATTCTTTAAAACATGCTTTTAACAATGTCCAATAAAAACCTATCATTAAAATCAAAATGCAATTAATTTTGATAGAATTCAAATTTGCATCATGGATAATGGCATTGGTTTTTCTGACCTGTCCAACCAAAAAGATGCTGCACTAGGCTTATCACTTATTGAATCCTTATCTGATCAGATTGATGCCAAGTTGTTTTTAAAAACGAAGGCGAAGCTTGTGTAAGTTTAGTGTTTCCTGTATAATACAAATAAAAAAATCCCGCCAACATAGCAGGATTTTTTATCTTTTTATTTTTTTTGATATTATTTTTTTGGCTCCATTTCTGTATGAAAAGTTACTTTAATAATTTCAGCAATTTTCTCTACATATAATGTTGGAACTTTAATATTGTGTTCAGAAACTTTAACATCAAATTTAGAATCTAAAATAATCGTACCACTTTTTACAGTAATTGTTCCCGAAATTGTTCTTGGTAAAGATACACCGTGAATATCCAAAGTGCCTTCCACGTTTACATTATAAACTCCGTCTTTAGTATAATCAACTGTTTCTTTTACTTTACCTTTAAACGTTGCGAAAGGGAATTTTTCACTTTCCATGTAGTTTTCATTGTAATGCTCTTGCATTAAAGGCGATTTAAATACAAATGCCGAATGTTGTACTTGAGCAACAAACACTCCGTTGGCTGCACTAAAAACTGGCTGTGCAACAGTATTAGTTGCATCAATGTTTTCCATTTTCGCCTCACTAAAAAATGTAATTTTAGATTTTTTACCGATATAAACTTGCGAGAAACCAGTTAATCCCAATCCTAATAATGTTACTACTAATACCTTTTTCATATGTTTTTTATTATAAATTATTTATTCTTCTTTATGTTTCCCTTGCAAACTGAATACACGGGAAATGTTAAACCCTAAACGAACTCCCCAATTTTCCCAAGTTGTGTTGGTGTACATAAAATATTGATCCTCCGTTAATCCAAACGAATTTGTTAAATGAATTTGAAACACGTGCCCACCAGTTTCTAAATCATATCCTATGCCAAAACTGTCATAATACTTCTCTTTTACTGTATTTATTTAATCTATAGCCATATTCAAGCTAATTGCTTGACGCTTAGTGAATTTAAATCGTGTTACTCCACCAATAACAAAACAATCATTTTTATCAGAAATCTTATCTACTAAATTTACATGAACCATAGCCCCCGTTAATTGAAACGAAAAACGAGAATTAAACTTTCTTCCAACCATAATTTGATGGCAATAAGATAATCTATCAGGAATAGATTGGTATTTGTTTTCTCCGTCAATTATCACGTTTTGTTGAAACGTATGATATACGCTTGTAAATAAAGTAACGCTTACTGGCATTCCACCACCCTTAGTGGTTTGTTTTAATAGGCGGTATTTCAAAAAACCATCTGCAATTTTCCTTCCAGATGTTCTTCCAATACCAAACATTAGTCGACTTCCATGATTATATTCTAGCGCTAAACGAATATTTGCGCCTCCATCAACACCCCAAGCGTTATAGGCTCCAGAATTAAAATCTCCAAAACGATGAGAAATCCTGAAATCCAAACTTCGTTTACCTAACACTTCAACTGTATGAAAATTAATTAAACGAGTCGTTTTAAATGTAGCGTTAATAAATTCTTTTTTAGGTTTTTCTTCAACCATATTTAATAAGTCATCTGGACTTTGAGCAAAAAATGCAGTTGAATTACTTATGATTAAAGAAAGAGATACTATAATTTTTTTCATATGTAGATATTTATTTTTTTTAATTGTCATATGGTATACGCCATGTATCTTCATTTGTGTTTGTGCGTTCAGGCACATGGCTATTTCATATATAAAAAATATTAGTTATTTGGGGCGCCTGCATCTACCCATTTTTTAATTTTTGCAATATCGCAATCCGATAACTTAGGGCCACCTTGAGGCATGTTTCCAGTATTCACTCGAGTATATAAATCACCTGATAAAGCATATACCTGAACACTTGAATGATTTGATAAATCTCCATTACCTGGGTTGTGACATCCCAAACAAGCAGAAGATAATATTGGTGCTATTTGCGATGAATAACTTATAGCATTCACAGTATCGCAACCAGAAGTAGAATTTGGTAACGCCGCTTCTGGACGCAATTCTTTGTGGTTATCATAATAACAACTGTTTAAAAAACAAATTGTGCCTATTGATAAAATTGATAAATATTTTTTTTTCATGGATATTGAGTTTATCGAAATATAGTTTTCTAATTAATTGTTTTTTGCTCCTTGTCCAATCCATACATAAATTAATTGAATTTGTTTTTCCGTTAATTCATTGTATGGTTTTTTAGGCATGATGTCATCTCCTAACGTTTTTAATTTTTGATATAATTCGCTTTTTTGTGGAGACCCTGATTC
Organism: Bacteroidota bacterium; assembly: GCA_016708845.1. Classification (GTDB taxonomy): domain Bacteria; phylum Bacteroidota; class Bacteroidia; order B-17B0; family Aurantibacillaceae; genus UBA4416. The sequence continues at coordinate 16,162 of JADJFB010000001.1, read as the reverse complement.
AATTCCACCATTCATCAACGTAGCATAAGTGGTTAATTTTATACTAGCAGGCAATGAATCTCCATGGCAACCACTAAACGCACAATTAGAACTAATTATTGGAGCAATGTTTCCTGAATAACTTACATCTGCTAAGGCATCAAAATCAGTTTTGTGCTTACAGGATTCAAACAAAAAACTACTCGCAACAAGTACAACACTGAGTTTAAAAAAGTTAAAATAAAACAGTTTCTTCATAGTTTCTATATAAAATATATAGTAAATATAAATAAATGAATTAAATAGAATACATGTTTTAACATTTAATTCTACTTTATTTAATTAACGTAAAAATAACTTTGGAAATTAAAACAGCTTAGTTTGTTTGTTCTCACTTAAGGCTTCTTTGTAAACAGCCAATACTCTTAAACGTGCAGAAGCATGATCAACAATTGGTTTTGGATATTTAGCTGTGTTAAATTCAGGAATCCATTTTTTGATGTACTCATACTTTGGATCAAACTTTTTTGTCTGCTCTGTTGGATTAAATACTCTAAAATAGGGTGCTGCATCACAACCACTTCCTGCCGCCCATTGCCAACCTCCATTGTTGGCACTTAAATCAAAGTCTAATAATTTTTGTGCAAAGTAGGCTTCGCCCCAACGCCAATCAATTAATAAATCTTTCACTAAAAAACTGGCCACAATCATTCTAACTCTGTTATGCATAAAACCTGTTGCGTTCAATTCACGCATACCAGCATCCACTATAGGGAAGCCTGTTTTACCTTCACACCAAGCTTTAAATTCACTTTCGTTATTACGCCATTCAATTCTATCATATTGTGATTTAAAAGAATTTTTTGCCGCGTGAGGAAAATGGTACAAAATCATCATGTAAAAATCTCGCCAGATCAATTCGTTTAACCACGTTTCGTTTAATACTAAGGCTTGTTTTGCTAATGCTCTAATGCTCACTGTACCAAAACGCAAATGGACACTTAATTTACTGGTTCCTTTAATGGCAGGGAAATCTCGTTGTTCTTTGTAATTAGTAACAATTGATTTGCTAATCGTTGTTGATGGAAATTCTAATTCTGATTTTTCAAATCCCATCTCATTTAAAGTTGGAATATCAAAAGTTTTTGTTTGAATAAAATGCTTAAAATATTTTTTATTTGGATAAGCCTTTACATGAAAATCGGTTAAGCGTAATTTCCATTTACGACTGTATGGCGTAAATATAGTATAAGGTTTTCCATCATCTTTGGTCACCTCCTCCTTCTCAAAAATGCACTGGTCTTTATAGGTTTTAAATTCTATTTTATGTTTACTTAAAAAATCTTTAACTGCTCCATCTCGTTCATCTGCATAGGGTTCATAATCATGATTTGCAAAAACGGATTGAATCGTATATTCTTTAGTCAAGTCTTTAAATACTTTTTCGGGTGTCGAATAAAATACTTTAATGGAACTCCCCAACTCTATTAACTGCTCATTTAAATTCAAAATCGCTTGATGGATAAATTCTACACGACCATCTTTTTTGTCTTCTAAATTATCTAAAATGGTTTTATCAAAAATAAAAATGGGCAAAACAGGCATTCCTTTTTTAAGCGCATGGTATAAACCTGCATTATCGTCTAAACGTAAATCTCTTCTAAACCAAAATATGGATATCTGTTTCATCTAAATTTTAAACAAGCAATGTGTCTGAAAGTTTAAAAAAATCATGTAATTTCAGCACTTCTAAATTAACCTATTTATCTCATGGAATTACAACAATTTCAACAATACATATTACAAGGTATTCCTACTGTATTACCTCAGCCAAAAACATACGAAAGCACAATCAATCATGCGCCAAAACGTAAGGACATTTTAAATGGAGAAGAAAAAAAATTAGCCATTCAAAATGCACTACGTTATTTTGAACCTCAACATCACGCTGTTTTAGCAAAAGAATTTGCAGAAGAACTAAAAACATACGGCCGAATTTACATGTATCGCTTTCGTCCCGATTATAAAATTTTTGCTCGCCCAATTAACGAGTATCCTCACCAAAGCATACAAGCTGCAGCTATTATGCACATGCTAAGTAATAATTTAGATTATGCCGTTGCGCAACATCCTCACGAATTAATTACTTATGGCGGCAATGGTTCTGTGTTTCAAAACTGGGCTCAGTACTTGCTTACTATGCAGTATTTAGCGATCATGACAGACGAACAAACCTTGGTATTATATAGCGGACATCCTATGGGCTTATTTCCTTCTCATAAAGATGCGCCACGTGTGGTTGTGACGAATGGCATGATGATTCCTAACTATAGCAAGCCCGATGATTGGGAAAAATTTAATGCACTAGGTGTAACTCAATACGGACAAATGACTGCTGGTTCGTTCATGTATATTGGTCCGCAAGGTATTGTGCACGGCACTTGTATTACGGTAATGAATGCGGCACGTAAAGTGTCTAAATCGGAAGAAGATAGAATTGGAAAATTATTTGTGACTTGTGGTTTAGGTGGCATGAGTGGCGCTCAACCTAAAGCAGCAAAAATTGCAGGCTTAGTTTCTGTTACTGCCGAAATTAATCCTAAGGCAGTTCATACGCGTCACTCACAAGGTTGGGTGGATGAAGTGTTTGATAATTTAGACTTATTAATTCCACGCATCAAAACAGCGCAAGCTAATAAAGAAGCCGTGTCATTAGCTTATCAAGGCAATGTGGTTGATTTGTGGGAACGTATTGTAAAGGAAGATATCAAAGTAGATGTTGGTTCAGATCAAACTTCTTTACATAATCCTTGGGCGGGAGGTTATTATCCAGTTGGTTTGTCTTTAGAAGAAAGCAACCAAATGATGGCGGAAAATCCTGATCAATTTAAAGAGGAAGTTCAGAAAACGTTAGTGCGTCATGCAAATGCAGTAAATACCTTAACGGCAAAAAACATGTATTTCTTTGATTATGGAAACGCTTTTTTATTAGAAGCTGGAAGAGCAGGAGCTGATATTTATAAAACAGAGAAAGCATTAAAAGGGGGGCATGTTGGAGCTACATTTAGATACAACTCTTATGTGCAAGACATTTTAGGGCCTATGTGTTTTGATTATGGCTTTGGGCCGTTTCGTTGGGTTTGCACAAGTGCTAACGAAAATGATTTACGCAAAACGGATGAAATTGCATTAGGTGTTTTAGAAGAAATATATAAAACTGCGCCTCAAGAAATTAAACCTCAATTACAAGATAATATTGTTTGGATTAGAGACGCGATGAAAAATAATTTAGTAGTTGGTTCGCAAGCACGTATTTTATACGCCGATAGTGAAGGTCGAGTAAAAATTGCTGAAGCGATTAACAAAGCCATTGCTAATAAAGAAATTTCGGCTCCTGTTGTTTTAGGGCGAGATCATCATGATGTTAGTGGAACAGATTCTCCTTACCGCGAAACGTCTAATATTTATGACGGTTCAAAATATACCGCTGATATGGCTGTGCAAAATTTTGTAGGCGATAGTTTCCGTGGTGCTACTTGGATTAGTTTACACAATGGTGGTGGTGTTGGCTGGGGCGAAGTAATTAACGGCGGTTTTGGTTTAGTATTAGATGGAAGTAGTGATGCCGACAGACGATTAAAATCTATGCTGTTTTGGGATGTGAATAACGGTATTGCCCGCCGTAGTTGGGCGCGTAATAAAGAAGCTAACTTTGCCATTAAACGCGAAATGGAACGTACGCCAAATTTAAAAGTTACTTTACCAAACTTAGTAGACGAATCGATTTTAAATAATTTATTTTAATTCAAACTTATGTTCACAATAGACACTCATACTCATATTATTCCAAAACACATTCCTGATTTTACAAAAAAATTTGGTTATGGAAATTTTATACAATTAGATCATCATGCACCGGGCAGAGCTTGGATGATGCAAGGCGATAAGCGCTTTAGAGAGGTTGTAGAAAACTGTTGGGATGCCGAAGTTCGCATTAAAGATATGGCAGAGCACAAAGCAGATATGCAAGTAATTTGTACGATACCTGTGATGTTTAGTTATGATGCCAAACCAAATGATTGTTTAGAAATTTCTCAGTTTTTAAATGATGATATTGCCAATACGGTTAATCAGTATCCTGATAAATTTATTGGTTTGGCAACTGTGCCTATGCAAGATACTAAACTAGCCGTGCAAGAATTAGAACGTTGCATGAAGCTTGGTTTTAAAGGTGTGCAGATAGGAAGTAATGTAAATAACATCAACTTGGGCGAACCACAATTTCATGATTTTTGGGCAGCTTGCGAAAGAACAAATGCTGCTATTTTAGTTCACCCTTGGCAAATGATGGGACAAGAACACATGACCAAATATTGGTTGCCTTGGCTAGTGGGTATGCCTGCCGAAATTAGCCGAGCAATTTGCTCCATGATTTTTGGGGGCATTTTCGAAAAATATCCAAACCTAAAAGTATGCTTTGCGCACGGTGGAGGTTCTTTCTTACCAACCATTAGTCGTATTGAACACGGATGGGATTGCCGTCCTGATTTAGTAGCTATTGATAACGAATTTAATCCAAAAAAATACTTAGGTAAATTTTGGGTGGATTCGCATGTATGCGACCATAAAATGTTACAATATATTATTGATTTAGTGGGGGCCGATAAAGTAGTACAAGGTTCTGATTATCCATTTCCATTAGGAGAAGCAGTTCCAGGAACGTTAGTTCGTGAAGCGCCACTTTCTGATAACGAAAAAACAATCATTATGGGAACCGCCGCTAAAGCTTGGCTATCTCTATAAAGTTAAGAAGGATGAGATATAAGTTATGAGTTTTATAATTTATATCTCATCTCATAATTCATCACTTATAACTCATCTCTAAATATGTCTCACTTCACCGATCATCAGCTAAAACTTTTAACAGCAGCCGAAGGCAAAACCTTAAAAAAAGTAATTGTTTATTTTTGGGTTAACCGATTTAATCCAGATGCGCATGTTGATTTAATTGACAATGTAGAACTAGTTTTTACAGATGATACAACACTAGTAATTACTTGTGACGAAGAAGCTGCTGCTATCAATGTGATTGACGATTTTAATTTTGAAGCAGAAAAAGCCCAATTAAAACAAGAATTTGGCGATAAAATCAAAATGATTCCCATCGATGCTTCCACAACCAAAATGTGGACAGATGTCATTGGAGAAACCATCGAAGCTTTTGAATTAAGCCGAGAAGATGAACAATTTTTAAATGATGCGCTCATCATCAATTTTGGTTCAGAAAAACGTTCTATTGGAATTAGTCCAAATGATGGGCTAATTATCGATTATTGGGAAGATATTTAGCAATCACAAAAATTATTTAATCGACAAAAAAGACAGATTTAATGATTTAAATCACTATTTTGTCTATATAGATAGAATTAAACATCTGTATCGGGCTTATTTCTCAATAAAACGAATCCTTATTTAGAATTAATATAAATTACATAAACTGTTAATAAAATCTAAAAAAAACTACCGACTTATATAACATTCTGTTATTTTTGCACGGTAATTTTTGTCATTAAAGTGTCATTAAACTGCCTTAAAACATACAAAATTAGATATAATTCTATGCAAAATAATATGTCTCATTTCTCTTTAAAATCCTTATTTGGCGCGGTTTTCCTGTTTTTTGCTTTCTCCTTTGGATTGAAAGCACAAGACGGTGCTAAAATATTTAAGCAAAACTGTGCGGTTTGTCATGCCTTGACCGACCAAAAACTAACTGGTCCAGGTTTAGCTGGTGTTGCTGGTCGCGTTCCTAAACCAGAAGCTGAATGGTTGTCCAAGTGGATTAAAAACAATAATACAGTTATTGCCTCTGGTGATGCTTACGCAAAAACTCTAGTAGCTAATAATGGTGGTGTTGACGCCATGAGTGAATTTGAATTTTTATCAGATGCTGACTTAAAGGCACTAGTTGATTATGTAATCGCTCCGCCTGCAGCTGCTGCACCAGTTGCAAACGCTACAGTTGCAACAGAAGCTGTTGAAGAAGTAAAAGGTGGTATTGATCCATTATACTTATTATTAGGTGCTATTGTAATTTTAGCGCTTGTTTTAGGAGCTTTACGCAGTGTTCGTCACTCATTACAAAACTCTTATAATCGTAGAGAAGGAAAAGCTGAAACTCCTGAAATCACTTTCGGTCAAGAAGTAAAACAATGGATTGGCGGTAACCGTCGTTTAGTTGGTGTATTTGTGATCATTATTGCTTTTGGCGGAATGAAATCTTGCTGGGATGCTTGTTATGATTTAGGTGTATATTATGATTGGGAAACTCAAAAAGGTTACCACCCAGATCAACCAATTAAATTCTCTCACAAATTACATGCTGGAGATAATGAGATTGCTTGTCAGTATTGCCACAACTCAGTAGAAAAATCTAAACACGCAGGAATTCCTACAGTTAATGTTTGTATGAACTGTCACAAAGGAATTCAAACTGGTCCTCAATACGGAGAAAAAGAAATTGCAAAAATTTATGCGGCATCAGGATTTAATCCTAAAACTGGTGTTTATGATGCTCCTGAAAATCCAATTAAATGGATTAAAGTTCACACCTTACCTGATCACGTTTATTTTAATCACTCTCAACACGTAGTAGTTGGTAAACAAGAATGTGCTACTTGCCACGGCGATGTTAAGAAAATGACTACGGTTGAACAAAAATCACCATTAACCATGAAATGGTGCATTGAGTGTCACAGAAAAACTGAAGTAGCTATGGAAGGAAATGCATACTACGACAGAATGCACAAAGCTTTAAAAGAAAAATATAAGGGACAATATGACGTTAAGTTTACGGTTGAAAAAATCGGAGGGCTTGAGTGTACTAAATGTCACTATTAATTGTTAGAAACCGGTAATTACAAGAAATATCACACATGACTATGTCGAAAAAATACTGGAAAGGTTTACCTGAATTAAACAACAGCGAAGACTTTTTACAAAACAAAAACAATGAGTTCGCAGAAACATTGCCAATGGAAGAATTCCTTACTGGTGATGACTCTAACTCTAAAGGTACAAGCCGCAGAGATTTCTTAAAAGTAATGGGCTTCTCTACAGCAGCCGTTGCTTTGGCAGCTTGCGAAACTCCTGTAAACAAATCTATTCCTTACGTTGTAAAACCGGAAGAGGTAACTCCAGGTGTTGCTAATTTTTATGCTTCTACATTTTATGATGGGCATGATTACGCATCTGTTTTAGTTAAAACTCGCGAAGGACGTCCTATTAAAATTGAAGGTAACGACTTATCTAAAGTTAGCCACGGTGCTACTAGTGCTCGTGTTCAATCTTCTGTTTTAAGTTTATATGATGGATCTCGTTTAAACGGACCATTAGCAAAAGGAAATCCTACTACATGGAAAAATGTAGATGATACTGTTGCTAAATCTTTAACTTCAGGAACTAATGTTATTTTAAGTTCAACAATTATCAGTCCTTCAACTAAGGCTGTTATTGCTGAGTTTACTGCAAAATACCCAAATTCAAAACACGTTACTTACGATGCGATTTCTTATTCAGCATTAATCAATGCTAATAAAAACGTATTTGGTAAATCGGTTGTTTCTTCTTACGATTTCTCAAAAGCAAAAACTATTGTAGGTGTTGCTTGCGATTTCTTAGGAACTTGGTTAAACCCTATCGAATTTGCTAATCAATACAGCAAAGGACGTAAAGTTAACCGCGAGAATTTAGAAATGAGTAAACACTACCATTTCGAAGCTAACTTATCTTTAACTGGTGCTAATGCAGATGAGCGTTACATGGTTAAAGCTTCTGAGTTCGGTAAAGTAATTGCTTCTTTATTTAATGAAGTAGCAGGTGCAACTGGTAACTCAAAAGTATCTGATGCTAAAGTATCTGATGCTGCCGCTGCAAAAGCCATTACAAAAGCAGCTAAAGAATTAGTTGAAAATAAAGGAAAATCAATTGTTGTTTGTGGATTTAATGATGAAGGTTGCCAAACTTTGGTAAACGGCATCAATAAAATGTTAGATAACTACGGTAAAACTGTAGATGTTGACATGAACTACAATTTAAAACAAGGTGATGATAAAGCATTTTTAGATTTAGTAGCTGATTTAAATGCTGGTAAAGTTGGTGTGTTAATGACATACAACTGTAACCCAGTTTATACAGCGCCAGCATCTTTAAAATTTGAAGCAGCATACAAAAGAGCAGCATTAAAAGTTTCTTTCTCTCAATCTTTAGATGAGACTTCTAAATTAGCTGATTTTGTTTGTCCTGATAATAACTACCTAGAATCTTGGGGTGATGCAAATCCAAAACGCGGGCACTACTCATTACAACAACCAACTATTCGTCAAATATTTGCAGCTCCTCGTTACGAAGGAACTCGTCAAGTACAAGATACATTATTAGCATGGTCAGGTGTTAAATCTGATTATTTAACTTACTTACAAGGTTACTGGAACAATCATATTTTCCCTCAACAAGGTAAATATTTAGATTTTTCTTCTTTCTGGGCACATACTTTGCACGATGGTGTTTTAAAAGTATCAGTTTATAAAGATGCGCCAATTGCTCCAATGGCAAAAGATTCTACAGGTAAGCCTTTAATGGCTGGTGTAGCTGCTATCATCAACGAAGTAGTTGCTGATACAACTCACATCGCTGCTCCAGTTGCTCATCACGAAACACCAGCTGCTCATCATGCTGCTGCAACGATTGAAGTAGCTTCTGCATTACCAACTCCTGATTATAATAAAGCTGCTGCTTCTGCAACTTCTGCAAAAGGTGGTCAGTTTGAATTAGTAATTTATGAAAAAGTAGGTTTAGGAAACGGAACTCAAAGTAATAACCCATGGTTAATGGAATTACCAGATCCTATCTCTAAAGTAACTTGGGATAACTACATCACAATGAATCCAGCTGATGTAGCTAGCTTGAAATTAAACGAAATGAAGCGTCAAGATAAAATCGCTTCTATCGCAGAATTAACAGTAAACGGTATCACAATAAAATTACCTGTTTATCCTCAACCAGGACAAACAGCTGGTACTATTGGTTTAGCAGTAGGTTATGGTCGTTCAGCAGAAACAATGAAAGTTGCTTTTGGTATCGGACAAAACGCTTACCAGTTTGTAACTGTTGCTAACGATACATTAACTAACGCTAGTTTATCGGCGTCTGTTAAAGCTACTTCTGAAACTTATGAATTAGCAGCAACTCAAATTCACCACACGATTATGAATCGTGAGGAACAAATTTTAAGAGAAGTTTCTTTAAACGAATACAAATCAAAAGATAAAGAAATTTGGAATCCATCAGCTATGTTACCAATGCATGGTGGTGGCAAAAAACATGTTGATGAAATTGATTTATGGGATGCTCATCCACGTTTAAACCACAAATGGGGTTTAACCATTGATATGACATCTTGTATTGGATGTGCTGCTTGTGTTGTAGCATGTACAGTAGAAAATAACGTTCACGTTGTAGGTAAAGAAGAAGTTGGTAAAACTCGTGAAATGCACTGGTTACGTATTGATAGATACTATACATCTGACATGACAGCTTCAAAAGCTTCTGAAGAACATGTTGGTGCTATGCAAATGTATTTAGACATGGAAAACCCTTCTTTAAATCCGAAGGTTACTTTCCAACCAATGATGTGTCAGCACTGTAACCACGCTCCTTGCGAAACGGTTTGTCCGGTATTAGCAACTAGCCACAGTACAGAAGGATTAAACATGATGACTTATAACCGTTGTATTGGTACTCGTTACTGTGCTAACAACTGTCCGTTTAAAGTTCGTCGTTTCAACTGGTTCAACTATAACGAAAACCCTGATTTCACAAACGTGAATCCAGCACAACAAGACTTAGGTCGTATGGTATTAAACCCAGACGTAGTAGTTCGTTCTCGTGGTGTAATGGAAAAATGTTCAATGTGTCAGCAACGTTTACAAGCAGGTAAATTAGTAGCAAAAGCAGCTAAAATGCCAATCGTTGATGGTTCAATCAAAACAGCATGTCAACAAGCTTGTCCTACAAACGCTATTATGTTTGGAGATCTTAATGATGAAGCTTCAGCAATTAACACTTGGAGAAATGATGATAAAAATTATTTATTGTTAGAAGAAGTAGGTGTTAAACCAACAGTATCTTACTTATTAAAAGTAAGAAATCAAGAGGAAGCTATTCATCATCATGAAGGGCACAGCGCTGCTCCAGCTCACAAAGAAGAAGGACATAAAGAAGAACACCATTCATAAGATTATTAAAAAATTAAATATTAATTTCTGAATTTAAAATAATATGCACGCAGAATCACAGATAAGAATACCGCTGATTTTAGGGAATAAAACGTACCGAAATATCACCGATGATATTATTGCGCCCATAGAAGGTAAAGCAAACAGATTATGGTATATTTTATTTACCATCTCTGTATTAGGCTTTATGTGGGGTATTGGATGTTTATCTTACACTATTGGTGTAGGTATTGGAGCTTGGGGTTCTAATAACGGTGTTGACTGGGCTTGGGATATTACCAACTTCGTTTGGTGGATTGGTATTGGTCACGCGGGTACATTAATCTCGGCCGTATTATTATTATTCCGTCAAAAATGGCGTATGGCAATTAACCGTTCAGCAGAGGCGATGACTATCTTCGCGGTATTATGTGCGGCTATTTTCGTAACGTTACACACAGGTCGTCCTTGGTTAGATTATATGTTATTCCCATTACCAAATCAATTTGGTTCATTATGGCCTAACTTTAACTCTCCATTATTATGGGACGTGTTTGCGGTATCAACTTATGCAACTGTATCAATTGTTTTCTGGTACATTGGTTTAATTCCTGATTTCGCAATGATTCGTGATAGAGTTGTTAAGCCAAGAATGAAGAAAGCATACGCTTTATTATCATTTGGTTGGGGTGGAAATGTTCGTCACTGGTCTCGTTTTGAAGAAGTATCTTTAGTATTAGCAGGTTTATCAACTCCTTTAGTATTCTCGGTTCACTCAATTGTATCATTTGACTTTGCTACTTCGGTAGTTCCAGGTTGGCATACAACTATCTTCCCTCCATACTTCGTATCGGGTGCGGTATTCTCAGGATTTGCAATGGTATTAACGTTAATGTTAATCGTTCGTAAAGTTTATAAATTAGAAGCCTATATTACTATCAAACACGTTGAGTACATGAATATCGTAATCATCGTAACTGGTTCAATTGTAGGTGTAGCTTACTTAACTGAATTATTTGTTGCTTGGTATTCTGGTGTTGAATGGGAACAATACGCTTTCTTAAACAGAGCAACTGGTCCAATGTGGTGGTCTTATGCAGCCATGATGACTTGTAACGTTATCTCTCCACAATTATTCTGGTTCAAAAAATTACGTACAAGTTTAGTATTTACATTCTGCTTATCTATCGTAGTAAACATCGGTATGTGGTTTGAGCGTTTTGTAATTATCGTTCCAACTTTATGTCGTACTTATTTACCATCAACTTGGAATACTTACTCTCCATCATTTATTGACGTAGGTATTTTTGTTGGAACTATTGGAATGTTCTTTACATTATTCTTATTATATTCTCGTACATTCCCAGTAATTGCGCAAGCTGAGTTAAAATCAATATTAAAATCGTCTGGTGAAGAGCATAAAAAAGCTGCAGCAGATCACGCACACCACTAATAAAAAATTAAGATTTAGATTTATTTAAATAATAATATGGCAACTAAACAAATTATACACGGCATTTTTTCTGATGAAGTTCCTTTATTAGAAGCATGTAAAAAATTACGTGCATCTGGTATTCGTATTGCAGATGTATTTACTCCATTTCCAGTTCACGGAATTGATCCAATTGTTGGTGTACCTCGTACACGTATAGCAATTTGCGCATTTATTTATGGTATCACAGGACTATCATTAGCTACATTAATGATGTGGTACATGATGATTAGTGATTGGCCAAGTGACATTGGAGGTAAACCTAACTGGAATTATTACTCAAACGTTCCAGCATTTATTCCAATTACATTCGAAGCTACTGTATTTTGTGCAGCCCATGGTATGTCTTTAACGTATTTATTACGTTGTTGGTTAGTACCAGGTGCAAAGGCAAAAAACCCTGATCCTCGCACAACTGATGATAAATTCATGATTTATTTAGAGTTAAATGATGAGCAGTCTAAAAAAGCTGATGAGATTTTACGTACTACTGGTGCAGAAGAAGTAAACTACAAAGGCACAATTACAATCGAACCAAAATACTAATTAGATAAAAACTTTATAATATGAACCTATCATACAGAAATCTTAAACTAATTACCTGCGGAACTTTCGCAGTAATGTTAGTGGCAGGTTTTACATCATGTGGTAAAAAAGATGTGAACAGTCCTGGCTTTGAATTTATGCCAGATATGTACCGTTCACCTTCTTTAGAATACTACGGAACTCACATTATTAATGGAGATACTTTAAACAGTTCTAAATTACCAGTAGCAGGAACTATTGCAAGAGGTTTTATACCTTACGTTTATCCTAATACACCAGATGGATATACATCAGCTGGATTATACTTAAAAAATCCACTTGATTACACAGAAGCAATTGAAAAAGAGGGAGAAGTGTTGTATGGTAAATACTGCGTTCATTGCCATGGTGCTACAGGAGGGGGAGACGGAAAAGTTGGAGCTAAATTACCTGGTCCACCACCAGCATATAATGTTGCGTTAAAAGATTTGCCGCAAGGAAAAATTTTCCACTCTATTACTTACGGAAAAGGAACGATGGGTGCACACCAAAGCTTATTAACACAAGAAGAGCGTTGGAAATTAGTGTATTATGTACAAAAATTACAAGGTCCTAAAACAGCAGCAGTAGATAGCACAGCAAAAGTTGCAGCAGCTACACCAACTGTTGAACCAGCTAAACATTAATTAAGAACGAATTTTTAAATACGACAGAATTTTTAAATATGAACACTGATAAATTAAATTTCGTAGTACCCGCTAAAGCAAAAATGACATCATATATTTTGATGATCGTTGGTTTAGTTTCCATCATTTGTATGTTTATGTTTGATAAACAACCTGATGATCATCATTATCATGCAACACGTGCTTGGGCAAACGTATTTGCTGGCGCGTTTTTCTTTATGGCTATTGCATTAGCTGCCGCTTTCTTTTTAGGTTTACAATATGCTGCTGAAGCTGGTTGGGCAACTACTATTAAAAGAGTTATTGAAGCAGTAACATGGTATTTACCAGTTGGTTTATCATTTATGTTATTAGTATTTATTTGTGGTCAACTTCACATGCACACAATCTATCCTTGGATGGCAGAAGGTATTGCAACAGAAGGTTCTGAAAACTACGATGCAGTTATTGCTGCTAAAATTGGATACTTTGGTATTTTCTGGTGGATTAGAACAATCTTATACATGGTTGCTTGGGTATTATTTACTTGGAAATTACGTAAAAACTCAATGGATGCTGATGCTTTAGGACACGAAGAAGCAAAGGGTTTCCACTGGAAAAACATTAAATTAAGCGCTTGGTTTATGGTAGTATTTGCTGTAACTTCTTCTACATCTGCTTGGGATTGGATTATGAGCATCGATACTCACTGGTTCTCTACTATGATGGGTTGGTATATTTTCTCAGGTATGTGGGTTAGTGCCATGATTACTGTAACTATCTTAGTAGTATGGTTAAAAAAATTAGGTTACTTAGAATTTGTAACAGAAAGTACAGTTCATGATATTGGTAAATGGATGTTTGCTATTTCTTTCTTATGGACATACTTATACTTCTCTCAATTTATGTTGATTTGGTATGCTGATATTCCTGAAGAAGTTGTTTATTTCCAAACTCGTTGGGAATCTTATAAAGCTTTAATGTGGACCGTATTATTTGTAAACTTTGCTTTCCCAATGATCATGTTAATGAGCCGCGATTCAAAAAGAAATTATTTCTTCTTAATGTTTGTTGGTGTTATTATTTTCATCGGTCACTACTTAGATATCATCATGGTAGTTATGCCAGGAACAGTTGGTCATCACTGGACAGGTTTAAGCTGGATGGAGTTAGGTAACTTTATGTTCTTCTTAGGATTATTTATCTACGTGGTATTAACCAATCTTTCTAAACGTCCTTTAATGGTTAAAAATCACCCATTCTTGGAAGAAAGTGCTCATCACTCATACTAATTAAACAAAAGAATAAACTAAAATATTTGATGTGAATTAAGAGAAAAAACTCTCATTCATAAGACAACTAAAAAATAAAGAGATATGAAATTGTTAATCTTATTAGGACTTGTACTTTTAATCATCGCTGTCCATCAGTTAATGCGTGTTGTTGAACTATCACGTGAGTTTAAGAAAACTAAAGAATGGGAAGTTACAGATAGCGACAACTCTTTTAATGGAAAAGGTATGCTATTAGGCGGATTTGGTTTAATTGCTTTTTTCTTTTGGCAGGTAAATCGTTGGGCTGATAACTTGTTGCCTGATGCAGCTTCTGTTCACGGCCAAAAAGTTGATACGCTTTGGAACTATAATATGTGGTTAGTAACTCTTGTATTTGTATTGGTTAATGCTTTCTTATTTTATTTTGCATATAAATACACAGGTAAAAAAGGTGTTAAAGCAACGTTCTTAGCTCATGATAACCGTTTAGAAATGGCTTGGACAATTGCTCCAGCCGTTGTATTAGCAGGTATCATCATTTTTGGTTTAAAATACTGGAACGAGATTACTGAGAGATCAACTTCAGCTGATAAAGTAACTATTGAATTATATGCCAAACAGTTTGATTGGACAGCTCGCTATGCTGGATTTGATAAAAAGTTGGGCTCTACAGATTATAGACAAATTGATGGAGGAAACTCTGTAGGTTTAGACACATTAGATGCTACAGGTTACGATGATATATTAGTAAAAAACGAATTTCACATTCCTGTAAACAAAGAAATTGAATTTAAAATGCGTTCTCGTGATGTGATTCACTCCGCTTACATGCCTCACTTCCGCGCTCAAATGAACTGCGTACCAGGTATGGTAACCGAATTTAAATTTACTCCAAATAAAACAACTGCCGAAATGCGTAAAGATCCTTATGTAATTCAATTAATGGCGGGTATTAACGAAGCTCGTGCTAAAAAAGGTGAAGAGCCTGTTGAGTTTGATTATGTTTTATTGTGTAATAAAATTTGTGGAGCATCTCACTATAATATGCAAATGACTATCGTTGTAGAAAGTGAAAAAGATTACAAAGATTGGTTATTAACGCAACCTCGTTTCAAAAAGAAAATAGCATCAAAATAATTATTTAGAAAAAATTGTAGTACTTAAAATAAAGCATATCATATGTCAAACGCACATTCAGCAGATTTAACAGAACACGTAGGTCACCACGACCATGCTCATGATCACGATGAACATGAAGAGAGTTTTGTGAGTAAATACATATTTAGTATGGATCATAAAATGATCTCTCGTCAGTTTTTAATTACTGCTATTATTATGGCTGTAATTGCTATGACGATGTCTATCATTTTCCGTATGCAATTGGCTTGGCCAGGCGAAAAATTCGCTTTCATCAATGCTATGCTTGGTGATAAATGGGGTAAAGATGGAATCTTAGATCCAAACATGTATCTAGCCTTAGTTACTATACATGGTACCATTATGGTATTCTTTGTATTAACAGGAGGATTAAGTGGCACCTTTGCTAACTTGTTAATTCCTTACCAAATTGGTGCACGTGATATGGCATCTGGATTCTTAAACATGTTATCATACTGGTTCTTCTTTGTTTCAAGTGTTATCATGTTAGGTTCTTTATTCATCGAAGATGGTCCTGCATCTGGTGGGTGGACAATTTATCCTCCATTATCTGCATTACCTGAGGCAATGCCAGGTTCTAAATTAGGTATGACTTTATGGCTAATTTCAATGACTTTATTTGTAGTTTCTTCGTTATTAGGTGGTATTAACTACATCGTTACCATCATTAATTTACGTACTAAAGGAATGAAAATGACACGTATGCCATTAACTATGTGGGCGATGTTAATTACAGCTATCTTAGGTGTATTATCTTTCCCGGTATTAGTTTCATGTGTTGTATTATTAATTTGC